>NZ_CP108677.1:2850960-4276440 GCF_035994945.1 Streptomyces sp. NBC_01216
ACCTTGCCGTCCGCGCCGACCGGGACGACCACCAGGTTCGGGATCGTCAGGCCGGCGGTGAAGTTGAGGTTCGACGCGCTCGGCCGGGTCGTACCGCCCGGGTACACCGACACGAAGCTGGTCGCCGTCGGGCCGGTCGCCGTCACGTTCAGGACGACGGCCGTCACGCCCGTGGCCGGGACGCCGTTGACACCGGTGACCTGCAGGTTCACCACGCCGCCCGCGCCGACCTTGGCCTTCGCGACGCCGAGGCCCGAGCGGGTGTCCATCATCCGCAGCGGACCGAGGTTGATGTGGGAGGCGCCCGCCGGGCCGGAGGAGAAGTACCCCGTCACGTCGGCCAGCAGGTCGACGGAACCGGCGCGGTTGTAGAAGCTGACCTTGCCGTTGGCGCCGACCGGGACGACCACCAGGTTCGGGATCGTCTGGCCCGTGGTGAAGTTGAGGTTCGACGCGCTCGGCCGGGTCGTACCGCCCGGGTACACCGACACGAAGCTGGTCGCCGTGGCGTTGGTGGCGGTCACGTTCAGGACGACGGCCGTGACGCCCGTGGCCGGGACGCCGTTGACACCGGTGACCTGCAGGTCGACGACGCCGGACGCGCCGACCTTGGCCTTCGGTACACCGGTGCCCTCACGGGTGTCCATCATCCGCAGCGGACCGAGGTTGGCGTGGGTCGAACCGCTGGTGTCCTTGACGTAGTAGCCCGTGATGTCGGCGAGCAGGTCGACGGAGCCGTTGCGGTTGTAGAAGCGGACCTTGCCGTCGATCACCGGGACGGTCACCAGGTTCGGGATCGTCTTGCCGGCGGTGAAGTTGAGGTTCGACGCGTCCGTGCGGGCGGTGCCGTTCGGGTAGACCGACACGAAGCTGGGCTCGGTCGGGTTCGTCGCCGTGACGTTCAGGACGACCGCGCCCACGCCGGTGGACGGGATGCCGTTGGCGCCGGTGACCTGGAGGACCACTTCCTTGCCGGCCCCGACCTTGGCCTTCGGCACACCGAGACCCGAACGGGTGTCCATCAGACGGGTGGGGGCGACGGGCTTGAAGGTCTTCGGACCCGGAACGGTCACGGCGACCGACGCGGAGGTCGTCACCTTGCCGGAGGTGTGGGTGGCCCGGACGGCCACGTTGTGCGCGCCGTAGCCGGTGACCGAGGTGGTGGCGCTGCGGGCGCCGGCGCCCGGAGACGCGACGACCTGGCCGTCCACGAGCAGCTCGAACTTGTGGATCAGGGAGTTCGCGGTGCTGGTGGACCAGTTGACCGTGACCGGACCGGGCGTCTCGTAGCCGGTGCCGGCCTTGGTCGCGCCGCCGGAGAGCGAGTCGACCTTCAGACCGGCGACGGTGCCGGTGGCGTAGGCCCGGATGGTGGGCAGCTGCGGGTACAGCATGTTGCCGGGGCACTGGGTGTTGAAGCCGTTGCGGTGCCCGGAGATCGCGTCGAAGCTGTAGGTGCTGTCCTTGGTGAAGGACTCACGGAAGAAGTTCGTCTGGGTGGCGCCCGCGGTCAGCGTGCTCTTGCCGCCGGGGTCGACGCCGTACTGGCCGAGCTTGTAGGCGGCCACCCGCGAGGCGGAGACCAGCGCGGCGTTGGACGCGGCCTGGTCCGTGTAGTCGCCGAGGAGCGCGACGCTGGTCGACTGGGAGTTCCAGCCGTAGGTGTGCGCTCCCTGCACGGGCTGGTCGATGCCGCCCTTGCGCCCCTCGAAGACGGTGCCGCACTTGTCGACGAGGAAGTTGTAGCCGATGTCGCGCCACTTCTCGATGTCGACGTGGTAGTCGAGAATGCTCCGGACGACGTTCTTCGAGGCCGAGCACTCGTACGCGGCGCTCGTGGTGTGGTGGACGAAGATCGCCTTGATCTCGCCGCCGCTGAGGTACTGGGCCGGCTCGGGGGTCTTCTCCTCGATCTCGGTCCCGCCCCACTGGGCGCGGGTGACGACGGGCGGCTGCGGAGCGGTCGACGCCGGACCGGGCACGCTCGGCGGCGTGGTCGGCGGGTCCTCGGCCGCGAAGGCGGCCGGCTCGGCGTTCAGTTCGCCCCTGTCCTTGGCCTGGGCGCCCACGCCGCCCGGGTCCACCATGTTGAGCTTGAGACCCGCGGGCAGCACGCCGGCCGCGGCTCCGTCGCTCACCCGGACCTCGGCGCCGTCGGACGCGCCGACCCACACCGGTTCGGTAGAGCCGGGGGCGCCGGGCCGGTCCCCGTCCATGCCGGCGGGGTGCGGCTCGAGCTCGATCCAGTCGGACCACTTGCCCGTCTCGGCGCTTCGGGTACGCGCCTCGATCGTGCCCTTGACCTTCTCCTCGGGGTTCGTCCAGGTGACGCCGAGGAGACCGAACGGCTCGGTGGCGCGTCGGGTCAGGGTGGCCTCCCCCTTGCCCTTGTCGGTCAGCGCCAGCTTGTGCACCTGGCTTCTGCCCTTGGCGCGATGCGCCGCCGAGGAGCTGTAGACCCCGGGCGTATCGGCCTTGGCGTCGTTCTTGTCGATCCCGGTCCCGGCACCGTTCGCCACGGCCTGGAAGCCCAGGACCGCGAGGACGCCCACCGCGGTCCCCAGCGCGGTACGACGCACCCGCGTCGCCTTCGTCGTCCGTCGTGCTCGACGTCCCGAACTCAAGTTGTCTCCCCCTTGATGGACATGACATAGCCAACCGTCCGCATGCTACTGGCAGCTACTGTCACGCCCACCACAGGGGGCACACCTGTCACATAAGTCCACCGGAACGGCCGAGGGCCCCCGACCCGCCGCGAACGGCGGGCCGGGGGCCCTCTCATGACGCTCCGTCAGAAGCGGCGCAGGTCAGACGATCGACAATTACTTGTTGATCTTGGTGACCTGGCCGGCGCCCACGGTCCGGCCACCCTCACGGATGGCGAACTTCAGGCCCTCCTCCATGGCGACGGGCTGGATCAGCTCGACGGTCATGGAGGTGTTGTCGCCCGGCATGACCATCTCGGTGCCCTCGGGGAGGGTCACGACGCCGGTCACGTCCGTGGTACGGAAGTAGAACTGCGGGCGGTAGTTGTTGAAGAAGGGGGTGTGACGGCCACCCTCGTCCTTCGACAGGATGTAGGCCTGGGCCTCGAACTCGGTGTGCGGCGTGACCGAACCGGGCTTGATGATGACCTGGCCGCGCTCGACGTCCTCGCGCTTGATGCCACGGAGGAGCAGACCGACGTTCTCACCGGCCTGGCCCTCGTCGAGCAGCTTGCGGAACATCTCGATGCCGGTGACCGTGGTGGTGGTCTTCTCCTGCTTGATACCGACGATGTCGACGGTCTCGTTGACCTTCAGGATACCGCGCTCGATACGACCGGTGACGACGGTGCCACGACCGGTGATCGTGAAGACGTCCTCGATCGGCATCAGGAACGGCTTGTCGACGTCACGCTCGGGCTGCGGGATCGCCTCGTCGACGGCGGCCATCAGGTTCAGGACCGACTGGCCCCACTCCTTGTCGCCCTCGAGCGCCTTGAGCGCCGAGACCTTGACGACCGGCAGGTCGTCGCCCGGGAACTCGTACTCGGAGAGGAGCTCACGCACCTCGAGCTCGACGAGCTCCAGGATCTCCTCGTCGTCCACCATGTCGGCCTTGTTCAGGGCGACGACGATGTACGGAACGCCGACCTGGCGGGCCAGGAGCACGTGCTCCTTGGTCTGCGGCATCGGGCCGTCGGTGGCGGCGACCACGAGGATGGCGCCGTCCATCTGCGCCGCACCCGTGATCATGTTCTTGATGTAGTCCGCGTGACCGGGGCAGTCGACGTGGGCGTAGTGACGCGACTCGGTCTGGTACTCGACGTGCGCGATGGAGATGGTGATACCGCGCTGGCGCTCCTCGGGAGCCTTGTCGATCTGGTCGAAGGCCGAGGCCTCGTTCAGGTCCGGGTACGCGTCGTGCAGCACCTTGGTAATGGCGGCCGTGAGGGTCGTCTTACCGTGGTCGATGTGACCGATGGTGCCGATGTTGACGTGCGGCTTAGTCCGCTCGAACTTCGCCTTCGCCACTGGGGTCCTCCTGGAGTGGTTCTGAACGCCTTGCTTCATCGGCGCCAGGTGATCTTTGCTGGGATGCCATCCGCCGGGGCCCGGTCCTCGGGTTTCGGGGCTGAGCCCCGGCGACTGGTGTCAAGCCTAAAGCGTGAACTCGGGAGAGCTACTCGCCCTTGGCCTTCGCGATGATCTCCTCGGCGACGTTCCGCGGAACCTCGGCGTAGGAGTCGAACTGCATCGAGTAGCTTGCGCGACCCGAGGTCTTGCTGCGGAGGTCTCCGACGTAGCCGAACATCTCCGAAAGGGGCACGAGGCCCTTCACGACGCGAGCGCCGCTGCGCTCCTCCATGGCCTGGATCTGACCACGGCGGGAGTTGATGTCGCCGATGACCTCACCCATGTAGTCCTCGGGCGTGACGACCTCGACGGCCATCATGGGCTCAAGGATGACAGGGGATGCCTTGCGCGCGGCCTCCTTGAAGGCCTGCGAACCGGCGATCTTGAACGCGAGCTCGGAGGAGTCGACCTCGTGGTAGGCACCGTCGAGAAGGATGACGCGGACGCCGGTCATCTCGTAGCCGGCCAGGATGCCGAACTGCATGGCCTCCTGCGCACCCGCGTCGACCGAAGGGATGTACTCCTTCGGGATGCGGCCACCGGTGACCTTGTTCACGAACTCGTACGAGGCGTCGCCGCCCTCGATGGGCTCGATCGCGATCTGCACCTTGGCGAACTGACCGGTACCACCGGTCTGCTTCTTGTGGGTGAAGTCCACGCGCTCGACGGCCTTGCGGATCGTCTCACGGTACGCGACCTGCGGCTTGCCGACGTTCGCCTCGACCTTGAACTCGCGACGCATGCGGTCGACGAGGATGTCGAGGTGAAGCTCGCCCATACCACCGATGATGGTCTGGCCGGTCTCCTCGTCCGAGTGAACCTGGAAGGAGGGGTCCTCCTCCGCGAGACGCTGGATGGCGACACCCAGCTTCTCCTGGTCACCCTTGGACTTGGGCTCGATGGCGACCTGGATCACCGGCGCCGGGAAGTCCATGGACTCCAGGATGACCGGGTTCTTGTCGTCGCACAGCGTCTCACCGGTGGTGGTCTGCTTGAGGCCCATGACGGCGACGATGTCGCCGGCGCCCACCGAGGCGATCTCCTCACGCTTGTTCGCGTGCATGCGGTAGATCTTGCCGATGCGCTCCTTCTTGCCCTTGACGGAGTTCAGCACCGCGGTGCCGGCCTCCAGGCGACCGGAGTAGATCCGGACGAAGGTGAGCTTGCCGAGGTGCGGGTCGCTCGCGATCTTGAACGCGAGGGCCGACAGCGGCTCCTCGTCGGTCGGCTTGCGCTTGACGACCAGCTCCGCGTCCTTGACGTCGTGGCCCTCGATGGCCTCGACGTCCAGGGGCGAGGGGAGGTAGCGCACGACGGCGTCGAGCAGGGGCTGGACGCCCTTGTTCTTGAACGCGGTGCCGCAGAAGACGGGGGTGATCGTCTTCTCGCCGCCACCCTTGCCGGAGGCGATGGTGATACGACGGATCGCGGCGTACAGCTGCTCCTCGGTGGGCTCCTCGCCCTCGAGGAAGAGCTCCATGATCTCTTCGTCGTTCTCGGCGACGGTCTCGACCAGCTTGCCGCGCCACTCTTCGGCGGTCTCGGTGTGCGTGGCCGGGATGTCGACGACGTCGTACATCTCGCCCTTGGTCGCTTCCGCGGACCAGACCAGGGCCTTCATGGTGACGAGGTCGACGACACCCTGGAAGTCGGCCTCGGCGCCGATCGGCAGCTGCATGACGATCGGGACGGCGCCGAGGCGGTCCACGATCATGTCGACACAGCGGTGGAACTCGGCACCGGTGCGGTCGAGCTTGTTGACGAAGCAGATACGCGGGACGCCGTAGCGGTCCGCCTGACGCCAGACGGTCTCGGACTGCGGCTCAACACCGGCGACACCGTCGAACACCGTGACGGCACCGTCGAGGACGCGGAGCGAACGCTCCACCTCGACCGTGAAGTCGACGTGCCCCGGGGTGTCGATGATGTTGATGGTGTGATCGACGTCCTCGAGCGGCCAGTGACAGGTCGTCGCGGCGGACGTGATCGTGATGCCGCGCTCCTGCTCCTGCTCCATCCAGTCCATCGTGGCAGCGCCGTCGTGGACCTCACCGATCTTGTAGCTCACACCGGTGTAGAACAGGATGCGCTCGGTGGTCGTCGTCTTGCCCGCGTCGATGTGGGCCATGATCCCGATGTTGCGGACCTTGGCCAGGTCAAGCGAAGTGGTGGCCATAAGGCTCAATCTTCTCTCGGTCTCGATGTGGGTAGCGACTACCAGCGGTAGTGCGCGAAGGCCTTGTTGGACTCGGCCATCTTGTGCGTGTCCTCGCGCTTCTTGACCGAAGCGCCGAGGCCGTTGGAGGCGTCGAGGAGCTCGTTCATGAGGCGCTCGGTCATGGTCTTCTCGCGACGGGCGCGGGAGTAGCCCACGAGCCAGCGGAGCGCGAGCGTGGAGGCGCGACCGGGCTTGACCTCGATCGGCACCTGGTAGGTGGCGCCACCGACACGGCGGGACTTGACCTCGAGGGACGGCTTCACGTTCTCGAGAGCGCGCTTCAGCGTGATGACCGGGTCGTTGCCGGTCTTCTCGCGGAGGCCCTCCATGGCGCCGTAGACGATGCGCTCGGCGGTGGAGCGCTTGCCGTCCAGCAGGATCTTGTTGATCAGCGAGGTGACAAGAGGAGAGCTGTAGACCGGGTCGATGATGACCGGGCGCTTCGGGGCGGGGCCCTTACGAGGCATTCTTACTTCTCCTTCTTGGCGCCGTAGCGGCTGCGAGCCTGCTTACGGTTCTTGACGCCCTGCGTGTCGAGGGAACCACGGATGATCTTGTAGCGAACACCCGGCAGGTCCTTCACACGGCCACCGCGCACGAGCACGATGGAGTGCTCCTGCAGGTTGTGGCCCTCACCCGGGATGTAGGCCGTGACCTCGATGCCCGAGGTCAGACGCACACGCGCGACCTTACGGAGGGCCGAGTTCGGCTTCTTCGGGGTGGTCGTGAACACACGCGTGCAGACGCCACGACGCTGAGGGGAACCCTCGAGTGCGGGCGTCTTGTTCTTCTCGACCTTGTCCTGCCGGCCCTTACGGACCAGCTGCTGGATCGTAGGCACTACTTCTCCGGTTTCTGTGTGCCGTCGGTGAAACTAACCTGGAACATTCGCCGACCCACGCGGTCGGGTGTGTCGAATACTGCGGACTCCCGCCGGGGCGGAAAGGGCGCAGATCGCGGTGGCCGTTCTCGGACTCGCCGTGCGGTTGAGGACACGCACACGAGCCCAGGCACACCCCAGGCACAAGGTCTGAGCGTACCTATCGCATGGACTCCGGTCAAAACAAATGCCCACGCGCACGATCACCCTCCGCGCGCTGACGACCTCGGGGAACGCCCGGAGCGGGGGGTGCGGCGCCGCTCCGGGGGCGGTCCGGCCGACAGCCTTCAGGGCGGTTCACGCCCAGGTGCCGGGCGCCGTGCGCGCGGCGAGGGGATCCGGGGAATGGTCGGGACCTTCGACGTGCGGCGCTTGGGCACCAGACCGGGCCGGTTCCCGGGCGCCGCGGCGGGGGGCGCGGGGACGGCGCCCGGGGCCGGAGCCCGGCCTTCACCCGGGCCCGGACCGTCGTGCGGCCCCGTCCACCCGGCCCGCCCGCCGCGGTGACCGCCCAGGGGCACCGGTTCCCCGGCCCCGCCCGAGGCGTCGTCGGCCGTCCCGCGGCCCGCGGCCGGTGCCCGGCCCGCGTCCGACGTCATGCCCGCTCCCGGCACGCCGGCCGCTTCCACGCGGTCTCGCGGGAAGGGGATCACAGCGGCCTGCCCCGGGGTGCGGTCCACCACCCGGAGGGGACGGGCGCGGGCGCGCCGGACCTCCTCCAGGGCCGATTCGTACTCGGCGGCCGCCTCGCGCCAGCCCAGGGCGTAGGCCCGGATCTCGCGGCGCTCGATCTCCGCGCGCAGCAGGACGGCCACGTCCCCGGGGGCGTGCTCCTCCAGCAGACGGCCGAGCGCGGAGAGCAGTGCCGGGAGGTCGTCCGGACGTCCCGCCGCCTCGGGGTCGTCGGCGGCCGGCGCGGGGAGGTCGTCGGCGTGCTGCGCGCCACCCTCGCCCGCGGCCCCTGGCGGCGCCTCACCGGCCGCTCGCTCACCCCCCGGGTCCGGCGGCCCCTCGCCGCCGACCGTCGGGCCTGACCCGACGCCACCGCCCCCGGTGCCGGAGGAGCGGTCTTCCTCCTGCATACGTGTCTCTCGCTCGCGTCCCATCGCTTCGCCGCCCATCCCGCCCCCCCGTCGGAGCGCCCCCGGCGGCGCGTCCGGACCCGGGCACGCCGCGACTTCGCCCGTCGTGACACGTGTCGTGCGCGTTCGTGCGGGGCGTACTGCCTGCGTCAGCATGGGGGGACAGGCCGTGACAGCTTACTGGGGCCCTCCGGGCACGGGGTCGTGCCTCAGAGGCTGTCGGTCGAGGGCCGCCCGGCAGGCCCTCAGTCCTGGGCGAGCGGGACCCGCCGGGCGGGCGTGGACGTGGACGGCAGGAACTGCCCCGCCACCCTGATGAACATCTCACGCTGGTCGGCGGCGATGCCGAGACCTTCGGCGGCCTCCTCGAGCGTGAGCCTGCGCGTGCCGGACGTCGCCGGCCCCACCCCCGGCGACGGGGCCTGCGGGAGCGGCAGGTCCTCCTCGGTGAGCCGGCCGGAACGGATGAGCATCTCCCGCACCGACACGTCGAGGACGTGCGCGAGGCGCCGGGTGGTCTCCAGGTCCGGCATGGACTGCCGCTGGAGCAGGCGGGTGATCGCGGCGCGGTGGACGCCCGCCTCGTCGGCGAGCCGGGACTTGCCCCCGCCGCGCGGGCTGTCGATGTCGAAGCCGCGGCGACGGATGAGCTCTTCGATCCAGGCGGCGAACTGGTCCAGGTCAGTGGCGGTCATGGGTGATGTCGCCTCCCTCCGAAGCGGACCCCAGAATATCGCGCTTGCGCGCACGGAATTACGTGCTCCTGCGCGCGCACGGTGTCGATTTGGCGAAGGGTGCCCGATCAAAGAAGTTGCGAGCGCGAGCGCAACATGTCAGTGTGCGGGTTCGCAACATCCATTCCGACCCCGGAGACCGCCTGATGCACCCGCCCGAAGCGCCGGAGACCGACGACTGGCGCGCCGCCGCCGCCTGCGTGGGGCTCTCTCCCCTGATCGTGTTCGCCCGGCGCGAGGATGAGGCCCGACCTGCACTGACGGCGTGCGGCCGATGCCCGGTGGCCCGCCGCTGCGAGGAGGTGGTGGCACCCGCGGACAGCTACTTCGACGGGGTCTCCGCCGGACGCCTCTGGCGCAACGGCCGACCGGTCCGCGCCCGCCGCAAGGACGTTGCACGCTCGCGCGCTAGCGAACAGTCCGAACGCACCGGGCACCAGGCGTGACCGCTGCGCGACGCGTAGTCCCTCTACGCCACCGCGCCGATCCGCCGATGACGTCACGCGTACGCCGCTCGGAGTGCGCACGTCCGGACCACCCGGGCGCCCCGGTTGTCCCTTGTTCACCGCACTGGCTGGAGGCTTCATGACCACGCCCTCTCAGGACGCCGCCCTCTGGATCGAGGCGCTGCTGCGGCAGTTCCCCGAGCTGCTGTCCGAGCTCGCCCCGGGCCGGAGCGGCCCGTCGAACGGCTTCGCGGAGCGGCGGCCGACGGCGGGTGAGGCCGAGGAGCTGCGCCGGGAGCGCCGGGAGGCGCTGCTCATGGAACAACGGCACGGGCTGGCCGTGCCCGGTCACTCCGCCGCCCCGCTGCGGCTGTACGTCTCCGACGCCCTCCGGGACATCACCGACGGGGTCGTCGAGCTGGACGAGGCCGTCCACGACAAGCTCGGGCTGGGCAGGCCCCGCCACGCGCGGGTGCCGCAGCGCCTCGCACGGGTCCTCGCGCTGCTCGACAGGGCGGCGGACCACCCCACGCTCGTCGCACACGTCCGCGACGAGTCGCGCCGGATGGCCCGTCGTTGCGCCCGCGCACTCGGGGACAGCGAGTCGATGGTGCGGGTACGCGGGCGTTGCCCGTGGTGCGCGTCGGTGTCGCTGCGCGCTTTCCCCGCCCGCCGCGCGGTGCTGTGCGTCAACCCCGCGTGCCGCTGCGAGGACGAGCGGTGCGACTGCCACAGCGATCCGGCCTACCGGCACGTCTGGCGGGAGGCCGACTGGGCGGGACTGGCCGCGGCGGGCGCCGACCGTGCCGAGATCGCCGCGTCCATGGACACCGCGGACGAGGGGGTGCGCCGATGACCACCGCCGCGGCCCCCCTGATCAACGCGACCCTGGCCGCCGAGGAGGCGGGGGTCGTCCCCGCCACGATCCGCAAGTGGGTGCAGCTCGGGCACCTGGTCCCGGCCGGCCGTCAGGGCCGCGCGCTGCTCTACCGGCTCGAGGACGTGTTCGCCGCCGAGCGGACCGCGCGCCGCGGGCCGTAGCGGGTCCGTGGACCGGGCCCCGGCCGGTCCACGGACCAGGAAGAGGTGGCCGCCCCCGCATCGGGGGCGGCCACCTCTCACGTCTGTCCCGGGCTCATGTCCCGGAATCCCCCTCGGGGCGCATCCGCAGGACCTGGGCGCTCACCCTCGCCCCACCGCACGCGGTCTGCGCGGGCGCGGCCCGCAGAGCCTCCTGCCACCCGCTCGTGAACCCGCGGATCTCCGCGTCCACGGCGATCCTGGCGCCGACCTTGCCGACCACTGCCGTGAGCGTGCGCGCGACCTCTCCCGTGTAGCTCCCGCGCTCCCCCGCCTCGGCGGCGACTTCCACGGCTGCCGCGACCACCTCGGTAAGCCGCTCCTGCGCACTGCCACCTCCGTCGACCACACGCACCCCGCCTTTCGAATTTATGTTCGAATCTCTGAGGGTAGCGCCCTGTACGGGTGGGCGACCACTCGCCACGCGCGCGACCCCCTCCCCCTAAAGATCGACCTCGCACGAACTGGTTGCGCGCTCGCACGATCTCAATCACAATAGGTGCAGCGGCGGAGCTGTGCCCGCATCCCTCCAGGGCACCGCTCCGCCGTTCCGCTTTCCCTGTCCCCCATCGGCAACAGGAGTGATGCCCCGTCATGAGCTCAGCACCGAGCACCTTCCCGGACGTGGAGGCCATCGTCGTGGACCTCCTCTCCGACCGGGCCGAACTGGCGAGCGCGACCGTCGACGACACCCCGCCCGCGGGCTTCGACGGCACCCAGCAGGCGGTGATCGTCTCCCGCCGCGGAGGCGCCTGGATCGACGACCTCCATCTCGACCAGCCGCTGATCGAGCTGGAGTGCTACGGCCCCGACAAGGCGACGGCACACCTGCTGGCCAACGCGGCGCGCGCCGAACTCCTGGCCGCGGCCGGCACGGCGTACGGCGCGACGCAGATCACCGACGTCGTCGAGGCCGACGGCCCGCGCTGGCTTCCCGACTACCTCTACACCGCCGCCAACCGCTACCTCTGCGTGCTGCGGCTCTCCCTCCGTACGGCCTGACCCCGGGCGCGTACCCACCGACCAGGCCCCGTCGCCCGACGGGGCCTTTGCCGTACCCACGGCAGCCCACCGCACCACCCATCACAAGGAGAAACCATGGCAGGCAACAACGCCTCCGAGATCCGCGTGGCCGGCACCGGCCGCATCCTCGTCGCCGAGGTCGGCGCCGCCCTTCCGACCGCCTTCACCGGCGACTCCGCCGCCGACTGGGGCAGCGGCTGGGTCGACCTCGGCTACACCTCCACCGACGGCGTGGCCTTCTCCAAGAAGGACAAGCTCGACCCGGTGGAGACCTGGCAGTCGATCAGCCCGGCCCGGTTCGTCTACGCGGACCGCGACCTGACGCTGAAGTTCTCGATGCTCCAGTTCAACGAGGACACCCTGCCCTTCTTCCTGGGTGGCAAGAAGACGGACTTCCGCCACGACAACGCCACCAACCCGGGTGTGTACGAGTTCGACGTCCCGGACGGCCCGAGCTTCGACGAGCGGGCCCTGGGCCTGGAGTTCACCGACGGCTCCGCGGTCACCTACCGCTTCGTCATCCCGCGCGGCCAGGTGACGGCGACCGACGACCTCAAGCTCGCCCGCAAGGCCGCGGCGATGCTCGGAGTCACCTTCACCGCCCTGTCGCCGGGCGAGGGCCAGGCACTCGCCACCTTCGTCATGAAGGACGCGGCGTACACCACCGCGTAACACCCTCGCGGGCGGGTGCCGGCCCCGCGCGGCCGGCACCCGCCCGGCACCACCCGTTCCCCCGCTCCTCCTCAGACACGGAGAACACATCCATGGCTTCCTTCGACGTCAACGCCGCCCGCGCCCAGCGCATGGAGGCGCTCGGCCGCTCCTGGTCCTTCGAGCTCGACGGCGACACCTTCCAGCTGCCCACCGAACTCTCCCGCTCCGTGGCCAAGGGCCTGCGCGGGCTCGACGACAACGACGTGGACGGGCTGCTGAGGCTCCTGATGGGCGAGGAGCAGTTCGGTCGCTTCGAGACCCACGACATCACCATGCAGGACATCGCCGCGATCCTCGAGGCGTACGGCAAGGAGACGGGGCTGGGCCTGGGGGAAGGCTGAGCCTCGACGCGTTCGCCGAAGAACACGCCGAGGCCCTCGAAGCCGACCTGCTGCGGCACTACGGCGTGGACCTGCTCGACTGGCACCGCGGCCGGCTCTCCTCCCGCCGGCTCGCGGTGCTGGTGAAGCACATGCCACAGGACAGCGCCGTGGGCCGCGAACTGCACGGCGAGGACTCCCAGTGGACGGTCACCGACTATCTGCTGGCCGCCGCCGTGGACCACCTGGCCGCCGCGAACTGGATGTTCGCCTCCGTCAACACGGACGAGGACTCCGACCCGCCGGAGGCCCCGGTCCCGGTGCCGCGGCCGGGTGACGGCGACCGCCCGTCGGATGCGGGCGGGGCGACTCCGGAGGAGCCGGAACCCGAGGGCCCGAGCCGGGCGGAGCTGATGCGCTTCTTCGCGTGAGCCGTGCGGGATTCCGAGAATCATCGCCTTCCTTTGCGGCTCGCGCACCCGCGACGCCGGCGAGGATTTCACTCAGCCGGCGGGGAATTCTTTCGTCCGGCGCGGAGTCCTTTCACCTGGAACCGCGGCCGTCGACTTCCGCACACGGGGAGGGCCACCGCCTTCCGGCCGGGAGCCGGAAAGAATGCCATGGCCGTCTCAGAATACATAGGCGCCGAGGATCACGACGGCTCCCAGATTCAACACGACGGCTCCGAAAGCGAACCTGAAAACCCTCCCTATCGACAGGGGCAGGAATTCGCAGTTGGCAGGGTTTCGGGGGCTGTAGGCGACGGGGATCTCGTCGCCTACAGCCGCCAGCACCGTCTTCTGGTCCATGTTCGACACTTCGCGCTCCACCCCCTCCGGGTCCACGAAGACACCCACGGTGACGACTCCCTGCTTTCCCCATTCATGCCGCACACAGGTACCCACGGCCGGCCGCCATCGCATTCGAAGAGCGATGGCTCGAAAGAGAAGCCTGTTGATGATGAACAGCGCCGCCGCCCCCAGAAAAGCGACCGCCCCCCACAAAATAATCATTGCTCGTACCCCCAGTCGCCACGAGTAAGAATCGACACATAGTAGCACCCGGAGGTATAGGTTGATCGACGATCCAGGCATAGAAGGGCAGACCGTCACCCGCGGAGAACTGAGCAGCATCCTCTCGGATTTCAAGAAGGCGCTGGAGGCGAAATCACAAGGGCCGGCCGAGGAACTATTCGGTAAGTGGACTCCGGGATCGGAGTCCTGGAACGAGGCGGCCCAGGACGTCTACTTCAGCAATCAGTGGTTCAAGTGGGATATGGAAGCCGTGTCCGTCACACCGGACGGCCTCAAGGTCGCCGGAAAGACGGTCATCGACTTCCAGAAGTATCTCGTCGAACCCGTCTTGGAACTGGTCAAGAAGCCATTCGAAGCGAAACTCGACCAGGTCTCCGAGCTTTTCGATTTCACGCCCGGTGAGCCGTCTCGCCCCGTCGCGGGAGAGCTGGAGTCCCGAGAGGGCCGGAGTCAGCGCGTGCGCGGGGAGATCGACAACCGCGTGGCGGACGCCGAGCGGGTCGCCGCCGACATCGCCCGGCTGCAACGCAAGGCGAACAAGTCGCACGGGCAGATGCGCGAGAACTTCATCGCCATGCGCAACATCCGCACGCAGGAGTTCGCCGGCCTGGAGCGGGAGATCGGCAGGCTCTCCGCGCTGCTCTCAGGGGGCTGAGAGGACGATGAGGAAACCCGCCGTCAGCAGCAGACCGAAGGACGGACATGTCACTCTCCAGCTCTCTCGGTAGAGCCGCCCAATCCCTCAAGGGCTTCAAACAGAACGCCGACCAGGCGGCCCGAGCAGTCAACGGCCTTCAGGGCAACGCCAAAACCGGCGACCGCGAACTCAAGAAGATCAAGTCCTCGGCCTCCGGCTCCGCCCGCGAGCTGCAGAAGATGCAGCGCGCCGCGGACAAGGCCGAGCGCTCCATGGCCAAGGCCGGCAAGACCGGCCAGAAGAGCGGCACCCAGGTCGGGAAGTTCAAGTCCGGCGCCGACAAGGCGTCCAAGGGCATGAAGGGCCTGAACAAGTCGATGAAGGGCAACATCATCGGCACCCTGCTCTCGCTCTTCGCACCGCTCATCGAGAAGGTGGTCGAGATGGCCACCCGGTCGAAGACCATGCAGAAGGTCCTCAAGGTCGCCTTCACCGCGATCAAGAAGGTCATCGGCACGGTCATGAAGGCCGTCGGCCCGATCATGAAGAAGGCCGGGAAGCTGATCAAGAAGGTCTGGGACGGGATCAAGAAGGCGATCACGGTCGTCGTCAAGGCCGTCGCCAAGGTCATCACGACCTACTTCAACGCCTGGAAGAAGATCATCACTACGGTCATGAAGGCCGTCAAGAAGGTCGTCTCCAGCGTCTGGAACGGCATCAAGAAGGTCATCACCCCGGTCGTCAACTGGATCAGGAACGTCGTCCCCAGGGCGTTCACCGCCGTCAAGGACAAGCTCTCCCGCGTCTGGGGCGGTCTCAAGGACATCGCCGGCCGGGCCTTCGGCAAGATCAAGGGCGCCGTCAGGGGTCCGATCAACGCCGTCATCGACCTGATCAACTCCGCGATCCGCAAGCTCAACGGCATCAAGGTCTCGATCCCCGGCTGGGTCCCGATGGTCGGCGGCAAGACCTTCGGCGTCCACCTGCCCACCATCCCCCGGCTCGCCGAGGGCGGCGTCGTCCAGCCCCGCCGGGGCGGCGTGCACACCATCGTCGCCGAGGCCGGTGAGGCCGAGGCCGTGCTGCCGCTGTCCAAGCTGGACCGGCTGATGCGCCACACCGCACGGCGCGCACGGGCCGAGACTCTCGTCGCGGGCACCGGAACGACCGCCGGATTCCAGATCGAGAACTACTACGAGGCGTCCTCCAGCGACCTGCGGGAGACCGCCCAGGCCCTGATGTTCCTGTCCAAGGCGCGCGGATGAGTGCCGCGGCGCTCGCCCCCGGAATGGACCCGTTCGCGGGGGTCGCCTCGGCGCTGCGAGGTTTCCGCGGCGGCCTCCGGAAGAGCAACCGGTCCCTGGACGTCCTGGTCCGCCGTCTGCGCGGGGCCGCCTCGTCCGTCGACGGAGTCCGCGGCGGTGCTTCCTCGGCGGCGACCGCGGTGCGGGGGATCAAGCCGCGCGCCGACGCCTCCGCCCGCTCCCTGGTCCAGGCGGGCCGCACCGCCGGCACCACCTCGGTCCGGCTCAAGGGTTTCGGGGCGAAGGCCCGGGGCGCCGGCTCCTCGCTCGGGTCGGTGGCCTCGGGAGCCGGTGTGTTCGGCCTGCTGGGCGGGCTGCTCGGCGGCTTCGCCGGCAGGTTCACCAAGCTGATGGGCCCGTTCGGCACCGCCCTGACGGTGGCCTCCGGCGCCATGACGGCGGTGAACGTCGCCATGCGGGCCAACCCGCTCGGCTTCGTCCTGGGCCTGATCGTGCCGCTGGTGGCCGCGATCATCACCTTCGCCATGAACTCCGAGGCCGGCCAGAAGATCATGAAGCAGGTCTTCGACCGGGTCCTGAAGACCTTCCGCGTCATCGCGGCCTTCCTGGGCCCGGTCCTCAAGGCGTACGCCCGGGTGATCTCGGTCTACTTCACCGCGGTGCGGACGGTCGTCACCGTCGTGGTCAAGGCCGTCGGCGGTGCCCTCTCCAAGGGGTTCACCGGGGCCCGCTCGGCGATCTCCGGCGCGACCCGGTCGGTCACCGGGATCATCCGCACGGCGTGGGGCGGTTTCCAGCGGGTGATCCAGCCCGTCCTGGACTGGATCACGAAGAAGATCCCCGACATGTTCACCCGGGTCAAGGACGCCATGTCCCGCACCCTGCACGGCATCGGGGACTTCGTCACGACCGGCATGCAGGCCCTCGTCGGCGTGATCAAGGGACCGCTGAGCGGTCTGATCGCCTTCGCCAACTGGGTCATCGACGGGCTCAACAGCCTCAGCTTCGAATTCCTCGGCAAGAAGTTCGGCGTCCACTTCTCGAAGATCCCGCAGCTCGCCGAGGGCGGCGTCGTCCAGCCCTCGCCCGGCGGCGGTCCCGGAGCCGTACGCCCGCTGGCCTCCCTGGAGCGACTGCGGCCGGCCGAGAGCGGGCACCGGGAGCCAGGACCACGGACGGCCACCCGGGAGCGCGCCCGGCTGCACTCGTACCACCCGGGCGAGGGGCGCGGCCCGCTCACCGTCGCCACGGACCTGCTGTTCCTCCACCGGACGGCCGCCGCCTGAACGCGTTCCCCGACAGAAGTGAGGTGACGGCCCGTCATGGCCGAGACCACAAACGCATACCGAAGCGAGACCGCACCCGGCTCACTGATCACCCGCGACGGGCAGATCCAGTGGGCCGGACTGCTGATGGGCCCCGGCACGCCCTACCCGGTCGACCGAACGGGTATCACCGGCTGGGACGACCTGCCGGCCCTCGACACCGGCGACATCCCCCGCCCCGACCAGCACGGTTCCTGGCCCGGTGCCCGCTGGGCGCAGCCGCGGCTGGTCGGCGCGACCGTCTGGCTGCTCCCCGAGGACGCCTCCCGGGCCCGCGAGGTCACTTCGGACTTCCGGGCGGCCACCGGAGCCGAGGGCGGCGAGCGGTGGCTCGCGGTCCGGCTGCACGGCGAGACGCTCGCCGTGCGGGCGCGGGTCAGCCGGCGAGTCGTCCCCCAGGACCGCTCGTACCTCCACGGCGGCACCTCCAGGACCAGCCTCCAGTGGACCGCGACCGACCCGCGCCGCTTCGGCGCCGAACTGCGCCAGGGCCGTACCGTCCTGCCTCGGACCGAACCCGGCCTCGTCTGGGGAAGCGCCGTGGCCAACGGACTGGAGTTCCCGCTCGACTGGGGCGGAACCGGCTCCGCGGGTTCGCTCACCGCCGTCAACGCGGGCTCCGCGGCGAGTCATCCGGTCGTCGAGTTCCGGGGCCCGCTGCGCCGGCCGACCCTGACCCGGCTGTCCGACGGACGGCAGCTCCAGTACGACATCGTGCTCGGCCCGCAGGACGTCCTGACCGTCGACACCGAGGCGGGCACCGTCCTCCTCAACGGCTCCGCGTCCCGGCTCTACACCGCGACCTCCACGTCCTCGCCCGAGCAGCTGTTCCTCTTCGCCCCGGGCAGCACCGCGCTGGCCTTCCGGTCGGACGACGCCACGCCCGACCCGGCCGCCTCGGTGACCGTGCTGTGGCGTGACGCCCACTGGTGACCGGCCGCGGCCCCCGAATCCCCTCGTCCCGTACGTCATCTCCCAGGAGGACCACATGCCCGTGCGCAGCGCATGGCTGATCAACCGCACCGAGACCGAGTCCGGCCAGTCCCGCACCGACACCCGTCTCTCGCCCACCGGGACCCTCGCCCCGAGCGGGGCGCTCACCACGGCCTCCGGCGTCATCCCCGGGTCCCTGAACGGTGAGCACCTCATGTCGGGCCTGTACGTGTACGGCGAGGCGACGGGCATGACGGCGAACGTCGCGCCGGGACGCGCCGTCGTCCAGGGCGGCGCCCAGGCCGGGGCCTACCCGGTCGTGCTGACCGACTACACCCCGGTCACCTTCGAGGACGGCGACCCGCTCAACGCGCGTGTCGACCTCGTGGTGGTCCGGGTCTACGACGCCCAGTTCGAGGGCACCCGCACCGAGGCGACGCTGGAGATCGTCAAGGGCACGCCGGCGTCGGTACCGGAGCCGCCGGCCCTTCCCGACGGTGCGCTCCTGCTGGCCCAGGTCACCGTGCCGGCGGGAGCCTCGGTCGGTACCGGTGGCATCGACTGGCCGACCGCCGTCTACGACCTGCGCCACTCCACCGTCGCCGTCGGCGGCATCCTCGCCGAGGCGTGGAACCGCGACGTGCCGGGCGGCTACAAGGGGCAGTACCGCGACACCTCGGCCCAGCTCCAGCGCTGGGACGACGGCCGCTGGGTCTCCTACCCGCGCCAGGTCGGCGGCATCGCGCCGCAGGGCGCGCTGGCCGCGGGCGACTACGCGGGCCAGTACCGCGACGAGGGCGGACGCCTCCAGCGCTGGGACGGCACGGTGTGGCGCCCGGCCGTGGCGGCCCCGGCGAGCGCCTACGCCTTCCACAGCGACGGCGGGTACACGACCTCCACCACGTGGGTCGAGACCGTCACCGACACGACCGGTCCCACGATCACCGCGACGTTCACCGCGCCGGTCTCGGGAGCGGTCCTGGTGACGGTCGGCTTCATGGGCTACCCGCTGGCCGACGGCGAGTGGGCGAAGATGTCCGCCAACATCCGCAAGAACGGCGCCCTGGTGCTCGCCGCCGACGAGACCCGCGCCGCCCAGGCCGCGCACAAGGGCGGCTCGCACTCGGTCTGCCACACCTTCCGCGTCGGCGGGCTGGAGCCGGGCGCCACGCACACCGCCGTCTCCGCCTACCTGACCTCGGCGGCCAGCAGCCGGGCGTGGTTCGACAACCGCTACCTCCGCGTCGACCCGGTCCTGTGAGTACGCCGGTGAACAACTCCCCGACGACCCCGGTCTACCGGGCTCTCTTCTGCGACCTGCGCACCGACCGGGTGCTCGACGTGCTGCCGCTGACGGAGGCCAAGTTCGACGACTTCATCGGCAAGCCGGGCTCGCTCACCGCGACCGTCCCCCTGCCGGAGGGCAGGCTGGCCGTCCGGGCGCGGGACGCCCTGCGGCCCGGCCGTACCGCCGTCTGGCTGGAGCGGGACGGCGACATCTGGTGGGGCGGAGTGCTGTGGACCTGCACTCCGGCCTCGGACGAGCAGGGCCGGCTGAAGGTCCAGTTCCAGGCGGGCACCTTCGACTCGTACCTCGATCACCGGATCCTCTCCGGCGACCTGGCCGGCACGGCCGCCGACCAGTTCGACATCGCCAGGACGCTCGTCACCCACGCCCAGGAACAGCCCGGCGGTGACATCGGCATCAGCCTCGGCCACGAGCTCTCGGGCGTCACCCGGGACTACGCGTACGACTACTCGGCCCTGGGCCGGGTGCGGGAGCTGCTCGACAAGCTGGCCCAGCCGGCCGACGGGTTCGAATGGCGCGTCCACTGCTACCGGGACACCCAGGGCCGCCGCGTGAAGCGGCTCCAGCTGGGACATCCCCGGATCCAGACCGGCCACTTCGACATCGTCCTCGACCACCCCGGACAGGTCCTCACCTACAGCCTGCCGGCCGATTCCACGGTGCAGGCCAACGTCTGGGTGGCCCGCGGCGAGTCGGCCAACACCGACCAGGCGCAGGAGTCCCGGCCGCTGACCGTGCGCGAGGAGACACCGGACGACCTGACCGGCGGATGGCCCCGCCTGGAGCAGACCTCCGACCACAGCGGCGTGCGGGACGGGGACACGCTGCGCTCCCTGGCCCGCGCCGAACTGTCCCGCCAGAACCGGCCCGAGACCATCCCGGAACTCACCGTCCTGCTCGACGGCCGGATCACCCCGGCGCTGCTCGGGGCCCGCGTCCGGCTGCGGATCCACGACCTGTGGCACCCGGAGGGACTCGACCGTCCGTACCGGATCGTCGGCCTCGCCGTGAACCCGCCGCAGCGCACCAAGGCCGAGACGGCCACGCTCTACCTGGAAGGGGTGTAGCGGATGGCGATCATCCCCACCGACCTGCTCGACCGGATCCGCGGCCTGGAGCGTCAGGTCCGCGACCTGATGGGCAGTGCCAACACCTCGCCGCCGCTGAACCTCATCAGCGGCGGCGAAGTCGTCATCGGCGAAGGCGGCCGACTGCGGGTGCGGACATCCGGCGGCGAGGACCTGCTCTATCTCGGGCGGGTCGAGCCCGACCGGGACGAGGACACCCCGCAGCAGGGGTTCGTGGTCCGGCGGGACGACGGCTCACTGGCGCTGACGGTGTGGACGGGCAGCCCGGACACCCTCCCGGTGCAGCCGGTGCAGATCCTCGACCGGCGGGGGAACGTGGTCGTCGCCGACGACGCCGCCCGCGGAGGTCTGGCCCGCCCCTACATCCCGTACCCGCTGCCCGAGCCCGTCGACACCGGACGCTGGGAGTCGACCGGATCGACGACCTGGACCACCCTGTACAGCGGCCCCGGCATCGCCCAGCACTCCCGGCTGCACGGCCGGATCGCCGTTCAGGGCACCGCCGGCGCGGAGGTGCGGCTGCTGGTGGACGGCGTCCAGGTGGGACCGGCCGGCACGACGGGCGCGGGCCTGGTGTTCACCGAGCCCATCACCCCGCAGTTCGGGGCGACGGTCACCTTCGAGGTCCAGGCCAGGGTCGCCGCGCCGGGTGACACCGTGCGCTGCCGCCCGCTGGCCCTGTACGGCGTCCAGTCCTGAGCCCTGGTGGGGGACCGGACCGACCGGTCCGGTCCCCCACCGGCTCCTCCTCGCCGCGCCGCGGCGCGGCGCGCCCGCCCCGCCCGGCACCTTCCCGACCCAAGGAGTCACCGTGCTGCCCCCGTCCATTCCCACCGTTCAGATCACCGCCCGCTACCTGACCCCGGACGGCGGCCCGATGAGCGGATCGGTCGAGTTCCGGCCGCCCGCGCTGCTCACCCACGCGGAATCCGACGTCTTCGTCGGCGGGCCGACCCGCGCCACCCTCGACGGCGAGGGCCGGATCAGCGTCGTGCTGCCGGCCACCGACCTGCCCGGCTGGAACCCGGTCGACTGGACCTACCGCGTCACCGAGAAGCTCGGCGGACTCGAACGCGTCCGGACCTACCAGATCGCACTGCCCGCCGCCGTCCCCGTCGTCGACCTCGCCGACATCCGCCCCGCCGACCCGAACACACCGAACTACGTGGCCGTTCCGGGTCCTCCCGGCCCCGCCGGGGAACTCGGCCCGGAGGGCCCGGCCGGGCCCGTCCGCTCCGTGAACGGCCGCACCACCCCGGACATCACCCTCACCGCCGCCGACGTCTCCGCGCTCGCCGCCGCCGCGGCGGGAGCGGCGGGTGGCGTGGCCACGCTCGGCGCCGACGGCAAGGTCCCGGCGGCCCAGCTGCCCGCCGCCGGCGGCGCCGTGGCCTCCGTCAACGGCCAGACCGGGACGGTCGTCCTGACCGCCGCCGATCTGAGCGCGCTGACCCAGGCCGCCGGCGACCTGCGGTACATGGCGATCGACGGGGCCCCGGTCACCTCCGTCAACGGGCAGGCCGGCGCGGTCCAGCTCGACGCCGCCGACGTGTCGGCCGTCCCGTCCGGCGACGCCGTCCTGCTCGACGGCTCGCAGACGGTCACCGGGACGAAGAGCTTCACCGTCCCCCCGTCCACCACCGCCTCCCCCGCCACGGCCGACCAGCTGACCCGCCGCGGCTACGTCGACGCGGTGTCCGCCGCCGGCACCTGGTCCCCGGCCGCCCTCGGCTTCTCCGGCTGGGCCTTCGACCCGGCCGCCGCCTCCGCCGACCAGGCCCAGTACTGCACCAACGGCACGGTCTACCTGATCGGTGTCCCGCTGCACGCGGCGACCACCGTGCGGAACGTGGTCTTCTACGTGCCGGGATACGTCGGCGGCACCCTGAGCGCCTCCTCGTACGCCGGGCTCTACACCAGCGCGGGCAGCCGGGTCGGCCTGACCGCCGCCCTCACCACGCTGATCCCGGCGACCGAGGGCACCACCGTCGTCTGCCCGCTCGCCACCCCGTACGAAGCCCAGGCCGGTCACTACTGGGTCGGCCTGGTCGTCAACGGCCCCAGCCCCAGCTACAACGGGCCCGCCTTCCTGCGGGGCGCGAGCGTCGGCGACTTCCCGGGCGGCAGCGCCCGGATGCCGAACGCCTTCATCCGGCACGGCCGGCTCGGGACGACCGGACAGACCTCGCTCCCGACGTCCTTCAACCCCACGACCGTGGTCGCCGACGCCAACGCCGTCTGGGCCGCGCTGGCCTGAGACCCGTCGGCCCACCCGCCCACCGATCCACACCCGACGCCCCGCGCGGTCCTCAGGACCGCGCGGGGCGTCCGGCTTCACCCCGCCCCACCCACGGAAGGAATCCCCATGGCCACTCCCCTCTCCGCGGACCGGCTCCTCGCCGCCCTGCGCGCCGAGGGCGTCACCGTCGTCGAACACGACGGCTGGCGCACCCACCACCGCGACCACGTCGGCGCCTGGGGCCCGGTCAACGGCGTGATGATCCACCACACCGTCTCCAGCGGCACCGCGTCCTCCGTCGAGCTCTGCTACGACGGCTATGCGGGGCTCCCCGGCCCTCTGTGCCACGGCGTCATCGCCAAGGACGGCACCGTCCACCTGGTCGGCAACGGCCGCGCCAACCACGCGGGCGGCGGCGACCCGTCCGTCCTCCAGGCCGTGATCACCGAGACCTACGGGGACCGGCCGCCGGCCCCGCGCGAGCACCAGGGCAGTTCCGGCGCCGTCGACGGCAACGCCCGCTTCTACGGGTTCGAGTGCGTCAACCTCGGCGACGGCTCGGACCCCTGGCCCCCGGAACAGCTCGACGCGATCGAGCGCGTCTCGGCCGCCGTCTGCCGCGCCCACGGCTGGGGCGCCAAGTCGGTCATCGGGCACCTGGAATGGTCCGACTGGAAGAGCGACCCCCGCGGCTTCGGCATGCCGGGCCTGCGCGACCGGGTCCAGGCCCGGCTCGGCGCCGCCCCCGCGAAGGCCGCCTCGGCCCGGCCGGACACCCCGCGTCACGAGCCGTTCCCCGGAGCCTCCTTCTTCAAGGCCCGTCCCAGCTCCCCGATCGTCACCGCGATGGGCCGCCGGCTGATGGCCGAAGGCTGCGCGGAGTACCGGATCGGACCGGGGCCGCGCTGGACGGACGCCGACCGGCGCGCCTACGCCGCCTGGCAGCGCAAGCTCGGCTTCACCGGCTCCGACGCCGACGGCTGGCCCGGCCGCGCCTCCTGGAACGCCCTGAAGGTCCCGCACACCACGTGACGCCCCCGGGGAGAAGCAGCGAGTGCGCCCCTCACCACTCCCCGGAACACCGCACCGAAGCACGAGGAGACACCCATGTCCGATGCCGCCCAGCGCACGGTACGCACCGTCCTCCAGTCAGCCGTCGGCATCGCCGTCGTGCTGCCCGCCGTCGTCGACGCCTCCGGGATTCCGGCCTCCCTCCCCTGGGTCGCCGGAGCGCTGGCCGTCGCGGGAGCCCTGACCCGGATCATGGCCCTGCCCGGGGTGCAGGAGCTGCTGCCGCCCTGGCTGGGCGGCACCCCGGAAGACGCGGGGGACGCCGATGACCGAGGCTGAGCCGAACGACCCGATCACCGTGGCCGTCGAGCTGGAACGGCTCCGGGGCACCCTGGAGGCCGGCTTCGCCCGGGTCGACGGCGCGCTGGCGCTGCTCGTCCAGCGCAGCGACCAGACCGACAAGCAACTGGCCGACATGGAGTCCCGGCTGGACGCCCTGGAGCGCACCCGCTGGCCGTTGGCCAGCATCGCGGCGCTGACGGCGAGCGCGGGCCTGGTCCTCGCCGTCTGGGAGCTGGCCGGCCACTGACCGGCCCGTGCCCCGCCGGGCGGCCCGCCGCGCGCACACGGGCGCGGCGGACCTCCCGGCCGCGCCTCTCTTCCCCCGCCCGGCAACGAACCGGCCGAAGACCTACCGGAAACCGCACCTGACGCCTTCTCCTGCCTGCTGGGAGACTGCAGCCGGGCGCTGCCGTGCGGCCGGGGGCGACTTCCCCGCCACCGAGAACGGGTCGGCGCCCCCGGCCCGGCGGGCCGGAACGACCGGCGAAGGGACCAGGACCGTGGGTACTCGGGTGAGCGGCGGGCAGGAAGTGACATCCCTCGCCCTCGGCACGTGGTTCGGGGCCTCACTCGCCGGCGCCGTCGGGGGATGGACACTCGAGTACCGGAGCGTGGGCGGCGGCGGTCCGGCCGTCCTGGCCGTGCTCTGTTCGGTGAGCCTGCTGCCGGCCCTGGCCGTGCTCGGCGACAAGGCCGCGTCCGGCCGCTGGGCGGCGGGCGGCGCCCTGCTGGGCGCGGTACTGATGATCGGACCCCTGCTGGCGGTCATCAACGAGGGCGCGACCCCCCTCTGGGCGGCCCGCACGGACCGGCCCCTCGGCCTGAAGGCGGTCGGCAGCTGGACGACCGAGGACCTGGTGATCCGCTCGCGGCCCGACCGGGTGACCGCCCGCGCCCTCTCCGACGGCATCGTGGCCTGGCGCTGGACGCCTCCCCGCCGAGACGTCGTGTGCACGATGAGCCGGGAGACCACCGAGGGGGTGGCGCTGCTCGGTCACGCCCCGGAGACGAAGCCCTGCACCTCCGTCGTCGCCCTGGACCTCGCCACCGGCCGTGTCCGCTGGACCACGACACTTCCCGCCGGCGCGGTCCCGGCCGCGGGCGCACGCCCCGATCTGGTCGCCGCCGGCCACGGCCTGGCTGTCGTGCCGGCCGCCGACGGGTGGCGGGGACTCGACGCGGCGGACGGCAAGGAGCGCTGGCGCACCGGCACCGCACCCGGGTGCGTCCCGCTGCTCGCGCACACCGACCCCGACGGCCGTACCGCCGACGCTCCCGTCGTCACCGTCGCGGACTGCGGACCGGACAAGGCACCCGTCCTGCGCACCCTCACGGCCGGCGGCGGCCGGCGACTCTCCCGGACCGAACTTCCCGCGCGCGGCGTCCCGCGGGAACTGGCCGTCCTCGCGGCCCGCCCGCTCGCCGTGTGGGTGTGGGAGAGCGAGACACGAGGCACCCGCGCGGTCCTCTCCTACGACCCGCTCGGCAGGAAGCGGGCGACCGTCCCGGTCTCCACGCGGGACGGCGAACTCCGCGTGGTCCCCGCTCTCGGAGACCGGCCGGCACCCGTGTTCGCGGCCCGCCCGACCCGTACGGCCGTGGTCGTCGGGGAAATCCTGATCATGCCCCGGGTGCGGCCCGGGGACTACAAGGAACTGGCCAACGGCAAGGGCGGCAACGTGCGGCGCAGGTCCCGCCTCGACGGTCTCTCCCTGGCGACCGGACGCGTTCTGTGGACGACCGAGGAGTTCCACGGACACCTCCAGGGGCTCACTCGCGACGGCGCGTCCGTCTGGGCGCTGCAGGACGAGGAGATGCTGCGGATCCGCATCGCCACCGGCGGCATGGAGCAGTCGGTGTACCTGCACGGCCCCCGACCGAGTCGCCGCCCCGCGGACCTGTGGGTCAGGGGCGACGTGTACGCCGTCGTCAACGAGGACGGAACGGACGACTACGCGCCGGTCCGGGTCCTGCGCCACTCCTGACACGGAACCGCTCCGCCGGCGCCCCTGCCGGAGCCCGGCAGGAGAACACCGCCCACACGACCGGCACAGGGCTGTGCGAGCCGGGCACCCGGCAGATGATCGCCGAGGGCGAGGGGCCGGCCCGCCCGCGGCTGGGGCTGAACGGTGTCCGCACCGTCCATGTCGCCGCCGAGGACACCTGGACGTTCACCGTGCCCCGGGCCTGAGAGCCTGTCGGGTCGCCTTCGGCCGACAGGCTCTGACCCGGGGACGCCGAAGGGCGGCCACCCCACGGGGTGACCGCCCTTCGTACGTCAGGCGACTCGCTTACTGGTTGTACGGACCGTAGTCGTAGTCCTCCAGCGGGACGGCCTGGCCGGAGCCGGTGCCGAACGGCGAGTAGTCGATGTCGTCGTAGCCGACGGCCGAGTACATCGCGGCCTTGGCCTCCTCGGTCGGCTCGACCCGGATGTTGCGGTAGCGGGACAGGCCCGTACCGGCCGGGATGAGCTTACCGATGATGACGTTCTCCTTGAGGCCGATCAGGGAGTCCGACTTGGCGTTGATCGCCGCGTCGGTCAGAACCCGGGTCGTCTCCTGGAAGGACGCCGCCGACAGCCACGACTCGGTGGCGAGCGATGCCTTGGTGATACCCATCAGCTGCGGACGGCCGGAGGCGGGGTGACCGCCCTCGGTGACCACACGACGGTTCTCGGTCTCGAACTTCGAGCGCTCGACGAGCTCGCCCGGCAGCAGCTCCGCGTCGCCGGACTCGATGATCGTCACACGGCGGAGCATCTGCCGGATGATGATCTCGATGTGCTTGTCGTGGATCGACACGCCCTGCGAGTTGTAGACCTTCTGGACCTCGCCGACCAGGTGGACCTGGACCGCGCGCTGACCGAGGATCCGCAGCACGTCGTGCGGGTTGGTGGCACCCACGGTGAGCTTCTGGCCCACCTCGACGTGGTCGCCCTCGCCCACCAGCAGACGGGCACGCTTCGAGATCGGGAACGCCGTCTCGTCGCTGCCGTCGTCCGGGGTGACGACGATCTTCTTGGTCTTCTCGGTCTCCTCGATGCGGACGCGGCCGGCCGCCTCCGAGATCGGGGCGACACCCTTGGGCTGGCGGGCCTCGAAGAGCTCGACGACACGCGGCAGACCCTGGGTGATGTCGTCACCGGCCACACCACCGGTGTGGAAGGTACGCATCGTCAGCTGGGTGCCGGGCTCACCGATGGACTGGGCGGCGATGATGCCGACCGCCTCACCGATGTCGACCAGCTTGCCGGTGGCCAGCGAACGGCCGTAGCAGAAGGCACAGGTGCCGACCGCGGACTCACAGGTCAGGACCGAGCGGGTCTTGACCTCCTCCACGCCCGCGCCGACGAGGGCGTCGATGAGCACGTCACCCAGGTCGACGTTGGCCGGCGCGATGACCTTGCCGTCCACGACGACGTCCTCGGCGAGCATCCGCGCGTACACGGAGGTCTCGACGTCGTCCGTCTTGCGCAGCGCACCGTCGGCATCACGCTCGGCGATCTTCAGCTTCAGACCGCGCTCGGTGCCGCAGTCCTCCTCGCGGATGATCACGTCCTGCGAGACGTCCACCAGACGACGGGTCAGGTAACCCGAGTCGGCGGTACGCAGGGCGGTGTCGGCGAGACCCTTACGGGCACCGTGGGTGGAGATGAAGTACTCGAGGACGGACAGACCCTCGCGGAAGGACGCCTTGATCGGACGCGGAATCGTCTCGTTCTTGGCGTTCGACACCAGACCACGCATACCCGCGATCTGACGCATCTGCATCATGTTTCCTCGGGCACCCGAGTCGACCATCATGAAGATGGGGTTCGTCTTCGGGAAGTTCGCGTTCATCGCCTCGGCGACCTCGTTGGTCGCCTTGGTCCAGATCGCGATGAGCTCCTGCGTGCGCTCTTCCTTGGTGATCAGACCGCGCTCGTACTGCTTCTGGACCTTCTCGTCCTGCGCCTCGTAGCCCGCGACGATGGCCTTCTTGGCCTCGGGCACGACGACGTCGGAGATGGCCACGGTGACACCGGAACGGGTCGCCCAGTAGAAACCGGCCGCCTTCAGGTTGTCGAGCGTCGCCGCCACGATGACCTTGGGGTAGCGCTCGGCCAGGTCGTTGACGATCTCGGAGAGCTGCTTCTTGCCCACCGAGTAGTCGACGAACGGGTAGTCCTCGGGCAGCAGCTCGTTGAAGAGCGCGCGACCCAGGGTCGTCCGCAGCCGGAACGAGTCGCCCTGCTGCCACTCCGGCTCGCCCTCCTCGGCGACCGGGGGAACCCAGCCGCGCGGCGGAACGGTGCCGATGGGGAAGCGGATGTCGACCTTCGCCTGCAGCGAGAGCTCGCGGGCGTCGAAGGCCATGATCGCCTCGGCGGTGGAGCCGAAGGACCGGCCCTCGCCCTTGACCTCGCGCTCCTCCTCGTCCGTGGTGAGGAAGAAGAGACCGAGCACCATGTCCTGGGTCGGCATGGTGACGGGACGACCGTCGGCCGGCTTCAGGATGTTGTTCGAGGACAGCATCAGGATGCGGGCCTCGGCCTGCGCCTCCGCGGAGAGCGGCAGGTGCACGGCCATCTGGTCACCGTCGAAGTCCGCGTTGAACGCGGTGCAGACGAGCGGGTGGATCTGGATGGCCTTGCCCTCGACCAGCTGGGGCTCGAATGCCTGGATGCCGAGGCGGTGCAGCGTGGGCGCACGGTTCAGCAGGACCGGGTGCTCGGCGATGACCTCTTCGAGGACGTCGTACACGACCGTGCGGCCGCGCTCGACCATCCGCTTGGCGCTCTTGATGTTCTGCGCGTGGTTCAGATCGACCAGGCGCTTCATCACGAACGGCTTGAAGAGCTCCAGCGCCATGGCCTTGGGCAGACCGCACTGGTGCAGCTTCAGCTGCGGACCGACGACGATGACGGAACGCGCGGAGTAGTCCACACGCTTGCCGAGCAGGTTCTGACGGAAACGGCCCTGCTTGCCCTTCAGCATGTCGCTGAGGGACTTCAGCGGACGGTTGCCGGGGCCCGTGACCGGGCGGCCACGACGGCCGTTGTCGAAGAGGGCGTCGACCGCCTCCTGGAGCATCCGCTTCTCGTTGTTCACGATGATCTCGGGGGCACCGAGGTCGAGCAGACGCTTCAGACGGTTGTTGCGGTTGATCACACGGCGGTACAGGTCGTTCAGGTCGGAGGTCGCGAAGCGGCCACCGTCCAGCTGCACCATCGGACGCAGGTCCGGCGGGATCACCGGCACGCAGTCGAGAACCATGCCCTTGGGGCTGTTCGCGGTCTGCAGGAACGCGGAGACGACCTTGAGGCGCTTGAGCGCACGGGTCTTCTTCTGGCCCTTGCCGGTACGGATGATCTCGCGGAGGCGCTCGGCCTCCTCGTCCAGGTCGAAGGACTCCAGACGCTTCTGCAGCGCCGCCGCGCCCATCGAACCGTCGAAGTACGTGCCGAAGCGGTCACGCAGCTCGCGGTAGAGGAGCTCGTCGCCCTCCAGGTCCTGGACCTTGAGGTTCTTGAAGCGGCTCCAGACCTCGTCGAGGCGGTCGATCTCGCGCTGCGCACGGTCGCGCAGCTGCTTCATCTCACGCTCGGCGCCCTCGCGCACCTTGCGGCGCACGTCGGCCTTGGCACCCTCGGCCTCGAGCTCGGCCAGGTCGGTCTCGAGCTTCTTGGCGCGGGCCTCCAGGTCGGAGTCGCGACGGTTCTCGATCTGCTGACGCTCGACCGAGACGTGGGCCTCCAGCGACGGCAGGTCGCGGGTGCGGCGCTCGTCGTCGACGAACGTGATCATGTACGCCGCGAAGTAGATGACCTTCTCGAGGTCCTTCGGGGCGAGGTCGAGCAGGTAGCCGAGGCGCGACGGGACGCCCTTGAAGTACCAGATGTGGGTGACGGGGGCGGCCAGTTCGATGTGGCCCATCCGCTCACGGCGCACCTTGGCGCGGGTGACCTCGACGCCACACCGCTCACAGATGATGCCCTTGAAGCGGACACGCTTGTACTTGCCGCAGTAGCACTCCCAGTCCCGGGTCGGACCGAAGATCTTCTCGCAGAAGAGTCCGTCCTTCTCGGGCTTGAGGGTGCGGTAGTTGATGGTCTCCGGCTTCTTGACCTCGCCGTGGGACCACTGACGGATGTCGTCCGCGGTGGCAAGGCCAATCCGCAGCTCGTCGAAGAAGTTGACGTCGAGCACTATGCGTCAATCCCTCTCAGGGTTGAGTCTCAATTTGGTCTGATGGGGGTCCCGGGGTCGGTGGGGGGCTCGGGGTACGAGCCCCCCACCGGACTCCCGTCAGACCTCTTCGACGCTGCTCGGCTCGCGCCGGGACAGGTCGATACCGAGCTCCTCCGCCGCGCGGAAGACGTCCTCGTCGGTGTCGCGCATCTCGATGGACATGCCGTCCGAGGACAGCACCTCCACGTTGAGGCACAGGGACTGCATCTCCTTGATGAGCACCTTGAAGGACTCGGGGATGCCGGGCTCAGGGATGTTCTCGCCCTTGACGATGGCCTCGTAGACCTTCACGCGGCCGGTCACGTCGTCGGACTTGATCGTCAGCAGCTCCTGGAGGGCGTACGCGGCGCCGTAAGCCTCCAGCGCCCACACCTCCATCTCACCGAAGCGCTGGCCACCGAACTGGGCCTTACCACCCAGCGGCTGCTGGGTGATCATCGAGTACGGGCCGGTCGACCGGGCGTGCAGCTTGTCGTCGACCAGGTGGTGCAGCTTGAGGATGTACATGAACCCGATCGAGATCGGGTCCGGGAACGGCTCGCCGGAGCGGCCGTCGAACAGGCGCGCCTTGCCGGACGGCAGGACCAGACGGTCGCCGTCGCGGTTCGGGATGGTGTGCTCGAAGAGACCGGAGATCTCGTCCTCGCGGGCGCCGTCGAACACCGGGGTGGCGACGTTGGTGCCGGGCTTGACCTCGTCGGCGCCGATCACCTGGAGGCGCTGCGCCCACTCGTCCGCCAGGCCGGAGACGTCCCAGCCGCGGCTGGCGAGCCAGCCCAGGTGGATCTCCAGGACCTGTCCCGGGTTCATTCGGGACGGGACACCCAGCGGGTTGAGGATGATGTCGACCGGCGTGCCGTCCTCCAGGAACGGCATGTCCTCGATCGGGAGGATCTTGGAGATGACGCCCTTGTTGCCGTGACGGCCGGCGAGCTTGTCACCGTCGGTGATCTTGCGCTTCTGGGCGACGTAGACGCGGACCAGCTGGTTCACGCCCGGGGGAAGCTCGTCGCCCTCCTCGCGGTCGAAGACGCGGACGCCGATGACCTTGCCGGTCTCGCCGTGCGGCACCTTCAGCGAGGTGTCACGGACCTCACGCGCCTTCTCACCGAAGATCGCGCGGAGCAGACGCTCCTCGGGGGTCAGCTCGGTCTCGCCCTTGGGCGTCACCTTGCCGACGAGGATGTCGCCGGCGACGACCTCGGCACCGATACGGATGATGCCGCGCTCGTCGAGGTCCGCCAGGACCTCCTCGGAGACGTTCGGGATGTCCCGGGTGATCTCCTCGGGGCCCAGCTTGGTGTCACGGGCGTCGACCTCGTGCTCCTCGATGTGGATCGAGGAGAGGACGTCGTCCTGCACGAGGCGCTGCGACAGGATGATCGCGTCCTCGTAGTTGTGGCCCTCCCACGGCATGAACGCCACGAGCAGGTTCTTGCCGAGCGCCATCTCACCGTTCTCGGTGGCCGGGCCGTCGGCGAGGACCTGGCCCTCGATGACCCGGTCGCCCTCGGAGACGACGACCTTCTGGTTGACCGAGGTGCCCTGGTTCGAGCGGGAGAACTTGGCGATGCGGTACGTGGTGTACGTGCCGTCGTCGTTGGTGACGGTGATGTAGTCGGCGGAGACCTCCTGGATCACACCGTCCTTCTCCGCCTTGATGACGTCGCCGGCGTCGGTGGCACAGCGGTACTCCATGCCGGTGCCGACGAGCGGGGCCTCCGACTTGATGAGGGGCACCGCCTGCCGCATCATGTTCGCGCCCATCAGGGCACGGTTGGCGTCGTCGTGCTCGAGGAAGGGGATCATGGCCGTCGCGACCGACACCATCTGGCGCGGCGAGACGTCCATGTAGTCGACCTCGGTCGGCGGCACGTAGTCGACCTCACCGCCACGACGGCGGACCAGGACGCGGGCCTCGGTGAACTGAAGCTCGTCGTTCAGGGTCGCGTTCGCCTGGGCGATGACGAAGCGGTCCTCCTCGTCGGCGGTGATGTAGTCGACCTCGTCGGTGACCTGACCGTCGACGACCTTGCGGTACGGCGTCTCGATGAAGCCGAACGCGTTGACGCGGCCGTACGAGGCGAGCGAACCGATCAGACCGATGTTCGGGCCTTCGGGGGTCTCGATCGGGCACATGCGTCCGTAGTGGGACGGGTGCACGTCTCGGACCTCGAAGCCGGCCCGCTCACGGGACAGACCACCCGGGCCGAGCGCCGACAGACGGCGCTTGTGGGTGAGGCCCGACAGCGGGTTGTTCTGGTCCATGAACTGCGACAGCTGGCTGGTGCCGAAGAACTCCTTGATGGAGGCGACGACCGGCCGGATGTTGATCAGGGTCTGCGGCGTGATCGCCTCGACGTCCTGGGTGGTCATGCGCTCACGCACGACGCGCTCCATACGCGCCAGACCCGTACGGACCTGGTTCTGGATGAGCTCGCCGACGTTGCGCAGACGACGGTTGCCGAAGTGGTCGATGTCGTCGGTCTCGACGACGATCTCCCGGCCCGACTCGCCGATCGTCTCGGTCTCGCCCGCGTGGAGCTTCACCAGGTACTTGATCGTCGCGATGACGTCGTCCGTGGTGAGCACGCCGGCGTCCAGCGGCTCGTCCGCGCCGAGCTTCTTGTTCACCTTGTAGCGGCCGACCTTGGCGAGGTCGTAGCGCTTCGGGTTGAAGTAGAGGTTCTCGAGCAGCGTCTGAGCGGCCTCACGCGTCGGCGGCTCGCCCGGACGGAGCTTGCGGTAGATGTCGAGCAGCGCGTCGTCCTGGCCCTGGGTGTGGTCCTTCTCCAGGGTGGCCCGCATGGACTCGTACTCGCCGAACTCCTGCAGGATCTGCTCGGTGGTCCAGCCCAGCGCCTTGAGCAGCACGGTGACGGACTGCTTGCGCTTGCGGTCGATGCGGACACCGACCATGTCGCGCTTGTCGATCTCCATCTCCAGCCAGGCACCCCGGGACGGGATGATCTTGGCCGAGAAGATGTCCTTGTCGGACGTCTTGTCGATGGAGGAGTCGAAGTAGACACCCGGCGAGCGGACGAGCTGCGACACCACGACACGCTCGGTGCCGTTGATGACGAAGGTGCCCTTGTTCGTCATGAGCGGGAAGTCGCCCATGAAGACCGTCTGGGACTTGATCTCGCCGGTCTCGTTGTTGGTGAACTCGGCGGTGACGAAGAGCGGGGCACCGTACGTGAAGTCACGGTCCTTGCACTCGTCGATCGAGTTCTTCGGCGGCTCGAAACGGTGGTCGCGGAAGGTCAGCGACATCGACCCGGAGAAGTCCTCGATCGGGGAGATCTCCTCGAAGATCTCCTCCAGGCCGGACTTCCTGGGGACGTCCTGTCCCGACTCAAGGGCAGCCTCGACGCGAGCCTTCCAGGCGGCGTTGCCGAGGAGCCAGTCAAAGCTCTCGGTCTGCAGCGCGAGGAGGTTCGGAACCTCGAGGGGCTCCTTGATCTTTGCAAAGGAGATGCGCAGCGGGGCGGTGCTGGCGCCGTTGTTCGTATGGGTCGAGGCGTTGCGCGAGGCGGCCAAGAGGGGGTCCTTCCGAGGGCTCGGACTCACTACGCGCGTACCGGTCCCTTGCGGGGCACTGGGACAGACATTCCTGAATTGGACTGAAAAGCCAGGTCAGGGCTGGTCTGCCTACGGTGCTCTCGCGAGGGGATGCCCCTGGTGACGGGCAGGGGGCAGCTAACAGGCAGCGCAAAGGGACAGTGTAGCCACTTGGCCCACTGATGTCCAGGGCGAGTAATTCGCGACCCTCGTTGTTCTCAACTCCGCGGTACCTCGCGCCGTGCGGCGCACCTCGATACTGCCCGTTCCGCCGTCGATCCATGCCTCGGATACGGATCGTTGTGACGACGCGTCCTGAGAATTGCGCGCTGCGTGCGGTTCGTCAAGGCCCCCCGGTGGACGGGGCGCACGGCGATGATCACCATACTCCGCGTCACCGGCCTCCCACGACCCCCGCCACGCCCGGCTCCGGGTACGCCGAAGGGCGACCACCCGGATGGGTGATCGCCCTTCACGAGGCGCCTGAGAGGCGCCTGAGCGAGTCAGGGGACTCGCGAGGTGTTACTTGACCTCGACCGAGGCGCCGGCGGCCTTGAGGGACTCGGCGGCCTTCTCGGCGGCCTCCTTCGCGACCTTCTCGAGGACCGGCTTCGGGGTGCCGTCGACGAGGTCCTTGGCCTCCTTCAGACCCAGGGAGGTCAGCTCGCGCACGACCTTGATGACCTGGATCTTCTTCTCGCCGGCACCGGTGAGGATGACGTCGAACTCGTCCTGCTCCTCGACGGCCTCGGCGGCGGGGCCGACACCGGCCGGGCCGGCGACGGCGACGGCCGCGGCGGCGGTGACGTCGAACTTCTCCTCGAAGGCCTTCACGAACTCGGAGAGCTCGATGAGGGTCATCTCCTCGAACTGGGCGAGGAGGTCGTCCTGAGTGAGCTTCGCCATGATGGGCGATCCTTCCACTAATTCGGCAGGTGCCGGATGTACATGTAGGCGGGCGTACGTTCGGCCCGCTGCGACCGTCCCCCTAGCGGGCGGCGGTCAATGCGCGAGCCGAATTACTCGGCACCGCCCTGCTCGGCGAGCTTGACGCGAAGCGCCTCCGCGGTGCGGACGAACTTCGACGGCAGCGCCTGGAGGAGCGAGGCAGTCTGGGACTGCTTGCCCTTGAACGCGCCGGCCAGCTTGCTGAGCAGAACCTCGCGGGACTCGAGGTCCGCAAGCTTCTTGATCTCGTCGGCGGACAGCGCCTTGCCGTCAAGGACACCGCCCTTGATGACGAGGTTCGGGTTGTCCTTGGCGAAGTCACGAAGACCCTTCGCCGACTCCACCGGGTCACCGGTGATGAAGGCAGCGCCCGTCGGACCGTTGAACTGGTCGTCGAGCGAGGTGATCCCGGCCTCGTTGGCCGCAATCTTGGTCAGCGTGTTCTTCACCACGGCGTACTGGGCGTTCTCACCGAGCGAACGACGCAGCGTCTTCAGCTGCGCCACGGTGAGACCCCGGTACTCGGTCAGCACGACGGCGCTCGAGCTCTGGAACTTGTCCTTGAGCTCGGCTACCGCGGCAGCCTTGTCGGGCCTTGCCATGAGCGTCGGCCTCCTTCCGGGTGATGAGGACCGCTCAGAAGGGGCTGAACACAACAAACGCCCCGGCGCAGGCGCACGGGGCTCAGCTCGACCGGATTGCGAGAACCCGGGAACTCTTCCACGATCACCTGCGCGGGCCGTTCGCATCCCAGCGAACCTTCGGCCACCGCACCCCTTGCGGAGCACGGCAACGACCAGCGGTCTTTGGCTTCTCGGGAAGAGTACGCGACGTCGGCGGCGGCGAGCAAATCCGCCCGGACGGCTCAGCGCCGCCGGGGCCCCCGGTCCGGCCGGAGGCCCCCCGGCGGGTCTCGGTACCCGTCGGGTGGCCCGGGGTCGGGCGGCTCTCAGCTCGCGCCCGGAACCGAGGCGTCCCCGCCCAGCTCGCCGAGCATCTGGAAGAGGTCCACCGTCTCCCCGGCCGGCGGGGCCTGGACGCGGGCCTCGGCACCGTAGTCGGTGTAGTCGGCCTTCATGTGGACGACGCCCTGGCTCATGGTCATGCCGATGACCATCCGCGCCGGGTAGCCGTCCGCGCCGACCCAGACCTCGGTGTCGTAGCCCTTCATCCCGGCCTGCTCCGCGCTCTTCAGGAAGGTCTCCCGGTCCTTGCCGGCGAGCACCCGAGAGCTGTTCCCGTTGGCGTCCAGCATCTGCTCGACGGTGAGCGTGCCCTTGTAGTGCCGGGTGTCGACGCCGTTGACCTTCTCGCTGCCGACGTGCTTGAGGTTCGGGGACTCCAGCAGCAGCGCGAGTTGCCGGGCGGGGTCCTGGTTCATGTTCTCCATGCCGCCGGTCATCTGCTTGTGGAGGGCCTTGTCCCCGGCTGCCTCGGCCGCGGCGGCGAGGTCGAGCTTCATCCAGCGCTTGCCGTCCATCGCGGCGGCCGGCTTGGCTCCCATGTCCAGGTACATGACCTCGTCGAGCATGATCACCCGGGTCTCGTCGGGTGCCCCGGGGGCACCCGCGCCGAGGAGGGAGCTCTTCATGGTGAGGTCCATGACGCCCGGGTTCCAGCCCTGGACTCCGCTCATCTCCAGGGTGCCGCCGCCCTCCATGGCGGACGGCATGGTCACGGTCATCCGGACCTTGGCGGACTTGGCGTCCGTCGTCTTCTGGTACGCGGCCTGGATGACCCGGGTGACGCTCTCCCCGCTCCGCGGCGCCTTCGCCGCCCCGTCCTCTTCCGTACCGCCCTGGCATCCGGTGACGCCGCCGACGACGGCCACGGCGGCCAGCGTGGCCCCGGCGCGCTTCCATCCGGACAGACTCATGATTCCCCACCCCTTGAACGACTTCTCCTGCGGTCGGTCGAACGGTAGCCCACCCGGCCACCGACGCCGGAGACGCGAAAGCGGCCTTCCGCACCTCTGAAGAGGTGCGGAAGGCCGCTCAGGTTGCGCTCAGCGAGCCGGTGGGGCTCAGACCGACGCCGGGTCCTCCTCGACGAGGAGGTTGCGGGTGCGGTTGGAGTCCAGCGGGATGCCGGGGCCCATCGTCGTCGTCAGGGTCGCCTTCTTGATGTAGCGGCCCTTGGCGGCGGACGGCTTCAGACGGAGGATCTCCTCCAGGGCCGCGGCGTAGTTCTCGACCAGCTTCGTCTCGTCGAAGGAGACCTTGCCGATGATGAAGTGCAGGTTCGAGTGCTTGTCGACGCGGAACTCGATCTTGCCGCCCTTGATGTCGTTGACAGCCTTGGTGACATCGGGGGTGACGGTGCCGGTCTTCGGGTTCGGCATGAGACCACGCGGGCCGAGGACGCGGCCGAGGCGGCCGACCTTGCCCATGAGGTCCGGGGTGGCCACCACGGCGTCGAACTCGTTCAGGCGGTTGCCCTTGGAGATCTCGTCGATGAGCTCGTCGGAGCCGACGATGTCGGCGCCCGCGGCGATCGCGGCCTCGGCACGGTCACCGGTCGCGAAGACCAGGACCCGGGCGGTCTTACCGGTGCCGTGCGGAAGGTTCACGGTGCCACGGACCATCTGGTCGGCCTTGCGCGGGTCGACACCCAGGCGGAAGGCGACCTCGACGGTTCCGTCGAACTTGGTGGCGGCGGTGTCCTTGGCGAGACGGACGGCCTCGAGGGGAGCGTAGTTCCGCTCGCGGTCGATCTTGGCGTCCGCGCCGCGGAGAGCCTTGCTGCGCTTCACTTCTTCTCCTGTTGTCTCAGGTGTGGAGTCGTGGTGCGGGCCGGCGCTGGCCCTGCCACAGAGTGACCTTTGGCGGCTGGTGCCGCGTGGTCACGAGGGGGTTGATCAGCCCTCGACCGTGATGCCCATGGAACGGGCGGTGCCGGCGATGATCTTCGATGCGGCGTCCAGGTCGTTGGCGTTCAGGTCGGGGAGCTTGACCGTGGCGATCTCGCGGACCTGGTCGCTCGTGAGCTTGGCGACCTTGGTCTTGTGCGGCTCGCCGGAGCCCTTGTCCACACCCGCGGCCTTGAGGATCAGCTTGGCGGCCGGCGGAGTCTTGGTGATGAAGGTGAAGGAGCGGTCGTCGTAGACCGTGATCTCCACCGGCACGACCATGCCACGCTGCGACTCGGTCGCGGCGTTGTATGCCTTGCAGAACTCCATGATGTTGACGCCGTGCTGACCGAGCGCGGGGCCGACCGGCGGGGCCGGGTTCGCCGCACCGGCGTTGATCTGGAGCTTGATAAGCCCCGTGACCTTCTTCTTCTTGGGAGGCATTGCTCTCTCCGGGTCCTAGTGAGAGTGTCCAGCCCACCATCCGGTCATCCGGATGGAGGCATACCGCACCACGATAACGGGTACATACGCGCGGCCAAAAACCGAGCAGGTCAGAGCGTCTCCCGGGGGCGGTGGAACCGCCCGCACGAGACACCGCGGACCGGTCGGAAACCCGGGCTGCCGGGGCCGCGGCCGGCGAGGTCCACGCGAAGGGCGGACACGGCCGGCAGGATGCCGGGGTCTTCCGGCGGTAGTGGCCCGATTCTCTCACGCGCCGCGCTCGCCCGGCTCGCGCATTTCCGGCCCGCGACCGTCCCGGGGAAGCCTGCCGCCCCATCCCGGCCACCACCCCGGGGCGGCTCCCGTACACGCAGGAGCCCCTGTCCGACGGGCCGTCGGACAGGGGCTCCTGCGTGAGCCGGGAAGACTAGTTCTTCTGGATCTGGTCGAAGCTGAGCTCGACCGGGGTCTCGCGGCCGAAGATCTCGACGAGGCCCTTGACCTTCTTCGAGTCGGCGTTGATCTCGTTGATCGTGGCCTGGAGGGTGGCGAAGGGGCCGTCCGTGACGGTGACCGAGTCGCCGACCTCGAAGTCCAGCACCTGGACCTCGACCTTGCGGGCCGGAGCCGGCTTGCCCTCGGCCTCGGCGGCCTCGCGGGCGGCCTTCTCCTCGGCCTCCGGGGCGAGCATCTTGACGATCTCGTCCAGGGTCAGCGGGTACGGGTCGTAGGCGTTGCCCACGAAGCCGGTGACGCCGGGGGTGTTGCGGACGACGCCCCAGGACTCGTTCGTCAGATCCATGCGGACGAGAACGTAGCCGGGCAGCTTGTTCTGCCGGACGTTCTTGCGCTCGCCGTTCTTGATCTGGACGATCTCTTCCTCGGGCACCTCGGCCTGGTAGATGAACTCCTCGACGTTCAGCGAGACGGCACGCTGCTCGAGGTTGGCCTTCACGCGCTTCTCGTAGCCCGCGTAGGTGTGGATCACGTACCACTCGCCGGGCAGCAGACGGAGCTCGTCGCGGAGGGCCTGGATCGGGTCGACCGGAGCAGCGGGCTCCGCGTCGGCCTCCTCGGCCTTCTCCTCGTCGCCCTCGTCGGACCCGGTCTCGTCCTCGACGGACTCGGCGGTGTCGAGGTCCTCGTCGGACTCCTCGGTGCCGTCCTCGTCCTCGATCCGCAGGGCAGCCGCCTCGGCCGCCTCGCCCGCAGCGGCGTCAGCAGCCTCAGCCTGGTCCTCGTCGGCCGCCTCGACGATGTCGAGCTCGTCCTCAACGGACTCGACAGAATCGACGGCGTCGTTCAGGTTCGGGTCAGACACGGTGGCTGCTTCTTCCTGGATACAGATGGGTGGAACAAGAAATCAGCCGAAGACGTACTTGACTGCTTCCTGGAAGCCATAGTCAATCACGGTCACCAGACCGATCATGATGACGACGAAGACAATCACTACCGTGGTGTACGTCGTCAGTTGGCTGCGAGTGGGCCAGACGACCTTGCGGAGCTCCGCGATGATCTGGCGGTAGAAGAGCGCGAGGCGGCCCAGGGGGCCCTTCTTGCCGCGCTTGCCGCCCTTGCCGCCCTTGCGGGACTTCTTCTTCGAGTCCGGTGCCTCGTCCTCGGCATCAGGCATGTCGATGGAGCCCACGGCGTCCGTCACGCTTCTCACCTGATCCCGGGTCATGGCAGTGCCGTGCCCGAATGGAGCCGCACGGCGGTGCATCGAAGTACGTACATGCGCACACATCCTGGCGGTGTGTGTAGCAGGGCCGGAGGGACTTGAACCCCCAACCGCCGGTTTTGGAGACCGGTGCTCTACCAATTGAGCTACGACCCTTTGTGGCTTCCCCAACCTACCGCATCACGGGACACGGTCGGTGCGGGCCAACGAGCAGTGAGTGTACGTGGTGAGGGGGCCCCGCGTCGAACACGAGGGGCCCCGACCTGCTCCAGGACGTGCGTACGACCGGGAATGACCGTTCCTGTCCGCTCCTCGTGACCTGTGTGCGGGCCCACGAGAGGGTCTGCGAGCATGGCCGCATGAGCGCTGCTACCTCTCCGACCGAGCGCCGGGTCTCCGCCCGCGTCGGTGCGATCTCCGAGTCCGCCACTCTCGCCGTCGACGCCAAGGCCAAGGCACTCAAGGCCGCCGGGCGTCCGGTGATCGGCTTCGGCGCGGGTGAGCCCGACTTCCCGACGCCGGACTACATCGTCGAAGCCGCCGTCGAGGCGTGCAAGAACCCGAAGTACCACCGCTACACGCCGGCCGGCGGTCTGCCCGAGCTGAAGGCCGCGATCGCCGCCAAGACCCTGCGCGACTCCGGCTACGAGGTCGACGCCTCCCAGGTCCTGGTGACCAACGGTGGCAAGCAGGCGATCTACGAGGCGTTCGCGGCGATCCTCGACCCGGGCGACGAGGTCATCGTCCCGGCGCCCTACTGGACCACCTACCCCGAGTCGATCCGCCTGGCCGGCGGCGTCCCGGTCGAGGTCGTCGCCGACGAGACCACCGGCTACCGCGTCTCCGTCGCGCAGCTCGAGGCCGCGCGCACGGAGAAGACCAAGGTCGTCCTCTTCGTCTCCCCGTCCAACCCGACCGGCGCCGTCTACAGCGAGGCCGAGACCGAGGAGATCGGCCGCTGGGCGGTCGAGCACGGTCTGTGGGTGCTGACGGACGAGATCTACGAGCACCTGGTCTACGGCGGCGCGAGCGCCGTGTCCCTGCCGTCGGTCATGCCGGAGCTCCGCGAGAAGTGCATCGTGGTCAACGGTGTCGCCAAGACGTACGCGATGACCGGCTGGCGGGTGGGATGGATCATCGGCCCGAAGGACGTGGTGAAGGCCGCGACCAACCTCCAGTCGCACGCCACCTCCAACGTCAGCAACGTGGCCCAGATCGCCGCGCTGGCCGCGGTGTCGGGCAACCTGGACGCCGTCGCGGAGATGGGCCGCGCCTTCGACCGGCGCCGCCAGACCATCGTGCGGATGCTCAACGAGATCGAGGGCGTGCTCTGCCCGACGCCGGAGGGCGCGTTCTACGTGTACCCGTCGGTGAAGGCCCTGCTCGGCAAGGAGATCCGCGGCAAGCGCCCGCGGACCTCGGTCGAGCTCGCCGCGCTGATCCTGGACGAGGCCGAGGTGGCGGTCGTCCCGGGCGAGGCATTCGGCACCCCGGGATACCTGCGCCTGTCCTACGCGCTGGGTGACGAGGACCTGATCGAGGGCGTGTCGCGGATGCAGAAGCTCCTCGCGGAGGCCCGCGACTGAGTCCTCCCGAACACGCCGCTAGAACGCAAGAACGGGCCCCGGTTCCGAGGAACCGGGGCCCGTTCTTGCGTTCTAGCGCGGTCCCGATCGTGGAAAGGGGCTGTCCTCAGCCATTCGGGTGCGGCAAGATCCTTCAATGGAGCACGTTTCCGAGCACGTTTCCCGCGACATCGGCCTGCTGCCCAAGGCCCATCTGCACCTGCACTTCACCGGTTCGATGCGGCCCTCGACGCTCATCGAGCTCGCCGACAAGTACGGCGTCCACCTGCCCGAGGCGTTGCGCAGCGGCACGCCGCCGAAGCTGCGCGCGACCGACGAGCGCGGCTGGTTCCGCTTCCAGCGGCTCTACGACCTGGCCCGGTCCTGTCTGCGGGAGCCCGAGGACATCCGGCGGCTGGTCCGCGAGGCGGCCCAGGAGGACGTCCGGGACGGCTCGGGGTGGCTGGAGATCCAGGTCGACCCGACCTCGTACGCCCCGCTGCTCGGCGGGCTGATCCCGGCCATGGAGATCATTCTGGACGCCGTGGACGAGGCGGCCCGGGAGACCGGACTCGGCATGCGGGTCCTGGTCGCGGCGAACCGGATGAAGCACCCCCTGGAGGCGCGGACCCTGGCCCGGCTCGCGGTGCGGTACGCGGACCGGGGCGTGGTCGGCTTCGGGCTCTCCAACGACGAGCGCCGGGGCATGGCCCGCGATTTCGACCGGGCCTTCGCCATCGCCCGGGAGGGCGGACTGCTCGCGGCGCCGCACGGCGGGGAGCTGACCGGCCCCTCCTCGGTACGGGACTGCCTGGACGACCTGCGGGCGTCACGGGTGGGGCACGGGGTCCGCGCCGCGGAGGATCCATGGATACTGCGCGCACTTGCCGAGAAGGGCGTGACCTGCGAGGTCTGCCCGGCCTCGAACGTGGCGCTCGGGGTGTACGAGAAGCCGGAGGACGTGCCGCTGCGGACGCTCTTCGAGGCGGGGGTGCCGATGGCGCTGGGCGCCGACGACCCGCTGCTCTTCGGCTCGCGGCTCGCGGCCCAGTACGAGATCGCCCGCCGGCATCACGCCTTCACGGACGTCGAGCTCGCCGAACTGGCCCGGCAGTCGGTCCGCGGTTCGGCGGCCCCGGAAGACGTGCGGAAGAAGCTGCTCTCCGGCATCGACGACTGGTTGGCGGCCCCCGCCGCCTGAGAGCCTGTCGGGTGGCCTTCGGTCGACAGGCGGGCACGGTCCGGTGTGTGCGATTCCAAGGCGCCGGGATGCCGCCGTGGCGGAGCTACCGGGGCATCCCGGCAACGCCGGCAGCGCGCGTGCCAGGGCGTGACCACCCGGCCAGAGACCACCCGACAGGCTCCGAGAGCCCGGTGGGACCGTCCCGGGGGCGTCCCGGCCGCCGGAGCGGACTCGGGTGCGGACGGCCCCGGGACTCAGAGGCTGACGCCGACCGTCACGGGTTCGTTCTCCAGGGTGACCCCGAAGGCGTCCCGCACCCCGGCGACGACCTCGCGCGCGAGGCCGAGGAGGTCCTCGGTGGTGGCCTCGCCCCGGTTGGTGAGGGCGAGGGTGTGCTTGGTGGAGATGCGGGCCGGTCCGGAGCCGTAGCCCTTGGTGAAGCCGGCCCTGTCGATCAGCCAGGCCGCCGAGGTCTTCGTGAAGCCGTCCCCGACCGGGAACGCGGGCGCCGCCGCGTCGGGGCCGAGACGCTCGGCGACGCGGGCGCGGAAGACCGCGTACTCCTCGTTCGTGAGGACGGGGTTGGTGAAGAAGGACCCGGCCGACCAGGTGTCGTGGTCCTCCGGGTCGAGCACCATGCCCTTGCCCGCGCGAAGCTTGAGGACGGTCTCGCGGACGGTGGCCAGCGGAGCCCGCTCGCCGACCTCCACTCCCAGTGCCCGTGCCGTCTCCGCGTACGCGATCGGCATGCTCAGACCGCCGGCGTCCGCCAGCTCGAACCGGACCCGCAGCACCACGTAGTCGTCCGGCAGCCTCTTGAACAGGCTGTTCCGGTACGAGAAGGCGCACTGCTCGTTCGTCAGCGTCACCACCCGGTGCTCACGCGTGTCGTAGGCGACCACCTCGGTGATCGTGGCAGCGACGTCCTGACCGTAGGCACCGACGTTCTGGATGGGCGTCGCTCCCGCGGAGCCGGGGATGCCGGCCAGGCACTCGACGCCCGCGAGGCCCGCCTCGACGGTGCGCGCCACGGCGTCGGTCCAGACCTCGCCGGCCGCGAGTTCGAGCGTGGTGCCGTCGAGCGCGCAACCCTTGGTGGCGATGCGCAGGGCGGTGCCGTCGAAGCCCTTGTCGCCGATGACCAGGTTGGAGCCGCCGCCGATGATCAGCAGCGGGGTGCCCGTGACGTCCGCCTCGCGGACCGCGGCGACCACCTCGTCGTCGGTGGTGGCCGTGACGAGACGGTCGGCGGGGCCGCCGAGCCGGAAGGTGGTCAGGGGGGCGAGGGGGGCGTCGTGGAGTTCCTGCACGGGCCCAAGACTACGGGGACGGCCCCGCCGGTGGGGGCGGGGTCGTCCCCGGCCGGGCGGGACGGGGTGCGCGCGGGGGCCGTCGCGCGGCGGGGAGCCCTGGGGGTTGGGCTCCGGCCGGGCGGCCACGCCGCGGCACGCGTGCTTCCGGACGCGGGCCACCCCGTGGGCTCACGCGGCGACGAGCCGCTGCCGCTCGCTCTCCCCGGGGTCGCCGTCCGGTCGCCCCGCCGTCCGGCGTCCGGGGATGAAGAGCGTCGCGACCGCCCCCAGGGCGATCATTCCGGCGCCGACCCACAGGGCCGGCCGCAGGCCGTCCACGAACTGCTGGGCCGAGCCGTAGCCGCCCTGGGCGGCGAAGATGGAGGACATCAGGGCGACGCCGAGCGCGCCGCCCACCTCGCGCAGGGCGTTGTTGGCGCCGGAGGCGATGCCCTGCTCCGACGGGAGGACGCTGGACATGACCAGGTTGGCGGCGGGCGCGAAGTAGAGCGCCATGCCCACACCGCTCGTGATCAGGGCGGGCAGTTGGACGGCGTAGGCGGCGTCGGTCGTCACCACGGTCGCGAACCAGGCCAGGCCGAGCGCCTGGAAGGCGAGTCCGGTGGTGGCGACGGGACGGCCGCCGACCTTGTCGGAGAGATAGCCGGCGATCGGGGCGACGATCATCGGCATGCCCGTCCAGGGCAGCATGCGCAGTCCGGCCTCGGTCGGCGAGTAGCCGAGGACCCCCTGCATGTACTGGCTGAGCAGGAAGATCGATCCGAACATGCCCAGGAACATCAGCAGGCTCGCCGCGTTGATCCCGCTGAAGGCGCGGCTGCGGAAGAGCCGCATCGGGAGCATCGGCGCCCGCGCGCGGACGCCGTGGCGGACGAAGCCGGCGAGGAGCGCGACGCCCGCGATCAGCCCGGTGAGCACCGTGGCGCTGGTCCAGCCGTCGATGGGGCCGCGGATGAGTCCGTAGACGAGGCCGAAGATGCCTCCGCTGGCGAGCAGGGTGCCGGGGGCATCGAGCCGGGCGCCGGTACCGAAGGACTCGGCGAGGCGCAGCCGGGCGAGCGGGAGCAGGGCGAGGCCGAGCGGCACGTTCACCCAGAAGATCCACTGCCAGGAGATGTGTTCGGTGAGGCTGCCGCCGATGAGGGGGCCGGAGGCCACGGCGAGGCCGTTGACGGCACCCCAGACGCCGAACGCCATACCGCGCCGGGCGGCGGGGACGGCGGCGGTGAGCAGGGTGAGGGTGAGGGGCATCATGATCGCTGCGCCGACGCCCTGGACGGCGCGGGCGGCGATCAGGGCGTCTATGCCGGGGGCGAGGGCCGCCGCGGCGGAGGCGCCGGTGAAGACGGAGAGCCCGACGAGGAACAGCCGGCGGCGTCCGAAGCGGTCGCCGAGGGCGGCGCCGAACATCAGCAGGACGGCGAAGGTGAGGGTGTAGGCGCTCACCGTCCACTCGAGGTCGTCGAGGGCGCCGCCGAGGTCCTCGCGGATGGAGGGCAGGGCGGTGGTGACGACGAGGTTGTCGAGGGCCGCCATGAATCCGGCGGCGCCGGTGATCACCAGGGCCCAGGCGACGGAGCCGCGGCGGGCTGCGGGCTGGTTCATTGCTGCTCACCCTTCAGGTTAGTTATTGATGACTAACTTTCATGGACAGAGAGGTGCCGGGATACCGGACGGCGGGGCAGGGGCGGTCACCCGACGGCCGCGGGGCGGGACCCCGGGGCAGGTTACCCCTCCGGCGGGCCGGGGCTGCGGGCTTCGGGGTAGAAGCCCTCCCAGACCCGGTGTCCGCGCGGGAAGCCCATGGCGACGAGGGTGTTGACGAGCATCCCGTGCGCCAGGAAGGCCGTCGTCTCGTCGACGTCCGCGCCGAGCGCCAGATGGACGGTCTCCCAGAGCTCCATCCAGCCGGCCCGCACGGTCTCGCCGAATTCGTGCTCACCGGCCTCCTCCGCGGCGGCGACGGTCACGTACACCTGCATCTGCATCAGGAGCCGGTCCGGCTGCTCGGTGATCAGCCGGGTGTAGGCACCGGCCATGGCGTGCAGGGCCTCCTCGCCCGACAGCCCCTCGGACGCCTCCTCGAAGGCCCGCCGGGTGTCCTCCATGCAACGCTCGAACGCCGCCAGGAAGATGGCCTTCTTCCCGGCGAAGAGCCGGAAGAGGTACGGCTGCGAGACACCGACGCGCCGGGCGATCGCCTCCGTGGACGTGCCGTAGTACCCGCCGCGGGCGAACTCGCTCGTCGCCGCCCGGATCACGCTCTCGCGCCGTTCCTCCGCACTCATCCTGACCATGCACACGAAGTTAGTGCTCAATCACTAACTTCGTCAACCCGGGAAAGGCGGCCGTCTTGACGCGGCCGCCCCCCTCCACCGGAGCCCCGAGCGCGTCCGGAGCCCGCCGGGTGACCTCCGGCCGGGCGGAGGTCACCCGGCGGGCTCTCAGGCCAGCCTCACCACGGCCCGGGACATGCCCAGCACCTTCTGGCCCGCCGAGACGGCGGTCAGGTCCACCCGGACCCGGCCGTCGTCCAACTTCGCCGCGACCTTGGCACCGACCTCGATCAGGGCGCCCGTGTCGTCGTTCGGCACCACCACCGGCTTCGTGAAGCGCACGCCGTACTCCACGACGGCCGCCGGGTCGCCGGCCCAGTCGGTCACGACGCGGATCGCCTCGGCCATGGTGAACATTCCGTGGGCGATGACGTCGGGCAGGCCGACCCCCACCGCGAACTCCTCGTTCCAGTGGATCGGGTTGAAGTCCCCGGAGGCTCCGGCGTACCGAACGAGCGTGGCCCGCGTCACCGGGAAGGACTGGGCCGGCAGCTCCGTGCCGACCTCGACCTCGTCGTAAGCGATCTTCGCAGCCACGGTCAGACCTCCTCGGGGGCGCGCGAGACGAGCTTGGTCCAGGCGGTCACGACGTGCTCGCCGGACGCGTCGTACACCTCGCCGCGGATGTCCAGGATGTCGTTGCCCGCGAGGGACTTGATCGCCTCGATGGTCGAGGTGACCGACAGTCGGTCCCCCGCCCGCACCGGGCGGGAGTACGCGAACCTCTGGTCGCCGTGGACCACGCGGCTGTAGTCCAGACCCAGCTGCGGGTCCTCGACGACCTGGCCCGCGGCGGCGAAGGTGATCGCGAACACGAAGGTCGGCGGAGCGATCACATCGGGGTGACCGAAAGCCTTCGCCGCCTCCTGGTCGGTGTACGCGGGATTCGCGTCACCCACCGCCTCGGCGAACTCGCGGATCTTCTCGCGGCCGACCTCGTACGGCGCGGTGGGCGGATAGGTCCGGCCCACGAAGGACTGGTCGAGCGCCATGGACTCGATACCTCCTGGATTTGTTGCCGACAAACGACACGAGGCCGCCCCCTGGCGGGGACGGCCTCGTGTACGAGCCTGATTAGCGCGTCTCGCGGTGCGCCGTGTGAGAGTTGCAGCGAGGGCAGTGCTTCTTCATCTCAAGACGGTCCGGGTTGTTACGCCGGTTCTTCTTGGTGATGTAGTTCCGCTCCTTGCACTCCACGCAGGCCAGCGTGATCTTCGGGCGGACGTCGGTGGCAGCCACGTGAGTGCTCCTTGGACGGACGGATGGACGGATGAACGCATAAAAGAGTAGCCGATCGAAGGACCGACCCCACAATCGGCTACCGTGTGTAGCGGTGACCGGACTTGAACCGGTGACACAGCGATTATGAGCCGCTTGCTCTACCGACTGAGCTACACCGCTTTGATGTTCCGGAGCCCGCCCGAAGGCGGGTCCTTCACACCAGAGCCCCAATACGGAATCGAACCGTAGACCTTCTCCTTACCATGGAGACGCTCTACCGACTGAGCTATTGGGGCGAGCGATGAAGACATTACACGGTCCTCCGCCGATCGCCCAAATCCGTTTCGCGGCCCCCGCTCACCCCTCCGTCGCGGCCGTCCCGCGGGCCACACGCGACCCCATCAGTACGACTATTGCCTTCCTCCTCGAAGGGCGGCCGGACCGCCTCTAGGCTCGGCACACGCTGCGTGATCTTGATGGTGAGGAGCCTTGAGGAGCCCGATGTCAGCCGACAGCAAGCAGCCCCAGCCGCCCGACGACTGGGCCGCCGCCACCGCGGACTCCCCCGCCTCCCTGCTGCTCTCCAACGCCCGGCTCACGGACGGCCGGAGCGTCGACGTACGGCTCGGCGGCGGGCGGATCGTGGCCGTCGGCACGGCGGGCAGCCTCCCCGCCGCCGGCGCCCGCGTGGACCTCGCCGGCTATCTGCTGCTGCCCGCCCCCGCCGAGCCGCACGCGCACGCCGACACCGCGCTCGGCGCCGACTTCCCCGGGCCTCTCCGCCCCACCCCCGACGAGGTGCAACGACGGGCCACCGAAGCGGCGCTGCTCCAGCTCGGGCACGGCGCGACCGCGCTGCGCGCGCACGTCCGGATCGGCGACGTACAGGGGCTCGGGGCGCTCGGAGCGGTGCTCCAGGCCCGGCGCTCGCTGCGCGGCCTGGTGGATGTGACGACGGTCGCGGTGCCCCGGCTGCTGACCGGCGTGGCCGGAGCCGACGGGCTCGCCATGCTGCGGGACGCCGTGAAGATGGGCGCCGCCGTGGTGGGCGGCTGCCCGGACCTCGACCCCGACCCGGCCGGATACGTCGAGGCGGTCCTGGACCTGGCGGCGGAACACGGCTGCCCGGTCGACCTGCACACGGACGGCGGCGACCCGAGGCGCCTGGCCCGGCTGGCGTCGATGGCGGGCGGGCTGCGGCCGGGGGTCGCGATCGGGCCGTGCGCGGGCCTCGCGCGGCTGCCCGCCGACCAGGCCGGGCGGGCGGCGGAACGACTGGCTGCGGGCGGGGTGACGGTGGTCTGCCTGCCGCAGGGCGGCTGCGGCGGCGCCGGAACGCGCGGCGCGGCCCCGGTCGGACTGCTGCGGGCGGCCGGCGTCCGGCTCGCGGCGGGCAGCGGGGCACTGCGGGACGTCGCCAACCCGGTGGGGCGCGGGGACCCCCTGGAGGCCGCGTATCTCCTCACGTCCCTGGGCGGGCTGCCGGCGCCGGAGGCGTACGCGGCGGTGAGCGAGGCGCCGCGGGCGGCGATGGGGCTGCCGGAGGTGCGGGTGGAGGCCGGCTTCCCCGCCGAGCTGCTCGCGGTGCGCGGCGAGCGCCTGACCGGCGTGCTGTCCCTGGCGTACAGCCGCATCGTGGTGCACCGCGGCCGGGTCGTCGCCCGGACGAGTGCGGTGCGGGAGTACTGCGATTCGGCGGCGGCGCTCGACCTGCCGCGCCAGGGGCGCCCCGAGCGGCCGGAACCGGGAAGCCCTCCGGCCGGACCCGTCGTACGGTCGTGAGTATGCGCATCGTCATCGCTGGAGGACACGGTCGGATCGCCCTGCGTCTCGAGAGGCTGCTCGCGGCCCGCGGACACCGGCCGGTAGGTATCGTCCGCACCCCCGGACAGGCCGCGGACCTGCGTGCCGCGGGCGCCGAACCCGCCGTCCTGGACCTGGAGTCGGCGTCCCCGGACGAGGTCGTGGCCGTCCTGCGGGACGCCGACGCGGCCGTCTTCGCGGCGGGTGCGGGGCCGGGCAGCGGAGCGGACCGCAAGGACACCGTGGACCGCGCGGCGGCGGTCCTCTTCGCGGACGCGGCCGAACGCGCGGGCGTACGCCGGCACGTCGTCGTCTCCTCGATGGGCGCGGACGCGAACCACCAGGGCGAGGAGGTCTTCGACGCCTATCTGCGGGCCAAGGGAGCCGCCGACGACGCCGTGCGGTCCCGGACCGGCCTCGACTGGACGATCCTGCGCCCCGGCATGCTGACGGAGGACGCGGGCACCGGCCTGGTACGCCTGGCCGCCTCGACCGGACGGGGACCGGTCCCGCGTGACGACGTGGCGGCCGTCCTGGCCGAGCTGCTGGAGACCCCGGGCACGGCGGGCCTGACACTGGAACTGGTCGGCGGCTCGACCCCGTTCGACGTCGCCGTGCGCGATGTCGCGGGCAACTGACCCTCCCCTCCGGGGAACGCGTGATCCGCCGGGACAGGAGGTCCGGCGCTGCGACACTTGCACAGCAGAACGGCCCCTGATCAACGTTTCCGCTGATCAGGGGCCGTTCTCATCGCGTGGCGGCGCCAGGATTCGAACCTGGGTAGGCTAAGCCGACGGATTTACAGTCCGCTCCCATTGGCCACTCGGGCACACCGCCATGGGACATGTCGCCGGGACCCGCGTTTCGGCGGTGCTCCGTGGCAACGACGTAAACGATACCCGATGACCAAGGGTGCTTCGCCACCGGATAGCGCGGCGGCGGGACAGGACCCGGCGGTCGCGTTCCCCGGCGGACCGACGGACGGCGGCGGGTGCCGCAGGTCGCACGGCGGAGGGTGCTCTCGCGAAGGCCGCGGGCGGGCGTTCCGGCGGGGTCGCGGGGCGCCCCGGCCCTCGTCCGGCACCCCCCGGGGAGTGCCGGGGAAGCCTTAGGCTTGCGCCGTACGCCCAAGCAACCGCAGGCATTCGACGCAAGGAGCCACACGTCATGGCCGACTCCAGTTTCGACATCGTCTCCAAGGTCGAGCGGCAGGAGGTCGACAACGCCCTCAACCAGGCCGCGAAGGAGATCTCGCAGCGCTACGACTTCAAGGGCACCGACGCCTCGATCTCCTGGTCCGGCGAGAAGATCCTGATGCAGGCCAACGGCGAGGAGCGGGTGAAGGCGATCCTCGACATCTTCGAGACCAAGCTGATCAAGCGCGGGATCTCCCTGAAGTCGCTGGACGCGGGCGAGCCGCAGCTGTCCGGCAAGGAGTACAAGATCTTCGCCACGATCGAGGAGGGCATCTCCCAGGAGAACGCCAAGAAGGTCGCGAAGACCATCCGCGACGAGGGCCCCAAGGGCGTCAAGGCACAGGTCCAGGGCGACGAGCTGCGAGTCAGCTCGAAGAGCCGGGACGACCTCCAGGCCGTGCAGGCGCTGCTGAAGGGCAAGGACTTCGACTTCGCCCTCCAGTACGTGAACTACCGCTGACCGCGGGCGGCGGCGTTCGCCCTCGGGCACCCGTCGCGCGGCCGGCGGCCACCGGCGTGACCGCGGCGTCCGAAAACCGCCGGACCGCCGGCCGTGACCCTCGCACACTGGACGGAGACCGAGGGCGCGAGGAGAGGAACGAGCCATGACCGCAAGCGGCGTGTACGCCCGCGTCGACGGGCCGCTGGGCGAGATGACGCTGGTCGGCCGCGTCACCGCGACCGGGACCGCGGAACTCGCCTCACTGTCCCTTCCGGGACAGAAGGGCGGCGTCGGCGTCCGGGACGACTGGCGGCACGCGCCCGCGGCGTTCGAGGACGTCGCGCGGCAACTGGGCGAGTACTTCGCCGGCCGGCGCACCCGGTTCGACCTCGTGTGCGTCCCGGGCGGTACGGACTTCCAGCGACGGGTGTGGCGGGCCCTGGAGGAGATCCCGTACGGCGCGACCGTCTCGTACGGGGAGATCGGTCGCCGGGTCGGCGCCTCCGGCGCCGGGGTGCGGGCGGTGGGAACCGCGATCGGCCGCAATCCGCTGCTCGTGGTGCGGCCCTGCCACCGGGTGATCGGTGCGGACGGGACCCTGCGCGGGTACGCGGCCGGGCTGGAGCGCAAGGAACGACTGCTCGGGCTCGAAGGCGCCCTGGTGACGTGAGGTCGTGGTGACGGACGGGCTCTTCCCCCGCGAACGCGCGGTCGTCGCCCCGGGCGCGGTGCACGTGCCCGAGTGGCTTCCGCCCCTCCGGCGGCGGGAGTTGGTCGACGCCTGCCGGGCGTGGGGGCGCGGGCCGGTCCCGTACCGGCACACCGTGCTGCCGGGCGGGGGTGTGATGTCGGTACGGTCGCTCTGTCTCGGGCGGCGCTGGGAGCCGTACCGCTATCTCGACACCGTCGGGGTGGAACTGCCCGCCTGGCTCGCGGAGCTGGGGCGCGAGGCGCTGGTCGAGGCGTACGGGCAGCACGGCGGCTTCGCCCCGGACACCGCTCTGGTGAACTTCTACGAGCCCGGCGCGACGATGGGCATGCACCAGGACAAGGAGGAGCGGTCCGGCGCGCCGGTGGTGTCCCTGAGTCTCGGCGACTCCTGCGTGTTCCGGTTCGGGAACACCGAGAACCGCGGACGTCCCTACTCCGACGTGGAGTTGGCGTCCGGGGACCTCTTCGTCTTCGGCGGGCCCTCGCGTCTCGCGTACCACGGGGTGCCCCGGGTGCGGCCGGGCACCGCCGACCCGGCGCTCGGGCTGACCGGCCGCCTGAACATCACCCTCCGTCAGACGGGTCCGTGACGGAGGAGCCCGGGGCGACGGCCCGGCGTCCCGCGCGGGCTCGGAGGCTGTCGGGTGACCGCCCGGTCAGAGGCCACCCGGCAGGCTCTCAGCGCGAGCGCGAGTGGCCGAAGAGGACCCGGTAGCCGATCAGCAGGACGAGCGCGCCGCCGATGGCCGAGAGCCAGGTGGCGCCGTCGTAGAACTCCGTGCTGATCGGGCGGTCCAGGAAGCGCGCCGAGATCCAGCCGCCCACGAAGGCGCCCGCGACGCCGATCAGGGTCGTGCCGATGATGCCGCCCGGGTCCCTGCCGGGCAGCAGGACCTTGGCGATGACGCCCGCGATGAGGCCGAGGACAATCCAGCTGACGATGCTCATGCCGGGAAGGACGCGCGGGACCGCGTACCGGTTGCCGGACTGGCTAATGTGCGGCACATGACACAACTGCGCCGCTCGCTGGGAGTCTTCGACGCCGTCGTCATCGGGCTCGGTTCGATGGTGGGAGCGGGCGTCTTCGCCGCGCTCGGCCCGGCGGCACGGGCGGCCGGCTCGGGGCTGCTCCCGGCGCTCGCCGTCGCCGCCGTCGTCGCCTACTGCAACGCGACGGCCTCGGCCCGGCTCGCGGCTCTCTATCCGGCCTCCGGCGGCACGTACGTGTACGGCCGAGAACGCCTCGGCGCCTTCTGGGGGTACCTGGCGGGCTGGTCGTTCGTCGTCGGCAAGACGGCCTCGTGCGCGGCGATGGCGCTGACGGCGGGCGTGTACCTGTGGCCGGAGCACCCGCACGCCGTGGCGGTCGCGGCCGTGGTGGCGCTGACGGCGCTCAATTACGGCGGGGTCCACAAGTCGGCGCTCGTGACCCGGCTGATCGTGGCGCTGGTACTCGCCGTCCTGGCGGCGGTGGTGGTCGCCGCCCTGGTCTCCGAGGCGGTGGAACCCGGTCGGCTGACGCCCGGACCGGACGTCACGCCGGGTGGGGTGGCGCAGGCCGCGGGGCTGCTCTTCTTCGCGTTCGCGGGGTACGCGCGGATCACCACGCTCGGCGAGGAGGTGCGGGACCCCGCCCGGACGATTCCGCGGGCGGTTCCGCTGGCCCTGGGCATCACGCTGGTCGTGTACGCGGCGGTGGCGGTGTCCGTGCTGGCCGTGCTGGGGCCGGAGGGGCTGGCGGCGTCCCCCGCCCCGCTGGCGGACGCGGCCCGGACGGCGGGCGCCTCGTGGCTGGTGCCGGTGGTCACGGTGGGCGCGGCGGTCGCGGCCCTGGGGTCCCTGCTGTCGCTGATCCTCGGCGTGTCGCGCACGACGCTGGCGATGGCCCGGGACGGGCACCTGCCGGCGCCGCTCGCGGCCGTGCACCCGCGGTTCCGGGTACCGCACCGGGCCGAACTGGCGGTCGGCGCGGTGGTGGCGGTGGTCGCGGCGACGGTGGACGTGCGGGCCGCGATCGGGTTCTCGTCCTTCGGGGTGCTCGTCTACTACGGCATCGCGAACGCCTCGGCCTGGACGCTGGGCCCGCGGGCGCGTCCGCTCGCCGTCTGCGGGCTGCTGGGCTGCGGGGTGCTGGCCTTCGCCCTGCCGCTGACCTCGGTCCTCGCGGGGCTGGGGGTGCTGGCGGCCGGTGTCGTCGCGCACGCGGCCACCCGGGGGCGGCCCGAGGACCCGCGCGGCTGAGAGCCTGTCGGGTGACCTCTGACCGGGCGGTCACGCCCTGGCGCGCACGGGGCGGGCGGGCCCCGGTCCGTGCGGGATCAGTAGGCCGCGAACTGCTGGTCGGTGCGGACGATCTCCTTGCCGAGCGGGAGCAGCGAGACCGGGATCAGCTTGAAGTTCGCGATGCCCAGCGGGATGCCGATGATCGTGAGGCAGAGGGCGATGCCGGTGGTGATGTGTCCGAGCGCCAGCCACCAGCCGGCGAGGAGCAGCCACAGGACGTTGCCGACGCAGGAGGGGGCTCCCGCGTCGTGGCGGTCCACCACGGTGTAGCCGAAGGGCCAGAGCGCGTAGACGCCGATGCGGAAGGCGGCCAGGCCGAAGGGGATGCCGATGATCGTGATGCAGAGCACGACTCCGGCCAGCAGGTAGGCCAGGAACATCCAGAAGCCGCAGAGGACCAGCCAAATGACATTGAGGACTGTCTTCATGGTCGATGACCTGCCATCTGTTCGAGTCGGGAGATGCGCTCCGCCATCGGCGGATGCGTCGAGAACATCCTGGACAGTCCCTGGCCGGGACGAAAGGGGTTGGCGATCATCATGTGGCTGGCGGTCTCGATCCGGGGCTCGGCCGGCAGCGGAAGCTGCTTCGTGCCCGTCTCGAGCTTGCGCAGGGCGCTGGCGAGGGCGAGCGGGTCTCCGGTGAGCTGGGCGCCCGAGGCGTCCGCCTCGTACTCCCGCGACCGGCTGATGGCGAGCTGGATGACGGAGGCGGCGACCGGACCGAGGATCATGATCAGCAGCATGCCGAGCAGACCGGGACCGTCGTCGTCGCTGGAGCGGCCGACCGGGATCAGCCAGGCGAAGTTGACCAGGAACATGATCACGGAGGCGAGCGCTCCGGCGACCGAGGAGATCAGGATGTCCCGGTTGTAGACGTGGCTCAGTTCATGGCCGATGACCCCGCGCAGTTCTCGCTCGTCGAGGATGCGGAGGATGCCCTCGGTGCAGCAGACGGCGGCGTTGCGGGGGTTGCGGCCGGTGGCGAAGGCGTTCGGTGCCTGGGTGGGCGAGATGTAGAGCCGGGGCATCGGCTGGCGGGCCTGGGTGGAGAGCTCGCGGACCATGCGGTAGAGAGCGGGCGCCTCGAACTCGCTGACCGGGCGGGCGCGCATGGCCCGCAGCGCCAGTTTGTCGCTGTTCCAGTAGGCGTAGGCGTTGGTGCCGAGCGCCACGAGGAGCGCGACGATCAGGCCCGTACGGCCGAAGAAGCTGCCGATGAGGATGATGAGGGCCGACAGCCCTCCGAGGAGTACGGCGGTCCTCAGCCCGTTGTGCCGGCGGTGCACGGTACGCCCTCCCAGTGGTGCGGCGGGGGAACCCTTTGCCTGGTGCTGGTCCACTCGTCCAGTGGACCCTCCCCTACGGGTCAACGCCAGGCGGGAGGCACGGGTTCCCCTGGCCGCACCGGGCGCGAGCGCGCCGCGGTGTGGGCCGTACGGGTGATCAGCGGGGGGTCGGGAGGCCGGCGTTCTCCAGGACGGCGGCGACCGGCTCGACCTCGCTGGTGCAGTGGGCGCACCGGGAGGCGACGGCGGGGATCGAGGAGAAGCAGCGGGGGCAGTCACGCTTCGCCGCCGTGGCCTCGGCCTTCTCCTCCTTGGCGAACCGCGCCTGGATCTTCGCCATCGGGACGACGACGAGGAAGTAGAGCACCGCGGCGGTGATCACGAACGCGATGGCGGCGGCGATCAGCAGACCGTAGGGGAAGACCGTGCCGCGCAGCGTGAAGCTGGCCTCGCTGAAGTCGCCGACCGAGCCGGTGGCCAGACCGATGAGCGGGGTGATGAACGCCTTGCTGAATCCGGTGACGACGGCGGTGAAGGCGGCTCCGACGGCCAGCCCGATGGCCATCGAGATGATGTTGCCGCGGAGGATGAATTCCTTGAAACCGTTCAGCACGGGTGATGCTCCTTGTGCGTTTCCGTGGGGAGGGTCAGAACAGGCCGGTGTTCGCGAAGCGGAGGGCGAGCTGCGGGTAGCCCGACAGCACGACGCCCGCGACGGCGGTCAGCGCGATCGTCAGGGTCACCGGGGCGGGGACGCGCGGGCGGACGGCCGGCGCGCCCTCCGGGGTGTCCTGGGGTCCGCGGAAGAGTACCGCCGTCCAGCGCAGGTAGTAGACCAGGGCGATCACCACGTTGACGCCCATGACCACGGCCAGCCAGCCGAGGCCCGCGTCGACCGCGGACGAGAAGACGGTGACCTTGGCGAAGAGACCGATGACGCCGGGCGGCAGACCGGCCAGGTTGAGCAGGAAGAAGCCCATGGCGAGCGCCACGGCCGGACGGCTCGCGTAGAGGCCGACGTAGTCGGAGATCCGGTTGCGGGGGTGTGTGCGGGAGACCAGCGAGGCCACCGCGAAGGCGCCGAGGTTCACGACGGCGTACATCAGTGCGTAGGCGACGGTCGCGCCGATCTGGTTGTCATCGGAGTACGCGGCGGCGGCGATCGGCACCAGGAGGTAGCCGGCCTGGGCGACGGAGGACCAGGCGAGCAGCCGGACCGCGCTCCACGCGCGGGTGGAGACCTGGCGCAGGGCGGCCACGTTGCCGACGGTCATGGTGAGCGCGGCCAGGACGGCCAGCGCGGGGCCCCATACGTCCGCGTACGAGGGGAAGGCGACGACGGTCACCAGGATGAGGCCGGTGAAGCCGACCGCCTTGCCGACCACGGAGAGGTAGCCCGCCACAGGCAGGGGGGAGCCGACGTAGGTGTCGGGGACCCAGAAGTGGAAGGGGACGGCGGCCGTCTTGAAGGCGAAGCCGACCAGGGTGAGGATCACGCCGGTGCGGGCGAGGGTGTGCAGCGGCCCGGGGACGTCGCCGAGCCGCTGGGCGATCTCGGTGAGGTGGACGGTGCCGGTCGCGGCGTAGACGAAGCTGACGCCGAGCAGCGTCACGGCCGTCGCGGTGACCGAGGAGAGGAAGAACTTCAGCGCGGCCTCGCTGGACATCCGGTCGCCGCGGCGCAGTCCGACGAGGGCGAAGGCGGGCAGCGAGGCCACTTCGAGGGCGACGACGAGGGTCGCCAGGTCGCGGGAGGCGGGCAGCAGCGCGGCTCCCGCGGCCGAGGACAGCAGCAGGAACCAGTACTCCCCCGCGGGCAGCCGCTCCTCGGTGTCGGAAAGCGAGAGCAGCGCGGTGAGGAGGGCGCCGCCGAGTACCAGGAACTGGATGACCAGGGTGAAGTGGTCGGCGGTGTAGCTGCACGCCGCGTCGCCCGCCGCGTCGCGGGCCAGGCCGGCGGTCTCGGCCGCGCCGGGGGTGAGGCAGAACGTCGAGCGGTCGCCGGCGCGCAGCGGGATCAGCAGGGCCAGCGAGGCGACGAGTCCGGCGATCGCCGTCCAGCCCAGGTACCGCTTGCGCGCCGCGGGGAGGAACAGGTCCGCGACGAGGGCGACGAGCGCGGCCACCGCGGTGAGGGTGGGCGGCGCGATCGTGAGCCAGTCGACGGACTGGACGAGGTTCGCGGCTGTCTCGGTCACTGCGTTCCTCCCGCGAGGAGCTTCTGGACGGCCGGGTCGGTGAGGCCGAGGAGGACCGCGGGCCAGAGGCCGGCGAGGACGGTGAGGGCGACGAGCGGGGTCCAGGCGGCGAACTCGTACCCCTGGACGTCGGCGATGGCCGCCTCGCCACCGGGCCGGGGGCCGCCCATGCAGACGCGCCGCACGACCACGAGGAGGTAGGCGGCGGTGAGGAGGGTGCCGAGTCCGCCGATCGCCATGAAGGTGAGGAAGGCGGGGCGGCTGAGCCCCTCGGCCGGGTCGAAGGCGCCGAACAGGGCCAGCATCTCGCCCCAGAATCCGGCGAGGCCGGGCAGTCCGAGGGAGGCGACGGCGGCGAAGGCGAGGAGGCCGCCGAGGCGGGGCGCGCGGCCGTAGAGGGCGGCGCCGGTCGCGCCGGCGAGGGTGTCGAGGTCGGCGGTGCCGTACCGGTCCTTGAGCGCGCCGACCAGGAAGAAGAGCAGGCCGGTGATGAGGCCGTGGGCGATGTTGGCGAAGAGCGCGCCGTTGACGCCGGTGGGCGTCATGGTCGCGATGCCGAGCAGGACGAAGCCCATGTGGCCGACGGAGGAGTAGGCGATCAGGCGCTTGAGGTCGCCGTTGCCGCCGTTCGAGGAGCGGGGCAGGAGGCGGCTCGTCGCGGGGCGGCCGTCGGGTGACGGGAGGGCCAGGGCGAGGCAGGCGAGCGAGCCGTAGACGATGCCGGCGACGGCGAAGGCGGCGAGGTAGGGCGCGAAGACCCGCATGCCGTCGGGGGCGATCGGCAGGACGATCCGGACGAAGCCGTAGGTGCCCATCTTCAGCAGGACGCCGGCGAGGAGGACGGAGCCGACCGTCGGGGCGGCGGTGTGGGCGTCCGGGAGCCAGCTGTGCAGCGGCCACATCGGGGTCTTCACGGCGAGGCCGAGCCCGATCGCGAGAACGGCGACGACCTGCACGGTCAGGGTGAGTCCGCGGCCGTTGCCGGCGGCCAGCGCCACCATGTCGAAGGTGCCCGCCCGCACACCGATGAGAAGCAGGCCGAGCAGCATGACGACCGAGCCGAGCAGGGTGAAGAGGATGAACTTCCAGGCGGCGGGCCGCCTGCCCTCGCCGCCCCAGCGGGCGATGAGGAAGAACATCGGGATGAGGACCGTCTCGAAGGCCAGGAAGAAGAGGACGAGGTCGAGCACGGCGAAGGTCGCGAGCGTGCCGGCCTCGAGGACGAGCAGGAGGGCGACGAAGGCCCTCGGGGACGCGCCCGGCGGCATCTTGAAGTAGCTGTACAGGGCGCAGAGGAAGGTCAGCAGCGCGGTCAGGACCAGCAGGGGGAGCGAGATGCCGTCGACGCCGAGGTGGAGGCGCACGTCGAGTGCCGGGATCCAGGGGACGTCGGTGGTGGCCTGCATGACCGAGGGCCGGTCGTGGTCGAAGCCGAGGGCGAGGACGATCGCGGCGGCCAGGACGGCGCCGGTGACGGTCACGCCGTGCCGGAGGACGGCCTGGTCCGGGGACCTCCCCCGCAGTCCGGGCGGGGCGGGGAGCAGCGCGGCGGCGGCGCCGAGCAGCGGTACGGCCACCACCGACGCGAGGAGGTACTGCATCACGGTTTCGCTGACAGGGATCACGGCTCACGCTCCGGCGGCGACGAGTACGGCGGCGATCGCCAGGACGACGGAGCCGGCGAGCAGGGCGCTGAGGTAGGTCTGCACGTTGCCGGTCTGGGCGCGGCGCGCCAGCCAGCCCAGCCCTTCGGTGCCGGCGGCGGCGCCGCGGACGTAGGTGTCGACGACCTCGCGGTCCAGGAAGCGGACCAGGGCCGCGGCGGCCACGACGGGCCGCACGAACAGCCGTCGGTAGAGGGCGTCCAGGTGGAAGCCGGTGGCCGCGTGGGGGTGCAGCGGGCCGAGCAGCAGGCGGCCCGGGTCGGACGGGTCCGACGCGGGGTGCGGCAGGTGCAGCGCCTCGGCCTCCACCCGGCCGGCGTCCGCGTCGGGATGGGCGACGCGTGCGGGGCCGGCTGCCGGGCCGGGGGCGGCGGTCCGCGCCGTCAGCGTGTGCCAGGTGGCGTAGGTCATCAGCGCGCCGACGAGGGCGAGTCCGGTGCCCAGCACCGCCGTCGTGAGGGTCGGGGTGAGGGGCCGGCCGTCGAACCAGTCGTCGAGGTAGGTGACGGTCAGGCCGAAGCCGAGGGAGGGGATCGCGAGCACCCACAGGACGGTGGTCATGGCGAGCGGCTGGCGGCCGTGGTCGGGCGCGGCGGCGCCCCGGCCGTGGAAGGCGCGCAGCCACAGCCGGGTGGCGTAGGCGGCCGTGAGCAGGGCGGTGAGCAGCCCCGCGAGGAGGACGGTCCAGCCGGCCCCGGCGGGGGCGTCGGCCCGCTCGCCGAGGGCGGTGTGCTCGGCGGCCACGAGGACGGCTTCCTTGGAGAAGAAGCCGGCGAACGGTGGCAGCGCGGCCAGTGCGAGCAGGGCGACGGTCATCGTCCAGTAGGCGTCGGGGACCCGCTTGGTCAGTCCGCTCATCCGGGACATCGCGGCGAGTGAGTTGGTGCCGGCGGCGTGGATGACGGTGCCGGCCGCGAGGAAGAGCAGCGCCTTGAACGCGCCGTGCGCCATCAGGTGGAAGACGGCGGCGCCGCGGTCGCCGACGGCCAGGGCGCCGGCCATGTAGCCGAGCTGGCCGATCGTCGAGTAGGCGAGGACGCGTTTGATGTCGTCCTGGGCGAGCGCGGCGAGGGCCGAGCCGACCATGGTGAGCGCGGCCATCACGGCGAGCACGGTCATGGCCGCCGCGGACTCGGTGAAGACGGGCAGCAGCCGGGCCACGAAGTAGATGCCGGCGGCGACCATCGTGGCGGCGTGGATGAGCGCCGAGACGGGGGTGGGGCCGGCCATCGCGTCCGGGAGCCAGGTGTGCAGCGGGAACTGTGCCGACTTGCCGGCGACGCCGGCGAGGAGCAGCAGGGCGATCGGGGTGGGGTGGTCGACGCCGTCGGCGGCGACGGCGTCGAGGATTCCGCCGATGTCGAAGGTGCCCGCGTCGGCGGCGAGGGCGAACAGGCCGAAGAGGAAGGGGACGTCGCCGAGTTTGGTGACCAGGAACGCCTTGAGGGAGGCGGCGCGGGCCTCGGGGGTCTCCCAGTAGTGGCCGACGAGGAAGTACGAGCAGATCCCCATGACCTCCCAGCCGACCAGGAGCACCATCAGGTCGCCGGAGTAGACGACGAGCAGCATCGCGGAGGTGAAGAGGGAGACGAGCGCGGCGTAGGAGGGGTAGCGCGGGTCGTCGCGCAGGTAGCCGGTGGAGTAGATCTGCACGCAGGTGGCGACGACGCCGACCAGGACGGCGACGAGGGCGGCGAAGCCGTCGACGCGCAGCGCCAGGTCGATGGGGACGGACCCGGTGGGGGTGAGTTCGGTGGCGGCCTCGATCGTCTTGCCGCCGCCCTGCCGGACGGCGACGAGGACGGCGAGGACGGCCGCTGCGGCCGTCGGCAGGACGGCGAGCGGGCGGACGAACCCGGGCGCGGTGCGGCCGAGGAGGAGGCCGGTGACGGAGCCGAGGAACGGGAGGAGGGGGACGAGGACGGCGAGGGTGGTGGTGGTCACGCGGCGGCCTCGGTCTTCTCGTCGTCGGACGCCGCTCGGTGTGTGTCGGCCGGGCCGTCGGTGCCGGTCTCCGCGGTGTCGCGGAGCCGGTCGATGTCCGAGGTGCCGCGGTTGCGGTAGACCATCAGGACGATCGCGAGGCCGATGCCGATCTCCGCGGCGGCGATGGCGATGGTGAACAGGGTGAGCGCCTGGCCGGCGTGCAGGGTGTCGCGGAGCCAGACGTCGAAGGCGACCAGGTTGAGGTTGACCGCGTTGAGCATCAGCTCCACGGACATCAGGACCAGGATCGCGTTGCGGCGGGCGAGGACGCCGTAGAGGCCGACGCAGAAGAGCAGGGCGGCGAGGACGGCGGGGTAGGCGAGGTGCATCAGCGCTGCCCCTCCGGGGTCTCGGGGTCCCTGCGGGAGAGCACGATCGCGCCGACCAGGGCGGCGAGCAGGAGGACGGAGAGCGCCTCGAAGGGCAGCACCCAGTGTCGGAAGAGGAACTCGCCGGTGACGGCGGTGGACCCCTGGGCCGGTCCGTCGAGCTCGATCCAGGTGGTGCGGAACGCGTCGACGACGACCCAGACGAGCGAGGCGGCGGCGGCCAGGGCGACCACGAGGGCGACCGGGCGGTTGCCCGAGTCGGCGTCAGGGGAGCGGCCGATGGGGGCCTTGGTGAGCATGAGGCCGAAGAGGAGGAGGACGACGACGGAGCCGACGTAGATGAGGACCTGCACCCAGGCGATGAACTCGGCTGTCAGGAGCAGGTACTCGACGGCGACGCCGCCGAGCGCGACGACCAGCCACAGGGCGGCGTGGACGAGCTGCCGGGTGGTCACGCTGACGACGGCCGCGCCGAGGGTGACGAGGCCGACGAGGACGAAGGCGATCTCGACGCCGGACGGCGAGAGGAAGGCGGGGGTCTGTGTCGCGAGCGTCACCGCTGTTCCCCCTCCGGGTCGTCGTTCGCGGTCCCGGTCCGGGTCCCGTCGCCGGGGGTTCCGCCGGTGGTTCCGCTCTGCGCCGCCTCGGCCTGGGCCGCTGCCGCTGCCTGGGCGGCGGCGGCCTTCTCGGCGGCCTTGCGCGCCGCGGCGATCTCCTTGGGCTCCTCCGCCCGGGGGTCGAGCGCGGGCGGCTCGGGGACGGTCCACATCCATTCGCGGAGCTTGTCGCGCTCGTGGGTGAGTTCGTGGATGTCGGTCTCCGCGTACTCGAACTCGGGCGACCAGAAGAGCGCGTCGAAGGGACAGACCTCGATGCAGATGCCGCAGTACATGCAGAGCGAGAAGTCGATCGCGAAGCGGTCGAGGACGTTGCGGCTGCGCTCGCGCCCGCCGGGGGCGGCCGCCGGGACCGTCTCCTTGTGGGAGTCGATGTAGATGCACCAGTCGGGGCATTCGCGGGCACAGAGCATGCAGACCGTGCAGTTCTCCTCGAACAGCCCGATCACCCCGCGCGTGCGGGGCGGCAGTGCGGGCTGGGCGTCCGGGTACTGCGCGGTGTGCGCGCGCTTCGTCATCGTGCGGAACGTGACGGCGAGGCCCTTGGCGAGGCCCGAGCCGGGGAAGGAACGGGCCCGGCCGGAGGGTGTCGAGGGGGGACGGTGGTCGGGGGACGCGGTGGGCATTACTGGATCGCCACCTTCACGATGCCGGTGAGCGCGATCTGCGCGAGGGCGAGCGGGACGAGCGTCGTCCAGGCGAGCTTCTGGAGCTGGTCCTCGCGCAGGCGCGGGTAGCTCACGCGGAGCCAGATGACGACGAAGGCGAGGACCGCGGTCTTCAGCAGGGTCCAGACCCAGCCGAGGCCGTCGGCGCCGAACGGTCCGTGCCAGCCGCCGAGGAAGAGGACGGTGGTCAGGCCGCAGAGGACGACGATGCCGGCGTACTCGGCGAGCAGGAAGAGCGCGAACCTCAGGCCGGTGTACTCGGTGTAGGCGCCGAAGATGATCTCCGAGTCGGCGATCGGCATGTCGAACGGGGGACGCTGCAGTTCGGCGAGACCGGCGACGAAGAAGACGAGGGCGCCGACGATCTGCCAGGGCAGCCACCACCACTCGAAGGCGTCGAGGATGCCGGGGAGGGAGACGGTGCCCGCGGCCATCGCGACGGAGGCGGCGGCGAGGAGCATCGGCAGCTCGTAGGCGAGGAGCTGGGCGGCCGTGCGGAGTCCGCCGAGCAGGGAGAACTTGTTGGCGGACGCCCATCCGGCCATGAGGCTGCCGAGGACGCCGATGCCCATGACGGCGAGCACGAAGAAGATGCCCGCGTCGACGGCCTGCCCGACGGCTCCCCCGCCGGGCCCGACCGGGATGGCGACGAGGACGAGGAGGTACGGGAGCAGGGCGACGGCGGGCGCGAGCTGGAAGACGCGGCGGTCGGCGTCGGCCGGCACCACGTCCTCCTTCTGCGCGAACTTCACGCCGTCGGCGACGAGCTGTGCCCAGCCGTGGAAGCCGCCGGCGTACATGGGTCCGAGGCGGCCCTGCATGTGGGCCATGACCTTGTGCTCGGTCTGCCCCACGACGAGGGGGAGGACGAGGAACACGGCGAAGACGACGAGCAGCCGGAGGGCGACGTCGAGTGCGTCGTTCACGCGGGATCGCCTCCGGCGGGGTCGGTGGTGGGTGGGCTCGCGGACGGGTCGTCGGGCGCGGGCCGGGGGTCGGCTTCGGTGTCGGCTTCGGGCGGTGCCTGGGCCGCGGGCCGGGGGGCGGCGTCCGGCTCCGGCGCGGGTGCCGGCGTGCCCTGGGCGTCCTTGTCGTCGAAGGCCGGGCGGGGGTGGTGCCAGGGCGCGTCGGCGCCGCGGGTAAGCGGCGGTGTGGCCGCCGGGGCCGGCTGGTCCACCGCGCCGTCGGCCGCCGGCGCCGCCGCGCGCTGCGTCGCCGACCCCTGGCTCGCGGAGCGCGAACGACGCCCGGGTGCGGGTGCGGCGGCGGAGTCGGACGGGGGTGCGGATTCGGGCCCACCCGCCGTCTGGCTCGCGGAACCCTCGGCCGCGGAGCGGGCGCGGCGGGCCGGCGCGGCGGGGGCGCCCTCCGACGGGGCGGCCGGTGTGCCCGGCCGGCCGGCCGGACCCTCGGCGGCCGTGCGGGCGCGGCGCGGCGGACGGTCGCCGGCCGCGCGGGATGTACGGGCCGGAGCGGGCGGAAGCTGTCCCTTGAGCGGGCCCCACTCGTTCGGGTCCGGGACTCCCGGCGGGAGCATCTGGCGGCGCTTCGGACCGCCGTGTTCGGACTCGCCCGGTTCCTTGGCGCCCGGCCACGCCTTCGCGACGCGTGCCGCGAGCACGAAGTCCTTGCGGAGCGGGTGGCCCTCGAAGTTCTCGGGGAGCAGCAGCGGCACCAGGTGGGGGTGGCCGGTGAAGACGACGCCGAACATCTCGTGCGTCTCGCGCTCGTGCCAGTCCGCGCCCGCGTAGACCGCGACCGCCGTCGGCAGGACCGGGGCGTCGTGCGGGACGGTCGTGCGCAGCAGCATGCGGCGGACGGCCCCCGGTTCCGGCGCCACCACGTGGGCGCAGACGCGGAAGCCCGTGCCCGGCTCGTCGACGGCGCTCAGCCAGTCGAAGAAGGTGCAGCCCAGTGTGGTGCGGGCGGTCTCCAGCGCGGCGGTCCACGCGTCGGCGGGGACGTCGACGGTCAGCAGGTCGTACGCCCGCTCGGCCGTGGCCTCCTCGCCGAAGAGCTCGGTGACCGCGTCCGGGAGGGTGTCGTACGGGTGCGCGTTCCCGGTCACTCGGTGCCTCCGGACGGCTTCGGCGGGGCGACCGGTCCGCTGGTCAGCTGGGCGACGGAGGGCCGCCCCTCCGGCGTCCCGTAGCGCGCGGCCAGCGACTCCCGCGCGATCTTCTCCTGGAGCTTCAGGATTCCCTGGAGCAGCGCCTCCGGGCGCGGCGGGCAGCCCGGCACGTAGACGTCTACCGGAATGATCTGGTCCACGCCCTTGGTGACCGCGTACGAGTCCCAGTACGGGCCGCCGCAGTTCGAGCAGGCCCCGAAGGAGATCACGTACTTCGGCTCGGGCATCTGCTCGTAGAGCCGCTTCACCGCCGGAGCCATCTTGTCGGTCACCGTGCCGGAGACGATCATGAGGTCGGCCTGGCGCGGGCCGGGCGCGAAGGGGATCACGCCGAGCCGGATGAAGTCGTGCCGGGCCATCGACGCGGCGATGAACTCGATCGCGCAGCAGGCGAGGCCGAAGTTGAAGACCCACAGGCTGTAGCGGCGGCCCCAGTTCAGGACCACCTTCATCGGCTCCGGGGCGAGGCGCGCGAGCGGGCCCAGCTTCGGAGCGGGCAGCGGGGTGGGCGGCGGGGTCACGTCCATGTCAGGACGCCCTTCTTGTACGCGTAGAGCAGGCCCACGGCCAGGAAGCCGAGGAAGATGAACATCTCGACGAGCGTCGTCGCGCCGTAGCCCGGCGCGGCGAAGACCGTCGCCCAGGGGAAGAGGAAGATCGAGTCGACCGCGAAGATCACGTAGAGGAAGGCGTACACGTAGTAGCGGACCTGCGTGTGGGCCCAGCCCTCCCCCACCGGGTCGACGCCGCACTCGTACGTCAGCAGTTTCTCCGGCGTCGGGACCACCGGCCGCAGCAGCCGCCCGGCGCCGAAGGCCACGGCGACGAAGAGCAGGCCCAGGACGGCGAGCAGTCCGACGACGGAGTACGTCTGGAAGTAATCCGCCGCGAGTTCCGCGCGTACGGTCGGTTCCGGCACGTCCGCCCCTCGCTCCGTATCGACGATCTGTACGGACGGGAGTCTAGGCCCTGCTAAAGGGAGCGTAAGTAGGCGTGTCATCCATTGAACCCCCGGCCCGCGTCCCCGGTGGGCGGGCCGGGCCGAGGGGGCGGCGAGCGGCGCCCCGTGACCTGCCGCGGTGGGGATATCCCCACCGCGGCTCCCCCACGAACCCCATGGCGTGACGGACCCGCCGCCCGGCAGGCTGGCGTCTCATGAGCGTCGACACCGAAACCGCTGCCCGCGACAGGCCGCCTCCCGTCCGCGTGGCCTACGGCCGGCACACCTGGAAGGAGGTCTCCTTCCTTCTCACGAGTCTCCCGGTCTCCCTCGTCGGCTTCGTCTACACGGTGGTCTCGGTCGTCCTCGGCGTGGGCCTGGCCGTCACCGTGATCGGCCTGCCGCTGCTCGCCCTCGGACTGGCCGGCGCCCGGCTGCTCGGCCGGGGCGAGCGGGCCCGCGCCCGCGCGCTGCTCGGCGCGCGGGTGGACGAGCCGAGCCCGCTGCCCCGGCCGCACGGTTTCCTCCCCTGGCTGTGGGCGTCGCTCAGGGACCCGGTGGCCTGGCGGGCGGTGCTGTACGGCTTCGTCAGGCTCCCCTGGGGCATCCTCACCTTCGTCGTCTCCCTGGTCTCGCTGATCGTGCTGTGGCCGCTGCTGCCGTGGATCGCCCGGGGGCTGGCCAACGCCGACCGGGCCATGGTGCGCGGCCTGCTCTCCCCCTCGGACGAGCTGGAGCGGCGGATCGCGGAACTGGAGACGGACCGCGGTGTCGTCGTCGACACCGCCGCCGCCGATCTGCGCCGCATCGAGCGGGACCTGCACGACGGCGCGCAGGCCCGGCTCGTCGCGCTCGCCATGGGGCTCGGTCTCGCGAAGGAGAAACTGCTCGAAGACCCGGAGGCGGCGGCCATGATGGTCGACGAGGCGCACGGCGAGGTGAAACTGGCGCTGCAGGAGCTGCGCGACCTGGCCCGCGGCATCCACCCGGCGGTGCTCACCGACCGAGGGCTGGACGCCGCGCTGTCCTCGATCGCCGCGCGGTGCACGGTCCCGGTGACGGTCACGGTCGACCTGGACGCACGGCCGGCCGAGGCCATCGAGGGCATCGCCTACTTCACCGTGTCGGAACTGCTGCAGAACGTGTCCAAGCACGCGCGGGCGCGCTCGGCGTCCGTGGACGTGTGGCGCACGGGCGGCCGGCTGATGCTCCAGGTGCGGGACGACGGCCGGGGCGGCGCGCGGCTGGACACCGGGACCGGGATGGCCGGACTCGCCGAACGGCTGGGCGCGGTGGACGGGCTGTTCGTCCTCGACTCGCCGGAGGGCGGACCGACGACGGCGACGGCGGAACTTCCCTGGCGGGCGCGGCCGGCGTCCTGAGCGCTTCGGCCCCGGGCGCCGTGCCCGCAGCCGGGCCACCCGGCAGCGGCTTCTGGGGGCGCCGGTGTCCCGCGGTGGGGAAAACCCCCCGCCGCGGACGCCGACCCCCCTCATGGTCAGCCGCTCCCCGGGACGGAAGTCTTGGGGTACCCCCTCCACCACACAGAAACGGACACAGGCGATGGCCGACCACCTCCTCCCCGTGGCGATCCGCGCGCCGTTCCAGGCCCGCACCTGGCGCGAGTTCGGCTATCTGGTCCTCGGGCTGCCCCTCTCCGTCGTCTTCTTCTCCCTCTCCGTCGCCCTGGTCTCGGCCGGCGCCGGCCTGCTGGTCACCTTCCTCGGCATTCCGGTCCTGGCCGGCTGCCTCGCGATGTGCCGCGGCTTCGGCGCGGTGGAACGGGCCAGGGCGCGGGGCCTGCTCGGGCTGGACGTGGCCGCGCCCCGGCCGGTGCGGGGGCGTACCGGCGGGGCGCTGTCGTGGATGGGCGCGATGCTGAGGAGCGGGGCGTCCTGGCGGCACCTGCTGTACGCCGTCGTGCACATGCCGTGGGCGGTCTTCTCCTTCTCCCTGGCCGTGACCCTCGGGGGGTGGGGCTGGGCGTTCCTCACGTACCCGCTGTGGCAGTGGGTCTTCCCTGCGTACGCGGGCCAGGACGGCCTGCAGCTGTACGGGGACGGATCGCACGACCTCTATCTCGACTCGCCCTTCGAGCTCGCCGTCACCAGCGGCGTCGGTCTGCTGGTCGTCATGGCCTGGCCGTGGGCGGTCCGTTCCGTCGCGGCGGTCGACCGGCTGATGGTGGCCGGGCTGCTCGGCCCGTCGCGGATGGCGGACCGGGTGACGGAGCTGGAGAAGGACCGGGGGGTGGTGGTGGACACCGCCGCCGCCGATCTGCGCCGCATCGAGCGGGACCTGCACGACGGCGCACAGGCCCGGCTCGTCTCGCTCGCCATGGATCTGGGGCTGGCGAAGGAGAAGCTGTCCGAGGACCCGCGGGCCGCCGCGCGGATGGTGGAGGAGGCGCACGGCGAGGTGAAGACGGCGCTGCAGGAACTGCGCGACCTGGCCCGCGGCATCCACCCGGCGGTGCTCACCGACCGAGGGCTGGACGCCGCGCTGTCCTCGATCGCCGCACGGTGCACGGTCCCGGTCGCGGTGGAGGTGGACCTGCCGGCGCGCCCGCTGCCGGCGATCGAGGGCATCGCGTACTTCACGGCGTCCGAGCTGCTGCAGAACGTGTCCAAGCACTCCGGCGCGCGGCGGGCGTGGGTGGACGTGTGGCGGGCGGGCAGCCGGCTGATGCTCCAGGTACGGGACGACGGCCGGGGCGGCGCGGAGACGGCGACGGGCCGGGGGCTCGCGGGTCTCACGGAACGGCTGGACGCGGTCGACGGCGTGCTCGCGGTCGACTCGCCGGAGGGCGGACCGACGACGGTCACGGCCGAGCTGCCCTGGCGGGCCTGACCCGGCCGCCCCCGGGGGGACCCGCCGCGGCCGTACCCGGCCCCGACCCGCCGGCCGGCGGTCCCGCCCGCCTCCGGCGTCCCACCCGCCTCGCGGTGCCGGCGTGTCCGGCCCGTTCCGCGCTCCGGACATCGGTGATCCTCTTCCGGCCCCGGCGCGCCCCTCTTGCTGCGATGCTGGGGTCCGCTCGCCGGACCCGGCGGGACCGGTACCGGACAGGGGGCTTCGGAGACGTGGGTGTGGAAGACGTGGCGGACAGGGTGCGCGTGGTCATCGCCGAGGACTCGGTACTGCTGCGCGAGGGCCTGACCCGGCTGCTGACCGACCGGGGGCACGAGGTCGTCGCCGGAGTGGGCGACGGGGAGGCCCTCGTGCGGACCGTCGCCGGGCTCGCGGGCGAGAACGCGCTGCCGGACGTCGTGGTGGCGGATGTGCGGATGCCTCCCACCCACACGGACGAGGGCGTCCGGGCGGCGGTGCGGCTGCGCAGGGACCACCCCGGGGTCGGGGTGCTGGTGCTCTCGCAGTACGTCGAGGAGCGGTACGCCACCGAGCTGCTGGGCGGTTCCAGCCGGGGTGTGGGCTATCTGCTCAAGGACCGGGTGGCCGAGGTCCGTGAGTTCGTGGACGCCGTGGTCCGGGTCGCCCGGGGCGGCACCGCCCTGGACCCGGAGGTCGTGCAGCAGCTGCTCGGCCGCAGCCGCAGGCAGGACGTCCTGGCGAACCTCACCCCGCGTGAGCGCGAGGTGCTGGGGCTGATGGCGGAAGGGCGGACGAACTCCGCGATCGCGCGGCGGCTGGTGGTGAGCGACGGCGCCGTGGAGAAGCACGTCAGCAACATCTTCCTGAAGCTGGGCCTGTCCCCGAGTGACGGGGATCACCGACGGGTACTCGCGGTGTTGACCTATCTGAACTCCTGATCGACTGACACTCTGTCAGATATGGACCCACAAGGGGTCCGCAGACCGAAGGACGAACAAAGCACCACTTTCCGGACCCATCTGGGGGCGACAGAACGTGACATCAACGGCCAGAAGAGCGTCTCAAAACGACGTCCACGATACGAGAAGTCCCGGGAGGGGCACCCTTGCCGTCGTAGGGTGGGCCACGGGACGGCCGGTCGTCCGGTCGTCTCCCGAGCCTTCTCCCGCCTCGGGCGGGGAAGACCCTTGCCGCGAGGGAGGTCCAGTTCAGTGACCAGCCAGGTCAGCAGCCCGGCCGAGCAGGCCGACGAGGCCGACGAGGCCGTCGTCGGGGAACAGCGCAGCGCTTCGGCACCCACGGACGGCACCGAGAAGGAAGTCCGGCGCCTCGACCGGGTGATCATCCGCTTCGCGGGTGACTCCGGCGACGGCATGCAGTTGACGGGCGACCGTTTCACCTCCGAGACGGCGTCCTTCGGCAACGACCTCTCGACGCTGCCGAACTTCCCCGCCGAGATCCGGGCTCCCGCCGGCACCCTCCCCGGCGTCTCCTCGTTCCAGCTGCACTTCGCCGACCACGACATCCTGACCCCGGGCGACGCGCCGAACGTGCTGGTCGCGATGAACCCCGCCGCCCTCAAGGCGAACATCGGGGACGTGCCGCGCGGCAGCGAGATCATCGTCAACACGGACGAGTTCGCCAAGCGCGCGATGGCCAAGGTGGGTTACGCCACCTCCCCGCTGGAGGACGGCTCACTCGCCGGCTACCGGGTCCACCCGGTCCCGCTGACGACGCTGACCGTCGAGGCCCTCAAGGAGTTCGGCCTGTCCCGGAAGGAGGCCGAACGCAGCAAGAACATGTTCGCGCTCGGACTCCTCTCCTGGATGTACCACCGGCCGACCGAGGGCACCGAGAAGTTCCTGCGCGCCAAGTTCGCCAAGAAGCCCGAGATCGCCGAGGCGAACGTGGCGGCGTTCCGGGCCGGCTGGAACTTCGGCGAGACGACCGAGGACTTCGCCGTCTCCTACGAGGTCGCCCCGGCGACCAAGGCGTTCCCGCCGGGCACCTACCGGAACATCTCCGGGAACCTCGCCCTGTCGTACGGCCTGATCGCCGCCTCCCGGCAGGCCGACCTCCCGCTCTACCTCGGCTCGTACCCGATCACACCGGCCTCGGACATCCTCCACGAGCTGTCCCGGCACAAGAACTTCGGCGTCCGCACCTTCCAGGCGGAGGACGAGATCGCGGGCATCGGCGCGGCGCTCGGCGCGGCCTTCGGCGGCTCCCTCGCCGTCACCACCACCTCCGGGCCCGGCGTGGCGCTGAAGTCGGAGACGGTCGGACTCGCCGTCTCACTCGAACTCCCGCTGCTGATCGTCGACATCCAGCGCGGCGGACCCTCCACGGGCCTGCCGACCAAGACCGAACAGGCCGACCTCCTCCAGGCCATGTACAGCCGCAACGGCGAGGCCCCGGTCCCGGTCGTGGCCCCGAGGACCCCGGCCGACTGCTTCGACGCCGCGCTCGACGCGGCGCGGATCGCCCTGACCTACCGCACCCCGGTCTTCCTGCTCTCCGACGGCTACCTGGCCAACGGATCGGAGCCCTGGCGCGTCCCGGACCCCGACGAACTCCCTGACCTGCGCGTCCAGTTCGCCACCGGGCCGAACCACGAACTGGCGGACGGCACCGAGGTCTTCCACCCCTACAAGCGCGACCCCCACACCCTCGCCCGGCCGTGGGCCGTGCCCGGTACGCCCGGCCTCGAACACCGCATCGGCGGCATCGAGAAGCAGGACGGCACCGGCAACATCTCCTACGACCCCGCCAACCACGACTTCATGGTCCGCACCCGGCAGGCCAAGATCGACGGCGTCGAGGTCCCCGACCTCGCCGTCGACGACCCGGACGGCGCCCGGACCCTGGTCCTCGGCTGGGGTTCCACCTACGGCCCCGTCACGGCGGCCGTACGCCGGCTGCGGATCGCGGGCAAGCCGATCGCCCAGGCGCACCTGCGCCACCTCAACCCCTTCCCGAAGAACCTCGGCGACGTCCTGCGGCGCTACGACAAGGTGGTGATCCCGGAGATGAACCTCGGTCAGCTCGCCTCGCTCGTCCGGGCGAAGTACCTCGTCGACGCCCGCAGCCACACCCAGGTCAACGGCATGCCGTTCAAGGCGGAGCAGCTCGCCACGGTACTCAAGGAGGCCATCGATGGCTGAGTCGCTCCTGAAGCTCGTGCCCAGAGCCGAAGCCGCGCAGTCGATGAAGGACTTCAAGTCCGACCAGGAGGTGCGCTGGTGCCCGGGGTGCGGCGACTACGCCGTCCTCGCCGCCGTGCAGGGCTTCATGCCCGAACTGGGCCTGGCGAAGGAGAACATCGTCTTCGTCTCCGGCATCGGCTGCTCCTCCCGCTTCCCGTACTACATGAACACCTACGGGATGCACTCGATCCACGGCCGCGCCCCGGCCATCGCCACCGGACTCGCCACCTCGCGCCGCGACCTGTCGGTCTGGGTCGTCACGGGTGACGGCGACGCGCTCTCCATCGGCGGCAACCACCTGATCCACGCCCTGCGCCGCAACGTCAACCTGAAGATCCTGCTCTTCAACAACCGGATCTACGGTCTGACCAAGGGCCAGTACAGCCCCACCAGCGAGATCGGGAAGATCACCAAGTCGACGCCGATGGGGTCGCTCGACGCGCCCTTCAACCCGGTGTCGCTGGCGCTCGGCGCGGAGGCGTCGTTCGTGGCCCGGACGGTGGACTCGGACCGCAAGCACCTCACCGAGGTGCTGCGCCAGGCGGCGGACCATCCCGGCACGGCGCTGGTGGAGATCTACCAGAACTGCAACATCTTCAACGACGGCGCCTTCGAGGTCCTCAAGGACCGGGAGCAGGCGCAGGAGGCCGTGATCCGGCTGGAGCACGGACAGCCGGTGCGCTTCGGCACCGGCCTCGCCAAGGGGGTGGTCCGCGACCCGGCGAGCGGGGACCTGAAGGTCGTCGTGGTGACCCCGGAGAACGAGCGCGACGTCCTGGTCCACGACGCGCACGCCGCGTCCCCGACGACCGCGTTCGCGCTGTCCCGCCTGGCGGACCCGGACACCCTGCACCAGACGCCGATCGGGGTGTTCCGGTCGGTGGAGCGGCCGGTGTACGACTCGCTGATGGCGGACCAGCTGGAGGCGGCGGTCGAGCAGCACGGCAAGGGCGACCTGGGCCGGCTACTCGCCGGGAACGACACCTGGACGGTCGTCGGCTGAGGGCCTGACCGCCCGGCCAGAGGCCACCCGACAGGCTCCGAGAGCCTTGACGCGTGGCCCTCGGCCGCCCGGTCCGGAGGTCACCCGGTCGGGCTCCGGGCCATACGTGCGGGAAGGGCCCCGGTGCGGCACGCCGCCGGCCGGGGCCCCTGCCGCGTCCGGTCCCGGGTGGTCACGCCTCGGCCGCCTCGTCGAACCTGCCGAGGAAGCGGGGCACCCCGTCCCGCACCTGCCAGAGGAACAGCCCCTGGACGTGGACGAACGAGTTGTCGTTCCCGCTGATGGCGTAGGTCTTGGCGAGCCCCTGGTACGACGTCTTCTGCAGCCTGCCGCGCACCCCGTTGCGCTTCACCGACTCCGCGGGCTCCTCCGTGACGAGCCGCCGGAGTGACTCGGCGAAGAAGTTCGCGACGTCGAACGCCTCCACGGCGTACCGGTCCACCGGTGTGTTCTTCGCCAGCCCCCACCGCTCGCGGTAGGCGGCGGTGAAGGACGCCGCGGCCGGCAGCCGATCGGGGTCGACGTAGCTCGTGCCGAAGAACCAGCCTTCGGCGGCGGCCCCGGCCACCGTGAGGAACTCCGGCTGCAGGGGCTGTTCGACGCTTCCGCACCGTCCCCGGTACCCCTGGGCGCGGATCTCCCTGGCACACAGGGCGGCGCGGCGAGGCGAGGTCCCCGCGTACATCACGCCGTGCGGGTCGGTGGCGAGCGCCGCCCGGACGGCGGCGGTGAAGTCCTCGCTGTCGGCGGCGACGGGATGCGAGGACACCGTCCCCCTGCCCGGCGGCGAGTCCTTCATCGACTTGACGGCGAGCCAGCTGAAACGGCCGGCCTGCTGGTCCTCGACGACGGCGGTCCGGCGGGCTTCGTGTTCGGAGAGAAAGCGGGCGAAGGGCACGATCAGGGTGTCGGGGCCGGCCCGCATCTCGAAGTAGGTCGGCCCCGAAGCCTGGCCGCGGATGGCTCCCACGGGAACGGACGCGACGACGCTCACCAGGGGCACGACCCGACTGACGAGTTCGTTGCCGACGGCGACCGCGGTCTCGGTGGTGGTCGGTCCGAGCACCGTGAGCACCTCGGGGTCGCCGGCGTAGGTCCGGGCCGCCGCTGCGGACGCGGCCGGGTCCCCGCCGTCGTCGGTGACCCGCAGCGCGAGGGTGAACGGGCGGCCCGGGAGGGCGTTGAAGCGCTCCACCGCGATCCGCGCGCCGCGCTCCTGCGCCCGGCCGTCCGGCCCGCCGAGGTCGGAGATCAGTCCGAGCGCGTACGTCGGCAGGGGGCCGCCGGAGCCCTCGCCGCCACCGCCTCCGGTCAGCCAGGCGGCCAGGCCACCGGCCCCCGCGACGCCCGCCACCGCGCCGGCCGTCAGGAATCCACGCCGGGTGACGCCCTTCCGCGGTTCCTCCGGGCTCACCACCACGGTGGGTTCGGCCACCGGCAGGTCCAGCACCCGGGCGGACCGGACGGCGATCAGCGCGGGGAGTCCCGGCGGCAGCCAGTCGTCCGCCGGACCGTCCGCCGGGCCCAGCGCGGACCGTACCTCCACCGCCGACGGCCGGTCCGCGGGGTCCTTGGCGAGACAGGCGGTCACCAGCGGCAGCAGGATGTCCGGGACACCGCCGAGGTCGGGCTCCTCGTGCACGGTGCGGTAGACGACCGCGGCCACGGTGCCCGTGCCGAAGGGGCGCCGGCCGGTCAGCGCGTAGGCGAGGACGCAGCCCAGCGAGAAGACGTCGCCGGCCGGTCCGACGGGGCCGGACCCGTCGACCCGTGCCTGTTCGGGCGCGAGGAAGCCCGGGGTGCCGACCATCGCGTCGGTGGCGGTGAGCGCCGTTGCCCCGGCGGAGCGGACGATGCCGAAGTCGATCAGACGGGGGCCGTCGAGGGCCAGCAGGACGTTGCCCGGTTTCACGTCCCGGTGGACGAGCCCCGCCGTGTGCACGTCGGCGAGCGCGTCCGCGAGCCGGGCGCCGAGGGCGCGGACGGTCGTCTCGGGCAGGGGGCCGTGCACGCCGACGGCCTCGGCGAGCGAGGGTCCCGGCACGAACTCGGTGGCCAGCCAGGGTTCGCGTGCCTCCGGGTCGGCGCCGATGACCCGGACGACCCAACGGCCCGTGAGGCGCTCGGCGGTCCGCGCCTCCCGCCGGAACCGCTCGCGGAACCCGGGATCGGCGGCGTGCTCGGCACGGATGAGTTTGAGCGCGGACAGGGCCCCGCCGGCGGAGCGGGCGAGGTAGACCACGCCCATGCCGCCGGCGCCGAGCCGGCCCAGGAGGCGGTGGCCGGCGATCGACGACGGGTCCGCCGGACGCAGTGGCCGCACCGGGTCAGCCCTGCTTCGTCCTGGTCGGCGTGGCGGGCGCGGCGCCGACGAGCTTGTAGGCGCCGCCGGTCACCGCGTACAGGAAGGTGCCGCCCTGGGTCAGGTCGCCGCTCTCGTTGAAGGCGTAGGCGCCCATCGCGCCGTCGTACCGCTGCGTGCGCAGTGACTGCCAGAGCCCCTTGCGGGCGGGGGCGCGGCCGGCCGCGGCGGCGGCGGCCAGCTGCCGCAGGGTCATGGCGACGATGTCGTAGGACTCGCCCGCGTAGGGCGGCGGAGCCGTGCCGTACCGCTTCCGGTAGGCGGCGGCGAAGGCCGCGGACTTGGTGCGGGTGTCGGCGGAGGTGTCGGGGGCGGGCGAGACGGGGTCGCCGACGGGGGCGGTGACGAACCAGCCTTCGGCGGACCGTCCTGCCTCCTTGAGGAACGTCGTCCCGAAGACGTGCTGTCCACCGAACCTCGGTCCGGTGAAACCCAGTGCGGTCAGGGCGCGGGCGGCGAGGACGGCGGTCTCGGCGACGCCGCAGTGGATGTAGCTGTCGATGCCGGCGTCGATCATGCCGGCCAGGATCGGACGGTAGTCGGTGACGCGGCCGGGGATCACGCGATAGCGGCGCTCGACGCCGGCCACCCGCAGGCCGTAGTCGACGCCCCGGACGTACTGCCAGCTGTAGTGGTCGTCGGTGCGCTCCTGCAGGACACCGGGCCGCCGGACGCCGTCGAGGAGCAGGGCCGCGTAGGAGAGGTGCATGCCGGCGAAGATGTGGTGCGGTATCGCGCGCAGGATGGTGACGTTCGGCGGGGCCGACGTGTCCCGGAGGGTCAGCAGGTTGTACCCGGCGGAGACGGTGACGAGCGCCAGGCCCGCCTCCTCGAAGACGGGGAGCACGGCCTGGCCGGTGGCGTCGGAGGTGGGGCCGAGGACGGCCAGGACGGCCGGGTCGGCGGTGAGGGCGCGGGCGGCGGCCGGGGCTCCCGCCGGGTCTCCCCGTTCGTCGGAGACCTTGAGTCCGGCCGGCGGGAGTTTCCCGAGCGGGTCGCCGTTCTTCGCCGCGGCGATCCGGGCGTTGAACTCCTCCACGGCCAGCCGGGCGCCCCTCTCCTGGGCCCGGCCGATCTCCCGCGCCGGGCCGGAGAGGTCGGCGAGGACGCCGACCGACCAGTGCGCGGACGAGGCCGCGGGTGTGGTTCCAGGGCCGTCGTCGCCGTCGCGGAGGGCGGCCCAGGTGCCGAGGCCACCGGCGGCGACGAGGGCGGCGCCGCCGGCCGCGAGAAGGAATCCGCGCCTGCCGGTCGCCGGCGTCGGGGTGTCCGGTCGGTCGGCCTGGGTGAGGTCGATGGCGGGCAGGGCGAGCATGCGGGCCGCCCGCTCGGCGATGGTCCGGACGACGGGGGCGGGCAGCCAGTCGCCCGCCTCACCCGGGGCGTCCTCGGTGAGCAGGACGGTGGCCTCCGCGGCGGTGGGCCGCGCGGCCGGGTCCTTGGCGAGGCAGCTGCGCACCAGGCCCAGCAGCCCTTCCGGCACGCCGTCGAGGTCGGGCTCGTCGTGGACGGTCCGGTAGAGGAGGGCCTCGACGCTTCCGGCGCCGAAGGGCGGCCGGCCGGTCGCCGCGTGGACCAGCAGGCAGCCGAGGGCGAACACGTCGGCCGGCGGTCCGAGTTCGCCGGTCCGGGCCTCGGCCTGTTCGGGGGCGAGGAAGCCCGGGGTACCGACGACCATGTCGGTCGAGGTGAGCGTGGTGTCCCCGGTCGTCCGGGCGATGCCGAAGTCGATCAGACGGGGACCGTCGACGGCGAGCATGACGTTGCCCGGCTTCACGTCCCGGTGGACCAGCCCCGCGGCGTGCACCGCGGCGAGCGCGCGGGCGACGGCGCCGCCGAGGATCCGCACGCTCCGTTCGGGCAGCGGTCCGTGGGCGGCGACCGCCTCGCCGACGGAGAGGCCGGGGACGAAGGCGGTGGCCATCCAGGGTGCGGGGGCGTCCGGGTCGGCGCCGGTCACCGGGACGGCCCAGGGACTGGTGACGCGCCGAGCGGCCTCGACCTCGCGCCGGAAACGGGCCCGGAATTCGGGCTCGTCCGCGTACTCGCCGTGGGTGACCTTGACGGCGGCGAGTGCGCCCGCGTCCGTGCGGCCGAGGTAGACCACGCCCATGCCACCGCTGCCGAGCCGGCCCAGGAGGCGGTAGCCCGCGAGCGACGAAGGGTCCGCGGGCAGCAACGGCTGGAGGGCGCCCGGCTCGGGCACCGGTGGGGTGTCGGGGCTCACGACTGCACCTTCAGCTCTGCCTTGACGCGCTCGATCATGGTGACGAGTGCCTGGATCTGGGCACTGTCTGTCTCCCCGTCGACGTAGCCCGGCGCACCCTTGACGACGGTGGCGACGGTGACCTGGCCGATGCGGGACTGGTACCAGCTGTAGAAGTACCGGCCCTCGACCGCGTCGTTCTCGTAGGCGCCGCGCTCGCCGAGCGAGTCGGAGGCCGTGTAGTTGCCGCCGACGCCGAACGGGTTGCCGAGCGAGTTGAGACCGGTGAGCCGCTCGCCCTCGCGCAGTGTCTGATTCGGGCAGCGCAGCGCCTCCTCCAGGGTTCCGGCCATCTCCCAGTCGCCGTCCTCCTCGGTGCGGTGGACGGTGACGGTGGCGGAGACGCGCAGCAGTCCCTTGCCCGCGGTCGCGGGGACCTGGCTGGAGGCGGTCACGCTGTACAGCACGGAGGCGGGCGGGGTGCCCCGGTCCCACACGCAGTCGTCACGCAGGACGGGCCAGTGCTCGGGGTCGCTGACGTAGGGGGTGCGGCGGACGTAGCCGGGGCCCCAGGCGTCCGGGCCCGCGACGACCCGGAGCGCCAGCCGCTCGGCGTCGGCGCGGTTCGCGGGCGCCCGCGAGGGGTCGGGGGTGAAGTCGAGGCGGGAGGGAGGCGCGGACGGGACGGCGGCGGTGCCCGGTGCCCTCGCGGTGGGACTCGCTCCGGTCGTGCCGCTGTTCCTTCCGTCGTCGCGGTCCGCCCCGCCGGCCGCGCAGCCGGTCAGGACCAGGGCGCCCGCCAGTAAGGCGTGGCAGGCGCGCACCACTCTTCCGTCCCCGTACGCCACGGATCCCCCACGGTCCTTCGTACGCTCCCGATTGGTGAGCAGATCGTACGCCGGAGCGGGTCGGCTGATCTTCTTTATCGCCGCATCGAGGCGCAATGATGACGATTCCGCGACGCGCCCCGCCGGTCCCGCGCCGGGCCGCACCCCAAGGTCATGACCGTATCGCGGTACGGGCATGACAGTCCGCCCCCCTCGGCGCTACCTTCATCGGGACGGCGCGGCACGGGGCAGGAGGTTCGGTGAAGACGGACGACGAGGGACGGGCAGGACTCCTCTACGGGATCGGCGCCTACGGCATGTGGGGACTGGTCCCGCTCTTCTGGCCGCTCCTGAAGCCGTCGGGGGCGATGGAGATCCTCGCCCACCGGATGGTGTGGTCGCTGGTCGTCGTCGCCGTCGCGCTCCTGGTGCTCCGCCGCTGGGGCTGGATACGCGCCGTGCTGCGCACCCCGCGCAGACTGGCCCTGATCGCCGTGGCCGCGTCCGTGATCACCGTGAACTGGGGCCTGTACATCTGGGCCGTGAACGCCGGGCAGGTCGTCGAGGCATCGCTCGGCTACTTCATCAACCCGCTGGTCACCATCGCCATGGGCGTCCTGCTGCTGAAGGAGCGGCTGCGGCCCGCGCAGTGGGCGGCGGTCGGCATCGGCTTCGCGGCGGTGCTCGTACTGGCCGTCGGATACGGGCGACCGCCGTGGATCTCACTGGTCCTCGCGTTCTCCTTCGCCGTCTACGGCCTGGTGAAGAAGAAGGTCAACATCGGTGGCCTGGAGTCGCTGGCGGCGGAGACCGCGATCCAGTTCCTGCCGGCCCTCGCCTTTCTGCTCTGGCTGGGCTCTTCCGGCACCTCGACCTTCACGGGCGGGGACCCCGGGCACGCGGCCCTGCTCGCCGCGACCGGCGTCGTCACGGCCGCGCCGCTGATCTGCTTCGGCGCCGCCGCGATCCGTGTCCCGCTGTCGACGCTGGGACTGCTCCAGTACCTGGCGCCGCTCTTCCAGTTCGGCCTGGGCGTCGCGTACTTCCACGAGGCGATGCCGCCGGAACGGTGGGCGGGCTTCTCCCTGGTGTGGCTGGCGCTGTCGGTCCTCACCTGGGACGCGGTGCGCACGGCGCGCCGGAGCCGGGCGGCCGTCGAGGCGGCGGGCGCGGTCGCGGCGGAGGTGGTCGCCCACGAGGCGGCGACGGCGGCCGTGGAACCGGACGCCCCCGGGACGGGCGGCGGGGCCGGAGTGCGGAGCGGGACCGGCGGCTGAGAGCCCGTCGGGTGGCGGACGGGGCCACGCCCCGGGCGGGCGCCTCCCCACCCGTCGCGGCGGGCGGTCCCCGCTCCTGCGCCGGCCCGGGGCGGTGGGGCCGGGACCTCGGTGAGCAGCGGTCCAGCCGGAACGCACCGGTGCCGAAAAGGGCCGCCCGGCCGGATGCCCGGAGCGTCGTTCCGGTGGCGGACCGCGTCATGCAACCGCTATGACAAGTCACATGACTCCACTGCACTGGAAGCTTGTGATCGACGCCTCCGACCCGCACGCCCAGTCGGCCTTCTGGGCGGCGGCTCTCGGCTACCTGGAGGAGGACCACAGCGCGCACATCACCCGGCTGCTCGACCTGGGCGCCGCGCCACCCGAGGTGACGGTCACCGTGCACGATCACCCCGCATGGCGAGATCTCGCCGCTGTCCGCCATCCGGACGACCCCTTCGAGCCCGCGTCGGACGTCGGTCTGGGCCGGCGCATCCTCTTCCAGCGCGTCCCGGAGAGGAAGTCGGCCAAGAACCGGCTCCACCTCGACCTCCACCCGGCCCCGAACACCCGTGAGGAGGAGGTCGGACGCCTGGAGGGTCTGGGCGCCTCGGTCCTGCGCCGGGTGAGCGAACCGGGCGGCTCCTGGGTGGTGATGTCGGACCCGGAGGGCAACGAGTTCTGCGTGCACTGAGGCCCGCACGGCAGGTGAGCCGAACGGGGCGTTTTGCCCGCTCTCGCTTCACGAGACTGCCGAGCGGCAGCGTCGGATAGTCGTGGTCCACGCCGAGCGCGGCGAACTCGGCAGCCATCCGTTCGCACCGTGGGTCGGGCAGCTCTCGCGTGTGCTCGTCGCGGAAGATGGCGCGCACCTCCCGTGGAGCCGAGACCACGCGTCCGGACCGGACACGCCCCGCGCTCGGCAGCGGGCGCGTGACAGAGCTCCCGCACCCGTCGCCCCGGTGTGGATGACGCGTGCGGGAGAACCAGGCATCAGCCGTTCGGTACACGCGTGAGGCGGGCAGCTGTCACGGACTCGACGCTGCGAGCGGAACCTCATGAGGACGGTCCTCACCCGGACGCCGTCCGGTGAGCGAACTCCTCTGACCGGTTTCCGCTCTTGACGAGAAGTCAAAACCTCGTTGAACATTCAGCACGCACAGCCGTACGACGCACAAACGCACCATGCACAGCTCCAGCGCCTCGTGGCACCCATGCCCCGGGGCGTCTCGCACGTTCCGTCCCATCCCCGTTCGGAATCCGGAGCCCCCACATGAAACTCTCCGTTCCCGGAAGAGCCGGTGCCGTCGCCGTGCTCGCCCTCGCCGGGCTGCTCGGCACCTCGGCCCCCGCCGCCGTCGCACAGCAGGACGCCGCGCTCGCCGCGCCCGACATCCCCGTGGCGAACGTCAAGCAGCATCTCGCCGACCTCCAGTCGATAGCCAACGCCAACGGCGGCAACCGCGCCCACGGCCGTACCGGCTACAAGGCGTCCATCGACTTCGTGAAGGCCAAGCTGGACGCGGCCGGATACACCACCACGGTCCAGCAGTTCACCTCCAGCGGCTCCACCGGCTACAACCTGATAGCCGACTGGCCCGGCGGCGACCCGAACCAGGTCCTGATGTCGGGCGCCCACCTCGACTCGGTCACCTCGGGACCGGGCATCAACGACAACGGCTCCGGTTCCGCGGCCGTCCTGGAGACCGCGCTCGCCGTCTCCCGGGCCGGTCTGCAGCCCACCAAGCACCTGCGCTTCGGGTGGTGGGGCGCCGAGGAACTCGGTCTGGTCGGGTCGAAGTACTACGTCAGCCAGCTGTCCTCGTCGGAGCGCTCGAAGTTCTCCGGGTACATGAACTTCGACATGATCGGTTCGCCGAACCCCGGCTACTTCGTCTACGACGACGACCCGACGATCGAACAGACCTTCAAGAGCTACTTCGCGGGCCTCGGCGTTCCCACCGAGATCGAGACCGAGGGCGACGGCCGCTCCGACCACGCCTCGTTCAAGAACGTGGGCATCCCGGTCGGCGGTCTGTTCACCGGCGCGAGCCGCGTGAAGAGCAGTGCGCAGGTCCAGAAGTGGGGTGGCACGGCCACCTCCTTCGATCGCTGCTACCACTCCTCCTGCGACACGACGTCGAACATCAACGACACCGCTCTGGACCGCAACAGCGACGCGATCGCCCACGCGGTCTGGACGCTGTCGGCCGGTACCACCCAGCCGCCCGGCGGGACGGTCTTCGAGAACACCGCCGACGTGTCGATCCCGGACTACGGCTCCGCCGTCACCTCGACGGTCAACGTCACCGGCGTCGCCGGCAACGCCCCGAGCAACCTCGCGGTCGGCGTGGACATCATCCACACCTGGCGCGGTGACCTCGTGGTCGACCTGATCGCCCCCGACGGCAGCGTCTACAACCTGGCCAACCGCTCCGGCGGCAGCGCCGACAACATCCAGCAGACGTTCACCGTCAACGCCTCCAGCGAGGTCGCCAACGGCGCCTGGAAGCTCCGTGTCCAGGACAAGGCCCGCTACGACACCGGCTACATCAACAGCTTCAAGCTCACCTTCCCGTAAGCCCCGGTACCCGGAGTCCCGCGCACCCGGCGGGCTTCCGGGCCGAGGGCGGCGTCCGGCTCCACGGCCGGGCGCCGCCCGCACGACTCCCGGGTGGGCCGGTGACGCAGCCCGGCCCACCCGGGCAACCACCGTCGGGGCGGTGCGGGTCAGCGGCCGGCGTTCGCCGCGTCCACCAGGGCGTCCTTGGTGACGGCGCCGACGTAGACCTTTCCGTCATCCGTCATCAGCGCGTTGACGAGCTTGGTCGAGAAGACCGTTCCCGTACCGAACTTCCCGCTGACCTTGTCGCCCAGCGCGTCGAGGAATCCCCGTGCCTCCGCCGGGATCTCGGAGTCCTCCGGAGCCGGGGTCCCCGTGTCGAGCCTGGCGATCGCCGTCCAGCCCTCGCCGATGACGTTCACGCCGTCGCCGTCCTCCAGGCCCGTGAGGTCCCCGAGACCCCCGAGACCCCGCGGCGCCTTGTCCTCACCCTCCGGGAAGCCCTCCGTGATCCTCGCTCCGCTCGGTGCCGCGAAGGACGAGGCGGCCGGCTTGCCGAAGTCGATCTTCGTGAAGCCCGCGTCCACGACCGGCTTCCCGCCCGAGGCCGACCGGAGCGTGAACTTCAGCGGGGTGCCCGTGGCGGCGTCCACGGCCACCTTCACCGACTCGACCGTCGAGCCGCTCTGCTTCGGCTTGACGACCAGCTGGTAGGCATCCCGTCCGGCCACCTTCGCCGTTCCGCCGACCGTGATCGACGTCGTGCCGTCGGCGACCCTCAGAAGCTCGTCCGCGAGTTCCTTCGGGGTGGCGGGCACGCCCCCCGGCGTCCCTCCGGCCTTCGCGCCGTCCTCGGCGCCGCCCTTCGGGCCGTCCGCCTTCTCGTGGTACGCCTCCTTGGACGCGCTGTCGTACGCCCAGACGTCCTCGCCGTTGTGGATCAGGCTGTACTCGTCCGAGCCGTCGAGCACCGTCAGCCGCTGCCGCTCGGGGCCGTCCGCCGCGAGCCGCAGCGTGTGCGTGCCGGTGAAGAGCTCGGTGAGGCGGTCCTGCGGGTCCGCCGAGGAGGAACCGCCGCCGCCGACCAGACCCGCGAACGACGGCAGGCCCAGATCCGTGCTGATCTTGAAGGTGCCGGACAGCGACTGGGTGTCCGAGGCGGCGATCTTCTCGACGAGTTCCCGTGCCGTGATCTCCGGCAGGTCGGGGTCACCGGACGCGGCCAGCGCCGGGACCAGGCCGATGGTCGCCGCGGCCACTCCGGCCACCGCGACAGGGACGATGTAGCGACTCGCCCGGCGGCGGGGCGTCTGCGTGGTGTCGTTCGGTGCCATGGTCTGTGCTACCTCCGTGGTCGATGACATCCATCTGACCAAAACGGCGGTACGGAATCGTCAGTCTCCGGGCGCAACCTCACGTACTGCTACGGGATGACGGAACCCTGAGATCCCCGGGGCCGTCTCGGGCCGGTGCGCCGGGGTTCCCGCGCGCCGGACACCGGCCACGGGCGGGAGAAGGCCGCCTTCCGGACCGACGCGGTCCACCCGTACGGACCCTCACCGGGGAGCCGTACCGGGACCGGCCCGCGCCTTCGGCGACGCGGGCAGCGCGCGTGCCGGCGGCGTGACCGCCCGGCCGGAGGTCATCCGGCGGGCTCTCAGAGCCTGTCGGGTGGCCTTCGATCGACAGGCGGGCGCGGTCTGGCGCGGGCGATCCCAAGGCGCCGGGATGCCGCTGTAGCGGAGCTACCGGGGCATCCCGGCAACGCAGGCAGTGTGCGTGCCAGGGCGTGACCGCCCGGCCGGAGGCCACCCGGCGGGCTCTCAGAGCCTGTCGGGTGGCCTTCGATCGACAGGCGGGCGCGGTCTGGTGCGGGCGATCCCAAGGCGCCGGGATGCCGCTGTAGCGGAGCTACCGGGGCATCCCGGCAACGCAGGCAGTGTGCGTGCCAGGGCGTGACCGCCCGGCCGGAGGCCACCCGGCGGGCTCTCAGCCCGCGCGGTGGACCACCGCGTCGCACAGCTCCTCCAGGGCCGCCTTGGCATACCCCTCGGGCAGCGGCGCCAGCATCGCCCGCGCCTCCTCGGCGTACCGCACGGTGTCCCGGCGTGCCTGCTCCAGGGCGGGGTGGACCCGCAGTCGCCGCAGGGCCTCGGCGTGCCGTACGTCGTCGGTGAGGTCGCTGTCGAGGAGCTCGACGAGCTCCACGTCCTCGGGGCGCCGGTGCGTGGCTGCGGCGGTCCGCACGTGGAGCACGGGGAGGGTCGGAACGCCCTCCCTGAGGTCGGTGCCGGGCGTCTTGCCGGACTCGTGGGAGTCGGAGGCGATGTCGAGGACGTCGTCGGCGAGCTGGAAGGCGACGCCGAGCCGCTCGCCGTACTGGGTGAGGATGCCGACGATCCGCTCGTCGGCACCGGACATCATCGCGCCGAAACGGCAGGAGACGGCGACGAGCGAGCCGGTCTTGCCGCTGAGGACGTCGAGGTAGTGGTCGACGGGGTCGCGGTCGCCCTGCGGACCCGCCGTCTCCAGGATCTGACCGGTGACGAGCCGTTCGAACGCCTCTGCCTGGATGCGTACGGCCTCGGGTCCGAGGTCCGCCAGGGTGTGCGACGCACGGGCGAAGAGGAAGTCACCCGTGAGGACGGCGATCGAGTTGCCCCAGCGGCTGTTCGCGCTGTCGACACCGCGTCGTACGTCCGCCTCGTCCATGACGTCGTCGTGGTAGAGCGTGGCCAGGTGGGTGAGCTCGACGACGACGGCGGAGGGCACGACACCCGGTGCGTAGGGGTCGCCGAACTGGGCGGCGAGCATGACGAGCAGGGGCCTGAAGCGCTTGCCTCCGGCCAGCACGAGGTGCTGGGCGGCCTCCGTGATGAAGGGAACCTCGCTCTTGGTGGCGTCGAGGAGACCTGCCTCCACAGCCGCGAGTCCGGTCTGGACATCGGCTTCGAGAGCCTGGTCCCGCACGCTCAGCCCGAACGGCCCGACGACGGTCACGAGGGGGTCTCCTGTCTGCTGAAGCCTGCTGACGATCACGCGGATTGTCGATGTGTCTCCGGATTCGCTCAAGTCAGCGTATCCGGTCGCGTTTCGATCACCATGGGCGCCTTCCCGCCACCCCCGGTATGTTCGTGATCAGTTCATACGACCAGGAGTAGGCGTTTTGTCCCGAACGGCGATCGAGCGTGTGACGGGCGGCCACGACCGCCGCCCCGAGACGATCATGCCTGCTTCGGCCGGCCGGGGGAGGCGTCGCCCGCTTCGGGACCGCGGTCCGCGAACCCTCCCCGCCCCTTCCCGGCGCACGGCCGAGGGCGCCTGGCGTCCCGCCCGCGCCGCCCCCCGCTCCCCGTCCGCCCAGGCAGCCCCGAGGTGACCGTGCCGAAGATCCGCACCGAGTTCCCCTACGAGACCGTCCACGAGGACGTCCGGATCCCGCTGCCCGACGGCACGCCGCTGTACGCGCGGGTGTGGCGACCGGTCACCGACGAGCCGGTACCGGCCCTCCTGGAGTACCTGCCGTACCGGCTGACGGACTGGACCGCGCCCCGGGACCGGCAGCGCCATCCCTGGTACGCCGGGCACGGCTACGCCTCGGTGCGGGTCGACGTGCGGGGTCACGGGAACAGCGGGGGGCTGCCCGGGGACGCGTACGACCCGGTGGAGCTGGCGGACGGGGTGGCCGTGGTGCACTGGCTCGCCGCGCAGGAGTGGTGCACGGGCCGGGTCGGCGTGTTCGGCATCTCCTGGGGCGGCTTCGACGCGCTCCGGATCGCCGCACTCGCGCCCGAGCCGCTGAAGGCGATCGTGACCGTCTGCGCGACCGACGACCGCTACGACAACGACGTGCACTACCTGGGCGGCTCCGTCCTCGCCGTCGACATGCACGCCTGGTCCTCGACCATGCTCGCCTTCGCCTGCCGCCCGCCCGACCCCCGGTACGCCGGGCGGGAGTGGCGTGACCTGTGGCTGCGGCGCCTGGAGGCCGTGGAGCCGCCCGTGCACACGTGGCTGGCCCACCAGACCCGCGACGACTACTGGCGACGGGGCAGCGTCCGTGAGGACTACGGGGCGGTGCGGGCGGCCGTCCTCGCGGTGGGCGGCTGGCACGACCCGTACCGGGACACCGTGCTGCGGCTGGCCGAGCACCTGCCCCAGGACCGGGTCCGCGGGATCATCGGGCCCTGGTCGCACCAGTACCCGGACCGGGGGCTCCCGCCGGGTCCCGCGATCGGATTCCTGCAGGAGACCCTGCGCTGGTGGGACCACCATCTGAAGGGCGCCGAGAACGACGTGATGGCCGAGCCCCTGCTGCGGTCCTGGATCAGCGGCGCGCACCCGCCGGCCACGGTCTACGAGGAGCTGCCCGGCCGCTGGGTCGCGGACCCGGCCTGGCCCTCACCGAACGTCACACCGGTGGTGTACGCCTTCCAGGGCGGACCGGTAGCGGTGGACTCCCCCCAGTACACCGGTCTCGACGCGGGGCGTTTCCTCCCCCGCGGCGACGCCGCCGATCTCCCGCCCGACCAGCGCGACGAGGACGCCCGCTCCGCCTGCTTCGACTTCCTGGTGCCGCCGGACGGCGGGCCCGTCGAGATCCTGGGCCGACCGCGGGTGAGTCTGGCGCTGTGCGCCGCCGCGCCGACCGGTCAGGTGATCGCCCGGCTCTGCGACGTGGCGCCGGACGGCTCCTCGACACTGGTGACCCGGGGCGCGCTGAACCTGTCGGCCCGCTACGGGACCGACCGGGCGGTGGAGTCGCAGATCGGCGAGAGCGAGGACCACGTCGTCGAACTGCACGGCATCGGCCACGCCTTCGCACCCGGACACCGGGTGCGCCTCGCCGTCTCGTCCGCGTACTGGCCGTGGATCTGGCCCCAGCCGGACGCGGCGGGCTTCACGCTCGACCCGGCCTCCTCCCATCTGACGCTGCCGGTCCGCCGGCCCACGCGGGACGCGGTCGAGTGGGAGGAGCCGGAGCAGTCCGAGCCGCTGGGGGTGAGCGTCCCGGCGACGCTGGAGGAACCGCGGCCGGAGCGGCTGGTGGTGCGGGACGTGGCGAAGGGCGAGTGGCGGCTGGAGGTCGGTCCGCCGCACGGTGGGACCCGGGTCTGTCCGGACGGTCTGGAGCTGACCGAGGAGGCCCTGGAGACGTACACGATCGTCGAGGGCGACCCCCTGTCGGCCCGCACCCGCACCGACCGGTCGATCCGGCTGCACCGGCCGGAGGAGGGGTGGGACGTCACGGTCGAGACGCGGTCGGAGATCACCTGCGACGCGGACGCCTTCCTGACGGCGGACGAGGTGGTGTGCCGGGAAGGCGGGGAAGTCCTTTTCCACCGGACCTGGCAGGAGCGAATTCCCCGTACGTCGGGATGAATTCCGCTTCCACGCGGAGAATGCGGCCCGCACTCCTCCCGGAATGCGGGCCGCATTCGCCCGCGGTCTCGTGCCGTGGTGACTACGCCCGCGAATCGGCCTTGCGGCGGCGGACGACGAACATCGCGCCGGCGCCGAGCACGACGGCCGCGCCACCCGCGAGGGCGATCTGCGGCACGGCGTCACCGGAGCCGGTCTTCGCCAGCGAACCGGTGGTGCCGGTGGTGCCGGTGGTGCCGGTCGTGGTCACCGGGGTGCTGGACGTGCCGCCCTGGCCGGTGGTGCCGGTGTTGCCGCCGGAGGAGTCCGGGAGGGGCTTCTTCGACTTGGCGGCGATGTCGAACTCGAGGACGGACTCCTGGGACAGGCCGCAGGAGCCGTCCTCGCCGTCGTAGCCGCTGACGGCGAACATGAGGCCGCGACCGGCCGGCGACGTGGCGTCGACGGTCAGCTTCAGCTTGATGTCGGCGCGGGCGCCGGGGTTCAGACGGCCGAGGTCGATGCCCTCCTCCTCGTCGACCGAACGCCACTTCGGACTGGCGGCCGAGGACCACTTCAGGTCCAGGTACCGGTCCAGGTCCTTGAAGGTGTCGGCGTTGAACCCGGTGACGAAGGCGTAGGCGCCGGCCTGGTCCAGCACCTTGCCGGTGCCGTTGGTGATCTTCAGGCTGTAGTCGGCGGTGGTGCCGGCGACGACCTTCTTCGGACCGGTGAGGACGGTCACGAACGTGGACTCGTCGACGCACTCCTCGCCGCCTTCCTCGGCCTCCTCCTCGGCGTCGGCGAGGGCCTTCTTGGCGGCGTCGAGGGCCGTGCCGGCCTCCGTCTTGGCCTTCTGGGCCTTGGACAGTTCGCGGACGCCGTCGACCCGGGCGTCCTCCACGGCCGTGCGGGCCTTCGCCGCGTCCGCGTCGGCCGTCGCCTTGGTGGCGGCGGCGGTCTCGGCCGCCTTCTTGGCCTCGTCGAGGATCTTCTCGGCGGCGGCCTTCTCCTCGTCGGTGGTGGCGGCGTCCACCTTGGCCTGGGCGTCGAGGACGGCCTGGTCGGCCGTCTTCTTGTCGGTGTCGGCCTTCTCGGCCGCCGCCTTGGCCTCGGTGTAGGCGACGGCGAGCGGGTGCGTCCCGCCGTTCTCCAGGGACTTCAGGAGCGCGTCGAGGGTCTTCTGGGCCTCGGCCTCGGCGACCACGGCGGCGTCGTACGCCTTCTGCGCCGCGGTGACCTCGAGCCTCAGCTGCTCGATGGTCTTCTTCTTGTTCTGCGTCTGGTTCTGCGTCTGGTTCCGCGTCTGTTCGGCCGGCTTGGTGTCGGCGAACGCGGGCGCGGCGGAAAGGAGAACCACCGGCGTGGTCACAGCTGCCGCCACGGTGGTGGCGAGAATGCGACGGATGTTCAAGTCGGACCCTTTTTCTGGTCTGGGAAAGAAGGGAAGGAGGTGAGGTCGCGCCTGCGGAGGACTACACGCGACACGACATGAAGAGGATCGTATGACCTGAATGCGCGTGCGACGGAAGGAAATTCGAGGCCGCCGACACGCACAGCCGCCTCACAGGACGCGTAAACCACCTGAACGCGGACAGTTGTGCACGGAGGCCCCGGATTTTGTGTGACCCATGTCATCCGCGCCGCGCCGCCCGCCCCGTAACGTGTCCCCCACACCCGTGGAAAGCGAGGCAAGCACCGATGCCCGAGCAGTCCCCGCTCGACCTGCCCGAAGGCGATCCCTTCGGCCCGCACAACCTGCCGTACGGCGTCTTCACGACCGCGGACGAGCCCAGCCGGCGGAGGGTCGGCGTCCGCATCGGCGGGCATGTCCTCGACGCGGGGGCGGCGGCGCACGCGCTCGGCTCCCCCTACGCGGCGCTGCTCGACCGCCCCAGCCTCAACCCACTGCTCGCCGCCGGGCGCACCGCCTGGCGCGACGTGCGCCGGGCGCTGACCGCCTGGGTGACCGTACCCGCCCACCGGGCGGACATAGAGCCGCTGCTGCACCCGCTGGACGCCGTCACGACGCACCTGCCGTACGAGGTCGCGGACTACGTCGACTTCTACGCGAGCGAGCACCACGCCACCAACGTCGGCCACATCTTCCGGCCCGACGGCGCTCCGCTCACCCCGAACTGGAAGCACCTGCCGATCGGGTACCACGGGCGCGCGGGCACCGTCGTGGTCTCCGGCACCGACGTCGTGCGCCCCTCGGGCCAGCGCAAGGCCCCCACCGACCCGGCCCCGGTCTTCGGCCCGTCGGTCAAGCTGGACATCGAGGCGGAGGTCGGCTTCCTCGTCGGCACCCCCTCCGCGCAGGGCGCGCCCGTCCCGCTCGGGGACTTCCGCGAGCACGTCTTCGGGCTGACCCTGCTCAACGACTGGTCGGCGCGGGACGTCCAGGCATGGGAGTACGTGCCGCTGGGGCCGTTCCTCGGCAAGTCCTTCAGCACGTCGGTGTCGGCCTGGGTGACGCCCCTGGAGGCGCTGGACGCGGCCCGGGTCGCTCCGCCGGCGCGCGACGCCGCGCTGCTGCCGTACCTGGACGACTCGGCCGACGAGGAGCCCGGCGGCTTCGATCTGCGGATCACGGTGCGGATCAACGGCGAGGTGGTCTCCGAACCGCCGTTCTCGACGATGTACTGGACGGCCGCCCAGCAGCTCGCCCACATGACGGTGAACGGTGCCTCGCTGCGGACCGGCGACCTCTACGGCTCCGGCACGGTCTCGGGCCCCGAGGTGCACCAGCGCGGCTCGCTGCTCGAACTGACCTGGAACGGCCGGGACGCGCTCGAACTGCCCACCGGCAAGAGGACGTTCCTGGAGGACGGCGACGAGGTCACTCTGACCGCCTGGGCGCCGGGTCCGGACGGCACCCAGGTCGGTCTGGGCGAGGTGACGGGCCGGATCGTTCCGGCACCCCCCGCGTCCTGACCCCCGCCCGGGAGGGGGAGCCCTACGCGGCCCGCCAGAGCGCGGGTACCGAGGGGGGCTCCCAGCCCGGCTGGGCCACGTGGCCCTGGAGGCAGGCGTATCCCCGTCCCGCGTGGCTCACGCGGTCACCCGTCCGGTAGGCCGTGCCGGCGGCCCAGGTACCGGCGGGCGGCGGGGTGGTGGGGGTGGCGGTCGGTGTGGGGCCGGGGTCCTGCGGGATGTCCAGCACGACGTCGTAGGCCGCCTGCTTCGCTCCGCCCTCCTCGCGTACGGTCATCAGCAGCCGCGGGTCGAAGATGCCGTCGGTGTTGTTGCGCGGTTCGCCCGGGAAGTAGAGCTGTGTGGTGAGCACGGGCCGGCCGGGCGCCTGCACCTTGACGTGGATGTGGCGGGTGCGGCCGGGATAGAGCCCCGGGACGATGGTGGTGAGGGCGAACGCGCCGGTGGAGTCGGTGAACTGGTGGCCGCGGAAGCGGAAGCCGGTGTTGTCGTACGCGCCGTTGACGTCGGCCTGCCAGAAGTCCATCAGCACGCCGGCGACCGGCCGGCACGCCAGCCCGAAGACGTAGCCGCTGACCGTCAGGCGCGTGCCGGGCGTGCCGGGCTCCAGCAAGGACGTGCGCAACGGCGAGCCGGGCGTGAAGTAGGGCCCCTCGGTCTGCGGCGGGGTGGGGTCGTCGCCGTCGTCGCACGTGGGCGTGAGGGCGGGTGTGCCCCCGTCCGCCAGGGTGCGTGCCAGCGCCGGTACGCCCATCAGGGCCATGGGCGCCGCCATACCGGCCGCGAGCGCGGCGCGCAGAACCGTCTTGCGGCTGGGGTGTGCCGAGCTGATCTCGCCGTCCATGCCTGCTCCTTGTGGGGGGCTGCGGGGTCGGCCACGAACCTACGCAGCCCCGCGCGGCCCTTCGATGGACCGGGCGCGGGCGTCATGGTGTTTTCGGAAGTCCCCCGGGGTGGTGCCGGTCTCCCTGCGGAAGAAGCGGCAGAAGTAGGCGGGGTCACCGAATCCGGCCCTTGCGGCCACCTGATGAACCGACAGTTCCGTTCGGGCCAGCAGCCTTTGCGCCTCGGCCACGCGGGCCTCACGGAGCAGGGGACCGGGGGTACGGCCGGTGGCGGTGCGCACGGCCTCGGTGAGGTAGCCGGTGGTGACGCCCAGACGTCCGGCACACTCCCGTACGCTCCACGCCCCCGGTCCGGGCGGGGCGATCAGCCGCGCGAACCGCTCGGCGAGGGCCGCGGGGCGGCCGGGGGCGGAAGCCGGGACATCGGCGCCGGCCAGCCGTCCGGCGCGGATCAACAGGACGTGCAGCAGGGAGCGCAGGACGGTCTCGTGGCCGGGAGGCCGTCTGCGGTACTCCTCGCCCAGTTCCGCCATCAGCGCGCCGACCGTGGCGTGCGCCGCCCCGTCGAGGGTCGTCGCGGACCGGTCCGCCAGCCGACGCAGGATCTCCCGGTCGCCGGGGTGGTCGAGGAGGAATTCCTCGGTGAACAGCGCGACGGCGCCGTCCAGGCCGTCGGCGTCCTCCCAGTGGTGGATCCGGCCGGGGAGGATCACCTCCAGCTGGGGCGGGCGCAGCCGTCGGTGCGCGAGGTCGACGACGTGCGCGCCGGTGCCGGCGGTGACGTGGACGATCTCGTAGAAGGTGTGACGGTGGGGGAAGTCGGCGCGGGACAGCGGGCCGATGGTGTCGAAGGTGCCGGCGGCGAACGGCACGGCGTCCGGCAGGCTCAGTTCGAGGCGATGGAGCGGTGGCTCCCCCTCACGCGGTGTGAGACAGGGCGCTCCGGGTGACACGGTGGTGCCGCGCATCGTGCGTCTCCCTCGGCTCGGGACTACAGGTCCAGACCGGTCGGTGGTGCCGCCCACCCTGACACGGACCGGCCGGACCGGGCCACCGTGCGGGCGGCGCGCGGGCGGCTCAGAGCCTGTCGGGTTTCGGCCATGCGTCAGGGCCCGGTACCCGCCGACGCGGGTACCGGGCCCTGGGGGTCCCGCCGGGTGGCCTTCGGCCGGCCGGAATCAGCGCACGAACACGCTCGCCTGGTTGGCGAGGTCCAGGAAGTACTGCGGAGCGACGCCCAGGACCAGGGTGACGGCGACCCCGACCGTGATCGTGGCCGTGGTGAAGCCCGAAGGCACCGCGACCGTGGGGCCGTCGGGCTTGGGCTCGCTGAAGAACATCAGCACGATCACCCGGATGTAGAAGAACGCGGCGATCGCGGACGAGATCACGCCGACCACGACCAGCGCGCCCGCGCCGCCCTCCGCCGCCGCCTTGAACACGGCGAACTTGCCGGAGAAGCCGGCGGTCAGCGGGATTCCGGCGAAGGCCAGCAGGAAGACCGCGAAGACCGCCGCGACGAGCGGTGAACGACGGCCCAGGCCGGCCCACTTGGACAGGTGGGTCGCCTCGCCGCCCGCGTCCCGCACCAGGGTGACGACGGCGAAGGCGCCGATCGTCACGAAGGAGTAGGCACCCAGGTAGAAGAGGACGGAGGAGATGCCGCTGGGGGTGGCCGCGATGACACCGGCCAGGATGAAGCCGGCGTGGGCGATGGAGGAGTAGGCGAGGAGCCGCTTGATGTCGGTCTGGGTGATGGCGACGATCGCACCGCCCAGCATGGTGACGACGGCGACGCCCCACATGACCGGCCGCCAGTCCCAGGTGAGACCCGGCAGCACCACGTACAGCAGGCGCAGCAGCGCGCCGAACGCGGCGACCTTCGTCGCGGCGGCCATGAAGCCGGTGACGGGGGTCGGAGCTCCCTGGTAGACGTCCGGGGTCCACATGTGGAACGGCACCGCGCCGACCTTGAAGAGCAGGCCCATGAGCACCATCGCGAAGCCGATGAGCAGCAGGACGTCGTTGCCCATGGTCTGGGCGAGGGCCGGGTCGGCGGTGCCGACGGTGCCGTCGACGACGTTCGCGATGGTGGCGTACGAGACGGAGCCCGCGTAGCCGTAGAGCAGGGCGATGCCGAAGAGCAGGAAGGCCGAGGAGAAGGCGCCGAGGAGGAAGTACTTGACCGCGGCCTCCTGCGACATCAGGCGCTTGCGGCGGGCGACGGCGCACAGCAGGTAGAGCGGGAGGGAGAAGACCTCCAGTGCGATGAAGAGCGTCAACAGGTCGTTGGCGGCGGGGAAGACCAGCATGCCGGCGACCGCGAACAGCACCAGCGGGAAGACCTCGGTGGTGGTGAATCCCGCCTTGACCGCGGCCTTCTCCTGTTCGCCGCCGGGGACGGCGGCGGCTTCGGCGGCGAAGGAGTCGACCTTGTGGCCGTGGTCCGCCGGGTCGAGCCTGCGCTCGGCGAAGGTGAAGACGGCGACGATCGCCGCCAGCAGGATGGTGCCCTGGAGGAAGAGCGCCGGGCCGTCCACGGCGACGGCGCCCATGGCGGCGATGTGCGCCTTGGTGGAGCCGTAGCCGCCGGCCGCGAGGCCGACGACGGCGGCGAACGCGGCGGCCAGCGCCAGGACGCTGAGGAACACCTGGCTGTGGTAGCGGCCCCTGCGGGGCACGAATGCCTCGACGAGGACGCTGAGGACCGCGGCGCCGACCACGATCAGCACCGGTGAGAGCTGGGTGTACTCGATGTGGGGTGCGGGAATCCGGGTGATCGGCTCGGCGGCCGTCGCCCACAGGCTGTGGACAGCCGTTTCACTCACTTGGCCGCCTCCGCGTTCTGAATGGGGACCGTCGGCTCGGGGTCCTGCTGCCGGACGTCGGACAGGGTGTGTGTGACGGCCGGGTCGACGACGTCCGTCAGCGGCTTCGGGAACACGCCGAGGAAGATCAACAGGGCGATCAGCGGTACGACGACCGCCAGTTCACGCGCCCGCAGATCCGGCATGGTCCGCACCTCCTCCTTCACCGGGCCCGTCATCGTCCGCTGGTACAGGACGAGGGTGTAGAGCGCGGCGAGGACGATGCCGGTGGTGGCGATGACGCCCGCCACCGGGTAGCGGGCGAAGGTGCCGACGAGGACCAGGAACTCGCTGACGAAGGGCGCGAGGCCCGGCAGCGAGAGGGTGGCCAGGCCGCCGATCAGGAAGGTGCCGGCGAGGACCGGGGCGACCTTCTGCACGCCCCCGTAGTCGGCGATGAGCCGGGAGCCGCGCCGCGTGATCAGGAAACCGGCGACCAGCATGAGCGCGGCCGTCGAGATCCCGTGGTTGACCATGTACAGCGTGGCACCGCTCTGGCCCTGGCTGGTCATCGCGAAGATGCCCATGATGATGAAGCCGAAGTGCGAGATCGACGCGTAGGCCACCAGGCGCTTGATGTCCCGCTGGCCGACCGCCAGCAGCGCGCCGTACACGATGCTGACCAGGGCGAGCGCGACGATCACGGGGGTCGCCCACTTCGACGCCTCCGGGAAGAGCTGGAGGCAGAAGCGGAGCATCGCGAAGGTGCCGACCTTGTCGACGACGGCCGTGATGAGCACGGCGACCGGCGCGGTCGCCTCGCCCATCGCGTTCGGCAGCCAGGTGTGCAGCGGCCACAGTGGCGCCTTCACCGCGAAGGCGAAGAAGAAACCGAGGAAGAGCAGCCGCTCGGTGTTGGTCGCCATCTCCAGCTGACCGTTCACCCGCGCCTCGGCGATCTCCGTGAGGGAGAAGTTCCCGGCGACGACGTAGAGCCCGATGACCGCGGCCAGCATGATGAGCCCGCCGACCAGGTTGTACAGCAGGAACTTGACCGCCGCGTAGGACCGCTGGGCCGCGGCGTTCTCGTCGGAGCCCGTGTGCGCCCGGTCGCCGAAGCCGCCGATGAGGAAGTACATCGGGATGAGCATGGCTTCGAACAGGATGTAGAAGAGGAAGACGTCGGTGGCCTCGAAGGAGAGGATCACCATCGCCTCGACCATCAGGATCAGGGCGAAGAAGCCCTGGGTCGGGCGCCAACGGTTGCCCGGCTTCTCCGCCGGGGCCTCGCCGCCGGAGGCGGCCGGGACGTCGGCGTCGTGCCAGCCGGCCAGGATGATGAAGGGGATGAGCAGCGCGGTCAGCGCGATGAGCGCCACCCCGATGCCGTCCACGCCCAGTTCGTAGCGGACGCCGAAGTCCTTGATCCAGGCATGGGACTCGACGAGCTGGTAGCGGTCGCCGCCGGGTTCGAAGCGGACGAACACGAACGCGGCACACACCAGCGTGGCCACGGAGACCAGCAGCGCCAGCCATTTGGCGGCGGTGCGGCGGGCGGCGGGCACGGCGGCGGTGAGGATCGCACCGGCCGCCGGCACCGCCGCCGTCACCGTCAGGAGGGGAAAGGACATCGGTTACACCGCCCTCATCAGCAGGGTCGCGGCGATCAGCACCGCAGTACCTCCGAACATGGAGACCGCGTACGAGCGGGCGTAGCCGTTCTGGAGCTTGCGCAGCCGGCCGGACAGGCCGCCGACCGAGGCCGCGGTGCCGTTGACCACGCCGTCGACCAGGCTGTGGTCGACGTAGACGAGCGAGCGGGTGAGGTGCTCGCCGCCGCGGACGAGGACGACGTGGTTGAAGTCGTCCTGGTACAGGTCGCGGCGGGCGGCCCGGGTGAGCAGCGAGCCGCGGGGCGGCGCGACCGGGACCGGGCGGCGGCCGTACTGGAGGTAGGCGACGGCGACGCCGACCACCATGACGGTGACCGTCGCGGCGGTGATGGCACCGGCGCTGATCGGCGGGTGGCCGTGCTCGAACGGGGTCACCGGCTCCAGCCAGGCGACGAAGCGGTCGCCGATGCCGAAGAACGCGCCCGCGAACACCGACCCGAGGGCCAGCAGGATCATCGGGATGGTCATGGACCGGGGCGACTCGTGCGGGTGGGGCGGTTCGCCGTTCTCGTCGGCCTGCCAGCGCTTCTCACCGAAGAAGGTCATCAGCATCACGCGGGTCATGTAGTACGCGGTGATCGCGGCGCCGAGCAGGGTGACCGCGCCGAGGATCCAGCCCTCGGTGCCGCCCTTGGCGAAGGCCGCCTCGATGATCTTGTCCTTGGAGAAGAATCCGGACAGGCCGGGGAAGCCGATGATGGCGAGGTAGCCGAGCCCGAAGGTGACGAAGGTGACCGGCATGTACTTCCGCAGGCCGCCGTAACGGCGCATGTCCACCTCGTCGTTCATGCCGTGCATGACCGATCCCGCACCGAGGAAGAGGCCGGCCTTGAAGAAGCCGTGGGTGACCAGGTGCATGATGGCGAAGACGTAGCCGATCGGGCCGAGGCCCGCCGCCAGGATCATGTAGCCGATCTGCGACATCGTGGACCCGGCGAGGGCCTTCTTGATGTCGTCCTTGGCGCAACCGACGATCGCACCGAAGAGCAGCGTGACCGCGCCGACGACGGTGACCACCAGCTGCGCGTCCGGCGCGGCGTCGAAGACGGCGGCGGAGCGGACGATCAGGTAGACACCGGCGGTGACCATGGTGGCCGCGTGGATGAGGGCCGAGACCGGGGTCGGGCCCTCCATCGCGTCACCGAGCCAGGACTGCAGTGGTACCTGGGCCGACTTGCCGCAGGCAGCGAGGAGCAGCATCAGGGCGATCGCCGTCAGGGTCCCCTCGCTCGCGCCGTCCACGGAGCCGAGGACCGGCCCGAAGGCGAAGGTCCCGAAGGTGGTGAACATGATCATGATGGCGATCGAGAGGCCCATGTCGCCGACCCGGTTGACCAGGAATGCCTTCTTGGCGGCGGTGGCCGCGCTGGGCTTGTGCTGCCAGAAGCCGATCAGGAGGTACGAGGCGAGGCCGACACCCTCCCAGCCGAAGTACAGCAGCAGGTAGTTGTCGGCGAGGACGAGCAGGAGCATCGCCGCGACGAACAGGTTCAGGTACCCGAAGAAGCGGCGGCGCCGCTCGTCGTGCTCCATGTACCCGATCGAGTACACGTGGATGAGCGTGCCGACACCGGTGATCAGCAGGACGAACGTCATCGACAGCTGGTCGAGCTGGAAGGCGATGTCCGCCTGGAAGCTCTCGACCGGGATCCAGGTGTACAGCGTCTGGTGCAGCGCCCGGTCGTCGGCGCCCTTGCCGAGCATGTCGGCGAAGAGCAGCACGCCGAGGGCGAAGGAGACGGCGGCGAACAGGGTGCCGAGCCAGTGCCCGGCCTTGTCCAGGCGCCGGCCGCCGCACAGCAGGACGGCCGCTCCCAGCAGGGGCGCCGCGATGAGCAGCGCAATCAGGTTCTCCACGATTCAGCCCCTCACAGCTTCATCAGGCTGGCGTCGTCGACCGAGGCCGAGTGGCGCGCACGGAAGACCGACACGATGATCGCGAGGCCGACGACGACCTCCGCGGCGGCGACGACCATCGTGAAGAACGCGATGACCTGGCCGTCGAGGTTGCCGTGCATCCGGGAGAACGTCACCAGCGCGAGGTTGCAGGCGTTCAGCATCAGCTCGACGCACATGAACACCACGATGGCGTTGCGCCGGATCAGCACACCGGCCGCGCCGATGGTGAACAGCAGTGCGGCGAGATACAGGTAGTTGACGGGATTCACCGCGGGGCCTCCTCTTCGTCCCGGTCCCGGCCGAGCCGCTCCTCGGAGCGCTGTTCCAGCGCCTTGAGATCGGCCAGTGTCTCGGTGGACACGTCCCGGATCTGGCCGCGCTTGCGCAGCGTCTGCATCACCGTCAGCTCGGCGGGGGTGCCGTCGGGCAGCAGACCGGCGACGTCCACGGCGTTGTGCCGGGCGTAGACCCCGGGCGCGGGCTGCGGGGTCGGCAGCGGCCAGGCGGTGTCTCCGGCCGAGGGCCGGTGGTCGGGCGAGCCCTCGCGCACACGCCGCTCGGACAGCTCGCGCTGGGTCCTGGCCTTCTCGGTGCGCTCGCGGTGCGTGAGCACCATCGCGCCGACGGCGGCGGTGATCAGCAGCGCACCGGTGATCTCGAAGGCGAAGACGTACCGGGTGAAGATGAGCGCGGCGAGACCCTGGACGTTGCCGCCGTAGGCGCCGTTGGCCGCGCCGAGTCCCTCGAATTCGGTGAGCGACGCCTGGCCGATGCCGGCGACGAGCAGGATGCCGAAGCCGAGTCCGCAGGCCGCGGCCCACCAGCGCTGTCCCTTGATGGTCTCCTTCAGCGAGTCCGCGGCCGTGACACCGACCAGCATGACGATGAAGAGGAAGAGCATCATGATCGCGCCGGTGTAGACGACGACCTGGACGATGCCGAGGAAGTACGCGCCGTTGGCGAGGTAGAACACCGCCAGGACGATCATGGTCGCGGCGAGGCACAGCGCGCTGTGCATGGCCTTCTTCATCAGGATCGTGCACAGGGCGCCTGCCACGGCGACGGTGCCGAGCACCCAGAACTGGAATGCCTCACCGCCGGAGGTGGCGTACGCCGCGAGGTCGGCACTCATACGTCCACCTCTTCCGGCTCGCCCTTCTCCCCCTTGGTGGTGGCGACCTGCCGGACCGTGCCGGGCGCGGCTTCGGTGACCAGCCCCCGGTAGTAGTCCTGCTCGTCCATCCCCGGGTAAATGGCGTGCGGGGAGTCGACCATGCCCTCCTCCAGCCCGGCGAGGAGCTGTTCCTTGGTGTAGATCAGGTTCTCGCGGGAGGAGTCGGCCAGTTCGAACTCGTTGGTCATCGTGAGCGCCCGCGTCGGGCACGCCTCGATGCACAGTCCGCACAGGATGCAGCGGGCGTAGTTGATCTGGTAGACCACGCCGTACCGCTCGCCCGGGGAGTAGCGCTCCTCGTCGGTGTTGTCCGCGCCCTCCACGTAGATGGCGTCCGCGGGGCAGGCCCAGGCGCACAGTTCGCAGCCCACGCACTTCTCAAGTCCGTCCGGATGACGGTTGAGCTGGTGCCGGCCGTGGAAGCGCGGCGCCGTCGCCTTCTGCTGCTCCGGGTACTGCTCGGTCAGCCGCTTCTTGAACATGGCCTTGAAGGTCACGCCGAAGCCGGCCACCGGATTCTGGAAATCAGACACCGTCCGTCTCCTTTCCCTCACTCGCGGTAGCAGAATCGGGGGCGCCGCTGACCACCAGGTCACGGTCGTGGCGGGGCCGCCGCCGCGGGACCGGCGGCAGGGACTGTCCCGGCTTGGGCGGTACGGGGAACCCGCCGGCCATCGGGTCGAAGGGCCGCGTCTCCTCGGACTCGGACTCGGCCGCCTCGCCCTTGGCCTTCCGTTCGCGGAACATGTCCGCGACGAAGGAGAGCAGCAGGACGGCGAGGACGGCGCCGGCGACGTAGAGCACGATCGTCTGGAACGCGTAGTTCTCGTTCCGCAGCGCGCGGACGGTGGCGACCAGCATCAGCCAGAGCACCGAGACCGGGATGAGGACCTTCCAGCCGAGCTTCATCAGCTGGTCGTAGCGGACGCGGGGCAGCGTGCCGCGCAGCCAGATGAAGAAGAACAGCAGCAACTGGACCTTGATGACGAACCAGAGCAGCGGCCACCAGCCGTGGTTCGCGCCCTCCCAGAAGCTGGAGACCGGGTACGGGGCCCGCCAGCCGCCGAGGAAGAGCGTCACGGACACGGCCGAGACCGTCACCATGTTCACGTACTCGGCGAGCATGAACATCGCGAACTTGATCGAGGAGTACTCGGTGTTGAAGCCGCCGACCAGGTCGCCCTCGGACTCCGGCATGTCGAAGGGGGCCCGGTTGGTCTCGCCGACCATGGTGACCACGTAGATGATGAAGGACACCGGCAGCAGGACGATGAACCAGCGGTCGGCCTGCGCCTCGACGATCGCCGAGGTCGACATCGACCCGGAGTAGAGGAAGACGGAGGCGAACGCGGCGCCCATGGCGATCTCGTAGGAGATCATCTGCGCGCAGGAGCGCAGACCGCCGAGCAGCGGGTAGGTGGAGCCGGACGACCAGCCCGCGAGCACGATGCCGTAGATGCCGACGGAGGCGATGGCCAGCACGTACAGCATGGCGATCGGAAGGTCGGTGAGCTGCATCGAGGTGCGGTGGCCGAAGACCGAGACCTCGTTGCCCGCCGGGCCGAAGGGGATCACGGCGATCGCCATGAACGCCGGGGCCGCGGCGATGACCGGGGCGAGGACGTACACGACCTTGTCGGCCCGCTTGACGATCACGTCCTCCTTCAGCATCAGCTTGATGCCGTCCGCGAGGGACTGGAGGAGGCCCCAGGGGCCGTGCCGGTTCGGGCCGACCCGCCGCTGCATCCAGGCGACGACCTTGCGCTCCCACACGATGGAGAAGAGCACCGTGATCATCAGGAAGGCGAAGCAGAAGACGGCCTTGACCGCGACGAGCCACCAGGGGTCCGTGCCGAACAGGGAGAGGTCCTCGGCGGCGAGCACGCTGCGCTGTGCGTCCGCGAGTGGAGCGAGGGCGGTCATGCGCGCACCTCCGGAGCGGCTACGGCGCGGGCAGCGCCCGGCCTGACGAGGGGGAAGCGGGGGCGCTGCCCGGCGGGCCCGCGGCCTGTGGCGGGGCCCGGCCGGGCGAGGGACACGGTCATGACCGGACCTCCGCCGCGCCCGCGCCCGCCGGACCGATGCGGACCAGGTCGCCCGGGTGGGCGCCGGTGTCGGAGAGGACTCCGCCGCCGGTGGAGTTGAGCGGCAGCCAGACCACCCGGTCGGGCATGTCGGTGACCGTCAGCGGGAGGTCGACCGAGCCGGCGGGGCCGGTCACCGTGAGGAGGTCGCCGTCCTTCACACCGGTCTCGGCGGCGGTGGCCGCCGAGAGCCGGGCGGGGGCCGCGTGACGGGTGCCGGCCAGGGCGGTGTCGCCTTCCTGGAGCCGGCCCAGGTCCAGCAGGAGCCGGTGTCCGGCCAGGACTGCCTCGCCCTCGCCCGGCCGGGGCGCGGCCTGGGCCGGCTCGACGGGCTCGGAGGCCCGTTCGCCGGTCCAGCCGCCCAGCCGGTCGAGTTCGCGGCGGATCGAGCGCAGGTCGGGCAGTGCCAGGTGGGCGTCGAGGGTGTCCGCCAGCATGTGGAGCACGCGGGCGTCGGCCGGGGCCAGGCTCCGGGTCATCTGCTCGGGCTTGAGCGCGGCCTCGAAGAGGCGTGCCCTGCCCTCCCAGTTGAGGAAGGTGCCGGACTTCTCGGCGACGGCGGCGACCGGCAGGACCACGTCGGCCCGCTCGGTGACCTCGCTCGGCCGGAGCTCCAGCGAGACCACGAAGGCCGCGTCGAGCGCCTCGCGGGCGCGGGCGGGGTCCGGCAGGTCCCGGACCTCGACACCGCCGACGAGCAGGGCGCCGATTTCGCCGATGGCGGCGGCCTCGACGATCTGGCCGGTGTCGCGGCCGTAGCCGTGCGGGAGTTCGCGCACGCCCCAGGCGGCGGCGACCTCCTCGCGGGCGCGGGGGTCGGTCGCCGGACGGCCGCCGGGCAGCAGCGTCGGGATGGCACCGGCTTCGAGCGCGCCACGCTCTCCGGCCCGGCGCGGGACCCAGACCAACGCGGCACCGGTGGCCGTCGCGGCGCGGACGGCGGCGGTCAGGGCGCCGGGTACGGCGGCCAGCCGCTCGCCGACCACGATGACGGCGCCCTCGGCGCGCAGCGCCTCGGCGGCGTCCGCGCCGGCCGGGTCGAGGCCGACCCGGGAAGTGAGGGCGTCGAGCCATTCGGTCTCGGTGCCGGGAGCGGCGGGCAGCAGCGTGCCGCCGGCCTTGGTCAGTCCACGGGTGGCGTGCGAGGCGACGGCGTAGGTGCGGGTGCCGTGCCGGCGCCATGCCTTGCGCAGCCGCAGGAAGACGCCGGGAGCCTCCTCCTCGGCCTCGATACCGGCCAGGAGGACGGCCGGGGCGGCTTCCAGGGCGGAGTAGGTGACCCCGCTGCCGTCCAGGTCCTTGCCGCGTCCGGCCACCCGCGAGGCCAGGAAGTCGGCCTCCTCGCCGGAGTGGACGCGGGCACGGAAGTCGACGTCGTTGGTGTCGAGGGCGACCCGTGCGAACTTGGCGTAGGCGTAGGCGTCCTCGACGGTCAGCCGGCCGCCGGCCAGGACCCCGGTACGACCGCGGACCAGTCCGCGGGCCGCCGCCTCCAGGGCCTCGGGCCAGGAGGCGGGTTCGAGGACGCCGTCGGCGTCGCGGACGAGGGGGGTCGTCAGCCGGTCGCGCTGCTGCGCGTACCGGAAGCCGAACCGGCCCTTGTCGCACACCCACTCCTCGTTGACCTCCGGGTCCTCGGCGGCCAGGCGGCGCATGACCTTGCCGCGCCGGTGGTCGGTCCGGGTGGCGCAGCCGCCCGCGCAGTGCTCGCAGACGCTCGGCGTCGACACCAGGTCGAAGGGCCGGGAGCGGAAGCGGTAGGCCGCGGAGGTGAGTGCGCCGACCGGGCAGATCTGGATGGTGTTGCCGGAGAAGTACGACTCGAAGGGGTCGCCCTCGCCGGTGCCGACCTGCTGGAGGGCGCCGCGCTCGAGCAACTCGATCATGGGGTCGCCGGCGACCTGGTCGGAGAAGCGGGTGCAGCGGGCGCAGAGCACGCACCGCTCACGGTCGAGCAGCACCTGGGTGGAGATCGGCACCGGCTTCTCGTAGGTCCGCTTCCTGCCCTCGAAGCGGGACTCGGACTGGCCGTGCGACATCGCCTGGTTCTGCAGCGGGCACTCGCCGCCCTTGTCGCAGACCGGGCAGTCCAGCGGGTGGTTGATGAGCAGCAGCTCCATCACGCCGTGCTGGGCCTTCTCGGCGACCGGGCTGGTCAGCTGTGACCTGACCACCATGCCGTCGGTGCAGGTGATGGTGCAGGAGGCCATCGGCTTGCGCTGGCCCTCGACCTCGACGATGCACTGGCGGCAGGCGCCGACCGGGTCGAGGAGCGGGTGGTCGCAGAACCGCGGGATCTCGATGCCGAGCTGCTCGGCGGCGCGGATGACGAGTGTCCCCTTGGGGACGGAGACCTCGGCGCCGTCGATGGTCAGCGTGACCATGTCCTGGGCGGCGGCCCCGGACGGCCCCGCCGCGCTGCCGCCGCTGGGCGTGGACGCGATGACGGTCATGCGGTCACCTCCTTGTGGTTGTCCGCCCAGGCGGTCGACTTGGCCGGGTCGAAGGGGCAGCCGCGGCCGGTGATGTGCTGCTCGTACTCCTCGCGGAAGTACTTCAGCGAGGAGAAGATCGGGGAGGCGGCGCCGTCGCCGAGCGCGCAGAAGGACTTGCCGTTGATGTTGTCGGCGATGTCGTTCAGCTTGTCGAGGTCGGACAGGGCGCCGTCCCCGTTCTCGATGGACCGGAGCAACTGCACCAGCCAGTAGGTGCCTTCGCGACAGGGAGTGCACTTGCCGCAGGACTCGTGGGCGTAGAACTCGGTCCAGCGGGTCACGGCCCGGACGACGCAGGTGGTCTCGTCGAAGCACTGGAGGGCCTTGGTGCCGAGCATCGACCCGGCCGCGCCCACGCCCTCGTAGTCCAGCGGCACGTCGAGGTGCTCGTCGGTGAACATCGGGGTGGAGGAGCCGCCCGGGGTCCAGAACTTCAGCCGGTGGCCGGGCCGCATCCCCCCGCTCATGTCGAGGAGCTGCCGCAGGGTGATCCCGAGCGGGGCCTCGTACTGGCCGGGCGAGGCGACGTGCCCGCTGAGCGAGTAGAGCGTGAAGCCGGGGGACTTCTCGCTGCCCATCGACTTGAACCAGTCCTTGCCCCGGTTCAGGATCGCGGGAACCGAGGCGATGGACTCGACGTTGTTCACCACCGTGGGGCAGGCATACAGACCGGCGACCGCGGGGAAGGGGGGACGCAGCCGGGGCTGGCCGCGCCGTCCTTCGAGCGAGTCGAGCAGGGCGGTCTCCTCACCGCAGATGTACGCGCCGGCGCCCGCGTGCACGGTGAGTTCGAGGTCGAGTCCGCTGCCGAGGATGTCCTCGCCGAGGTAGCCGGCCTGGTATGCCTCGCGCACGGCCTCGTGCAGCCGGCGCAGGACGGGGACGACCTCGCCGCGCAGGTAGATGAAGGCGTGGCTGGAGCGGATCGCGTAGCAGGCGATCACGATGCCCTCGATGAGGGAGTGCGGGTTGGCGAAGAGCAGCGGGATGTCCTTGCAGGTCCCGGGCTCCGACTCGTCGGCGTTGACGACGAGGTAGTGCGGCTTGCCGTCGCCCTGCGGGATGAACTGCCACTTCATCCCGGTGGGGAAGCCGGCGCCGCCGCGTCCGCGCAGTCCGGAGTCCTTGACGTACGCGATGAGGTCGTCGGGCGACATCGCGAGGGCCTTCTTCAGGCCCTCGTAGCCCTCGTGCCGCTTGTACGTCTCCAGGGTCCAGGAGTTCGGCTGGTCCCAGAACGCGGACAGGACGGGCGCGAGAAGCTTCTCGGGGCTGCTGTTGTCGATCTCGGCTGCCAAGGTCATCACTCCCCCTCCCCACTGGCTGATTCGCCACGCGGGTGGACGATCTTGTGGTGCGGGGCCTCTCCCTTGGCCAGGCGAAGCCCGATGAGCGAGGCCGGGCCGGCCCCTCCGGTGGCCTCCACGGCCCCCTCGCGCTCATCGGGGAAGCCGGCCAGGATGCGGGCGGTCTCCTTGTACGTGCACAGGGGCGCGCCCCGGGTGGGTACGACGGGACGGCCGGCGCGCAGGTCGTCGACGAGCTTCCGGGCGGACGCGGGCGTCTGGTTGTCGAAGAACTCCCAGTTGACCATCACCACCGGCGCGAAGTCGCAGGCCGCGTTGCACTCGATGTGCTCGAGGGTGACCTTGCCGTCGGCGGTGGTCTCGTCGTTGCCGACGCCGAGGTGCTCCTTGAGCTCCTCGAAGATGGCGTCGCCGCCCATGACCGCGCAGAGCGTGTTGGTGCACACGCCGACCTGGTAGTCGCCCGACGGCTTGCGGCGGTACATCGTGTAGAAGGTCGCGACCGCGGTGACCTCGGCCGTCGTCAGGCCGAGGACGTCCGCGCAGAACCGCATGCCCGTGCGGGTGACGTGGCCCTCCTCGGACTGCACCAGGTGCAGCAGCGGCAGCAGCGCGGAGCGGGACCCCGGATAGCGGGCGATGATCTCCTTGGCGTCCGCCTCCAGCCGGGCCCGGACGTCGGCCGGGTAGGCGGGGGCGGGGAGCTGGGGCATGCCCAGGTCCGTCGACGAAGCGTTGTCGGTCATCGGTCGACGCCTCCCATCACGGGGTCGATGGAGGCGACGGCGACGATGACGTCGGCGACCTGGCCGCCCTCGCACATCGCCGCCATGGCCTGCAGGTTGGTGAAGGACGGGTCACGGAAGTGGACCCGGTAGGGGCGGGTGCCGCCGTCGGAGACGACGTGCACGCCGAGTTCGCCCTTGGGTGACTCGACCGCCGTGTAGACCTGTCCGGCCGGGACCCGGAAGCCCTCGGTGACCAGCTTGAAGTGGTGGATCAGGGCTTCCATGGAGGTGCCCATGATCTTCTTGATGTGGTCGAGGGAGTTGCCGAGTCCGTCCGGTCCGAGGGCGAGCTGGGCGGGCCAGGCGATCTTCTTGTCGCCGACCATGACCGGGCCGGGCTCCAGGCGGTCGAGGCACTGCTCGACGATCCGCAGGGACTGCCGCATCTCCTCCAGGCGGACCAGGAAGCGTCCGTAGGAGTCGCAGGTGTCGGCGGTGGGGATCTCGAAGTCGTAGTCCTCGTATCCGCAGTACGGGTCGGTCTTGCGCAGGTCGTGCGGGAGACCGGCGGAACGCAGGATCGGCCCGGTGGCGCCCAGCGCCATGCAGCCGGTGAGGTCGAGGTATCCGACGTCCTGCATGCGGGCCTTGAAGATGGGGTTGCCGGTGGCGAGCTTGTCGTACTCCGGCAGGTTCTTCTTCATGGTCTTCACGAACTCGCGCACGGCGTCGACTGCGCCGGGCGGGAGGTCCTGGGCCAGGCCCCCGGGGCGGATGTACGCGTGGTTCATCCGCAGGCCCGTGATCAGCTCGTACAGGTCCAGGATCATCTCGCGGTCCCGGAAGCCGTAGATCATGATCGTGGTCGCGCCCAGCTCCATGCCGCCGGTGGCGATGCACACCAGGTGCGAGGAGAGCCGGTTGAGCTCCATGAGCAGGACGCGGATCACGGAGGCGCGGTCGGGGATCTCCTCGGTGATGCCGAGCAGCTTCTCCACGCCCAGGCAGTACGCCGTCTCGTTGTAGAACGAGGTGAGGTAGTCCATGCGCGTGACGAAGGTGGTGCCCTGGGTCCAGGTCCGGTACTCGAGGTTCTTCTCGATGCCGGTGTGGAGGTAGCCGATGCCGCAGCGGGCCTCGGTGACGGTCTCGCCGTCGATCTCGAGGATCAGCCGGAGGACACCGTGCGTGGAGGGGTGCTGGGGGCCCATGTTGACGACGATCCGCTCGTCGTCGGCCTTGGCCGCGGACTGCACGACCTCGTCCCAGTCACCACCCGTGACCGTGTAGACGGTGCCTTCGGTGGTCTCGCGGGCGCTTGCCGATGGGGTAGTCACGAGTACGACCTCCGCTGGTCGGGAGCCGGGATCTGGGCGCCCTTGTACTCGACGGCGATGCCGCCGAGGGGGTAGTCCTTGCGCTGCGGGAAGCCCTGCCAGTCGTCCGGCATCATGATCCGGGTGAGGGCGGGGTGGCCGTCGAAGACGATGCCGAAGAAGTCGTACGTCTCGCGCTCGTGCCAGTCGTTCGTCGGGTAGACGGCGGTCAGCGACGGGATGTGCGGGTCGGCGTCCGGAGCGGACGTCTCCAGGCGGATGAGCCGGCCGTGGGTGAGCGAGCGCAGGTGGTAGACGGCGTGCAGTTCGCGGCCCTGGTCGCCCAGGTAGTGGACGCCGGAGACACCGGTGCAGAGCTCGAACCGCAGGGCGGGGTCGTCGCGCAGGGTCCGCGCCACCCGGACGAGGTGCTCGCGCGCGATGTGGAAGGTGAGCTCGCCGCGGTCCACGACCGTCTTCTCGATGGCGTTCTCGGGCAGCAGCCCCTGCTCGTCGAGGGCGCCCTCGAGTTCGTCGGCGACCTCGTCGAACCAGCCGCCGTAGGGGCGGGTGGCCGCGCCGGGGAGGCGCACGGAGCGGACGAGGCCACCGTAACCGGAGGTGTCGCCGCCGTCGCCGGCGCCGAACATGCCGCGCTGGACGCGGACCTCCTCGCCGTGCTCCCCGCGCTGACCGGGCAGGTTCTGCTCGCTCAGCTCCTTCTCGGGGTTGGGTGTCTCGTCACTCAACGGAGGAGCCCCTTCATCTCGATCGTGGGCAGCGCCTTGAGCGCCGCCTCCTCCGCCTCGCGGGCCGCTTCCTCCGCGTTCACGCCGAGCTTCGAGTTCTGGATCTTCTGGTGGAGCTTGAGAATCGCGTCCATCAGCATCTCGGGGCGCGGCGGGCAACCCGGCAAATAGATGTCAACCGGCACAATATGATCAACGCCCTGCACAATCGCGTAATTATTGAACATTCCGCCCGACGAAGCGCAAACCCCCATGGAGATGACCCACTTGGGGTTCGGCATCTGGTCGTAGACCTGCCGCAGGACGGGCGCCATCTTCTGGCTGACACGGCCGGCCACGATCATCAGGTCGGCCTGGCGCGGCGAGCCGCGGAAGACCTCCATGCCGAAGCGGGCCAGGTCGTACCGCCCGGCGCCGGTCGTCATCATCTCGATGGCGCAGCAGGCCAGGCCGAAGGTCGCGGGAAAGACGGACGCCTTGCGCACCCAGCCCGCGGCCTGTTCGACCGTCGTCAGCAGAAAGCCGCTCGGCAGCTTCTCTTCGAGTCCCATAGGTGCCCCTCAGCCCCTCAGTCCCATTCCAGGCCGCCGCGCCGCCACACGTAGGCGTAGGCGACGAAGACGGTGAGCACGAAGAGCAGCATCTCCACGAGCCCGAAAAGCCCCAGGGCGTCGAACGTGACGGCCCAGGGGTAGAGGAAGACGATCTCGATGTCGAAGACGATGAAGAGCATCGCCGTCAGGTAGTACTTGATGGGGAAGCGTCCGCCCGCGACAGGTCTGGGCGTTGGTTCGATACCGCACTCATACGCCTCAAGCTTCGCCCTGTTGTACCGTTTTGGGCCGATAAGCGTGGCCATGACCACGGAGAAGATCGCAAACCCCGCACCCAGGGCGCCGAGCACGAGGATGGGCGCGTACGCATTCACGCTCCTCGCTCCTTCCAGTCGTCCTTGACCGTTGGACCGCACCGTCGGGGTCTTCCTCGTTCGCGGCCCCACCGCCACGCGAAGATCGCGTTCATGTGAGGCAGTTCACAAGCCCGACTGCCCCGCATCCTATGCCCGCCCCTCTGTGATCTGCGACACGGGGTACGACAACGTCTTTGTGATCTCCACCACCTGACGAACGATCATCAAGTCGGATGAGCGGTGATCTTGACACGCGAAGCGCCCAGGCGATCACCAGTCGTGACATCCGGACCCGAAACAGCAGGTCGGAAGGGTGTTGCCCTATCAAGAGCTTCCGAGTACAAGCAAATTGGCGGGAGACTCCAGCGGGGTGATAAAGAGTCCGCCCGTCGCCCGGTCGAGGGTTCCGGCGTACCGAAGTGGACGCCCGCACCCCCTCGCGCACCCGAGAGGCGACCCGAGGTTGCCTGAATGTGACCTGCACCACACTCGCACCCGCCCCAGGAAAGCAGGGCTTGGCCATCGGTGCGAAGAGGTGGTAAGTGGCGGTCAATTCGGACGTTTCGCGGAAAACCCATGATCAAGGGCTTGATCATGGATGTCCGATTTGCCCGTTACGGCGTCAATAAGGGACCCAGAGAAGCGGATTGGACGCTTCCGGTCGTAACTGTGGCGCAACACACGTTTCTTGAAGGGAACCGCGAACGCCTGATAGCGGTTGTTCCTATGTCCCAGACCGCTCACATACCCAGCCACCGGAAGCCCCGTCGCGGCGCCTCGAAGCTCTCGCTGCGGGCCGGAGTTGCCGGTGGCGTCCTCAGCACCATCGCGGTGGCCGGAGCCGCCGGGCCGGCGAACGCAGAACCGCTGACCGAGACCGTCGAGATGCCGACGCTGACCTCGCTCGACACCGACCTGGCGAGCGTCGTCGCGGCGTCGGCCGAGGCGTCCCAGCAGGAGGCTCTCGACCTGAGCCTGCGCGCCCAGGAGGACGCCGCCCTCCAGAAGGCCGCCAAGGAGGCCAAGAAGGCCAAGGCGGAGGCCGTCCGCAAGGCGGAGGCCGAGAAGGCGGAGGCCGAGAAGGCGGAGGCCGAGAAGGCGGAGAAGGCCCGCTCCGAGGCGCGTGAGCGCGCCTCCCGCACCGCGAGCCGCACCTCGCTGACCGCGCACTCCTCCGCGGGCACCTCCGCCGGAGGCTCCAGCACCGCCTCGAAGCCGGTCACCGGCTCCGCCGCGGCGATCGTCGCCTTCGCCCGCGCCCAGGTCGGCGACGCCTACATCTCCGGCGGCACCGGGCCGAACTCCTGGGACTGCTCCGGACTCGTCCAGGCCGCCTACCGGCAGGCCGGCATCAGCCTGCCCCGCGTCTCCAGCTCCCAGTCGTCCATGGGGACGTCCGTCTCGCTGAGCAGCCTCCAGCCCGGCGACATCCTCTACTGGGGCAGCCGCAGCGGCTCGTACCACGTGGCCATCTACGTGGGCGGCGGCAAGTACGTCGGCGCGCAGAACCCGTCGACCGGCGTCGTCGAGCGCTCCCTGGACTGGGACATGCCCTCCGGCGCCGTACGGATCGTCTGAACACCCGCTCCGCGAAAATCCGTCACTCCTCGGGGGAGTGACGGATTTTCCCTTTTCCGCCCCCTTGTGGCGTTATGGAATCCGGTCGGTCCGCGTGGATGCCGCTGCCGCGCGGGCGGCGGGCCGCTGTCCGGCCGACGGCGCTCCTTCCGGCCAGTGTCGCCGCCCTCCGGCCGACGGCGCGGACTCCGGGCCGGAAGCGGAGCGCTGGGCCCTCGGACCGGGTGAAGTCCGAGCCGGGAACTCGTTCGCGCCCCGCGGCCGATCGGTGACACGGGCCCGCCGGGCGGACCCGGCCGAACCGAACGTCGGTTTCCGGCCTGTCCGTCCCGGGCCGCCGGGCGAAAGGACCTCGCGCCGCGGCTCGGGATCACCGAACGCACCGTGAAGTTCCACGTGACGAACATGCGCGGGAAACTGGGCGGGCTCTCCCGCATCCAGCTCCACCTGGTGGCGCTGCTCGCCGAGATCGTCCGGCCGGGCCCCCACCACCGGCCCGCCGGGACGCCGGCCATGACCGTGCGGAGCCACGGGCTCCGGCTACGGCGCAACCCCGGGGTCCGGGCCTCCTGCCCCTAGGGCCACCGCCGAGGAGCTTCCCGGCTCACCGAAGGTGGGGATCGTCGGCGTGTGAGGGTTCACCCGCCGCCGTAGGCCGGGCCACTCCCCCTGTGCCGATGGCCCGGCCCGGGACGGTCAGGCTTTCGGCGCCACCTTGGTTCCACCGAGGTAACCATCGGACGAGAAATTTCCTACCGGCGGTGTTACGTTTTAGGTATGAGCAGTCACGTAGCACCCCAGGCCGTCGAGCGGGCCGGCAAGAGATCCGTGTCGCTCGCCCAGTCATTGATCAAGGAAGTCGAGGAACGCACCGGCAAGAGCGGGTTCTCCTCCGTTGTAGCCGAAGCTCTGGAGGAATGGCTCGCCGCGCAGAAGCTCCGCGAAGTCGTGACCGCTGACCGCAAGGCGTTCGGCCCCGTCTCCGCCGAAGCGCGGCGGCAGGCGGAACAGGAGTGGTGAGCAAGCGCCTCAAGATCAAGGCAAAGAGCGAGGGCACGCTCGTTCTGGACGCCCAAGGGCTTTCACTGCACGTCGACGGCGACGACGGAATGCGGGCCCGCATCGAGGTCGCTCAGCAGAGCGGCCGACGAGTGGCGCTGTCCGCACTGACGCCCTTGGAAGTGCGGCGAACAGGACAAGCCGCCAAGCGACTCCAGTTCCTGCTGTCCCGGTTCGACGTAAAACCGGTCAACGACGCGGTGATAGACGCCGCAGCGAAGCTACTGGACACCTCAGGCATTGACGGGCACGAATGCCTCGTGGACGCACTCGTGGTGGCCACGGCCGCACTCTGCACTCCCCCGGTACTACTCGTCACTTCTGACAAGTCGCACATCCCAGCGCTGTGCAAGGCCGCCGAGGAGCTTCCCGGCTCACCGAAGGTGAAGATCGTCAACGTTTGACGGCCAAACGCCACGAGCCGGGCCGCTCGACTACCCAACGAGCGGCCCGGCCTTGAATGGTCAAGCTCGGGGGGCCACCTTGGACAGGCCGTTGATGATCCGGTCCATGGCGTCGCCGCCCGTCGGGTCCGTCAGGTTCGCCAGCATCTTCAGCGTGAACCTCATCAGGACCGGATGCGTCAGGCCGCGCTGGGTGGCGATCTTCATGACCTTCGGATTCCCGATGACCTTCACGAACGCGCGGCCGAGCGTGTAGTACCCGCCGTAGGTGTCCTTGAGGACCTTCGGGTAGTTGTGCAGGGCCAGTTCACGCTGGGCCGGGGTCGTCCGGGCGTGCGCCTGGACGACGACGTCGGCCGCGATCCGGCCGGACTCCATGGCGTACGCGATGCCCTCGCCGTTGAACGGGTTGACCAGACCGCCCGCGTCACCGACGAGCAGCAGACCCTTGGTGTAGTGCGGCTGACGGTTGAAGGCCATCGGCAGCGCGGCACCGCGAATCGGCGTCGTCATGTTGTCCGGGGTGAACCCCCACTCCTCCGGCATGGAGGCGCACCACGCCTTGAGGACCTCGCGCCAGTCCAGCTCGCGGAAGGCGGAGGAGGAGTTGAGGATGCCGAGGCCGACGTTGGACGTGCCGTCGCCCATGCCGAAGACCCAGCCGTAGCCGGGCAGCAGACGGTCCTGCGCGCCGCGGCGGTCCCACAGCTCCAGCCAGGACTCGAGGTAGTCGTCGTCGTGGCGGGGGCTGGTGAAGTACGTCCGCACGGCCACGCCCATCGGCCGGTCCTCGCGCCGGTGCAGCCCCATGGCGAGGGAGAGTCGCGTCGAGTTGCCGTCCGCGGCGACGACGAGCGGCGCGTGGAAGGTGACCTCGCGCTTCTCCTCGCCGAGCCGGGCGTGCACGCCGGTGATGCGGCCGGTGCGGTCGTCGACGATCGGGGCGCCGACGTTGCAGCGCTCGTACAGGCGCGCGCCGGCCTTCTGCGCCTGCCGGGCGAGCTGCTCGTCGAAGTCGTCCCGCTTGCGGACCAGTCCGTAGTCCGGGTAGGAGGCGAGGTCAGGCCAGTCGAGCTCGAGCCGGACACCGCCGCCGATGATGCGCAGGCCCTTGTTGCGCAGCCACCCGGCCTCCTCGGAGACGTCGATCCCCATGGCGACGAGCTGCTTGGTGGCGCGGGGCGTGAGCCCGTCGCCGCAGACCTTCTCGCGCGGGAACGCGGTCTTCTCCAGGAGCAGGACGTCGAGTCCGGCCTTGGCGAGGTAGTAGGCGGTCGTGGAACCGGCCGGTCCCGCCCCGACGACGATGACGTCTGCGCTGTGCTCGGAGAGGGGCTCGGTCACGGCGGGGTCTCCCGAAGACTCGACGGTAGTACGTACCGGGGCAGTCTATGGTGGCGTCCCCCGGACCGGTCCGAGGGGCGCCCGTCGGCGGATGCCGTCCTCCCGTAGCGCAAGAGGGCGCGTGCGAGCGGCGGAGGCATGATCGTCACCCGTGACGAGATTTCCTCAGCGGATACCACCGGGCGGGGTGATCGCGGCCGCACTGGCCCTTCTCGCCCTCGCCGGCACCGAGCCCCTCACCCCGCCGACGGACCGGGCCGGCGGGGCCGATGTCCACCGGCGGATCGCCGAGGCCGTCTACACGGGAGTCGGCGGCTACGGGACGTACGCCCGGTAGTCCCGGTTCAGGGCCTGCCGGGCGCGGTGGCCTCCGGCAGGTCAGCAGGCCCCGGCAGGCTCTCGCCCCCGGCCTTGAAGCCCCGGTGCATGGCCACCACACCGCCCGTCAGGTCGCGCCAGGCGACCTTGGACCAGCCGGCCTTCTGCAGCAGTCCCGCGAGGGCCGGCTGGTCGGGCCAGGAGCGGATGGACTCGGCGAGGTAGACGTAGGCGTCCGGGTTGGAGGAGACGGCACGGGCCACCGGCGGCAGGGCGCGCATCAGGTACTCCTCGTACACGGTGCGGAACGGCGCCCAGGTCGGGTGCGAGAACTCGCAGATCACGACCCGGCCGCCGGGCTTCGTCACCCGGTACAGCTCGCGCAGGGCGCCCTCGGTGTCCTGGATGTTGCGCAGGCCGAAGGAGATGGTCACGGCGTCGAAGACCTCGTCGCGGAAGGGGAGCTTCGTCCCGTCGCCGGCGGTGAACGGCATCCACGGGTGCCGCTCCTTGCCGACCCGGAGCATGCCGGTCGAGAAGTCGCAGGGCACGACATAGGCGCCGGCGCGGACGAAGGGCTGCGAGGAGGTGCCCGTGCCGGCCGCCAGGTCCAGGATCCGCTGTGCCGGGCGGGCGTCGACCGCCTTGGCGACCTCCTTGCGCCAGCGCCGGTCCTGGCCGAGCGACAGCACGTCGTTGGTCAGGTCGTAGTTCGCCGCCACGTCGTCGAACATCGAGGCGACTTCGTGCGGCTTCTTGTCCAGGGATGCTCGGATCACGCACCCATTCAAGCAGCCCGGCCCCGGGCTCCCCCGCGGCGGTCGCCCGCGGGTCGGACCCCGGCTTCCCCGGCGCCGGAGCGCCTCCTCCGGCGCCTGCACCGACTGCGCGACCTGCTCGCCTTCACCAGGACCGGCGGACTCGGCAGGCCGCCGCCCTCCTGGACGAACTGCTGCCGTCGGCCGTGACGGACGTCCGGCCGGTGGCGGGCGAGGTGGCCCTCCACCGGACCACCTCCGCCGGCCGGAACTTCGTCACGACCCTGTCGGTCCGCCCGGCGGAAGGGGAGTCGCTCCGTACCTGCCGGAACGTCCCGTCGAAGAAGACGACCTGCGAGACGGCGGACCTCGCCGCGGGCCGCACGGCACAGGCGTACACGATGCCGGTCGACGACGTCGACACCCTGGGCGCGTCGGTGCTCTTCGCCCACGGCCGCAGCCATGTCCTGCTCTCCGTCGCCCTTTCGGAGAGGGCGACGTCCACGCCCGGCGCCTCGGCGCCGGTGACGGCGGATCAACTGCTGGACGTCGCCCGCGACCCCCGTTTCACGAGCCTGGTGAAGTACGCGGACGAGCACCCGGTGCAGGCGGCGTCGGAGGCGGTCCGGGGCGGCTGACCGCGTCGGGCGTGCCGGGGGACCCGTGCCCACCCGGCCGAAGGGACCGGCGTAAGAGCACCCCCGGGCGCCGCTGAGCTTGGTGTCCAACCTCGTGGGAGCCTGTCGGGTGGCCGCTGACCGGGCGGTCGCAGGCCACCCGACCGGCTCTCAGCGGCGGCGGAAGACCAGGCGCCCGCCGAGGACCGTGGCGAGACAGCTGCCGGCCCCCCGGCCGGCCAGGTCGGTCGCGTCATCCGCGTCGAAGACGGCGAGGTCGGCGGGTCCGCCCACGGTCAGTGGGCCGTGCGCGGTGCCCGCCAGGTCGTGGCCCTCCACGAAGGGGTCGAGGTGCGGGCCGTCCCGGACCGGCGGGGCCAGGCGTGGCGCGTTCGCCACCTCGCGCAGACCGGCTCGCGCCACGGCCTGCCGGATCTCCGGCCGGGCCCCGAGGCCGACGTGCGTCGTCCCGTGCGCCAGCATCCGCTGGATGCCGCGCCGCACGCTTCCCGCCATCCGGGCGGCGTCGGGCGCGAGGGCCTCGAAGGCGGGGCCCGTGAGCGGAGCGGTGCCCAGTTCACCGACCTCGCGCGGGTCCGGGTGGTACACCCGGGTGAGGAGCCAGTGCGCGTGCCACTGACGGAGCCCCGGCGTCAGGACACCCGGCCAGCGCCGCACCCGCGCGCCCGGGTGGGCGGCGACCACCACCTCGTACGGGCCGATCGCCGCGATCTCCGCACCCCGGACGACGACGGCCCCACCGGCCACGGGGCTGTCCTCGCCGGCCGGCAGGACCAGGTCCGCCGCGTGGATCGTCAGCACGCGCAGGTCAGTTGGCGTTCAGGAGCTTCAGCTCCGGGTGCGCCGTGCCGCCCTCGATCGCCGTGGAGGAGATGTGCGAGACGACCCGCTCGTCGACCGGGTCGTTCGCCGGGTCCTCGTGGACGACCAGGTGCTCGTACGTCGTCGCGCGCTGGGCCGGGACCCGGCCCGCCTTGCGGATCAGGTCGATGATCTCCAGGCGGTTCGAGCGGTGCTTCGCGCCCGCCGAGGAGACGACGTTCTCCTCCAGCATGATCGAGCCCAGGTCGTCGGCGCCGTAGTGCAGCGACAGCTGGCCGACCTCCTTGCCCGTGGTCAGCCACGAGCCCTGGATGTGGGCCACGTTGTCCAGGAAGAGCCGCGCGATCGCGATCATCCGCAGGTACTCGAAGAGCGTGGCCTGCGTGCGGCCCTTGAGGTGGTTGTTCTCGGGCTGGTAGGTGTACGGGATGAAGGCCCGGAAGCCACCCGTCCGGTCCTGTACGTCGCGGATCATCCGCAGGTGCTCGATGCGCTCGGCGTTCGTCTCGCCGGTACCCATCAGCATCGTGGAGGTGGACTCCACACCCAGGCCGTGGGCGATCTCCATGATCTCCAGCCAGCGCTCGCCGCTCTCCTTGAGCGGGGCGATCGCCTTGCGCGGGCGCGCCGGGAGCAGCTCGGCGCCGGCGCCGGCGAAGGAGTCCAGCCCGGCCGCGTGGATCCGGGTGATCGCCTCCTCGACGGAGACGCCGCTGATCCGGGCCATGTGCTCGACCTCGGAAGCGCCGAGGGAGTGGATGACCAGGTCCGGGAAGTCCTTCTTGATCGCCGCGAAGTGCTCCTCGTAGTACTCCACGCCGTAGTCCGGGTGGTGACCGCCCTGGAACATGATCTGCGTGCCGCCGAGCTCCACGGTCTCCGCGCAGCGGCGCAGGATGTCGTCGAGGTCGCGGGTCCAGCCCTTGTCGGTGGCCTTCGGCGGGGCGTAGAAGGCGCAGAACTTGCACGCCGTGACGCACACGTTCGTGTAGTTGATGTTCCGCTCGATGATGTACGTCGCGATGTGCTCGGTACCCGCGTACCTGCGGCGCCGCACGGCGTCGGCCGCCGCGCCCAGGGCGTGCAGCGGCGCCGAGCGGTAGAGGTCGAGCGCCTCCTCGGGGGTGATCCGGCCACCCTCTGCGGCGCGGTCGAGGACGGACTGAAGGTCGGCCTTCTCGGTCACCGGGTGAGTCCCTTTCGGAGGGGTTCTGGACGGACCGAACCAGCCTACGCCAGCGTTTCCCGGGACTTTCGCAGGGTTCCCGCGGGTCTCCCCCGCCGTACCCGCCGGGCCGAGAGCCTGTCGGGTGGTCGCTGACCGGGCGGACGCGGGCCACCCGACCGCTCTAACTCGGTCCCAGCAGCTCGACCCGCACGTCGGCCGGGAACCCGGTGGTCGGGCCGGTCCGGCGGGCGAATTCCCGCACACCGGACAGCTGCTCGGGACCGAAACGGAAATCGAGGGTCCGGAAGTACCGTTCCAGGAGCTCCGCGTCGAAGGACTCCCAGCGCGCGGCCTGCTCGGCGACCTTGGTGACCTCCACCAGCGACAGGTCCCGCGAGGCCAGGAACGCCTCGTGGACCTCGCGGACGGTCTCCGGCCGCTCCGCCAGGAAGTCCTTGCGCGCGGCCCACACCGCGAAGACGAACGGCAGACCCGTCCACTCCTTCCACATCAGCCCCAGGTCGTGGACCTGCAGGCCGAGGCGCGGAGCGTCGTGCAGGGAGGCCCGGAGGGCTGCGTCGCCGATCAGGACGGCGGCGTCCGCCTCCTGCATCATCAGCCCGAGGTCGGGCGGGCACGTGTAGTAGTCCGGCCGCACCCCGTACCGCTCGGCCAGCAGCAACTGGGCCAGCCGTACGGAGGTGCGGGAGGTGGAGCCGAGGGCCACCCGCGCCCGGTCCAGTCGGTCCAGCGGACGCTGCGAGACGATCACGCAGGACATCACAGGGCCGTCGCAGCCCACCGCGATGTCCGGCAGGGCGACAAGACCGTCCGCGTTCCGGAGATATTCGACGAGCGTGATGGGTCCGATGTCGAGGCCGCCCCGCACCAGCCGCTCACTGAGCTTCTCCGGAGTGTCCTTCGTCAGCTCCAGATCGAGAAGCGTTCCGGTGCGGGCCAGACCCCAGTAGAGGGGCAGACAGTTCAGGAACTGGATGTGCCCGACCCGGGGCCGGCGGGGCTGCTCGCCATCGGTTGCGTTGTCCACAGCGCGAGGCTAGACCCGTCTCGTACGGTGGACGCCTTCGGGGCACGCGTCAGCACGTCAGAGCCGTGTCAGACCTCCGGGTGACGTGATCTTTCCCTCTAGTGCGTCGCACACCCTGCGTGCTACGCTCATCGCAAGTTGCAGTTTGGTTTCCCTTGCAGTACAGAGCCTGCGGAGCATGTGACCCGCAGGCTTTTGTAGTTTTCAGACTTCTTTGCAGGTTCTGGAGCAGGGCAACCCTTTGGCCCAAGGAGGGCTTATGGCTACCGGAACCGTCAAGTGGTTCAACGCTGAAAAGGGCTTCGGCTTCATCGCCCAGGACGGCGGCGGCCCGGATGTCTTCGTCCACTACTCCGCGATCAACGCGTCCGGGTTCCGCTCCCTCGAGGAGAACCAGGTCGTGAACTTCGACGTCACGCAGGGTCCGAAGGGCCCGCAGGCGGAGAACGTCACCCCGGCCTAAGTTGCCCGGGTCGGCGATCGCGCACGGCTAGAGAAGTACCCAAGGAGCCCCGCTCCGTGTCTTCGGGCACGAGCGGGGCTCCTGCCTTGTTCCCTTTCGCGTATTTCCGGTCCCGGCGGTCCGGCATTCACCCGGTCGCCTTTGTCCCGTGGCCCGTCGTTTCCCCGCGAGGGGACACGGACGCGGATTTCCCGCGGAAAGGGAACGGCGGGGACCCGCGGCGGGCCTCAGCCCCTCTTCATGGCGTTCCGTCGGCATCTCGACCGGCCCCGGGGCGCCTCTTAGTGGTCCGCTCCGGAAATCCTTCGGGGGTTGATTCCGGGGCCGGGCGGTGTGTGTCGCATCGTTGGACGTCCGGGGCGGTGTGGTGGGGGCGTTCTCGGCCCCCGCGGAAGGGGGGCCTGGGAGACCCAGGTTGATCTGGGCCTGGCCGGCCCGAAGGTTGGTGGCGAAGCTGTGGTCGTGACCGACAGCAACAGCGATGTGACCGGCTTCCACGACCGTGTCGTCCTCATCACCGGCGGAACCAGCGGAATGGGCCTGGCCACCGCGCGTCCACTCCTGGAAGCCGGCGCCCATATCGTCATCACCGGCCGCGACGACGCCCGCCTGGACCGCGCAGCCGAACAATCGGACACGGCGTCCGACCGGGGTGGCCGTCCGTCCACGGTCCGGGCCGACTCCGCCAGCCTCACCGATCTCGACCGCTTGGCTGCCCTGATCCGTGAACGCCACGGACGTCTGGACGGGGTGTTCGCCAATGCCGGGGTCGGAGTGTTCCAGCGCAGTGGTGAGGTCACTGAGCAGGACTTCGATCTCAGCGTCGACGTCAACTTCAAGGGGCGTTCTTCACGGTCCAGAAGGTTCTGCCGCCGCTCCCTCCCGCACCTCGAAGACGTCGCCCTGCCGGCCGGAGGCCGGCGCCGGGTCGCCGGCCCGCGCCGCGAGGAGATCGCCCAGCTCGCCGGAGTGAGCGTCGACTACTGCACCCGGATGGAACAGGGCCGCGTACCCAACCCCTCGGGTGCGGTACTCGACGCCCTCGCCCGCGCCCTGCGGCTGGACGGGGATGCCACCCGGCACCTGCACCGCCTCGCCGGACCGCAGTCCGCCGCCCGGCACGTTCCCCGACGCCCGACCCGGCCGCAACACGTACGCCCTGTGCTCCAGCGGCTGCGCGCTGACCTTCCGGGCAGTCCCGGCCTCGCCGCCGGCGACCCGCACCTGTGTCAGACACACCACCGGTCGCCGAGGCGGGTACAGCAGACGACAGGGCGGAGTGATCCACTTCTCCCGATCGGCCCGCCTGTCATGCCCGTTGCCCCGGCCCGCCCGCCCGCTATACCCAACCGCTGGGCCCTGGCAGCCCGATCAACCCCCGAAGGATTTCCGGAGCCGACCACTTAGGCTGGACGCATGACCGAACGCAAACCGCCCGGCGTCAGCTTCGAGTCATTCGTGGACAAGCAGATCCGCGAAGCGGCGGAGCGAGGCGAGTTCTCGCGGCTCGCCGGCTTCGGCAGACCACTCGGCGACGACCGCGCCCCGTACGACGAGCTCTGGTGGATCAAGGGGAAACTGCACCGCGAGGGTGCCTCCGTCCTGCCGCCGTCGCTCGCGCTGCGCAAGGAGGCCGAGGACACCGTCGAGGCGGTCCGCGCTGCCGTCTCGGAGGGTCAGGTGCGGCGACTCCTCGGCGAGATCAACACCAAGATCGCCGAGGCGGTGCGCCGGCCCCCGGCGGGCCCTCCGCTGAACCTCGTGCCGTTCGACGTGGACGCGATGGTGGAGACATGGCGTCGCGAGCGGGAAACCGGGCCGGGAGCGGGGTCGTCCTCCGACTGAGACCGGCCTCCTCTACCCTGATGCCCGTTCGACTGACCACGCATCAGGTACGACCGGGGGGAACAGACCGGCATGCGCAGCGACAGCGGCACGGAGAACACGGAGGGCGGGGGCGGGGGCGAGGACGGCATAGCACCGCTCGTCGCCGGCGATCCGCGCAGGATCGGCCCCTACCGCCTGCTGGGGCGGCTCGGCTCCGGGGGCATGGGCCGGGTGTATCTCGCCCGTTCCGAGGGCGGGCGGACGGTGGCCGTCAAGGTGGTGCACGAGGAGCACGCCTCGGACGGCCGGTTCCGGGCCCGGTTCCGTCGCGAGGTCGAGGCGGTGCGGAAGGTCGGCGGCGACTTCACCGCCCCCGTGCTGGACGCCGACCCGGAGGCGGACCGGCCCTGGGTGGCGACCGGCTTCGTCCCCGGGCCTTCGCTCGAACAGGTCGTCCGCACCCACGGGCCGCTGCCCTCGGCCTCGGCGCTGGCGCTCGCCGACGGCCTGCTGAAGGCGCTCCGGGGCATCCACGGGGCGGGCATCCTGCACCGCGACCTGAAGCCCTCCAACGTGATGCTCACGGTGGAGGGCCCCCGCGTGATCGACTTCGGCATCGCGCGGGCGCTGGAGCCCTCGGTCGAGTCCTTGCTCACCAGCACGGGCATGGTGGTCGGTTCCCCCGGGTTCATGGCCCCCGAGCAGGTGCGCGGCGGGGCCCTGGGTCCCGCCGCCGACGTCTTCACGCTCGGCTGCGTGCTCATGTACGCGGTGACGGGGCGCCTGCCGTTCGGGCACGGCGCCGGCAACCAGCACGCGATCATGTTCGGGATCGTGGAGGCCGAGCCGGAGCTCGACCGGGTGACGGACGACGCCCTGCGCGGGGTCATCGCCCGCTGTCTGACGAAGGACCCCGACGAACGCCCCGGCGTCGAGACGCTCCTGGCGGACCCTGCGCTGTCGGCTGCCGTCACGGCCGAAGGTTCCTGGCTGCCCCCCGCGCTCGTGGCCCGCCTCGCACGGCAGGCGGCGCGACTGCTCGACGCCGAGGCGTTGTCGGAGCAACTCGCGGAGGAGACGGCGGAGTCACGCGCGGCGCGGGGGTCCGACGCGCTCGATGGACCCGACGAACCCGACGCACCCGATGAGACCGGGGAAGGCGACCAGGGCGGCGAGGCCGCGGCCGGCACCCTCCGGCTACGGCCGGGAACGGCGGGCTCGGCCTCCGACACCCCTGATGCCGCCGACACCTCCGGTGCTTCCGGCCCCTCGGCCTCCTCCGACACCCCCGACGCGGGCACCCTCGGCCTTCGGCCGAAGGCAGCCGTCGCCGCGACCGGACGGGACGGCGGCGACCGGGAGCCCCGCCGTGCCTCGCGGGCCTGGGCGGTCGTGGCCGCCGTGTTCGCCGTGATCGGTATCAGCGGCACCGTGGTGCACTTCGTCGACGACGACGCCCGGCAGCGCGACGTCCGAAGCGCCCCGGGCGCATCCGGCACCACCCCGCCCCCGTCCGCCGGCTCCGACAGCGCGTCGTCCGCTCCCCCCGCCGGTACGCCCGGTACGGGCGCGGCTCCCTCGCAGGGCTCCCCGCCACCCGGCGGCGCCGACACGGCCGGAGACGCCGGAGGCGCGGCGGGCGGTGGCTCGGCCGGGACGGTCACGGCCGGTGTGGCGACGGCGGGCAACTCCTCCTCGGGAAGCGGCTCGGGAAGCGGCTCGGGCAACGGCTCGGGAAGTGGTTCCGGAACCACTTCCGGCAGTGGCTCCTCCGGGCCGGGCGGGTCCTCCGGGGTTTCCTCGGCCGGCTCGTCGGCCGGCACCACCAAGCCGCCCGCCACCGCGGACAACCAGGTCCCCGCGGCCTTCGTCGGCACCTGGGCCTACGCGGGCCAGTTCAACATCAACCAGCCCGCCACGGTCTACCTCTACCGGGTCGCCCCGGGGCAGATCGCGGCCAGGATGATCACCGACGCCGGCGGCGCCCACTGCGAGCACGTGGCCAAGCTGGTCTCCGTCACCAACGGCGGCAAGCGCGTCAACCTGGGCACCGGCACCGTCGACAAGGCCCGCTCGGCGAGCTACTGCGGCAGCGCGGACCCGTCGTACTTCGAACTCGCCACCCCCACCGGACTGCGCCACGACGTCGGTCCGGCGCACGGTGACGGATACCACTACGAGCGGTCGAACTGAGCCGCACCCGTTCCGGCGGCGGCACTATGGTGAGTCGCACTCACGTACCAACAGGGAATCGCACGGGGGTCTTGTGTCATTCGAGGACGAATGGACCGGTATCCGGACGGCGGCGCATGAGAAGCAGATCAGCATGCGCCTCAACCAGCTCGACGGCGGCGGAGGGAGCGGCGGTGGCGGCGCGCAGCAGGGCGGAGACCTGCGCGTGGAGCAGACGGACCTGGCGGCCGTCGGCGACGCGGCGTTCAAGCTGTACCAGCGGCTGGACACCGACGGCGATCACGCCAAGGCCAGCACCCAGGAAGCCGGTACCGCGATGAAGCGGGACTTCGCGCTCGGCCCGGCCCTGACCACCGTCGCGGAGAAGTGGGACAACCAGGTCAACACCTTGCTCGACGCCTGCGGCCACATCTCCAACCACCTCGAGTACTCGAAGAAGACCCACGCGGACGACGAGTACTGGATCGCCACCCAGTTCAAGTTCGAGCAGCTCGACAAGGGCTTCGAGGAGAGGGCGCGGCACTGATGGATCTCGACGCGCTCAGGTTCGGGGACTTCTCGAAGCTCGGTACGGCCGCCGGTGACTGGGAGGCGATGGGCAAGAAGCTGTGGGAGCTGGAGTCGGACGCCCGTGACGACCTCGGCGGCAAGGCTGCCAAGGCGAACTGGGAGGGCGTGAACGCCACCGTCACCAAGGAGTTCATCGGCAAGACGGCCAAGGAGTTCGCCGACGCCGCCACGCAGGCGACCAGCATCGCCAACATCCTCAAGGACACCCACGGCGAACTCGTCGGATACAAGCAGCAGTTGAACGAGGCGATCGAGCAGGGCCTGACCCGGAACCTGACGGTGGTGGAGACCGGGAACGGTGGATTCACCGTCACCATGAACATCCACCCCGACCGAGCCGCCAAGGGCCACGAAGTGCCGGAGCACACCCAGGCCGACGTCACCGCCCTGCGCGATCAGGTACAGAGGATCCTGGAGCAGGCGACCGAGAGCGACACCACCGCCGGGCAGGCGCTGACCATGCTCGTCAGCCAGACCCCGTACGGCTTCTCGGACGCCGCCTACTACAACCGGGACCGTGCCGCGCAGGCCATGAAGGACGCCGAGCGGATCGCGGACCTCCTGAAGACCAAGGGGGACGACCTGTCCCCCGAGGAGTTCGACCGGCTGAACAGGGAACTCGCCGCCTACAAGGACGACCGGCTCTTCCAGGAGAAGCTCGCCACCACGCTCGGCCCGCGCGGCGTCCTCGACTTCTGGGCCGACCTCTCGGACGGATCGGACGGCGGCGACCTCCAGCGCGCCCGGCTCAAGGAACTGGGGGACTTCCAGCGGAACCTGTCCTTCGTCCTGGCCGGTGCCACCCAGTCGGACAGCCCGGCCATGCGCGGCTGGGAGAACGACATGGTGAGGCTCGGCGAGGAGCGGATCCAGACGCGCGGCAGCCAGGTGTACGGCTACCAGCTGATGAGCAATCTGATGCGGACCGGTGACTGGGACGACCGCTTCCTCAACGACTACGGCAACAAGCTCGTCGAGACCGAGAAGAAGATGAAGCTCCCGGCCAACTACTGGAACGCCGGGGCGCCGCCGATGCCGAAGATGAACTTCATCGGCGAGGACTTCGGCCGGGACCCGATGACCGGGTTCATGACGGCACTGTCCGCCAGCCCCAACGCGGCCACCGAGTTCTTCAACGCCACCGAGCCCGACGACAACGCGGCGTACGTCCTCGGCGACCGCCAGGTCTTCGACGACACGCCGCTGGACAACAAGGACGGCAACTCCGCGTTCGACGCCACCGGCGCCGCGCTGGCCGCCGCCGCCACCGGCATGAACCCGAACGACCCGACGGCCCCCCAGGTCGAGCTCACCCCCGAGCACCGTAAGGTCCTCGACCGGTCGCTGGAGTACCTGTCGGCGCGCGGCGACGACTTCCCGCCGGAGATACGCGACGACATGGCGAAGACCCTCTCCCGCCACAGCGACGTCGTGCACCACTCGATGAGCTCCCTGTCGGACAACGGCAAGGACCCGCGCCTGCTGGACCGGCAGGCGCTCCTGGAGGTGAGCAAGCAGATCTCGCGTGACCAGAATGCGTACGGCATGATCAACGAGGCCATGAACCAGGAGATCATCAGAGACATCCACGAGGACGACCAGAGGCACACCAAGGAGACGCTGCGGCGTGGCGGCGCCACCATCGGCTTCCTGGAGCAGGCCCGCTACATGGCCATGGAGACCGACAAGGAGGATCCCTCCTGGGACGCCAAGTGGGGCTACCACGGCTTCGGTGGCGCGGCGAACTTCATCCCCGTCGTCGGCGACGCGGTGCAGCGCGGGGTGGACGCCCTTGCCTACCAGTGGCAGCTCGACGAGCAGGACCGCATCGACGACGAGATCAAGGAGCAGAACGGGAAGACGTTCGAGCACCGGTCGAACCAGCTCAGGACCATTGCCGAGGAGTGGGCGAAGATCAACCCTAGTCACGGGGAAACGCCGTACCTGCTTGAAGAAGAAATCAATGGCGCGGCGTTGAACGGAAACGACCAGGCCAAGGGTCTGGCAGGTGCCAAGTGAGGCGCGGCGCGATCGTGACGATCGCCGTGATCGTCGCTCTGGCGGGCGCGGGATGCACGGAGAAGAAGGAAGAGTACGCCACGCCCAGCAAGCTGTGCGGGGTCCCGGTCGACCCGGCCGTGCTGCGGCCGGTGCTGCTGCCGGGCGAGAAGTTGACCACCAGTACGGCGTACTCGAACCCGACGACACAGCGTTGTTCCGTGGCCGTCGACGGAGAGCGCGTCCTCTCCCTGGAGAGCAGCGCGGACGAGAAGTACGAGGCGCTGTGGGACTACCAGATCGCGGGTGGCACACCCGTGGACATCGGCGATGAAGGGCGTGCGAACGATACGGCCGTCGGCGCCCATGGACGTTGTGTCCTCAAGGGTGAGGAGCGGGACTTCTATGCGCTGGCCATGCGTTTCTACCCCAAGAAGGATGACGCCGCCGCCCGCAGGGAGGCCCTGATCCGGTTCATGGCCGCTTACCTTCCCGCCGCGCGGAAGGCGGCCGGCTGCGCGGACTGAGGGCCGCGGGGCCGGCGGCCGTCCGGGTGAATCCCGCCCGGACGGCGCCGGTCCCGTGCCGGCACGGGACCGCGCTCGGCGAGGCTGGCGGCATGAGAAGCAGCGATCTGCTCCTGGACGCGTTCGACCGCGTACGGGAATCCGTGCACGCGGCCGTGCGGGGTCTGACCGAGGACGACCTGACCGCGCGTGTCGATCCCGACGCCAACTCGATCGCCTGGCTGGTCTGGCACCTCACCCGCATCCAGGACGATCACGTCGCGGGTGCGTTCGGCACCGCGCAGGTGTGGACCGAGGACGACTGGATCTCCGCCTTCGGTCTCGGTTTCCCGCCGGGGGCGACCGGCTACGGTCACTCCCGCGCGCAGGTCGCCGCCGTCCGCGCCCCGGCGGACCTGCTGCTCGGCTACTACGATGCCGTGCACGCCCGCACGCTGGAGCACCTGGAAACCCTCACCGAAGCGGACCTCGACCGTGTGGTGGACGAGGCGTGGGACCCACCGGTGACCCTCGGTGTCCGCCTGGTGAGCGTGATCACCGACGACAACCAGCACGCGGGCCAGGCGGCCTACGTCCGGGGCATGCTGGAACGGCGGTAGGGCCGGGCCCGCGCCCCGGCAGGGCGGGGGACGCCGGGACGCTCACCGCACCGGGACCGTCGCCCAGACCGTCTTGCCGACGACGCGGGGCGCTGACACCCCAGGCGGTGGTGAGGGCGACGACGAGCAGCAGCCCGTACGCCCTCGTCGGGTACCGCCACCGGCTCCGGCCGGCTGTCCCCGCGCGCGTCGCAGACCGCGATGCGGACCTGGTCCCCGTACGGGACGAGGTGTAACGCGAAGTCGCGCCCGGCCACCCGGCCGTGGCGCACCGCGGTACGGCGCACTTGTTCCGTGCGCTCGGCAGAATCGTCAAGGTGCTGCGCCGCAACGCTCGGCTGAGCCAGGCGGAGCCGGCGGAGGCCACGCACTGCAGCGAGGACCTGCGAGGACCTGCCCGGACGTCCACCGCGAGCAACCGCGGCGGGTGCGGGAGGTGGCCACGCGGCGGACGGTCGACCTTCAGGTGATGCCCCTGGACCGGCCCGAACACCCCTATCTGGGTGGCGCGTTCATCCTGCTGACCCCGCGCGGTCGGCGGGAGGTGGCCTATACCGAGATCTACGGTCACGCCCGGCTGATCACCGACCCGGAAGAGGCACGCCAGTACGCCGAGCGCTATGGCATCATCCGGGCGCGGGCGCTCACACCGCAGGAGTCCCTGACCTGGATCGAGAAACTGCCGGGAGAATGATGAACACCACGGAACTGACCTGGTTCAAGAGCGGTCACAGCGACTCCGAGGGCGGCGAGTGCGTCGAGGTCGCCGCCCATCCCGCCGTGCACGTGCGCGACTCCAAGAACGCCGACGGCCCCCGGCTCACCCTCGCCCCCGCCTCCCGGGCGGCCTTCGCCACCGCCGTGGCATCCGGCATGTGACCAGCGGGAAGTACCTCCTCTTCGACGTCGAGCGGGGACGCGTCCGGGACCCGGCTGATCGTGGACGCCGCCTCTCCTGAACCCCGTTCGTCGTCCACGGCCTCTGCGTTCGCCGGGACCACACCCGCCTCCTTCACTATCGTCGGAGGTGGAGCCCACGGGACGGGAACGGGGAACGGGGAACGGCCATGACCGAGGAACAGCGGCATGCCGTGCTGTCCTTGGGCATTGCCCTGGAGCGGACCGAGGACGGGTCGTCTCCGCGTCTCGGGCTCGACCCGCTGGAGCAGGCCCCACGGCACTCCGAGGACGTCGTGGCCGTGCTGGGCGACTTCCGGTACGAGCCACTGCCCCCGCCGGGCGAAGGGCCCGTCGGCCACCTGCGGCAGGTGGAGAGCGCGGTGGTCAGCCAGGACGTCGACGTCCTGATCGTGCACCTCGTGGGCCACGGTGAGCTCGCCGAGGAGCGCAGCGAGAAACTCTACGTCCTCGACGGGGACGGCAGGCGGCTGGCGCGGCCCGTGGCCTCGTGGATCGAACTGATCGAGGACCATCCGGACGAGCACCGTCCGATGACGCTGTTCATCCTCGACGTCTGCTACGCGGGCGAACCGGCCGTGCGGGCCTGGCACGGCCGGATGGACGTGGCCAGGCGCAGGGCCTGGGTGCTCGCCGCCACCGGGCCGCGGGACACCGCCTTCGGCTACCGGCTGAGCCGGGCCGTCGTCCGGGTCCTGGAGAAGTACCGCAACCGCGAGGTGCGCTTCGACCCGTCGGTGCGGTACATCCCGCCCGGAACGTTCTTCCGGGAGATCGACCGCACGGTCAACGACCTGGTGGCCGAGGCCCCGGGGAACCTTCCGCAGTCGATCCTCACCAGTCTCGTGCCGGCCCACGCGGACCTGTCGGGGCTGCCGTTCTTCCCCAATCCCTCCTACGGCGAGCCGGCGGCCGACGGCCTGCCGGGCGATCTGCCGCCGGAGATCGCCCGGCTCACCGACTGGGCGTGGGACCCCGAGCACTTCATGCGGCGCGGGGGCGGAGGCGAGCCGGTCGGGCGCGACTGGGGGGAGGGCTACTTCTCCGGCCGTGAGGAGGAACTGGGCGAGCTGTCCGCGTGGCTCGACGACGCGGAGGCCGGACCGCGCGTGCGGATGGTCACCGGAAAGCCGGGGTCGGGGAAATCGGCCCTGCTGGGCGTCCTGGTGTGCGCGGCCCACCCCCTGTTACGGCGGCACACCCGGCGGCTCTGGCACCGGCTGGACGGTCCGGTGCCCGGCGAGAACGACCGGCTGGCCGTCGTGCACGCCCGGCGCCTCGGGCTCGACCAGATCACCGCCGCGCTCGCCCGCCAGCTGCGCCCCGGCTCCCCCGCCGAAGAGCCGGGCGGCGCCGCGAACCCCGCCGACCACCTGTACGGGCTGCTGCCGGAGGAGGGCGCACCGGTCACCGTCGTCCTCGACGCGCTCGACGAGGCCGACCGGCCCGAGGACATCGTGGCCGCGCTGCTCCTGCCGCTCGCCCAGCGGGCCCGGGAGCCGGGCAGCCGGCTGCGGCTGCTGGTCTCCACCCGCGAGGACGCCCGCTTCCGCCCGCTGTTCGACCTGGCCTGTGACGACGGCGGACACACCGATCTCAGCGGCGCGTCCCCCGACACCGTCCGCCGGGGTGTCGCCGCCTACGTGGAGCGGCTGCTGCGGGACGACGGCCCCTACGCCCGGGGCAGCCGGAGCGGGGCCCGCGAGGCCCTCGCACGGGCCGTCGCCGAGCGGCTGGTGGGCCGGGGAGACGAACTGCAGTGGGGCGAGTTCCTGGCGGCGGGACTCTACGTGCACTACCTCCTCGCCGCCGAGGAACCCCGCGACACCCCCGAGGAGGCCGCCGCGCTCGGCGCCCGGGTCCCGCTCGGTCTGCCCGAGCTGCTCGAACTCGACCTGATGCGCCACTCCGGCGAACCGCGGCTGCGTCCGCTGCTGACCGGGCTCGCCTTCGCCCAGGGCCGGGGCATGCCCGAACGCGTCCTGGCCTCCGCCGCCTCGGCGTTCACCGGCTCCCTCGACGCCGAGCCGCCGCTGCCGCCGGCCGCGCTGCACGAGGTGCTGGACCGCACGGCCCGCTTCTACCTGCGGCGGGAGGTGGACGAGGACGGCACGACGCTCTACCGGCTCTTCCACGAGGGGCTCGCCCAGTGGCTCCAGGCCAACGCCGTCGTGCCGGCCGGGGAGACCGGGGAAGCCGGGGGGGCCCACCCGGTCGGCGACGGGGCCCCGGCGGGGCACTCGGTGACCGGCGCGCTCTACGCGCGGCTCCTGGAGTCCGTCCCCCGCGACGGGACGGGCCGTCGGCTCTGGCATCTCGCGGCCCCGTACCTCTGGCGGCACACCGCCCGGCACGCGCTCGACGCGGGCCGGCTGGACGACCTCGTCCGGGAGAGCGAGTTCCTCCTGCACGCCGATCCGCACGCCCTCGCCGACGCCCTGCGGAACGTCGGCTCGGAGCGGGCCCGCCACATCGCGGCGGTGTACCGGGCGTCCTGGGGCACGCACCACACCCTGCCGCCGTCCGGACGACGACAGCTCCTGGCCCTGGACGCGGCCCGGTTCCGCGACGAGGAGCTGCGGGCGAGTCTGCCCGGGGACGCGGACTGGAGCGTCCGCTGGGCGACCGGACACCAGGTGACGCTGGAGCTGGTCCGCACGCTCGTGGGGCACGACCGGACCGTCACCTCGGTGGCGGTGACGGCCGTGGGCGGGCGCGTGCACGCGGTGACCGGAAGCACGGACCGTACGGCGCGCGTATGGGACCTGACCACCGGACGGCAGGTGGGCACCCTCGTCGGAGGGCACGGCGAGGTGGCCGCGGTCGCGGTCGCGGAGGTGGACGGCCGGCCGCACGCGCTCACCGCCGGTCAGGGACCCGCCGTCCGGGTGTGGGACCTCAGTAGCGGGCGCCTGGTACGCGAGCTCCGCGGCCACACCGGCCCGGTGACGGCCGTGGTGGTGACGTGGGTGGACGGCCGGCCACACGCCCTCACCGGAAGCCAGGACCGGTGGGTGCGGATGTGGGACCTGACGACCGGGGAGCAGACCCAGTTGGTCGGCCGGCACTCCAAGATGGTCATCTCGCTGGCCGTCACCGAGCTGGACGGCCGCCCGCACGTCGTCGTCAGCGACCGGTCCGGCGCCGTGTCGGTGTGGGACCTGGTCGCCGCCTACCGGGTGCGGGAACTGAGCGGCCACCGCGACTGGGTGGTGTCCTCGGCCACGGCGGTCGTGGACGGTACGCCGCAGGCGCTGACCACGGACACGACCGGCACGGTGCGGGTGTACGACCTGGTCACCGGGCGGCTGGTGGGCGAACTGACGGGGCACACCAAGGCCGTCGACGTGGTGACCGTGACAACGCTGGACGGTCGGCCGCACGCGCTCACCGGGGACCGTTCCGGGGCGGTCCGGGTGTGGGACCTGACCACCCGGCGGCAGGTGCGGGTGCTGATCGGCCACACCAAGGCCGTCGCCTGGGTCACCGCCGCGACGATGGACGGCCGGCCGCACGCGCTCACCGGCGGCCACGACGGGACGGTCCGGGTGTGGGACCTGACCGCGCGGCCCGAGACGAGCCCCTTGCGAGGCCGGACCGACCGGGTCGACGCCGTCGCGGTCGCCGAGGTCCACGGCGCGCCGTACGCGCTCACCGGGGAGCGGGCCGGGGCCCTCCGGCTCTGGGACGTGGCAGGCGGCCGGTACGCGGGGGAGCTGAGCGATCACGGCAGCGCGATCCAGACCGTCGCGGTGACGACGGTGGCCGGCCGGCCGCACGCCCTGGCCGTCGGCATCGACCCCGAGGTGCGGATGTGGGACCTGACCACCCGTACTCCGGCGCCCTCGCTGGTCGGCCACGAGAGCGCGGTGGTCGCGCTCGCGGTGACCGAGCTGGACGGGCGACCGCACGCCGTCACCGCCAGCCACGACCGGACGGTCCGGGTGTGGGACCTGACCACGGCCTCGGAGACCGGCCGGATGACGGGTCACAAGTCGGCGGTGATCTCCCTCGCCGTGACGCGGGTGGAGGGGGTGCCGGTCGTCCTCACGGGGACGAGCAGGGGCACCGTCGAGGTCTGGGACCTGACCACCAGGACACGGATACGGACGCTGACCGGGCGCGGCAGCGCGGTGATCGCTGTGGCGGCGACGGAGGTCGACGGACGGCCGCTCGTCCTGGTCAGCCGGCGCTCCGGCAAGGTGGACCTGTGGAATCCGGCCACGTGCCGGCCGGCCGGCACGCTGTCGGAAGGGCACGCGGCGGTGCCCGCCGTGTCGACGGTGACGTTCGACGGCCGCCCCTGTGCCGTCACCGCCGGGCTCGACCGGACCGTGCGGCTGTGGGATCTGGGAACGCGGACGTGCGTCTCCACGTTCCATCTTCCGGACGAGGCGCGGGCGGTGACCGTCGGCCCCGGCTCGGCCGTGCTCCTCGGCGTCGGCCACGAGGTCGTCGCCCTCAGCCTCGAACCCCTCGCGCGGAGGCTTGGATGACCGCTGCCACTCCCCTGTCCCTCGTCGCCGTCCACGGTGTCGGCAACAGCTTCGGCGCCGACGTGACCGGGGCCCTGCTCGAGGACCTGCGCCGACGCAAGGCCGCCGACTGGGGCACGGCGCTGGCCAAGGGTCTGGGCGTGGACCCGGGGCGCCTCGACGTGGACTTCGCCTACTACGCCGACAGACTCGCCACCCGCCCGGTGGCGCAGGGCGACGGCGAGGATCTGTCGGACGACCCCGCGGCCCGGGAGGTCCTGGAGCGGTGGGCGCGGGAACTCGGTGTCTCCGACGAGGAGTCCCAGGGCCACGCGGGAGTCCCGCTGCGGGCGCTGTCCTCCTGGATGGCGCGGAAGTTCGACCTCGCCGAGGGCCCACTACGGATCTTCATCCGTCTGCTGTGCCGTGAGGTGGCGACCTACCTGCGGGCCGAGGACGCGCCCGAGCGGGTGGCGGCCCGCGAGGAGGTGGCGGCGCGGATCGCCGCGCATCGCCCGCGCGTCGTCATCGCGCACTCGCTCGGTTCCGTGGTCGCCTACGAGGCACTGCACGCCCATCCGGAGCTGCGGTGCGACCTGTTCCTGACACTCGGCTCCCCGCTCGCCCTGCCGCGCGTCGTCTTCGAGCGCCTGACTCCCCGCCCGGAGGGGCGGGGCACCCGCCCGCCCGGAGTCGGCCGTTGGGTGAACATCGCGGACCCGGGTGACCCGGTGGCCGTGCCACCCGGTCTGAGTGGCTGGTTCGACGGGATCGCCCTCGACCACACCTCGGTCGTGGGCTTCCACTTCGACCTGCACAACGCGGTGAACTACCTGCGGGGGGCCACGACGGCGGCGACGCTGGCGCCGTACCTCGGGGTGTGACGCCGGTCCGGGACGAGGGGCGTGCGCGGGGCGAGTCCGCCTGCGGGTACGCCCGGGGGTGGCGCGCGGACCCGGCCGTCCGGGGTCAGGCCGACGCGGCGCCGGCGCCGCGGGCGGTGAAGAGGGGGATCGCCGTGCCCTCCACCGTGCGGACGGTCAGCTCCAGGTCCATGCCGATGCGGAGGTCGTCCTCCGCCACTCCGACCACCTCGGTCGTCATCCGCGGGCCCTCCGCGAGGTCGACGATCGCGGCGACGTAGGGCACGCGTTCGCCGAAGGGCGGGAGGTCGTTGCGGTGGACGACGGACCAGGTGTAGAGGGTGGCCAGGCCGCTCGCGGGCTCCCAGGCCACGTCCTCGCTCCAGCAGTGCGGGCAGGACTCGCGCGGGTAGTGGTGGGCGCGCCCGCAGCCGGCGCAGCGGCGCAGGAGGAGCCGGCCTTCGGCCGCCGCGTCCCAGTAGGGCCGCGTGAAGGCGTCGGTGTCGGGCAGGTCGTAGCGCGCGCCCATCAGAAGAGCCCGGTCGCGTGGTCGAGGGACCAGGTCTGCCAGGAGACGGCGAGGAGGGCGACCACCGAGATCAGCGCCATCATCGCGTTCTGCCCCTGCTCGGCCCAGTCGTGGATCATCAGGACCAGGTAGAGGAGGTTCAGGAGCAGTCCGCCGATCAGGGCCACCGGGGTGAGGAGGCCGGCGACGAGGCCGAGACCGAGGGCGAGTTCGGCGTGGACGACGATGTGGGCCATGAGCTTGGGCCGGGGGGCGACGACCGTCTCGAAGCCGCGGCGCACCGCCGTCCAGCGGTGCCTCGCCGCCACGTCCGCCGCCCAGGCGATGCCCGTGCCGCGCTTGAGCCAGCCCTTCCTGTCCTTGTGGCGCCAGCTCTCCAGCCACCACAGGCCGAGCCCGATACGGAGGACGGCGAGCCATTCGGCGCCGGTGAGCCAGACGGTCTGCATGGGTCGGTACCTTTCCCTCCCGAATACATCTGACGATACGTCAGTTCAGCGGACGGCGCCCTGTCCCGCAAGAGGCAGGCGGGCGTGACCTATTCGCAACCAATTCCCCTCTTGACCGAGACCCAACAAGTGGTCATGTCACTACGCTGAGCATTCATGGCCAATACCCCCCATGCCCACCCCGACCACCCCGTTTACGTCATCGGCGGCGGACCCGGCGGACTCGCCGTCGCCGCCGCCCTGCGCGCGCGGGACGTCCGGGCCGTCGTCCTGGAGAAGTCCGACGCCGTCGGCGCCTCCTGGCGCGGGCACTACGACCGGCTGCGGCTGCACACCACCCGCCGCCTGTCCGGCCTCCCCGGACTCAGGATGCCGCGCTCCTTCGGCCGCTGGGCCGCCCGCGCGGACGTGGTGCGCTATCTGGAGAAGTACGCCGAGTTCCATGAACTGGAGATCGTGACGGGCGTCGAGGTCACCCGCGTCGAGCGCGAGGGGGACGCGTGGCTGCTGCACGCGACCGGCGGACGGCGACTGACCGGACGGGCCGTGGTCGTGGCCACCGGATACAACCACACCCCGCGGATACCCGCGTGGCCGGGTCGCGAGGAGTACGACCGGGAACTGACGCACGCGAACGCCTACCGCAACCCGGCCCCCTACGCGGGCCGCGACGTACTCGTCGTCGGCGCGGGCAACACCGGCGCCGAGATCGCGGCCGACCTCGCCGAGGGCGGTGCGGCCCGGGTGCGGCTCGCGGTGCGTACCGTCCCGCACATCGTGCGCCGCTCCACGGCCGGATGGCCCGCGCAGCGCACCGGCATCCTGGTGCGCCGCCTGCCGGTCCGCCTGGTGGACCGGATGGGCGGGCTCATGGCGAAGGCCGCGGTCCCCGACCTGTCGGCGCACGGACTCCCGCGGCCGGACACCGGGTTGTACTCGCGGGTCCGTGAAGGCGCCGTCCCGGTGCAGGACGTGGGCCTGATCGACGCGGTCCGGACCGGGAGGGTGGAAGTGGTCGGGGCGGTCGAGTCCTTCGACGCCGACAAGGTCGTCCTCGCGGACGGGACCCGGATCACCCCGGACGCGGTGATCGCCGCGACCGGCTACCACCGGGCGCTGGAGCCACTGGTGGGCCACCTCGGCGTACTCGACGAGCGGGGTCGGCCGACGGCCCGGGGGGCACGGACACCGGAGGGGGCGCCCGGACTCTACTTCACCGGGTTCACGAGCCCGATCAGCGGGATGCTGCGGGAACTGGCCATCGACGCGGAGAAGATCGCCCGCCGGATCGCCCGCCGGTCCGCCCGCCGCGACACGGAGCGCCGGGCGGCCTGAACCGGGCCCGGCCGCCGGGCCGGGGGGACCGAGGCCCGGAAGGGACCGACCGACCACGGGGCCCGGTCGAGAGTTCGCCCCCACCCATTCCTGACTTGCCGTCAGTTCTGTAATCTGACTATGCGTCAGTTCACTGCGGGCTCTTCGGCGACGAGTGGGAAAGCGGGCGGAACGATGCTTGGATCGACTCACGGCACCTTCACCTCCGGTCTCCGCGCCCGCGTGGTCGCCTGCGGGGAGCACGCGGGGACGCCCGGCTTCGCCGTGCACGGCACGACGGCGGTCGAGGGTGACGTCGACGTCAGCGGCCGGCCGCTGTACGCCCCCGTGCCGGACCTCGACAGGTTCTTCCGGCCCCGGTCCGTCGCCGTCGTCGGAGCCTCCGACGGCGAGGGCCGCCCCCACACCGGCATCACCCGGCAGCTCATCGCCTGGGCCGAGCGGGTCGGCGCCCGGCTCGTGCCCGTGCACCCCACCCGCACCCGCGTCTTCGGGATCGACTGCGTGCCTTCGGTCGGCGCGCTCGGCGAGCCCGTCGACCTCGCCGTGCTGCTGGTCGCCGACCCGCTGCCGGTCGTCGAGGAACTCGCCGGGGCAAAGGTGCGGTTCGCCGTGGCCTTCGCCTCCGGATTCGCCGAGGCGGGCGACGAGGGGGCCGCCGCGCAGGAACGCCTCACGGCCGCCGTGCGCCGCTCGGGGATGCGCCTGCTCGGCCCCAACACCAACCTCAACGCCTTCGAGCACTTCCGTGAGGACCTGGACGGTCCGGCCATCGCGCTCATCACCCAGTCGGGACACCAGGGGCGCCCCGTCCACACCCTCCAGGAGCTCGGCGTACGGCTCTCCCACTGGGCGCCCACCGGCAACGAGGCCGATCTGGAGACCGCCGACTTCGTCTCGTACTTCGCGACCCGGCCGGAGGTCGGGGCCATCGCCTGCTACGTCGAGGGGCTCAAGGACGGGCGCTCCTTCCTGCTCGCGGCGGACCGCGCCGCCCGCCAGGGCGTGCCGGTCGTCGCGGTGAAGGTCGGACGGACCGAGACCGGAGCGCGGACGGCCGCCTCGCACACCGGCAAGCTGACCGGGGCGGACCGGGTCGTCGACGCGGCCATGCGGCAGTTCGGCGTCATACGGGTCGACGGACTCGACGAACTCCAGGACACCGCCGCCCTGCTGGCCCGAGCACGCAAGCCGGTCGCGGACGGCGTCGTCGTCTACTCGATCTCCGGCGGCACCGGCGCCCACTTCTCCGACCTGGCCACGGCCGCCGGCCTCAGCCTGCCGACGCTGCCGCAGGCCAAGCAGGACGAACTGCACACCTGGATACCGCCCTACCTGAGCGTGGCGAACCCGGTCGACAACGGCGGGCACCCGGTCGGCGACTGGCGCGGCCGGAAGATCATCGACGCGATCCTCGCCGACCCGTCCGTCGGCGTCCTCGTCTGCCCCATCACCGGGCCCTTCCCGCCCATGAGCGACCGGCTGGCGCAGGACCTGGTCGACGCGGCAGAGGCCACCGACAAGCTCGTGTGCGTGGTCTGGGGCTCGCCGGTCGGGACCGAGGCCGCCTACCGCGAGACCCTGCTGGGCTCCTCGCGCGTCGCCACCTTCCGCACCTTCTCGAACTGCATCGGGGCGGTGCGCGCCTATCTCGGCCACCACCGCTTCTCGGGCGGCTACCGCTCACCCTTCGACGAGGCCCCCCGCACCCCCTCCCCCTCCTTCCGCAAGGCGCGGGCCCTGATACGGCCCGGCGAACAGCTCAGCGAACACGCGGCGAAGCAGCTCCTGCGGGCGTACGGAATCCGGGTCCCGCGCGAACAACTGGTCACGAGTGCCGCGGCGGCCGTCCGGGCGGCCGGGCTCGTCGGCTATCCGGTGGTGATGAAGGCGTCCGGGGCGCGGCTGGCGCACAAGACCGAACTCGGCCTGGTGAAGGTGGGACTGACCTCGGCGAGCCAGGTCCGGGACGCCTACCGCGAGCTCACCGACATCGCCCGGTACGAGGGCGTCGGCCTGGACGGGATCCTCGTCTGCCAGATGGTCGGCCGCGGGATCGAGATGGTGGTGGGCGTGGCCCGGGACCCGCTCTTCGGGCCCACGGTCACGGTGGGCCTGGGCGGTGTCCTGGTCGAGGTCCTGGACGACGCCGCGGTGCGGGTACCGCCGTTCGACGAGCGCGAGGCCCGGTCCATGCTCGGCGAACTGCGCGGCCGGGCCCTGCTGGAGGGCGTACGGGGCGCGCCGGCGGCGGACACCGAGGCGCTGGTGGAGGTCGTGCTGCGGGTGCAGCGGATGGCTCTCGAACTCGACGGCGACCTCGCCGAGCTGGACATCAACCCGCTGATGGTGCTGCCGCGCGGGCAAGGGGCGGTCGCCCTGGACGCCCTGGCGGTCTGCCGATAGGAGACCCGTGCCGGACGTACTGCACGCCGTCGAGGACGGCGTCTCGTGGATCACGCTCAACCGCCCCGCCGCCATGAACGCGGTCACCTGGGACCAACGGGAACGGATCATCGCCCTCCTGGCCACGGCCTCCGCGGACCCCGACGTGCGGGCGGTGGTCCTGACGGCGACCGGCCGGGGTTTCTGCGCGGGCGCGGACCTGCGCGGGTCCCCGCCCGCCGACGGAACGGGGGCGATACCGGACCACGGGCCGGGCACGGCGGGCGGAACGGCCGGGGCGGCGGGGGCCCCGGGCGCCGCGCGCGTCCCCGGGGACGTGGCGCGGACCATCCGGCTCGGGGCGCAGCGCCTCATCGCGGCCGTACTGGACTGCGAGAAGCCGGTGATCGCCGCGGTGAACGGCACGGCCGCCGGAATCGGCGCGCATCTGGCCTTCGCCTGCGACCTGGTGCTCGCGGCCGAGTCGGCCCGGTTCGTCGAGGTCTTCGTCCGGCGGGGCCTCGTACCGGACGGCGGCGGGGCCTACCTGCTGCCACGGCTGATCGGCACGCAGCGCGCGAAGGAGCTGATGTTCCTCGGCGACGCGGTGGGCGCGGGCGAGGCGCGGAGCCTCGGCCTGGTGAACCGGGTCGTGCCCGACGAAGAGCTGGCGAAGACGGCCCGCGCCTGGGCCGAGCGCCTGGCCCAGGGACCGACCCGGGCGATCGCGCTCACCAAGCAGCTGGTGAACGCCTCCCTGGACACCGACCGCGCGACCGCGTTCGCGGCGGAGGCGGCGGCCCAGGAGATCAACATGGCGACGCGCGACGCGAACGAGGGCGTGGCGAGCTTCGTCGAGCGGCGGACGCCGCGCTACGAAGGGCGCTGAGAGCCTGTCGGGTGGCCTCCGGCCGGGCGAAGTGACCGGTCGAGCGGCCGGATAACGAGTCATATCGTGGCTGAAAACCCTTGCAGGTACCCACATCGGGACGTCTCCCCCGCCGGAGGCGGCACCGCGCTCCGGCGGCCCGGTTCACCCTCCTCGACCGCCCGGAACGGGGCCGGACTCCGCCCGCCACCTCAGGGAACGCGACTGTTAGGGTCCTGTCCATCGCACAGGGGTCCCCGCCCCCGGCTGCGGCGAGATGACGGCTGCCCTGACCGGCAGGTGGTTCCCCCAGTACCGGCAACGGGACCCTCAGGGGAGGGGAACCAGATGAATCGTCGGGCGTGGGCACGCGGCGGACTCAGCGCCGCCGTGGTCGTGGGGCTGCTCGGATCACCCGCCGTACTGGCCGGACCGGCCGTGGCCGAGGAGCCGGTACCGGCCGAGACCGTCTTCCAGTCGGACCGGTACGTCCCGAGGGAGACCGTCCCGATCGGCGCCGGAGCCTCGGGCGTCCTCTACCGGCAGGAGGGGCGCGCCGGATACCTGTGGAGCGGCTGGGACGGCGGCACCCGGACGGTGGACCTGGGCGGCATCGCGCTGGACCCCGGCTACGGCGGGTCCACGCGGTCCTGGCTGCCGGCCGGCACCGACGTCTTCCTCCACTCGGTGGCGGGTCAGTGGACCCGTGAGGACTTCGGTACGGGCGCGAGGGTGACCTTCGCGCTGCCCCAGGGGCACACCGTGGTCGCGCGCGCCGGCGACTCCGCGCTGACCCGGACCGGGGCGGCCGGATCGTACGCCTTCCAGTTGTTCGAGGTCGGCGCGGACGGCACGGCGACCGAGACGGCCGGCGTGCCACTGCCGGCCGGCGCCACCCTCTACCAGCAGGTCGCGGCGGACGCGGGAACCCTCGTCGTCGTGTACAAGGACCCGGAGGGCGTCACCCGGCTCGGCCTGATCGACCTGAAGACCGGCGCGTTCACCAAGGGTCCGGTCTCCGGCGACATCCGGAGCACCCAGATCGCCCTCACGCCGGACCGGATCGCCTGGGTGACGTACAGCACCCGGCGGGTGCGGTGGGCACCACGGACCGACCCCTCCGCCACACCGAAGGTCCTGCCGGTGAAGCCGGTCGGCGACGAACGGCCCGTCATCGGGGCCGCGGGCGACGACCTGCTGCTCACCTGGTACGACCTCAACGACCCGAACGACATGGTCGACCTGTCCGGTTACCGGCTCCAGCGGATCTCCTTCGAGGGCGCCGCGCCCGTGGAGGTGCTGCGGCACGCCGGACCCGCGATCGTGACGAACGGGGCCGGTGAGGCCGTCGTCACCGGCGGCACCGACTCCTCCCACTGGGCGCTGCGCACGGTACCCGGCGGCGGCAAGCCCGTGACGGCCGTCACGGCCGTCGAGCCGGTCGCCGCGAAGGTCACCGACCTCTCGCTGGCCAACGGCCTGCTCGCCACCCGGGAAGTCGACGCGAGCTTCATGGACAGCTACCAGACCCGCCCCGTCACCCGGGACGGGGCCGCGTTCAAGCCCGGCGAGCGGGCCTGGAAGAGCTGGACGATCGGCGACGCGGCCCACTCCGGCCCGTACGCGACGGGCGACGGGCGCGTCGAGCGACTGCGCCCCGACAACAGCGGCGCGGTGCTCGGGTCCCCGGACAGGCAGGACGACGCCGGCTTCTTCCGTACGGCGTCGAAGACCGCCGAGCTCGTCGACCTCACCGGCCGCTACGCCATCCTGAACGGCGCCGACCCGGCCCGCCAGTACGTCGGCGACATCGGCGTCCACCACGACCTCGGGCCGATCCGCACCGGACCGGTCACGGCGGCCTCGGTGTGGGGCTCCACCTACTGGACGCAGACCGGCACCGCCGGCCGGCTGTCGGGCGAGGACCTGCGCACCGGCGCCACGACCACCCTCGACACCGGCGCGCCCTGCGTGGCCGAGGAACTCCAGGCGGTCGGGCGCTGGCTGTACTGGTCCTGCGGCACGGACGCTCCGGCCGGCGTGTGGGACCGCACGGCCCGGAAGAACATCGACGTGCCGTCCGGCGAGGCACTCGTCGGTGACGGCTACCTGGTCCGGCACGACAAGACCGCGGGCGAGCTGCTGCTCACCGCGTTCCGGGACGGCTCGACCGTCACGCGCGCCATCGGCGACCTGGCGGGCACGGCGGCCGACCAGCGCGGCGTGACCTGGACGGTCGACAAGTTCGGCGGCCCGGCGGCCTACGTCGACGCCGACCGGCGGATCCACCTCGTGCCGAGCGGGGTGCCGACGGAACCGTTCGCCGTCGTGCAGTCCACGGTGAAGAGCGGCGAGCGGGTGTCCTACGGCACGACGTGGACGCCGCGCTGGCTGACGTCCCGGCCCGCCGGGTCCTGGACGGTGACGCTGCGGGACAAGAGCACCGGCGCCGTGGCGCGCACCCTGACCGGCACGGGCGGCGGCCCGTCCGGCGGCGCGGTCTCCGTCTCCTGGGACGGCAAGGACGACCGGGGCCTGGGCCTCGCGGACGGCGCCTACACGTGGACGTTGGACGTGCTGCCCGCCGACGGTCCGGGGGCCGCGCTGCGGGAGTCCGGGGTGGTCGAACTGCGCGACAGCGCGGTGACGGTGCCCGAGGGCACCTTCGCACCGCTGACGCCCACCCGGGCGCTCGACACCCGGTCCGGGCTGGGTGCGCCGAAGGCCAAGGTCGGGGCGGGCGAGACGGTGACGCTCCCGCTCGCGGGGGTGGCCGGCCTGCCCGCGACCGGTGTCACGGCGGTCGTCCTCAACGTGACCGCGACGAACCCGTCGGGACCCGGGTACGTGTCGGTCCACGCGTCGGGCCTGAAGCGGCCGTACACCTCCAGCCTGAACTTCGCCGCCGGGCAGACCGTCGCGAACGCGGTGGTGGTGCCGGTCGTCGACGGCAAGGTGAGCTTCTACAGCAACTCCGGCACGGTGGACCTGGTCGCCGATGTCTCCGGCTACTTCGCGCGCGGCGAGGACGGTTCGGTCTACACGCCGGCCGGCCCGGCGCGGCTGATGGACACCCGGTCCGGTCTCGGGGTGCCGAAGGACGAGGTCGGCGCGGGCGAGACGGTGACCCTGCAGGTGGCCGGCCGCGGCGGAGTGCCGCAGACCGGCGTCACGGCGGTCGTCCTCAACGTGACCGCGACCGCGCCGACGCGGAGCAGCTTCGTGACGGTCTTCCCCGCGGGGACGAGCCGCCCGACGGCGTCCAGCCTGAACTTCACGGCCGGGCGCACGGTGCCGAACCTGGTCACCGTCCCCGTCGTCGACGGCAAGGTGAGCTTCTACAACCACTCCGGCACGGTGGACCTGCTGGCCGACGTGGCGGGCTACTACTCGGAGGACGCGTCCGCGGGCTCGGCCTTCACCGGCGTCTCCTCGGTGCGGGTCCTGGACACCCGGTACGCCGTTCCGTACAGCATCCGGCTGACCAGCTCGGGCTCCTCGGTCTCCCTCCGGATGGCGGGCGCGCCCGGCATCCCGCCCGAGGGCGTGACCGCGGTGGTCCTGAACGTGACGGCCACGCGGCCGACCGAGACGAGCTTCGTCTCGGTGTACCCGACGGGCGGCGACCGCCCGAGCGTGTCGAACCTCAACTTCGCCGCCGGGCAGACCGTCTCGAACCTGGTGGTCGTCCCCGTCGTCGACGGGGAGATCACCTTCTACAACCACCTCGGTTCGGTGGAACTGATCGCGGACGTCGCCGGCTACTACGGCGGCTGACCCCCGCACCCGGAACCGCCCGGACCCGCCTGCGAGGGCGTGTCCGGGCGGTTCCGTGCGTTCCGGGGCCGTCCGGGCTCCGGGCCGTCCTGGCGGTGTCCGCGGGCCCGTCCGACAGGCTCTCAGGCGGTGGGCGGCGGCGAGGCCGCGACCCCGGGGCGGCGGCGGATGACCAGGGCCATCAGGGCCGCCGCCGCGCACAGTGCTCCGGAGGCGTACCAGACGACGTCGTAGGAACCGAAGACGTCCCGCGCCACCCCGCCCGCGAACGCGACCACCGCCGCGCCCACCTGGTGGGAGGCGAGCACCCAGCCGAAGACGATCGCGCTGTCCTCGCCGTAGTGCTCCCGGCACAGAGCGATCGTCGGCGGGACCGTGGCCACCCAGTCCAGGCCGTAGAAGACGATGAAGAAGATCATCGGCGGATGGATGGAGGGAGCCAACAGCATCGGCAGGAACAGCAGGGACACACCGCGCAGCGCGTAGTACACCGACAGCAGTCGGCGCGCCTCGAAGCGGTCCGTGAACCAGCCCGACGCGATCGTGCCGACCACGTCGAAGACACCGATCACGGCGAGCAGCGAGGCCGCGGCGGTGATCGGCATGCCGTGGTCGTGGGCGGCCGGGACGAAGTGGGTCTGGACCAGGCCGTTGGTCGTGGCGCCGCAGATCGCGAAGGTGCCGGCCAGCAGCCAGAACGGGCCGGTGCGGGCCGCCCGGAGGAGGACCCCGACCGTGCGGCGCGCGGCCCCCGTGACCGGTGCGGACTTCTCGGCGTACACGCCGCCGTACGGCGCCTGCCCCACGTCCGCGGGGTGGTCGCGCAGCAGCAGCCATACGAAGGGAACGACCACCAGGGCGGAGAGCGCGACGGTCACCGAGGCCGGGCGCCAGCCGTGCTCCTCGACCAGCCAGGACAGCAGCGGCAGGAAGATCAGCTGCCCCGAGGCGCTCGCGGCGGTGAGGATGCCGGTGACCAGTCCCCGGCGCTCGGTGAACCAGCGGTCGGTGACGGTGGCGGCGAAGGCCAGCGCCATCGATCCGCTGCCGAGTCCGACCAGCAGTCCCCAGTACAGGACGAGCTGCCAGCTCGACGACATGAAGACGGTGAGTCCCGAGCCGACCGCGATGACCGTCAGGGCCACCGCGACGACCCTGCGGATGCCGAAGCGGTCCATCAGCGCAGCCGCGAACGGCGCCGTCAGCCCGTACAGCGCGAGGTTGACCGAGACCGCGAGACCGATGGTCCCCCGGGACCAGCCGAACTCGCCGTGCAGGGGATCGATGAGCAGGCCCGGCAGCGAGCGGAACGCCGCCGCGCCGATGATCGTGACGAAGGCGACCGCCGCGACGAACCACGCGCGGTGAATCCGGGGACGGCGGGGCGAGGGCGGCGCGGAGGGCGGGGCGGTGGTGTCGGTTGTCTGGGTCACGTCACTCAGCATCCTGAGGCGGCACCGCGCGGGCCATTGGCCCGGATGACAGCTTTGACAAGAATCAGGCCAGCCGGCGCCGGGGATGCCTGGGCCGGGCACCCCGCTCCGGCGGCTCCGCGTGCCCCGGGAATGACGGCGCCGGACTCGGGCTTGTACGGGTGGGTACCGTCACGGTCGGGCCCGCGATGAATCGACAAGTGGTCTGGGCCACCAAGGGGTCTTCGGAGGAACCACCGTGCCGCACCGCGTCGTCGTCCTGGCCCTGCCCGGCCTGCTGCCCTTCGAGCTGGGCATCCCGCACCGGATCTTCGGCAGGGCGAAGGACGCCGAGGGGCGTTCGCTGTACGAGATCGTCACCTGCGCGACGGCCGCCGGTCCGGTCCGGACGGACGCGGACTTCGCCGTCCACGTCGAGCACGGGCCGGAGGCGCTGGCGACGGCGGACACGGTGATCGTCCCGGCCTCGTACGAGCTCGGACCGGTCCATGAGGAGGGCCGGCTGCCCCCCGAGCTGGCGGCTGCGCTCGGTCACGTCCGGCCCGGGACGCGGATGGTGTCCATCTGCACGGGCGGGTACGTGCTGGCCGCCGCCGGGTACCTCGACGGGCGGCCCGCCACCACCCACTGGTGCTCGGCGGAGCACTTCCAGCGGCTCTTCCCGCGTGTGCGGGTCGACGCGGGCGTGCTCTTCGTGGACGACGGGGACGTGCTGACGTCGGCGGGCGTGGCGGCCGGTATCGACCTGTGCCTGCACATCGTGCGCCGGGACCACGGCGCGGCCGTCGCCAACGAGGTGGCGCGCCGCACGGTCGTCCCGCCGCACCGGGACGGCGGCCAGGCCCAGTACATCGAGCGCCCGCTGCCGGAAGCGGGGTCGGCGACCACCACGACGGCCCGCGCCTGGGCGCTGCGACACCTGCACGAGCCGCTCCGACTGCGGGACCTGGCGGCGCTGGAGTCGATGAGCGTGCGGACGTTCACCCGCCGCTTCCGCGAGGAGGTGGGCGTCAGCCCGGGGCAGTGGCTGACCCGTCAGCGGGTGGAACGCGCCCGTCACCTCCTGGAGTCGACCGACCTCCCGGTCGACCGGATCGCCCGGGACTCCGGCTTCGGCACCCCACAGTCCCTGCGGACCCACCTCCAGACGGTGATCGGCGTGACGCCGACGGCCTACCGGCGCACCTTCCGGGCGGAGGCCGCGGGCTGAGAGCCCGTCGGGTGGTCTTCGGCCGGCAGGCGGGCGCGGTCTGGTGCGTGCGGTTCCAAGGCGCCGGGATGCCGCTGTAGCGGAGCTACCGGGGCATCCCGGCAACGCAGGCGGCGTGCGTGCCAGGGCGTGACCGCCCGGCCAGAGGCCACCCGACGGGCTCCGAGCCCGTCGGGTGGTCTTCGGCCGGCAGGCGGGCGCGGTCTGGTGCGTGCGCCCCCGTCCTGACCGGGGGCGCGGGCGCACCCCCGGCGGCCCGGGTCGCGGAACACCGGAGGCCGGTCGCGGCGGGCCAGGAAGCGAGGCACGGAACACTCAGAAGGTGAGCACTCCGCGTGCGACCCTCCCCTGTCCGGCGTCCTCGGCCGCCTTGGCGAAGTCCTCCACCGGATAGGTGGCGGTGACGAGTTCGTCGAGGAGGAGGCCGCCCCGGCGGTACAGCTCCGCGTAGAGCGGGATGTCCCGCTGCGGGCGTGAGGACCCGTAGCGGCAGCCGAGGACCGACTTGTCCAGGAACATCGCGGCGGGCGGGAAGCTCGCCTCCTCCGACGGGGCCGTCATGCCGAGCAGGACGGCCTGGCCGTGCCGGTCGAGCAGGTCGATCGCGGTGCGGACCAGGCCGACGTGCCCCACGCACTCGAAGACGTGGTCGGCGCCGGTGGGCAGGATCTCCCGCACACCGTCCGCCGAGCGCAGGAAGTGCGTGGCGCCGAAGGCGCGGGCGGTCTCCTCCCTGGCCGGGTTGGTGTCGACGGCGACGATCGGGTGCGCGCCCGCGATCCGTGCGCCCTGGAGGACGTTGAGGCCGATGCCCCCGGTACCGAGGACGACCACGGTCTCACCGCGGCCCACCCTGGCCCGGTTCAGGACGGCGCCGACCCCGGTGAGGACGGCGCAGCCCATCAGGGCGGCGGAGGCGAACGGGATGTCGGAGGGGACCGGCACCGCCTGGACGGCCTTGACGACGGTCCGCTCGGCGAAGGAGGAGTTCGAGGCGAACTGGAACAGCGGCTTCCCTCCCCGGGTGAAGGGCTGTCCGGGTCTGCCGATGGTCTTGCGGCACATCGTGGGGCGGCCCCGGTCGCAGTCCGCGCAGGCACCGCAGTTGGCGAGCGTGGAGAGGGCGACGTGGTCGCCGGGGACGAGGTGCGTCACCCCGGGTCCGACGGCCTCGACGACACCGGCACCCTCGTGTCCGAGGACGACCGGGGCCGGGAAGGGGATCGTCCCGTCGACGACCGCGAGGTCGCTGTGGCAGAGTCCGGCGGCGGCGACGGCGACCAGCACCTCGCCCGGTCCCGGTGCGCGCACCTCCAGGTCGTCGACCACCAGGGCCCGCTCCCCGTCGAACACGACACCCCTCATGACCGCTCCCCACCCGGGACGTTCGGCCGGGCACCGGCCGCCGCGGCGCGCGCCATCTCCTCCAGCCGGCCGAGCAACGGCATCGGGTCGGTGCCCACCGTGCCGGGCAGGAAGTCCGCGATCCGCTCCGGCGTCCACGCCCCGCCCTCCGCGTACCCGGCCCGCAGTTCCCGGGGCTGTGCCCACACGGCGATCTTGGGGCCGGCGACCGTGTAGACCTGGCCCGTGATCCGCTCCGCCCGCGCCCGGTCGGAGAGGAGGTAGACGACGAGCGCGGCGACGTCCTCGGGAGCGCCGATCTCCTTCAGCTCCATGGGCACGCCGGCCGACATCCTGGTCCGGGCCACCGGCGCGACGGCGTTCGCCGTCACCCCGTACCTGTGCAGTCCCAGGGCGGCGCTGCGGACGAGCGAGATGATCCCGCCCTTCGCCGCGGCGTAGTTGGCCTGGGCCACCGAGCCCTGGTGATTGCCGCTGGTGAAGCCGATCAGCGTTCCGCCGCCCTGGGTTCGCATCACCGCCGAGGCGGCCCGGAAGACGGTGAAGGTGCCCTTCAGGTGGGTGGCGACGACCGGGTCCCACTCCTCCTCGGACATGTTGAACAGCATTCGTTCGCGCAGGATGCCGGCCACGCAGACGACCCCGTCGACCCGTCCGTACTCCGCGAGCGCCACGTCCACGACGCGCTGCCCGCCCGCCATCGTCGAGATGTCGTCGGCGACGGCCACCGCCGTGCCGCCGGACCCCTCGATCTCCTTCACGACGGAGGCGGCCACCTCCGAAGTGGGCTCCGCGCCCCCGACGGAGACGCCGTAGTCGTTGACGACGACCCTCGCGCCCTCCGCGGCGCAGGCGAGGGCGACCGCGCGGCCGATCCCCCGACCCGCGCCCGTCACGGCGATGACCTTGCCAGTCAAGAAGTTCCCCACGCCCGGCCCCTTCCCGCACTTTCTGACGGTCCGTTAGATTCTTCGACAGGATTCTACGGCCCGTCAGATACCGGAGAACAAGACCCTTGGAGGCTCCGATGTCCCAGCCCCCGGCTCTCCCCGCCGCCTTCCACGACATCGCCAAGCGCGTCAACAACTGGGGCCGCTGGGGCCGGGACGACGAGATCGGGACCCTGAACCTGGTCACCGACGAGGTGGTACGGGAGGCCGTCGCCACGGTCCGCACCGGACAGCGGGTCCCCCTCGCACTCGACCTGAGGCAGGACGGGGTGCAGACCGGCGTGATCCCCGGGCGGGTCAACCCGCTGCACGTGATGATCCAGGTCAACCAGGAGCTGTTCGGCCCCGGAACGGTCGCCATCAGCGACGACGCGGTGACCTTGGGCCTCCAGGCGGCGACCCACTGGGACGCCCTCGCCCACGCGTCGCACTCGGGCCGGATCTACAACGGGCGCCCGGCCGGCTCGATCACCCCGCACGGCCGCTCCGGATTCAGCGGCATCCACACCGCACGGCACCTCGTCAGCCGCGGGGTCCTGCTGGACGTGGCCGCCGCCAAGCGTCTCGACCGCCTGCCGGGCGACCACGCCGTGACCCCCGAGGACCTGGACGAGGCGGCGGACTTCGGCCGGGTGACCGTCCGGGCCGGAGACATCGTGCTCGTACGGACCGGGCAGGTGCGGCAGTACCTGGCCGGGGACAGGCACGGCTACGCCTTCCCCTCACCCGGGCTCTCGGTGCGCACGCCCGCCTGGTTCCACGCCCGAGACGTCGCCGCCGTCGCCAACGACACCCTCACCTTCGAGGTCTTCCCGCCCGAGATCGAGGACCTCTGGATGCCCGTGCACGCGCTCGACCTGGTCGAGATGGGAATGCTCCAGGGCCAGAACTGGAATCTGGAGGAGTTGTCCACGGCCTGCGCGCGGCACGCGCGGTACGCCTTCCTGCTCTCGGCGACGCCCGAACCGTTCGTGGGCGGTACGGGCGCACCGGTGGCGCCGGTCGCGGTGCTCTGACCACCGCCCACCCGCGACGCACCGGATCACCCGGGGCGCGGGCTCACGGGCGCGGGCTCACGGGTGGCGGCGAGCATCATGCCCGCCCCGAGCACGGCACGGCGGCCGCCACCCTGTCGCGGCCCGCACTCGTCGAGGGTGCGACATCCTCGACGTCCCCTCGCGACGGATCGCTCACCCCAGGGTGAACACACCGTCACGAACCGTCGACAACGCCTTCGGGGGCGGGTCAGCGGGAGGCGCGGTCGAGAGCGACCGGCTCCGCACGGCCGACGCGGACGGAACGCTCCGGTCCACCTCGCACCAGATGCTCTTGCCCGCGCCCTCGCGTTGCCATCCCCACCGGTCGGCCAGGCCGTCCACGAGTTCCAGGCCGCGCCCATTGGTGTCCTCACCCCGGGCGTGGCGCTGGAGCGGCGGCCGGTCGCTGCGGTCGGCGACCTCCACGCGTACCGTCCCGGCGTCCGGACAGCCACCGAACAGCATCCGCAGCACGGCCGGACAACCCGTGTGCACCACGGCGTTGGTCACCAGTTCGGAGATGAGCAGCACCAGCGTCTCCGCGAGCGGCTCGTCCTCCCCTATGCCCGATCCGGCGAGCCGTGAACGAGCCCAACGCCTGGCTCGTCCCACCTCTGCCGGGTCCGGCCCGACCTCCAACTGAACCTGAAGCACCTGCACCGTTCACACCATCCGAACCGGCGGACACATCGCCTCGCGCCCCACAGCCATCGACGTCCTCACGGAGCGTGATTTCCTTGCGAGACAGCATGGTTGACGTACAGTCACCGCAACAAGCGCTTCAGGCATATTCCAGCGCGAAGGAGTACGCGTGGTCCATACTGTGCGACGCACGTTGCGGGGAGTCGAACAGGGGCGCGCACGGCGCCTCCAGGGAGCGCGAACGGCGGGCATTCCGGGACACGGAGCCGCCGCACCGGCGGCACCGGGACAAACCGGGACCACAACCACTCGCATCTCACGGAGCGTACCGGAGTGGGACCCCGACTCCGGCCCGTGACGGCCCGGTCGAAGGACACAACCCGATATCGACGCTCCGTGAGCGACTCGGCACACTAGAGACAGGCGGCCTCCACCTCCTCCGCGAGGGTCCTCGGGATCCACCGCTCGGCCCTCACCCAGGCTCGTTTCAGATGCAGATGGACCTCCGCCTCCCAGGTGAAGCCCATACCACCGTGCACCTGAAGGCAGTCCCGGGCACAACCGACCGCGGCCTCGTCGGCGAGCAGCTTGGCCCCCGCGATCTCGACCGGGTCGCCCGTCACGGCCGCCGCGTAGACGGCGGCGCGGGCTACTTCCGTTCGTACGAGCATCTCGGCGCACAGGTGCTTGACGGCTTGGAAGGCTCCGACCGGTCGCCCGAACTGCTGCCGCGCGCGGGCGTGACGCACGGCCGCCTCGGTGGTGCGCCCGGCGCTCCCGAGCTGTTCGGCGGCGGTCAGCAGCGCCCCGAGCGCGACGGCCGGCTCGGATACCGGGCCGGCCGGCGCACCCTCGCGCACCCCGGCCGCGCCGGTCCGCCAGGCAGCCGGCGCGGCGGTGTCCGGCAGCCGGTGCAGCGGGGTGAGCGGGTCGACCGAGCGCACCGGGGCGGCGCCCGAGGTGTCGCCCCGCACCACGTCCGCCTCGTCGAGCCACTCCACGAACGGCCCGCCGGGCGCCGTGACCACGGTCTTGCCCTCCGCCGCCCCCGGCACCTCCCCGGCCGCCAGGTGCGTGGCGACCAGCGGACCCGGCAGCAGGGCCCGCCCCGCCTCCTCGAAGACGAGCACGGCCTCGGGTGGTCCGAGACCCACGCCCCCGGACTCCTCCGGCAGCCGCAGCGCGAAGAACCCCAGCTCGCCCAGGTCCCGCCACAGCGCCCGGTCGAGCCTCCCCGACGCGACGGCCGCCCGGAGCGCGTCCGGGCCGAACCGCGCGGTGAGCATTTCCCGTACGCCCGCCTTCAGGGCCTTCTGGTCGTCCGTGAGCCGGAAGTCCACGCGGGTCACCGTCCCTTCGGCAGGCCGAGGACGCGCTCGGCGACGATGTTCCGCTGGATCTGCGAGGTGCCGGCGGCGATGGTGTACGACAGCGAGGACAGCCGGTCGGGGTTCCACTCCCGCCCGAGGTCCAGCGCGTCCGGGCCGAGGACGGCGGCGGCCGTGTCGTACAGCTCCTGACGGGCGTGCGAGTAGCGCAGCTTGAAGACCGAGCCGCCGGCGCCGGGGGGCCCGCCGCCGGCCTGCGCCTCGCTGACGTTCCACTGCGTGAGCCGCCACAGCGCCCGGAACTCCGCGCTCAGCGCGCCCATCCGGCGACGCAGTACGTCGTCCGACCAGGCGCCGTTGCGCCGGGCCGCGCGGGCGATCTCACCGAGGGTCCGGCGGCAGGCGACGACCTCTCCGGCGAAGGCGGTACCGCGCTCGAAGGACAACGTCACCATCGTGACGCGCCAGCCGTCGTTCTCCGCGCCGACCCGGTTGGCGACCGGCACCCGCACCTCGTCCAGGAACACCTCGGCGAACTCGGTGGACCCGGCGAGCGTCCGCAGGGGCCGGACGGTGATCCCCGGCGCGTCCATCGGCATCGCCAGCCAGCTGATGCCGCGGTGCCGGGGCGCCTCCGGGTCGGTGCGGACGAGCAGTTCGCACCAGTCGGCCACCTCCGCGTGCGAGGTCCATGTCTTGGAGCCGGTCACCACGTAGGCGTCGCCGTCCCGTACCGCCCGGGTCCGCAGCGACGCGAGGTCGGAACCGGCCTCCGGTTCGCTGAAGCCCTGGCACCAGACCTCCTCGCCGCGCAGGACGGGCGGCAGCCAGCGTTCCCGCTGCTCCCGGGTGCCCTCGGCCGCGATGGTCGGCCCGGCGTGCAGCAGGCCGACGAAGTTGGCGCCGACGTAGGGGGCGCCGGCCCGCTCGGTCTCCTCCAGGAAGATCAGCCGCTGGGTCGGCGAGGCGTCCCAGTGCACGTCCGCGTACCCGGCGTCGTGCAGCCGCCGTTGCCAGTCGCAGTCGTACGCCCGCCGGCCCGGCCAGTCCAGGGGGTCGGGCCGCGGCGGCAGGGTGGGCAGCACGGCCGCGAGCCAGGAGCTCAGCCGCGCCCGGAAGTCCTCCTCCTCGGCGGTGTACGCCAGGTCCATCAGACGATGCCCAGTCCGAGCATGCGGATGGCGTTGCCGCGCATGAGCTTGTAGACCGTCTCGTCGTCGAGGTCCTTGACGTGGTCGAGGGCCACCTGGCGGGTGTGCGGAAAGGTCGAGTCGACGTGCGGGTAGTCGGTCTCGAAGGTGGCGTTGTCCCGTCCGACCACGTCGATCGAGGCGATGCCGTGCTTGTCGCGGAAGAAGCAGCAGAAGATCTGCCGGTAGTAGTAGGTGGACGGCGGTTCCGGGATCAGGCCGCGGACACCGCCCCAGGCACGGTGCTCCTCCCAGACGTCGTCGGCGCGTTCCAGGGCGTAGGGGATCCAGCCCATCTGGCCTTCGCTGTACGCCAGCCTGAGCGCCGGGAAGCGGACCAGGACCCCGCTGAAGAGGAAGTCCGTCATCGAGGCCATGGCGTTGTTGAAGCTGAGCGCGGCCTGGACGGCGGGCGGGGCGTCGGGGGACGCGGCGGGCATCTGGGAGGAGGAGCCGATGTGCATGTTGACGACGGTCTCCGTCTCCTGGCACACGGCGAAGAAGGGGTCCCAGTAGCCGGAGTGGATCGACGGCAGGCCCAGATGGGTGGGGATCTCCGAGAAGGTGACGGCCCGCACGCCGCGGGCGGCGTTGCGCCGGATCTCGGCCACGGCGAGGTCGATGTCCCACAGCGGGATCAGGCAGAGCGGGATGAGCCGCCCGCCGCTGTCGCCGCACCACTCCTCCACCATCCAGTCGTTGTAGGCGCGGACGCAGGCGAGGGCGACCTCCTTGTCCCCGGCCTCGGCGAAGGTCTGGCCGCAGAAGCGCGGGAAGGTGGGGAAGCACAGCGACGCCTCGACGTGGTTGAGGTCCATGTCCCGCAGTCGCTCGCCCGGGTCCCAGCAGCCGCGGCGCATCTCGGCGCGGGTGATGCCCTCCAGGGTCATGTCGTCGCGGTCGAAGCCGACCGCGGCGATGTTGCGCTTGTACGGGAACCTCAGGTCCTCGTAGACCCACCAGTCGGTGGGCGGACCGTCCGGGTCCATGGTGATCCGGTACTTCCCGCCCACGTAGGCGAGCTCGCCGATCCCGGCGGTCACGGGGCGCGGGCCGCGGTCGCGGTACTTCGCCGGCAGCCAGGTCTCGAAGAGGTGCGCGGGCTCGATCACGTGGTCGTCGACGCTGATGATCCGAGGCAGTTCCTGTTCCATGGGCGCTCCTCTTCTGACGGGCCGTCAGATATCAGGCTAGCCCCGCCCCCCTGGACCGACAAGGAGCGCGGCCCTACGCTCTCCGCACGATCTGACAGACCGTCAATTCACTGGAGCCGTCCCGCTCGGAGTCGCCATGACCGACACCGCACACGCCCTGGGCACCTCGCGCACGCTCTGGGAACTCGTCGACCGCCGCGCCGCCCTCACACCCGACCACCCCGTCCTGCTCCAGGGCGACCGGACGCTGACCTTCGGCGAACTGCGCGACCGCGCCGAGCGGTGCGCCGCCGGCCTGTACGGCATCGGAGTACGCCCCGGCACGGTCGTCGCCTGGCAGTTGCCCACCCGCGTCGAGACCGCGGTCCTCTCCTTCGCCCTGGCCCGCCTCGGCGCCGTCCAGACACCGCTCATCCCCTTCCACCGGGACCGCGAGGTCGGCTTCGCGCTGCGCGCGTCGAAGGCCGAGTACCTCGTCGTCCCCGGGGTGTGGCGCGGCTTCGACCACACCGCGATGGCCCGGCGGCTCGGCGCGCCCCACGTCCTGACCGCGTACGACACGCTGCCCGACGGAGACCCGGCCGTCCTGCCGCCCCCGCCGTCCCCCGCGTCCGGCCACGACGTGCGCTGGATCTACTGGACCTCCGGGACCACCTCCGACCCCAAGGGAGTCCTGCACACGGACCGCTCGCTGCTCGCGGGCGGCTCCTGCCTCGCCCACGCCCTGCGCCCGACCTCCCGCGACGTGGGCTCGATGGCCTTCCCGTACGCGCACATCGCCGGACCCGACTACACCGTGATGCTGCTGCTGTACGGCTTCCCCGCGGTGATGTTCGAGCGGTTCGCCCTGCCCGACGCCCTGGCGGAGTACCGCAGGCACCGGGTGACGGTGGCGGGCGGCTCCACGGCCTTCTACGCGATGTTCCTGGCCGAGCAGCGCAGGCTGCCGCCCGGCGAGAGGCTCATTCCGAGCCTGCGCCTGCTCGCGGGCGGCGGGGCGCCCAAACCGCCGGAGCTCCACCACGCGGTGGTACGGGAGATGGGCTGCCTGCTGACGCACGGCTACGGCATGACCGAGGTTCCGATGATCACCATGGGCTCGCCCGACGACACCGCCGAGAACCTGGCGACGACGGAGGGCCGGCCCCCGGAGGGCATGGAGATCCGCGTCGTGCCCGACGCCTCCGGCAACGGCGAGATACGGCTGCGCGGCGAAGCGGTGTGCCGGGGCTATCTCGACCCCGCGCAGACGGCGGAAGCCTTCGACGAGGACGGCTTCCTCCTCACCGGTGACGTGGGGCACCTCACACCCTCCGGCCACCTGGTCCTCACCGGAAGGATCAAGGACATCATCATCCGCAAGGGCGAGAACATCTCGGCCAAGGAGATCGAGGACCTCCTCCACCGGCACCCGGCGGTCGGCGACGCCGCCGTCATCGGCCTGCCCGACCCGGTGAGCGGCGAGCGGGTGTGCGCGGTCGTCGAACCGGCCGGACGACCGCCGGGCGCCGAGCCCCTGACCCTGGAGTCCGTCACCGGGTTCCTGCGCGGCGAGGGCCTCTCCGTCCACAAACTGCCGGAACAGCTGGAGGTGGTGGAGGAACTGCCGCGCAACGAGACCCTGCGGAAGGTCCTCAAGTACAGGCTGCGGGAGCGCTTCGCCCCGGCCGGCCCGGCCTGAACGACCCTCGGGGCCCGGCCGGGCCCCGAACGGGTGAAACCCTTTCGTCCTTCCTCCCGTCCTCCTCTCGGGAGAGGGTCGCGCACCGCCGGGGAGGACGTTCATGACACTGGGGAAGTACACCGCGCACATAGCCGTGGTGGCATCGGCGATCGCGCTGACCGGAGCGGTGTGGGGGGCGTCCGTCCTGACGGGGCCTGAGCCGGGGGACGCGGGGCGGGTGCCGGCCGCCACGGACCACCCCTCGGCACGGCCGGCACCGGTCCGCCCGGCACCGAAGATCCCGGAGAGCATCGCGCACGCCTCGGAGGCGGGCGGACGGGCCGTCAACATCACCATCGACGACGGGCCGGACCCGCGGTGGACGCCCGACGTCCTGCGCGTGCTGAGGAAGAACGACGTGAAGGCCGTTTTCTGCATGATCGGCCCGCAGGCCCGACGCCATCCGGACCTGGTGAAGCGGATCGTCGCGGACGGCCACCGGCTGTGCGACCACACCACGGACCACGACACGGCGATGGACGGCAAGTCCGTCGAGTACCAGCGGCGGCAGATCATGGCCGCCAAGAAGATGATCGAGGACGCCGCGGGCGGCGCGAAGGTCGAGTACTACCGCGCGCCGGGCGGCGCCTTCACCCCCGACAGCCGCCGGATCGCCGCGGCGGCCGGCATGCGGCCCCTCGGCTGGAACGTGGACACCAAGGACTTCCACCGTCCCGGCGTGGCGGCGATCGTCGCGACCGTGCGCGAAGAACTGCCCAACGGGCCGACGATCCTCTTCCACGACGGCGGCGGGGACCGCGGACAGACGGTCTCCGCGCTGGAAGAGCTCCTGCCCTGGCTCGCGGCACAGGGCCACCCGACCGGCTTCCCGGTCCGGACCTGCCCCTGATTCCGGGGTCTCAGAGCCTGTCGGGTGACCTTCGGCCGATGGCGTGACCGCCCGACCAGAGGCCACCCGACAGGCTCTCAGGCGCGGTCCTCCGTCATGAAGTACCGGGCGAAAGCGGTGACGGCGGCCTGCTCGTCGACCACCCCGGAGTCCACGGTCGGCAGCGTACGGGCGCTCAGCGCGGCGGCCACCGGGGAGAGGCCGAGCGCGAGCAGCCCGCGCTCCACCTCCGCGGGGGTCGAGGCGATGGCCAGCGCGGCGTGCAGGAAGGGCCGGGCGATCTCGGCGAAGCGCTCGGGGTGGTCGTGCAGCCGCTTGGCCGCGCCGCCGAGGAACTCCTCGTGGCTCACCTTCTGGTCGCCGTCCACGTCCGCGATCCCGTCCATGCCCTGCCAGAACGCCTCGGCGCCGTCGCACAGGGCCTGGCCCCGGTCGGAACGGAAGGTGACCCCGAACTCGGTGAGCAGGCGTTTCGCCGCGGTGGAGAAGTCCTCGCGCGAGATCGTCCCGTCGCCCTGCTGGTCGAAGGCGGCGAAGCGGGAGGCGAGCCGTCGTCGCAGGAGCCGCCGGCCCTCCGTCTCCCCGGTGTCCGCCACGTGCTCACCGCGTTCCCCCGGCTCGGTGTGCTCCGTGTGCTCCATGTGCTCCATGTGCTCCATGTGCGGGAGACTACGACTCCGCGGCCCGCTATGCCGAGAGCGGCCGGGCGTCCTCGTTCACGGCCGCGTCCACGTCCCGGTACACCTCGAACAGGCGCCGTACGCCGAGCGCGGCGAGCACCCGGTTGACATGGGCGCCCTCCATCGCACCCGGCGCGGGCAGCACCACGTGCAGCCGGCCCCGGCAGGAGTGCATCAGACGGCGGGCGGCGATCAGCACGCCGACCCCGCTGGAGTCGCAGAACACCACCCCGGACAGGTCCAGGACCAGATCGTGCCGCCCTTCGGCGACCGCGTCATGGACCCGTCTGCGTACCAGGGGAGACGTCACCAGATCGAGCTCCCCGCGGATGCGCAGCACCATCCAGGAGCCCTGTCCGTCTTCGTCATCGTCTTCGTCGACATGGAGCGTCACCGATCGCGCCCTTCAAGCGGAGGGAGTCCTTCCCGTGACTCTCCCGCTGCCCCGGGAGGACTCCGTGAAACCCCCGGCCTCACGGATGGCGCTTTCCTTACCATCGGAATTTCCGCCGAGGGCGCACTTGCGGCAAAGAGGAGTGCACCGGCGCCGCCGCCCATTACTTTGGAGTATGAACTCGGGTCGGGAGGGCCGTCGCAGAGCTCCGGAGGGCTTCGTATGGCGAAGGACACACCACCGCGCTGGGACCGAAGGATGCAGCAGCGGCTGGCGCGCGGCGAGGCGGCCGCGCTCGGAGAGCTGTACGACCGTTTCGCCTCGCTGGTCCACAGTCTCGCCCACCGGGTCCTCAACGACGACGCCGCGGCCGACCAGGTCACCCGCGAGGTCTTCGGCTACATCTGGGAGAACCCCGACGCCTTCGATCCCAAGGAGGGCAACATGCGTGCCTGGGTCGCCCGGCTCGCCCAACGCCAGGCCGTGCACCGGCTGCGGCAGTCGGAGGCCGTGGCCTACGCGGAGACCGGCGAGGGGTCCGCGGAGGAGCTGGAGCAGAAGGTGCGCCGGGCCTCGGTCGCGGCCCGCGCGGACTACATCGTGACCTCGATGCCGGCGCCACTGCGCGCGGCGCTGGAACTGGCTTATTTCCAGCGGCGCGACTACCGGCAGACGGCGGCCGACCTCGGCGTGACGGAGGACGAGGCACGCCGCCGGCTGCGGCTCGGGCTCCAACTGCTCTCGACGGCGAACACCCGCCCGCTGGAGGGCTCCTCGCCGCCCGGCCACGGACCCGCCCGGTGAGCGCGCCCGACGGACCCGACGACACCCCCGACGACACCCCCGACGACGTGGCACGCGCCCCGCGGATACCGGGCCCTCGCCGGGCGGCGGACGACCACGCCGACCTCTCGCGCGCGGTCCCGTCCGCGGACGGGCGGTCACCCGAGCCGGCGGCCCCGCCGGCTGCCCCGCCCCCGCACTCGGTGCTCAAGTCGCTGCTCGGGGCCTGGGCCCTGTCGGCGTGCTCCCCGGAGGAGACGGAGCAGGTCGAGAACCACCTCACCGAGTGCGCCCCGTGCGCCGACGAGGCCCTGCGGCTGCGGGACGCCGTCGGGCTGCTGCACGCGGAACGCGACCTCGATCTCGACCCGCTGCTGCGCTCCCGGGTCCTGGAGAACTGCCTGGGCCGCCGCCCCGCCAGGATCCCCGTCCCGGCCTGGGCCACCCCGTACGACGCGGAGACCGCCCGCCTCGACGCGCTGCTCCGGGACATCGGAGAAGCGGAGTGGCACGCGCCGGTCCGGCTCAAGTGGTTCGAGGCGGAACGGAGCGCCGACCGCCGGACCACCGTGGCCGGGGTGATCGGCCACCTGATGGCGGTGGACGGCCTGGTGGCGACGGCGCTGGGCCTGGACGACCCGCTCGGCGCGGCGGCCACCGAGGTGTCGCCGACCCTGCGGACGGAGGCGTACTGGCAGGGCGCGGAGCATCCGGTGACGTGCGAGGTGCGTGAACCGTGGCGTGAGCAGAGCCACACGCTGATCCGTACGGTCTCCTTCGCGGGCCGCGGCGTCGGGGACCTCGCGGTCGGCTACGGGGACTTCACGCTGCCGATGCGCGACTCCCTGCTGGAGCGGGCCTTCGAATGCTGGGTGCACGCGGACGACATCGCCAACGCGGTGGCCTATCCGTACGAGCCGCCGAGCGGGGCGCATCTGCACGGCATGATCGACCTGGCGGCCCGGATGCTTCCGACCGCGCTCGCCGGCCGGCGCCGCGCGGGCCTCGCCGCCCCGGCCCGCGACCTGGTCACGGCCGGCGCCCCCGGCCGCTCGCTCCACCTGGAGGTCGAGGGCGCGGGCGGCGGTCACTGGTACATCGCCCTGGACTCGCCGGCGGCCGTGGGGTCGCCGGACCACGCGGTGGCCCAGGTGGCGATGGACGGTGTCGAGTTCTGCCAGCTGGTGGCGGGCCACGTCCCGCCCGAGGAGGCCGCGGCGGGTCAGGACGGCGACCGCGAGGCGATCCGGGACGTGCTGTTCGCGGCGGCTTCGCTGAGCCGCCTCTAGCCGGGTCCGACCGGGTCTGGCCGGCTTGGTCAGGCGAAGACGACCGTGCGCCGGCCGTTGAGCAGGATGCGGCGTTCGGCGTGCCACTTCACCGCGCGGGCCAGGGCCTGGCACTCCACGTCGCGGCCGGTCGCCACCAGCTGGTCCGGGGTGACCTCGTGGCCGACCCGCTCGACCTCCTGCTCGATGATCGGGCCCTCGTCGAGGTCGGCCGTCACGTAGTGCGCCGTGGCGCCGATCAGCTTCACACCGCGCGCGTGGGCCTGGTGGTAGGGCTTCGCGCCCTTGAAGCTCGGCAGGAAGGAGTGGTGGATGTTGATGATCCGGCCGGAGAGCTGCTTGCACAGGTCGTCGGAGAGCACCTGCATGTAGCGGGCGAGGACGACCAGCTCCACGCCTTCGGCGCGTACCAGCTCCAGGAGTTCGGCCTCCGCGGCCGATTTGGTGTCCTTCGTGACCGGAACGTGCCGGAACGGAATGCCGTACGAGCCCACCAGTTCCGCGAAGTCGGTGTGGTTGGAGACGACCGCGACGATCTCGACCGGCAGCGCTCCGATACGGGAACGGAAGAGCAGGTCGTTGAGGCAGTGGCCGAACTTCGACACCATCAGCACGACCCGCATGCGCTCGTCGGCCCGGTGGATCTGCCAGTCCATCGCGAACGCGTCGCCGACCGCGGCGAACCCGGCCCGCAGCTTGTCCACCGAGACCGGCGCCTCCGCCGAGAAGTGGACCCGCATGAAGAAGAGCCCGGTGTCCCGGTCTCCGAACTGCTGGCTGTCCTCGATGTTGCAGCCGGTGATGAAGAGGCAGCTCGACACGGCGTGCACGATGCCCTGTTTGTCCGGGCAGGAGAGCGTGAGGACGTACTGGTCGGTCATCCCCGTAGCCTGCCACACGCCGGGAACGCGCACCGGCCCCCGTCCGTCAGGCGGAACGCGTCATGATCCGCAGCACGTCCAGCGAACGCGGAGGCGTGTCCGGGTCCTCGCCGTCGGCGGACGCCAGCCGGACGTGCGCCTCGCGCGCGGCCCGGACGGCCTCCGGCCAGCCGTGGTGGTCCATGTACGCCGACACGGGCGCGTCCGGACCGACCTGGTGCATGATCCGGAGCACCCGCAGCACGGCCACGTCGACGAGCGCGGCCTCTCCCGAGTCGCGGAAGATCGTTCCCACGTACTTCTCGGCCGACCAGTTGTCCAGCCAGGTGTCCTCGACCAGGCGGTACACGGCGTCGGTGACGTCGCCGTACCCCTCGCGGCCGGCCAGCCAGGTGTTCTCGTGGAACCCGGGATCGGAAAGCATGTGCAGCGCCGAGCGCACGTTGCTGCGCCAGCGCCACCAGGGCAAGTCGTTGAGCGGCATGCCGCCCATGGTGGAGGAGCGACGGCCGCGACGGGAAGAGTTCACCGAACCGGAGACTGGACTGGACACCTTTCGATCGTACGTTCCCCCGGGGTGGGCGCGGACGGGCCCCCGGGATTCACCTTCACGTCACCCAACGTTGAGCTGTGCTCACTCCGGCGTTCCGAGTGAGGCGGAAATGTGCATGCCCATGACCGGTAGGCGACTGACCTCACTCCTCGCGTACGTCACGACAGCGGCGACCGGAGTATCGCTGCTCACCGGGTGTGGCGTGCTCCCTGGTGCCACGGGGGGCTCCAGGGAGCCCGTCACCGTGATGACCTGGGCGCCCGAGAACACCCGGGCCACCAACATGCCCGGCATGCCCGCCATGGCCGAGGCGTTCGGCCGTTGGATCAACGAATCCGGAGGCATCGACGGACACGATCTCCGTGTCCTCACCTGCAACGACGAGAACACCTCCGCCGGCGCCGCGGCCTGCGCGCGCCGGGCCGTGGAGGAGGGCGCCGTGGCCGTGGTCGGCTCCTACAGCCAGCACGGACGGTCCTTCCTCGCCCCTCTGGAAGCCGCGGGAATCCCGTACATCGGCGGCTACGGCATCTCCGAGGACGAGTTCACCAGCGCGCTCTCGTACCCCGTCAACGGCGGCCAGGCGTCCCTCATCGCGGGCAACGGCATCCAGCTCGCGGAGACCTGCCGCAAGGTCTCCCTCGTCCGGCCGGACACCAGCGCCGGGGACAAACTGCCCGAACTCCTCAACAACGGCCTGCGCCACTCGCGACACGGCGGCGCCGTCGACATCCCTGCCGCCGAGGACTCCACCGAGTACACCGAACAGGCCGGCCAGGCGCGCAGCAAGGCCGGGCGGGAGAAGGGCTGCGTCACCGCCGTGCTCGGCGAGCGCACCCAGACCTTCTTCGACTCCTTCCGCCGGCTGCCAGAGCCCGAGGGCGACACCACGGACGGGGGCGAGGACGGCGTCCGGATCTCCTCCGTCCTCGGCAGCGTCGGACAGCCGGTCATCGACCGCACCGGAGGGCCGCACAGCCCCTTCGAAGGCGCGTTCGTGACGGGCTGGTACCCGGCTGCGAGCGACGCCCGCTGGGCGCCGATGCGGAAGGTCATCAAGGAGCAGGCGTTCGTCGACAACCGTGTCGACCCGGCCGACACCGGCGTCCAGACGACCTGGATCGCCTACACGGTCCTGAAGAAGGTGATCGAGTCGCTCGACTCCGACTCGATCAGCGCGAACGCCATCTCACTCGCCCTGGACCGCGGGGTGCGGGTCGACACCGGCGGCCTCACACCCGAACTGCGCTGGCGGTACGAGGACTTGCTCGGCGCCTCCGGATTCCCCCGGATCGTCAACCACAAGGTGACCTTCCAAGTGGTCCGCCAGGGAAGGCTGGTGGCGCAGAAGCCCGGCTTCGTCGACGTCGGCCAGACGGTGCTCGCTCCGTAGCCCCGCCGGTCCGGACAGAGGCTCCGGCCTCTGTCCGGACCGGCGTTGCCCGCCCCGGCCGTACGGTCCGTGAGGCCGAGCGTACGACTTGTTCCGTCGGTGGCGGCGAGACGGCACCTGGCAGCGGATCTTCCCGGCGCTCCAGGCCCGGGCCGACGCGAAAGAGCTGATCACCCGGGATATCAGCGTCGACTCCACGGCGTGCCGGGCTCACCAGCACGCCGCCGGGTCGAGTGCGGTACCAATCGCCTCGAGCGCCAGCGGACGGTGGCCACGAGGTACGACAGGCTCGCGGTCCGCTACGAGGCGACCGTTCTCCTGGCGGCCGTCAACGAGTGGCTGCGACCAGCACGGTCACTCCACGACCGCCTCAGGACACCGGGCGATCCGCCGGGCAACCCCGCGGATCGCGCCCATGAGCCGCGATACGGCATTCAGCGACAGGATCACGGCAGCCAGCATCAGGCAGGCACGTGCCGCCCCCCAGGACCCGGCAGCGATCGCGCGGGCGTACGACGCCACCCAGGGCCCCGCGCTTCCAAGGTCCCGGACAGGCCGCTGCGGGAAGTCGGCGCCGACCACCTCGCTCAAGCACCAGCTCGAAACGCCGAGCATCGTCAGGGCGAAGGCCGCGATCGCAAGTCTCCACAGAACCGGATGCCGCTTCGGTACCTCACTCATGCCCTCCCCCTCGTCAGCTCCCTGGCAACCATACGGACCGACGCGCGATTCGCCCGCCGCACTGCGTCGAAGCGGATTCAGACCGCGACGTTCGAGTGCGACATGCACGTTCGCCACGCCCCGCCCTAGAGCTGGGTGGGGTTCCGCGTGGCGAGTCCGAACTTCTCGGCGGTCGGGTTCCACAGCGCGGCTGCCTTCCGCTTGGCGACGGTCGCCTCGCTGCTCGCCTTGCCGGCCGCGAGCGTCTCGCCCGTGCTGCGGGCCTTGCCTCCCTTGCACTGCTTCTTGTTCTTCATCTGGTCGGCCCAGGCGGCGTAGTGGTCGTCCGCCGAGGCGGACGCCTTCCACGCCTCCGTCAGGGAGGACGTCAGTTCCGCGTGGTCGGCCAGCTTGTCGACCGACAGCGTCTGGAGGCGCGTCACCAGGCCGCGACGCTGCTCGGCGGCGTCCCGCAGATCGTTGGCGGCCTCGTCGAGGTTCTCGCACCGCTTGATGGACTCGACCGAGCGGATCACCGCGTCCCGGCTGCTGTTGCTGTCCGCGAGCAGCTTGTCGAGCCCCTTCGCCTGCGGCTCGGCCGGGTCGGCCGCCTTCTCGGTGGGCGCGGGGGATGGGGTGTCGGACGTCGCGGCGACGGTCTGACCGGGCTGCTTGCTCGTGTCGTCGTCCCCGCCACTCAGCAGCGCACCGGCGCCGAGACCGACGACCGCGCAGCCGATGACGACCGCGGCAATCAGCGCGACCGGCGACCTGCGGCGCGGCGCGGGCTCGTCGTCGTACCCGTCCTGGTAGGCGCCCTGGAAGGGCGACGGCTGCTGGAGTTGCTGCTGCGGCGCGTACGCGGCCTGTTGGTACGGCTGCTGCGGCGGGGCCTGGTGATGCGGCGCGGGCGGCTGGGGCAGGTGAGCCGTCGCGTCACTGCGGAAGAGGTTGTCGAACTCCGCCGGAGGCTGGCGCTCGCCGCTCGTCCGCGGCGGCACGGGAGGCATGTACTGGGTCGCGTCGGAGGCATCGGCGGGTGGCCGCGCCTGCGGATGTCCGTGCGGCTGCTGCGGGTCGGCGCCCGGGAACGGAGGCTGCCCGCCGCCCGGACCGGGGACCGGCGGGATGTACTGGGTGGCCTGCAGGTCGGAGGCACCGGCCGCCGGGGCCTGGGGGTAGCCGTAGCCGCCCTGGGGCGGGTACGCGTCCGCCGGGGCCTGGGGGTAGCCGTAGCCGCCCTGGGGCTGCCGTCCCTCCGGGGCCTGGGGGTAGCCGTAGCCGCCCTGGGGCGGGTACGCGTCCGCCGGGGAGCCCGTGCCCGAGGCCGCGGGCATCGCGCCCGGCATCGGGCCGGGCCGCTCGGGCTGCGGCGGGACCGGCGGGATGTACTGCGTGGCCTGGAGGTCCCCGGCCGCGCCCGGCGCGGATTCCGGCGGCAGCGGCTGCCCCTGCCGCCCTCCGCCGGGGCCCCAGGCTCCGCTCCACGGCGCCCCGGCGACCTGACCGCCCGCCGCACCACCCTCGGCGGGCAGCGCGGCACCTTCGCGCGTGGGCCGCGCCGGGTACTGCGGCTCCGGACCCTGTCCGCTTTGCGTCACCGGGACTCCTACTGGTGGACCTACCGAATCGTCGGCTCACGCTACCGGGTGCGTCCCGCGGCGCGCACACCCACGTGAGAGCGGTCACACAACCGCGACAACTCCCGTCACTCACCGCCCTGGTGGGGGAAGTGACGACACTCACCGCCCGGCCTTCGCGGGCGACGGACACCCCGGCCCGCCCGGCCAGGACGTGTTGCGGGAGTACCTCCTGGCCCGTGACGCCGGCCCCGCCCTCCGGGCGGACGGAGCTACTTCCGCAACCTCGCAGGGCAATACACCTAGGACGGCGCTCAGAGCCGGCCGGTGAACTCCCGGACCACCGCCTCCCCGGCGAAGGGCTCGAGGCGCTCCCTCAGGTCCTCCAGGTACTCCACGCCCCGCGAGGACCGCAGCGTGCCCAGGAGGTCCAGCGCCCGCGTGCCCGTGTGACATGCCTGTTCCACCTCGCGCCGCTGCACCTGCGCCGACGCCAGCAGCACCAGCCCGATCGCGCGGCGCCGGGCCCGCGTCTCGGGATGTCCGTTCAGGGAGTCCTCCGCGGCCCGCGCAGCGGCCTCCGCCTGCCCCAGGTCGCGGTAGCAGTGGGCCAGTTCGTCGGCGAGGTAGGCGTGGTCGAAGTGCGCGATCCACGCCGGGTCGTCCCCCGAGTCCGGGTCCGCCCGCTCCAGTGCCCGCACCGCGCGCCCGGCCACCACCTCGAAGGCCCGCTGGTCCCCCAGCAGCGCGTGCCCGCGGGCCTCCGCCGCGCAGAACATCGCCTCCGCCCGTGGCGTCACCCGCCCCCGCGCCCCCTCCTGGGCCGCCCGCGCCAACTGCGCGATCTCCCGGGGGCTGCCGAGCTGGGCGGCCAGATGACTCATGGAGGCCGCCAGCACGTATCCGCCGTAGCCCCGGTCCCCCGCCGCCTGGGCCAGCCGCAGCGCCTGGATGTAGTAGCGCTGGGCGAGCCCCGGCTGGCCGGTGTCCACCGCCATGTAACCGGCCAGCTCCGTCAGCCGGGCGACCGCCGCGAACAACTGTCGGCCCACCGCCTCCCGGTACGAGCCCGACAGCATTCCCGCGACCACGCTGTTCAGGTAGTGCACCACCACCGGGCGGACGTGCCCGCTGCCGAAGCGCCGGTCCAGATCGACCAGCGCGGCCGTCATCGCCCGGACCGCCCGCACGTCCGCGACCCCCACCCGCGCCCCCATCGACCGGGCCACCTGCGCGTCCGCGCCGGTGATCAGCCAGTCCCGGCTCGGCTCGACCAGCGCGGAGGCCGCCACCGCGGAGCCCGACAGGAAGTCCCGGCGTCCCACGTCGCTGCGCCACAGCTCGCAGACCTGCTCGATCGCGCCGAGCACCGTCGGCGCGAACTGGAGCCCCACCCCGGTGGCCAGGTTCCTGCCGTTGGCCATGCCGATCTCGTCGATCGTGACCGTCCGCCCGAGCTTGCGCCCCAGCGCCTCCGCGATGACGCCCGGCGCCCGGCCACGCGGCTGCTGTCCCCTCAGCCAGCGCGCCACCGAGGTCTTGTCGTAGCGCAGTTCGAGGCCGCGTTCGGCTCCGACCATGTTCACCCTGCGCGCGAGACCGGCGTTGGAACACCCGGCCTCCTGAATGAGCATCTGCAGCCGTTCGTTCGGCTGACGGGCAACGAGTGGCCTGGCTGCCATGACTTACCCCCTGAGGCCGGTGTGCGAGCGATTGGACTGATCACTGCCCGGCAGATATCCGGTCAATGCAGATGTGAACACGCGAAACCGGACGCATCGGCCACGCCGTTGCCGCCGACCCCACCCACCCCTCACTACCCCGCCGCCGCTCTCCGGCCGCACGCGCGCCCCCACCCGTGCACCGATGCGCCCCACGTGCGGGATCGATGTTCCGCACCGCTCTTCGCCTCGCCCGTAACCCCAGGTGGCGGGGGGAGTTGAGTTCACCGTGGAAGAGACGATCGGAGTCACGGAGGCCGCGCAGATCCCCCAGCAGCGAGGGGAGCTGCTGCTGGACAGCGCCGTGCGATACGCGGAAGAGCGGCACTGGGACGTGTTCCCCGGCACATGGCTGGAGGCGATCGAGGGCGGGGAACGGTGCTCCTGCGGTGTCGACGCCTGCGCGGCGCCCGGAGCCCACCCGGCCCGGCCGGACTGGTCGACCCAGGCCACCGGCAGCGCGGTCGGGGCGCGGCGCATGTGGTCGAAACAGCCCAAGGCGTCGATCCTGCTGCCCACCGGCCGCACCTTCGACGCGATCGACGTACCCGAGTCGGCCGGCTTCCTGGCCCTCGCCCGCATGGAGCGCATGGAGCTGACCCTCGGCCCGGTGACCTGCACGCCCGACCGCCGGATGCTCTTCTTCGTCCTTCCCGGCGCCGCCACCAAGGTGCCCGACATGGTGCGCAGACTCGGCTGGGCCCCGGCCTCGATCGACCTGATCACCCGGGGCGAGGGCCACTACGTGGCGGCTCCGCCCACCCGGGTCGGCGGGATCGGAGCCGTGCAGTGGGCACGCCGTCCCACCCCGGCGAACCGCTGGCTCCCGGACGCGGAGGAGCTGCTCAGTCCGCTCGCCTACGCGTGTGGCCGGGAAGCGGCGGCGGAGCGGGCCCGCACGTCCTGATCCGGTCGGCTCGAAACGGTCGCCGTAAGGTGGGGCCCCGTCGTAATACGGGGACAGCCGAGGGGTTGACAGAACATGCCCGACCAGGCATTTGGTGATGTTTTCGGACAGGCGGACCTCGATACGGACGACGGCGCGGTGCCCGCCGTCCGTATCGAGGGACTGTGGAAGCGCTTCGGGGCGCAGGTCGCGGTGGACGGGATCGACCTCGTCCTGCCGGCGGGGAAGTTCATCGGGCTCGTCGGGCCCAACGGGGCGGGTAAGACCACCACTCTCTCCATGATCACCGGCTTGCTGCGGCCCGATCACGGACGTGTCCTGGTCGCCGGTCACGACGTCTGGCGCGATCCGGAGTCGGTGGCCGAGGCCAAGGCCCGGATCGGCATCCTGCCCGAGGGCCTGCGGCTCTTCGAACGGCTCTCCGGGCGCGAACTCCTGGCGTACACAGGGCGGCTGCGGGGGCTGCCCGGGGCGGAGGTCGACAAGCGGGCAGCCCAGCTCCTCGACGTCCTGGACCTGGCGGGGTCGCAGAACAAGCTGGTCGTGGACTACTCGACCGGTATGCGCAAGAAGATCGGCCTGGCCGCGGCGCTGCTCCACAACCCCGAGGTCCTCTTCCTCGACGAGCCGTTCGAGGGCGTCGACCCGGTGTCCGCGCAGACGATCCGAGGCGTCCTGGAGCGCTACACCGGCTCGGGCGCGACCGTCGTCTTCTCCAGTCATGTGATGGAGCTGGTCGAGTCGCTGTGCGACTGGGTCGCGGTGATGGCCGCCGGCCGGATCCGGGCGCAGGGCACCCTCGCCGACGTGCGCGGCGGGGCTCCGTCCCTGCAGGCGGCCTTCCTCGAACTCGTCGGGGCGAACGGACGCGACAACGGTGAGTCGCTCGACTGGCTGGGTGGTCCCGCCCGATGACCGCGACCACCTCCGGTCTCCCGACCGCTCCCCCGCGCCGCGCCTCGGCGCCCGCCCTGACGTCCGTCTTCGTACGGCTGAAGCTGACCCTGCTGCGCAACGGGCTGCGCCAGTCCGGGGCCCGGACGGCCGTGTACGTCACCTCGGTCGTTCTGACGCTGCTCCTCGCGGCGGCGATGATCCCCGGCTTCCTGCTGATGCGGGGGAACGCGGGCGCGGCCTCGCTCGCCGTCCTGGCGACGGCGGTGCTCGCACTCGCCTGGACCGTGATGCCGCTGTTCCTCCCCGGCGGTGACGAGACGCTCGACCCTTCGCGGCTGGTGATGCTGCCACTGCCGCCCGGACCGCTGGTACGGGCGCTGTTCTCCGCCTCGCTGGTCGGCATCGGTCCGCTGTTCACCCTGTGCCTCGCGCTCGGCGCGACGCTGTCCCTGGCCCGGGGGGCCGCCGGCGTCGTGACCGCGGTGCTCGCGGTGCCGCTGGTGGCCCTGGTGTGCGTGGCGCTGTCGCGGGCGGTCGCGGCGGCCAACGTGCGCCTGCTCACCTCCCGTAGGGGCCGGGACCTGGCCGTGCTGAGCGGCCTGGTGATCGCGGTCGGCATGCAGTTGGTGAACTTCGGTGCCACGAGCCTCAGCCGGTCGGGCGGGCTGGCCGCACTCGAACCGGCCGCCGAGGTGACGGGCTGGCTGCCGCCGGCCGCCGCGATCGCGGCGGTCGACGCGGCGAGCCGGGGCGACCACGCGAGCGCCGCCGCCCGCCTGCTGCTGACGGTGGCCGCGCTGGTGGCGCTGGTGTACTGGTGGCAGCGGAGCCTGGTGAAGCTGATGACCGCGCCGGACGGCTCGACGATCGGCGCGGCCGACGGGAGGTCCGCGAAGGAGCGGCGCGGGAGCGGCCTGCTCGCCCGGCTGCTGCCCGGCGGGCGCACGGGCGCCGTGATGGAGCGCAGCCTGCGCTACATCCTGCGCGACCCGAAGACGAAGGCGGCGTGGATCACCGCGCTGGCGGTCGGCGCGATCGTGCCGCTGCTCAACGCCTTCCAGGGAACGGGCTCGATCTACTTCGCGTGCTTCGCCTCGGGGATGCTCGGCCTCCAGATGTACAACCAGTTCGGCCAGGACACCTCGGCGTTCTGGATGGTCGCGCAGACGATCTCGACCGCGGCGGACGCGTACGCCGAGTTGCGGGCGCGGGCGCTGACGCTGCTGGCGATCACCGTGCCGTACATGATCCTGGTGACGACCGTGACGGCGGCGGTCCTCGGCGACTGGTCCTCGCTGCCGAGTGCGCTGGGTCTGGCGTTCTCGCTGCTCGGCGCCATGGTGGCGACCGGTGCCGTGGCGTCCGCGAGCTTCGCGTTCTCGATCCCGCAGGACAGCGGCTTCAAGAACGTCGCGCCGGGGCAGGCCGGACTGGCCTGGATCTCGATCTTCGGCGGGATGTTCGTGTCGGCGCTGGTGTGTTCCCCGGTGATCGGCGCGATGGTCTACCTGCGGGTGACGGACCACCACGGGCTGCTCTGGACCCTGCTCCCGGGCGGCGTGCTCTACGGGGCGCTGGTCGTGCCGGCGGGCCTGAAGCCGGCGGCGGCGCGGACGGCGAAGCGGCTGCCGGAGATCCTCGCGGCGGTCAGCAAGGGCTGAGAGCCTGTCGGCCGAAGGCCACTCGACAGTCTCTGCGACGGATGGTGTTCCCGCCCGGCCGGGCGGGAACACCACGCCGCGCCGCCGCGCCTTTCCGTCCGGCACCGCACCTGCGGCCGTCCGGCATCGCACCTCCGGCTGCCGTGCGCTCCGGCGACGACGTCGCCCTCGCGCCCTTTCCGTGTTCCCTGGCTCACACCCGGGCCGGCCGGCGCCGGGACGGAGCGAGGTTTTCCGGCCGAACGGACCACCCCGGTGTTGCTGCAGCCCTCAACCTCTTTCGCGTCCTCCCAGGTCACGGGTTCGTTCTGGGTTGAACGACGCCTAAGCGGGCGTACAGCGGGCGCACTGCGTCGGCACCGGCGCACCGAGCGCCAACTGCCCGAACGACCAGTCGGTCGGCTCGAAGCGGCGGGCGTGGACCGGGGGCGGCCGGAAACCGCGCGAGCGACGTGCGATCACCCTGCGCATCGGCAAGACTCCGGACCGCAATCGCACCCGCATCCGAAAAGGAGTCATCCGTGCGTTCCCTCCGCAGCACCCTCGGCGCCACCGTTGTCGCCACCGCCACGGGCGTCGCGTTCATCGGCACGGCCCTCGCGGGCATCGCCGACGCCAAGCCCGCACAGCCCGCCTCCCTCTACCCCGCGTCGGCCGTCGTACTCACGATCGGCAAGGGCGAGACCGCCGCGACGGCGGCGGTGCAGCGGGCCGTGACCCTGGACTGCACGCCCCGCCCCGCGGGCAGTCACCCCACGCCCGTGGCGGGCTGCGCGGAACTCGCCGTGGCCGAAGGCGACTTCGCCCGGCTGTCCGCCGCGCCGGACCACCGTCCGTGCACCCGCGAGTGGGACCCCGTCACGGTCACCGGGGACGGCGTCTGGGAGGGCAGGCGCGTCAGCTGGTCGGCGACCTACGGCAACGCCTGCACGATGAGGGCAGACCTCACGGGAACGGTCTTCGCCTTCTGACCCGGCCCGCCGCTCCGAGCCCGCCCTCACGGACGCGCGCCTTCCCGCGCCGGCCGGACCGGACCGGGCGGCGCGATCGTGGTCACCGGGGAACCGGGGCCCTATCCTCGGTCTGGGGCACGGCCCCGGTTCAACGGTGTCACGGGGGAGGGAAACGGTGTGAACTGGATCTGGGTGGTTCTCATCCTGTTCTGGACGGGCGGCTTCGCGTGGGCGGCCGACAACGTGCGCACGGCGCTGCGCCATCGACACGAACGCAAGATGGAGCGGCTGGAGGCCGCGAAGGCGGAGCGGCTGGCCGTCGAGGCCGCGCATCGGACCCCGGAGCCCGTCTGCGGATGCACCCACCACCTCGCCAAGCACGACAAGCAGGGCCAGTGCCATGAGCGGGTCGAGGTGCCCACGGCCTGGGACGAGAACAAGTTCCCGCTGCGCTACGAAGCCGCGCAGTGCAACTGCCAACAGTACGTGGGCCCGCAGCCCCTCTCACAGGTGTACGCGGAGGAACTGACCGACCGGGCCTGACCCGCGCCGGCGGGCGCAGGCGGCCGGTGTCGGCCGCCTCCGCACGCCGCGCCGCCCCGGCCGCCCACTCGCGGGACGGTCGCGCGGCACTCTCCGGAAGTACCGCACGGCCTCCCGGACGACGCTCCCCGCACGGCCACCGGACCTCCTATCCGCGCTCCGGATCCGCTTCGGGGGCCGAGGCAGGGGCCGGCTCCGCGCCCGGGTCCGGAGGGTCCGGAACCACCGCGGCGCCCTCCGGGGCCCCTCCGGCCTTGTCGGAGAGCAGGATGTCGCGGGCCTGGTCCGCGGCGCGGGCGAGACTTTCGGCGACGAAGTCGAAGAAGCGGGCGACGTTCTCCAGACGTACGGCGGCCGGGGTGCCGGGACCGAGGACGCCGACGCCCTGACGTGAGATCTCGACCTGCTGGATGAGCGCGCGGACGCTGGCGGTCATCGACTGGTGCCAGAGGGTCTCGTCGATGATGTAGCGCTCCCGGCGGCGTTCGTCGCGTTCCCGACGGACGAGCGCCTGGCTCTCCAGGAAGGCGATCGCCTTGGAGATGGACGCCGGACTGACCTGGAGGCGCTGGACGAGTTCGGCGGCGGTCAGGCTGCCGGAGTCGGTCGTGAGCAAGGAGACCATCACCCGCGCCATCATCCTGTTCGGCAGACCCGATTGCATCAGGACGGTGGTGTACCTCTCCTCGTACTCGGCCACCGCCTCCGGGTCGCGTCCGTGCGGCAGGGCGACCGGCTCCGCCACCCGGGACGAGCCGGACTTCCGCCGGGCACGCCGCTCCGTGGCGCGATGGGCCAGGTCCGCACGGTATCCGGCGGGGCCGCCGTTGCGCATCACCTCACGCGTGACCGTCGAGGTCGGCCGTTCGAGACCCCGGGCGATTTCCGCGTAGGCGAGTCCGTCCGCCAGCCCCAGCGCGATCCGCCGACGGTCCTCCTGGGTGAGCCTGCCTCCCGGCATCCCTGCCTCCTTCGTGTTGCCCGAGGTCCGCAGCATAGCGTTCACAGTCACTTCATTGCAACACTCCACCACTCGACCGTTGCGTTAAACCCACCCCCATAGCAACGATTTCAACGGCGAGACCTGCGATGACTGCCTTGTGACGCAACAAGCATGTTGCCACTATCATGAACGCAACGTAGCTTTTCCATTGTTCGAAACAATGAGCAACGGGAGAGCACCATGCTGACGTTCGACACCCCCGCCCCGATCGCCACCGACCGTGCCGGCACCACGGGGGCCACCCCCGGTGTGCCGGCCTCCCTGGACACCGGCACCCTCCACGGCCGCTTCGGCGACGGCGACGGCCCCGGGAACGACGGCACCGCCAGGCTCGAGAGCCACGCGACCACCTCCCAGGGCGGCGTCACCGCCCGCGGCCTCTGACCGGCAGTCCCAGAAGGAGCACCCTCATGACCAGCTTGGCCATCGCGGCGAACGGGCTGCGCAAGTCCTACGGCGACCAGGTCGTGCTCGACGGCGTCGACCTGGCGGTGCCGGCCGGAACGGTCTTCTCCCTGCTCGGACCGAACGGCGCCGGCAAGACCACCGCCGTCAAGATCCTCTCCACTCTCATCGGCGCCGACGGCGGCGAACTGCGCGTCGGAGGCCACGACCTGGCGACCGCCCCGCAGGCGGTGCGGGCCATGATCGGCGTGACCGGTCAGTTCTCGGCGGTCGACGGGCTGATCACCGGCGAGGAGAACATGCGCCTCATGGCGGACCTGCACCGCCTGCCCAAGCGGGAGGGACGGCGGGTCAGCGCCGAGTTGCTGCACCGGTTCGGCCTGTCCGAGGCGGCGAGCAAGCCGGCCGCCGGCTACTCGGGCGGCATGCGGCGCCGTCTGGACATCGCCATGACGCTGGTCGGCGACCCGCGCGTCATCTTCCTCGACGAACCCACCACCGGCCTGGACCCGCGCAGCCGCCACGACATGTGGCGGATCGTCCGTGAGCTGGTCTCCGGCGGCGTCACCGTCTTCCTCACCACCCAGTACCTGGAGGAGGCCGACGAGCTCGCCGACCGCATCGCGGTACTGAACGACGGCAGGATCGCCGCGGAGGGCACCGCCGACGAGCTGAAGCGACTCGTCCCGGGCGGACACGTCCGGCTGGGGTTCACCGACCCGTCCGCCTACCGGTCCGCCGCCGTCGCCCTGCGCGGGGTGACACGGGACGACACGTCCCTGTCCCTGCGCATCGCCGCCGACGGCAGCCCGCGCGCACTGCGCGCGATCCTCGACCGGCTGGACTCGGCCGGCGTCGAGGCCGACGAGCTGACCGTACACACCCCCGACCTCGACGACGTGTTCTTCGCCCTGACCGGCTCCGCCGTGCCCGCCCGGAACGACCAGCCCGAGGAGGCTGCCCGATGAGCGCCCTGTCCCTCGCCGTTCGCGACTCGTCCACGATGCTCCGGCGCAACCTGCTGCACGCGCGCCGCTACCCGTCGCTGACCCTGAACCTGCTGCTCACGCCGATCATGCTGCTCCTGCTGTTCGTCTACGTCTTCGGTGGCGTGATGAGCGCCGGCATCGACGGTGGCGACGGCGACCGCTCCGCCTACCTCGCCTACGTCGTCCCGGGCATCCTGCTGATGACCATCGGCAGCACCGTCATCGGGGCCGCGGTGTCCGTCGCCACCGACATGTCCGAGGGGATCATCGCCCGCTTCCGCACCATGGCCATCCACCGCGGGTCCGTGCTCATCGGGCACGTCGTCGGCAGCGTGCTGCAGTCGATCGCCGGCGTGGTCCTCGTCGGCGCCGTCGCCGTGGCCATCGGCTTCCGCTCCACGGACGCCACCCTCCTGGAATGGCTGGCGGCGTTCGGCCTCCTCACACTCTTCTCGCTGGCCGTCACCTGGATCGCGGTCGGCATGGGCATGGCCAGCCCGAACGCCGAGGCCGCCAGCAACAGCGCGACGCCGCTGATCCTCCTGCCCCTGATCTCCAGCGCGTTCACGCCGATCGACGCGATGCCGGGCTGGTTCCGGCCCCTCGCCGAGTACCAGCCCTTCACCCCCGCCGTCGAGACCCTGCGCGGCCTTCTCCTCGGTACCGGGATCGGGAACAACGGATGGCTCTGCCTCGGCTGGTGCCTGGTGCTCACGGCACTCGGCTACCGCTGGTCCACCGCCTCGTTCAGACGCGACCCGAGGTAGCCGGTCCGTACCCGCGGGCCGCACCCGCACCTCGCCGCACCCCGGCGGTCCGTCGGCACCACACCGGGGCCGCCGCCCACGGACCCGGCGTCCGCGTCCGTCTCACGAGTGCACCGGCCGGCCTTCCGCCCGGTCTCCCCCGCCGCCCGTCCGGCTCGCCGCGACGACGCGACCTGCCCGGTGGCGCGGGAGACGGTGCCCGTAGGCTCGGCCTCTCCTGCCGTCTTGAGGAGTCGTCACTTGATCAAGCTCTCCGCCGTCACGCCCCCGCTCCTGTCGGGAGCGACGCTGGCCTCACCCGTCAGCGTCGCTCAGTCCGTCTACTGGGAGTCCGTCGACCAGCTCTGGTACCTCTGTCAGCCCGACGGCACCGAAGCCGACATGGACCGTGTCACCGTCACCCGGCTCACCGCGGACGGGGTCCTGCTGGACTCGATGCACCTCGGTCGGTCCGGACACGGTACGGGGCTGAGCGTCGAGCGGGACGCGACCGGCGTCCACCTCTGGGCCGGTGCCCTGCCGCAAGGCGGCTGGTCCAGGGCCCTCGCCCGGGTGCCCTACGCGGCGGGCGGCACGGCCGACGCCTCCGACCCCTCCGTCCTGCGCACCCCCCGCTCCGGGGTGTACCGCGTCTCCTCGACGATCGACCCGACCCGGCGCCAGCTGATCTTCCGCTGGCAGTCGGACAACGTCTCGTCCCCGTCGGGCTCCGGCGGCATCGACCGGTACGACCTGGCCGCCGCCGCTGCCGGAACGTTCACTCCCCTCCAGACGCTGCCCTTCGGCCCCTCTGGCAAGACCCTCCAGGGCTTCGTCGGCCTGGGCGACCACGTGTACCACCTCTACGGCGACCAGAACGTCGACAACACCACCGTGACCTGCACGGACTGGAACACCGGAACGGTGCTCCAGTCACAGTCGGTCGGCGCCTTCCCCGGGCTCGTCAACCGCGAGCCCGAGGGCATATGCGTGTACGGGAACAGCCCCGGTGACCCGGCGGCCACCCTCGCGTTCGGCATCGCGGCGAAGCCCGCGTCGGGGCGGCAGATCAACATCGCCCGCTTCCCGCACCCCGGCACGAACCCCTGGGTCGAGGTGCCCTACGACACCACGGCGTACACGCCGAACAGCCCGAACTACGTGCCCCAGTACCGGCTCTCCGGCGACCGGGTCCATGTGCACTTCTCGCTGGCCAAGGCCGACGGGACGGCCTGGGAACCGGGTGAGACGCTCTTCCGGCTGCCGCTGCGGGCCCGGCCGGACCGGACCCAGCGTCTGGTCGGAGTGGTGAGCGGGGCCGCCGTCGCCGCGGACACGATGGCCGTGCGGTTCGAGGTGACCACGGACGGCCGGGTGTCCGTCTGGGACGAACGCGATCTGGCCGGCTGGATCGGCGGGGACGTCAGCTTCTGGGTCTGCTGACCGTCGCCAGCATCCCGTCCAGCAGCTCGGTCGCGGCCCGCCGGGCCTCCGCCGTGGCGTGACCGGGCTCGCTGAGGGTGAACGGCCGCCGGAGACCGGCCGTTCCGCCGGGCGAGCGCGTCACGGCCGCCCTGGTCCGGCGGGCCCAGCGGCCCTCGCCGGGGGAACCGGGGAGGACGACCACGCCATACCGCGCCGGATCGACCCTGGCCCGGTGCAGATCCTCCTCGGTCGCGTAGGTGACGTCGTAGCCGGACTCCTCGAGCCAGCGGGCCGCGCTGGTGTCCGTGGCGAAACCCGGGGGCATGCCCAGACCCGGGTACGCACCGGCCGCGGCCGACAGGGGGACCACGGCCAGCACGTCGGAGCGGCGGGCCGGATCGCGGACGACGAAGGGGGCGTAGGCCCGGTGGCCGTCGGCGGACGTGAGGACGGCCAGGAAGATGCCGGACACCCAGCTCGGGGGCACGCGCAGCGTCCAGGCCGGGCGGGCGCCGGCGGCGGCGGCGACCGCCACGTCCTCCGCGGTGAGCAGATGGCGGGCGCGCAGCCCCCCGTAGTGGCCGAGCCGGTAGACCTCGACCGTGCAGGACCGGGCGGTACGGGAGGAGAGGCGCAGACCGAGGGTCTCGCCGGGGGCGACGGAGGCGGTCGACGCGCTGCCCTGGATCTGCGGCCGGTCCAGGTCGACCCCGCAGGTCTCGCGGCAGCCGAGACCCCATTCGTCGGAGCCGGCCGCCGTGTTCTCCCGTACGACCGGGTTGTCGCCGGTGCTCACGGGCGGAGCGGTCGGCAGCGCCTCGGCGGGGCCGGCCGTCCACCAGGCGCTCGCGGCGACGCCGGTCCCCGCGCCGAGCGTGCGCAGGACCGTACGACGGGACAGTTCCCCCACGGGTCGACCTCCGGAGCCGGTTGTCATGGAGTGATCATCGTACGGACACCGGGGGGTGGCCCTCACCGCGGTCGGTCAGGACGTGAGGACGCCGTTCAGGAAGGGTTCGACGGCCTCGCGCCAGGCGGTGGCGTGCGCGGCTTCGTAGGGGAGCAGATGGCCGGCGTCGGGGACCTCGGCGTACGCCCCACGGGGCAGCACCCGCACCATCTCCTGGGCCTCCGCGCGCCCCAGTTCACCGTCCAGGCCGCGGACCACGAGGGTGGGGCAGCGGACCTGGGCGAGCGAGTCCCAATGGGCGTCGTGAACCCAGGTCTCGCGGGAGGTCAGCATCTGGGCGGGGTCGAAGACGGGCCGCCAGCCGTCGGGGCCCTCGGTCATCACCTCGGCGAAGAACTCGCCGCGGGCCGGGTTCGGGCGGTCGACCCAGGGGTCCTCCTCACCGAACCACGCGCGTACCGCGTCGAGCGAGGCGAAGGGGACGGGCCAGCGGCGGAACCAGTCCTGCCACTCCCGCTGGGACGCGGCCCCGAGGGCGGAGGCCCGCATGTCGCAGATGACCAGGGCGCGGACGAGATCGGGGTGCTGGGCGGCGAGCTGCCAGGCGGTGAGGGCTCCCATGGAGTGTCCGACGAGGGTGACGGGGCCGAGACCGAGCCGCTCGACGACGGCCGCCGCGTCGGCGACGTACGCCTCGCGCGTGAACGGGCCCGCGACGGGTTTGCCGCTGCGGCCGTGACCGCGCTGATCGAGGGCGACGGTCCGGTGACGCCCGGCCAGCCAGTGCGCGGTGGGGGCCCAGTGGGAGGCCCGCCCCATCAGCCCGTGGAGAAGTAAGACCCCGGAGGTGTCCTCCCGGACACGCTCCTCGCCGAACTCCCAGGCAACCAGGCGTACGCCGTCGGCTCCGGGGACGTCCATACGTCGCACCATGTTCCCTGGCACCCCCTCTTTTTCATCGAGCGTGTCCAACCCGGCCAGACTATCGAACCTCTATTCGAAAACGGCGGTCCGCCGCTCAACACCCCTCGTTCGAGTGACCACGTTCAAGGATTGACGGCCGACGCCGGGGGGAGATGTTCAGCGGGAGGCGGACCGCTCGGGGAAAACGGTCCGAGGGGAACGACCCTGGGAGCTCGGGGCTCCGGGTCGACACAGGGGAGGACAGGCCCCGGCGTCCATGGGCGCCGGGGCCCTCTGTCGTTCGGCGCACCGCCCACATCGCACCCTCCCCGGCACGTACGGCTTGCTCGCGTGGCACCAGCGTGGCACGCCGCGGGTGCGGCCGTGGTGGTTCCGCCGTAAAACGGGAGGGCTGTTGACCGCGCGAGGGGCGCGCGGCCGACGACGACCCGCCCCGGTCATGGCGGAAACCCGCCGGGCGGAACACCCGGGGGCCTCCGCCGGCGGGTCCGCGGTGCGGAGGAGGGAGCGGCGGGGCGGACGGTACGGGAAGAGCGGGTGCGCGCAGAGCGGGGGTCAGCGCTTGGCGACGAAGACGTGCGCGGCGACCTCGGCGTCCAGCTCCGCCGCCTCGCCGCTGCTGCCGACGAGGACACCGCCCGGCGACTCGGTCACGCTGACGACCGAACCGGGCTGCACACCCGCCCGCCGCAGCGTGTACATCAGCTGCGCGTCCGTCTGGATCGGCTCGCCGATCCGGCGGACGATCACCGTCTTGCCGCCGTCGCCCGTCTCCAGGTCCGCCAGCGACACCATGGAGTCGTCCAGGAACGCCTCCGCCTCGGCCTTCTCGCCCAGCTCCTCCAGGCCCGGGATCGGATTGCCGTACGGCGACTCCGTGGGGTGCCGCAGCAGCTCCAGCACGCGGCGCTCCACGGCCTCGCTCATCACGTGCTCCCAGCGGCATGCCTCGGCGTGGACCTGCTCCCACTCCAGGCCGATCACGTCGACAAGCAGGCACTCGGCGAGCCGGTGCTTGCGCATCACGCGGGTCGCCAGTCGTCGGCCCTCCTCCGTCAGCTCCAGATGACGGTCGCCGGCGACGGTCACCAGGCCGTCGCGCTCCATACGGGCGACGGTCTGGCTCACGGTGGGACCACTCTGGTCCAGCCGCTCCGCGATCCGGGCACGCATCGGGACCACACCTTCCTCTTCGAGTTCGAGGATGGTGCGGAGATACATCTCCGTTGTGTCGATCAGTCCGGACATACGTGCCCCTCGATGAGTCGTGCGCTGGCCCTGCACCAATTCTGACGCATCGCGCCGACAACCGTGCCGCGCCGGGGCGAGGCGGTATTGACAGAGCAATGGTCCAGACCGCACCGTGATCCGCGACACGACGACAAGGAGCTTCTGGAATGGGCGACAGCGCGGGCGAGAGCAAGCTGGCCGGAGAGTTCTTCGACGCCGCGATCGGCCTGCTCCAGCGGGTACGCGACGAGGACGCGGGAGAAATCGCCGCCGCCGGCACGGCGATCGCGGAAGCCGTCGCGGCGGGCGGCCGGCTCTTCGCCTTCGGCGCGGGCCACTCCTCGCTGGCCGCCCAGGACGTCGTCTACCGGGCGGGCGGACTGGCGCTCATGAACCTGCTGGCCGTACCGGGCGTGGTCGGCGTCGACGTGATGCCCGCGACGCTCGGCTCGGCCCTGGAGCGGGTCGACGGCCTGGCGAGCGCGGTCCTGGACTCCTCCCCGGCGAAGGCCGGCGACGTCCTGATCATCATCTCGCTCTCCGGCCGCAACGCCCTGCCGGTCGAGATGGCGATGAACGCCCGCGCGCTCGGCCTCACGGTGATCGGCGTGACGTCGGTGGCCTACGCGACGGAGACGAAGTCACGGCACGTCTCGGGCGGCTACCTGAAGGACCACTGCGACATCGTCCTGGACTCCCGGATCGCGGTCGGAGACGCCGAACTGACCCACGCGGGCATCGAAGCGCCCTTCGCCCCCGCGTCGACGGTCGTCACCAGCGCCCTGATGCAGGCCACGATGGCGGCGGCGGCCGAGGAGATGGTCCGTCTCGGCGTCGAGCCGCCCCTGCTGCGCTCGGGGAACGTGGACGGCGGGCACGAGTGGAACGGGCGCGTGATGACGGAGTACCGGGACCGGATCTTCTACCGGCACTGACGGCACGGACCGGCACAGACCCGGCCCTCCGGGCCCGCCTCCTCGGGGGGCGACGGCCCGTCAGAGGGCGCCCGCCGGGTTCACCGGGTTCACCCCCGCCAGGTCGAGCGAGGCCGCCACCCGGACCGCGACCGTCTCCGCGTAGACCGCGTCCGGGCGCTCGAAGGCGGGACGGGAGGACGAGCGGAGCAGTGTCAGCACGCCGACCGTACGCCCCCGGCTGCGCAGCGGCATGCACAGCGCGTGCACGGCGTCGCGCGGCCACTGGCGTTCCGCGGCCCAGTCCTCCGCGGCCCGCGTGCTGCCCACCGACGCGGAGGCGCGGACCGGTCCGAGGCGTGTGACGGCCTGGAGGGCCGGATGGCCGGAGGCGTACCGCAGCGGGATTCCGGCGCCCGCCACCGCACCGACCGGGCCGGGTGCGCCGGTCGGGGTGGCCGCGGCGCGGACCAGACGCTGCTCGCCCGCCAACTCGTCGACGAGCGCGTGGTCGGCGAACCCGGCCAGCGCGAAGTCCAGCAGCACGGCCGCCGCCTCCCGCGGGTCCTCGCATTCGGCCGCCGCCGCGCCCGCCCGGTGGAGCTGGCTGTAGCGGAAGCGCATCCGGTCCGCCTCCTGCTCGGCCAGCCGCTCCTCGGTGACGTCCTGGAACAGCCAGCCCACGCCCAGGGGCACCGGCTCCTCCGCCAGCGGGGACGCCAGCCGCAGGAAGCCGCTGCGCCAGCAGCGGCGCCGTTCGCCCTGCGCGGTCCGCAGGGTCACCCAGACCTCGGCCAGGGCCCGCGGCGCCCCCTCGGCCAGTACGTGCTGGAGCGCGCCCTCCAGGTCCTCGACGCCCTGGACGACGACTTCGCCGAGCGGCCGGCCCAGCAGCGCCGTGCGTCCGACACCCATGACCCGGGCCGCGTGCGCGTTCACCACGGCCGGGCGCAGGTCGACGTCGACGAGGACCACCCCCCAGGAAGCGTCCTCGAACAGCGCCTCGCTCAGCGCGATCGACCGTTCCAGGTCGATCTGCGCGTGCACCTCGCTGAACGCGCAGTAGACCCCGGCCGGGGAGCCGTCGGGTCCGCGCACCCCGGCCGACTGGGTCCGCACCAGGACCCGGCTGCCGTCCTTGCGCAGCAGCGCGAACTCGTGGACCTGGCGCCCCGGCGTCCGCATCGCCGCCATGAGCCGTGTGAGCGCCTGGTCGGCGTCGGCGGCGCGCGCCGCCCAGCCGTCGAAGCCGTGCCGGCCCACCGCCTCCGACGCCGACCAGCCGAGAATCCGCTCGGCCTCCCGGTTCCAGTGCGTGACGTTGCCGGCGGCGTCGAACGCGCAGAGCGCCGCGTCCATCCCGTCCAGCAAGGCGGCGAGCAGATCCTCCCCCGGGCCGTGGCCCTCGGCCCCGCGCTCCGCGGTCTCGCTCCTGGCAGCACTCATCCCGGACCCCCTGGCAGGACGGTGTACGCGCGTGCACCCGCACGCCCCGGGCAATTCAACTGGAACGTGACCCAGGACACACCCGGTTCGCGGAAATCGTTGCCCCGCGATAAATCGGTTGAGCCCCCGCACCGAGCTTCCTAGGGTGGGCGCACACGCTGAAAGGAGGTGATCCGAAAACATGGTTTCTTTTCGGACTCGTGAGGTGACTGCGGGCTAAGGCCTGCCGTCGCACTCTGTGCACCCCGGCAGGTCTTCTGCCGACATCAACGCAGTCACCCGACCCGTGGGCCGCCGGTATGTCCGGCCGGCTTCCGTCCGACTCGAGCGGACGGGACCAGGCCCACGGGTCGTCTGCGTTCGCGCATCCCGCGGATCACCGGATGTCGTCGACCATGCCGGCGGCGAGGGTGGTGCCGTCGGCGGGGTCGATGAGGAGGAAGGAGCCGGTGCGGCGGGAGTCGGCGTAGGCGTCGAGGGCGAGGGGTTCGGCGGTGCGGACCACGACCCGGCCGATCGCGTTGGCGGTGAGCCGCCCCGGACTCGGCTGCTGGGACAGGTCGTCCAGGGAGAGCCGGGACGGGATCTCCGCGACGACCGCCTTGACCGTGCGGGTGGTATGCCTGAGCAGCACCCTGTGGCCGACGGCGAGCGGCCGGTCGGCCACATGGCAGACGATCCCGCCGATCTCCCGCGAGACCGGTGGCGCCGCCGACGTCGGGGCGATCAGGTCGCCGCGGGAGATGTCGATGTCGTCGGCGAGCCGGATGGTGACCGACTGGGGTGCCCAGGCGATGTCGACCGGGTCGCCGAGCCGATCGATGGCCTCGATGGTGCTGGTCCGGCCCGAGGGCAGCACGGTCACCGGCTCTCCGACCCGGAGCGTGCCCGTGGTGATCTGCCCGGCGTAGCCGCGGTAGTCGGGGTGCTCGGCGGTCCGCGGACGGATCACGTACTGCACCGGGACGCGGGCGGCGGTGCCGGAAGGATCGGCGGTCACCGGAACGGTCTCCAGGTGTTCGAGGACGGTGGGGCCGCCGTACCAGTCCATGTGCGCGGAGGGTTCCACGACGTTGTCGCCGGCGAGCGCGGAGACCGGGATCGAGATGACCGGGGGCGCGCCGAGCGCGGTGGCGTACCGGGTGAACTCCTCGGCGATGGCGGTGAACACGGGCTCGGCGTAGTCGACGAGGTCCATCTTGTTGACGGCGAGGACGACGTGCGGGACGCGTAGGAGTGCGGCGACGGCGGCGTGGCGGCGGGTTTGTTCGACGACGCCGTTGCGGGCGTCGACGAGGACGAGGGCGAGGTCGGCGGTGGAGGCGCCGGTGACCATGTTGCGGGTGTACTGCACGTGGCCGGGGGTGTCGGCGAGGATGAAGCGGCGTCGGCTGGTGGCGAAGTAGCGGTAGGCCACGTCGATGGTGATGCCCTGCTCGCGTTCGGCGCGCAGGCCGTCGGTGAGCAGTGCGAGGTCGGGGGTTTCCTGGCCGCGGGAGCGGGAGGCGTGTTCGACGGCTTCGAGCTGGTCGGTGAGGACCGATTTGGAGTCGTGGAGCAGGCGGCCGACGAGGGTGGACTTGCCGTCGTCGACGGAGCCGGCGGTCGCGAAGCGCAGCGTGTCGATGGTCATGGCTAGAAGTACCCTTCGCGTTTGCGGTCTTCCATCGCGGCCTCGGACATCTTGTCGTCGGCGCGGGTGGCGCCGCGTTCGGTGAGGCGGGAGGCGGCGATCTCGGCGATCACGGCGTCCAGGGTGGTGGCGTCGGAGTCGACGGCGCCGGTGCAGGACATGTCGCCGACGGTGCGGTAGCGCACCAGCCGCTTCTCCACCCGCTCGCCGTCCCTCGGACCGCCCCACGCTCCGGGGGCCAGCCACATCCCGTCGCGGGCGAAGACCTCCCGCTCGTGCGCGAAGTAGATCCGGGGCAGGGCGATGTCCTCGCGCTGGATGTACTGCCACACGTCCAGCTCGGTCCAGTTCGACAACGGGAACACCCGCACGTGCTCACCCGGCGCGTGCCGCCCGTTGTACAGCTGCCACAGCTCGGGCCGCTGACGACGCGGGTCCCACTGCGAGAACTCGTCGCGCAGGGAGAACACCCGCTCCTTGGCCCGCGCCTTCTCCTCGTCACGCCGGCCGCCACCGAACACCGCGTCGAACCGGTGCTGACGGATCGCCTCCGTCAACGGCACCGTCTGCAACGGGTTACGCGTCCCGTCCGGGCGCTCCCGCAACCGGCCGTCGTCGATGTAGTCCTGCACGGAGGCGACATACAACCGCAGCCCGTGCGCGGCGACCGTCCGGTCCCGGTACTCCAGCACCTCGGGAAAGTTGTGCCCGGTGTCCACATGCAGCAACGTGAACGGCACCGGCGCCGGCGCGAACGCCTTCAACGCCAGATGCAGCATCACGATCGAGTCCTTACCACCGGAGAACAGGATCACCGGCCGCTCGAACTCACCCGCCACCTCACGGAAGATGTGCACCGCCTCCGACTCCAGCGAGTCGAGATGCGACAGGGCGAACGGACTGTCGGTCGCCTCGTGGACGTTGACAAGGGTGGTCACGCCAGGCCCCTCTCGGTGAGCAGCGCGTGCAGCGCCGCCGCTGACTCCTGCACGGTCTGGTTGTGGGACTCGATCCGCAGATCGGGATCGCGCGGCTCCTCGTAGGGGTCGTCGACCCCGGTGAGACCACTGATCTCACCCGCCGCCTGCCGGGCGTACAGCCCCTTCACATCACGCACCGAACACACCTCCACCGGCGCCGCGACATGCACCTCGACGTAGGGGGTGCCCTCGGACCGGTGGCGTTCGCGGACGCTCTCGCGGCTGTCCTGGTAGGGGGCGATGACCGGGACGAGGACCTTCACGCCGTGGGAGGCGAGGAGTTCGGCGACGAAGCCGATCCGCTGGACGTTGGTGTCCCGGTCCGCGCGGCCGAAGCCGAGCCCCACGGAGAGGAACGTGCGGATCTCGTCGCCGTCCAGCACCTCGACCCGATGGCCCGCACCCCGCAACCGTCCCGCGAGTTCGTGGGCGATGGTCGTCTTGCCCGCGCTCGGCAGACCGGTCAGCCAGACCGTCGCACCCGGCCGACGGGCGCGGGCCCCCCGCTGATTCATCGGGTCCCCTCCATGGGCGTCAGGAAGTGGCACGGACGACGTCCCTATCGGGCTCGGGCGCGGGCTTCCCGACGCCGATGGCGCTCTCGGCCGAGCCCTCCCGGGGCAGCCGGAGGGTCAGGACGCCGAGGAGGACGGTGGTCGCCGCGATCACGACGTAATACCACATGAAATCGCCGGTGAGGTTCTTCAGGAACGCGGCGGTGTAGTTGCCGACGATTCCACCGACGCCCTGGGTCACATTGGTGACACCGAAGATGACCGTCGCCGCGGCGCCCGAGGCCGATTTGGACACGTACGCCGGAACGAGTCCGTAGATCGGGTAGAAGGCCAGGGCGAAGAGCACGCCGGACACCATGGGGAGATACCCGACCGGCGCGACCGCCAGCAGGACGGCGGAGGCGAAGAAGAGCGCGTAGCACATCACCAGCGAGGCCCGTACGCCGATCCGGTCGGAGAGCCAGCCCACGGCGAATCCGGCGAACATGCCGATGACACCGATCGTCCCCCAGACCTGGGCCGTGAATTCGATGTCGAACCCGAGGCCCTCACGGAGATAGGGCGACAGGTAGTTCTGGAACGGCATGCAGGCGAACCCGTTCAGGAACTTCATCGTCCAGACGATGACCACCCAGCGGACCAGCACCATGCGCCAGCCCGCGCGGGCGCTGTTGCCGCGCGGGCCGGCCCCGCCCTCGGCGCTCTCTCCGGCGTCGCCGGGGCGCGCCTCCTCCTCGGGGCGGAACAGGCCCAGCCGGAAGAAGGTGACGGCGGCCACGGCGGTCACCATCAGCGTGCCGAACCCGACCGAGTACCACAGGCCCCTCCAGTTGCCGTCCTGGACGTAGGCCGGCACCAGCAGGCTGTTGACGAACACGCCGTAGCTGGTGCCGCTGGACACCAGGCCCAGCACCTTGCCGCGGTGCCGGTAGTCGATCACCCGGCCGACGATCTCGACGAGCGGGACGTACACGGACGCCGCGGTGCCGCCGAGGATCGTCAGCAGGACGCCGATGAACACGATGCTGTCGGTCACCGGCACCAGGACCAGGCACAGTCCGCACAGGACGACCGAGCCGATGACGACCTGGCCGCCGCCGATGCGGGTCGACAGCCAGGTACCGAGGAGGGCGAACAGCAGGAAGCCGAGCTGTCCGGCCGCCGTGACCGTCCCGACCACCGTGTAGCCGAACCCGAGATCGTTGCGCATGTCGGTGACGATCTGCGCGAAGAGGTAGAACCCGAATCCGTAGGTCGCCGCGACGAAACTGGTCAGCAGCACGGTCACGACGAATCCGGCGAGGATCTTCGAGCGGTGTCCGCCGGTGTTCTTCTCGCTCACCACTGACCTGGCCTTCTCCGATGCGTTCTCGTTCATGACTTCCGGGCGACGTGGATCACGAAGTCCACCTCGTCGAGGTCGAAGTCCTCCCGGAAGTCGCCGAAGGTCTGCACGGTGTCGAAGCCCGCTTCGACCAGCAGCGCCGCCAGCTCCGCCGACAGAACGGGGTAGACCTCCAGGTGGTGCGTACCGCCGTCCGGGAAGTCGTACCTGAAGCGGCAGAGCCGCTCGTCGACGTGGGCCACGGTCACCTCGGCCCCGGTCCCGCAGTAGTAGTAGTTGCCGCTGCTCTGGTACCGGTGCCGACGGATGGCGTCGAAGTTCCGGTGGTCGACGATGAGGATGCCGCCGGGGTTGAGCGCCTCGTGGAACTCCTCGAGCACCGCTCGCCGGTCGCTCTCCTGGAAGAGGTGGGGGAAGGAACTCCCCAGGCAGATGACCGCGTCGTAGCGGCCGTCGACGTGTTCCCGCAGGCCGCGCCAGTCCGCCCGCAGGATGCGGAAGGACTGCCCGTGGCGTTCGGCGTTCCGACGGGTCCGCTCGATCATCTCCGCGCTGCCGTCCGCCGCGGTGATGTCGAAGCCCTGCTGGGCCAGGGTGATGGAGTGGTAGCCGGTGCCCGCGGCGACGTCGAGCACCCGGCGGGCCTCGGCCCCGTTCAGCAGTTCCACGAAGAAGTCCTGCTCGCTCGCCCGGCGGCGGTCCCAGTCGATGAGCTGGTCCCATCGGTCCACGAGTGTGGGGATGTACTGGGCCTCGAAGCCGTCCGCGTCGGCCGTCTCGGCGATGGGGGCCTGGCCCCCGTTCCGGGGTGCCTGTGTGGTCATGATGGTCCTCTGGCTCTCTCCGACGGTGCACAGCAAGGGGGGCGCGGCCGTGCCGGGCCGGGCCCCGGCGGGCTCAGGCGTACCGCGCCGCGAACGCCGCGTATTTCGTGCCGAGTTCATCGGCCCACCCGGAGACGTCGCCGAGCTTCATGCTCTGGCACTCGTAGCGGAGCAGCCGCTTCATGACCGCCATCTCCGGCTCCGTGAAGTGCACGGTGCCGTCCTGGTCGATCCGGTCGATGCCGTCGGCCCGCTGGCACTCCTCGTTCAGCCGGATCGCCTCGGCCAGCCCGAGCCCGTCCGGCAGGTCGAGCGCGGCACCGTCCCGGTGCACCCGAACGGGGTAGCCGCCGGGCAGGCCGTCCGGTGCGGGAGCGTGCGCGAGCGTCCCGCTGTCGGTGGCCAGGCCCCGCAGGACGCGCACCGCGGAGGACGCCGTGAGCAACTGGCCGTCGATGCCACCCAGGCGCTTGAGACGGCGGTCGAGCTGGGCGAAGAGGGCGCCGTGGTCCACCTCGGCGCCCGGCCGTCCCGCCACCCGTACCGAGAGGTGGTAGGCGCCGCGCCCGGCGTCGCCGAAGCGGGGTACGTAGTGGCTGAAGTAGTGCTGCGCGGTGAGCCGCAGTTCCACGTCCGCCGGCCGCGCGTCCAGCAGGTGCGCGGCGCCCAGGGTGAGCGCGGGCACGATGTTGGCCACGTTGCCGACGCCGACCGTCGGGGCCAGGCCGACCCTGTCGAGTACGGGGCCGACCGCGTCGGGGAAGGAGGCGTTGACGACCTTGGCGTCGGTGCCGGAGTCCCGCACCGCCCGCATCAGCAGGTGGTTGAGTGTCAGGTGCATCGGCAGCCAGGGCCCGAACTGCGCCTCGTCCAGCTTTTCGAAGACGTCCTTGGGCAGCGCCGTGATGACCCGCCAGGACTGCAGTGACCCGCCCATGAAGATGATGTCGGGCCGGACCTCGGCCAGGGTCTGGGCCGTGGCGTCGACGTCGCGGAGGTCGACCCGCACGGTGTCGACGGTGCCGTGGTGGCCGAGGTTGGTGGCGGTGAACAGCGCGAGGTTGCCCCGTCTGCGGATGGTCTCGGTGTCGCGTCCGGCCAGGACGACCCGGTTGGTCGCCGGGTCGCTCAGGAGCATGGTGAGCACCTTGGCGGACAGGTCGCCCATGCCCACGAGCATGATGAGCGGCTTGTCGGGGCCGTCGGTGAGGGAAGTCAAGGGATCGCCTCCGGGGTGCGGGGTGTGGGGGTCAGCGTGGGTAGGAGCCGTTGTCGGCGCGGAGCAGGGCCCCGGTCAGCGTCCGGGACTCGTCGCTGAGCAGATAGGCGCACACGTCGGCCACGTACTCGGGGAGGATGTCGCCGTCGAGTTGCTCCTGGCGCTTGTACTCGGCGTAGCGGTAGGCCGGTATCCGGTCCGCGATGGCCGTGTTGACGATCAGGCCGGGCGAGACGACGTTGACCCGGATGTAGGGGGCGAAGTTCATGGCGTTGGACTTGGTGAGGCCGATGACGCCCGCCTTGACCGTGCCGTACAGGGCGTCGGAGCTGCCGACCTCACCCGCGACCGACGCCAGGTTGACGATGGCGCCGCGCCGTTCGGCCGGCAGCAGGTGACCGGCGAAGCGGCGGGAGAGCCACACCGGGCCTTTGATGTTGACCGCGATGACGCGCTCGATCGTGGCGTCGTCGTAGTCCTGGACCGGCTGTCCGAGGTAGAGGCCGGCGTTGTTGACGAGGCCGTCGACGTCCGGGTGGGTGGCGAGGACCTCGTCCATGAAGGTGTCACACGCGGCGTGCGAGGCGATGTCGGCGACGTGGGTGCGCAGGGCCCGGCCGCGGTGCTCGTCGGCGAGCGACTTCAGGCCCGGCTCGTCGATGTCGCAGGTGACGACGGTCTTGCCGGCGTCGAGCAGGCGGCCCACCAGGGCGCGTCCGACGCCGCCGGCTCCGCCGGTGACGATGACGGTGCCGACGCTCATCGGGTGACCTCCTCGGCCGGCCGCAGCCGGTACTGGTCCAGGTGTTCGTAGGCGGGACGGCAGGAGCGCTCGAACTCGCGCAGTTCGGGCCGTGTCTCGAAGGTGCAGCTGTAGTTGCGGCGCGGTGCGCCGAGGCCGGCGCTGGCGGCCACGTCGGTGTGCCAGCCGCTCCAGGTGGTCCATTCGGGCTGCTCGCCGGCGGACCAGTTCAGCGCCTCGGGCAGGAAGGGGATGCCGGCCGCGGCGCAGTAGGCGGCGATGGTGGCCTCGGGACGGGCGGCCAGGTCCGCCGCGTTCACGACCAGCGGCGCGGCGCCGGTCAGTTCGTGGACGAAGTCGAAGGTCCGGGCCAGCTCCGCGTATCCGAGGACCTCTCGGGTGAGCCCGGGGTGCACGGTGGCGTGCGAGAGGACGGCTTCGGCGGGGTCGCGGATCAGGAAGGTGTTGACCTGCCCGAGCAGATACTCGGGGTCCTTCAGCAGATGGTCGAGGCAGTGGTACGGGAAGTCCTTGTGGAACACCGGGCGTTCGAGCCGGGCGGACTCCATCATCGCCTTGACGTCCGGATAGGTGAGCGGATGGTCCGGGTCGGGGTTCTTGTGTGGAATGGCGGCACGTTCTTCGTGCATGAAGAAGACGTACGCGAATGCCTCGTGGAACACCTTGAAGTCGCCCCGCTCGATGAACGAGCGTTCCAGCGCGGTCGACATGGACCTGGGGTGGCTCCAGAGCGCGATGGACTGGTGCACGCGGCACCTCCTTCTGTGGGGGAATGCGCGGGGTGGGCGGACCGCTCAGGTCAGCAGGACGGGCCGCGCGGAGGCGGCGATGGTCTGGAACTGGTGCGCGACGAAGTCGATGAGTTTGCGGGTGTTCGTCATCACCTCGGCATAGGTCGAGACGAACGAGCCGTAGTGGGCGAACTCCTCCGGGCGCATCCCGGCCGGGTCGTAGGCCCGGTGGAAGGAGGGCAGCCAGAGCAGCTTCTCCAGGACCCGCGGGGGCACTTCCTGGGCGATGGCGCGGTCGTCGAAGACGGGCAGTTCGCTCTCCCGGCGCATCACGTCGGCCACGAAGCGGGGTTTGCAGGTGTAGGCGACGGCGCCGCCGGCGCTCTGTTCCAGGTGCATGCTCAGGGTGTTGCCGCCCGCGGTCGGATCGTCGGCCTCCAGGCTGGAGAGCAGCGGCTTGAGAGGGTGGCCGCCCTCCTGGATGAGGGCGTGGATGCGTTTGAGGATCGCGAGCTCGGCCCAGCGCACGTCGGTCCGGGAGAGTTCGATCTCGCGGATGGCGGCCTCGTAGCGGAGGTCGGTGTTGGCCCCGAAGCGTCCGATCATGTGGGTGAAGACCGCGCGCCACCGTGTCGTGTCGATGCCCTGGTCGTGTGCCTCCTTCAGGCCGGACTCGACCGCCTCGGCGCAGGCCGCGAACTGGGGAACGGTGTAGGACAGGGTGGAGTTGACGGAGATACCGCGGGCCACCAGTTTCCGGATGACCTCGTACCCCTGCTGGGTGCCCGGCACCTTCACCATCAGGTTCGGGGAGATCCGCGCGAGGCGGAGCGCCTGTTCCAGCATGAGGTCGGCGTGCAGCATGAACCGCGGGTCGAGCTGCCCGGAGACCCAGCCGTATCTTCCTTCGCTCGCCCGGAACATGGGCAGCATCTCGTGTGCCGCGCGGCGCAGGGCCTCCTCGTAGACCAGGGCGAAGGTGCTCTCCACGGTGGGGGTCGGCTGGTGCCGGATGAGCTCCCGGATCTCGCGGCGCCAGCCTTCGGGGGAGGCGAGGACGCTCTGGGCGACCAGGGAGGGGTTGGTCGTGATGCCACGGACCAGTGAACGGTCGGGCTCGGCCGGGCAGAGGAAGCGGTCGAGCTGTGCCCGCCAGCGTTCCCCGGTGTCCGGGTCGGGTGCGGTGGCCAGGTGGCGGTCGCGCCACAGGGGGAAGTCGAGGGGCGAGGAGTCCCACCAGATCTCCGCCGACCTGCCGACGCGCTGCAGCTCCTCAAGAACACGGGGCATGGGAAGGGAACCTTTCCGGCTCGGTTTCTCGGACCTGTCGGTGGGCCTGTGGCCGCGAGGCGTGACCATCCGGCCCCGCGCCGCCCGACGGGCTCTCAGGAGGAGGCGGGACGTGCTCAGTCACAGGCGGCTGCCCGGGCCGGGGTCGTGGTGATCCACCTGTCCAGCAGCCCGGGAAGTTCCTTCATCGAGCCGAAGACGACGGCCCCTTCGGCGGCCAGGGCCGCGGTCGTCCCGTTCTCCTCCGGCGCGTAGCCGAACACCGACATGCCGGCCGCGACGCCGGCCCGGACGCCCACCCGGCTGTCCTCGACCACCGCGCAGCGCTCGGCGGGTACGCCGAGGTCCGCCGCCGCGTGGAGGAAGAGTCCGGGGTCCGGCTTCCAGACGCCGACCTCGTACGCGCTGTAGACACGGTCCCGGAAGAAGGGCAGCAGACCGGTCAGTCCGAGGGTGTGGACGATCTTCTCGCGCGGGGCGCTGGACGCCGTGCAGAAGGGCAGTCCGAGGTCCTCGACGACGCGCTTCACATGGGGGACGGGCCGTAGTTCGGTGGCGAACAGGTCGGCCGTCCCGCCGCGGAACCGCGGGACGAAGTCGGCCGGCAGCGCCCTGCCCAGCCGTTCCTCCAGTTGCCCGACCCACTCGGCGACCTTGCGGCCCCGAATGAATGCGAGAGCCTGCCCGGCAGAGAAGTCGAGCCCCTCCGCCGCGACCATTTCGCGCATCACCCGGGCACTCAGCTTCTCACTGTCGACAAGAACTCCGTCGCAGTCAAATATGACCAGATGTTCCGTCATGGGAACCCTTACGTCGTCGTACGAATGGGTCCTTCGGCAGCTTCCAGCGCTTCTGCCTGCAGGATTCGAATCAAATCAAAGCGACCTATCGGCCCGCTCATTTCTCGATACCGCGGACAGGAAATGTGGTCAAATGTGCCAAATCGGGGCACGATTGACAGAGTCTCGGGGGCCATCTGGCCCCCCTGCTCACGCTGCCGTTAGATTCATTTCAGGTTCCACCCGGCGATCACCCCGATATCAAGGCTTCGTCCTCAATTCGCGTCGATCACCGCCGATCGGCGCCGATCGCCTTTTCCGTCAGATCCTTGGCCAGGTTTCTGCACGAAAGGGAGTTCAATGCAGTTCGGAGTCCTCGGTCCGCTCTCGTTCACGGAGGGCAGCGACTCTCTCCTGCCATCCGCCCCCAAGACCCGCCAACTCCTGGCACTCCTCGTACTCAACTCCGATTCCCTGGTCCCCCTGGACACCTGCGTCCAGGAACTCTGGGGCGAAGCGGTACCGCGCAGCGCGGTGCAGAGCGTCCACACACGGGTCTTCCAGATACGCCAGGCGCTGGCCGGCGGCCCTTCCGGGAGGACAGCGGAGGAGAGCAAGCGGATTCTGGAGACGCACTACCAGGGCTACTCGCTGCGTATGGCGGAGGGAGCGCTCGACCTTCATTCCCTCGACCGGCACCTGGCCGATTTCCGACAGGCGCAGTCCCGGAAGGACGACCTCGGCGTATCGTCCGCGCTACGTTCGATGCTCGGCCTGTGGCGTGGGCGGACCCTGCTCGACATTCCACAGGGGCCGCATATACAGGCGTACGCCACGGGGCTGGAAAACCTCCGCGCGACCGGACTGGAACAGTGCATCGACGCCGAATTGAGGCTGGGAATGCACCATCAGCTTCTCTCCGAACTCAGCACGCTCGTCTCCCGGCATCCGGTGCACGAGAACCTGCACGCCCAGTACATGATCGCGCTGTATCGGTCGGGCCGCACGACGCAGTCCCTGGAGACCTACCACCGGCTCCGCAGGGCGCTCGCGGACGAACTCGGCATCGCGCCGTCCCAGCGGATCAGACAGTTGCAGACGGCGGTGCTGGCCGAGAGCGCGGAGCTCGACGTGATGCCACCGGACCGGACGGGCCTTTCGCTCGACCTGATGGCGCCCCGCTGACGCGGCTCGGAACCCGTCGGGTGGTCTTCGGCCGGCAGGCTCTCAGACCCACCGGCCACGTCACCACGTCACACATCCTCGCTGTCAGCCGAGGTCGTGCAGGAAGGCGAGCAGCGCGCAGACGAGGGCGGCGGGGGCGTCCACCGGAACGAGGTGGCCCGCGTCGGGGATCACGGTGAGCCGCGCCCCGGGGATCACCGAGGCCAGTTCACGGGCCTTGGCCACGGGGATCCAGGTGTCCTCCGCACCCCAGCACACCGCGACCGGGATGTCGATCCGCGGGTACAGCGGCTGGATCTCGTCGGTGTACCGCTGATCGGCCTGCGCGATCTGCCGGTAGAAGGCGGCCTGGCCCTCCGCGTCCGACCAGGGCGCGGCCAGCCCTTCGGCCACGTCCGCGCGCAGCCCCGGAAAGCTCGCCGAACCGATGTACTCGCGCACCAGCGCGCGGTGCAGGGCGGGCGGAAGCTGTTCGAAGACCTCGGCGTGGCCGCCCACGAGACGGAAGAACGGCGAACCCCAGGGGGCGAGGGCGACGGGGTCGACGAGCGCCAGGCCCCGGTAGGCGGCCTTGTGGAGCAGGTGCGCCCGGAGCGCGACGGCGCCGCCGAAGTCATGCGCGACGACGGCGGGGGCGGTCAGCTCCCAGTGGTCGAGCAGCCGGGCGAACACCTCGCCCTGCGCCGCCAGGGAGACGTCCTGCCCCGGGTGTTTCGCGGAGGCCCCGTAGCCCGGCATGTCCCAGACGAACACCTGGTACCGCCCGGCGAGCGCACGGGCGATCTCCTGCCAGACGAACGAGGAGAACGGCGTGCCGTGCAGCAGCACGACGGGCTCCGCGTCCGGTGGTCCCAGCCGGCCCCACCGGACCGTGCCGGAGGTACTGCTGAAGCTCTCGTCCAACTGCCAGCCGGCCACTGCCTGATCCCTTCGGCGTTCTGGTCGTCCGGCCATTCTCCACGGACCGCGCGTCCCGCCGGCGGGACGCGGGTGCGGGGCGGCCGGGAGCGGCGGATCAGAGCCCGTCGGATGGCCTCCGACCGGGCGGTCACAGGCCACCCGACGGGCTCTCGGCTCAGGGCGAGAGGCGTTCCACCCGCCATTCCCCGGCGTCCCCGGCGTTCCCGGTCCGGACGTACCGCAGCCGGTCGTGCAGGCGGTTCTCGTGGCCCTGCCAGAACTCGACCGTCTCGGGGACGACGCGGAATCCGCCCCACTGCGGCGGCACCGGCACCTGATCCCGCTCGGGGTGGCGGGCGGCCAGTTCCTCGTAGCGGGCGAGCAGCTCCTCGCGGGAGTCGATCACCGAGGACTGCCGGCTGGCCCACGCGCCGAGCTGGGAGCCGTGCGGACGGGTGCGGAAGTAGGCGGTCGTCTCGTCCCGGCCGGTGCGGGCCGCGCGGCCGGTGACGATGACCTGGCGGGCCAGCGGGTGCCAGGGGAAGAGCAGCGCGACGTACGGGTTGGCCGTCAGCTCGGCGCCCTTGCGGGAGAGGTAGTTGGTGTAGAAGACGAACCCGGCCTCGTCGTAGTGCTTGAGCAGCACCGTGCGCGAGGACGGGCGGCCGTCGGGGGTCGCGGTCGAGACGACCATCGCGTTGGGTTCGTGGATCGCCGGGCTGTCGGCGGTCTCCTTGAACCAGCGCGTGAACTGTTCGACCGGTTCGGGGGCGAGGTCGCTCACCGTCAGCTGGGGCGTGCGGTACTGCTCGCGCATGTCGGCGGGGTCGAGAGCATCGGTCACGGGTTCATCCTGCCGCAGGCCGTAGTCTGCCCGGCACCGTGTACCGCCAATCCTCCGTAGCCGGATCGGCGCAGTGTGCCGGATGTCACGCTTCCCCGCATCATCGGAACCGTACAGACTCTTCCGCTGGATGACTGTTACTTCCCGACCAATACCCGGATGATTGATCATCGATAGAGGAGCCGCCTGATGTCCGACTTCGTACCCGGACTCGAGGGAGTCGTCGCGTTCGAAACGGAGATCGCCGAACCGGACAAGGAGGGCGGCGCGCTCCGGTACCGCGGCGTCGACATCGAGGATCTGGTCGGCCACGTCTCGTTCGGGAATGTCTGGGGCCTGCTGGTCGACGGGGCGTTCGACCCCGGTCTGCCGGCCGCCGAGCCCTTCCCCATCCCGGTGCACTCCGGTGACATCCGGGTCGACGTCCAGTCCGCGCTCGCCATGCTCGCGCCGGTCTGGGGTCTCAAACCGCTGTTGGACATCGACGCCGAGCAGGCCCGTGAGGACCTGGCCCGGGCGGCGGTCATGGCACTGTCCTACGTCGCCCAGTCGGCCCGCGGCCAGGGCCTGCCGATGGTGCCGCAGAGCGAGATCGACAAGGCGGAGTCGGTCGTCGAGCGGTTCATGATCCGCTGGCGCGGCGAGCCCGACCCCCGGCACGTCAAGGCCGTCGACGCCTACTGGACGTCCGCCGCGGAGCACGGCATGAACGCCTCCACCTTCACCGCCCGGGTCATCGCCTCCACCGGCGCCGACGTGGCCGCCGCGCTCTCCGGGGCCGTGGGTGCCATGTCCGGCCCGCTGCACGGCGGCGCCCCGTCCCGGGTCCTCGGCATGATCGAGGAGATCGAGCGGACCGGTGACGCCGTGGCCTACGTGAAGAAGGCCCTCGACAAGGGCGAGCGTCTGATGGGCTTCGGCCACCGCGTGTACCGCGCGGAGGACCCGCGCGCCCGGGTGCTGCGCCGTACGGCCAGGGAACTGGACGCGCCGCGCTACGAGGTGGCGGCGGCGCTGGAGAAGGCCGCGCTGGAGGAGCTGCACGCCCGTCGCCCGGACCGGGTCCTGGCGACGAACGTGGAGTTCTGGGCGGCGATCATGCTCGACTTCGCCGAGGTTCCGGCGCACATGTTCACCTCGATGTTCACCTGCGCCCGGACGGCCGGCTGGTCGGCGCACATCCTGGAGCAGAAGCGCACGGGCCGCCTGGTGCGTCCCTCGGCGCGCTACACCGGCCCGAGCCGCCGCGACCCCGGCGAGATCGCCGGCTACGCGGACCTGGCCTCCTTCGCGGGCTGAGAACGGCCCCGGTCACCCGGCTCCCGTGCCGCTCCCGGGCGGCACGGGACCGCCGGGGTCGACCGCGGCCCCGGTCAGCTGGCGGTCGACAGCGGACGGCCCCGCGAGGCCGCCAGCCGCGGGTGGTGGCGGGCCGCGACCGACGGGTGGGCGCGCAGCTTCCCCTTGAGCTCGTTGAGGCCGTACTCGGCGAACAGCGGGTTCGCGGGGTCCGCCGTGACCCCGGGCGCGGCGGACGCGTGCGGAAAGCGCAGCGGGACGATCCGGGCGTCGAGCCGCGGGTTGTAGAAGAACGGGACGGAGAAGCGTTCCGTCGCGCCGGGCGGGGAGACCACCCGGTGCTTGGTGGCGACGAGGTAGCCGTCGGTCGCGACCTCGAGGAGTTCGCCGAGGTTGACGACGAAGGCGCCGGGCAGCGGCGGCACGTCCTGGTAGACGCCGCCCGCGCGCTCCGGCCCGGAGTCGGCGCCGACCGCCGGTCCGCCCCGCTCGACCTGGAGGCCGCCGACGCGGTCCTGCAGGAGCAGGGTCAGGAAGCCGTAGTCCTTGTGCGCGCCGACGCCCTGGCCGGCGCCGTCGCCCGCGCTGCCGGGGTAGCGCACCAGCTTGAGGTGCGGGTGCGCGCGGGGCCCGAAGATGTCGTCGTAGAAGTCGGCGCGGGCACCGATCGAGGCGAGCAGCTCGTGCAGCAGCCGTTCGGCGACCCCGCTGAGCCGCTCGACCCAGTTCAGCGCGGCGGCCCGCAGTTCGGGCAGGGCGGCGGGCCACTGGTTGGGGCCCTGGAGCCACCAGTAGGGGGGCTCTCCGGGGCCGGGGACGTGCGCGGGGCGTTCGGCGCCGATGTCGAGCTGGTCGCGCCAGTCGCGGGAACCGCCGGTACGTTCGTCTCCGACGCGGGTGTAGCCGCGGAAGTGCGGCGAGTTGATGTTGTCGACGGCGAGCCGGTCGGTCTCCGGCAGGGCGAAGAAGGCGCGCATGGCGGAGGTGAGCGCCGTGGTCTCCGCCTCGGTGACGCCGTGCCCCACCAGCTGGAAGAAGCCCACGTCATGAGCGGCGCTGTGGAGCTGGGCGTGCAGCAGACGCCGGGCCTGGGGGCCGCGGTCGGCGGCGGCGAGGTCGACGATGGGGAGCTGGGAGGTGTGCGTCATGGTGTGCGTCCGCGGGGTGTACGGGAGCCCGTGGCGCCGGCCGGGCGGGGCGGGGGCCTCGGGCGCCGCCTGAAGGGGGCTCGCCCCGTGGGGGGCGTCCGGGTCAGGCGGTGCGACGACAGCCCGTGCTCGTGACGCGGAGGAAGTCCACGTGGCGGCGGCGTACGAGCGACAGCATGGAACCAGCGTACTGCGGTGCCGGCGGTACGGATGTGGTCCGGGTCACCGTTCCCGCTCCCCCGCCGGCCGCGGAGGCCGGCCGAGTGCCTCGTCCAGCAGCGCGGCCCACTGCGCGACGACCCGTTCGCGCCGGGCCCGGTCGTCCGTGAGGAGGGTCGCCAGGCCGAGGCCACGTGCCATGTCGAGCAGGCCCTGGACCGTCTCGCGGACGCCGGGGACCGACTCGTCGGCGCCCAGCAGCGCGACCGCGATGCGATGCGACTCGCGGCCGACACGGGCCTCCAGCTCGGACACCCGGTCCCGCAGCTGGTCCTCGTTGGAGGCGGCGACCCACAGCTGGAGAGCGGCGCGGAACAACGGGCCCGTGTAGAGGTCGACGACGGCCGCGACGACCTGCGGGCGGCTCTGGACGGGCAGGGTGCGCAGCGCCTGGGAACGTTCCTCCGCCACGTACTCGACGGCCGCGGTGAACAGGTCCTCGCGGGTCGGGAAGTGGTGCTGGGCGGCGCCGCGCGAGACCCCGGCGCGCTCGGCCACCACGGAGACGGTGGAGCCCGCCCAGCCGTGTTCGGCCAGGCAGGACACCGCCGCCTCCAGGAGTCGCTGCCGGGTCGCCCGGCTGCGGTCCTGCTTCGGAGGGGTCACCACACCCATTCGGGGTCCCGTCGTTCGAGGAAGGCCGTCATCCCCTCGCGCGCCTCGGCGGAGGCGAACAGCGTCGCGGAGCGCCGGACCAGCTCCTCCGCGTCGCGTTCGAAGGTCTCCAGGACTCTAGCCGCGACCAGCCGCTTCGACTCGGCCAGTCCCTGCGGTGACCCCTTGCGCAGTCCGTCCAGGATGCCGTCCAGGTCCTCGTCCGAGGCCGTGACCAGGCCCATCCGGATCGCCTCGGCCGGCCCGAAACGCTCGCCGGTGAGGTAGTACCGCGCCGCCGCCCGCTGCTCCAGCTTCGGCAGCAGGGTGAGCGAGATGACGGCCGGCGCCACCCCGATCCGGACCTCGGTGAGGGCGAAGTCCGCCGTCTCGGAGGCGACGACCAGGTCGCAGGCGCCCAGCAGGCCGAGACCGCCGGCCCGGGCGTGCCCCCGTACGACGCCCACGACGGGCTTCGGCAGTTCGACCAGCTGCCGCAGCAGCGCCACGAAGGTGTACGGGTTCGGCGGGGCCTTCAGGTCCGCGCCCGCGCTGAAGGTGGACCCGGTGTGCGCCAGCACCACCGCCCGGACTCCCGGGTCCTTCCCGCAGGCCGTCAGCGCCGCCGCGAGCTCGGCGACGAGGGCCGCCGAGAGCGCGTTGCGGTTGGCGGGCGAGTCGAGGGTCAGGGTCGTGATGCCGCGCTCACAGGCGGCGGTTACCAGGGTCATGCGCCTTCTCGCTCCCTCAGTTCGCGGCGCAGGATCTTCCCCGACGCGGCCCGCGGGACCGTGTCGACGAACTCCACCCGCCGGATCTTCTTGTACGGGGCCACCTTCCCGGCCACGAAGTCGGTCACCTCCCTCGCCGACAGTTCCTCCGCGCCCGCCTGCCGGACGACGTACGCCTTCGGGATCTCGTTGCCGTCCTCGTCGTACACGCCGATCACGGCCGCGTCCGCGACGCCCTGGTGGGTCAGCAGCAGCGCTTCCAGTTCGGCCGGGGCGACCTGGAAGCCCTTGTACTTGATGAGTTCCTTGACCCGGTCGACGACGAAGAGCCAGCCGTCCTCGTCGACCCGGCCGACGTCCCCGGTGCGCACCCAGCCTTCGGCGTCGATCATGGCGGCGGTGGCGTCGGGCCGGCCCAGATAACCCTTCATGACCTGCGGGCCGCGGATCGCTATCTCACCCTCCTCGCCGACGGCCGCGTCCCGGGCCGGGTCCGCCAGTGAGACCAGCCTCATCTCGGTGGACGGGAGGAGCTTGCCGACCGTCCCGGGCGGCGGGGCCGGGGCCCGCAGCGGCACGACGTGCGTGCCGGGCGAGAGTTCCGTCATGCCGTACGCCTGCCGGATCGGGGGCAGCTTCAGCCGCTCCGAGCAGGCCCGCGCGAGGGCTCCGTCCAGCGGGGCGGCGGAGCAGACGATGTACCTCAGGGACGACAGGTCGTACCGTGCGACCGACGGGTGCTTGGCCAGGGCGAGGACGATCGGCGGGGCGACGTACAGGGCGTTGATGCGGTGCTTCTCGATCGCCGCGAGGAACTCGTCGAGGTCGAAGCGCGGCAGTACGACGACCGCGGCTCCCTTGCGCAGCGGGGCGTTCATCAGCGCGGTGAGGCCGTAGATGTGGAAGAACGGCAGCACGGCGAGGATGCGGTCACCCGGACCCATCGGGATGAGGGGTTCGAGCTGGGCCAGGTTGGTGGCGATCGAACGGTGGGTGAGCATCACTCCCTTGGGGACTCCGGTGGTGCCGGAGGAGTAGGGGAGCGCGGCGATGTCCTCGTCCGGGTCGATGGGGACCTCCGGCTCGGGCGCTTGGGTGCCCAGCATCGCCTGGAGGGAGCGGTGCCCCTCGGCCCGGTCGCAGACGAGGATCTCCTCGACGCCGCCGGCCAGCCGGGCGGCGTGGCGGGCGGCGTCGAGGAGCGGGGAGACGGTGACGATCCAGCGGGCCCCGCAGTCCCGCAGCTGCTTGGCGAACTCCTCCGGCGTGGACAGCGGATGGACGGTGGTGACGGAGGCGCCGGCGCGGGAGGCGGCGTAGAACGCGACCGGGAAGAGCACGGTGTTGGGGCTGTGCAGGGCGAGGACGTCTCCCTTGCGCAGCCCCGCCTCGGCCAGGCCCGCGGCGATCCGCCGGTGGAACAGGTCGACCTGGGCGTAGGACAGGGTGGTGCCGCCGTTCCCGTCGATCAGGGCGGGCAGGTCGCCCCGTTCGGCTGCGTGCCCGAGGACGGCCTCGTGGATGGGCTGGGAGACGGCCGGGACATCCGCGTACTCGCTGAGAAACACCATGGCTTGACCCCTTGGGTTGCGGACAGTGTTCGCCAGAATCGCGCGTGTCAGTACGACTTGGGGAGACCCAGGGACTGATGGGACACGTAGTTGAGGATCATTTCCCGGCTGACCGGCGCGATCCGGGCGACCCGGGAGGCCGCGATGAGGCGGGCGAGGCCGTACTCCCGGGTGAGGCCGTTCCCGCCGAGGGTGTGCACGGCCTGGTCGACGGCCTTCACGCATGCCTCGGCGGCGGCGTACTTGGCCATGTTGGCGGCCTCCCCCGCGCCGGCGTCGTCGCCCGCGTCGTAGAGGTGGGCGGCCTTGCCCATCATCAGCCGGGCGAGTTCCAGCTCGATGTGGGCCTGCGCCAGCGGGTGGGCGACGGCCTGGTGGGCGCCGATCGGCGCCTTCCACACCTGGCGCTCCTTGGCGTAGCGGACGGCCTGGGCGAGGGCGTAGCGGCCCATGCCGATGGCGAACGCGGCGGTCATGATCCGCTCGGGGTTGAGTCCGGCGAACAGCTGCAGCAGTCCGGCGTCCTCCTCGCCGACCAGTGCCTCCGCGGGTAGCCGCACGTCGTCCAGGGTCAGCTCGAACTGCTTCTCCTGGGCGTCGAGTTCCATGTCGATCCGCCGGCGGCCGAAGCCGGGGGTGTCGCGCGGGACGACGAAGAGGCAGGGCTTGAGGTTGCCGGTGCGGGCATCGGCGGTACGGCCCACGATGAGGGTGGCGTCGGCGATGTCGACCCCGGAGACGAAGACCTTGCGGCCGGTCAGGACCCAGCCCCGCTCGGTCCGGGTCGCGGTGGTGGTGATGCGGTGCGAGTTGGAGCCGGCGTCGGGTTCGGTGATGCCGAAGGCCATGGTGCGGCTGCCGTCGGCGAGACCGGGCAGCCACTCCCGCTTCTGTTCCGCGGTGCCGAACCTGGCGATGACCGTGCCGCAGATGGCGGGCGAGACGATCATCATCAACAGGGGGGCGCCGGCCGCGCCCGCCTCCTCCAGGACGATGGAGAGTTCGGCGATGCCGCCGCCCCCGCCGCCGTACTCCTCGGGCAGGTTCACGCCGAGGTAGCCGAGTTTGCCGGCCTCGGCCCACAGCGTGGCCCGGTCGAAGCCCTGGCCGTGGCGGTGGCCCAGGGCGGAGACGGCGGCGCGCAGGGCGGTGTGCTCGGCGGTCTCGACGATGGTTCCGGTCATCGCTCTTCCTCCTGTGCTTCGTGCTGGACGACGGCGAGAAGTGCACCGACCTCGACCTGGCGGCCGGGGACGGCGTGGAGCGTGGTGAGCGTGCCGGAGGCGGGAGCGACGACGCGGTGCTCCATCTTCATGGCCTCCAGCCAGAGCAGCGGCTGCCCGGCGGTGACGGTGTCACCGACGGCCAGGCCCTCGGCGACGCGGACGACGGTGCCGGGCATGGGCGCGAGCAGGGAGCCGGGTTCCCGCTGCGCGGTGGGGTCGGGGAAGCGGGGGCGGGCGGTGAGCCGGTGCGGTCCGGCGTGGACGGTGTCCCCGTGCCGGACGACCTCGAAGTCCCTGACGACTCCCCCGATGTCGAGCCGGACACGGTCGGGGGCGACGTCGACGGCGCGGACGCCCTCGGGCGCGAGGATCTCGTACCCGCCGCCCCGGGCGGGCCGGTAGCGGACCTCGTGGTCCCCGTACGTCCGCCGCTGGTCCTGCGAGGGCACGTTGCGCCAGGCGCCGCCGAAGCGTCCGCGGCTGCCGGCCGCCTCCGCGAGCGCGGCGGCCACCGCGGCGTACGCCTCGCCGGGCAGCGGGCGGGTCAGTTCGGCCAGGTTCCGCTCGTAGAAGCCGGTGTCGAGGCGCCGTTCGTCGTGGAAGTCGGGGTGCCGCAGCGAGGCGACCAGCAGGTCCCGGTTGGTGACGGGTCCGTGGATCCGCGCCCGGGACAGGGCGTGCGCGAGGCGACGCACGGCCTCGGCGCGGGTGGGCGCGTGCGCGACGACCTTGGCGAGCAGGGCGTCGTAGTGCACGCCGACGGCGTCGCCGGAGGCGTACCCGCTGTCGACGCGGAGCCGGGCCCCGGCCGCGGCGTCCGGGAAGCCGGTGCCCCGCCGGCCGCCCTCGCGGTCGCCGTCCGTGAGGTCCAGAGTGTGCAGGACGCCGGTCTGCGGGGCCCAGTCCCGCGCAGGGTCCTCCGCGTAGAGGCGGGCCTCGACCGCGTGCCCCCGGGCGGCCGGCGGCTCGGCGGGGAGCGGGGCGCCCTCGGCGACGGCGAGCTGGAGCGCGACCAGGTCCACCCCGAAGACGGCCTCGGTCACCGGGTGTTCGACCTGGAGGCGGGTGTTCATCTCCAGGAAGTGCGCCCGGCCGTCCGCCACCAGGAACTCGACCGTGCCCGCGCCGACGTAGCCGACCGCCTTGGCCGCGGTCACCGCCCGCTCGTGGAGTTCGGCGGCCAGCGCGGGCGGCAGGCCGGGTGCCGGGGCCTCCTCGACGACCTTCTGGTGACGGCGCTGGAGCGAGCAGTCGCGGGTGCCGAGCGCCCATACCGTGCCGTGCGCGTCGGACAGGATCTGCACCTCGACGTGCCGGCCGTTCTCGACGTACGGCTCGACGAACACCTCCCCGTCTCCGAAGGCGCTCGCCGCCTCCGCCGACGCCGCGGCCATCTCGCCTTCCAGGGCGGCCAGTTCGCGGACGATCCGCATACCCCGGCCGCCGCCGCCCGCCGCCGCCTTGACCAGTACCGGCAGGTCCGCCTCGGTCACCTCGGCGAGCGGGGCGACACCGAGGAGTTCCTTCGCCCGCGTCTTCGACGCCATCGCCTCGATCGCGGCCGGCGGCGGTCCGATCCAGATCAGTCCGGCGTCGGCCACCGACCGGGCGAACTCGGCGTTCTCCGAGAGGAAGCCGTATCCCGGATGCACCGCGTCCGCGCCGGCCGCCAGGGCCGCCTTCACCACCAGGTCGCCCCGCAGGTACGTCTCCGCGGGTGTCGCCCCCGGCAGCCGTACCGCCGTGTCGGCCTCCCGGACATGCAGCGCGGAGCGGTCCGCGTCCGCGTACACGGCCACCGTCGCGATGCCCCGATCACGGCAGGTGCGGAACACCCGGCAGGCGATCTCCCCGCGGTTGGCGACAAGTACCGACTGAATCATCGCAGTGCCTCACATTCGGAAGACGCCGAAGCCGCCGCGCGCGCCCTCGACCGGTGCCGTGTGGATCGCGGACAGGCACAGCCCGAGGACCGTGCGGGTGTCGCGGGGGTCGATGACGCCGTCGTCGTACAGCCGCCCGGACAGGAACATCGGCAGCGACTCGGACTCGATCTGGGCCTCGACCATCGCGCGCAGCCCCGCGTCCGCCTCGTCGTCGTACGGCTGTCCCTTCGCCGCGGCGGCGGCCCGCGCGACGATCGACAGCACGCCGGCCAGCTGCTGGGGCCCCATGACCGCCGACTTGGCGCTCGGCCAGGCGAACAGGAACCGCGGGTCGTACGCCCGTCCGCACATGCCGTAGTGCCCGGCGCCGTAGGAGGCCCCCATCAGCACGCTCAGATGCGGGACCCGGCTGTTCGCCACCGCGTTGATCATCATCGCGCCGTGCTTGATGATGCCGCCCTGCTCGTACTCCTTGCCCACCATGTAGCCGGTGGTGTTGTGCAGGAAGACGAGCGGGATGTCCCGCTGGTCGGCCAGCTGGACGAACTGGGCCGCCTTCTGCGACTCGGCGGAGAAGAGCACGCCCTGAGCGTTGGCGAGGACGCCCACCGGATACCCGTGCAGCGAGGCCCAGCCGGTCACCAGGCTCGGCCCGTACAGCGGCTTGAACTCGTCGAAGTCCGAGCCGTCCACGATCCGCGCGATCACCTCGCGCGGATCGAACGGCGTCTTCAGGTCGCCCGGCACGATGCCGAGCAGCTCGTCCTCGTCGTACCTCGGCGGCTGTGCCGGTCCCACCGGGTCGGGGTGCGCCTTGCGGTGGTTGAGCCGGGCCACGATCCGCCGCGCCTGGCGCAGGGCGTCGGTCTCGTCGACGGCGTAGTGGTCGGCGAGGCCGGAGGTCCGGGCGTGCATGGCGGCGCCGCCGAGCGACTCGTCGTCGCTCTCCTCGCCCGTCGCCATCCTCACCAGCGGCGGACCGCCGAGGAAGACCTTCGACCGCTCCTTGATCATGACGGTGTGGTCGGACATGCCCGGGACGTACGCGCCGCCGGCGGTGGAGTTGCCGAAGACGACGGCGATCGTCGGGATGCCGGCCGCCGACAGCCGGGTGAGGTCGCGGAACAGCGCCCCGCCGGGGATGAATATCTCCTTCTGCGACGGCAGATCGGCGCCGCCGGACTCGACCAGCGAGATGACCGGCAGCCGGTTGGCGTAGGCGATCTCGTTGGCGCGCAGCGCCTTCTTCAGCGTCCACGGGTTGGAGGCCCCGCCGCGCACGGTCGGATCGTTGGCGGTGATCAGGCACTCGACGCCCTCGACCACCCCGATGCCCGTCACCAGCGACGCGCCGACGGGATAGTCGCTGCCCCAGGCGGCGAGCGGCGACAGTTCCAGGAAGGGCGTGTCCGGGTCGACCAGCAGCTCGATCCGCTCCCGGGCGAGCAGTTTGCCGCGCGCCCGGTGCCGGGCGACGTACTTCTCGCCGCCGCCCGCGAGCGCCTTCGCGTGCTCGGTGTGCAGGGCGGCGAGCTTGTCCAGCATGGCGGCGCGGTGCGCCGCGTAGTCGGGTCCGCCGGTGTCGAGGGCGGAGGCGAGAACGGTCACGGCTGTTCCTCCAGTAGGTCCACCGGGATGTCCAGGTGGCGCGAGCGGAGCCACTCGCCCAGCGCCTTGGCCTGCGGGTCGAATCGGGCCTGGGAGGCGACGCCCTCGCCGAGGAGCCCGGTGACGACGAAGTTCACCGCCCGCAGTCCGGGCAGGACGTGACGGACGACGGTCAGGCCGGCGGTCTCCGGCAGCAGGACGCGCAGGCGCTCCACGGTGAGGGTGTGGACCAGCCAGCGCCAGGCCGCGTCGGACCGGACCCAGAGACCGATGTTGGCGTCTCCGCCCTTGTCGCCGCTGCGGGCGCCCGCGACCCGGCCGAGCGGGGCCCTGCGCACCGGGCCCGCCACCGGCGGCGGGGGCGGCGCGGGCTCCGGCACCGGCTCCAGGGCCCGGGTCCGGCCGGGCGCGGGGACGGCGAGCCGTGTCCCGTCGGGGAGGACGGCGGTGTGCGGGACGTCGTTGGCCGGTACGTACGTCGCCTCGAACACGCCGTAGGGGGCGCCCTTGCCGGGCGGGGCGGTGACGTGGAAGCCGGGGTAGCTGCCGAGGGCGAGCTCGATGGCGGCGCCGGTCAGCGCGCGGCCGACGGCCCGCGGGTCAGGGTCGCGGACGACGAGTCGCAGCAGGGCGCTCGCGGTCTCCTCGGTGTCCGCGTCGGCGCGGTCGGTGCGGGCGAGTTCCCAGCGCACGTCGGCGGGACGTGCCGCGGCGCGTGCGAAGGCGTCCTCGATCTGGTCCCGGACGAGCCGTGCCTTCTCCTCGATGTCGAGGCCGGTGAGAACGAACACGACCTCGTTGCGGAAGCCGCCGAGCCGGTTGAGTCCGACCTTGAGCGTGGGCGGCGGGGCCTCGCCGCGCACACCGGTGATCGCTACCCGGTCGGGCCCGTCCTGGGCGAGCCGTACGGTGTCCAGCCGGGCGGTCGCGTCGGGGCCGGCGTAGCGGGCTCCGCCCGTCTCGTAGAGCAGTTGCGCGGTCACGGTGCCGATGTCGACGCGTCCGCCGGTGCCGGGGTGCTTGGTCACGACCGAGCTGCCGTCGGCATGGATCTCGGCGAGCGGGAAGCCGGGACGGCGCACGTCGGCGGTGCGGAAGAAGGCGTAGTTGCCCCCGGTGGCCTGCGTGCCGCACTCCAGGACGTGCCCGGCCACGACCGCGCCCGCCAGCTTGTCGTGCCAGTCCGGGTCCTCGGGGGTCCAGCCGAACCGCCACTGCGCCGGTCCGGTGACGAGGGCGGCGTCGGTGACCCGGCCGGTGACGACGACGTCCGCACCGGCCTGGAGGCAGGCGGCGATCCCGGCGCCGCCGAGGTAGGCGTTGGCGGTCAGCACACCGTCGGCGGCGGGCAGCGCGTCCCCCTCGACGTGCGCGATCCGGGTCGGCAGTCCGAGCCGTTCCGCCAGGGCGCGCAGCGCGTCGGCGAGCCCGGCGGGGTGGAGGCCCCCGGCGTTCGTGACGATCCGGACGCCGCGCTCGTGGGCGAGACCGAGACCGTCCTCCATCTGCCGCAGGAAGGTCCTGGCGTATCCGGCGTCGGGGTTCTTGAGGCGGTCGCGGCCGAGGATGAGCAGGGTGAGTTCGGCGAGGTAGTCGCCGGTGAGCACGTCGAGTGCACCGCCGGTGAGCATCTCACGCACGGCGTCGAAACGGTCGCCGTAGAAGCCCGAGGCGTTGCCGATGCGGAGGATCACCGGCGCTCTCCCCGGGCCCGGCCGGTCCCGGGGGGCCCGGCGAACGCCTGGGCGAGGGAGAGCCACCGCTCGGCGTCGGGTCCCTCGGCGGTGAGGCCGGTGTCGGCCCGGTGCGCCCGCTGGGTGACCAGGAGGCAGAAGTCGAGGGCGGAACCGGTGATCCGCTGGGCGGCGTCGGCGGGCCCGTAGGCCCACTCCTCGCCGTCGGGGGCGAGGAGTTCGATCCGGAACGGTTCGGCCGGAGGGGTGAGCCCGCGGACGAGATAGGCGTAGTCGCGCGCCCGGACGCCGATCCAGGCCACGTGCCGCAGCCGGGCGCCGGGCTCGCGCACGACCCCGAGGGCGTCGGCGACGTCCTGTCCGTGGGCCCAGGTCTCCATGAGGCGCGCGGTCCCCATCGAGGTGGCGCTCATGGGCGGCCCGTACCAGGGGAAGCGGGCCCCGGGCGGGGCCGCGCGGAGGACGTCCTGCAGCTGTTCCCGGCCGGTGCGCCAGCGCCGCAGGAGGTCGGCGGGCGGCAGCGCGGCGCCCTCCCGGGCTCCGGCGTCGACGAAGCCGTCGGGGTCGGCGAGGGCCTTCCCGGTCTCGGCGGCGAACCCGGCGGGGTCGGTCGCGGCGAGCAGGGCCGCCCGGTCCGTCCAGGCGAGATGGGCGATCTGATGGGCGACGGTCCAGCCGGCCGCGGGGGTCGGCTTCGTCCATCCCGCCTCGCTCAGTCCTCGGACGAGCCGGTCGACTTCTTCGCTCTCACTGCGCAGATCGTCGAGGACGACGACGGGGTCGGACACGGTGCGCTCCTCTCGGGGCACGGGCGAACCACGGGCGTGTGCCGAGGAGCATGGCAGCGACCAAGGAAACAATCAAGCGTGCTTGCTTGAGATTTCCGGCCGTTCCTTCGCGCCGCGCGGAGCGAGAGCCGCGGAGGCGGACTCCCGGTGCCCCTACCCCCGCGCGGTCGGGGCCGCGCGCTTCGCCTGGGTACGGACGGCACCCATGCTCGCCGCGATGACCAGCGCGATCGCCAGCGCGTCGGCCGCCGACAGGGCCTGGCTCAGGACGAGGAAGCCCGCGGTCGCGGCGATGGCGGGCTCCAGGCTCATCAGGATCGCGAAGGTGGGTGCGGGCAGCCTGCGCAGGGCGAGGAGTTCGAGGGTGTACGGGAGGACGGAGGACATCAGCGCGACGGCCAGGCCCAGGCCGATCGTGGACGGCACGAGCAGCGCGCCGCCCGCCTCGACGATGCCGAACGGCAGGGACAGCACGGCGCCGAACGCCATGGCGAGCGCCAGCCCGTCCGCCTTCGGGAAGCGCCGCCCCGTACGGGCGCTGAACACGATGTACGTCGCCCACATCGCACCCGCGGCCAGCGCGAACGCGGCACCCAGCGGATCGAGCCGGCCGAATCCGCCTCCGCCGAGCAGGGCGACGCCGCCGAGGGCGAGGCCCGCCCACAGCAGGTTCATCAGCCGGCGTGAGGCGATCACCGACAGGAGCAGCGGGCCGAGGACCTCCAGGGTGACCGCGGCGCCGAGCGGGATACGGGCGGCGGACTGGTAGAAGAGCATGTTCATCCCGGCCATCGCGGCACCGAAGGCGAGGACGGTGCCCCAGTCGGCGCGACGGTAGCCGCGGACACCGGGGCGGCAGACGACGAGCAGCACGGCGGCGGCGAGGACGAGGCGCAGCGTGACGACACCGAGGGCCCCGGCGCGCGGCATGAGCAGGACGGCCACGGCGGACCCGAACTGCACGGACAGCCCGCCGGTGACGACGAGGGCGACGGGTCCGAGGCGGGAGGCGGGACCGCCCGTGCCGGGCGCGGCGCCGGCGGCCTCCCCCGACACGGAGGCGGTCTCGGGCAGGGAGACGGCGGCGATGTCCTTGACCGGGCTGTCCACCGACCCACTCCCTCAGTTCACTGAAATGCACTTCGAGTCCAGAATAATATACTCTCGGCGCGAGCTCCGCATCTCACGCTACGGGCCCCCGCGCGCCACGTGAAATACCGATTGGGCTGCGGTTATTCTCCGGACGCATGGGTCTTGAGCTGCGTCACCTGCGTGCCTTCCTCGCCATCGCCGACGAGGGCAACGTGACCAGAGCCGCGGCCCGCCTCCATCTCACCCAGCCCGCCGTCTCCCGCACCCTCGCGGCTCTGGAGACCCACCTCGGGGCGCGCCTCGTCGACCGGTCCACCCATCACCTCGCCCTCACCGCGGAGGGCCGCGCCTTCCGCGACCGGGCCGCCTCCGCCGTGGCCGCCTTCGACGCGGCCGTGGACCCGGCGCGCCTGCGCCACCGGCCCCTGCGCCTCGGCCACGCCTGGGCGGCGTTCGGCCGCTACACGACCCCCCTGCTGCGCCGGTGGCAGCGCGAGCACCCCGACATCCCGCTGGAACTCCTGCGGGTGGACGACCGCACGGCCGGTCTCGTACGCGGCGAAGTGGACGCCGCGCTGCTGCGCGGTCCGGTGGACGCCCCGGGGCTGGCGACGGAGCGGCTGACCACCGAACGCCGGGTGGCCGCGCTCCCGGCGGACAGCCCCCTGGGCGGCCGCGACGTCCTGGGCCTGGCCGACCTCGCCGGCGAGACCGTCGTCCTCAACACGGTCTCCGGAACGACGGGCCTCGACCTGTGGCCGGCCGAGGCGCGTCCCGCCGCCACGCTCACCGTCGCGAACACGGACGACTGGCTCACCGCGATCGCGGCGGGCCGGGGCATCGGTGTCTCCGCGGCCTCGACGGCCGCGATGCACCCGCACCCGGGGGTGGTGTACCGCCCGCTGGCGGACGCGCCCCCCGTCCATGTCGTCCTGGCCTGGCGTGACGCGTCCCCGCACCCGGCGACGGGACTGCTGGTGGCCCTGGCCCACGAGGTCACACGGGAGGAGTGAGCCGCGCCCCGCCCGGCCGCTCCCGGGCCGGCTCCCGGGCGGTGGCTCCCGCCGCCCGGCGACGGTTGCCGGTCCCACCGCTCCCTACACGGGCACCTCCGCCCCGCCGGGAACGGGGCGCCATGGCCCGGGACGGAAGACGTCCGCCACCGCCGGCACGCGCCGGCAGGTCCCTCCGGTGCGGACCGCCCCACCCGGTACGTCCGGCTCGTTCACTCCACCCCGTCCGCGCGGTCCGTCCCGTCGGACCGGTGCGACCCGCCCTGGCCGTCCCGCTCGCCGGGGCCGCCGGCGCGACGCTCGTCGTGCAGCGCCTCCGCCAGGACCTCCGCCAGGTGTCGGCCCCGACGCTCCGACAGATGGGCCAGTTGGGTACGGCAGGAGAAGCCGTCCGCCAGGATCACCGCGTCCTCGCCGGCGGCCCGCACCGACGGGAGCAGCCGCTCCTCCGCGCAGGCCACCGAGACCTCGTAATGCCCCTTCTCGAAGCCGAAGTCGCCGGCCAGGCCACAGCAGCCGCCGCTCAGTTCACCCGTGAGACCGGCCCGCTCCCGCAGGCGCCGGTCCGCCGCGTCGCCCAGGACCGCGTGCTGGTGGCAGTGGGTCTGGCCCGCGACCTCGCGGTCCAGGCGCGGCGGGCGCCAGTCCGGCGCGCACTCCTCCAGGGCCTCCGCGAAGGTCCGCACGGAGGCCGCCAGCCGGGCCGCCCGAGGGTCGTCCGCCAGGAGTTCCGGCAGGTCGGTACGGAGGGTGGCCGCGCAGGAGGGTTCGAGGACGACCACCGGCCGGTCCGGCCCCTCGCCCAGCGCGTCCAGGGTCCGGCGCATCACCCCGCGCGCTCGGTCGAGCTGGCCCGTGGAGACGTAGGTGAGGCCGCAGCAGACCCGCCCCGGCGGCAGCCCCACCCGCACCCCCGCCGCGTCCAGCACCCGGACCGCGGCCCGGCCGACCTCCGGGGCCAGGTGGTTGGTGAAGGTGTCGGGCCACATCAGCACGTCCGACGGTGCGCCGAGCCGTGCCCCGAACCACGACACGAAGGTCCGCGGCGCGACCCTCGGCAGCGGACGCCGCGGCGTCACGCCCGCCAGCCACGCCGAGAAGGGCAGCACCCGTGCCACGTTCAGCAGCGGGCCCGCCCAGCGCAGCCACTGCGGCAGCCGGCCCATGGTGACGTGCGACCAGGGCCGCCGGCGCTCCTCGTAGTAGCGGTGCAGGAACTCCGCCTTGTACGAGGCCATGTCCACGCCCACCGGGCAGTCGCTGCGACACCCCTTGCACGACAGGCACAGGTCGAGCGCCTCGTACACCTCCTCGGAACGCCAGCCGTCGGTGATCACCTCGCCCAGCGCCATCTCGTGCAGCAGCCGCGCCCGGCCCCGCGTCGAGTGCCGCTCCTCACCGGTCGCCCGGTACGAGGGACACATCACGCTCTCGCCCTGCCCGGGGCCGTCCACCCGGCACTTGGCGACCCCGACGCAGCGGGCCGCCGCGGGCACGACGGGCAAGCCCTTGAACCGCAGATTCCGGTCGAGTCCGTCCGGGCGCACCAGCATGCCCGGGTTGAGGCCGCCCGCCGGGTCCCAGACGTCCTTGACCCGCCCGAACAGCCCGACGAGCTCGGGGCCGTACATCCTCGGCAGCAGCTCCGCCCGCGCCTGTCCGTCGCCGTGCTCGCCGGACAGCGAACCGCCGTGCGCCACCACGAGGTCGGCCACCGCCTCCGAGAAGCGCCGGAAATGCCGCACGCCCGCCGGTGTCCACAGGTCGAAGTCGATCCGGACGTGGACGCAACCCTCGCCGAAGTGGCCGTACGGCGTACCGCGCAGCCCGTACTCCCGCAGCAGCCGCCGGAACTCCCGCAGGTACTCCCCCAGCCGGGCGGGTGGTACCGCGCAGTCCTCCCAGCCCGGCCACGCCTCCTCGCCCGTCGGCATCCGGGTCGCCGTCCCGGCCGCGTCCTCGCGGAGCCGCCACAGGGCCCGCTGTCCGGCCGGGTCCGTCACCACGGCGGCGTCCAGCGCGTCCGCCGCCCGCACCAGCGCCCGCGCCGCCGCCTCCCCGTCCGTCTCGACGAACAGCCAGGCCCGGCCGCGCGGCAGTCCGGCGGCGTCCCTCACCAGGTCGGCCGCCATGCCCTCGACCGTCAGCGGCCGGTGCGCGAGGAGCCCCGCCGCGGCGTCGGCCGCCGCGCCCTCGTCCGGGTACCCGAGGACGGCGAGGACCGGTGAGGACGGCGCCCGCACCAGCCGTACCGTCGCCTCCGTGAGCACTCCGAGCGTGCCCTCGCTGCCGCAGTACGAACGGGCCACGTCCGCGCCCCGCTCCGGCAGCAGCGCGTCGAGCGCGTAGCCGGAGATCCGGCGCGGCAGGCCCTCGGGGTAGCCGGTGCGCAGCAGCCCCAGGTTCGCGCCGACCAGCTCCCGCAGTCCCTCCGGCGCGCCCCGCCAGTCCCGCCCGGGGCGCAGCCGTGTTCCCGCGTACGTCAGGACGTCGAGTTCCAGGACGTTGTCGGCGGTGGTGCCCCAGGCCACCGAGTGCGCGCCGCACGCGTTGTTGCCGATCATGCCGCCGAGGGTGCAGCGGCTGTGGGTGGACGGGTCGGGCCCGAAGGTCAGTCCGTGCGGGCGCGCCGCGTCCCGGAGCCGGTCCAGGACCACACCCGGCTGGACGACGGCGGTCCCGGCCACCGGATCCAGTGACACGATCGAACGCATGTGGCGGGTGAAGTCGAGAACCACGCCGGTGCCCGTCGCCTGGCCCGCGATCGAGGTGCCGCCGCCCCGTGCCACGACCGGCACCTCGTGGGCGCGGCAGACCGCGAGGACGGCCGCCACGTCCGCCGCGTCCCGCGGGGCGACCACACCCAGCGGGACCCGACGGTAGTTGGACGCGTCCATGGTCACGAGGGCCCGCGCTCCCGCGCTGAAGTCGACTTCTCCGCCGACGGCCCGCCGCAGTTCCTGAGCAAGATCCCCGGGTTCCACCATGGGGACAGAATGTCTCACCCGGTGTCTCATCCGGCGGACATCGTCCCTCGCCACCCGTCCGACCCGATACGCTCCGCCTCGTGGCTGAGATCCGGATTCCCGCTGACATCAAGCCCGCCGACGGCCGTTTCGGCGCGGGCCCCTCCAAGGTGCGTACGGAGGCGCTGGACGCCCTGGCCGCCACCGGCACCTCCCTCCTCGGTACGTCCCACCGCCAGGCCCCGGTCAAGAACCTGGTCGGCGAGGTACGCGCCGGAGTGCGCGACCTCTTCTCGCTGCCCGAGGGCTACGAGGTGATCCTGGGCAACGGCGGCTCGACCGCGTTCTGGGACATCGCGACCCACGGGCTCATCGAGAACAAGTCGCAGCACCTCACCTTCGGCGAGTTCTCGTCCAAGTTCGCGAAGGCGGCGAAGCTCGCCCCCTGGCTGGCGGAGCCGACCGTGATCGCCTCCGACCCGGGCACCCACCCGGAGCCGGTGGCCGAGGCGGGCGTCGACGTCTACGCGTACACCCACAACGAGACCTCCACCGGTGTCGCCGCGCCCGTCAGGCGGGTCGCGGGCGCCGACGAGGGTGCGCTGGTCCTGGTGGACGCCACCTCCGGCGCGGGCGGCCTGCCGGTCGACATCACCGAGTCGGACGTCTACTACTTCGCCCCGCAGAAGTCCTTCGCCGCCGACGGCGGCCTGTGGCTGGCGGCGTTCTCCCCGGCGGCCCTGGAGCGCGCGGCTCGTGTCCACGCCTCGGGCCGGCACATCCCGGAGTTCTTCTCCCTGCCGACGGCGATCGACAACTCGCTGAAGAACCAGACGTACAACACCCCCGCCCTGTCCACGCTGTTCCTGCTCGACGAGCAGCTGAAGTGGATCAACGGCCAGGGCGGTCTGGACTGGGCCGTGGCCCGCACCGGCGCTTCCTCGCAGGCGCTGTACGGCTGGGCCGAGGAGTCCAAGTACGCCTCCCCGTTCGTCACCGACGCGGCCAAGCGTTCGCAGGTCATCGGCACGATCGACTTCTCGGACGAGGTCGACGCCGCGGCGGTCGCCAAGACGCTGCGCGCCAACGGCATCGTCGACACCGAGCCCTACCGCAAGCTGGGCCGCAACCAGCTGCGGATCGCGATGTTCCCGGCGATCGACCCGGCGGACGTGCAGGCGCTGACCGCCTGCGTGGACTACGTCATCGAGCAGCTCTAGCGCTGCTCCGCGCACGTTCGTGGAGGGGTGTTGGGTCTGATCAGGCGGTCCTGAGTGGGTTGCCGTCGTAGGTCCACCTGTGTCGGCGATCTCGACGTTGTTCGCCGTGTCAGCGCCGACGCAGGAGCCGCTTGCCGCCGAGGACGAGCGCGGTGGCCGCGCCGAGCACCAGCACCCCCAGCGTGAAGTTTCCCTGTTCTCCCTGGCCGGCGCCCGCGCCGGAGCCCCCGGTCGCCGGTCCCGCGCCGGTGCCCCCGGACGGCCGCGCCTCGTCCTTACGCTCGACGTCGACCCGGACGACCCGGCTGTTCTTGCCCTCCGAGCCGAACATCAGCGCCGAGCCGTCCGCGGTGTACGTGACGGACTCGGCCTGACCTTGGAACGGCGCTCCCGGTGACGTGCCGTCACCTTCCGTCCGGCCGTTCCTCCAGTCGTAGACCCGGGCACTGAAGTACCCGCGCAGCGCGAGCCGTTCGCCGTCCGGGGAGAAGGCTCCGTCGGTGACCCAGGGCACCTCGCCGACCCGCCGGAACACGTTCGCACCGGCGGACGAGAGCTTCGCCGGACCCTCGTACAGGCCGCCGCCGCCCTCCCGTTTGCTGGCGATGTAGACCCGTCCGGTCTTCGGATGGACCATCAGCGCCTCGGCGTTGCGGGGCCCGTCCTCGTACGTCACGTCGTACTGCCGGGCCTGGACCGTCTGGTCCCCGAGCCGCTTCGGCTCGGGGAACCGGTAGATCCACACGTGGTCCCAGGAACCGTCGAGGTTGTCGCCGATGTCGCCGACGTAGAGGTCGCCGTCCGGGCCGATGGAGACGGCCTCCATGTCACGGGGCGTGCCGACGCCCTTCATGGTGAGGGTCGCGACCGTCTCGCCGGTACGGGAGTCGATGCCGTAGATCAGGGGAGCGTCCTGGTCGTTGTGCGTCCAGTAGACACCGGGGTGGAGACGGCTCGCGGCCAGTCCGCTGGACTCGGTGATCCGCGGGTCCTTGATCGTGAAGTCCCGGTCGGCCCCTTCCTCCGCCGGAGCCGCGGCGCCCGCGACGACCGCGTCCGCCCCGTGCGTGGCGGCGGCCGGTGTCGCCGCGAGCAGGACGAGGGCCGCCGTGGCGGTGGCGCGCAGAAACGATCGCATGATCCCAAGACTGCCACGACGGCGCGGAGGTGGTCCGGATCACGTCGCGGGCCGCCGTCACCGTCCGCGATGATGGGCGCCATGCGTTTTATGTTCGTCGGCGACAGCATGACCATCGGACGCGCCGGCGACTACACCTGGCGCTACCGCATGTGGCAGCACCTGGACGCGGCCCTGCCGGACCGTTACGAGATCGTCGGCCCCCGCACCGCGCTGTACGACGCCGTCGCCGACGCGCCCCTCTCGCACGACTACCGCGACCCCGCCTTTCCCGCGCCCGCCCGCCGCCACCTGGCCGGCTGGGGCGAGGGCTGGCTGCACATGGCTCCGGTCGTCGGCGAGACGGTCGCGCGGACCCGGGCGGACGTCCTCCTCGTCTCGCTGGGCCTGATCGACCTGGGCTTCTACACCTCCAGCGATCAGACGGCGGAGAACGTACGCGCCTTCGTGGGCGCCGCCCGCGCGGCGAACCCGCGCGTCAGAGCCGTCCTGCTGCCGGTGATACCGAATGTGCGGGCCGAGTCGGACGGACCCTTCGCGGCCGAGTGCCACCGCTTCAACGAGCTGCTCGCCCGGACCGTGGCGGACCTGGACACGGTGACCTCGCCGCTGCTCCTGGCGACCGTGCCCGGCTCGTACGACCTCCGCACGGACACCTACGACGGCACCCACCCCGGCCCCACGGGCGAGCACAAACTGGCCGCGGCCTTCGCGGACCGCCTGTACCGCTCGTGGGGCATCGGCGCCGCCTACGGCTCGGCGCGCCGAGCCGGGGCCGCGGACGACGGGGCCGCGCGGAACGCGGCGATACCGGCCGGGACGCCGGCCGGCGTCTGAGCTCCGGCACCCCGCAGGGTCCGGCCCCCGGGAGGCCGGCCGTGTGGTGGCGGCGTCCGCCGGCGGCGAAAGCCCGCCCGCGGTCGGCCCGCGGCGTGGTGGGCTGTCGCCATGGAGATGCTGGTACTGGGCGGGACGGCGTGGCTGGGACGGGAGTTGTCCCGTCAGGCGATCGGGCGCGGCCACCGGGTGACCTGCCTGGCGCGCGGTGAGAGCGGCGCGGTCGCGGACGGGGCGCGCCTGGTGGCGGCCGACCGGAGCGACCCCGCGGCGTACGCGCCGCTCCTCGACCGGACCTGGGACGCGGTCGTCGAGGTGTCCTGGCAGCCGGGCTTCGTGCGGGAGGCGCTCGCGGCCTTGGGCGGCCGGGCCCGCCACTGGACGTACGTCTCGTCCGTCAGCGCCTACGTCTCCCACGCCGAGACCGGCGCGGACGAGTCGGCGGCCCTGCTGCCGCCGACGGACCGGGCCGAGGTCGGCCGCGAGCTGTACGGCGAGGCGAAGTCCGCCTGCGAGGAGGCGTCCACGACGGCCGTGGGCGGGCGTCTCCTGATCGCCCGCGCGGGCCTCATCGGCGGTCCGGGCGACGCCAGTGGGCGCTCCGGCTACTGGGCGGCCCGTGCCGCCCGCGACCCGCGGGGGCCCATGCTGGTGCCGGATGAACCGGCCATCGCCACCCAGACCGTCGACGTGCGCGACCTGTCCGCCTGGCTGGTCCGGTCCGCCGAGACGGGAACGGCCGGGGTCTTCGACGCCGTCGGCCCGGTCCTGCCGTTCGGGGAGTGGATCGAACTGTCCCGCGCCGCCGGCGGGCACACCGGTCCGGTGGCCACCGCGGACTCGGCCTGGCTGCTGGCGAACGGTGTGGTCCAGGCCATGGGCCCGGAGTCGCTGCCGATGTGGGTGGTGGACAGGGGCTGGGAGGGATGGGCGGCCCGGAGCGGTGCCGCCGCCCAGGCGGCGGGGCTCCGGCACCGCCCCCGGGCGGACCTGCTGGCCGACACGGTGCGCTGGGAACGCGAGCAGGGGCTGGACCGCGCCCGGCGCGCCGGCCTCAGCGCCGCCCGCGAGCACGAACTGCTCACGGCCCTGGCCGCGCGGACCGTCCCGGCCCCGGAGTCCTGAGGCCGCGTCGGACCGGGTCCGTCACCCAGGGCTCGCGTCCGGCGCGGCGGGCCGCAGGGCGCCGGACTCACGACACAGACGCAGCCGAGGCCGCCGGCCGCGGATCACTTTCCGCTGTCCTCGGCGAGGGTGTGCGCGACGAGCGCGTTGGCGTGGCCGTGGCCCAGGCCGTGTTCGGTCTTGAGCCAGGAGACGAGCTCCATGTGCTTGGTCAGGGGCGAGGAGCGGATCAGATCCTTCCACTCGGCGATCGAGCGGCCGTACTTCTTCTCGATCGAGGGGAAGTAGGCTGCGGGGCCCTTCACTGGTGCGGTCATGACGCTGAATGCCGTCCGTTCATACTCGGTGATCTTGGATCGTCGGTCTCGGAGTGCCGCCCGCTCCGGGGCGACGGGCGAGGGGAACGCGCTCAGCGCCGCGCCGGGGACGTCTCGGTCATCAGCCGGGTGGTCACCGCGGTGAGCCAGAGGAGGCCGAGTCCGGCTCCGGCGGTGAAGGCCAGGACGGAGGCGGACGAGCCGGCGAACCCCGCGAGGACCACCGCCGGCACGACCCGGGAGGCGACGGCCCACCCTCGTCGGCCCTGGACGGCGAAGTGGCGGGCCAGCACGAGGAACGCGACACACAGCGCCAGGTAACCCACCATCCCGCCGGCCATGTGGACGGCGCCGTGCGTGCTCAGCGAGGCGGCGCGGGCCTCCGGGGCGCCGGCGGGGAATCCGGCGCCCGGGTCGGCGGCGAAGGCACCGGCGAGCAGGAACGAGGCGCCGAACACGCCGATCAGCCGGGGCGCCCAGGTCCCGCCGGGCGCCTCGCGCAACGTCCGGCGCATCCCGGCCGCGCCGGCGATGACCAGGACACCCGCGAGCAGGAAGGCGACGACCTGGATCCAGCCGAGGTCGCCGAGGCTCAACTGGCTGAGGGCGTTGCGCGTGAAGTCGAAGCCGTCGCGGGTGAGGCCCTGGATCACGCCCGCGCCCAGGAACAGCGGTCCCGCCAGGACGGCGCCGGCCAACAGGGCCCGCGTCGCCGGGAGGACCGGGGCGGAGACGGCGACCACGGCACTGGGGGTCTGGGACATGCGATGTCCTCCTCGACGGAGAGAAGCGATACCGGATGGACTGACTACAGCGGAACTGGACGGTACAGTACTCGCTCAGGTACTGGACTGTCCAGTACTGCACCGGGGGAAGACGCACGCCTGCCGACACACACCCCGAGGGGACCGCATGACCTGGACCGTCACGGCCGGGGCTACCCGATCCTCGCGGGATCCGGTACGAACAGACCGACAGTCGCATGGACGGGCTTCTACCGGGCGGCTCTTGCTTGGAGTGCGCTCGAAGCAGTTGGCTTGTGCCCCATGAAGTACACGCAGCTCGGACGCACCGGACTCAAGGTCAGCCGCCTCGTCCTCGGCACGATGAACTTCGGCCCGCAGACAGACGAAACGACGAGCCACGGCATCCTGGATGCCGCGCTCGACGCGGGTCTGAACTTCGTGGACACGGCCAACGTGTATGGGTGGGGTGAGAACAAGGGCCGTACCGAGGAGATCATCGGCTCCTGGTTCGCCCAGGGCGGTGGCCGGCGGGAGAAGACGGTCCTCGCCACCAAGGTCTACGGCTCCATGTCGCGTGAGGGCGAGACCTGGCCCAACGAGGACCGGCTGTCGGCGTTGAACATCCGCCGCGCCGTCGACGCCAGCCTCAAGCGACTCGGCACCGACTACATCGACCTGTACCAGTTCCACCACATCGACCGCCGCACTCCCTTCGAGGAGATCTGGCAGGCCGTCGACGTCCTGATCCAGCAGGGCAAGGTCCTGTACGCGGGCTCCTCCAACTTCCCCGGCTACAAGATCGCCCAGGCGAACGAGGCAGCCACCCGGCGCGGGATGGTCGGCCTCGTCAGCGAGCAGTGCCTCTACAACCTCTACGAGCGGCGCGCCGAGATGGAGGTCATCCCGGCCGCGCAGGAGTACGGCCTCGGCGTCATCCCCTGGTCGCCGCTCCATGGCGGACTGCTCGGCGGCGTCCTGAAGAAGGAGACCGAGGGCAGGCGCCGCACCACGGGCCGCGCGGCCGAGACGCTCGCCGACCCTGCGACGCGGGCCCGGTTCCAGGCGTACGAGGACCTGCTCGACAAACACGGGCTCGCCCCCGGCGAGACGGCCCTGGCATGGCTGCTGACTCGGCCGGGGGTCACCGGACCGATCGTGGGGCCGCGCACGGTGGAACAGTTGGAGAGCGCGTTGCGCGCGCTGGAGCTGGAGTTGAGCGAGGAGGTGCTGGCCGGGCTGGACGAGGTCTTCCCCGGGCCCGGGTCGTCGCCGGAAGCCTTCGCCTGGTGATCGAGTAGCGCCTCGCGGGCGAGGTCGCCGCCCGCGGAGTCGCGCGTCGACGTGCCGGCCCCGCGGGCGGGGACCGGCGGGCCGCCGGGTCCCGGGATACGCGTCAGCCCACGACCGAGGCCACCGCGACGATCGCGAACATCAGGACGAGCACACCGGCCATGATCCGGTTACGGGTCTTCGGGTCCACCCGTCGAGGTTAACCCGGAACCGGTGCCGGTTCCGCCCCGCCCAGGGGCCAGGAACCGGCCGTCTCGTAGCGCGGCAGCTCTCCCGGGACACCGGAGACCGGGAGCAGGCTGCGGACCAGGACCAGCTCGGACACCTGCCAGCGGGTGCCCTCGAAGTCGTCGAGCGCGGCAAGGAACGGTCCGAGGTCCCGGTCGGTACGGGTCCGGGCGAGCGTCAGGTGGGCCTGGTAGCGCCTGTGCTCGCCCATCGGGACGCCCGCGTGGCGGGCGGCGGCGTCGGCGCGCTCGGCGAGCAGGCGCAGCTCGTCCAGTCCCCCGGCGGCCCCCACCCACAGCGCGCGCCGGCCGAAGTGCCCGCCGCGGTGGAGGCGCAGCGGGAAGGGGTCGGTGCGGCGGGCGGCCCGTGCCAGGCGCGCGCGCAGGTCGGGCAGCAGGTCCGCGTCGACCTCGCCCATGAAAGCGAGGGTGAGGTGCCACCCCGGCCGGGAGGTCCAGCGCAGTCCGTCGGCGCCGGGCAGCCCGGTCAGGCGGTCCACCACGCGGCCGAGCTGGGCCAGCTGCTCGGCGGGGGGCTGTACGGCAGCGAAAAGCCTCATGGGAGAAGTCTGGCAGCGGCTAACGTCGACCGGATGGAGATCACGATCAGAAGGGGCGGGGCCGAGGACGCTCCCGCCGTGCTCGCGATGCTCGACAGCGCCGTCGTCTGGCTGAACGGCAAGGGGATCACCGCGCAGTGGGGGACCGAACCCTGGACGTCACGGCCGGCGGCCGTGCGGACGGTGGAGGAGATCGTGGCCTCGGGGACCCCGTGGATGGCGGAGGTGGACGGGGAGCCGGCCGGAACGATGACGCTGACCCCGCACCCGGCCTCGTACGTGGCACCTGCGGACGAACCGGAGGTGTACGTGCACCTGCTGGCGACGGACGGCCGGTTCCACGGGCGGGGCGTCGGAGCGGCGCTGCTCGCGCACGCGGTGGCGGAGACCCGCCGACAGGGCCTGTCCCTGCTGCGGGTGGACTGCTTCGCGGGGAGCGAGGGGCGGCTGGTGGCGTACTACGAGCGCCAGGGCTTCCGCCGGACGGAGTCCTTCCGGGTCGGTGACTGGCCGGGCCAGGTGCTGGAGCGGCGCGTCCTCTGATCCGCCCGGCGGCGTCCGCCGCCGGGCGGACCGGTCCGCGTCCGGGGCGGGTGGGGAACCGGCTCCCCACCCGTCGGCGATCAGGCCGCGGTGACGAGACGCTCGCGGGGGACGAAACGGACCTGGGGGTGGGTGCCCCGCCAGGTGAACGACATCCGCAGTCCGCCGACGCGGGCCAGGATCAGGCCGATCACGGCCGCCGCGGCCAGCGACACCAGGCCGCCCGTGGCGAAGCCGACCCGGGGGCCGTAGGTGTCGGTGATCCAGCCGAGCAGCGGAGCGCCGATCGGAGTGCCGCCGGCGAAGACCATCATGTAGAGACTCATGACCCGGCCCCGCATGACGGGGTCGGTCGCCAGCTGGACGGCCGAGTTGGCGGTGATGTTGACCGTGAGGCCGAACATGCCGATCGGGACGAGCAGCAGCGCGAAGAGCCAGAACGACGGCGACAGCGCCGCGGCGATCTCCAGGACGCCGAAGGCGACCGCCGCGCCCACCAGCATCCGCAGCCGGGAACTGCCGCGCCGTGCGGAGAGCAGGGCGCCCGCGAGCGAGCCCGTCGCCATCAGGGTGTTGAGGAAGCCGTAGGTTCCCGCGCCGACGTGGAAGATCTCGCCCGAGAAGGCGGTCAGCCAGATCGGGAAGTTGAACCCGAAGGTGCCGACGAAGCCGACCAGCACGATCGGCCAGATCAGGTCCGGGCGCCCGGCGACGTACCGCAGGCCCTCCCGCAGCTGCCCCCTGCCTCGCGGCGCGCGCTCCACCTTGTGGAGTTCGGCCGGCCGCATCAGGAGCAGCCCGGTGAGCGGCGCCAGGAAGAACAGGCCGTTGAGGAGGAACGCCCAGCCGCTGCCGACGGTCGCGATCAGCAGCCCCGCGACGGCCGGTCCGACCAGGCGGGCGGACTGGAAGTTCGCGGAGTTGAGCGAGACGGCGTTCCGCAGTTGGTCCGGACCGACCATCTCGGAGACGAAGGACTGCCGGCTGGGGTTGTCGACGACGGTGACCATGCCGAGCAGGAAGGCGATCAGATAGACGTGCCAGACCTGGACGTGGCCGGAGAGGGTGAGGACGGCGAGCGCCAGTCCGCACAGCCCGAGCGCGGCCTGGCTGAACAGGAGGATGAGGCGCTTCGGGTAGCGGTCGGCGATGACGCCGCCGTAGAGACCGAAGAGGAGCATCGGAAGGAACTGCAGGGCCGTGGTGACGCCGACGGCCGCGGCGGACCCGGTGAGGCTCAGGACGAGCCAGTCCTGGGTGATCCGCGCCATCCAGGTGCCGGTGTTCGAGACGATGGCTCCGGTGAAGAACAGCCGGTAGTTGCGGATGCCGAGGGAGGAGAAGGTGCCGCGGTCGCCGGTCCGGTCCGCCGGGCGGATCGCCGCGGAGCCGTTCGGCCGCCCGTGCCCGGTGTCTTCGTCTTGCGTACGACCGGCCTCGGAGCCGGTCTCGTCGCCCTGTGTGCGACCGCCCCGGGGGTCGGTCCCGTCGTCGTGCGCCCGGCCGTCGCCGAGTTCCTCAGGGTTGTCGATATCGGATGGGTGGACGGGGGCGGAGTCTGCTCCGGGTCCCGTACTCAAGGTGCGTCGCCTCCTCGGCGTCGGGGTCTACAGATGGGCGAGCTTCTCCAGCACGGGGGCTGCCGCGCGCAGCTTGGCCCACTCGTCCTCGTCCAGACCCTCGGCCAGGGTGGCCAGCCAGGCGTTCCGCTTGCGGCGGGACTCCTCGAGCATGGCCTCGGCCTGCTCGGTCTGGCTGACGACCTTCTGCCGGCGGTCGTCGGGGTGCGGCTCCAGCCGGACCAGTCCCTTGGCTTCGAGCAGCGCGACGATACGGGTCATCGACGGCGGCTGGACGTGCTCCTTGCGGGCCAGCTCACCGGGGGTGGCGGAGCCGCAGAGCGACAGCGTGCCGAGTACCGACATCTCGGTGGGGCTCAGCGACTCGTCGACGCGCTGGTGCTTGAGGCGTCGGCCCAGTCGCATGACGGAGGAACGGAGCGCGTTCACGGCCGCGACATCGTCGGGGGTGCCGTGGGACAGGTCAGGCATGTTCCTTAGCGTAACTCATTACCCTTCCTAAAGACCAATGGGATCTCCCGGGACTCCGGCCAGCGCCCGCTTGGTCACGGTTGGCTCTCGATGCATCACCCGAACGAGTGAGGTGTATCCGGAAAGTGACGCCCGGGGCCCGGTCTGGCCCGACGCTGACGGCATGGGATCGACAGTGCTCAGCCTGCGCATCGACGGTGAGCTGCTCGACCGGCTCAGAAGTCACGCCGCCAAACGCGGAATGAGCGTCCAGGACTATGTGGCCCGGACGCTCATTCGCGAGGATTTCGACGAGCGGTTCAACACCGCGGTCGACGAGACGGAGAAGTTCTACGGGACGCCCGACGCGCCCCGTGATCACGTGAGGCCGAGCGCCGGCATCGCGTAGTAGAAGACGAAGACCGCCGACACCACGTACATGGCCACCGGGACCTCGCGGCCCCGGCCGGCCGCGAGCCGCAGCACGCTGAAGGCGATGAAGCCGATGCCGATGCCGTTGGTGATCGAGTACGTGAACGGCATCATGACCATCGCCAGGAACGCCGGCACCGCGATGGTGAAGTCGCTCCAGTCGATGTCCTTGACCGACCCGGCCAGGATCAGGAAGCCGACCGCCAGCAGCGCGGGCGTGGCCGCCTGGGACGGGACCATCGTCGCGAGCGGCGTGAGGAACAGCGCCACCGAGAAGAGCGCGCCGGTGACCACCGACGCCAGACCGGTGCGGGCACCTTCGCCGACGCCCGCCGTGGACTCCACGAAGCAGGTGGTGGCCGAGGAGGAGGTCGCGCCGCCGGAGGCGACGGCCAGGCCGTCCACCAGCAGGACCTTGTTGATGCCCGGGAAGGTGCCGTCCTCGTCCATCAGCTTGGCCTCGTCGCCGACGCCGAGGATCGTGCCCATCGCGTCGAAGAAACAGGACAGCAGCACGGTGAAGACGAAGAGGACACCCGTCAGCAGGCCGACCTTGTGGAAGCCGCCGAAGAGGCTGAACTCCCAGAGGAGGCCGGTGTCGGGCGAGGCGACCGGGTTGCCGGGCCACTCCGGGGTGGTCAGGCCCCAGGACGGGACGTCCGCGACCGCGTTGACCACCATGGCGACGATCGTCATGGCGACGATCGAGAGGAGGATGGCACCCGGGACCTTGCGGACGATCAGGGCGAGCGTGAGCAGGGTGCCCAGGACGAAGACCAGGACCGGCCAGCCGGTGAGGTGACCGTCGGCGCCGATCTGGAGCGGGACGGTGGTGTGCGCGGCGTCCGGGATGCGGGAGACGAAGCCCGAGTCGACCAGACCGATCAGCATGATGAAGAGGCCGATACCGATCGCGATGCCCTTGCGCAGACCGACCGGGACCGCGTTCATCACGCGCTCCCGCAGACCGGTCGCGACGAGCAGCATGACGACGAGACCGGCGAGCACGACCATGCCCATCGCGTCCGGCCAGGACATCCTGGGCGCGAGCTGGAGCGCGACGACCGTGTTGACGCCGAGACCGGCGGCGAGCGCGATCGGGACGTTGCCGATCACCCCCATGAGCAGGGTCGAGAAGGCCGCGCTCAGCACGGTCGCCGTGACCAGCTGTCCGCCGTCGAGCTGGTGCCCGTACATGTCCTCGGCGCTGCCGAGGATGATCGGGTTCAGCACGATGATGTAGGCCATCGCGAAGAACGTGGCGAAGCCGCCGCGCACCTCGCGGGCCACCGTGGACCCGCGCTGCGAGATCTTGAAGTACCGGTCGAGACCGGACGTCCGGTCCCGTGGGGACGTGGGTTCGGGGGGCGTGGCCTGGGCGGTGGCCGTGCTGCTCATGGGGGGGTCCTCTTCGGGGCATGTTCTTGGCGGTTCATACGAGGGAAACCCGCCAGAGGCAAACCGTTTCAGTATGAACAGATGAACGAAGCGACGTCCATCTCCGCGCGTAGACCCGTGCGGGTCACCGCTTCACAGCCGCTCCGGTGCCGCCACGGACGCAGGGTCCAGGGCCGCGTCAGGCGACCTTCGCCCAGGACGGACCTCGCCTGACGCGGCCCTAGACTGACCCGCATGGCGAAGTGGACCCCCCAGCACGAGGCACCCGAGCCCCTGGAGGGGCCCGTCGTCGCCACCATCACCGGCGGCACGATCCTCTGGTTCGTCCTGTTCCTGGCGCAGGTCCCCTTCTACGGCTGGTTCGACGACCGCGACCTGACCTGGTGGGTGTGGACCTGTCTGGCCGGTGGCGGACTCGGGCTGATCGGCATCTGGTACGTCCGCAGGCGCGACGCGGCGATCAAGCGGGACACGGCCCGGCGAGCGGCGGAGGCCGACGGCGCCCCGGACCGCCGGGAGACGGACGGCCCGGACGGCTCCCCCGGCTGACGCGCTCGTCCGTCGCCCGTCGTAGGCCGTGGCCCCTCCGTCACGCCGAGGGACCACACGCCCTCCTCCTCCGGTCTGATCTTCCGTCCACTCGGCGGGTGAACACGTCGCTCCGGCCGTAACGTCGAGAGCATGACTCAGCGGGCGAAGATCGACACGGACCAGGCCGCGGCGCCCGGACCACCCGTCGTCCACCGTGTCGCCGGGCTGACCTCGGCCGAAGTGGCCGAGCGCGTCGCCCGCGGCGAGGTCAACGACGTTCCCCTGCGCTCCAGCCGGTCCACGGCGGACATCGTCCGCGGCAACGTCTTCACCCGCTTCAACGCGATCATCGGCGTGCTCTGGGTGATCATGCTCTTCGTGGCGCCCATCCAGGACGGCCTCTTCGGCTTCGTGATCATCGCGAACACCGGTATCGGCATCATCCAGGAACTGCGCGCCAAGAAGACCCTGGACGGCCTCGCCCTGATCGGCGAGGCCAGACCGACCGTGCGCCGCGACGGAGTGGCGATCGAGGTCTCCACCTCGGGGATCGTCCTCGGTGACCTCATCGAAGTCGGCCCCGGCGACAAGGCCGTGGTCGACGGCGAGGTGGCGGAGGCCGACAGCCTGGAGATCGACGAGTCGCTGCTGACCGGCGAGGCCGATCCGGTCGTCAAACACCGCGGCGACCGGGTGATGTCAGGTTCCTTCGTGGTCGCGGGCGGCGGGGCGTACACCGCCACCCGGGTGGGCCGCGATGCCTACGCCGTCCAGCTGGCCGAGGAGGCGTCCCGCTTCACCCTGGTCCACTCCGAACTGCGCAGCGGCATCTCCACGATCCTCAAGTACGTGACGTGGATGATGATCCCGACCGCGATCGGGCTCGTCATCAGCCAGCTCGTGGTCAAGGAGAACAACTTCAAGGACTCCGTCGCCCGCACCGTCGGCGGCATCGTCCCGATGATCCCCGAGGGCCTGGTCCTGCTGACGTCCGTCGCCTTCGCGATCGGCGTCATCCGCCTCGGCCGCAAGCAGTGCCTGGTGCAGGAACTGCCCGCCATCGAGGGCCTGGCCCGGGTCGACGTGGTCTGCCTGGACAAGACGGGCACGCTGACCGAGGGCGGCATGGACGTCACCGAGCTGCGTCCCCTCGGCGGCGCGGACGAGTCGTACGTGCGCAAGGTACTGGGCGCTCTGGGCGAGTCCGACCCCCGGCCCAACGCCTCGCTCCAGGCCGTCATCGACGCCTTCCCCGACGGCGAGGACTGGCGCTGCACCCAGGCGCTGCCCTTCTCCTCCGCACGCAAGTACAGCGGCGGCGCCTTCAGCGAGGGCGACGGCGAGAACTCCGCGTGGCTGCTCGGCGCCCCCGACGTGCTGCTGCCGGCCGGTGACCCGGCCCTCGGCGAGATCGACCGGCTCAACGAGCAGGGCCTGCGTGTCCTGCTCCTGGCCCGCGCCGCCCGAGAACTCGACGAGCCCGACGTCACGCGCGACGCCCGCGCCACCGCCCTCGTCGTCCTCGAACAGCGGCTGAGGCCAGAGGCCGCCGGCACCCTGGCCTACTTCGCCGACCAGGACGTCGCCGCCAAGGTCATCTCCGGGGACAACGCGGTGTCGGTGGGTGCCGTGGCGGGAAAGCTCGGCCTGCCGGGCGCCGAGCACACCGTCGACGCCCGCCGGCTGCCCACCGAACGCGAGGAGATGGCCCAGGCCCTCGACGCGCACACGGTCTTCGGCCGGGTCACCCCCCAGCAGAAGCGGGACATGGTCGGCGCGCTCCAGTCCCACGGCCACACCGTCGCGATGACCGGCGACGGCGTCAACGACGTCCTCGCCCTCAAGGACGCGGACATCGGCGTCTCCATGGGTTCCGGCTCCGAGGCCACCCGGGCGGTCGCCCAGATCGTCCTGCTGGACAACTCGTTCGCGACGCTGCCGTCGGTGGTCGCCGAGGGCCGCAGGGTCATCGGCAACATCACCCGGGTGGCGACCCTGTTCCTCACCAAGACGGTCTACTCGGTCCTGCTGGCGATCCTGGTCGTCTGCTCCCAGGTGGAGTACCCGTTCCTGCCCCGGCACCTGACCCTGCTGTCCACCCTGACGATCGGCGTCCCGGCCTTCTTCCTCGCGCTCGCCCCGAACAAGGAACGCGCCAGGCCGCACTTCGTGAAGCGGGTGATGCGGTACGCGATCCCGGCAGGCATCGTCGCCGCGGCGGCGACCTTCACCACGTACCTGCTCGCCCGCCACCACTACAGCGGCACCGACGCGCTGGACGCCGAGACGAGCGCGGCGACGCTGACGCTCTTCCTGGTCTCCCTGTGGGTGCTCGCGATCATCGCCCGCCCCTACACGTGGTGGCGCGTGGTCCTCGTCGCCGCCATGGGCGGCGCCTTCCTGCTGGTGCTCGTCGTCCCCTGGCTCCAGCACTTCTTCGCCCTGAAGCTGGTGGGCACGACCATGCCGTGGACGGCCGTGGCCATCGCGGCGGCGGGAGCGGGCGTCCTGGAGTTCGCCTGGCGGTGGGTGGACCGGAGGTTCCCCGCCTGAGCAACGGATACCCCGTCGGTCACCCGCCGGGCCGCGGCCCCGGACCGGCCCTCCCCCGAGCGGCCCGCGCCACCCGCCGGGCCGGGCGCGGGCCGGCGCGAGACCGGGCCGTCAGTCGAACCAGCGGTCGCGGGCCAGTTCCGCCGTCCTCGACGGGTCCTCGATCAGCGCCGCCACCTCGAACCGGCGGGGCCACTGGCCGGCCGCCCAGGCGAGGCCCGCGGCGACACCTTCCAGGGTGGCGGCGTGGATGACGCCGTCCGGGGTCCGGCGCCAGTCCAGTTCGACGCCGGCCGCCCGGAGTTCCTCGTGCTCGAGGTACGTCTCCGGGGTGGCCGGGCCGAGCAGCGCGTGGACCGCGGGCGGGACGTCGTGCTCCTCGCCGACCGTGGTCACCTCCGCCTCGACGGCCTCGCTCAGCCGGCGGACCTGGAAGAGCTCCGCCAGGTCCTCCGCACGGGATGGGGAGACGGGCAGCAGGGGCAGGCCGCCCGCGAGCGGGAGGAGGTCGGGCGCGTCGGCGACCAGCGCCTCGGCGGCGTCGACCACCACCAGCGTCCCGTCCAGGACGGCGCGCAGCTCGTCGGGCAGTGTGACCTGGTCCGGGTCCAGGTCGGCGAGCGCGCTGTAGAGGGCGTGCAGCTGCGCGCCGGTCACCTCGCGTTCCGGATCGGCGAGCCGGGCCAGGAGTTCGGCGGCGCCGCCGGGCTCGTCGAGGAGCGCGGACACCGAGGTGCGCACCCCGAGCGCCCGGAGGACCTGCTCGTCCTCGAAGCCGGTCGCGTCGGCGGCGTCGTAGAGCCCGGCGAGCAGCGGATCGGTGCCCGCCGCGCGTAGTCCGGCCGGCCGGCGGCCGTCCAGGACGGGGTGGTCCCGCAGCCACCAGGCCGTGTACGGCCGTACGGTGTCGGTCGTGCCGTCCGGGAGGAGCACCCGGACCGGCTGGGTGAGCGCGTCCCGCAGCGGGGGCCGCGCCAGCATCGCGAGGACCTGGGGCCAGGCGTCGTCGTCGACGAGTTCCAGGTCCCGTACGGCGGCGATCTCGGTCGCCACCGGCGGCACCGGGGAGTCGGGCAGCCGGTCCAGGACGTCCTCGCACCAGACGTCGACGGCGTCGAGCAGACCGGCGTCGTCGGGTTCGGCGAAGTCCCCGTCCCGTGGCTCCATCTCGTCGGGGTCGAGAACGAGGTCGGTGGCCCGGACGAGGACGAAGCCGGCGAGCACCCCACAGGCGGCGAGCGGCTGTTCGCCGCAGCGCTCGGCCAGTTCGGCGTCGCAGAAGGCGAGTTCGCCCTCGCGCATCACCTCGGCGAAGGCGCTTCCGGGCAGGACCAGTTCACCGGCCGGCGCGGGCTCGCCGTCCTCGTCGGGCAGCGCGAGCGCGCCGAGCCACGGCTCGTCGCCCGGTTCGAGTTCCGCGTCCCGGACGAGCGCGAGCACGGTCTCGGCGAGCTCGTCGGCGTCGAGGGCGTCCGCGTCCTCGTACCAGATCTCCCCGGCTTCCATGGACGCGGCGACGGCCGCCCTGACCTGGGGGGTCGTCAGCACCGAGCGGGGTGTGGCGGGCAGCGCGCCGAGCTTCTCCAGGAGCGGGTGGACGGCGTCCGGGTGGGCGACCTTCAGGCCGAGACGGGTCAGTTCGGCGGGCGTGCGGTCCTGGGGCAGCAGGACCTGGCGGGGGCCGAGGGTGGTGCGGGTACGCGCGGGGCCCTCCGGGCCGTCGGGCTCCGCGGCGGCGAGCGGGACGGGCAGGCCGGTGAGCCGGTCGGGGTCGACGCCCGCGAGGGAGTCGTAGAGCCGCCACCACCACGTCGGCGGGCGGTCCACCCCGGCGAGCCGGTCGATCGCCTCGGTCAGCGGCACCCGGCCGATCCCGAGCGTGCGCAGTTCCACGCGCCGCTCCAGGCCGGCGGGCAGCAGCGTCGGGAACACCTCGGCGAGGACGGCGACCGTCTCCGCGCCCGCGCCCTCCACGACCTCGGCCTCCACGGGCCGCAGCGCGGGCAGTTCCTCGGAGGGTGCCTCGGGCGCCAGGAAGGCCACCCTCGGCAGGCGTTCCAGGATCGCCGACCGCAGCGCCCCGTCGAGGACGCCCTTGCCGAGCGGTCCGGGTACCAGATCGAGGGTGCCGACCGTCACCGGCCGCCATGTGGTGAGGAGTTCGGCGTACGCGTCGGCCGCCCGCTCCACCAGGAAGTCGGTGAGCGGTCCGGGGGCGGGGTGCCGGCGCGTGGTGTCCAGCGGCAGGGAGGCGATCAGGAGGGCGGGCAGATCCAGCGGTTCGTCCGTGGGGGTGGGCGCGTGGACGACGGGCGCGGTGCCGGGCAACCGCGCGGCCCCGGTGGCGTCGACGGGGACGGCCCAGGTCACGGACCAGTGCGGGCGGAGCCGCTCCTCGACGGGCCGGCCCTTCAGGAGGGCGGGGTCGAGGGGGCCGCCGTGACTGACGGTCCGCCAGCGGTGGGTGCCGGACGGGGACGCGCTGTCGTCGATGTGGACGTAGCCGTCGTGTTCGGAGCGCCGGAGGGTGCGGACGCCGCCGGCCGTCTCCACGACGACCTCGGCGAGGCCGGACAGGGTCAGGAGCAGGGCGTCGTCGAGGGAGGCGAGGAGCCGCTCGGCGAGGTCGACGGCGGCGGAGTCGCGCAGCGGGAGGACGACGACGGTGTCGTAGCCGTCGGGCGCCGTGCCCTCGGCGGGCAGCGGCAGGCGGAGCAGTGGCACATGGCCGTCGCGACGGCGGATCTCGTCGCCGAGCCCGGGGCTGTGGCGGGCGGCGTCGGCGGTCAGCTCACGGGCCTCGGCGAGGGACCAGCGGACGCCGCCGTGACGGCCGAGGACGGCCGGCTCGTCGCTGACGGCGAGGACGGCGGCGAAGCCGACGCCGAAGCGGCCGACGGCGCCGCTGTCGTTCTCGCGCTTGGCGGAGGCGCGCAGGGTGGACAGCGACTCGACGCCGGTCGCGTCCAGCGGGGCGCCGGTGTTGGCGGCGGCCAGGACGGCGGGGACGTCGTCGCCGGCCGGGTGCAGGGTGAGCCGCAGGCGTCCGGTGACACCGGCGCGACGGGCGGCGTCGGCGGCGTTCTGGGCGAGTTCGACGACCAGCCGGTCGCGGTAGCCGCCGAGCGCCAGATCCTCCTCGGCGTTGGCGTCCTCGCGGAACCGGGCGGGTCCGGCTCCCCAGGCGTCGAGTACGCCCCGCCGCAGCCGGGCGGTGCCGAAGGGATCGGCACCGTCGGTCGTCGTCCTGACGCTGACGCTCACGTCTGACTCCACTCTGCGGGACGGGATGGGGCGGGTGCCCGAAGGTACCGCGACCTGTGGGTGTCCCGCGTCGCCCGTTCCGGGGCCTGCCCCGGGCGGGGTGCCGGCCGGGTCCCGCGAGGCACCCCCGGGCTCCGGCCACCGGACGGCGGGACCCGGTCGTCCGGGAGGCGGCCGGCGGGAGGACACGCACGGGCGGGGCGGGGGACGGTCCGCGGCGCGGCCGGGAACGCACACGGTCGGGGTATCCCCGGGCCCGGTCGTCCCCCGGTACGCGCGGAAGCCCGGGTACCCGGAGGACCGGGCCGCGAGGGGCCGCCGTGTCCGCCCCGCGCGGGCGGCGGGACGGGCCGCGTCGCGGCCCGCGCCCTCAGGAGTGGCCCAGGTCCTCCGAGGCGCCGTCCGGAGCGGTCGTGGAGCCGGAGTCCTTGGCCGGGCGGAGCGGGAAGGCGTCCGTCGCCATCGAGTCGAGGACCGGCTGCGCCGGGCGCGTGGGCTTCGGCATGACCGCCGCCTCGGAATGGCCTCCGCAGCCGTAGGACAGTGACACGACCCGCCCGTCCGCCGGGGAGAACTCGTTCGCGCAGACCCCGAACGCCTGCTTCAGCGAGCCGCCCAGCGGCACCAGGAAGCCGCACGACTCGCAGGACGCCGGAGCGGCCTGGGCCATCGGGGTCTTCGCGCCGAAGGACTCGTCCCAACGGTCCGCCGCCACGTGCAGGCCGTACCGGGACAGCACCCGCGCCCGCCGCACACCGAGTTCCTCGGCGACCGAGGCGATCGCGCCGCGGGACGGCGTGCGGGAGACGATCTCGGCGTCCTCGGCGTCGAGGTGGTCCGCCAGGTCCTCGGAGACGGCGGAGTTCGGCGGCGGGGCGTCCTCGCCCGAGTAGCCCGGCTCCAGCCGCAGGTCGTCCTGTTCCGTGGGCAGCAGGTCGCCCGGACCCATGTCGCCGGGACGGAGCCGCTCACTCCACGGCACCCACTCCGGGGCAAGGAGGGCGTCGGCACCGGGCAGCAGGACGGTCTCGTCGAGCGTGACGTTCTTGGCGCGGGAGGCACGGGTGACGGTGACGGCCCAGCGCCAGCCCCGGTAGCCGGGCTCCCGGCACTCGAAGAAGTGGGTGACGACCCGGTCGCCTTCGGCGACGGTCCCCACGTGATCCCCGATGTTCCCGGGGGCGGCCGCCTCCTCGGCGGCCTCGCGGGCGAGGTCTACCGCCTCGGCGCACAGACGGTCGGGGGTACGCGGGGTACGGCTTCGCGTCGTCGCAGCACTCACAGGTCTCGCTTCTCTCCTACGCCGTCTCACGGGTGCGCCGGCCGAGGAGCGGAGCGAAGCACCGGGCGGCGGGCGGAGCGGACCGGAGGGCCGCATCGACGTCCGCACCCGACACGTCTCGCGTGTCTCGGGCACACCTATCGTCATCCATTCTGCGGGATGCCGAAGAGGCGCGCGGCCGGGAACTTCCGCCGGTGGCGCGCTACGCACGCTACCCCCTCCGCCGCGCTGCGCCCACCTGCCCGTCCCAAGTAGCCCGGATCGCGGACCGCCGGAAGCCCGGTACGGGCCCCGGAAGGGACACCGAGGAGACCCGTCACGGGCCCCTCACGGGCCGCCGGATCGTGTCCGGGCACGCGGGACGGCACCGGCGGCCGTCAGGGGCGGAGCCACGCTCGGCGCGACGCGGCACCGCCGGGCGGCGCGCCCGCGGGCCGCCCCGCGACGGGGCTTCCGGCGCGCCCGGGTCCGAGGCGGGCTTCCACGGGCCCGTGGAAGCCCGTGGGCCGCGCCACGGTTCGTAGGCGAGGGGCGTGGGGCACTATGACGGGGTGGCAGCCGAACGGTCTTCCGTACGATCCCACGAACCCGCCGGGCCGCTCAGCCGAGCGGGCCGGTCGCTGGGGCGCGCCCTGCACCTGCCCTTCACCGGCACCGCGAGAGGCATCAGGAAGGCGACCCACGCGCACGGCGCGGGCGAGTCGGGCCTGGGCAGGCTGATCGAACTGCACGCCGTGAACGGCGCCGGCGACGTCATGATCACCGTCGCGCTCGCCTCCACGGTCTTCTTCTCCGTACCGACGGACGAGGCGCGCGGGCGGGTCGCCCTCTACCTCGGCATCACCATGCTGCCGTTCACCCTGCTGGCCCCCGTGATCGGCCCGCTGCTGGACCGCGTCCCGCACGGCCGGCGCGCGGCGATGGCCGGCGCGATGCTGACCCGGGCCGTCCTGGCGCTCACGATGTCGGCGGCGGTGGCGACCGGCGGCATCGAGCTGTACCCGGCGGCGCTCGGCGTCCTGGTGGCCTCGAAGGCGTACGGCGTGGTCCGCAGCGCCGTCGTGCCCCGGCTGCTGCCCCCGACCTTCTCCCTCGTCAAGGCGAACTCCCGCGTCACCCTCGCGGGTCTGCTCGCCACCGGGATCGCCGCGCCGATCGGGGCGGGGCTCCAGCAGATCGGGCCCCCGTGGCCGTTGTACGGGGCGTGCGTGCTGTTCCTGCTGGGCACGTACTGGGCGTTCCGGATGCCGCACAAGGTCGACTCGGCGAAGGGCGAGCGGCGCGCGCACCTGCTGACCCACGGCGAGAAGAAACCCAGCCTGCGGACGGTCGGCCCGTCCGTCCTGCACGGGCTCCAGGCCAACGCCGCACAGCGGATGCTCTCCGGCTTCCTGATCTTCTTCCTCGCCTTCCTGCTGCGGGTGCACCCGCTGCCAGGCCAGAGCGCGGCGGTGTCGCTGGCGATGGTCGCGGTGGCGGCCGGGGTCGGCAACGCCTGCGGCACCGCGGTCGGGTCGCTGCTGCGCGAGCGCGGCCACGGACCGGAGGTGATCATCGCCACGATGATCACGATCGTGCTGACCGCGGCGATCTGCGCGGCGCTGTTCTTCGGCGGGCTGATGGTGGCGGTGCTCGGGGCGGTCGCGGGGCTGACCCAGGCGCTGTCGAAGCTGTCCCTGGACGCGCTGATCCAGCGGGACGTCCCGGAGGTGGTGCGGACGTCCGCCTTCGCCCGTTCGGAGACCGCGCTGCAGATGGCCTGGGTGGTGGGCGGCGCGATCGGCATCGCGCTGCCGCTGAACGGAACGGTGGGCATGTGGGTCGCGGCCGGAATCCTGGGCCTCGGTGCCCTGCTGTCGGTCCGCGGCCTGCTGAGGGCGGCCCGGCATCCCGGGCGGCGGCAGCGCGCGCTCTGAGGGCCTCGGGTGGCCTTCGGCCGACAGGCGGACGCGGTCTGCACGCGCGCTGCCGGCGTTGCCGACAAGCCCCGGTAGCTCCGAGCTCCGCTACCGCGGCCCCCGGCGCCACCCGATCCGCGGCGGGCACGTCAGGCAAGAGGGGGCCGCATCGGGGGCGGAAAAAGCGGCGCGCCGCACCCCCGCGTGGCACAGCTCGACACGCCCGATAGCCTTCGGGCCATGACCGTTGCGTTCTTCACCGGCTCGCGCCGCCGGGCCGCCGTCGCCCTCGGGGCCGTCTCCGCCGGGCTCCTCGTCCTCTCCGCCTGCGACAAGCCGACCCCGATCGCGACCCTGACGGTCGGGACCGAGTCGGTGCACTCCGGGGCCGCCTGCTACAACAACGGCGACGCCATCAAGGAGTCGCAGTTCCAGAAGTGCCTGAACAAGAAGGCCGAGAAGACCATCACGGTCTCCGCGGACGACAAGATCCGCTTCGGTGTGGATCCCGAGATCGCCGACAACGGCTGGACCATCTTCCTCGGTGGCCAGGCAGCCGAGCCGGAGCCGTACAAGAAGACGTACCGGTCCATTCCGGCCAGCGCGTTCTTCGCCGCCCAGACGGGCGAGGCCACCGACCAGACCCAGGTCACCATCGTCGAGACCGACGGCAAGAAGCTGACCGGTGTCTGGCACTTCGACCTGAAGAAGGACTCCTGATCCTCCGGTGACCTTCCGGACCCTGATCGTGACGGCCGTGGCGGCGGAGGCCGACTCCGTCGCCCGCGGCCTTCCCTTCCACGGTCCGGGCTCGGGCGAGGTCCCGCTCCCGGGCGGCTTCGCCCTGCGCCGTCACGTCGCCGTTCCGGAGCCGGACCCGACGGCGGTCTCCGGCGAAGCCCCGGCCCGCCCGCGCTCCGGCGCCCTGGCCGACGTCCTCGTCGGCGGGGTCGGCCCCGCGGCCGTCGCCGCGGCCACGGCCACCGCGCTCGCCGTGGCCACCGCCCCGTACGACCTGGTCGTCTCCGCCGGGATCGCCGGCGGTTTCCCGTCGCTGGCCCCCCTCGGGTCCGTCGTCGTGGCGGACTCCCTCGTCGCCGCCGACCTCGGGGCACAGACGCCCGACGGCTTTCTCGACGTCGAGGCGCTCGGCTTCGGCCGCTCCACGCACCACGCTCCCGCCGCGCTGACGCGGCGCGTCTCCGCCGCGCTCGCCGAGGGCGGGCAGCGCCACACCGTCGGGCCCGTCCTGACCGTCTCCACCGTGACCGGCACCGCCGCACGTGCCGCGGAACTGACCCGGCGCCACCCGGGCGCCGCCGCCGAGGCGATGGAGGGCTTCGGCGTCGCCGAGGCCGCCACCGCGTACGGCGTGCCCGTCGTCGAGCTCCGCGCGGTCTCCAACGCCGTCGGGCCCCGTGACCGCGCCGCCTGGCGGATCGGCGAGGCCCTGGACGCGCTGCGGAACGCCTTCCAACTGCTCAGCCACTCCGTCCTCGTGGAGCCCGCCCCATGACGTCCGCACTCAGGATCGCCTACTCGCCCTGCCCGAACGACACGTTCGTCTTCGACGCCTGGGCGCACGGCCGGGTCCCGGACGCGCCCCGGCTCGACGTGACCTTCGCGGACATCGACCGGACCAACGGATGGGCCGAGAGCGGCCCGTCCACGTGCGGGTACGACGTCCTGAAGGTGTCCTACGCCGTGCTGCCGTGGGTCCTCGACGAGTACGCGCTGCTGCCCTGTGGCGGCGCTCTGGGCCGAGGATGCGGCCCGCTCGTCCTCACCCGCGAGCCGATGGCGCCCGGGGCGCTGGCGGGCCGGACCGTGGCGGTGCCGAGCGAGCGTTCGACGGCGTACCTGTTGTTCCGGCTGTGGGCGGCGGCCGTCGTCCCGCGGGACGTCGGCCGGATCGTGGTACTCCCCTTCCACGAGATCATGCCGGCGGTGCGCGACGGGAAGGTCGACGCGGGCCTGGTCATCCACGAGGCCCGGTTCACCTACCAGGACTACGGTCTGCACGCGCTGGCCGACATGGGGGCGCACTGGGAGGACACCACCGGGCTGCCGATCCCGCTCGGTGCGATCATCGCGCGTCGCTCGCTGGGCGCGGACGAGCTGCGGCGGCTGGCGGACGCCGCCCGCACATCGGTACGGATGGCCTGGGACGATCCGGCCGTCTCACGCCCGTACGTACGGGAGCACGCCCAGGAGATGGACCCGAAGGTGGCCGATCAGCACATCGGGCTCTACGTCAACGAGTTCACCGCGGACCTGGGCGAGAGCGGATACGCGGCGGTCCGCGGGCTGCTCACCCGGGCCGCGGCCGAGGGGCTGGTACCGCCCCTCGGCCCGGACGCGCTGGCGTTCCCCGGCTGAGAGCCTGTCGGGTGGCCTTCGGCCGACAGGCTCTGACGCCCGTCGGCCGTGTCCCGGGACCGGGTGACACCCGGGAACGGTCCGGGATCACGACGCGACGGACGGCCCCGGAATCGCGGACCGGCCCGAGGGCCGGCCGGGGAGCCGAGGGATCAGACGTCGAGCTGGTCGGCGACCGCCCGCAGCAGACCCGCGATCTTCGCGCCGTGGGCCTTGTCGGGGTAGCGGCCCCGTTCCAGCGTCGGCGTGATGTTCTCCAGGAGCGTCGTCAGGTCCTGGACGATGGACGCCAGCTCGTCCGGCTTGCGTCGCTGTGCCGCGGCCACGGAGGGCGTCGGGTCGAGCACCGTCACGGAGAGGGCCTGGTCACCGCGCTGTCCGGCGACGACCCCGAACTCGACGCGCTGTCCCGGCTTGAGGGCGTCGACTCCGGCGGGCAGGACCGACGAGTGCACGAAGACGTCGCCGCCGTCGTCACGGGAGAGGAAGCCGAAGCCCTTCTCGCTGTTGAACCACTTGACCTTGCCGGTAGGCAAAGCACGCACCCCATTCCACCAGTCAGCCGAACCACAGTCGTTGCAGGTCAGGCTATCTAGCGCATGCTCGTGCCTGCCGTGTCGCCTGGAAGCCTCCTCAGCTCTGTACCCTCCGTCAAGCCGGTCCATCCATGTCGGCCACGCGGAGTGGCCGAGTTCGATCGCCGCGTACTCGGGGCGGGAAGAGGCACGCCCATCACAGCACAAGCGGGGCGGGTACGGACACCGGATTGACCCGGCGCGTCCGGGATCGTGTGCGGCCCCCCGGCACCCGGCGCCCGTCACGCGGCTGACGGGGACGGCCGGGCAACCCTTAATCTGGCCGAATGCGCAGTGAAACCCTCCCGGCCCCGACGGACGACGCCGCTCCCGGTGACGGCCTGGTCCGCGCCGGCGCGATCGTCTTCGTCATCGGCGCCGTGGCCACGCTCGTCACGGTGGCCCCCCTGTTCCTGGGGACCGAGCCGTTCCCGCCCGTCGCCTACGCCGTGTGCATGCTGATGGGGGTCGGCTTCCTCGTGGCCGCCGCCGGGGTGCTGCGCTCGATCGCGGCCCAGCGCCGCCAGGCGCGGCGGTCCGCCGCCCAGACCGGCTGAGAGGCCGTCGGGTGGCCTTCGGCCGACGGGCGGACGCGGTCTGGCGCGTGCGATCCCAAGGCGCCGGGACGCCGCGGTAGCGAAGCCCCGGAGCTACCGGGGCTTGTCGGCAACGCCGGCAGCGCGCCGGGCCAGGGCGCCTCAGCGCCCGGCCGGAGGCCACCCGCCAGGCGCTGAGGGCCCCCGCCCCGGCCCGAGGCCACCCGGCGGAGTCTCAGACCGCGGACCGGTCCTCGGCCTGACCGGCCAGGAACCCGTCCCACCAGGCACCGAACTCCGTCAGATCACCGAGGACGATGTCGGCCCCGGCGCCCCGCAGTTCGTCGGCGTCGCACGGACCCGTGGCGACGCCGACCGAAAGGGCGCCCGCCGTCACGGCGCCCCGCACGTCGCCGGTGTGGTCGCCGACGTAGACCCGCGCGCCGTACGCGCGCAGCGCCTCCGCCTTGCCCTCGGCCCAGAGTCCGCCGATGACGGCGTCCGGCTCCATGCCGAGGTGGGTGAGGTGCAGTGCGGCGTGCGGCCCGTTCTTCGCGGTCACCACGATCGCCCGCCCGCCCGCCGCACGAACGGCTTGAATCGCATCCCTGGCGCCGGGCAGGGCCAGGGACGGCTCGATCGCGTACAGGGGGTAGAGCGCGCGGTACTCGGCGGTCCGCGCCGCTATCTCGCTCTCGGGGAACCAGTGCGCCAGCTCGTGCTCGAGCGGCGGCCCGAGCCGGGACACGACGAGATCGGCGTCGATCGGCACACCCGTGCGGGCGGAGTACTCCTGGAACGCGGCCTTGATGCCGGGACGGGAGTCGATCAGGGTCATGTCGAGGTCGAAACCGACGGTGAGAGGAGTCATGGCGGCCATTGTGCCGGGCGCCGACCGAGCACCGGCCTGACGACCGGACAGGCCAGACAGGAAACGCCCCCGGGCCGGCCGAGCCCGGCCCGGGGCGTCCGGGACCGCACCGGCGGGGCGTTCCGCCGGGTTCTCAGCGGCGCTGGGACCGCCACAGCAGGAACAACGCCGAGGAGACCGCCGCCACCCGCACGACCCACGGCCAGGTATCCCCGAGCGCCGCGCCCATCGCGGCGCCGCCCTCGACGATCGGCTGCCCCCAGCGGCCCGCCACCCGGCCCCAGAGCCAGACCGCGCCGGCCGTGGCAGCGAGCCCCGGCAGGACGATGACGGCGACCTGGACCTCACGCCGGGTGAGCCGTCGGGAGGCCCAGGCCAGCAACCAGCCGAAGGCGAGGGCCGGCAACGAGCCGAACAGGGCGCCGCCCAGCAGGAGCAGCGCGGCCAGCAGCAGGAACGGGTTGGCGAGCCGCGGGCTCCGGGGCACCACGGCCGGCCCCGGGGCCGCGTCCGCACCGGGCTCGGCGCCCGCGTCCCCGACGGCGTCGCGGCGCGCCCACGGAAGGCGGCGCGCCCAAGGCCGGCCCGGCGCGCCCGCCTCCGGGCCGCCGGCCCGTCCGTCCCCGTCCCCGGCCTGGTCCGCGTCCGCGTCCGCGTCGACGGGGGGCTTCAGCAGCTCCGGGATCTCCACCCCGCCCACGAAACCCGGCACCAGATCGTCCCCGGGCCTCGGCGTGGCTTCCATACGCCACCAGTCCGGTTCCGTGTCCGCCGCGCCGACCTCGTCCGTCCCCGCGAGGTGCGGCGACGGCGCGCCCGAGGACGAGGGCCGTTTCGACGACGTCGCCGTCGCGCCCGGACGCGGTGTCGGCACCCCGCCCCGCCTCCACCGCCGTCCCCGTTGCTCCGGCAGCCCCGGCTCCGGCAGCCCCGGTACGGGGTCGACGCCCGCGGCCCGGTCCACCAGCTCGTCCGGTGTCCCCAGCTGCCGGAGGATGCCGCGGACCGCCGCCGGGGACTCCTCGCCGCGGGTGGCGCGCCGCCGGTCGATCTCGCCCCGCAGGCCCGACACGAGGCGCATCCGGGTGTTCGACGGCAGCTGCCGCTGCTGTGCCAGGTCACCGACCCGGCTCAGATAGTCGAAGACCAACTGGTCGCTCTCGATCCCCACAGTCCCCTCCACGGCCGGTACGCCCCGACGTTAGCGCCCGCGCAGGGGCTAACGTGGGGCGGATGGGGATCGGTGAGCTCGACCGGGAGGCGCACGTGCCCGCAGGAACAGGTGCCACCGCACCGCGCACGCTCGCGGAGGCGCTGCGCGCCCGCGGTGACGAAGGACTCGCGGCGCTGCTGCGCGCCCGCCCCGACCTGCTCAACCCGGTACCGAACGACCTGACCCAGCTCGCCACCCGCGCGGGCACCCGCGGCTCGGTCGTGCGCGCCCTGGAGCGGCTCGACCGTTTCACCCTCCAGACGGCCGAGGCACTGGCCGTGGCCCCCGACCCCGCGCCCTACCCGGTTCTCCTCGCCCTGCTCACCGGGGACGAGGGGGACCCGGACATCGAGGCGGCCCTGCCCCGCACCCTGGAGGCCCTGCGCGAGCAGGCGCTGGTGTGGGGCGCGGACGACCGGCTGCGCCTGGTGCGCACCGCGCGCGAACTGCTCCTGCCCTCGCCGCAGCACCCCTCCCCGACCGGCCTGGGTCCCACCGTCGCCGAGGCCACGTCCGGGATGTCCCCGGGCCGCATCCAGGAGATCATCGCGACGGCCGGCCTGCCCGCCACCCACGACCCGGTCTCGGCGGTGGTGTCGCTGACCGGGCTGTTCACCGACCGGGAGCGGATGGGAGCCCTCCTGGACACGGCGCCACCGGACGCGCTGACGGTCCTGGACCGGCTGGTGTGGGGGCCGCCGTACGGCGAGGTCACGGCGAACCCGGCCCCGCCGGTTCGCTGGCTGCGCGACCGGGGACTGCTGCTGCCGGCCTCGCCACGGACGGTCGTGCTGCCGCGGGAGGCGGCACTGCACCTGCGCGGCGGCCGGGCGCACCGGGCGCCCGAACCGCACCCGCCGTCCCTGACCGTGCTGCGCGAGTACCGTCCGCAGGTGGTGGACAGCGCGGCGGCCGGCCAGGCGTACACGGCGCTGGCGACGGTCGAGGAGCTGCTGAAGTCGTGGGACCACGGGGGCCCGCAGGTACTGCGTGCGGGCGGCCTGTCCGTACGGGACCTCAAGCGGACGGCGTCCGCCCTCGACGTGACGGAGCAGGCCGCGGCCTTCTGGCTGGAGCTCTGCCACGGGGCGGGGCTGCTCGCCTCGGACGGCGAGGCCGACGAACGCTACGCGCCCACCCCGGCCTACGACGACTGGCTGGACCTGCCGCCGGCCGAGCGCTGGGCCCGGCTCGCCGCCGTCTGGCTCACCGCGACCCGTACGCCCGGCCTGGTCGGCGGCCAGGACCCCAAGGGCCGTACCCTGTCCGTCCTCGGCCCCGACCTCGACCGGGGTCCGGCCCCGGAGGTCCGCCACCGGGTCCTGGCCCTCCAGGCCACCCTGCCGCCCGGCGCCGCGGCCGACCCGGAGTCGCTGCTGGCGCGGCTGCGCTGGGAACGGCCGCTGCGCGGTGCGGCGGCGGGCACGCCCGGAAGCCGGAGCGCCGGTGCGGGGCAGTCCCCCGGCGGACACCCGGGCACGAACCCGCCCGCCCACTCCACGGCCACCGACCCGCGGTCCCGGATCGCCCTGTGGACCCTGACCGAGGGCGAGATGCTCGGCATCACCGGTCGTGGCGTCCTCTCCTCGCACGGCCGGGCCCTGCTCAACCTGCCGCTGACGGAGGCCGCCCCGGAGCCGGTGAACGACGGTGGCGTCGAACCCTCACTGGCCGCCTCGCGCGCCGCGTCCCTCCTCGCTCCGCTGCTCCCCGAGGCGGTCGACCACGTCCTGCTCCAGGCCGACCTCACCGCCGTCGCACCCGGGCCGCTCCGCCGGCCTCTCGCCGACACGCTCGCCGTTCTCGCCGACGTGGAGTCGAAGGGCGGCGCGACGGTCTACCGCTTCACCCCCGCCACGGTGCGCCGCGCCCTCGACGCCGGCCGTTCCGCCTCCGACCTGCACGACTTCCTGACCTCGCACTCCCGCACCCCGGTGCCGCAGCCACTCGCCTACCTGATCGACGACGTGGCCAGGAAACACGGCCATCTGCGCATCGGCGCCGCGTCCGCCTACGTGCGCTGCGACGACGACACGCTGCTCGGCGAGATCCTGGCGGACCGGCGGTCCGCCTCACTGCGGCTGCGCCGCCTCGCCCCGACGGTCCTGGCCGCCCAGACCGAACCGGCGGCGCTGCTCGACGGACTGCGGTCGATGGGATACGCCCCGGCCGCCGAGTCCGCCGAGGGCGCGGTCCTGATCACCCGCGCCGACGTCTACCGCACCGGCCCGCGCACCGCGCCCGCCCCCGTCCCCGACGGCCCGCCCGTCCCCGACCGGACCCTGCTCGGCGCGGCGGTCCGCGCCATCAGGGCGGGGGACCTGGCGTCGACGGCGGTCCGCAAGGAACGCCCGGAGACGACCCCTCCGGCCGGTGGGGCACTTCCGCGTACCTCCGCGGCCGAGACCCTGGCCACCGTCCAGGCCGCCGCGATGACCGGCTCGGCCGTCTGGATCGGCTACGTCAACGCCGAGGGCGCGGCCAGCCAGCGGGTCATCGCGCCGGTGCGGGTGGAGGGCGGCTACGTGACGGGCTACGACCACACGGCGGACGGGGTCCGCACCTATCCGCTGCACCGCATCACGGGCGTCGCGGAACTGGAGGACGACCAGGTCTGACAGGAGGCGGTGCTCCCGGGGCGTACGCACCGACACCAGCCCCGAACGCCACGCACCACCCCAGGGTCGCCAAACGGCCCGCCACAGGGTCCTTCCCCCGTCAACGTGCTGCGAACGGCGCTCAGGGCGGTCTCAGGACGGTTCAAGGGGCGCAGTCCGCACTCTGACGCTCGGGCGAGGTAGAGTTCTCTGTTTCCCGCGAAAGGCGGACACAGATGGCTGCGCGCATTCCCGGCGCATTGGCCGAGACGCCCTCGGGGCGACGGGTATGGGGCAAAGTCCGGGCCGTGGCAGATGTGGTGTCTGTCACGCGGCGATCCTATCTGCGGAGGTACGTGTGTCCTGCCTGATCGTCCAAAGCGACAAGACTCTTCTCCTGGAGGTCGATCACGAGCAGGCCGACGCCTGCCGCCGTGCCATCGCGCCCTTCGCCGAGCTGGAGCGGGCACCGGAGCACATCCACACCTATCGGGTGACCCCGCTCGGCCTGTGGAACGCCCGCGCCGCCGGACACGACGCCGAGCAGGTCGTCGACGCGCTGGTGGAGTTCTCCCGCTACCCCGTCCCGCACGCGCTCCTCGTCGACGTCGCCGAGACGATGGCCCGCTACGGCCGGCTCACCCTCGGCAAGCACCCCACCCACGGACTCGTCCTCACCACCACCGACCGGCCGGTGCTGGAGGAGATCCTCCGCTCGAAGAAGGTGCAGCCGCTGGTCGGGGACCGGATCGACCCGGACACGGTCGTCGTGCATCCCTCCGAGCGGGGGCAGATCAAGCAGACGCTGCTGAAGTTGGGCTGGCCGGCGGAGGACCTGGCCGGCTACGTGGACGGTGAGGCGCACCGCATCGATCTCGCCGAGGACGGCTGGGCCCTGCGCCCGTACCAGAAGCAGGCCGTCGAGGGCTTCTGGCACGGTGGCTCGGGTGTCGTGGTGCTGCCCTGTGGCGCGGGAAAGACGCTGGTCGGCGCGGGTGCCATGGCGCAGGCCAAGGCCACGACGCTGATCCTGGTCACCAACACCGTCTCGGCGCGGCAGTGGAAGCACGAGCTGGTGAAGCGGACCTCGCTGACCGAGGACGAGATCGGCGAGTACAGCGGGACGAGGAAGGAGATCCGGCCGGTCACCATCGCCACCTACCAGGTGCTGACGACGAAGCGGAAGGGTGTCTATCCGCACCTGGAGCTCTTCGACTCGCGTGACTGGGGCCTGATCGTCTACGACGAGGTACACCTGCTGCCCGCCCCGGTCTTCAAGTTCACCGCCGACCTCCAGGCGCGGCGGCGGCTCGGTCTGACCGCGACCCTGGTGCGCGAGGACGGGCGCGAGTCGGACGTGTTCTCGCTGATCGGGCCGAAGCGCTTCGACGCCCCGTGGAAGGAGATCGAGGCGCAGGGCTACATCGCGCCGGCCGACTGCGTCGAGGTCCGGGTCAATCTGACGGACTCGGAGCGGCTCGCGTACGCGACGGCGGAGGCGGAGGAGAAGTACCGCTTCTGCGCGACGACGGCGACGAAGCGGAAGGTGACGGAGGCGCTGGTGCGGAGGTTCGCCGGGCAGCAGATCCTCGTCATCGGCCAGTACATCGACCAGCTCGACGAACTCGGCGAGCACCTGGACGCACCGGTCATCAAGGGCGAGACGTCCAACGCGCAGCGGGAGAAGCTCTTCGACGCGTTCCGCAACGGCGAGATCAGCGTGCTCGTGGTGTCGAAGGTGGCGAACTTCTCGATCGACCTGCCGGAGGCGACGGTCGCGATCCAGGTGTCGGGGACGTTCGGTTCACGCCAGGAGGAGGCACAGCGCCTGGGCCGGGTGCTGCGTCCGAAGGCCGACGGTCACCAGGCGCACTTCTACTCGGTGGTCGCCCGGGACACCATCGACCAGGACTTCGCGGCGCACCGGCAGCGGTTCCTGGCGGAGCAGGGCTATGCGTACCGGATCTTGGACGCGGACGAGCTGCTCGCGGGCGACACCCCGGAGGACTGAGGCGGGTGCCGTCCCCTACGGGGCGTACGGCGCCGGTCCCCCGGCCGTACGCCCCCGGGGGGCGAAGGCCGCGCGGCAGGGCCGTCCGGGTGGGAATTCCGTTCGCCGACGCCTCCGCCCGGAAGCTACACTCACCGACTTCCCGCCTCCCCCCGTGGAGAGCCACCGCCCGGTCGGAAACCGGCGGTCGCCGCGACACACCCGCACACGCTCTGGAGGCACCGCCATGTCCGCGCCCGCACCCGGCGACCCGCTCGCGCGCGAACGCGCCCATCTCGCCGATTCCCGCGCCGCCCTGCGCGCGATGCGCGAGGACGTGGAGGCCCTCGACATCAAGGACGTCACCGCGAACTGGGTCAACTCGCTGGTGCTCGGCCGCCAGATCGAGGAGCGGATCAAGGCGCTCGCGGACCTTTCCCACACCCCGCTCTTCTTCGGCCGGCTCGACTACCTGAGCAGCACGCAGGAGGGACGGCGGTTCTACATCGGCCGACGGCACGTCCACGACGCCGGCGGCGACCCGATGGTGATCGACTGGCGTGCGCCGGTGTCGCAGCCCTTCTACCGGGCGTCGCGGAAGGACCCGCAGGACGTGGGGCTGCGCCGCCGTTTCGGGTACACCGGGGGCGACCTCACCGCGTACGAGGACGAGCGGCTCTCCGACCCCGGGGAGGAGGAGCGGACCAGCAGGCTGCTGCAGGCGGAGATCGAGCGCCCGCGCGTGGGTCCGATGCGGGACATCGTCGCCACCATCCAGCCGGAGCAGGACGAGATCGTCCGGTCCGGTCTCTCCGGCACGGTGTGCGTCCAGGGCGGACCCGGCACCGGAAAGACGGCCGTCGGCCTGCACCGTGTCGCCTATCTGCTGTACGCCCACCGGGAGCGGCTGGCCCGCACCGGCACGCTGGTCATCGGGCCGAACCGGTCCTTCCTGCAGTACATCGAGCAGGTGTTGCCCGCCCTCGGCGAGCTGGAGGTGCGGCAGGCGACGGTCGACGACCTCGTGGCGCACGTCGAGGTACGCGACGTGGACGAGGCGGCGACGGCCGTGGTCAAGGGCGACGCGAGGATGGCGGAGGTGCTCCGCCGGGCGGTCCGTTCCCACGTCACGCTCCCGACGGAGTCACTCACGGTGGTGCGCGGCTCGCGGCGCTGGCGGATTCCTGCGTACGAACTGGAGGAGATCGTCCGGGAGTTGCTGGACCGGGACATCCGCTACGGAGCCGCCCGCGGCGCCCTTCCCCAGCGGGTCGCGCACGCCGTCCTGGTGCGGATGGAGCAGGCGGGCGAGGCGCCGGACGACCGGGTGCAGGACGCGGTGGCGCGCAACGCGGCGGTGAAGGCGTTCGCGAAGGCGGTGTGGCCGCCGGTCGATCCGGCGAAGCTGGTGCTGCGGTTGCTGGGCGACGCCGCGTTCCTGACGGAGCACGCGGAGGGTGTCCTCGACGAGGACGAGCGTAAGCTGCTGCTCTGGGCGAAGCCGGCCAGGTCGGTGAAGTCGGCGAAGTGGTCGGCGGCGGACGCGGTGCTGATCGACGAGGCGCGGGACCTGGTGGAACGGACGCATTCGCTCGGTCACGTGGTGATCGACGAGGCGCAGGACCTGTCACCGATGCAGTACCGGGCCGTGGGCCGCCGCTGCACGACGGGGTCGGCGACCGTCCTGGGCGACCTGGCGCAGGGCACGACGCCGTGGGCGACGGAGAGCTGGGCCGAGGCGCTGGCTCACCTGGGCAAGCCCGCGGCGGTCGTGGAGGAGCTGACGGCCGGCTTCCGTGTCCCGCGCGAGGTCATCGCATACGCCTCCCGGCTGCTGCCGCACATGTCGCCGGGGCTCGCGGCGGTGGAGTCGGTCCGGGAGAACCCCGGCTCGCTGACGGTCCGCGCCTGCGCACCGGAGGCGCTGGACGCGGAGGTGGTGGCGGCGTGCGTCGCGTCCCTCGGGCACGAGGGCTCGATCGGCCTGATCGCCGCGGACGCGCGGATCACACCGCTGGCGGAGGCGCTGACCGCCGCCGGCCTGCCGTACCTGTCACCGGGTGACGAGACCACGGCCGCCTCCCGGCTGACCCTGGTCCCCGCCTCGCTGGCGAAGGGCCTGGAGTACGACTACGTGGTGCTGGACGACCCGGCGGCGGTCGTCGACGGCGAACCCGACGAGCGGACCGGTCTGCGTCGGCTGTACGTCGCGCTGACGCGTGCGGTGTCGGGACTGACGGTTCTCCACTCCTCACCGTTGCCTCCGCAGTTGGCGTAGCCGCGCGTGCCCGGCGGCCCGCGCCGGTGCGGCGTCGTGTGCCCCCGTCGTGCGGACCGGGTGGGCTCGATGCCGCGTCTGCGGACGACCAGGATGATCACTATGACGATGTCGGCCAGGATGAACAGGCCCGCGCCCGGATGCATCTCGTCGGCGACCCGCCGCCTCATGGGACACGGAGACGCCGGAGCGGGATCGGGCGCGGGACCACCCGGCGGCCCCTGGCGTTTCTCCGGTGGCGGAGGAGGCGGGAGCGGCGGGGTCCGCCCGTGCGTCATGCCCCGGCGGCGTACTCGCCGAGCGCTTCGGTGAAGGTGCGGCGGGCGACGGTGGCCAGGACCGGGTTCCCGACCCGGTAGTGGTGCTCGGTGACCAGGCCCCAGCACAGCGCCCAGCCGCGCCCGCGGGCCCAGGTGGCGTCGTCGACCCGTGCGGCTTCCCGGAACAGCGGCCGGGTCTCGGGGGTCAGCAGGGTCCAGGCGACCATCATGTCGCAGGCGGGGTCGCCGGTCCCGACGCCGCCGAAGTCGATGACGGCGCTGAGGCGCCCGGCGCGGCCGAGGAGGTTGCCCGGCAGCAGATCGCCGTGGACCCAGACCGGGTCGCCCCGCCACTGGGGGAGGCGGAGCACCGACTCCCACGCCTCGGTCACCAGGGCCCGGTCGGCCGTGCCGTCGCCGTCGAGGGCGCGCAGGGCGCGCTCCGGCTGGTCCCCCGCCCACTCGGTGATCCGGCCGCCGCGGAAGGAAGCCGGGCCGCCGTCGGCGTCCACCGCGCGCAGGTCCCGTCCGAAGCGGCCCAATGCCTCTGCCGCGTGGGCGAGATCGTAGATCGGCGCGGTGAAGGCGTCGTCCCCTTCGAGCCAGCCGTACACCGACCAGGGCAGTGGGAAGTCCTTCCCTGGCAGGCCGAGACCGAGGGGCACCGGCACGGGCAGCGGAAGACGCGGGGCGAGGTGGGGCAACCAGCGCTGCTCCTTCGCGACCTGGCGGGCCGCGCCGGGCGCGCGGGGCAGCCGGACGACGAGGTCGTCGCCGAGGCGGTACATGGCGTTGTCCGTACCGGCCGAGGGCACCGCGCGGACCGCGAGCCCGGCCCACCGGGGGAAGCGGTCCGCGACGAGTCCGCGGACGAGGTCCTCGTCGATGTGCGGTTCACCGGTCTTCTTCCTCGGGTCGGCCATGACCCGGGACGGTAACCGGCCGCGGCGCGCGGCGGCCACCACATAAATGCGGGGCCCACGGCCACGGGGCCCCGGAGCCACCGGGCACCCCCCCCGGTCGCTCCTGACGCTCTGGTCGCTCCGACGACGCCCTCTCGGAGCGGAACCAGCGGGAGGCGGAGTCGGCGGGAGCGGAGTCGGCAGGTGGCCGGACCCGCCGGTTCCGGAACCACCGGATTCCATCCGCGCGGCGGCGAGGGCGTGTGGGGGAAGTAGCCCCGTCCGCCCGGAGGGCGGGGCCCGCGGCGCCTGGTGCGTGCGACCGCGAGGCGGAGGATCGTCCTCGTACCGGGCGTACTCGGATGACTCCGACAACGCGGCGAGCGTGCGTACCAGGCGTCACGGGCCGGGAGGGACTCCCGCGACACGTCCTAGGCGTCCAGCGCCTCGCGCCAGGTGCGGACCGCGTCCGCCGAGACCGGGGCGGCCCAGCCCTGGGGGCGGGCCGCGCCGCCGATGTGGAACGCGCCGAGGCCGGCGGCCCGCAGCGTCGGCAGGTGGTCGAGGCGGAGGCCGCCGCCGACGAGGATCTGCGGCTCGTAGCCGGGTTCGTCGCCGCGGGCCGCCTCGGCGCGCAGGACGGGCAGGCCGTCGTCGACGCCGGTCGCCGCGCCCGCTGTGAGGTAGGTGTCCAGGCCCGGGAGGTCCGCGAGTTCCTTGCGCAGCGCGTCGCGGTCGCCGGCGCGGTCGATCGCCCGGTGGAAGGTCCAACGGCAGCCGTCGAGTACCGCGAGAAGGCGTTCGACCGCCACCAGGTCGGGCGCCCCGTCCTCCGTCAGGAAGCCGAGGACGAACTCGTCCGCGCCCGCGTCCCGCAGGTCCCGCGCGCGGTCGACCAGCGCGTCCACGTCTCCGGCCGCGAACCCGTCGGTCAGCCTGAGCATCACGCGCAGCGGGATGTCGACCGCGGCACGGATCGTCTGGAATCCGGTCCGGGAGGGGGTCAGCCCGTCCGCCGCCATGTCGGTGACCAGCTCGAGGCGGTCCGCCCCGCCGGCCTGGGCAGCGACCGCGTCCTCCTCGTCGAGGGCGATCACCTCCAGCACTGCACGGTTGCTCATTGAGCCCATTCCTCCAGGGATGACGACTTCTACAGGTCTAGTCCATTCCCCAGCCTAGCCGTGCCCGTGACCTCCCGCACCGCGCATCGCACTCCCACGCCCGGGCGACCGTCGCACCCGACCCCGGGAATACCCCTAAGAGGTATGTGATCCACCTGTCGGAACGCCTTGCACCCAATACCGCCTGGGGGTATACATGACCAGAGAAAAGATACCCCCCTAGGGTATCTACTACCGCACCGCGCACCGACGTGCCTCGTATCCCTGACGACCGGGTGACACCCGCCGGAAGAGAACCGAACCCAGAGGAGAAAGGCCCCTCATGACCACGACCACGTCCGGCGCCACCCGGGTCGAACTCGCCATCGGCGGCATGACCTGCGCCTCGTGCGCGGCCCGCGTCGAGAAGAAGCTCAACCGCATGGACGGGGTCGAGGCCACCGTCAACTACGCCACGGAGAAGGCGTGGATCACCTTCGGCGCGGACGTCACCACCGCCGACCTCGTCGCCACCGTGGAGGCCACCGGCTACACCGCCACCGCGCCACGGCCGGAGCGCCCCCGGGGTGAGGAGTCCGGCGGCGACGGCCCCTCCGGCGAGGAGCGGGCCGAGGAGGAACTGCGCCCCCTCAGACAGCGGCTGGTCACCGCCGTGACCCTCGCCGTCCCGGTCGTCGCGATGGCGATGATCCCGGCGCTCCAGATCGAGTACTGGCAGTGGCTGAGCCTCACGCTCGCCGCGCCCGTCGTCGTCTACGCCGCCTGGCCCTTCCACCGGGCCGCCTGGACCAACGCCCGCCACGGGGCGGCCACCATGGACACGCTCATCTCGGTCGGTACGACCGCCGCGTTCCTGTGGTCGCTGTGGGCGCTGTTCTTCGGCACCGCCGGAACACCCGGGATGACCCACCCCTTCGCCTTCACCATCGCCCGCACCGACGGCGCCGGGAACATCTACCTGGAGGCCGCGGCCGGCGTCACCGCCTTCATCCTGGCGGGCCGGTACTTCGAGGCCCGCTCCAAGCGCAAGGCCGGGGCCGCCCTCAGAGCCCTGATGCGACTCGGTGCCAAGGAGGTCACCCTCCTGCGCGGGGGTCAGGAGATCACCGTGCCGACCTCCGAACTCCTGGCCGGCACCCGCTTCCTGGTCCGGCCCGGCGAGAAGATCGCCACCGACGGCGTCGTCGTGGAGGGCTCCTCCGCGGTGGACACCTCGATGCTCACCGGCGAGTCCGTACCGGTCGAGGTGTCCGTCGGCGACTCGGTGACCGGCGCCACCCTGAACGCCGGCGGCCGGCTCGTCGTGCGGGCCACCCGCGTCGGCTCCGACACCCAGCTCGCCCGGATGGCGAAGCTGGTCGAGGACGCCCAGAACGGCAAGGCCGCGGCCCAGCGGCTCGCCGACCGGATCTCCGCCGTCTTCGTCCCGGTGGTCATCGCGCTCGCGCTCGCCACCCTCGGCTTCTGGCTCGGCACGGGTTCCGGTCCGACCGCGGCGTTCACCGCGGCCGTGGCCGTACTGATCATCGCCTGCCCCTGCGCGCTGGGACTCGCCACCCCGACCGCCCTCATGGTCGGCACCGGCCGCGGAGCCCAGCTCGGCATCCTCATCAAGGGACCCGAGGTCCTGGAGTCCACCCGCGCGGTCGACACCATCGTCCTGGACAAGACCGGCACCGTCACCACCGGCCGGATGACCCTGCTCGCGGTCCACACCACCGCGGACACCGACGAGAGCGAGGTCCTGAGGCTCGCCGGCGCGCTGGAGCACGCCTCGGAGCATCCGGTCGCCCGCGCGGTCGCGGCCGGCGCCGCCGAGCGGACCGGCACCCTGCCCACGCCCGAGGACTTCGCCAACGTCCCCGGCCTCGGCGTCCAGGGTGTCGTCGAGGGCCACGCCGTCCTCGTCGGCCGCGAGAAGCTGCTCGACGAGTGGGCGGTGGAGCTGCCCGCGGAACTCAGGTCCGCCAAGGCCGAGGCCGAGCGGGCGGGCCGGACCGCCATCGCGGTGGCCTGGGACGGCGAGGCGCGCGCCGTCCTGGAGGTCGCGGACGCCGTCAAGGAGACCAGCGCCGAGGCCATCGCCCGACTGCGCGCGCTCGGCCTCACCCCGATCCTCCTGACCGGCGACAACGAGGCGGTCGCCATGTCCGTGGCAGCCGAGGTCGGGATCGACGAGGTCATCGCCGGGGTCATGCCGCAGGACAAGGTCGACGTCGTCAAGCGGCTCCAGGCGGAGGGCCGTTCGGTCGCCATGGTCGGTGACGGGGTGAACGACGCCGCCGCGCTCGCCCAGGCGGACCTGGGCCTGGCGATGGGCACCGGGACCGACGCGGCCATCGAGGCCGGCGACCTGACGCTCGTACGGGGAGACCTGCGCGCCGCGGCCGACGCCATCAGGCTCTCCCGCAGGACCCTCGGTACCATCCGCACCAACCTCTTCTGGGCCTTCGCCTACAACGTGGCCGCCCTGCCGCTCGCCGCGGCCGGACTGCTCAACCCGATGATCGCGGGCGCCGCCATGGCGTTCTCCTCGGTCTTCGTGGTCGGCAACAGCCTGCGCCTGCGCGGCTTCCGGGCCGCCGACGCGTGACACGGAACCCGGAGGAACGCCCGGCCGGGAACGAACCGGCCGGGCGCAAGCCTGTCGGGGCGCGGGCGGGCCGGCGCCATGTCGGTGGGGTACGCCGCAAGTACCCACGCGCCGGGCCGCCTTCTGCCTACGATCACCCCATGACCCCGCCCCAGACGCCCACCGTGCCCCAGACGCCGCAGCGGTCCTCCTTCCCCCTGCCTCAGTGGCCGTGGGAGTCCGTGCTCTCGATCGGGTCCGTGGGCTCGATCCTCTCGATCGGCTCGGTGGGCTCCACGCTCTCGATCGGCTCCGTCGGGTCCGTCCTGTCCGTCGGGTCGGTCGGCAGCGCGCTCTCGTTCGGCTCGATCGGGTCGGCTCTCTCGCTCCTGTCCACCGGGTCCTGGCTGAGCACCGGCTCGCTGCTGTCGGCGCAGTCGCGGTGGTCCGTCCTGTCCTACCGTTCCCAGCGGGGCTTCATGGCGGTCGGCGCGGTCGCGGCGCTCACCGGCATGACACTGCTGAGCGCCCGCAGGCACGGCGCCCGCTGAGCGACGCCGCCCGCGCCCCCGCACCCCCGCACCCCCGCACCTTGGGGCCGCGCCGACGACCCGGGCTTCGCGACGCGCCCCACCTAGACCACCAGCGTGATCGCCAGGCCGGTGATCAGTGCGCTCGACAGCAGGGCCGTCGCCAGGCGCCCGCGCGGACCGGCCGGCCCCCGCCCCAGCAGTGCCCCGCCCGTGGCCAGGAAGAGCTGCCAGCTGGCGGAGGCGAGCGTCGCGGCCAGCACGAACGCGGCGCGGGCCGTCGTCGTCGGCGGCGCCGAAGGGCCGGTGGCCAGGACCAGGGCCGCGAAATAGATCACCGTCATCGGGTTCAGGACCGTGAGACCGAGGAAGGTCAGGTAGGCGCGCGACGGTGTGAGCGGCTTCCCGCCGCCGTCGCTCGTGGCGCTCTCGCGCGCCCGGTGGGTGCGCAGTGCCGTCAGGGCGCCGCGTGCCGCCAGGAACACCAGCAGCGCCGCCGACGCCCACCGCAGTGGAGCCATGACGGGGGTCAGGAGCGGGACGAGCGCCGCACCGCCCAGGACCGCGATCAGGGCGTAGAGCCCGTCGGCCGTGGCGATGCCGAGCGCAGCGCCCGCGCCGGTACGCCAGCCCGTGCGGGCGGTGACGGCCACCAGGTAGACGCCGACCGCCCCGATCGGGATCGCGATGCCGTAGCCGGCGACCAGGCCCGCCACGAACACGGCGGTCACGCGACGGAGAGGGCCGCGCCTTCGGGGGAGCCGGGCCGCTGCTGTCGGCGGTAGGCCGAGCCGTCCTTCGTGCGGGAGAGGTGGCCGCCGACCACCAGATGGCGGCGGAGGGCCGGGAAGTCCGGGTGGACGGTGCGCAGGGCCTCGTTGACCTCCCGCTCGGTGAGGGAGCGGGCGGGCTCGAAGAGCGACGCGGCGAGATGCGCGAGGAGTTGTTCGCGGCGGGCGGGCTTGCGCGGGATGCCCTTCAGGCGTCCGTCGGCGGTGAACAGGTCGTCCAAGGGGCCCGGCACGGCAGGGGAGGTCATGGCCGGAAGAGTGGCGCCTCGGACCCCTTCCCGGCAACGGCTTTTCGCACGCGCGCAGGCCGCCGCCGGGCGCGTACACGCGGCGGCGGCGGTGCCTTCGCGGAACGCCGCGTCCCGCACCCGGGACCGTTCCGTGGACACGGGGACAACGCGCCCGGGAGGCCGCGCTCTCACCCGGCGGAGCGGCAGAATGTCTCCATGACCGCCGAAGAACAGCACGCGCACGACCACGAGCTGCTCCAGCGCTGGACCTCGACCCTGCGCGCGGCGCGCGCGGGCCGTACGGGGCCGGACCCCGCGCCGTACGGCCGGAACCTGCTGGCCCGCTGGTCCGAGCCGCAACGCCGCTACCACACGGTGGACCACCTGCGGGCGGTCCTGAACCGGATCGACGAACTGGCCGATCTCGGTGGAGAGGGAGGGGAGCTGGAGCTCGTCCGGCTGGCCGCCTGGTTCCACGACGCGGTCTACCGGCCGGACCGCTCGGAGAACGAGGAACGCTCGGCCGCACTGGCCGAAAAGGCCCTGACGGAGGCCGGCCTGACGGTGCACGAGGTGGCCGAGGTGGCCCGGCTGGTCCGCCTGACGGCCATCCACGACCCGGCGGAGGGCGACCTCAACGGCGAGACCCTGTGCGACGCGGACCTGGCGATCCTGGCGAGCGACCCCGAGACCTACGCGAGGTACACGGCGGCGGTCCGCGAGGAGTACGCCTTCGTCCCGGCGGACGCCTTCCGCGAAGGCCGCGCGGCGGTCCTGCGTCATCTCCTGGCGCTCCCCCGCCTGTTCCGCACCCCGTACGGGGCGGCGGCCTGGGAGTCCGCGGCGCGCGGCAACATGGAGCGCGAGCTGAGGGATCTCACCACGGGGCCCTGAGGACGGCCGAGCCGCTGGACGGTTTCCCCGGCTGCCCCGCAACACGACCCTCGTCACCCTGATCGGCGTCTTCCGTCTCGGCCAGGTGGCCGGCGCGCTCGCGCCGAACCACACGGTCCTCTTCGCCTCCCGCGTGGTGAGCGCGCTCGCCTGCGCCGGCTTCTGGGCGGTCGGTGCCGCCGTCGCCATCGCGCTCGTCGGTGTCGTCACCCGTGTCCCGCACATTCCGGCACCCGGGACCCGCCCCGTCCTCCGCCGCGAACGGGTCATCTACCGCGACCGCCAGGTGCTGCTGTCGGTCCTCGTGACCGCGCTCGCCGCGGGGGGCGCGTTCTGCGCCTTCTCCTACCTCGCCCCGCTCCTCACCGACGTCTCCGGCCTCGACGCGGGCTGGGTCTCCGGTGTCCTGGCCCTCTTCGGCGTCGGCGCGCTGACCGGTACGTACCTCGGCGGCCGGATCGCCGACGCGCACCTCTTCGGGGTGCCGCTCAGCGGCATCACGGCGTCGACCGTCTTCCTGGTGGGGCTGGCCGTCTTCGCTACCGGACCGGTGGCCACGGTCACGCTGACCTTCCCGCTCGGCGTGTCCAGCTTCTTCACCGCCCCGGCCTCCGCCGGGCCAGGGCCCGTTCGGGAAGCCGCCCCCGAAGCCATGAGTCCCCGCACGTGGTGCGACGATCTTCGTCGCACCACACACAGGGGGTTCCATGTCTTCTTCTTCCTCTCGTCCGAATCCGACCAGACGGGCGAGACACGCCTTCCGGTCCGTGGCGTTCGCGCTCGGCGTGCCGCTGACCGGCCTCGCCACGCTGCTCTTCCCGGCCGGCACCGCGGTCGCCGTACCGGCCGTGCACCCGGCGGCGGTGACCGCGGACTGTGTGCCCGCCGCCATGGGCCGTCACACCGGCGAGTTCACCGCCGCCGGGCAGACCGTCTGCCTGGAGCTGTCCAGCCCGGAGGGTGCGCGCATCGCCGGGCTCACCTCGCGCGGCGGCGCCGGGACCGAGGTCACCGTCGACGTCGTCGACGCGACCGGTACCGCGCGGTGCGACCAGAGCGCGCTCGCCGCCGGGTCCTGCGCCCTGACCGGCACCGCGCCGTTCCGCGCCCTCGTCCGTGCCGTCGACTCCGACGCCACCGGCCCGTTCGGCCTCCACCTGATCCGTACGGACAGCCCGCGGACCGACGCCTGCCCGGTCCTGCCCGCCGGCTCCTTCTCCGGTGACGCCGCCGCCGTGGCGATGGAGACCGGGGACGGCGTCTTCTCCCACTGTCTGACGATCCCGGGCGACGCCCATGCCGCCGCCGAGCTCTTCCGCTTCCGCTACGCCTTCCCGGACGACATCGAGGAGTTCCCGGACTACGCGGTCTCGCTGGTCGACACCGCGGGCGACGGTCCTTCCTGCACCACCCATCCCACTCCCGGACAGCAGCTGCGCACGGACATCCTCGTCAGTTGCTCCCTCACCCCAGGAGGGACGTACACCGTCCTGGTCGAGGGACAGGACCAGGCGGCCACGCACACCGTGGAGCACCACGACGTGACCTCGTCGGCCGAGGGCTGCGCCGCGACCGCGGCGACCGCCGTCGGTGCCCCGGCCGTCGCCGGCGCCTCCGGTGCGAACGGCACCCTGCGCTGCCACCGGATCACCACCGACGCCGAGTCGGACCGTCTGCTCCTCGACGCGCGGGACGCGAGGAACTCCACCCACATCCTGGTGACGAAGGCCGGCGGAGAGATCGCCTGCTATCTGCAGGCGTCCGAGTGCCTGACCGAGGGGTCCACGAGCTACCAGGTCGTCACCCAGGTGCCGCAGGACTGGACGCTGCCGGACGGCTACCGCCTGGACGCCTGGCGCGTGGCCACCGCGGCCGGTCCCGCGCCCGAATGCACCCGGGCCGGCTCGGTCGCGTACGGGTACGGTCCGGTGACCGGCACCCTTTCCGAGGAGCGGACCGGCATGTGCGCGGTCCTGCCGACCATCGCCGGTGACCGCTTCCTCCAGTCCATCACGTCGACGGACGGCGGGACGGTCACGCCGAAGCCGGCGATCTACAACAGCACGGGGCGGAACCTCTGTTCAGGTGATCGCTGCCAGGCCCTCGACCAGAGCGTCTTCTTCCTCTCGCTGCCCGACGGTGCCGACCGGACGGCGTACCGCGCCGAACTCGTCTGCGACAACGCGCCGTGCGGTCCGGAGGACCATTCCGTCGGCACGGTGACCCCGGCCACCGCGCAGAGCGGCACGGTCGCGACGCTGACCGTGACCGGAACGGCGCTCAGCAAGCACACGACGGTCCGACTCTCGAACGGTGCCACGCGGCTGACGGGCACCACCACCTGGGTCGCCGGCGACGCCCGCACGCTGAAGGCGACGGTCGATCTGCGGGGTGCGGCGCCGGGCGGCTGGGACGTCTCCGTCCTCATGTACGGCAGTTCTTACGCGCGTGGCTCGCTGACCGTGACCCCGCCCGCGGTCTCCGGCTCCACCTTCAAGCCCCTCACCCCCACCCGACTGATGGACACCCGCACCGGACTCGGCGTCCCCAAGGCCAAGATCGGCCCCCGAGGCACCGCCACCCTCCAGGTCACCGGCACCGCCGGCATCCCCACCACCGGCGTCACCGCCGTCGTCCTCAACGTCACCGCCACCAACCCCACCACCAGCAGCTACATCAGCGCCTACCCCAACGGCACCACCCGCGCCGGCGCCTCCAACCTCAACGTCACCACCGGCCAGACCATCCCCAACCTCGTCATCGTCCCCGTCATCAACGGAAAGATCAGCTTCTACAACCACAACGGCACCGTCGACCTCCTCGCCGACGTCTCCGGCTACTACACGACCGACACCACCGGCTCCACCTTCAAGCCCCTCACCCCCACCCGACTGATGGACACCCGCACCGGACTCGGCGTCCCCAAGGCCAAGATCGGCCCCCGAGGCACCGCCACCCTCCAGGTCACCGGCACCGCCGGCATCCCCACCACCGGCGTCACCGCCGTCGTCCTCAACGTCACCGCCACCAACCCCACCACCAGCAGCTACATCAGCGCCTACCCCAACGGCACCACCCGCGCCGGCGCCTCCAACCTCAACGTCACCACCGGCCAGACCATCCCCAACCTCGTCATCGTCCCCGTCATCAACGGAAAGATCAGCTTCTACAACCACAACGGCACCGTCGACCTCCTCGCCGACGTCTCCGGCTACTACACGTCGTAACGCGGGAGGATCGCTCCAGGCGCCGGCCGGCCCTTCGGCCGGCGCAGGCCCGCTTCGGTGATCCGGCGGACGAGTTCCTTGGAACCGATCTCGATCGCGCCCGCGGCCACCGCGTCCGCGTACCGCTCGGACGGGATGTCGTAGTGGTCGCGCTCGAAGGCCCGGGGCGGGGCCCCGATCGAGGCGGCGAAGGCGTGGAGTTCGTCGTGTGACACGTCGCTGACCAGGTGCGACCACATCCGTCCGTGGCCGGGCCAGGTCGGCGGGTCGATGTAGAGCGCCACCTCAGGCCGCCGTCCGCTCGGTATCCGCCGCCGGGCCGGGGGCCGTGCTCCCCGCGGGCGCGCCGAGCGCGCCCGTCACCTCAGACCGCCGACCGGGGCGACGACCACGCCCGCCTTGCCGCACACCCAGTGCGGGTCCGGGCCCAGTTCCGGCTCGACGTCCAGGGCGTGCGGGTCGCCCGTGGAGCAGACCGGGCACAGCGGCCAGCGTCCGTGGTTCTCCAGCAGCGCGTCCTGGACGTCCTGGGCGATCAGACCGGCCACGTACGCGATGCCCTCGGGCCACTGCTCGACCCACCACCGGCGGTGCGCGACGGAGTCCTCCACCATCGAGACCACCTCCGCCGCGGCCACCTCGCGGGCCGCCAGATCGGCCAGTACCAGGGCGCGGGCGGCATGGAGCGCCTGCTCCAGGGGGTCGATGTCGTCCATGGATTCATTGTCACCCCGTGAGCGCCACGGGCGAAGGCCGCGCCCGGGCCGGTGACCGGCGGTCTTGACGCCCCCCGCGACCGAAAATACCTTTCATTTGTGACCAATGACGTGAAGGAAACTTTCACCGGGGTGGACATCAGTCGCGGCTCAGCCGTCGGCGGCGGAGCCGCGCCGGCGCCCGCCGCCCTCGCGGCAAAGGTGCGCACCCTCGCGCCGTCCATGACCCGTTCCATGCAGCGCGTCGCCGAGGCCGTCGCCGGGGACCCGGCCGGCTGCGCGGCCCTCACGGTCACCGGTCTGGCCGAACTCACCGGTACCAGCGAGGCGACGGTCGTCCGCACGGCCCGCCTCCTCGGCTACCCGGGCTACCGTGACCTGCGCCTGGCGCTGGCGGGTCTCGCCGCCCAGCAGCAGTCCGGCCGGGCCCCGTCCGTCACCGCCGACATCGCCGTCGACGACCCGGTGGCCGACGTGGTCGCGAAGCTCGCCCACGACGAGCAGCAGACCCTCGCGGACACCGCCGCCGCACTCGACACCGTCCAGCTCGGCGCCGCCGTGACCGTCCTCGCCGCGGCCCGCCGCGTCGACATCTACGGCGTCGGCGCCTCCGGCCTGGTCGCCCAGGACCTCGGCCAGAAGCTGCTGCGCATCGGTCTGATCGCCCACGCCCACAGCGATCCGCACCTGGCCGTCACCAACGCCGTGCAGCTGCGCTCCGGCGACGTCGCCATCGCCATCACGCACTCCGGCTCGACCGGCGACGTCATAGAACCGCTCCGGGTCGCCTTCGAGCACGGCGCGACCACGGTCGCGATCACCGGGCGCCCGGCCGGGCCGGTCACGCAGTACGCCGACCACGTCCTCACCACCTCCACCGCCCGTGAGAGCGAACTACGCCCCGCGGCCATGTCGTCCCGCACCAGTCAGCTCCTGGTGGTGGACTGCCTGTTCACCTGCGTCACCCAGCGGACGTACGAGACGGCGGCTCCCGCCCTCGCCGCCTCGTACGAAGCCCTGGCCCACCGACACGCCCCGCGCAACCGCTGAACACGCCGACGACGTCGACGGCGACGTCGAAGCACCGAGAGAGCCGCACCACGATGACTTCCACGTACTCCGCCCTCCAGGCGCAGCTGGCCGCGCTCACCACCGAGGCGTTCCGCCCCGAGCTGGCCGAGATAGACCGGCTGCCCACCGCCGAGATCGCCGCCCTGATGAACGGCGAGGACAGCGCCGTGCCCGTCGCGGTCGGCGCCCGGCTGCCGCAGATCGCCGCCGCGATCGACGCCACCGCAGCCCGGATGGCGCGCGGCGGGCGGCTCGTCTACGCCGGCGCCGGCACCGCGGGCCGGCTCGGGGTCCTCGACGCGAGCGAGTGCCCGCCCACCTTCAACACCGACCCCGCGCAGGTCGTCGGCCTGATCGCGGGCGGCCCGCCGGCCATGGTGCGGGCGGTCGAGGGCGCGGAGGACTCCCGGGAACTCGCCGCCACGGACCTCACCGCTCTCGGCCTGACCGGGCTCGACACGGTGGTGGGCGTCTCCGCCTCCGGCCGCACCCCGTACGCCGTCGGCGCCGTGGAGCACGCCCGCCGGACGGGGGCCCTCACGATCGGCCTCTCCTGCAACGAGGGCAGCGAGCTCGCCGACGCCGCCGAACACGGCATCGAGATCGTCACCGGTCCGGAGCTCCTCACCGGATCGACCCGACTGAAGGCCGGAACGGCCCAGAAGCTCGTCCTCAACATGATCTCGACGATCACGATGATCCGGCTGGGCAAGACCTACGGAAACCTGATGGTCGACGTCCGGGCCTCCAACGAGAAGCTCCAGGCCCGCTCACGGCGGATCGTCTCCCTGGCCACCGGCGCGCCGGACGGGCGGATCGAGGGCGCGCTGGCCGCCGCGGACGGCGAGGTGAAGACCGCGATCCTGATGATCCTCGCCGACATCGACGCCAGGGCCGCCGGCCGGCGTCTGACGGACTCCGGGGGGCATCTGCGTGCGGCTCTGAACGCCGACGACACCTCCTGAGTCGCCCCCCACCCCCCGCACAGCGAGGCATCCGCACCATGAGCACAGACGACAAGAACCGCGCCATCGCCGCCGCGATCCTCCCTCTCGTCGGCGGCGCGCGGAACATCGGCTCCGTGGCCCACTGCATGACCCGGCTCCGGCTCGGGCTGCGGGACCGCTCGCTCGTCCGGCACGAGGCCCTGAAAGCCCTGCCGTCCGTGTGGGGCGTGGTGGAGGACGACACCTGCCAGATCGTGCTCGGTCCGGGCACGGTCGCCCGGGTGGCTCCGGAGTTCGAGGCGCTCGTGGCCGCCGGCGCGTCCGGGTCACCCGCCGTGGAAGGACCGGCGGACGGCCCGGAGCGGGAAGCGAAGGACAGCCCGGGGCGGGAAGCGGGGCGGGGTCCGGCGGGCCTGCCCGGCACCGGGGACCTCGCGGCGCGGGGCGCGGCGCTGCGGGCGGCCCGGCGGCGGCGGAACGCCACCCCCGTCAAGCTCTTCCTCCGCAGGATCGCGAACGTCTTCGTGCCCCTGATCCCCGCCCTCATCGGCTGCGGCGTCATCGCCGGCCTCAACGGTCTGCTGGTGAACCTGGGCCTGCTGCCGTCGGTCACCCCCGCGCTGGCGGCCGTGGCGAGCGGTTTCATGGCGCTGATCGCGGTCTTCGTCGGCTACCTCACCGCCGGGGAGTTCGGCGGAACACCGATCCTGGGCGGCGCGGTAGCGGCGATCATCGTCTTCCCCGGCGTCGCGAAGATCGACGCCTTCGGCCGGACGCTCTCCCCCGGGCAGGGCGGCGTGCTCGGCGCGCTGGGCGCCGCGCTGCTCGCGGTGTACGTCGAGAAGGCGTGCCGGCGCCGGGTTCCCGAGGCCCTCGACGTCCTGGTGACGCCGACCCTCACCGTCCTGGTCTCCGGGCTGGTGACGGTCTTCGGACTGATGTTCGTGGCCGGCGCGGTCTCGGCGGCCATCGGCGACTTCGCCGACTGGCTGCTCACGCACGCGGGCGCGGGCGCGGGCTTCGTCCTCGGCGGCCTGTTCCTGCCGCTGGTGATGCTCGGCCTGCACCAGGCCCTGATCCCCATCCACGCCACACTGATCGAGCAGCAGGGCTACACCGTGCTGCTCCCCGTCCTGGCGATGGCGGGGGCGGGCCAGGTCGGTGCCGCGATGGCCGTCTATCTGCGGCTGCCGCGCAACGGTTCGATCCGCCGAACCATCCGGTCGGCCCTTCCCGCCGGATTCCTGGGCGTGGGCGAACCGCTCATCTACGGCGTCTCGCTCCCCCTCGGCCGCCCCTTCGTCACGGCCTGCGTCGGCGGCGCGTTCGGCGGCGGCTTCGTCGGCCTGTTCAGCATGCTGGGCGACAAGGTCGGTTCCACGGCCATCGGCCCTTCGGGCTGGGCCCTCTTCCCTCTCCTCGACGGCAACAAGGGCTTCGGCGAGACGCTCGCGATCTACACGGGCGGGCTCCTCGTCGGGTACCTGGCCGGTTTCGTGGCCACCTACTTCTGGGGTTTCGGCAGCGCCCTCCTGGAGGAGTTCGACGTGGACACCGAGCCGCCCACGGTGACCTCCGAGAGCGGCGAACGGGTGCCGACGCCCGCCTGAGGACCTGTCGGCCGCCCGTCGCGACGCCCGACACCCGGACGCGAGCCGCACCGTCCGCACGCTCCTCCGCCCCTCCGCCCCTCCGCCCCTCCGCCACCGAAGACCCCTGCTGACGCACGGCCGTTCGGATGGCACACTGCCGTGCGTGACCTCGTCGATCGAACAGCCTGTACGACAGCCCCTCCTGGCAGCCGTCGGGGTGAGCGCCGGTTGGCATCTGGTGCTGTTCGCCGTCGCGTTCACCCTGCCGTCGATCGGATTCGCCGGTCCCGTGGTGGTCAATCTCGCCGCCTGCGTGGTCCCGTTGGCCGTGGTGGCCCGGTTCCGCTGGTGGCGGGCGCCCTGGCTGGCGACGGTGTGGCCGCGCCGCCCGTGGCTGCTGGTGCCGCCGTTCGTCGTGGTCGGACTGGAGGCGACGCGCGGTGTCACGGGGTCGGCGGAGGCGCTGGCGGCGAGCGCGCTGCTGATGGTCTCGGTCGGGATCAGCGAGGAATTGTACGCGCGCGGCGTGATGCAGGAATTCCTGCGGGCGCTGTCACCGTGGCGCACGGCCCTCTGGATCGGTCTGCTCTTCGGGCTGGGGCACGTGCTGTCCGGGCTCGTCTTCGGACGGAGTCCGGAGTACATCGCCTTCCAGGTGCTGCACGCCTCCGTCTTCGGTTTCCTGCTGGCGGCGCTGCGGCAGCACACCGTGTCGATCTGGCCCCTGGCCCTGCTGCACGCGGTGAGCAACCTGATCAACTCCAACAGTCCGGGCGCCCTCCCCGACTGGTGGGAGGCCCTGCGCCTGCTCTCGCTGACCGGCTACGGTGTGCTCCTCGTCCGGGCGAGCACCCGGGAGCGCGCGCTGTCTCCGGCCCCGGCCACCTGATTCGGCCCCGCCCCGCCCCGCCCCGAAAGCCGGTCATCCGCGCCGTCGCCTCCGCGCCCGCGGCCCGAAGCTCAAGCCTCGCGCTCCGAGCCCTCTTTCCGCGGAAGGGGTACGGGCCTGGGATACAACCCACCCACCCCGAGAGTTGACCTTCCGCGACCGAATCGCCACGGACTGTCATATGCCTCTACCTTTCGGGAGCGACAAGACACGCAAACGGCCCCCGTCGGTGCGGGAACACCTGCGAGGGCCTCACCAACGAGATCGAGAAGAGCGATCTTATGGCTGACGCCGAGTTTAGTGCCGCCCCGCACCCCTTCGCCAACCCCGGCTACGGCAAGCGCACCGCGCCGTACCAAACCCCCCGCTCCACGGCGGACTTCGCGCACCTCGCGCCGCGTGAGGCCGCCGTCGCCGCGTATATCGACCGGCTGCCGGACGGCAGCGACATCTCGGTGAAGACGCCGGCCAGGCATCTCCCTTACGGCCAGTGCGCCTTGCGCACCGCCCTCACCCGCATTACCCGGGCCGGCCATCTGCGCCGTGGACGCGAGTGCCTCGACGGCCTCTGGATCACCCGGACGTGGTGGTCCCGGACCGCGCGGGACGACTCCTGGTGGTCCGCCTTCCAGCGCGGCGACGTGCCGGAGCGGAAACCCACCCGTTCCCGTGCCTACGTCCTGCTGGCCGCCCTCGGCCGGACCGACGCGGCGATGTCCCTCTCCCACACCGAGTGCCGGGCCCTCGCGCCCCTGGTCGACGCCTGGTTCGCCCGCGACGCCACCGAGGACGACGTGACGCGCGCCCTCACCCGGGGGCTGCCGGTCTCCGTCCACCACCCGGCCGCGCTCGCCCGCAGGCGCCTCACCGACAAGCTTCCGCCCGAGCCCGTGCGTCGCGAGCGCCCGCCGCTCCGCCTCCTGGAATGCGCCACCTGCGGCACCCCCGGGTACGCCGAATCGCTCCGTGACGGTGACTGCGGCCCGTGCCGGGGCGAACAGCCGCCCGCCGCACGCACCGTGCCACTCCCCGCCGCCCGGGTCCGCGACCACGCGGCGGCGGCCCGGAACGCGATGGCCGCTCCGCCCCGGGTGCCCGAATCCCCCCGCTCACCGGCCGGGACCGCGACGCCTTGACGAGGACACGTACGCGTCCCCCGTTCGCCGCTTCCCGGCCCCGCCTCGTTCCGCCGCGGGTACGCCCGAGGGCGGCACCCCCGGCTGGGAGTACCGCCCTCGTTCGCGTGATGCGAGAACGTCCGATCCGGTGAGGATCAGAAGTCCATGTCACCGCCCGGCATGCCGCCCGGAGCGGCCGCGGCGGCCTTCTCCGGCTTGTCGGCGATGACGGCCTCGGTGGTCAGGAACAGCGCGGCGATCGACGCGGCGTTCTGGAGCGCGGAGCGCGTGACCTTCGCCGGGTCGATGATGCCCTCGGCGATGAGGTCGACGTACTCGTTGGTCGCGGCGTTGAGGCCGTGGCCGACGGGCAGGTTGCGGACCTTCTCCGCCACGACGCCACCCTCGAGACCGGCGTTGATCGCGATCTGCTTCAGCGGGGCCTCGAGGGCCAGCTTCACGATCGCGGCGCCCGTGGCCTCGTCGCCCGTGAGGTCACCCTCGAGCTTCTCGAAGACCGAGGATGCCTGCAGCAGGGCCACGCCACCACCGGCGACGATGCCCTCCTCGACGGCCGCCTTGGCGTTGCGCACGGCGTCCTCGATGCGGTGCTTGCGCTCCTTGAGCTCGACCTCGGTCGCGGCACCGGCCTTGATGACGGCCACGCCGCCGGCCAGCTTCGCGAGGCGCTCCTGGAGCTTCTCGCGGTCGTAGTCCGAGTCGGAGTTCTCGATCTCGGCACGGATCTGGTTGACGCGACCGGCGACCTGGTCGCTCTCGCCGGAGCCGTCGACGATCGTGGTCTCGTCCTTGGTGATGACGACCTTGCGGGCGCGGCCCAGCAGGTCCAGGCCGGCGTTCTCGAGCTTGAGACCGACCTCCTCGGAGATGACCGTGCCGCCCGTGAGGATGGCGATGTCGTTCAGCATGGCCTTGCGGCGGTCGCCGAAGCCGGGCGCCTTGACCGCGACGGACTTGAAGGTGCCGCGGATCTTGTTGACGACCAGCGTCGACAGGGCCTCGCCCTCGACGTCCTCGGCGATGATCAGCAGCGGCTTGCCCGACTGCATGACCTTCTCCAGGAGCGGGAGCAGGTCCTTCACGGAGGAGATCTTGGAGTTGACGATCAGGATGTACGGGTCGTCCAGGGACGCCTCCATACGCTCCATGTCGGTGGCGAAGTACGCCGAGATGTAGCCCTTGTCGAAGCGCATACCCTCGGTGAGCTCGAGCTCCAGACCGAAGGTCTGGGACTCCTCGACGGTGATGACGCCTTCCTTGCCGACCTTGTCCATGGCCTCGGCGATGAGCTCGCCGATCTGGGTGTCGGCGGCGGAGATGGAGGCCGTGGAAGCGATCTGCTCCTTGGTCTCGACATCCTTCGCCTGCTCGAGCAGGGCGGCGGAGACGGCCTCGACGGCCTTCTCGATGCCGCGCTTGAGGGCCATCGGGTTGGCGCCGGCGGCGACGTTGCGCAGGCCCTCGCGGACGAGCGCCTGGGCGAGAACGGTCGCGGTGGTCGTACCGTCGCCGGCGACGTCGTCCGTCTTCTTGGCGACTTCCTTGACCAGCTCGGCGCCGATCTTCTCGTACGGGTCCTCGAGCTCGATCTCCTTGGCGATGGACACGCCATCGTTGGTGATCGTGGGGGCGCCCCACTTCTTCTCGAGGACGACGTTGCGACCCTTCGGGCCGAGGGTGACCTTGACGGCGTCAGCGAGCTGGTTCATGCCGCGCTCGAGACCGCGCCGGGCCTCCTCGTCGAACGCGATGATCTTGGCCATGTGAAGTGGTCCTCCCGGACATGGGGTGGATAACGCTCCAGGACCGCGCCGACGCCCGCGACGGACGGCCTGCGTACCCGATGGTTCCTTGCCCCACCTGGCCGCGGGCCTCGTCTGCCCGATCCTCGTCAGCACTCTCACCTTCAGAGTGCTAACGCCAATGATTAGCACTCGACCCCGGAGAGTGCAAGACCGTTCCGAAGGACGTCGGCCGGGGGCCGGGGCCCGGCGGGGCGGGCGCGCGGCCCCTGTCCGGGGTGCCGGACGGCTCGACGCGGCCGGTGCGACCAGGGCGCACGACGGTGCCGCGGCGCCGCGGCACGACCGCGGACGGCGACGGCACGGCGGGCCCGGCACCCGGCGGAACGAGCCGGCGACACGCCGGGAAGGACGGGCGGAGGCGCGGCGGGGGCGCGGTGCGGGTGCCCGTGCGGGTGGGGACGGCGCACGGTCGGCCCGGGGCGCCGGGGAACGCACGAGGGGTCCGCATCCTCACCGGATGCGGACCCCTCGTGCGTGAGTGCGTATGTGGTGGCCGATGGCGCCGCGCTCAGACGGCGAGCTTGACCATGTCCGCCTGCGGACCCTTCTGGCCCTGCGAGATCTCGAACTCGACTCGCTGACCCTCTTCAAGGGTGCGGTAGCCGTCCATCTGGATCGCGCTGTAGTGGACGAATACATCCGCACCACCGTCGACCGCGATGAAGCCGTAGCCCTTCTCCGCGTTGAACCACTTGACGGTGCCCTGAGCCATGCCTAACTCCCCTATTACTGGCCCTTGCGCGGGACCACACCTCGCGGCCCCGGGTCAGACCCTGCGCCGGAACGCGTCGACCGCGGCTGAATGTATCTGCCCAACTGCCCTCTGCAACAGGGCAATCGGGCGAGAATTCTGGGCACGCGAGAAAGGAGGATTAAGGAGGATCCGCTGAATCCCGGGGCAAGTCGGGCCCGGCAAAACGCGCAGAAGGTACACAAGACTCGAACACTTTGGCTGCTTCTTGTCAGGTCGAGGCGCATTCTCATATGCACCCGGCATGAGCAGCGGAGGGGGTTTCCCCAACTCTATCGTGCTCAACCATGCAGAATTGCCCCTTCCGTTTCTCGACGGAAGGGGCAATTCAGGTGACTGCGGGTAACTCCCGGGGCGTCAGCAGCCTCCGGCGACCGCCGGGATGATGGAGACGCCGGCGCCGTCCGGCGTCACCGTCTCCAGTCCCTGCTCGAAGCGGACGTCGTCGTCGTTGACGTACACGTTCACGAAACGGCGCAGCTTGCCCTGGTCGTCCAGGACACGGGCCGCGATGCCCGTGTGGTTCTTCTCCAGGTCGGCGATGACCTCGGAGAGGGTGGTGCCCTCCGCCGGGACCTCGGCCTGACCGCCCGTGTAGGTACGGAGGATGGTGGGGATGCGGACCTTGACGCTCATGGGAGTGCTGCCTTCCGTAACGGGGGTGGTCAGTGGGCCAGGCCGGCGTCGCGGAACGCGTCGAGGCTCGGGCGGATGGTGGCGGTCGCCTGCGAGGTCTCGGCCACCGCGTCCAGCGTCTTGAGGCCGTCGCCGGTGTTGAGGACCACGGTGGTCAGGTTCGGGTCGATGAGGCCGGCCTCGATCAGCTTCTTGGTGACGCCGACCGTCACGCCGCCGGCCGTCTCGGCGAAGATGCCCTCGGTCCGCGCGAGCAGCTTGATCGCCTCGACGACCTGCTCGTCGTCCACGTCCTCCACCGCGCCGCCCGTGCGGCGGGCGATGTCCAGGACGTACGGGCCGTCGGCCGGGTTGCCGATCGCCAGGGACTTGGCGATCGTGTTCGGCTTCTGCGGGCGGACGACGTCGTGGCCGGCCTTGAAGGCGGCCGACACCGGGGAGCAGCCCGCGGCCTGGGCGCCGAAGATCTTGTACGGCTTGTCCTCGACGAGGCCGAGCTTGACGAGTTCCTGGAGGCCCTTGTCGATCTTGGTGAGCTGGGAGCCGGAGGCGATCGGGACGACCAGCTGGTCCGGGATCACCCAGCCGAGCTGCTCGCAGATCTCGTACGCGAGCGTCTTGGAGCCCTCGCCGTAGTACGGGCGCAGGTTGACGTTGACGAAGCCCCAGCCCTCGCCGAGCGGGTCGCCGATGAGTTCGGAGCAGAAGCGGTTGACGTCGTCGTAGTTGCCCTCGATGCCGACGAGCTCGCCGCCGTACACGGCGGCCATGACGACCTTGCCCTGCTCCAGGTCGTGCGGGATGAACACGCACGAGCGGAAGCCGGCGCGGGCGGCGGCGGCACCGACGGCTCCGGCCAGGTTGCCGGTGGAGGAGCAGGACAGGGTGGTGAAGCCGAAGGCGCGGGCGGCTTCGAGGGCCTGGGCGACGACGCGGTCCTTGAAGGAGTGCGTCGGGTTGCCCGAGTCGTCCTTGACGAAGAGGCGGCCCGGCTCGACCCCGAGCTCGGCGGCGAGGTTGTCGGCCTGGACGAGCTTGGTCCAGCCCGGATTCAGGTTCGGCTTCTCGGCGACGTCGGCGGGGACGGGCAGCAGGGGGGCGTAGCGCCAGATGTTGGCGGGGCCGGCCTCGATCCGCTTCCGCAGGGACTCGGGGTCCCCGAGGGGAAGGTCGTACGCGACTTCGAGCGGGCCGAAACACAGCTCACAGGCGAAGATCGGGCCAAGGGGGAAGAGTTCACCGCATTCCCGGCACGAGAGTCCGGACGCGGGACCGAGGTCGACCGCGGAGGCGGTGGAGGCAGTCTGTACAGCCATGGAGGCGAGGCCCTTTCTCCTCATCTTTCTCATGGCGGACGTCGCCATGAGACGGATTTGGCACCTTCCCTAGCCGGGAGCCTCGCGGGCGCAGTGCTGGCGACTGCGGACGAGACCGGCTGGAGGGTTGCCGGGGCTTCAACGGGCCGTTTCCCTCTGCCCCTCTGGATGAGCGGTATTCGATTGTGTGGTGCGGTTGTGTCGCCGGTACCCCGGCGTGCGCCGGGTGTCCGCGTTGTTCAAGACTGTAACCGAAGGCACGGACGGTCGAGACAGTCGTCCGAACCGCGAGATGGATCACACCGACGCCGACTGGGGAGTAACGGACGTGCTGGATGAAGTGGAGCGCTGGCTGGCCCGGCGGTCCTGGTCCGTGACAGACCGTCCGCTCGAGCGGCTCCTGGCCGCGAAGCGCGGGACGCGGGTCAGCGTCGTGCTGCCGGCCCTGAACGAGGAGGCGACGGTCGGGGACATCGTCTCCGTGATCCGGCGGGAGCTGATGTCGGAGGCCGTCCCGCTCGTGGACGAGCTGGTGGTGGTCGACTCCGGTTCCACCGACCGTACGGCCGGGGTGGCGGCGGCGGCCGGGGCCAGGGTGGTGGCACGTGACGCGATCCTGCCGCGGATTCCGTCCCTGCCCGGCAAGGGCGAGGTGCTGTGGCGCTCACTGATGGTGACCGAGGGGGACGTCGTCTGTTTCGTCGACGCGGACCTGCGGGACTTCTCGGCGGACTTCGTCTCCGGGATCGTCGGGCCCCTGCTCACCGATCCGGAGGTCGACTTCGTGAAGGCGATGTACGACCGCCCGCTCGGCGACGCGCCGGCTGGGGGCGGCCGGGTGACCGAGCTGGTGGCGCGTCCGCTGCTGAACCTGCACTGGCCGCGACTGGCCGGCTTCGTCCAGCCGCTGGGCGGCGAGTACGCCGTGCGGCGGTCGCTGCTGGAACGGCTGCCCTTCCCGGTCGGCTACGGGGTGGAGCTGGGGCTGCTCGTCGACGCGCTGCACTCGGCCGGTCTGGACGCCCTCGCGCAGGTGGACGTGGGGGTGCGCAAGCACCGGCATCAGGACGAGCGGGCACTGGGCCGGATGGCGGCGGCGATCTACCGGACGGCACAGCTGCGGCTCTCGCGCGGGAACCTGGTGCGACCTCGGCTGACGCAGTTCGAGCGCGGGGAGGCGGGCGGCGGGCCGGGCGGCTTCGTCCCCCGAACGTATGCGGTGGACACCGAGGAGCGGCCTCCGATGGCCGAGATCGCGGAGTACGCGCACCGTCGCGTGGCGTAACACTCCCCTATGATCCGTTTTGCCTACATTGATCTTCCATGCGACGCACCTCTCATCTGGGCAGAACGGCGGCCACCCTCGGGCTGACGGCGGGCGCGCTCCTCTTCGCGGCCGCCCCCGGCGACGCGGCGAGCGGGGCGGCGCCCGCCGGCTCACGGCCCGACGCCGCACCGGGCCGATACGCGGCCCCGCCGGACCGGCACGGCACGACACACGCCCGGCCGGCCGAGGGGATCACCGCCGCCGCGGTGATCCCCTCGGCGTCCGGCCCCGGAGGGAGCGCGGCGCCGGCACCTGCACAAGGACCCGGCGGTGCCCCGGCGCGGACCGGTGCGGGCGGTGAGCGGCTGTGGCTGCTCGGCGGCCTCGCGCTGGCCCTGGCGGCGACGGCCGTGGTGGCGCGGGCCGCTTGGCGCGGCCGGGCCGACCACTGAAGGTGGCCGAACCCGCCTGTCTTGTATACGTACGTTTGAGCGTTTCCGCGACGGGCTAGGTTGGCCACATGGCTTCTGTGCTGGTGGCTTCCAACCGCGGACCGGTCTCGTACGTGCGGGGTGAGGACGGCTCGCTCGACGCCCGCAGGGGAGGCGGCGGACTGGTCTCCGGCCTGAGCGCCGTGTCCTCCGAGGACAGTCTGTGGGTGTGCGCGGCGCTCGGCGACGGAGACCGTGAGGCGGTCCGGCTCGGGATCGGCGAACCCGGCGTCCGGATGCTGGACATCGACCCGGCCGTGTACGCCGACGCGTACAACGGCGTCGCGAACTCGGTGCTCTGGTTCGTGAACCACATGCTCTACGAGACGCCGCTGGAGCCGGTCTTCGACGCCGGGTTCCGGCGCCGGTGGACCTCGTACGAGACGTACAACCGGGCGTTCGCCGAGGCGCTGGCGGCCGAGGCTGCCGACGGCGCCCGCGTCCTGGTGCAGGACTACCACCTGGCGCTGGTGCCGGGGATGCTGCGCGCGCTCCGCCCCGACCTGCGCATCGGGCACTTCTCGCACACGCCGTGGGCGCCGCCCGAGTACTTCCGGATCCTGCCGGACGACGTGGCGCTCGGGCTGCTGCGCGGCATGCTCGGTGCCGACCGGTTGGGCTTCCTCACCCGGCGCTGGGCGGACGCCTTCGCGGACTGCTGCGCGGAGGTGACGGGCGGCACCGGCGGCACGGAGCTGGGGGTGTACGGACTCGGCGCCGACGCGGACTTCCTACGGGAACGCTCGCGGCGGCCGGACGTCGAGGAACGCCTCGCCGCACTGCGCGAACAGGTGGGACCGGGGCGCCGGATGATCCTGCGGGTGGACCGCACCGAGCTGTCGAAGAACATCGTGCGGGGCCTGCACGCCTATCGCGCCCTGCTGGAGGAGCACCCCGAGTGGCACGGCCGGGTGGTGCACGTGGCCTTCGCCTACCCGTCCCGGCAGGACCTGGCGGTCTACCGCGCCTACACGGAGGAGGTCGGCCGGGTCGCCGCGGCGATCAACGCCCGGTTCGGCACGGACGACTGGACCCCGGTCGTGCTGCACGTGAAGGACGACTTCGCCCGCTCGCTGGCGGCCTACCGCCTGGCGGACGTGGCTCTGGTCAACCCGATCCGGGACGGCATGAACCTGGTCGCGAAGGAGATCCCGGTCGTCTCCGACGAGGGCTGCGCCCTGGTGCTGTCCCGTGAGGCGGGCGCGCACGAGGAGCTGGGCGAGGACGCGATCACGGTCAACCCGTACGACGTGACGGGCACGGCGGACGCCCTGCACGAGGCGCTGACGATGAGCGGGCCGGAGCGTGCCGAGCGCACGAAGCGCCTGGCCGCGGCGGCCACGGCGCTGCCGCCGCAGCAGTGGTTCCTGGCCCAGCTGGAGGCGCTGGGCGGTTAGAACCTGTCGGGTGCCGGCGGGCAGGCGGGACCTCCGGCCCGGGGGCCGGGGCACCCTCGCGGGCGGGTGCGGGCCGCCCGGATTCAGCCCGCGCCGCGCAGCGCCCGCGCCAGGCCCGCCAGGAATCCCACCACCGCGGCCGGGCCCGGGACCGAGAGGTCGGCCCGGTCCGACAGTTCCGGGACCTCCGCCGAACCGCTGCACACCAGCAGGCCGGGCGTCCCGTTCGCGCGCAGCTTCTCCACCGCCGCGAAGGCCGGCAGGTCGCCCAGGTCGTCCCCCGCGTACAGGACGGACCCGGCGCCCACCTCCCGTGCGTACTCCGCGAGTGCCACGCCCTTGTCCACGCCCGGCGGGCGCAGTTCCAGGACCATACGGCCGGGCTCCAGGACCAGGCCGTGCCGAGCGGCGAGGTCCGCGAGCGGGGCCTTGAGCGCCTCGAAGGCGGCCTGGGGGTCGGTGGACCGGCGGGTGTGGACGGCGACCGCGCGGCCCTTCTCCTCGATCCAGGTGCCCGGCCAGGCACCGATGCCGTCCAGGAAACCGGGGAGTTCGGCGCGCACGGCGGCCACACCCGGATGCGGGGCGGAGGCGACGACCGTGCCGGTGACGGCGTCCCAGCGTTCGGCGCCGTAGTGGCCGAGGACGACGAGGTGCTCCAGGCCGGGGACCCCGGCGAAGCCGCCGTAGCGCACCGCGACCCCCGCCGGTCTGCCGGTCACGACGGCGACCGAGGCGAGGCGCGGCGCCAGCGCGGCGAGGGCGGGGACGGCGCCGGGGTGGGCGCGGGCCTGTTCGGGATCGGGGACGATCTCGGCGAGCGTCCCGTCGAAGTCGAGGGCGACGACCGCCTTCTCGGGCCGCGCGAGGAGCGCGGCCAGGCCGTCGCGGCCGGCGGATGTGGTCGGGTGCGGAAGGCTGACCATGTGACGACCCTACCGACGGAGCGGGGCCGTCGCGACGGTGTCGGCAGGAGCCGTGTGCGCTCCGGGAGCGTGGCCCGCGCCGGGAGCCTCTCGGGTTCTCAGCGCCGCTGTTCCCGCTCGGCGCGGACCCGGCGCAGGCGGTTGACGGTCACCGGGTCGTGGACGAGGGCGCGCGGATCGTCCAGCAGGGCGTTGAGGAGCTGGTAGTAGCGGGTCGGCGAGAGGCCGAGCTGCTCGCGGACGGCCCGCTCCTTGGCTCCGGGGCCGGGCCAGGAGCGGCGCTCCACGGCGAGGACGGCGCGCTCGCGCTCTTCGAGGCCGCCGGGCCCGGCTCCGTCATCGTTCGTCATACGAGCCAATTTATGCGCTCGCCGACCCGCCCGGCCCGCGCACGCCCTCGGAAGGGGTTCCGCGGCGGCTTCGGACGGGACCCGGCGGTCGGGGCGCCGGCACCGGCCGGACCGGACCGGACGGCCGCGTGCTACTCGGCGTTCTCCAGGGTCTTCGCCTCCCGGGCGATCTTCCCGAGGACGTCCGACGTGCTGCTCCCCGGCTCGACGGCCTTGCCGATGTTCTTCTTGATGGTGTCGCTGACCTTCGCCCAGGACGTCTTGCCGACCGGCGGGAGCTGCGAGTCCGGCAGCTCCTTGAGGAACTCCCGCAGGTTCTCGTGCTCGGGCGCCTCGCGCATCGTTCCGGAGGCGCTGACGGTGACGGGCAGCAGATCGTTGTCGCCGGCGAACTTCAGGACGTTCTTGTCGCTGAAGACGAAGTTCAGGAAGCTGCCGATCGCCTTGCGGTTGCCGTTCTGCTTGAAGCCCATGATCCAGTCGGCGACGCCCATGGACGACTTGGGCTTGCCCTCGATGCCGGGCAGCGCGACCTTGCCGACCTTGACGCCCTTCTTCTCCGCCTCCTGCAACAGCGAGGGGTGGCCGTTGAGCATGCCGACCTCACCGCGGGTGAAGGCGGCGAACGCCTCCTTGCGGTTGAGCTCGCCGGGGGCGATGGGACCGGTGAGCTCCTTCTCGACCAGGTTCTCCTTCAGCCACTCGAAGGTGTGGACGTTCTGTTCGGAGTCGATCTGGTAGTGGTCGGTGAGGTCCGTGTAGCCGGCGCCGCCGCTGAGCATCCACATCATCGACTCGGCCTGCGCCTCCTCCGGGCCGAGCGGCAGCGCGAACGGGTAGGTCACACCGTCGGCCTTCAGCTTCTCCGCGTCGGCCGCCAGTTCGGCCCAGTTCGTCGGCGGCTTCTTGATGCCGGCCTTGTCGAAGAGGTCCTCGTTGAAGAACATCAGCCGGGTCGAGGCGACGAAGGGCAGGCCGTACTGGGTGCGCTTCATCTCCCCCGCCTCGGTCAGCGGAGCGAGGAAGTTCGCCTGGACGGGTATGGAGAGCAGCTCGTCCGCGGAGTAGAGCTCGTCGGCCGCCGCGTAGTCGGCGTAGGCGCCGATCTGGGCGATGTCGGGCGCGTCACCGGCCGCCACCATGTCGGCGACCTTGCGGTCGATGTCGTTCCAGGACTCGATCCGGACGTCGATCGTCACACCGGGGTGCTCGGCCTCGTACGCCTTCACCAGGCCGGCCCAGTAGTTCTTGGTGGAGTCACCACCGACGAGGTCGTAGTCGGCGGCGACCAGCTTGAGGGTGACGTCGCCGGAGTCCTCGCCGATGCCGGCGAGCCCGCAGCCGGACAGCACGGCACTCAGCCCGAGTGCGGCGACGGTCGCTGTCAGTCCAAGGAATCGCCGCTGCACAGATACTGCCCCACCCTCTGCTCGGAATCGATGTGCGATCGTCTCCCGAAAACGGCGTGCGGTCTACACCACTTGGGTATCGCTTTCGCAACGCGCGCCCGTACCCGGGCGGACGGGGTTCCGACGGGCGGGGGCGGCCCCTCCCCCGGGTGCCGGGGCGTTCGGCGCGGCCTGAATTTGTATGCTCGCGCAACAATCTCGCCCAGTGGACTAGACCTTTTTGCCGTTGACGCGCGAGACTGTTCCCCGTGAGACACGTCATCGCCCTGGATGTGGGCGGCACCGGTATGAAGGCCGCCCTCGTCGGGGCGGACGGGACCCTGCTCCACGAGGCCCGGCGCGCCACCGGGCGCGCGCGTGGACCCGAAGCCGTGGTGGAGTCGATCCTCGGCTTCGCGGCGGAGCTGCGCGCCTACGGCCTGGAGCGCTACGGGCAGCCCGCCGCCGCCGCGGGAGTCGCCGTCCCCGGAATCGTCGACGCCGAGAACGGCATCGCCGTCTACGCCGCCAACCTCGGCTGGCGTGACGTCCCCCTGCGCACACTGCTCAGCGAGCGTCTCGACGGTGTGCCCGTCGCCCTCGGCCACGACGTCCGCACGGGCGGCCTCGCCGAGGGACGGATCGGCGCGGGCCACGGCGCCGACCGCTTCCTCTTCGTGCCCCTGGGCACCGGCATCGCGGGCGCCATCGGCATCGGCGGCGCGATCGAGGCCGGGGCCCACGGCTACGCCGGCGAGATCGGCCACATCGTCGTCCGCCCCGGCGGCACCGACTGCGGCTGCGGCCAGCGCGGCTGCCTGGAGCGCTACGCCTCCGCCTCCGCCGTCTCCCTCGCCTGGGCCGCGGCCTCCGACGACCCGGAGGCGGACGCCGCCGACTGCGCCAAGGCGGTCGAGTCCGGCGACCAGAACGCCGTACGGGTCTGGCGGGACGCCGTCGACGCCCTCGCCGACGGGCTCGTCACCGCACTCACCCTGCTGGACCCCCGCACGCTCATCATCGGTGGCGGTCTCGCCGAGGCCGGGGAAACCTTGTTCACACCCCTGAGGGCCGCCGTGGAGGAACGCGTCACGTTCCAGAGGCTGCCCGCCATCGTGCCGGCGGCCCTCGGGGACACCGCCGGATGCCTGGGCGCCGGCCTGCTCGCCTGGGACCTGCTCGACCGCCGGGCGCCCTTCACCGAAGGGTCCGCCACCCCGCTCCCCACCGACCGGCGACCCACCACCCCCCACGACTCCGATCCGGAGGTATCCGCCTGATGGCCGATCGCAAGGTTCTCGCCGGCGCCCGTGTGGTGCTGCCGACCGGAATCGTCGAGAACGGACGTGTGATCGTCGAGGGCGGCCGCATCGCGGGCAGCACTCCCGCCGAGACGCCCGCCATCGACCTGACCGGCCACTGGGTCGTGCCCGGCTTCGTCGACATGCACAACCACGGCGGCGGCGGCACCTCCTTCACCTCCGGCACCGCCGACGAGGTGCTGCACGGTGTCCACACCCACCGCCTGCACGGCACCACCACCGTGGTCGCCTCCTTCGTGACCGGCGACATGGACTTCCTCGGCCGGCGCGCGGGCCTGCTCTCCGAGCTGGCCGAACAGGGCGAGATCGCGGGCCTGCACTTCGAGGGGCCGTTCATCTCCCCGTGCCGCAAGGGCGCGCACGACGAGACGATGCTGCGCGACCCCGACCCGGCCGAGGTCCGCAAACTGATCGACGCCGCCCGCGGCCAGGCCAGGATGGTGACGCTCGCGACCGAGCTGCCCGGCGGCATCGACTCCGTGCGGCTGCTGGCCGAGCACGGCGTGATCGCCGCCGTCGGCCACACCGACGCGACCTACGAGCAGACGCGGGCGGCCATCGACGCGGGCGCGACCGTGGCGACGCACCTCTTCAACGCGATGCCCGCGCTCGGCCACCGCGCTCCCGGCCCGATCGCCGCGCTCCTGGAGGACGAGCGGATCACGGTCGAGCTGATCAACGACGGCACGCACCTGCACCCGGCGGCGCTGGAACTGGCGTTCCATCACGCGGGCGCGGGACGCGTCGCGTTCATCACCGACGCGATGGACGCGGCCGGCTTCGGTGACGGGCACTACGCGCTCGGATCGATGGCGGTCGAGGTGAAGGACGGGGTCGCCCGGCTGGTCGAGGGCGGCTCGATCGCCGGCTCGACCCTCACCTTGGACCGCGCGTTCAAACGGGCGGTGACCGTCGACGGCCTGCCGGTCGAGTCCGTCGTGGCGGCCATCTCCGCCAACCCGGCCCGGCTGCTGGGCGTCGACGACAAGGTCGGCTCACTGGACCCCGGAAAGGACGCCGACCTGGTCGTCCTGGACGAGAACTTCGACCTCAAGGGCGTCATGCGCAAGGGCAGCTGGGTGGTTGAGCCCCAAGTGGGCTGATTTTGACACGAATTGTTTCATCCGAACGGAAGGCGGCAGGCCCGGGGACTGGGCCTGCCGCCTTCCGTTTGGCATGATCGGGGCGCGAACGGCAGGCGATCGGCACGGCACACGGGGGGTGAACAGGTGATTCTCACGGTCACCCTCAATACGGCACTGGACCTCACCTACCGGGTGCCGGCCCTCACCCCGCACGCCTCGCACCGTGTCACCCAGGTCATCGAGCGCCCCGGTGGCAAGGGGCTCAACGTCGCCCGCGTGCTCGGCGCCCTCGGTCACGAGGCCGTCGCCACCGGCTTCGTCGGTGGCCCCACCGGCGAGGTGCTGCGCTCCCGGCTGGCCGGCCTGCGGGTGCGCGACGCGCTCGTCCCGGTCGCCGGGTCCACCCGCCGTACCGTCGCGGTCGTCGACACCGCGTCCGGGGACACCACCCAGCTCAACGAGCCGGGGCCGACGATCACCCCCGCGGAGTGGTCCGTACTCACCGGCCGCTACGCGCAGCTGCTGGACGGCGCCTCGGCGGTCGCCCTGTGCGGCAGCCTGCCGCCGGGCATCCACGTCGGCGCGTACGCGGAACTGGTCCGGATGGCCCGGAGCGCCGGCGTCCCGGTCCTCCTCGACACCAGCGGCGAGCCGCTGCGCCGCGGGATCGCGGCCCGCCCGGACCTGGTCAAACCGAACGCCGAGGAGCTCGCGGCGCTGACCGGCTCGCGCGAACCGCACCGTGCCACGCGGGACGCCCGGCGTCGCGGAGCGCACGCGGTGGTCTCCTCGCTCGGGCCGGAGGGCATGTTGGCCGCCACCCCCGAGGGTCTGTGGCGGGCGGCCCCGCCGGCCGCGGTGAAGGGCAGTCCGACCGGTGCCGGCGACTCGGCCGTCGCGGGACTGCTGTCCGGCCTGGTCGACGGACTCGCCTGGCCCGAGCGGCTGACCCGCGCGGTGGCGCTGTCGGCGGCGACGGTCCTCTCCCCGGTCGCGGGCGAGTTCGACCGGGGCGCCTACGAGGAGCTGCTGCCTCGGGTGACGGTGACGGAGCAGGCCGCGGCGGCGTGACCGCGGACCCTCCCGGGGGTACTCCAGGACCGCGTCCGGCCCGCCACGGGCGATCCGCACCGCTCGTCCGGTACGGCTGACCGCACGGCTCGGCTCCGCGGACCGGTCGGTTCGCCCCCGTCCGAGGGCGGTCGGGTCAGCTCTTGGCGTGTCCGGCCTTCAGCGAGACCTGGTCGAGGATCGCGTCACACTGGTCACCCTGCTCGCAGGAGATCTTGAGCGCGTTCTGTCCCTTGTCGAGGTTCACGTAGGCGTAGGTGTTGGTCCACCCCTTGGCCCAGTCCCCCTCCGCCGCCTTGGCGAAGTTGGACATGTTGAGCGAGCGTGGCTTCTCCCCGTTGACCGTCAGCGAGGTCTTGGCGTCCCGGCCGGGCACGCTGTAGGTGATGAAGAGCGTGTACTCACCGCTCTCGGGCACGTCGACGGACCAGCTCGCGGAGCCGCCCGGCCCGTTGAAGGAGACGTAGGCGCCGTCGGCGCCCTTGGCACCCTCGATGTCCTTGGCGAGCAGCGCCGGACCGCCCAGCTTGAGCGTCGCGGCGTCCTGCTGCGGCAGCTCCGCCGGGGTGGGCTTCGCGCTGGGCTCGGTGGTCGGTTCGGAGGAGGCCGTCGGCTGGGTGCTCGGCTTGTCGCCCGCGACGCCGCCGTCACCCCCGTCCCCGCCGATGTTGTTGATGACGGCCGCGGTGATCCCGAGCACGACGACCGCGACGACCGCGATCGCGCCGATCAGCAGACCCCTGGTGTTGGGCCCTCCACCCCGCTGGGGCGGCTGCGGCACCTGCCGGGTGCGCTCTCCGCCGGGGTAGGTCTCGGGCGCGGCGTACTGCGGGTTCGGCCGGCCGTACTGCTGCTGGCCGCCGTACGCCGCCTGCTGCGGGACCTGGGCGCCCGGCTGACCCTGACCGCCGCCGTACTGGCGCTCGCCGACCGTCCTGACCTGGTTGTACGAGGTTCTGGGGACACCCGGCTGCGCGGCCGGACCGGGGTAGCCGTAGCCGCCGGCCTGGCCGGGGTGCTGGGCGCCCGCCGCCTGGCCGTCCGCGTACAGGTAGCCGAACGGATCGTCGTCCTCGGGCGTCTTCGCGCCGTCGTTACCGGCAGCCATCCGGGTCACTCCTATCCATGCTCGCCAGCCGTCGCCGACCGGCCGAGCCTACCCCGAACGGGGAAGCGGACGATCCGGTCCTTGACATCGGCGCCGGGGACGATCTCCGTGCGGTCCCTATCCGGCGCGACGGTGGATCTTGGAACGGGAGCGCTTCTCGATGTACATCCGCTGGTCGGCGGAGTTCAGGACCTCTTCGACGCTCATGCCGCACTCGGCCCAGCCGATGCCGAAACTCGCGCCCACCCGGACGGCCCGCCCGTCGACCCGGATCGGCGGGATGATCGCGTTGCGCAGCCGTACGGCGAGGTCGGCGGCGTCGGCCGCGCCGAGGCCGTCGGCGAGGACGACGAACTCGTCTCCGCCGAGCCGGGCGACGGTGTCCCCGTCGCGGACTCCGGTGGTGAGGCGACGGGCGACCTCGATGAGGACGGCGTCGCCGGTGTGGTGACCGAAACGGTCGTTGATCGACTTGAAGCCGTCGAGGTCGCAGAAGAGGACGGCGAGCCCCTTCGTCCCGTCGTCGACCTCACCCCCCGAGGGGGCGACGAGGTGGACGTGGTGGTCGTACGGGCCGGCGACCGTGTCGAATCCGAAGCCGTGCTCGTGGCCGTAGGGCGCGTCGTACCCGCCGTCGTACCCGCCGTCGAGGCCCTCCGCCTCGACGGCTCGGGCGGCGTGCGGGCGCTCGCAGATCCGGGCGCTGAGCCGGGAGCGGAGCTCGGCGCTGTTGGGCAGCCCGGTGAGGGCGTCGTGCGAGGCGCGGTGGGCGAGCTGGAGCTCGTGACGCTTGCGTTCCTCGATGTCCTCGACGTGGGTGAGCAGGAAACGGGGGCCGTCCGCGGTGTCGGCCACGACGGAGTTGCGCAGCGAGACCCAGACGTAGGTGCCGTCCCGGCGGGCCAGACGCAGCTCGGCCCGGCCCCCTTCGGCGGAGGTACGCAGCAGGGTGCCGATGTCCTCGGGGTGGACGAGATCGGCGAAGGAGTACCGGCGCATGATCGAGGCGGGCCGGCCGAGGAGGCGGCACAGGGCGTCGTTGGCGCGCAGCAGCCGCCCGTGCTGGTCGCCGCCCATCTCGGCGATGGCCATGCCGGAGGGCGCGTACTCGAATGCCTGCCGAAAGGACTCCTCGCTGGCCCGCAGCGCCTGCTGCTCGCGTTCCAGGCGGACCAGGGCGCGCTGCATGTTGGCCCGTAGCCGGGCGTTGCTGATCGCGATCGCCGACTGGGAGGCGTACATCTGGAGGGCTTCCTGGCCCCAGGGTCCGGGGTGGCGGCCGTTGCGGGGGCGGTCGACGGAGATCACGCCGAGGAGCTCACGGCCGGAGCCGGAGGCGTACATGGGGGCGTAGAGGCGGTCGTGGGGATGCCATTCGTCCTCGAAACGGGGTGCGGGACCCTCGGTGTGCCACTGCGGCACGTCGTCCTCGATGAGGACCCAGCCCTCGGTGTGCGGTATGAACCGCAGGTCGCCCCAGGCGACCCCCATGGAAAGCCGTCGCTCCCAGGAGGCGCGGGAGCCGACGCGTCCGGTGATCAGGGCCTCGGCGGCGGGGCTGCCGGCGAGGGCGGCGACGACGAGGTCGCCGTCGGGGCGTACGAGGTTGACGCAGGCCAGCTCATAGTTGAGACCGGCGACGATGCCGTCCGCGACGGTCTGGAGCGTGTCGGCCAGACTGCGGGCTGTATTGAGGTCGGCCACGACCCGGTGCAGCTGCCGCAGGGTCGCAAGACGGACATAGGGCTCCGACTCGGTCTCCATCGTTCGCTCTCCCCGAGACCTCGACAGCAACTCCAGGGTTCTCATCGGCACTCGTGCTGCATTGTCCCCGCCACTGAATCACAGCGAGCTGTGCACCCGGTACACAGGGTCAACAAATACTGGGCTCTGTGACTCAAGTCACAAGGGGTGGTGTGGAGGCACGGAGGCGCGCGAAGGGCTCCCGGCCGAGGCACCCGGGGCGCGTGGAACGCGCGGGTCCTAGGACCCGCGAGGGGCCTCGGCTGGTCCCCCGGCCCGATGCGGACCCCGAACCGTCGGACTAGCGTGCGGGTGTGCTGCAGAAGACCCCCACCGCGCCCCCCGTGTCGGATCTCGCCATCCCCCATGCTGAGGGGGTGAGCAACGACGACTTCCGGGCGGCCATGTCCCGCCTCGCGGCGGGCGTGGTGCTGGTGACGGCCCACGACCCGGACGACGGCCCGCGCGGTGAGGACGTCGGCATGACGGCCACCGCGTTCATGTCGGTCTCCCTCGATCCGCCGCTGGTCCTGGTCAGCCTGCGCAACGATTCCCGCATGGACGACCTGCTGGCCGAGGTCCCGGTCTGGGCGGTCTCGCTGCTGACGGAGAACCAGCGGCAGATCGCGGGACGCTTCGCGATGAAGGGCCGCGTGAGCGACCGCCTCCTGTTCGAGGACGTGGACCTCACCCGCGGCGAACGGAGCGGCGCGCCCCTGGTCGCCGGCGCGTTGGCGACGCTGGAGTGCCACACGGAGTCCCGGGTGGTCGCCGGAGACCACACCCTGGTCGTCGGCCGCGTCCTGACGGCCGCGCTCCCGTCGTCGGAGTCCGGCCCACTGACCCACTTCCGCGGTAAGTACCGCCGACTGGGCTGACCCGGCCCCGGCCGCCGCCGGAGAGGACGGAGAGGAACCGGACGCCCGCGGGCCCTGTCCGGTCGCGGCGCGGGACGCCCGGAGGCACCCGGTCAGGACCAGTCGCGGCCCTGGCGGCCCCGCTTGGTCTCGCCGCGCCGCTTCTTCACCCGCAGACGGCGCTCGTTGATGCCGCGGGGGATCCTGGTCGCGCGGCGGGGCTTCGGAGGCGGGGCCGTGGCCTCGGCCAGGAGCGCGGCGAGACGGACCGCGGCCGTCTCGCGGTTGCGCCACTGGGACCGGTGGTCCGATGCCCGGACCGTCAGCACCCCGCCGACCAGCCGGGACTCCAGCCGCTCCAGCGCCCGCGCCTTCCAGACCTCCGGGAGGGCCTCCGTACGCGCCAGGTCGAAGCGGAGCTCCACCTGCGAGTCACTCGTGTTGACGTGCTGGCCACCCGGCCCGGAGGACCGCGAGAAACGCCACATGAGCTCGGCCTCGGGCAGCGAGACGGAGCCGCGGATGAGGTGCTTCCCCGGGGCCCGCGCCCCGGCCCCCCGTACTTCGGAACCGGACATGTCATCCATGGTCCCCCTCGGCGGGCCCCCGCGTCACCCTCTTTTCATACCGTTGCGCCGCTGTGGAACCGGCGCGGCACCCTCCGCGTTATCCCGGGTAGGCGACACCACACTGTCAACGAAGCACGAAGAAAGGGACTTCCCATGGCTGTAAGCCTGTCCAAGGGCGGCAACGTCTCCCTGACCAAGGAGGCACCGGGCCTGACCGCCGTCACCGTGGGCCTCGGCTGGGACGTCCGCACCACCACCGGCACCGACTTCGACCTGGACGCCTCGGCGATCGGGGTCGACGCCGCCGGCAAGGTCGCCTCCGACGCGCACTTCGTCTTCTTCAACAACAAGTCCACCCCGGACCAGACCATCGTCCACACCGGTGACAACCGCACCGGCGAGGGCGGCGGCGACGACGAGCAGATCAACGTCAACCTGGCCGGCCTCCCCACCGACGTCGACAAGATCGTCTTCCCGGTCTCCATCTACGACGCGGTCTCCCGCTCGCAGAACTTCGGCCAGGTACGCAACGCGTACATCCGCATCGTGAACCAGGCCGGCGGCACCGAGATCGCCCGCTACGACCTCTCCGAGGACGCCGCCGTCGAGACCGCCATGGTCTTCGGCGAGCTCTACCGCAACGGCGCCGAGTGGAAGTTCCGCGCGGTCGGCCAGGGCTACGCCGCGGGCCTGGAGGGCATCGCCCGCGACTTCGGCGTGAACATCTGACGTACCCGTCGTCCGGCGGACGCTTCCGCCGGACACGCTGACGGCGGCGGACCGGGACGGCCGCACGCGTGGCCGGTGACCGACTCCTGACGGCGGTCACCGGCCGCGGCGGGACCGGACCGGAACACCGCCGTCGCCACGGAGCCCCGGCCTCACCGCCGGGGCTCTACGCTTTCCCGCGTGATCGTCGAAGCCCTCGCCCCCGGCGAAGCCCACGCCCTGCCCGGCCCGCTGCTCACCGAACTCACCGCGCTCTACGCCTCCAACCGCGCCTTCCACCAGCTCTCCGGTGACTTCCCGGACCCCGACGACATCAGCCCCGAGCAGGTCGCCGCCGCTCTCGCCGACGAGTTGGCACAGCCCGGCACCGAGGTCCTGCTCGCCCGCTCCGAGGGCCGGCTCGTCGGCATCGCCGTCACCCTCGCGCGCCACCCCGACCCGGACCGGCCGGACCCGTGGATCGGCCTGCTGATGATCGACGCCCGCGCGCACGGCGCCGGCCACGGGAGCCGGCTCGCCGGCCTGGTCGAGTCACGCTTCCGCTCGGCGGGGCGCACCGGCCTGTGCCTCGCCGTCCTGGAGAACAACCCCCGGGCCCTCCGCTTCTGGCGCTCCCTCGGTTACGAGGAGACCGACCGCCGGCCGGACCTCCGGCACGGCCGCCCGTGCGTCGTCCTGCGCAAGGCCCTCTGACGCACGGCCGCCCGGCACGCGGAGGCCCGCGGCACGAGGGTCAGGGCGCGTCGGGGCTGTCCGGCTTGTCGTCGCCGTAGAGCCACACGTCCCACAGCTCGCTCAGATCCTCGCCCGCCACGTCCTCCGCATAGGCCGTGAAGTCCTCCGTGGAGGCGTTGCCGTGCCAGTGCTCGACCGGCCAGCCCGCGAGGATCTCGTAGAACGTGTCGTCCCCGACCGTCTGCCGCAGCCGGTGCAGGACCATCGCGCCCCGCTGGTAGACCGGCGGGGCGAAGAGGTCCCGCGCGGTCGGCGGATCGGCCGGCGGGAAGGCCCAGTTGGCCTCGTCGGCGAACGCCTTCTCGAAGCCGCGCTGGGCCGGAGTGTCCTCGAAGTCCTCGGCGTACAGCCACTCCGCGTAGGTCGCGAAGGACTCGTTCAGCCACATGTCCCGCCAGGTCGCGGGCGAGACGGAATTCCCGTACCACTGGTGGGCCAGCTCGTGCACCAGTGTCGGCACGTCGAAGGCACCGTGCGGGAAGACCGGCCGGGTCTGGGTCTCCAGCGCGTAGTCGACGTCGCCGTCCGGTTCGACGATCGCACCTGTGGAGGAGAAGGGATACGGCCCGAAGTTCTCCTGTTCCCAGTCGAGGAGTTCGGGGATGCGGCCGAGCAGCGCGGCGCTCCCGGCCGCGACCGACGGGTCGGCGGCGGTCAGCACGGGGATCCCGGACGGAGTGGTCGTGGCGGTGGTCGTGTAGCGGCCGACGGCGACCATGGCGAGATAGCTCGCCATCGGCTGCGCGGAGTGCCAGACGGACGTGGTCCGGCCGCCGGCCGTCCGCTCCGAGGTCCGCTCGCCGTTGGAGAAGCCCCGCAGCCCCTCCGGGACGGTGAGCGTGATGTCGTACGTCGCCTTGTCCGACGGGTGGTGGTTGCCGGGGAACCAGGCCAGGGAACCGGCGGGTTCGCCGAGCGCGAGCGCTCCGTCCGCCGTCTTCAGCCAGCCCTCCCCCGAGCCGTCCGCGTCGTTGATCTTCTCGGGGGTGCCGTCGTAGGTGACGACGACCCGGAAGGTGCTGCCTTCGTCGATGTCGTCACGGGGCCGGAGCGTCAGCTCGTTCCCCGCCCGGTTGACGGCCGCCGCCGCACCGTCGACGGTGGCCCGGCGGACGGTGAGACCGGCGAGATCGAGGTTGAAGGCGCTGAGGTCCTGGGTGGCGCGGGCGGTGATCTCGGCGGTGGCGTCGAGTCGGTCGCGCGCCGGGTCGTAGTCGAGGCTCAGGGCGTAGTGCCGCACGTCGTAGCCGCCGTTGCCGAGACGGGGGAAGTACGGGTCGCGCAGCCCGGCGGCGCCGGGGGTTCCGTGGACACCGCCGCCGTGCGCCCCGTCCCCGCCGGTGCAGCCGACGAGAGACACCAGCAGAACCGCCGCCGCGGCGGCCGGGACGATGCGGGCTCGGCTGTGCTGTCTCACCCGCCGATCCTACGCAGCGGCTCCCGCCACGGCACGGCGCGGGCCGCCGGAGTACGAGCGGACGCGGCGTCTCCGCGGCGGCCTGACCGCCTCCCGACGCCGGGGGCGCCGGGGCCTGGAGTGCCCTGACCGCCCGTGCCGGGAAGGCACGGCTCCCGGCGGGGAGGTCGTGCCACGCCGGGAGTCTCCCGGTCGGAGCTACTCACCGAGCGCCTCGACACCCGCCCGCGCGAACCTCTCGTCCAGGTCGCCGCTGGGCGCGCCGGCGACCCCGGTACCGGCGACCGGGGCGCCCTTGACGGTGACGGCCGCGCCACCGGCGAGGAAGAGGGTGCCGGAGATGTCCTTCAGCTGGGGCGCCTGGGCGAGGCGGCCGGCCGGCACGGAGGTCGGGGCGTTCCAGGCGACCGCGGTGAACGCCTTGCGCTCGGCGGACACGTGGGACTGCGGGCCGGCGCGTCGCCGCGCAGGGTCACGAGGGTGGTGCCGTCGCGGGCCGAACACACCATCCTGCTACTCTGCGTAGCCTGTCCATCGCAAGGTGTCACCATGAGTGGGAGCGCGCGTGAAGATCGCCTGCGTCGGAGGCGGGCCCGCCGGCCTGTACTTCTCCATCCTGATGAAGCGGCAGGACCCGTCCCACGACATCACCGTCTACGAGCGGAACCCGGCCGGCGCCACCTACGGCTGGGGTGTCACGTACTGGGCCGGGCTGCTGGACAAACTGCGGGCCGGCGACCCCGAGTCCGCCGCGTCGATCAGCGCCGCCTCGGTCACCTGGACCGACGGCGTCGCCATCGTCCGCGAGGAGCGGACGGTCCACCGCGGGGACGAGGGTTTCGGCATCGGGCGCCGCGCCATGCTCGCGCTGCTCACCGAGAGAGCCGAATCCCTGGGCGTACGGGTCGAGTTCGAACACGAGGTCAGCGACCCGGCCGCCGACCCGGAGCTGGCCGGTGCCGATCTGGTCGTCGCGTGCGACGGGGTGAACAGCGCGCTGCGCGAGCGTCACGCCGCCCACTTCGGCTCGGAGGTCGCCCTCGGCCGCAACCGGTACGTCTGGCTCGGCACCACCAAGGTCTTCGACTCCTTCACCTTCTCCTTCGTCGAGACCGACCACGGCTGGATCTGGTGCTACGCCTACGGCTTCAGCGGCGAGCGGTCGACCTGCGTGGTGGAGTGCTCCCCCGAGACCTGGCGCGGGCTCGGGCTCGACCTGCTGGACGAGGCGGACAGCCTGGCCCTGCTGGAGAAGCTCTTCGCGGGCCTCCTGGAGGGGCATCCGCTGATCGGCCGCGCCCAGACCGGCGGCAGCGCGCAGTGGCTCAACTTCCGGACCCTGACCAACCGCACCTGGCACCACGGCAACCTGGTCCTGCTCGGCGACGCCGCTCACACCACGCACTACTCGATCGGCGCCGGCACCACACTCGCCCTGGAGGACGCTCTCGCGCTCGCCGAAGCCCTGCGCGCGAACACCGGGGACCTCGACACAGCACTGAGCCACTACGGGCGGCGTCGGCGCGCCGAGCTCCTCTCGGCGCAGAGCGCGGCCCGCTACAGCGCCCGCTGGTACGAGAACCTCCCGCGCTACATGCGCCTCGCCCCGGTCCAGATGTTCGCCCTCCTCGGCCAGCGGCACTCCCCGCTGCTCCCGCACGTCCCGCCGCAGCTCTACTACCGGATCGACAAGGCCGCCGACCAGCTGGAGCCGCTGCGCCGACTGAAGCGCTGGCTGGGCCCGAGAGTCGCCCGCACCCTGCACGCCCGCACCCGCGACTGAGAGCCTGTCGGGGCCGCCTTCGATCGACAGGCGGATGCGGTCTGATGCGCGCGATTCCAAGGCGTCGGGAGGTGCTGTAGCGGAGCTACCGGGGTATCCCGGTAGCTCCGGCAGCGTGCGTGCCAGGGCGTGACCACCCGTGCAGAGGCCACCCGACAGGCTCTGAGCGCCGAGCGGACGCGCCGGCCGGCCCGCCCACGCCGGGCGGACCGGTGCCACGGCGGGCGGACGTCGCGCTCCGCCCGGCGTGGGACCATCGACCCGTGCTCGACATCGGCTACTCCCTCTCCCGCCGCTTCCCCGACCCCCCGCAGACCGACTACCGGCGGGCGGACGTCCACGCCCTGCGGCACGACCTCTTCTGCGGCGACGTCTACCTCGCCGACCCGAAGGCCGACCGCGAGGTGTCCACAGCCTGGGGATGGGTGCCGGTGCTCGACTTCGCCTGGGCCCTGTGCGACATCGTCGAGCGCCTCGACCGCGACCCGCGCGGCAGCCGGTCCGCGCGACCCCAGTACGCCGAACTCGACTTCACCGAGTCCTCCGACCTCATGCTCTTCGAGCGGCGCTTCGGCTGGGTGGACGTCGAGGCCGACTGGATGCCCGGCGACGAACCCCCGCTCACCTTCGGCCACACCGAGCTGCGCCGCGAGGCACGCGACTTCCTGCACGACCTCATCGCCGACCTCACCGACATGCACGAGGGCCTCGGCGACAACCCGGCGATCTGGGACCTCCAGGCCCGCTTCCCCCGCGTCCCCTGAACGCCTCGGGAAGCACCCGCCCCGCGGCGCGCCACCGACCGTCCGGCCGCCCGGTCCCCGCGCCCCCGTCACGGCGGCCACCACGCATCCGCACGGCCGGTGACGTCAGTCCTCCACCCGCACCCCCAGCCGGGCCGCGAACACCGGCGCCAGATCCAGCAACTGCGCCGTACTGATCACCGCGCCCGACAGCGACTCCACCCCGCGCGCGATCTCCAGCCGCTGTACCGTCCGCAGATCCACGTCCTTGAGCCGCACCCCGCCGAAATCCACTCCCGTCAGCGCGCAGTCGCGAAACTCCACCCGCTCCAGGGACGCACCGCCGAAATCGGGTTCGCTCAGCACACAGCCCTCGAACACGACGTCCCTCAGCTTCGCCGCCCGCAGGTTGAGATAGTCGACCTTCCCTCCGCGCACCACCACCCGCTCCAGCACCGCGCCGTGCAACTGCGCCCCGCCGAGCCGCGCGTCGACGATCTCCACGTCCCGCAGCGACGCCCCCACCAGCTCCGTGCCCACTCCGCGGATCCCGCTCAGCACCGAGTCCAGCACCCGCGCCCCGGTCAGCAGCGTCCGGTCCACCCCACAGTCCCGCACCGCGCAGTCCAGGAACCGCGCCCCCCGCCCGTCCTGATCCGACAGGTCCAGCCCGTCGAACTCCAGCCCGTCGTAGTCCCCGTCCGGCTCCAGACCGCCCTCGTACGCCGCGAGCGGCGGCAGCCGGACATCCGGCCGCCGTACGGCCGCCACCCGCTTCTTCTTCGCCACCATGGGTCCATGGTGCGCCGCCCCACCGACATCGGCCCTGGCACCCGCATCCGGTGGTCGTGAGCCCACGCCGGCCGATCAAGCACCCCTCGGCCTCCACCCGCCGTCCGCCTCCCCCGTGGCAAAGGGCCGGGGCCGCCACGCCCGCTCCGAGACACCCGAAGGGCTCCGAGGCGGGCGTCGCGGGACGCGGCGCGACCGTCTGCTCCTACCCGCCCGTCCCCAGCGCGTGGAGGGCGTCGTCGGTCAACCGGTAGACCTCCCACTCGTCCTGCGGCCCCGCGCCCAGCGACTCGTAGAAGTCGATCGCCGGAGTGTTCCACCGCAGGACCGACCACTCCAGCCGCTCGTAGCCGCGCTCCACACAGGTGCGGGCCAGCTCCCGCAGCAGGGCCTTGCCGTGTCCGCCGCCGCGCGCCCCGGGGCGTACGTACAGGTCCTCCAGATGGATCCCGTGCACCCCGCGCCAGGTCGAGAAACTGACGAACCAGAGACTGAACCCCGCCACCTCCCCCTCGTCCGTCTCCGCGATGTGCGCGAACGCCGCCGGGCGCTCACCGAAGAGGGCCTCCCGGAGCTGCTCCGCCGTCGCCCGCACCTCGCGCAGGGCCTTCTCGTAGTCGGCGAGCTCGCGGACCATCTCGTGGATGACAGGGACGTCGGCGGGTGTGGCGGTGCGAATCATGCACCCACCCTGCACCGGGTCGCGCCGGCCGGGCGAGGAGCGTCCAGGCGGTGGACGCCCCGCCCGCCCCCGCCCGCTCCCGCCCGCCCCCGCCCCGCGGAACGACGAAATCCGCAGGCCCGGGACACGCCCTCATCAAGTAACCTCCCGCCCACGCGCCCCCGGCGGGCCCACAGGGACAGAGGACACCATGAGCAGCACGGTCAACGGCGGCATCTCGTTCTGGTACGCGCAGGAGGGCACCCCCGCCCCCCGCGAACCGCTGCCCGGGGACACCACCGCGGACGTGTGCATCGTGGGCGGCGGCTACACCGGACTGTGGACGGCGTACTACCTCAAGAAGGCTGTCCCCTTCCTCGACATCACGGTCCTCGAGGCCCGCTTCTGCGGCTACGGTGCCTCCGGACGCAACGGCGGCTGGCTCTACAACGGCATCGCGGGCCGGGACCGCTACGCCGAACTCCACGGCCACGAGGCCGCCGTCCGCCTCCAGAAGGCCATGAACGCCACGGTCGGCGAAGTCGTCGACGTCTGCCGGGACGAGAACATCGACGCCGACATCCACCGCGGCGGGGTCCTCGAAATAGCCCACTCCCCGGCCCAGTTGACCCGCCTCAAGAACTTCCACGCCGCGGAGCTGGCGTTCGGCGAGACGGACCGCGAACTCTACGGCGCCCGGGAGACCGCCGCGCGCGTCCGCGTCACCGGCGCCGTCGGCTCCGGCTGGACCCCACACGGCGCGCGCCTCCACCCCGTCAAGCTCGTCACGGGCCTCGCCTCGGCCGTCGAGGCCCTCGGCGTCACCGTCCACGAGTCCACCCCCGTCACCGAGATCAGACCCAAGCACGCCGTCACCCCGTACGGCACCGTCCGCGCCCCCTACGTCCTGCGCTGCACCGAGGGGTTCACGGCGTCCCTCGCCGGACAGCGCCGCACCTGGCTCCCCATGAACTCCTCGATGATCGCCACCGAGCCGCTCTCCGACGCCCAATGGGAGTCCATCGGCTGGAACGGCTTCGAGACGCTGGGCGACATGGCCCACGCCTACATGTACGCCCAGCGCACCGCCGACGGCCGCATCGCCCTCGGCGGCCGGGGCGTCCCCTACCGCTACGGCTCCCGGACCGACAACGACGGACGCACCAGCCCGGCGACCGTGGCGGCGCTGCGCGAGATCCTGATCCGCTTCTTCCCCGGCCTTGCGGGGGTCGGCATCGCCCACGCCTGGTCCGGCGTCCTCGGTGTTCCCCGGGACTGGTGCGCCGGCGTCACCCTCGACCGCTCCACGGGGCTCGGCTGGGCCGGCGGCTACGTCGGCTCCGGCGTCGCCACCGCGAACCTCGCGGCCCGCACCCTGCGGGACCTGATCCAGCAGGACTCGGGCCAGTCGGGCCCCACCGACCTGACCACGCTGCCCTGGGTCGGCCACAAGGTCCGCACGTGGGAACCGGAACCGCTGCGCTGGCTCGGGGTCCGGACGATGTACGCGGCCTACCGTGCGGCGGACCGCCGCGAGTCGACGGCGCACTCGGCCGCTACGGACCGCATCGCCGCCGTGGCGGACCGCCTCTCGGGCCGCTGAATCGATTCCCCCGACCCACCGGGCCCCGCACACGCGCGTGTCCCGGACCGCGACGGTCCGGGACACGGGTTTCGCCTGAGCCCCCTGTCGGATTCGAACCGACGACCTACGCATTACAAGTTGTCGGATCTTGATCCGAGGCTGTCCGTGCTCGTACACAACGCCAGCTCAGTGGCCACTACGAACCACAACGGAACAGTGCGGACCACTGCGGACGGTTTGTCAACCGAGACCCCGAGTGAGACCAGGGTCATCGCTCGAACGCCCGGACCTAGGCCCGCCCCTCGGTGCTCGGAACCGTGATGTGCAGCTGGTGAAGGCCAGAGAGGGCGGCGTGGAACGCGGCCGCGATCTCCCGCGCCTTCTCCTCGCCCTCGATCGCGCTCAGCGAGATGTAGTCAGGGCCGATGTTGGCCTGAGTGACTGTTCCCGCGAGTACCAAGGCTTCGACCGCAGACCGCAGAACCGCCAATGACTGCTCCGGGATGAGTGGCCCTCTGCTGGCGAAAGCGTCCAGCTCCACCTTCCAGCGTTGACCCTGACGAGCGATACACACAAAGATCGCATTGCTCGCTTTGGCGCTTTTGTAGGCCGCGTGGTGGGCTTCCGGCTCGGTGCAATCGGGGATGTGGGTTGCTTGGAGAGGCATTCCAGGCGTCGACATGGCCACATCGTTGCAGGAGCCCGCGCCGTTGATCAGGCGAACGCCCATGCCCACGGCGAGATGTCTGGTCAGGCAGACTCAAGCAGGCGGCGGCCGTCGTGCGAGCGGACGTGGGGGGCGCTCGCGACATCAAGGGCATCGAGCACGCGCACTGCGTAAACCTCCCCCATCGCCTTCTCGGCTTCCTCGGGAGTCAGCCACTCCACGGCGGTCGACTCACTCGACGTCTGCTCAACGCCGGCGACTGGCCGACACCGGAAGACGAGAGCCACCACACCCCGAGTCATGTTCTTGTAGACCCCCGTCAGTCGCTCGACTGAGACACGGATACCTGTCTCTTCGAGGACCTCGCGCGCCGCGCCATCCTCGGGGCGTTCATCCAGTTCGAGGACGCCTCCAGGCGGTTCCCAGGTGCCATTGTCTGCGCGCCGGATGACCAGGACGCGGCCGTCATCACGGACCACCACCCCAGCAACCGAGACCGAGTGAAGCGGCATAGACGCGCCCTCCGGGTAGCGTTGCTTATGTACAGGAGCCTAGGAGGAACAGTAGGACATGCCCACTCCTTCCCGAGACTCAGGAAAGCCGAAGTACCTACAGATCGCGGACGACCTGGTTCAGCAGATCAAGGAACAGATCCTCGCGCCGGGCGAGCAGGTACCCAGCGAGTCCGGACTGATGAAGAAGTACGCCACGTCTCAAGGAACTGTCCGCAAGGCGTTCGCTGAGCTGCGAGCCACCGGGCTTATCGAGACGCGGCACGGCAAGGGCTCGTTCGTGAAACGACGCCCGCCCGTCCGGCGAAAGTCGTCGGACCGTTTCCGTCGTTCGCACCGCACGGCGGGCAAAGCGGCCTACCTGGCAGAGGCAGAGCAGGCGGGCAGCATGCCCAGCGTCAGCGTCCTGTACGTAGGACCGACCGAGGCCCCAGACGAGATCGCGGAGCGGCTGTCGGTTCCGGTCGGCGCGAAGGTGCTGGCGCGGCGCCGCCTGTACTTCAGCGACGGCATCCCCACGGAGGAAGCCACGTCCTACCTCCCGTGGGACATCGCGAAGGACATCCCCGAGCTATTCGAGGAGAACCCCGGCGGCGGCGGGATCTACGCCCGACTTGAGGAGCACGGGCACACCCTGAAGGAGCTGTCAGAGACGGTCCGGGTCCGCCTCGCAACCAAGCAAGAGATCGGTGCACTGAGCCTGAGCCCCGGTTCGCCCATCATTCATCTGACGCGGAACGCGGAATCTGAAGGTGGCCGAATCATTGAGGTCTGCGACACCTTCATGGCGGCTGACCAGTTCGTTTTGGAGTACCGCATCCCTGCGGGTGACTGAAACACACAGCCCCTAGTACTCCAGCTGTAGATCGCGATCTTGATGGTCGGGGCTGGTCCGGGAACGGGTGCGGCCACCGGTGATCATCGGTGTGTGAAGACAGAAGATCAGACGGTGGCCGCAGGCCACAGCATAGATCCCGCCCGCTGGCAGGAAGCGTTCGAGGTCCTGATGGGCCGTATCGCGGGACGGTTCGTCCGGGTGGAACCCCGGCGCCGGGCACGGGCGTTCGTGCTCGGGCTGTTGTCGGACCTGCCGCGCAAGAACTGCTGGACGCTCGCCGAGCATGCCGGGGACGCGACCCCGTACGGTCTGCAGCACCTGCTGTCGAGGGCCAAGTGGGATGCCGACGCGGTACGCGACGACGTCCGCGGCTTCGTCGTCGAGCACCTGCGCCACGAGGACGCGGTGCTGGTCGTGGATGAGACCGGCGACCTGAAGAAGGGCACGCACACGGTGGGCGTGCAGCGCCAGTACACCGGCACCGCCGGACGCATCGAGAACAGTCAAGTCGCTGTCTACCTTGCCTACTCCACCCCGCTCGGGCACGCGGCGATCGACCGGGAGCTGTACGTCCCACGTTCCTGGGCCGAGGACACGGCCCGCTGCCGGGCCGCCGGGATCCCCGACGCCGTCGGCTTCACCACGAAACCTGCTCTCGCCGCCCGGATGATCGGCCGCGCACTGGACGCCGGCGTCTCCGCATCCTGGGTGGCCGGCGATGAGGTCTACGGAGGCAACCCGCACCTGCGAACCGAGCTGGAGAGGCGCGAGATCGGCTACGTACTCGCCATCGCCCGCGACCACCAGATCACCACCCACGCGGGCAAACTCCGCGCCGACGCCCTGGTCAAGAAGCTGCCGAAGCGGGCCTGGCAGAAACTGTCCGCCGGCGCCGGAGCCAAAGGGCACCGCTTCTACGACTGGGCCCTGGCCGACATCGCCGACGACCGGCCCGGCAACCATCAGCTACTCGTCCGCCGCAACCGGCGCACCGGCGAACTCGCCTTCTACCGCTGCTACTCAGCGACCCAGGTTCCGCTGTCCACCCTGGTGCAGGTCGCCGGACGCAGATGGACGGTCGAGGAGACCTTCCAGTCCGGCAAAGGCCTGGCCGGACTGGACGAACACCAGGTCAGACGCTGGACGTCCTGGCACCGCTGGGTCACCCTCGCGATGCTCGCCCACGCCTTCCTCACCGTCGTCCGCGCCGAGGAACACGCCCGCCACCCCGGGCCGGACAGGCTGATACCGCTCACCTGCAACGAGATCCAGCGCCTGTTCAACGCGCTCGTCGTCCCGCTCGTCCACGGTGCGGCTCACTGGCTCGACTGGTCCCACTGGCGACGCCGCCACCAGGCCCGATCCCAGGCCAGCCACTATCAGCGACAAGCCGTTCAGGAATGAAGATCGCGATCTACAGCTGGAGTACTAGCCCCAACCCGCCGCAGCAAGTTCGCGCGGCGGGTTGACTCATGTACAGGAGTTAGGCACTCTCATACCTGTCACTCCTACACATGAGTACATAAGTGCAGGTGCCGAGAACGCACACCTGCTTGACCTGCACGAATGGGCGCCGATCCTTCGGGTTCGGCGTCAAGGGGCCCGGGATAGATCGGGCCGAGGCGACCGGCGCCTGGTCAGTCCGGATGGTTTAGACCGCAAGGTCACGTCTCCATACGCCTACAACGCGGGACATGCAGCGCTACCTGATACGGGCGCTGCACCCGCGAAGGAGACATTCCACCAACTCAACTCCGCAGTGCACGCTGCGGCCGGTTGCCTCCCCCGCCCGTCCGGTCCGCTTCACGCGGTGCCGTACGGGCGGGGCTGAGGGGAGCCGGATGGTTCCAACGGCGAGACCCCCGGGGGTGCCACCCCGGGGGTCTCTGTGAGCCGTTCCTGTATGAGAGGAACTGACCCAATGAAGAGCATCGCAGCATTTCAGGCTGTTGTTACGGCCGCCCCGTTCGACGGTGAGCCGTCGGACGCCGAGCTGGACGCGATCGAGACGGAGATGCCCGCCATCCTGGCGGACGTCGCCCTGCTGGACGCGCAGATCATGACCATCGACCGCACCCCGACCGAGCTGGACGAGCGGCGTATCCGCCGGGCCCGCCGACGGGTCCTGGCGGCACGCCGGGAGCTGGCCAACCGGTCGGCCGTCGTGAGCCTGTCGGGGGGTGCGGCCTGATGGACGGTCGCTTCGATCTCACCGCGTACGACCGCAGCCGGATCCTCGCCGCCCGGCAGGTCCTGGCGGACGCGCAGTCCGTGAGTCTGCTGGATGGGTCCGCCATGGCCCGGATGATCGGCCGCCTTGAGGTGACCGTGGAACAGCTCGTCGAGATGGTCGACGGCCCGCCCGCCGGCACTCCGGTGCGGTGCCCGGCCGCGCACCCGGAGGACGCAACGCCGTGCGGGGGCCCGGTCGTCGTGACCGTCATCGACGCGCAGAACGCGGGCGCCGACGGGTGCGAGCACCACGCCGCCCGCATGCTGGCCTCGATCAGCGGCGCTCACCCGGTCGCCAAGCCCGACGCCCCCGCCGGGGTGGCCGCACGAGTCTTCCGCACCGCCCACCACACCCACCCCTTCCCGTGGCGGGGGAACCAGGCGGGGGGTGCGGCATGAGCGCCAAGGCCGCGAAGACGGTTCTTCCCGCGGTCGCGATGACGGCGGTGTCCATGGTCCTGACGCTGGCCGTGGTCGTGATGTGGCTCGGCACCTCGATGCCGTGGCTGATCGCCCTGGTGGTCGGTCTCGGGATCGACGGCGGGTGGCTCGCGACCCTCGCCTACGAACGCCGTCTTGCCGCGCAGGGGGACCACTCCACCCCTGTCACGGCGGTGGGCTGGGGCTTCGGCCTGGTCGCCACGGGCGTCCTGGTAGCCCACGCCGTCACCGCCGACGAAAGCGCCGGCGCGTGGCTCGCGGTCGCCTGGCTGCCCCTGGCCGCGAAAGCCCTGTGGCTGGTCCACGGGCTGTGGGAGCGCACCGCGCTGACCGGGTCCGCGCTGGAGGCGATCCAGGGCATCCAGCAGGAAGCCCGCGACGAAGCCGCCGTCGCCCGTGCCCGGCTGCGGGCCGAGGCGGGCACGGAGGAAACGCGTCTGGCGGCTGTGACGCAGGCCGGGGCGCGCGTCGCACGCGTCCAGGCACAGACCGCCACCACCCTCGCCCGGGCCTGGTCGATGCTGGAGAGCACCCGGTCCGGGAAGGACACCGGCAGGGCGCTGACCAGCGTGACGACCCGCGTCACGCCCGGCGTCACACCCACGTGGGAGCTGCCCGTGTGGGGCCCCACCAACCCCGTCCCGGCGCTGGACGCGGCCCCCGCGCTGACGGATGCGGAGCTGGACCGGTTGGTGGATGAGATCCGGCACAGCGAGACCCCGGCCCTGTCCTACCGGGAGATGTCCACCCGGTTCCGGGCCGCCGGGCACTCCGCCTCCGAGGTCCGGCTGCGGGGCGCGTGGAAGCGCGTCGCGGTCGCCTGATGGCCGACGTCTACCGGTGGCGTCTCGCCCCCGATGGTCTGGCCACCCGCCGTCAGCTCCGCGCCCTGGGGCTACGGCCGGGTGGTCAGGACGTCGTCGCCGAACTCCACCGCCCCCGCCGCCGACGGGGCCCGCTGGTCGCCTACCTCTACCGGGTCGACCGGGCCAAGCCCGTCCGCCCCATGACTCCGGCCCGCGCCACTGCTCTGGCTGCGGCGATGCTCGCCCGCCGGACCTGCCCCAACTGCCGTACCGACGTGGGGTACTGCATCCCGCGCTCGCTCGGCATGTGCGTCACCTGCCATGACGCCCCTGCCGCCTGACCCGAAGGGACACCACATGGACCACCTGCCCGCCCCCCGACCCCCGTCCGTCGTGCGCCTCCCCGATGGCACCCCCGCCTATGCCGACCAGCTTCCTGCCACCTATCAGCCCACCAACGCCGTGCCGCAGGTGGTGCACGTCCACCAGGCACCCCCGGACCGCACCGTTCAGCGCCTCGCGCTCGGCTCCGGCATGGGCGCCGGGGCCGTCGCCGCCGGCGTCTACTTCGGCCCCCTCCTCGTCGGCGCGCTCACCGCGATCGCCGCGAACCTGGCGATCCTCGCGTTCCTCGCCGTCGCCCTGACCTGGGGCGTGGTGACCGTCGTGAAGTCGGTCGGCGGTGCGGACGGCCAGGCCGCCACGTCGTCGCTGCGTAGGGGCCGCCGTCGCTGACGGCCCTCTGTCCGCCCGGTCTCGCAACCGGGCGGGCGGAGGGCCGGACAGACCGGCCCCACCAGGGAGGTTCACCGTGTACAGCTACACCCGAGCCGAGTCCCGCGAGCGCGCCCGCCTGTTCCGCAAGGGCTTCAAGCAGGCCCTTGCCGACTGTGTCGACAGCAAGGTCACCGCCCGCATCGCGGCCATCGACGCCGCGGCCGCCGAGCGCGGGCAGCGGGAGCTGAAGGCGCTGCACGAGGTGCAGGCCACCGCCCGCCAGAACCTGGCCGCCGCGAAGGCCGCCGAGCGCACCGCACCCCGCACGGAGCGGGCCGCCGCCCGCCAGGCCCGCAAGGACGCCGAGCAGCGCGTACGCCTCGCGGAGCGGGCCGTTCACAAGGCCGAGCGGAGCTGAGCGGGGACGGCCGGCCCCGGCCAAGGAAACCGGCCACCCCCTTCTTTCCCCCGGTCCCGAACCATCGAGCAGGAGGAAGTACCAGCATGACGGACACCGCCGCCCCGGCCGCGCATCTGCGGCCGGTCCCCGACCTGAACGACGACCACGAACCGGCCGTGCCCGTCGCGGTCGACAACCCCGCCCTGCCCGAGCCGAAGGTGAGCGTGGAGAAGCGCAAGCCGGTGCTTGCCGGGTGGCTGACCGACCGGCGCGACTTCACCGCCACCGCCCGCCACGCCGGGGCGAACGCCGGATACAGCGCCCTGTTCCACGGCGTGCGGCTCCCGGTGTATGCCGGGCGGCTTGCGCTGATGTCGCCGCGGGGAGCCTGTCGGTTCATCGCCACCACCAACCGGTGGGTCTGGGACCGCGAAGCCGCACCGTTGCGGGCCGCCGCCGTGCGTGCGGAGGATGTGGAGGAGTACATGCGCCTGGCTCGGCTGCGGGCCGGGCGGGTGCGGCTGCGGGGCCTGGTCGCCCTGGTTGCCGCCGTGTTCGGCGTCGGCTTCGCCCTGTGGCTCTACGTCATGGCCCCCGCGCTGATGTACGCGTTCGCGGCCGGCGGGGTGCTGCTGCTCGGCATGGCCGGTCAGCAGCCCGACGCCCCCGTGATCGGCCCCGCCGTCCTGAAGACGGAGGTGCAGAAGCTCACCGGCAGCATCGTGCTGCGCGGTCTCGACTCGATCGGGAGCGCGAAGATCTCCGCCGCGATCAAGAAGGGCGGCGAGATGAACGGGCTGCGCTTCACCAGCGAGATCGTCCGTGACGGCCCCGGCTACCGTGCTGACCTCGATCTCCCGTATGGGGTGACGCCCGAGGACATCATGGAGGCCCGTAAGCCCTTGGCGTCCGGGTTGCGCCGCAAGGTCGGCTGTGTCTGGCCCTCACCCGATCCGGCCGAGCACGAGGGGCGGTTGGTGCTGTGGGTGGGGGACAAGCCGATGAACGAGACCACCAAACCCGCCTGGCCGCTGCTGAAGTCCGGCACGGTCGATCTGTTCCGCCCGGTGGTGTTCGGCAACGACCAGCGGATGCGTGACGTGTCCGTGACGCTGATGTTCGCGGCCGTGGTCGTCGGCTCGATCCCTCGGATGGGCAAGACGTTCCTGATGCGGCTGTTCCTCCTGATCGCCGCACTCGACCCGCGCGCGGAGCTGCACGCGTTCGACTTCAAGGGCACCGGCGACTTCGGAGCCCTGGAACCCGTCTGCCACCGCTACCGCGCAGGCGAGGAGAACGACGACATCGAATACGTCCTGGACGCGCTGCGGGAGCTGAAGGAGGAGCTGCGCCGGCGGGCGAAGGTCATCAAGTCCCTGCCGCGCTCCCGCTGCCCGGAATCCAAGGTCACCCCCGAACTGGCCAGCGACAAGAGCCTGGGGCTGCACCCGATCGTGGCCGGGTTCGATGAGTGCCAGGTGCCGTTCGAGCACGAGGAGCATGGCAAGGAGATCGAGGCGATCTGCACCGACCTCGTGAAGCGGGGCCCGGCTCTGGGGATCGTGACGCTGTTCGGGACGCAGCGGCCGGACGCGAAGTCGCTGCCGACCGGGATCAGCGCGAACGCGGTGCTGCGGTTCTGCCTCAAGGTCATGGGGCAGCCCGCCAACGACATGGTGCTGGGGACGTCGATGTACAAGGCGGGGTACCGGGCCACGATGTTCTCCCGCTCGGATCGGGGCATCTGCTGGATGGCCGGTGAGGGGGACGACCCGCGCATCGTGGCGTCCGCGTTCGTGGACGCGGTGGCCGCCGAGCAGATCGCCGCCCGCGCCCGCCAGGTCCGCGAGGAGTACGGCAACGTCACCGGCCACGCCATCGGCGCGGGCCCGGAGAAGTCCGGGCAGTCCGATGTGCTGGCCGACGTCCTCGCCGTCATCGCCCCCGACGAGAAGGCCGTCTGGTGCGAGCGCATCGCCGCCCGCTTGGCCGGCGCGCAGCCGGACGTCTATGGCGGGTGGAAGGGCGAGAACGTCACCGCCGCCCTCAAGCCCCACGGCATCAAGGCCGGGCAGGTCTGGGGCCAGACCGACACCGGTGAGGGCAAGAACCGGCGCGGCATCGACCGCGCCGACATCACCGCAGCCATCACCCGCCGTAACCAGAACAAGGCTGCTGCCTGACCCCAGCAGCGCTGCTAGGTCTAGCACCCCAGGCTGCTAGGTCTAGCACCCCCGCTAGCACCCCGAACCCTCCCTGAGCTGCGACCTAGCGTCTAGCAGCCCACCTGCGGAAACACCCGGAAACCCGCCTGACGAAGGGATGTGAGCCCCTCGTGGCGCTCGCTAGCCTCCTCATCCTCCTCACCGCCGCCGGTTACGCAGTGTTGTGCGCGATGCGGCCGTTCGCCCCGTGCCGGAAGTGTTCCGGCATCGGCGTCCGCACCCGCCGCCGCGCCGTCACCGTCTGCCGGCGCTGCCATGGCGACCGCGCCCGACTCCGCATCGGGCGCCGGCTGCTGAACGACAGCCGCAGCATCCACGCGGCCGGCACCCGACCCCAGCCCACCGACCGGAAGGCCACCCCATGGCAGTGACCCTGTCCCTTGTCGCTCTCTTCGGACTCGTCCTGTTCTTCCTGCTGCGGTCCGGCAGCCTCACCCCGGGCGGAGCGTTCACCGCTGCCGGGTTCGGGTTCTTCCTCGCTTCCACCGGAGCCGCCGGACCCATCAACGAGATGGCCACCGCCCTCATCGACGCCCTCCCCAACATCTGAGGAGCATCCCGTGCGACTGCGCCTCCAGCTCACCGGCTGGGACCGCCGGACCCTGACCCTCACCGACACCCCCCGCCCCGACTGCCCGCTCTGCGACGGGCACGGCGGGCTCGCCTACGACTACGGCGACCACAACGGGGAGTACGCCGGCACCGAGTGGGACCCCTGCACCTGCTGGGACGAAACCCGCCGCTGGACCCTGATCCGCTGCCCGCGCATCCGTCGTCGCCGCCGTGGCGTGCGCGACCCGTGGAGCAACGAACCGCCCTTCTGACATGCACGAGGGCGGCCCCCGCCTCGCCAAAGTCTGGGGCCGCCCTCGTCTGCCAGCACTTCTCACAGAACTGGAGACACCAGCATGACCCAACCCACCCCCATCGGGCGAGTGCCCGACCTCCTGTCCGCCGCGCTGGGTGCGGCCGAGCGCGGGTGGCACGTCTTCCCGCTCCGCCCCCGCGACAAGCGCCCCGCCCTCCACGGAGAGACCACCTGCCCCGGCACCGGCGACTGCACGGGCGGGCACCGGAAGTGGGAGCAGCGGGCCACCACCGACCACGACCGCATCCGCGCCGCGTGGTCGGCGGGCGCGTTCAACGTCGGTGTGGCCACGGGCCCGTCCGGGCTGGTCGTGGTGGACCTGGACCCGGTCAAGGCGAAGGATCCGAAAGGAACGCCTGACGGCGTGACTTCCCTGCAAGCGCTCTGCGAGCGCGCCGGCAAGGCCGTCCCCGCCACCTACCGGACCCGGACCGCGAGCGGCGGGCACCACCTGTACTTCACCGCCCCGCCCGGGGTGAGGCTCGGCAACAGCGCGGGCAGGCTCGGCAAGCACATCGACACCCGCGCCCACGGCGGCTACGTCGTCGCCGCGGGCAGCGTCCTCCCTGGCGGTGCGTACGAAGTGGTCGACCCCACCGCACCCGTTCCGCTCCCGGAATGGCTGCACGCCCTCCTGACGCCCCATCAGTCGTCGCGTGCATTGACGGCCGCGCCCGTGCCGGTACGGGCCTCCAGGTACGCGGCAGCGGCTCTCAGGGCCGAAACGGCGGCCGTCGCGAGGGCCGGGGAGGGGGTGCGGAACTGGACGCTGGTTCGGGCCGCCCGCGCTCTGGGGCGGTTCATCCCGCCCGGCGACCTCGACCGCCATGAGGTCGAGCAGGCTCTTAATTCGGCGGGATTGGCGGCCGGCCTCCGCGAGAACGAGTGCCGCGCCGCCGTGACCAGCGCTCTGAACTGGTCCATCGCCAACAACCCCGGGCGCCCGGCATGACCACCACCCCCAGGAATCCCCGCCTTAAGAGCCTGCCTGCCACCCCGAACACCCCGCAGGCCGCCAACGCCACCGCAGCACGGAGGACCGGTGGCGAGCCGAAAGGCGTCGCCGGAGGCGTCCGCGTTGCTGTTCTCCCTGACCCGCGCACGGTCACGGTGACCGGCATCCGCCCCGGACTCACGGTGCGCGGGCTCGGCCGCAACCAGATCCCCACGGCTGACTGGCTCTGCGCCTGCGGCCACCACGAACGCGCCCGGGGCCGCGACCGCGTCACCGAACTGACCACCCGCGCCCGCGTCGACCACTGCCCGCACACCGAGCAGCACCGGAGGAACGCCGCATGAACACGCCCGCCCAGCAGACCAAGGCACCCATCGACGGCGCCGCCCTCCTCGACCAGGTGGAAGCCTTCCACCGCCGGTTCAACGTCTTCCCCACCGAGTCCGCCTACGTCGCGGTCGCCCTGTGGGACGCACACGCCCACCTGATCGACTGCTTCGAGACCACCCCCCGCATCGCGTTCCTCTCCCCGGAACCCGGATCGGGAAAGTCCCGGGCGCTGGAGATCGTGGAACTCCTCACCCCCCGCCCCATGAGCACGGTGTCCGCGTCCGCGAACGCCCTCTACCGGCTGGTCGACTCCGCCGAGGGACTGCCCACCGTCCTGTTCGACGAGGTGGACACCATCTTCGGCCCCAAGGCCGGGGCGGACGAGGCGCTCCGCGGGTTCCTGAACGCCGGATACCGGCGCATCGGCGGGGCCCTGCGGTGCGTCGGGGACGGCTCCAACCAGAACGCCCAGGTGTTCGGCTCCTACTGCGCCGTCGCCATGGCCGGACTCGGCTCCCTCCCCGACACCGTGCTGACGCGGTCGGTCATCATTCGGATGCGGAAGCGGGCCCCCAACGAGAAGGTCGAGTCCTACCGGCAGCGCATCCACGAGAAGCAGGGCCACGCCCTGCGCGACCAGGTCGCGAAGTGGGCCGACACCGTCCGCGACCAGGTCGCCAACGCCTGGCCCGAGATGCCCGACGGGGTCACCGACCGGCCCGCCGACGTCTGGGAGCCGCTTCTCGCCGTCGCGGACGCGGCCGGTGGAGCCTGGCCCGCCCGGGCCCGGGCCGCCTGCCTGGACCTGATCAACGCCGGTCAGGACAACGACGAAGCATCGTTGGGGGTCCGACTGCTGACCGACCTGCGCGACACCGTGTTCTGCGGCGCGGACCGGGTGCCCACCGCCGTCATCCTCGAAATCCTGCTCCGCATGGACGACGCCCCCTGGGGCGACCTGGACGACAAGCCGCTGAACTCCCGGACGCTCGCCAAGCTCCTCGGGCAGTACGTCACCCCGGCCATCAAGCCCATCAAGCCGCGAGGCATTCGCACCGCCTCCGGCACCCCGAAGGGCTACTACGCGGAAGACCTCGTGGACGCCTGGACGCGGTACTGCCCTCCGCCCCCCGAGGAATCCGCAACATCCGCCACGTCCGCCACACCGCAGGTCAGCGGGGGTGAATCCGTGGCGGATACCGCCACAACCACCCGCCACATGTCTGCGGAATCCGCCACACCGCTCTTCCCGGTCGCGGGCTGACCTCCAGCGTCACCAGGTGCCGCCACACGACTGCCATCCGCCACAAACGCAGGCCCCTGACCTGCGGTGTGGCGGCGTGGCGGACGTTGCGGACCTCACAAGAAGGGGGCAGGAAGCCCCCGGATTCGCCACCGAGGAGGCATTCCGTTGAGCACCGCCACGCGAGTCATCGAGCCCCTTCTCTACACCCCCGAGGAAGCCGCCGAAGCCCTCCGGCTCGGCCGCTCCACCGTCTACGAGCTGATGGCCGACGGTGCCCTGGAGTACGTGAAGCAGGGCCGCTGCCGCCGCATCAAGGTCGCCGTGCTGAAGGCGTTCGTCGCCGGGATGCCGTCGGAGACCACCACCCACTGACCCACGACCCGAAGCGCGGGCCGGAGGACACTCTCCGGCCCGCGCTTCGGCGCGCAAGGAGCACGATGAGCCCCCGAAAAGCCAACCTCGAATCGTCCATCTACCTCGGCAGCGACGGCTGGTGGCACGGCCGCGTCACCATGGGCACCAGGAACGACGGCAGCCCCGACCGCCGACACCGCCGCGCCAAGACTGAGGCTGAAGTCAAGCGCAAGGTGCGGGAGTTGGAGAAGCTCCGCGACGAGGGGCGGGCGCCCGTCGCCGGACGCAAGCCCACCGTCGAACAGTGGATGACCACCTACCTGACCACCATCGCGAGCCTGAAACTCAAGCCCCGCTCCCTGGACGACTACTGGTCCAAAACCCGCAACGACATCATCCCCGGACTCGGTCAGCACCGGATCGACAAGCTCCAGCCCGAGCACCTGGAACGCTGCTACGCCGACATGCTCCGCGCCGGCCACGCCCCGTCCCACGTGCTCAAGGTGCACCGCATCCTCTCCCGCGCCCTGAAGATCGCCCACCGTCGCCGGATGATCGCGGAAAACGTCGCCACCCTCGTCGACCCGCCCACCGTCGATGAGACCGAAGCGAACCCGTTCACCATGGAGGAGGCGAAAGCGTTCCTGCTCGCCGCAGCGAAGCGGCCCACCTTCATGCGCTGGCTCGTCGGCGTTGGGATGGGCTTCCGGCAGGGCGAGAGCCTGGGGCTCCGGTGGAAGTACGTCGACCTGGAAGCCGAGCTGTTCAACCCGCAGTGGCAGCTCCAACGCCTCACCTGGCGCCACGGCTGCGCAGACCCCCACCTCTGCGGCGAACGCCTCCACCGCTTCGATTTCTGCCCGCCCCACTGCACCCGGCACAAGGGCTACAAGCGGGGCTGCCCGAAGCCGTGCCCGCCCGGCTGCACCCGCCACGCGAGCACCTGCCCGGACCGGAAGGGCGGCGGACTCGCCTTCACCCGGCCCAAGACCAAGAAGAGCCGCAACGCCGTCCCCATCCCCTCCCCCTTCATCCCCTACCTCCGCGACCACAAAAAGCAGCAGACCGCTCTACAGGCGGCGGCCGGGGAGGAATGGCAGGAGTTCGACGCGGTATTCACGCGCCCGGACGGCCGGCCGATCGACCCCCGGGACGACTGGGAGGAATTCAAGGAACTCCTCGAAGAGGCCGGGATCAGCGATCGGCGGCTCTACGACGGCAGTCGCCACACCGCCGGCACCATCCTCAACGAACTGGGGGTGGACATGCCGACCATCATGGAGATCCTTCGCCACACCCAGATCAGCCAGACCCGCCGCTACGTCAAGGGGCGCTCAGCTCTCTCCAAGGACGCCATGCTGCGCATGGGCAACGCCTTCACACCGGGCCAGCCCACAGGCCCCTCTGAGACCAGAACTGAGACCCCTGGCACCCGTACGGAGCGCTCACGGCGGCGCCGCCGCATCCGCTGACGACAGAAGTCCAGGTCAGACGACATCTGACCTGGGCTTCACGGTGAGCCCCCTGTCGGATTCGAACCGACGACCTACGCATTACAAGTGCGGCGCTCTGGCCAGCTGAGCTAAGGAGGCATAGCCCGCGCTCTACCGTGCGCGCGAAGGCTCCCCCACTCTACACAGCGCCGACAATCCCCCGCGACGGACTTCCGGCCCCCGCGGCGCCCCCGCCACACGCCCGCCGACGCCCCCGTCACACGCCCTCCGGCGGCCCCCCGGAACCACCCTCCGGCCGGGGCCCTCGGCCCCACGCTCCGCACCGTCGGAAATCTCTCGGCCTGCGACTGCTGACAGATCCCGTGCCGCCGGGTAGCGTCTCGGACAGTTCACTCCGGTGGACTAGACCTCCATCCTTCCACTCGGATCGTCCGGCACGTTCCTGCCGGTGAAGGGACACAACACCATGGCTTCCGTCACTTTCGACAAGGCGACCCGGCTCTACCCGGGTTCCGACAAGCCCGCCGTCGACCAGCTCGAGATCGAGATCGCGGACGGCGAGTTCCTCGTCCTCGTCGGCCCGTCCGGCTGCGGCAAGTCGACCTCTCTGCGCATGCTCGCCGGTCTGGAGGACGTCAACGGCGGCGCCATCCGCATCGGCGACCGCGACGTCACGCACCTGCCGCCCAAGGACCGGGACATCGCGATGGTGTTCCAGAACTACGCGCTGTACCCGCACATGACCGTCGCCGACAACATGGGTTTCGCGCTCAAGATCGCGGGCGTCAACAAGAGCGAGATCCGCGCCAAGGTCGAGGAGGCGGCGAAGATCCTCGACCTCACGCCGTACCTGGACCGCAAGCCCAAGGCGCTGTCCGGCGGTCAGCGCCAGCGTGTCGCCATGGGCCGCGCCATCGTGCGCGAGCCGCAGGTGTTCCTCATGGACGAGCCGCTGTCGAACCTCGACGCCAAGCTCCGCGTCTCCACCCGGACGCAGATCGCGAGCCTGCAGCGCCGGCTCGGCATCACCACGGTGTACGTGACCCATGACCAGGTCGAGGCCCTGACCATGGGCGACCGCGTCGCCGTGCTCAAGGACGGCCTGCTCCAGCAGGTCGACTCGCCGCGCAACATGTACGACCGCCCGGCCAACCTCTTCGTCGCCGGCTTCATCGGCTCGCCGGCCATGAACCTGGTCGAGGTCCCGCTCACGGAAGGCGGCGTGAAGTTCGGCAACAGCGTCGTCCCGGTCTCCCGTGAGGCGCTCTCCGCCGCGTCCGCCAAGGGCGACACGACCGTGACCGTCGGCATCCGCCCCGAGCACTTCGACGTCTCGGGCGCCGACAGCGACGCCGGTCTGGCCGTCTCCGTGAACGTCGTCGAGGAACTCGGCGCGGACGGCTACGTCTACGGCGCCACGCGCGTCGGCGGCGAGGAGAAGGACCTGGTCGTCCGCGTCGGCGGTCGCGCCGTTCCGGCGAAGGGCTCCACGCTGCACGTCGTGCCGCGCGCCGACGAGCTGCACGTCTTCTCCACCTCGACGGGCGAGCGCCTCTCCGGCTGACCCCGAAGCCACCGCCGTACGGCCTCTCGTCGGTTGCCGATGGGAGGCCGTACGCGTATCCCGGAACCCGCCGGACCACTGTCGACGACTCCCCCGGCAGAACGGCTGGTGGGGGCGCCACCCCCGCCCCGGCGTCAACACTCGATTCGAAAAGACACTTCGAACGATCCCTCGCGAGAGTGACTAAATGTCGCCAAATCATCACCGACCGCTACGCTCGCCTGCGTGACGCACACTGCCCGCCGTATCGGCCGCTCTCTCGCCCTCGTCCTGCCCGTCGTCCTGGTGCTCTCCGGCACGCTCGCGGTGTCCGCCGTCCCGTGGGCGGGCCAGGGCTCCGGAAGCCAGATGCTCACCGCATCGTCCGAGGACGTCTCCGTTCCCGCGAAGTCCCGCGCTCCCCAGGATATTCTGCGCGACCAACTGCTCGTGGAACTTCAGGAGAAGGACCCCGGAACGGCTCTCACCCACCTCCAGCGCGAGGTCGAGAACCGCCCGTCGCTCGCCGAGCACTGCATGTCGATCGCCAAGGCCCTCGGCCGCGCCGCCGTGCAGCACTACGGCCCCGCCCGCGCCCAGTCCTACTCGCGCCCGGTCTGCGACACCTCGTTCGCGACCGGCGTCATGTACGCCGGCTGACCCGCCGTCCGGCCGGCGCCGCCGGCCCCGGGAGTGCGCCTATCGTTCCCGGTATGCATACCTCCCCGACGCAGGCCGTGGTCCTGGCGGGCGGCCAGGGCTCGCGCCTGCGCCCCTACACCGACGACCGCCCCAAGCCGATGGTCGAGATCCCGGGCACCGGGACCCCGATCATCGGCCATCAGCTTTCCTGGCTGGCCGCCGAGGGCGTGACGGATGCCGTGGTCTCCTGCGGCCATCTCGCCGAGGTGCTCCAGGAGTGGCTCCGGCAGGCCGACCTGCCACTCCGTGTGACGACCGTCGTCGAACCGGAGCCGCTGGGCCGCGGCGGCGGGCTGAAGTACGCCGCCGCCCACCTGCCCGAGCCCACCCGCCCCTGGTACGCCACGAACGGCGACATCTGGACCCGGTTCTCGCTGCGCGAGATGGCCGCGTTCCACGACGAGCGGGACGCCACCGCGACGCTCGCTCTGGCCCGCCCCCGAATCCCGTGGGGTGCCGTCGAGACCGACACCTTCGGGCACATCACCGACTTCATCGAGTCGCCGCCCTCGCCGTATCTCATCAACGCGGGCGTCTACGTCTTCTCCGCGGCCTTCACGCAGCTGCTGCCCGACCGGGGCGACCACGAGCGCACCACCTTCCCCCGGCTGGCCAGGGAACGCCGCCTGGCGGGCTTCCCGCTGCCGCAGGGGGCCTACTGGCGGGCGATCGACACGGCGAAGGACCTGACCGAGGCCGCCAAGGAGCTGGCCTCTCAGGGAGCCTGACAGCCCCTCCCGCGGGCCCCACCGGCACGACCGCCCCCGGCGCCGCCGACGGCCCCGCACGGCGGACAAGGACGGCGGACAAGGACGGCGAAGGGCGGCACCGCCTCCACGCGGTGCCGCCCTTCGCCGTCCCCGGCCGGTCAGCCCAGCAGGCCGCCGATCGGGTTGCGGTTGCCCCCGCCGGTCGAACCGTCGTCGGTGGAGCCGCTGTCGGTACCGGAACCGCCGCCGGTGGTCGAGCCGCCCGTCGTCCCGCCGGAACCGGAGCCGGAGCCGGTGGACGGCGGCGGCGCGGGCCGGGACTGGGTGGGGCTGCTGTCGGTGCCACGCGTCGCCGTGGGGCGGCTCTCGCTGACGCGGCCCGTCTCCCGCACGGTCCTGCTGGGCTCGGCCGTCTTCTTCTCCTCCTCCGGCCTGCCACTGACGCCCGCGGACTCGGAGGGCCGGGGCTTGGTGGAGGCGGAGCGGGACGGAGTGCTCGTCCCGGGCTCCTTCGGAAGGGGCTGTCCGGGCAGGTGGTTCATCGGGTCGTCGTCCGGGCCGGGCACGGTGACCATCTCGGTGGACCGTACGGCCCCGCCCAGCATGGAGCCCGTGAGGAGCGTGAGGCCGATGACGACGGAGGCGATGATCAGGCCGCGGCGCAGCACCCGACGGCGCAGTTCCCAGAGTTCGGAGCGTGGACCGAGGGTGCGCCACGCCTCGCCGGCGAGCCGGCCGTCGACGGAGTAGACGGGGGCGCCGGCGATGACCAGCGGGGACCAGGCGGCGAGGAAGATGATGTCGGGGGCGTCGTAGACGGGGACGGTCCGCCAGCTGACGGTGAGGATCATCGCCGCGGACAGCAGGGCGCCGACCACGGCGGCCACCCGCTGCCAGAGTCCGAGGACGGTGAGGACACCGACGACGACCTGGAGGAAGGCGACGGTCAGCCCGGCACCGACCGGGTGCTGGAGGGCGAAGTCCCGCAGGGGCTCCGCCAGGGCCCAGGGGTGGAGCGAGGTGAGCCACTTGACCATGGAGCCGCGCTCGCCCCCGTCGAAGTAGACGGGGTCGCACAGCTTGCCCATACCGGCGTAGATGCAGATGAAGCCGAGGAGGACGCGGAGCGGAAGGAGCACCACGCCCAGGTTCATCCGGCGCCCGGGGTAGTAGGCGTGGCGGACGGCGTCGGCGCCGTGGCGGTGGGGCCGGCCCTCGTGGTCGTCACCGTCGAGGCCCGTGGCGCCACCGGCGGCGCGTCGGGCGTCGTAGGCCGGCTCCGGCTCGTAGCTCTGGTCGTAGGCCCCTTCGGCGCGCCGCATCGGAGGCAGCAGCGGCGGACCGGCGGCCGGGACGACCGGGGTGGGCATGGTGGCGTCGATGCGCGGGATGGCCTGGGTGGCTCCGGCGTCGACGTGCGCGGGGGGCTCCAGCGTGGAGACGGAGGACTCCCGCATGGCCTGGAGCAGGCCGGTGGCGCCGGGGTCGCCCGGCGATGACTTGCCCGTCCACACGACGGGGCGGCGGCGGCCCGCTGCCGCGCCCGCGGGCGCTCCGGCGAGGCTGGGGATCCGGGGGGCGGCGGCGAACTTCGGCTGCTGGGCCGGCGCGAGCCGCACACGGAAGCTGGCGTGGTTCACGATGACCTGCGCGGGATCGGAATCCACTTTGAGCATGCTCAGCGCAGGCTGATCGTCGAACCCCGGCCGGGGCGTTCTGGTGTCCACACTCATCTAACCGAGTGACGTGGGGTTAGGACACTGCCTTGACGGACTCGGAATGTCCGAGACCCGTCAAGATCGCCCACTGTGGGAAAGGGCCCAGCTCAGCGAGGTGGGCCCCTTTCCGTTACGCCGTGTGCGCCGTCGCGCGGCGGCAGGCGTCGCCACCTGCCGACGCCCGCCGCGGTGCGGGTCAGCGCGCGCGGCGGCGGGCGACCTCGTAGAGGACGATGCCCGCGGCGACGCCGGCGTTGAGGGACTCGGCGCCACCGGGCATGGAGATCCGCACCCGGTAGTCGCAGGTCTCGCCGACGAGGCGGCCGAGGCCCTTGCCCTCGCTGCCGATGACGATGACGACCGGGCCGTCGAGCGCTTCGAGGTCCTCGACGGTGTGCTCGCCGTCGGCGGCGAGCCCGACGACGGTCAGGCCCTCCTTCTGGTAGCCCTCCAGGGCCCGGGTCAGGTTGGTGACGCGGGAGACCGGCGTGCGGGCCGCGGTACCGGCGGAGGACTTCCAGGCGCCGGCGGTCATGCCGGCCGCGCGCCGTTCGGGGACGACGACGCCGTGACCGCCGAAGGCGGAGACGGAGCGGACGATGGCGCCCAGGTTGCGCGGGTCGGTGACGCCGTCGAGGGCGACGATCAGCGGGTCCTCGTGGTTGTCGTACGCCGCCGCGGTCAGGTCCTCGGGGTGCGCGTACTCGTAGGGCGGGACCTGGAGCACGAGTCCCTGGTGGTTGAGCCCGTTGGTCATCCGGTCGAGCTCGGCGCGCGGGGCTTCCATCAGGTTGATGTTCCCGCGGTCGCCGGCCAGCTTCAGGACGTCGCGGACGCGCTCGTCGTTGTCGATGTACTGCTGGACGAAGAGCGTGGTGGCGGGAACCCCGTCGCGGAGCGCCTCGAAGACCGGGTTGCGGCCGACGACCATCTCGGAGGTGCCCTTGGGGCCGCCGCGGCGGGGGGCGGGGCGGCGGGCGGCGGCGTGCTTGGCCTGGGCACCGGCGAGGCGGTTCTTCTTGTGGCCCTTGCGGGCGGCGGCGGGCGGCGTCGGGCCCTTGCCCTCGAGGCCCTTGCGCCGCTGGCCACCGCTGCCGACCGTCGCGCCCTTCTTGTTGGACGTACGGCGGTTCCTGCGCTGGCTGTTCCCGGCCATGACTACCTAATCCTCGGTGTTGCGTACATAGGTCTGTGAGTGAAGTGTGCCGCCCGGCTCCCCGAGCGGCACATCATCAGCGGTTGCCCAGCGTCCAGCGGGGTCCGTCCGGGCTGTCCTCGATGGCGAGGCCGGACCGGGTGAGCTGGTCGCGGATGGCGTCGGCGGTCGCCCAGTCCTTGCGCTCGCGAGCCGATTCGCGCTGCTGGAGCACGAGGCGTACGAGGGTGTCGACGACGCCGTGGAGCTCCTCGCCCCGGTCGGTCTCCTCGGCCCAGTGCGGGTCGAGCGGATCCAGGCCCAGGACGCCGAGCATGGCGCGGACCTCGGCGAGGCGGGCGATGGCCTCGTCCTTGTCGTCGGCGGCGAGGGCGCTGTTGCCCTGCCGGACGGCGGTGTGGATGATCGCGAGTGCCTGCGGGACGCCGAGGTCGTCGTCCATCGCCTCGGCGAAGGCGGGCGGCACCTCGGGGGCCGGGGCGACGGTCTTCCCGGCCTTCTCCGTGGCGCGCTGGACGAAGCCCTCGATACGGGCGAAGGCCGAATCGGCCTCGCGCAGGGCCTCCTCGCTGTACTCGATCATCGAGCGGTAGTGCGGGGTGCCCAGGTAGTAGCGCAGGACGATCGGGCGCCAGTTCTTCACCATCTCGGAGACGAGGACCGAGTTGCCGAGCGACTTCGACATCTTCTCGCCGCTCATGGTGACCCAGGCGTTGTGCACCCAGTACGAGGCGAACGCGTCCCCGTGGGCCTTGGCCTGGGCGATCTCGTTCTCGTGGTGCGGGAAGATCAGGTCGAGGCCGCCGCCGTGGATGTCGAAGGCGGAACCCAGGTACTTGTGGGCCATGGCCGAGCACTCCAGGTGCCAGCCGGGCCGGCCGCGGCCCCAGGGGGTCTCCCAGTCGGGCTCGCCCGGCTTGGTGGCCTTCCACATGGCGAAGTCGCGCGGGTCGCGCTTTCCGGTGATGCCGTCCTCGGCGGGCTGGCGCAGGTCGTCGATGTCCTGGTTGGACAGTTCGAGGTAGCCCGGGAAGGAACGGACGTCGAAGTAGACGCTGCCGTCGGCCTCGTAGGCGTGGCCGCGCTCGATGAGGCCCCGCATCATCTCGATCATCTCGGGGACGTGGCCGGTGGCGCGCGGCTCGTAGGTGGGCGGCAGGCAACCGAGGGCCTCGTAGCCGTCGTTGAAGGCGCGTTCGTTGTCGTACCCGATGGACCACCAGGGGCGGCCCTGTTCGGCGGCCTTGGCGATGATCTTGTCGTCGATGTCGGTGACGTTGCGGATGAAGGTGACGTCGTGGCCGCGGTACTCGAACCAGCGGCGCATGATGTCGAAGTTCAGCCCCGAGCGGATGTGTCCGATGTGCGGGGCCGCCTGGACGGTGGCGCCACAGAGGTAGATCGAGACACAGCCCGGTGTGAGGGGGTTGAAGTCACGGATCTGCCGGGCGCTGGTGTCGTACAGGCGAATGGTCACCCCACCAGGGTAGTGGGCGTGTGGTAGTGCCCCGCGACCGATTCCCGGCCCCGGGGCGTCATTTTCACCACGGTCCCCGCTTGGCGTCGTCCCGTCGGACTAGCGGACGCGGACCACCAGCGCGGTGGCGATGGCGGCGAGCCCTTCGGCGCGGCCGGTGAGACCGAGGCCGTCGGTGGTGGTGCCGGAGACGGAGACGGGGGCTCCGACCGCCTCGCCGAGCGCCTGCTGCGCCTCGTCGCGGCGCTTGCCCACCTTGGGGCGGACGCCGACGACCTGGACGGCGATGTTGCCGATCTCGTACCCCTCGGCGCGGACGAGGCGGGCGGCCTCGGCGAGCAGGGTGACGCCGGAGGCGCCGGACCACTCGGGGCGGGAGGTGCCGAAGTGGGCGCCGAGGTCGCCGATGCCCGCGGCGGAGAAGAGGGCGTCGCAGGCGGCGTGGGCGGCGACGTCACCGTCGGAGTGCCCGGCGAGGCCGTACTCCTCGTCCTCCCAGAGCAGGCCCGCGCACCACAGGGCGCGGCCCCGCTCGAAGGCGTGGACGTCGGTGCCGATGCCGGTGCGGGGCAGCGGCGGGAGCCGGGTCGGCTCAGAAGCCATCGTTGGCCCTCCTGCGGGCGAGTACGGCCTCGGCGAGGACGAGGTCGAGGGGGCGGGTCACCTTGAACGCCTCTTCGTGGCCGGGGACGACGACGACGGGGGCGCCGAGCCGTTCGACCATGCCGGCGTCGTCGGTGGCGCCGTCGCCGGTGAGGGCGACGGTGGCGTGGGCGTCGACGAGGGTGTCGCGGTCGAAGCCCTGCGGGGTCTGCACGGCCCGCAGCCGGGACCGCTCGGGGGTGGCGACGACCTGCTCGGGCCGGCCCTTCTCCGGCGCCGGCTCGACCTCCTTGACGGTGTCCGCGACCGGCAGGGCCGGGACGACGGCCACCGCGCCGTCGCGGACGGCCTCCACCACCGCGTCGACGGTGTCGACGGGCACGAGGGGGCGGGCGGCGTCGTGGACGAGGACGGTGGCGATGCCCTCGGGCAGCGCTTCCAGGCCGAGACGTACGGATTCCTGGCGGGTTTCGCCACCGGGGACGACCAGGTAGTCGGTCCGCTCGGGCAGGGCGTGCGCGTCGAGGAGGTTCTTGACCTCGGCGGCGCCGTCGGAGGGGGCTACCACGACGACGAGGGAGACGGCGCGGGAGGCGGCCATCGCCCGGACGGCGTGGATGAGCATAGGGGTGCCGTTCAGCGCGCGGAGCGCCTTGGGGGCGCCCGGGCCGAGCCGTACGCCCCGTCCCGCGGCGGGGATCACCGCCGCGGTCCGTCCGGGACGCGTTTCGTCTGTCATCGGTTGCACTCCGGCAGGTTTGTTTCCTCGGCCGACATGGGTATGGCCCTGGGTGCACCCCGGCCGACGGCTGGGGCGCGCCGACGCGACGCCTCGACCGGGCCCTTTCCGTGACGACGGTCGGGGGCGTTCCGCGGAGGCACAGGGGATGACGGCACGAGGGAATCGGGACGGGGGAATGGTCGAGGCCGGCACCGCGAGCGGTGTCCGGGCCAAGCGGTCGCGACGGTGGCACCAGACGGATCACCGGCGCGCCGTGAGGCGGGACGCGGACATGCCGCAGCGCCCGGCGACGCCACTGTGATCTTCACAGCACGTCAGCGGGCACCACGGCATCGCTTCTCACATCAGGACGCGAGGACCTCGTCGAGGAGAGCCTCGGCCTTGTCCTCGTTCGTGTTCTCCGCGAGGGCGAGCTCACTCACCAGGATCTGCCGAGCCTTGGCGAGCATGCGCTTCTCACCTGCGGAGAGTCCGCGCTCCCGCTCCCGGCGCCACAGGTCGCGGACCACTTCGGCGACCTTGATGACATCGCCGGAGGCGAGCTTCTCAAGATTCGCCTTGTAGCGACGTGACCAGTTCGTCGGCTCCTCGGCATACGGTGCGCGCAGCACCTCGAAGACCCGGTCCAGCCCGTCCTGCCCGACTACGTCGCGCACTCCGACGAACTCCGCGTTGTCCGCCGGCACACGAACCGTCAGGTCGCCCTGAGCGACCTTGAGCACCAAGTAGGTCTTGTCCACGCCTTTGATCTGGCGAGTTTCGATGGCCTCGATCAGCGCGGCCCCGTGATGGGGATAGACCACGGTGTCGCCAACCTTGAACGTCATGTGACAGGTACCCCTTCCGTGGCTATCCAGGGTAACACGGATACGGCTTCTTCTGAATGGCGTTTTCGCAGGTCAGGGCATATCTCGGGGCTTGACAACAGCGACACGGACGTGCTGCGAAGGGCTTGCGGAAGGCGGTATTCGCAGGTCGGAGCGGCTGCGTGGACACAGAGAAACGCGAACGCTACACGCTCCGGGAGCCCCTGACGAGAGGAATGTTGTCCTGTTTTGCCTGGTTCAGGGTAGGCATCTTCAGGTGCTCCGTTCGAGGGTCGACCACCCGTACGGACGCATCCCTGATCGAATCCCGAATTGATCAACGACTGTCGGAGTGGCCTTTTCCGGGGCGCGCCCCGCGGAATACCGGACGCCCGTCGAATTGATCAAGGCGGTTTTGTGAACGCCGGGTCAATGAACCGTTTCCGGCCATCGCGGGGGCACCGGGGGAAGGCGACGAGGTGCGGAGGGGCGGGTCGGGTGCGGGACGAAGAGTGCGGCTCGGTAACCTAAGCCCGCCGACACACCTTTAGCTCGTCCTTAGTCCGCCGCTGGTCCCCGGGCCGCGCGGCGGGCCGTCCACAGACTGTCCGTACGTCCTAGGAGATGCCGCCGCCGTGAGCCGCAGCCTTCGACGCGGCGCCCTCGCCGCCACCGCCATCGTGATCTCGATCGCCTCCCTGTCCGCGTGTGGCGCGGGCAACGACGCGCAGACGCTCGGGGTCCGCCCCGACAACGCCGCCGTCACCGTCGAGGACGTCAAGGTCCAGAACGCTCTGGTCATCACGCAGCCCGGACTCACCGCCGCCGGACCCGCCGTCGTCTCGGCCACGGTCTTCAACAACGGCAGCGCCCAGCAGACCATCGACGCGATCACCCTGCCGGGGGCCGCGGCGACGGTGACGCTCAAGGCCGCCGAAGGCGCCGGCCCGATCACGATCCCCGCGGGCGGCTCGGTCGTCATCGGCGGCGAGGGCAACGCCTCCGCCGTGATCGAGAACGGCCGCGAGGCCGTCAAGGACGGCGCCGCCCAGCGGGTCGTCTTCAAGCTGAGCCAGACCGGCGACGTGTCCCTGAACGCCTTCGTCGTACCCGCGAAGGGCTACTTCGAGGGGTACGGCCCGAGCGAGCTGCCGAAGCCGCCCGGCGCCACTCCGGACGCCACCCCGTCGGACACCCCGGCCGAGACGCCCTCGGGCGAACCGTCCGGCGACGCCGAGCACGCGGCCGGTCACTGACCCGGAACACACGAGGGCGCCCCACCGGATCAGATCCGGTGGGGCGCCCTCGCGCGTAGGCCGGACGGTCGGTCCTCGCACGCGCGCCAGGCCGGGCGTGTCCGGGTCACCCCGCGACGCGCGCCGGAACCGTACGCCACGCGCCCCGGGAACGGCTCGGCGCGGCGGTCACGGCCGGTCACGGTCTACGGCTCGAACTTGTAGCCCAGCCCCCGGACCGTCACCAGATAGCGCGGCGCGCCCGGGTCCGGTTCGATCTTGGCGCGCAGCCGCTTGACGTGGACGTCGAGGGTCTTGGTGTCGCCGACGTAGTCCGCGCCCCAGACGCGGTCGATGAGCTGCATCCGCGTCAGCACCCGGCCCGCGTTCCGCAGCAGCATCTCCAGCAGGTCGAACTCCTTCAGCGGAAGGTCGACCTTGCCTCCGGAGACCGTCACGACGTGGCGGTCCACGTCCATCCGCACCGGACCGGCCTCCAGGGCCGCCGGCGTGACCTCCTCCGGTTCCCCGCGGCGGCGCAGCACCGCGCGGATGCGGGCGACCAGCTCCCGCGAGGAGAAGGGCTTGGTGACGTAGTCGTCGGCTCCTATCTCCAGGCCGACGACCTTGTCGATCTCGCTGTCCTTGGCGGTCACCATGATGACCGGGACGTTCGAGCGGCCGCGCAGCTGGCGGCACACCTCGGTACCGGGCAGACCCGGCAGCATCAGGTCGAGGAGGACGAGGTCCGCTCCGTTGCGCTCGAACTCGTCGAGTCCGTCGGGCCCGGTCGCGGCGACCGCGACCTCGAAGCCTTCCTTGCGGAGCATGTACGACAGGGCGTCGCTGAAGGATTCCTCATCCTCGACGACGAGCACTCGGGTCACGGAAGGACCTCCGGGGCAGGGAGCGGTTCGGTCATGAGATCGGGGGTGGGCGAGTCGGGCGAACGGCGGTCCCGTGCGGCGCCCGCCTCGGGCAGTCGCAGGGTGAAGGTGGAGCCCTGGCCTTCGGTGCTCCAGACCGTGACCTCGCCGCCGTGCGAGGCGGCCACGTGCTTGACGATGGCCAGGCCCAGACCCGTACCGCCGGTGGCACGGGAGCGGGCCGGGTCGACTCGGTAGAAGCGCTCGAAGATGCGCTCCTTGTCCTTGTCGGGGATGCCGATGCCCTGGTCGGTGACGGCTATCTCGATCAGGTCGCCGCCGGGTGCGGCGATCTTGCGGGCCGCGATGCCGACGCGGGTGTGGGCCGGAGAGTAGTTGACGGCGTTCTCGACGAGGTTGCCGAGAGCGGCGGCGAGCTGGCCGCGGCTGCCCCAGACGTGCAGGCCGGCGGTGCCGCCGGAGGCCATGGTGATCTGCTTGGTGGAAGCCGGGTGGCGGGAACGGTCGATGGCCTCGGCGACCAGCTCGTCCACGGGCACCGGCTCGGAGTCCTCCAAGGGGTCGTCGTTCTGGACCCGGGAGAGGTCGATGAGTTCCTGTACGAGATTGGTGAGGCGGGTCGCCTCGATCTGCATCCGGCCCGCGAAACGGGTGACCGCCTCGGGATCGTCCGAGGCGTCCATGACGGCCTCGGAGAGCAGGGACAGCGCACCGGTCGGGGTCTTCAGCTCGTGACTCACGTTGGCCACGAAGTCGCGCCGCACCGCCTCGATGCGGCGAGCCTCGGTCAGGTCCTCGACGAGCAGCAGGACCAGGCGGGAACCGAGCGGCGCCACCCGGGCGGAGACCGCGAGGGCCTCGACACGGCCGGTGCCGCGCCGGGGCAGATCCAGTTCGACCTGCCGTATCTCCCCGTCGCGACGGGTGTCCCGGGCCATGTTGAGCATGGGCTCGACAGCCAGCTTGCCGCCCCGGACCAGGCCGAGGGCGTACGCCGCCGAGCTGGCCTTGACCACCGAGTCGCTCTCGTCGAGAACGACCGCGGAGGACCGCAGCACGGAGAGCACGGTGTCGACACCGGGCGGCAGCACGGCGTCGGTGTGCAGGGAGGTACGGGTGGGTCGCGCCTGGTCGCGTTCGCTCCAGCGGAACGCCAGCATGGCGATCACGCCGGTGCACACCCCGGCGATCGCTGCCAATGCGGCAACCGCCGCGTTCACGTCCATGCCCTCAAGGTTATGCGGGTCGACGGACACTCTCCCAGCCGTGCGAGTGGCTGCTCGAACAGTCGTCGCCCAGAGTTCACCATGGGGACGGCGTTGATTCATTTGCCCTGATGGCGAGGCCGGCGGGCGTCGCCCAGAGTTCACCAGGGAGACAGGGTCGGTTCATTTGTGGTGGAGGAGCCGGACGCGTACGGGGCCGAACGTGGGAGCGTGGGGGTCCGAGCCCCACCCGGACACCGGCCCCCGGACTGCCGTGGAGAAAGAGGGACACCCATGCGGGACGCGTACCACGAGGAACTCGACTCGATCGGAGAGAGCCTGGTCGAGATGGCCCGGCTCGTCGGGTCGGCGATCGGGCGCGCCACGACGGCGATGCTCGACGCGGATCTGAAGCTCGCGGAGAGCGTGATCGCGGCCGACCAGAAGGTCGACGATCTCCAGCACGACCTGGAGGCACGGGCCATAGCCCTCCTCGCACGGCAGCAGCCGGTGGCCACGGATCTGCGGATCGTGGTCACCTCGCTGCGGATGAGCGCCGACCTGGAGCGCTCGGGCGACCTGGCGCAGCACGTGGCGAAGCTGGCACGGCTGCGGTTCCCGGACAGGGCGGTGCCGCGGGACCTGCACGCCACGATCCTGGAGATGGGACAGCTGGCGCAGCGCCTGATGGCGAAGGCCGCCGAGGTCATCATCACGAAGGACGTCGACCTGGCGCTCCAGCTGGAGCAGGACGACGACGAGATGGACCGGCTGCACCGGACCCTGTTCCAGCACCTGATGGACGACCGATGGAAGCACGGCATCGAGACGGCCGTGGACGTGACGCTGCTGGGTCGCTACTACGAGCGTTTCGCGGACCACGCGGTGTCGGTCGCCAAGCGGGTCGTCTACCTGGTGACGGGCGAGCACGCGGACGAGCTCCAGCAGACGGACGCGCCGGTGGAGGGCGCGTAGGACGCCCCTCCGGGCGCGTCGCCCCGGAGGTTCCGGCCCGGTCCGGAGCGTCCGGGGATCCGTCGCACCTCTGTGCGCCGTTGATGCGCCCGGTCCGCTGGGCATGCAATGGGGAGAGGCGACGTACGCCTTCGAGGAGGACCCATGGCCGAATCCCCGACCACCGACCCCCGGCAGGAGCCGCGCCAAGCGGATCACCTGCCCGTTCTCGGCGCCTGCGGGTGCGGCTCGGGCTGCGGCTGCGGCTGCCAGTCCGGCGGGCCGTGCCAGTGCGGGGGCTGCTGCGGCTAGCGCCGCATGCGGCGGGCCCGCCCGCGGCACCGAGGACGGGGCCCTGCCCGGGTATCCGACGAGCCGGGCGGGGCCCTTCTCCCGGAACCTCCCTGTCGGGTCCCGAAGTCCGGGCCCCGCCGGGTTCCTCGGCCGCTATCCCGCCAGTTCGAGGACGCCGACGGTCTCGCCCCCGGAGACCTCGCCGGTCTTGCGGAAGCCGAGCTTCAGGTAGAACTCCTCGGGTCCGTGCTCCCCCGGCTCCCAGGTGACGTACAGGGTGCGGCCTCCGGTGCGCAGGACCTCTTCGCGGACCGCGTCGACGGCGAAGCGCCCATATCCACGGCCTTGCCGGCCGGCCGCGATGTTCAGCCGCCACAGGCCGCTGCGCCGGTCGTCGGGGTCCTGCTCGGGGTCCCACGGGATGTCGATGAAGGCCATCAGGAAGCCGACGAGTTCGTCACCGTCGAAGATCAGTCGCGGCCAGGCGGCGGCGCCGTGCGCGTACGCCTCGGCGAGCGAGTGTGCCACCGGGGCGACGTTCTTCTCCTGCTCGGGCCGGACCCGCAGCTTCAGGGCGGCGTCCACGTTCTCGGGTGTGATCTTCTCCAGGCGGAGCGTGGCGGTCGTACGGAGTGTGGCGGTCATACGGCGGACGCTACCGATCTTTCGTGCCCCGGACCCGTGAATACGTTCGAACGCTGCCGGTCCTGGCGGCTTCCGGCCACGCGCCCGATCGCCGGACGTCCGGAACTCACGAGCCCCCCGATGCGCCGGCGCCGATCGGCCCCCGGCGCGGTGGGCTGCCGGTGCGGGACCGCGCGCCTCCCCTGACCGGACGCCGGCGGGAGGGAGCTGCCCCACCGGACCGACGCCCGGCCGTCGCCGGGGGCCGGTCCCGCCGCCGGGACCCAGGACGCGTCTTCGCCATGCGAGCCGCCATGGTCGAACGCTTCCGGCCCATGGTGGACATGGGCGCCGGCTGTGGCCTACGGCAAGGCGAGATCCTCGGACTGTCCGTGGATGAGCTGGACTTCGACAGCGGCACCCCGCACGTGGTGCAGCGGCTCAGGCTCAGCCTGAGCAAGGCCGTGTTCGCGCCCCCGAAGGGCGGCAAGCTCCGTGACGTCCCGCTGCCCGATCCCGTGGCGGAAGCGCTCAAGGAGCACATCAAGCGGTTCCCGCCCGTCGAGATCACGCTGCCGTGGATGCGAGCGAACGGCCAGCCCGTCACCAAGCGCCTGATCTTCACCGGGCCCGACGGTGGCCATGTCTGGCGTACCTCGCTGAATGAGGACCACCGGAAACCCGCTCTAGTGTCGGTGGGCGTCATCCCGAAGGCCAAGAGTCGGGAGCACACTGCACTCCGCCCGCCGCAGGACCCGCCGCGCTGAGGTCCCACAGAAGGCCCAGGCCGTGAAAACGCCCCCGCCCCGCGCCATTTACGCGGGTCGGGGGCATGATCACGAGAGCTACTTCTTCTTGCCCTGGTTCTTCACGGCCTCGATCGCCGAGGCCGCGGCCTCCGGGTCCAGGTACGTGCCGCCCGGCGTGACCGGCTTGAAGTTCTCGTCCAGCTCGTAGGCCAGCGGGATGCCCGTGGGGATGTTCAGGCCCGCGATCGCCTCGTCCGAGACGCCGTCCAGGTGCTTGACCAGCGCGCGCAGGCTGTTGCCATGGGCGGCGACCAGAACCGTCCTGCCGTCCAGGAGGTCCGGGACGATGCCGTCGTACCAGTACGGCAGCATGCGGTCGACGACGTCCTTCAGGCACTCCGTCCGCGGACGGAGCTCCGGCGGGATGGAGGCGTAGCGCGGGTCGTCGGACTGCGAGTACTCGGTGCCGTCCTCGAGGGGCGGCGGCGGGGTGTCGTACGAGCGGCGCCAGAGCATGAACTGCTCCTCGCCGAACTCGGCGAGCGTCTGCGCCTTGTCCTTGCCCTGGAGGGCGCCGTAGTGACGCTCGTTCAGGCGCCAGCTGCGGTGGACCGGGATCCAGTGCCGGTCCGCGGACTCCAGCGCGAGCTGCGCCGTGCGGATCGCGCGCTTCTGCAGCGAGGTGTGCAGCACGTCGGGCAGCAGGCCGGCGTCCTTGAGCAGCTCACCGCCGCGGACCGCCTCCTTCTCGCCCTTCTCGGTGAGGTTGACGTCCACCCAGCCGGTGAACAGGTTCTTCGCGTTCCACTCGCTCTCGCCGTGGCGGAGGAGGATCAGCTTGTACGGTGCGTCGGCCATGGCCCGAGCCTAATCGACGGTCGACAGTTGACCCCCACCGTCAATTCGCTGGCGTCCGACCCGTGAGATGCGTAAGTTACGCATGCCATTGGAGGGACTTACATACACGGGGGCCGGCCACACATGTCCATCAACTCGCTCAGACGATCAGCCCGCGCGACCGTCTCCGGTCTCCCCGGTGGCTTCTGGTGGCTCTGGCTGTCCACTCTGGTCAACCGGACCGGCGCTTTCGTCCTCACCTTCCTGTCCCTCTACCTGACTCAGGAACTCGGACGCTCGGCCTGGTTCGCGGGTCTCGTCGTCGCGCTCCACGGCCTCGGCGGAGTCGCCGGTTCGCCTCTCGGCGGCATGCTCGCCGACCGGTGGGGCCGGCGGCCCACCATGGTCACGATGCACCTGGCGGCCGCCGCCTGCGCCACCGCGCTCGCCGTCGTCACCCACCCCTGGGCGGTCGCCCTCGTCGTGCTGCTGATGGGTGTCGCCATGCAGGGCGTCCGGCCGTCCATCAACGCCACCATCGCCGACATGGTCCCCGAGTCCGATCTGCGCCGCGCCTACGCACTGAACTACTGGGCCCTCAACCTCGGCTTCGCCGTCGCGGCGTTCGGCGGGGGCGCGGCGGTCTTCCTCGGCTACCGGTCCCTGTTCGTCCTGGACGCCGTCGCCACCGCCCTGTGCGCCCTGATCGTCTTCCTCCGCCTGCCCGAGTCCCGCCCCGAGGCGCGCCGCGACCCGGCCGGGAAGGTCGTCGGGGAGGGCCGGGTCGGCGTCCTCGACGTGCTGCGCGACGCGCCCTTCCGCACCCTGCTCCTGCTCAACCTGTTCGTCTGCCTGGTCTTCACCGCTCCCTGGATCGGGCTGCCCCTGACGATGACCGGGCAGGGCCTGTCCACCGCCGCCTACGGCGCGGTCATCGCGGTCAACGGCGTCGTCATCGTCGGTTTCCAGCTGCTGGTCAACAAGGTCACCGACAAGCGCTCGCCGGCCGTGCTGCTCGCGGTCTCCTCGTTGCTCTTCGCCGTCGGCACCGGCGCCACCGCCCTCGCCGGGACCCCGCTGACCTTCGCCGCGACCGTCGTCGTCTGGACCATCGGCGAGATGATCCACGTCCCGACCAACGCCGCCGCCACCGCCAAGCTCGCCCCGGCGCACGCCCGCGGTCGCTACCAGGGCGTGATGGGCATGTCCTGGGCGGTCGCCGGCTTCGTCGCCCCGATCCTGGCCGGCTGGGTCGTCGACGGGCCGGGGCCCGACGTGCTCTGGGCCTCGTGCGCGGTCATCGGTGCCGCGGCGGCGGCCGGCTACCTCACCCGCCTCCGCAAGGTCCTCACGGACGGCGCGCCCGGCCGTCCCGGCGACACGGTCGCGTCCTCTCCGTCGGCTCCGCCGGCCGCACTGGTCCCCACGGCCCCGCCCACCGAGCGGGCCGGAGCCGACGGAACCCCCGACGCACCGGCCTCGTCCGTCCGCGCCTGAACCCGCCGGGACGGGTACGGGCGGGCGGCGGACGCGCCTCCCGCACAAGGTCACGGGGCGGGCCGGGTCCTCGTGTGAAGCCCCGGCGGCGGCGCGGCGCGACGGATCAGGCCGACGTGATGGATCAGGGCGGAAGATGCCGGGCGAACGGGTCGGGACGGAGCGGATCGGGACGGAGTGGATCGCCGGGGAAGGGATCGCGCGAGAACGGATCGCGCGGCAGCGACAGAAGACGGCGTTCGGGGGGAGGGGCGCCGCTCAGGACGCGGGGCCCTCCGGAGCCGGACGCTCTGTCAGGTGCCTGAATGCGTCGAGGTTGCGGGTCGGCTCACCGCGCGAGACCCGCCACTCGTACTCCCGGCGGATGGCGCTCGCGAAGCCGAGCTCCAGGAGCGTGTTGAAGGAACCGTCGGCGGCTTCGAGTACCGAGCCGAGCAGCCGGTCGAGTTCGTCGGGCGTGACGGCGGCCAGCGGCAGCTTGCCCGCGAGGTAGATGTCGCCGAGGCCGTCGACCGCGTAACTCACCCCGTAGAGCTTGAGGTTGCGCTCCAGGAGCCAGCGGTGGACGCCCGCCTCGTTCTCGTCGGGATGCCGGACCACGAAGGCGTTGAGGGAGAGCGAGTGGCGGCCCACGCGCAGCGAGAGCGTGGTGAACAGCTTCCGTGTGCCCGGAAGTCTGACGACGTACGAGCCCGGTTCGGGCGACTCCCACTCCAGTTCGGCGTCCTTGAGGGTGTCCTCGATGACCCGCCGTACGTCTTCAGCCACGTCCTCAGCCATGGTGCGAGCGTACGCGACGGCGGTGGTCGTGCATCGCGGCCGTGTACACGTCCGCCGTGCCGGAGGCCGCCGTGTCCCAGCCGAAGGAACCGGCGTGCCGGGCCGCCGCGGCACCCATCCTGGCGGACAGGTCCGGGGTGTCCAGGAACCGGCCGAGGGCGCGGGCGTAGTCGGCCGGGTCGTGGCCCTGCACGAGGAAACCGGTGACGTCGTCCCGTACGGCGACCGGCAGGCCGCCCACCGCCGCCGCGACGACCGGGGTGCCGGCCGCTTGGGCCTCGATGGCGACGAGCCCGAAGGACTCGCTGTACGACGGCATGACCAGCACCGAAGCCGCACGGAACCAGTCCGCGAGCCGGGCCTGGCCGACCGGCGGGTGGAAGCGGACGACGTCCGCGATGCCGAGCCGGGCCGCCAGCTTCTGGAGCCCCTCCGGCTTGGCCAGGCCGCTGCCGCTCGGCCCGCCGACCACGGGTACGACCATGCGCGAGCGCAGTGAGGGGTCCCGGTCGAGGAGGAGGGCCGCGGCCCGCAGCAGGATGTCGGGGGCCTTGAGCGGCTGGATGCGGCCCGCGAAGACGGGGATGAAGGCGTCCGGCGGCAGGCCGAGGCGGGCCCGCGCGGCGGCGCGGCCGTCGGCGGGGCGGAAGTGGTCGAGGTTGACGCCGGGGTGGACGACGGCGACCTTGCCGGGGTCGGCCTCGTAGAAGCGGACGAGTTCGTCGGCTTCCTCGTCGGTGTTCGCGATCAGCCGGTCGGCGGCGCGGACGATCTGTGTCTCCCCGATCACCCGGGCCGCGGGCTCCGGTGTGTCACCGTCGGCGAGGGCCGCGTTCTTGACCTTGGCCATGGTGTGCATGGCGTGCACGAGCGGGACGCCCCAGCGTTCGGCGGCGAGCCAGCCGACATGGCCGGAGAGCCAGTAGTGGGAGTGGACCAGGTCGTAGTGGCCGGGTCGGTGGCCCGCCCATGCCTGCATCACGCCGTGGGTGAAGGCGCAGAGCTGGGCGGGCAGCTCTTCCTTGGCCAGCCCCTCGTAGGGTCCGGCGTCCACGTGGCGTACGAGGACACCGGGCGCGAGCTCGACGACCGGGGCGAGGCCGCCGGTGGTGGCGCGGGTGAAGATCTCGACCTCGATGTTGATCGCGGCGAGGCGCTTGGCGAGCTCGACGATGTAGACGTTCATGCCGCCCGCGTCGCCGGTTCCCGGCTGGTGGAGTGGCGAGGTGTGGACGCTGAGCATGGCCACCCGACGGGGATGACGGTGACGGCCGGGGAGCCGGAGCCTGGGCGGTGTCGCCAGGGAGCCGGCGAGCCGGGACACGTACTGGCTCACGTCGACGGTCCTTCCGCTCGGAGCGAGGGCTAGCGGTCACCGCGGTACGACGGGTACGCGGCATGACAGGCACTGCGGGCACTACGGATGTTGCGGGTACGACGGGTCCGGGCATCCCGAAAGGGAGGCGCGGACGCCCTCCGAAGGCCAGAACACCGGAATCCCCACATCCATTTCCGTTTTGCCAATTCATTGCCGTGCGGCCCCGGCGTGGCGGCGGTCCGGCAAGGCGACGAGACCGCCCCGGCGCGGCTGCCGCGCCACGCCCGCCGGCGCGGACGGGGCAGCCCGTAAGCTCGGGCCATGGCCCCGCGCACCACCCGCCCCGTCGGCACGACGACCCGCGGGACCACCAACCCCAACCGGTTGCGCCGCATGGACCGCTGGATCGCCGCCACACACGGACCGGCACTACGGCGGAGCGCGACGGCCCCCGTCGCCGTCGACCTCGGCTACGGCGCCGCCCCCTGGACCGCCGTCGAGCTGCTCACGCGGCTGCGCACGGCGGACCCCCGCACCGAGGTCGTGGGCATCGAGATCGAGCCCGCCAGGGTCGCCGGCGCCCTGCCCTACGCGCGCGAGGGGCTCCGCTTCCTGCACGGCGGCTTCGAGATCCCGGTGCGGGGCGAGGTCTCGCTGATCCGGGCGGCGAACGTGCTGCGCCAGTACGACGAGGGCGAGGTCGCGGCGGTGTGGGCGCGCCTGTGCGGGCGCCTGACACCCGGCGGCCTGCTGGTGGAGGGGACCTGCGACGAGATCGGGCGGCGGCACGTCTGGGTGGCGCTCGACCGGTCCGGGCCGCGGACGGTGACCTTCGCCACCCGGCTCGGCTCGCTGGAGCGCCCTTCCGACCTCGCCGAACGACTGCCGAAGGCGCTCATCCACCGCAATGTGCCGGGCGAGCCGGTGCACGCCTTCCTGCGGGACTTCGACCGGGCATGGGCGGCCGCGGCGCCGTACGCCTCCCTCGGGGCGCGGCAGCGCTGGATCCGGGCCGTGCGGGATCTGACGGTGGACTGGCCCCTGACGGACGGACAACGGCGTTGGCGGCAAGGCGAGGTGACCGTGCGCTGGGAGGCACTGGCCCCGCGAGCGTGACACGGGGCGCGACGCGAAGGCGAGCGGACTTTCCGTCATATACCACCTCATCGGCGTGCCGAGGGGAACGTGTCACACCGATATCGCGTCCCCGTGGGGGGAAAGCGGCCTCGCGCCCCTCGTCATCCCCTGTCGCTTTCACGTTTCGCATGGCACTATCACCAAGGTCACGAGCAAGTTACTGACGGTAAATCAGATGGGGCCGTCCGAGGGGGAGCTTTGAACCGACGCCGCTGGTCCACCGCCACGCTCACCGTGGTCTGCGCCCTGACGGTGCTGGCCTCGCCCGCGCTGACCCTCCAGGCGAGTGCGGCCCCGACGCCGCCCGCCCCGCGCCCGGGAACCACCGCGAAGGCGCCCCGGCTTCCCGAGCGGACACTCGAGGAGGTCCGCGCCGAGATCGACGCCCTCTACCGCCAGGCCGCCGTCGCCACCGACGCCTACAACCTCGCCGAGGAGCAGTCCGAGGAGCAGTCCGAGGAGATCGTGCGGCTGGCCCGGATGATCGTGGCCGGCCGCGAGAAGATCGACCTGCTCAAAGCACAGGCGGGGGCGGCGGCCCGCGCCCAGTACCGCAACGGGGGCCTCCCGGACGGTGCCCAGTTCGTCCTCACCGACGACCCCCAGCTCTTCCTCGACCACGCGGGGCGGCTCCAGCAGGGCGCGAAGGCCACCAAGGACCTTCTCGCGGACATGGATCGCACCCAGGCGGAGCTGACCTCCTACGCCAAGGACGCGGGCACGAACTGGACCCTGCTCGAGGCCAACCGCGTCAAGCAGGCCAAGGCGAAGAAGGACGTCGAGGCCAAGATAGAGGCGGCCAAGAAGCTCGAGTCCGAACTGGCGGCCGAGGAGCGGGCGCGGCTGCGGCGGCTGGAGGAGCAGGCGCAGAACCGGGCCCAGAGCGCCTGGCTGGACTCCGGAGTCCTCAAGGGCCTGGACGGCAAGGCGACCGAACAGGGCGAGCGGGCGGTCCGGTTCGCCACCGCGCAGATCGGCAAGCCGTACGTGTGGGGCGCCGAGGGCCCGGGTTCGTACGACTGCTCCGGCCTGACCCAGAGCGCCTGGGGGGCGGCGGGCAGGTCCATCCCGCGTACCTCGCAGGAGCAGTGGCGGCTGCTGCCGCACGTGGCCGTCAAGGACATGCGGCCCGGCGACCTCATCGTCTATTTCAAGGACGCCAGCCACATCGGGATGTACGTGGGCGACGGCACGATCGTGCACGCCCCGCGACCCGGCAGGAACGTGACGCTGGCGGGCGCGGGTTCGATGGCGATCCTGGGCGTCGTCCGCCCCGGGTGACGGCACCGCCGAGACCGGTCCGGTCTCCGCTGCCGTTTACCGGCTCCCGCCCGTCCACCGCCGGAGCCGACGGTCGCCCGCCGGCTCCGGCGGGGCCCCGTCCGACCGACGGACGTCCCGCCCGGGACGTCCGGGACGTCCGGGACGTCCGTCGGTCCGACTCCCGGCCGTGACCCGGGAGCCGGGAGCCGTATACGGAATCCTTCGGTCCGCACATCCGTCCCGCGCGGCCGTCGCCACGTGATGTTCGTCATGACTCCGCGGGCGACAACCTCCCCATGCGCGGCATATGCCATCCGCTCCCCGGTACTCGTCCCGTGATCACCATTCCGCTCCCCGCCGGGGTACCGCTATGGTCCCGGTCTGGCGGGTCGTCGTTCGGCGTCCTGCCTGCCCTCGGGGGGAGGGAAGGAACCAGGTCCGATGTCCGTACCCGTACCGCGACAGAGAATCGCCTCTGCTGCGGCGACCGGCGTTGCCACCGCCGCGGCCGGCACCGATCTCACCCTGCTGGTCGTCGAGGACGACCCGGCGGGTGCCCTCGCCGTGCCCGAACTGCTCGCCGCGGACGGCACCCGCGTCCGCATCCGCACCGCCCGCAACCTCACCGAGGCGGAGCGGCTGCTCACCGACGACGTGCACTGCGTCCTGGTCGACCTCGCCCTGCCCGGCCCCCGAGCCTCCTGCGACGACCCGCTGGCGCCACTGCGGCACCTCCTCCGCCTCGCGCCGCGCCACGCCGTCCTGGCCCTCGCGGCCTCGGCGGACGCCGAGCTGGCGGCGGAGGCGGTACGCGTCGGGGCACAGGACCACCTGTTCCGCGAGGAGCTCGACGGACGGCTGCTGAGCCGGGCGATCCGCTACGCGGTCGAGCGCAAGCGCGCGGACGCGGTGCAGGTGAAACTGGCCGAGTCGCGGCTGCGGGCCCAGGAGAACGCGCGCCTGGAGCGCGGGCTGCTGCCCACCCCCCTGCTCGACGGCTCGGACCTGCGCTTCGCCGCCCGCTACCGGCCCGGCCGCTCGCGCGCGCTGCTCGGCGGCGACTTCTACGACACCGTCCGCACCCCGGACGGCACGGTGCACGTGATGATCGGCGACGTCTGCGGGCACGGCCCGGACGAGGCGGCGCTCGGGGTCGAGCTGCGGATCGCGTGGCGGGCGCTGACCTTCGCCGGACTGTGCGGGGACGAACTGCTCTCGACACTGCAGAAGGTGCTGGAGCACGAGCGGGAAAGCGAGGAGATCTTCGCGACCCTCTGCACGGTCGACATCGCAGCGGACGGCCGCCGGGCCGGCCTCTGCCTGGCCGGACACCCCTCCCCGCTGATCGCCCGGCAGGGCCGGCCCGCCCGCTTGCTGCCCTACGAGGACGGCGGCCCGGCGCTGGGGCTGCTCCCCCGCGCCCGCTGGCCGCGCCGCCAGGTGGAGCTGGGCGGGGCCTGGAGCCTGCTGATGTACACGGACGGCCTCATCGAGGGCCGCTCGGCGGGTCCCGGATCGCCGCGGCTCGGTCAGGACGGCATGGTCGACATGATCAACCGGCAGCTGGCCTCAGGCCTGCGGGGTGAGGACCTCCTGGAGGCCGCGGTCACGGAGGTGCGCGAGCTCAACGGCGGGGAGCTGACGGACGACGTGGCGGTGCTGGCACTGGAAAGGGCCCGGGGATAGCCCCCGGGCCCTCGTTCGGGTCTCGCGCCTCGACCGCCCGCCGGTCACCGGCGCGGTGCCGGGACGGCGGGCGGTTCAGCGCCCGCCGTTGTAGGGCCCGTACGGCCCGTCGCTGCTGGAGCCGCCCCGCCGGCCGCCGCCACCGCCCGAGATCTGCCGGACGGCCGGACGGACGTCCACCATGAAGACGATGGCCGCGATGAGGCCGGCGATCTGCAGGAACAGCATCCCCGGCAGCAGCAGGTTCAGCGCGAGGTTGACACCCAGCAGGATCAACCAGAACTTCTTGGTCTTCTTGTCCGCGGCGCGGTAGGCGTCCTCGCGCACCGTCGCCGCGATCGCGAACGAGGCGACAGCGAAGCCGATGAAGACCAGCCACATCACCAGCGAGAGGATGGAATCGAACCCGTCGCGCAACATACTGAGCACCGCCTCGTGAATGGTTGGAGCGCCTCGCGGCCAAGGTACCCGGTACAACGCACCGGGCACCCTGATTGGTGCCCCGCCTTACTTCTCCGTGGCGGCGGGGGCCTTCTTGGCCGGCGACTTGCGGGCCGGGGCCCTGCGGGCGGCGGGCGCCTTCTTGGCCGCCGGCTCCTCGGCCGCGGCACGCGGCTCCGGCTCGGCGTCCGGCTCGACGACGACGGCGATCTCCGTGATGCCCTCGGCCGCCTCACCGCGCCACGACTTGACGGTCTCCTCGCCGTGCGCGGCGACCTCCTCGTACTTCTCACGCGCCTTGACCGCGTACTCGGCGGCGACACCGACACCGCGCAGCGCCAGGTCCTGGGCGGTCTCGCCCAGCTTCTTCAGGTCGGTGTCGAGGGTGCCGACGACCTCCGTGAACTTCGAGGTCACGGTGGCCTGCGCCTCCTTCGCGCGGTCGGACACCTTCTCCTGCACGGCCTTGGGGTCGGTCTTCCGCACGGCATCGATCCGGGCGGGCGCCTCGGCGGCGATCTGCTCGATCAGTCCGGGCACCTTCTTGGCCTGCTGGACGGCGAGGTCGGCGGTGCCGGCGGCGAAGTAGAGCGGGGTACGCAGTTCTTCGATGATGGCCATGGGTGTGGTCCTCCCGGATGTGTACGTACTGGACTACGGCTGGGGCGAGGTCGACGGACGCCCGGCCCCGGGCGCGTCGGGAAGCCCGGCGGCGTCAGGGGCGTCGGACGCCTCGGGCCCGGACTCCTGCCGCGCTCCGGCGGCGGAGTCCGTGACCGGGCCCGCGGCGGCGTCGGCGGCGTTCTCCTTGCGGAAGGAGTCGTAGATCTGGAGCAGAACCTGCTTCTGCCGCTCGTTGATCGAGGGATCGGCCAGTATGACGGCGCGCGTCTCCAGCTCCTCCCGCTCCTTCTCGTCGAGGATCCCGGCCCGCACGTACAGCGTCTCGGCGGAGATCCGCAGGGCCTTGGCGACCTGCTGCAGCACTTCGGCGCTGGGCTTGCGCAGACCTCGCTCGATCTGGCTCAGGTACGGATTCGACACCCCCGCGGCGTCCGCGAGCTGCCGCAGGGACAGCTGCGCGGTGCGCCGCTGCTCGCGGAGGTACTCGCCGAGACTGCCGACGTTCAGTGATGCCATGCCTCCGAAGATGCCACCCTCCGCTAACTATTGCAAGCACCTGCTTGCAATAGTGCGCCGGGTCACGTGTGACCGAGTGTGACTCGCAGCGATAACTGTCACTTCGCAGGGATTTCTGTCACCAGTCGGCCGTAGTCGCCGAGCGGTGAGTTGGCCCGTGTGTCCTGTCGCATTGAAGCTGTCGGATTCTCACCGCTTCTCGTTCGCGCTGTCGGATTCTCAGTGTGTCGCGCGCTGAGCGGCGACGTTTGCCCCATACGTGGGGTTTGATCTCATTTTCCTGGTCTGGTTCTCGCGGTACCTGTCACGGTCGTTTCGGCAGGTACGCGGAGCCGGGGGTGGCGATGGATCTGGGTCTGGTCGATGTCGAGTGGGCTGATGGTGAGGGTGGCGGGCTGCGGAGGTCCGTGCTGGAGGCGGTGTCCCGGGTTCGGTTCGAGTCGGTGCTTCCGGTGCGGCGGTTCACGTCGTACCGCGGGCAGCGGCACTTCACGGGCTGGTACTGGGCGGCGACGACGCAGTCGCTGGTGGGGTTCGAGTCGTGGCTGGAGCGGGACCGGGCCATGCTCCTTGACCATGACCGGAGGGTGGTGGGGCTGGCCTCGCAGCCGTTCCGGGTGACATGGCAGGGGGAGAAGCACCGGATCTCGCATACGCCGGACTACTTTGCACGGCTGGAGGACGGCTCGGGCCTGGTCGTCGATGTCCGGCCGGCGGACCGGGTCGGCCCGGAGGACGCGGTGAAGTTCTCGGCGACCGAAGCGATATGCCAGGAGATGGGCTGCTGGTCCTTCGCCCTGGTGCACGAGCCCGATCCGGTGGAGATGACCAACGTTCGCTGGCTGTCTGGCTACCGGCATCCACGCAACCGGGTCGGCGACGTCGCGAAACGCCTCATGGACGCCTTTGATGACCCGCGGTTGCTCATGGACGGCGCCGAGGCAGTGGGGGACCCGTTGTCCGTCCTGCCGACGCTCTACCACCTGCTGTGGTGCGGTGACCTGCGTCTTGACCTGTCGGTGCCGTTGGGAGACGGCGCCGTGATCGGCCGCGCGGCGGCGAGTCATGGCTGAACTGGCGCCACGCGGGGTTCTGCGGGTCGGGGACCGGATTCGGTTCGAGGGCCACAACCAGCAGATCATCGGCCTGGATGGAATGACCCTGCGGCTGCTCAGCGACGAGGGCGACACCAGTGTCATGGCTGCCGGCTACGTGATGGCGGCCGCCGATTTCGAGGTGCTGGACCGTGGGCCGGAGGCGGTTCCGGAACGAGTCCTGCCGCCGTTCGCGTTGGTGGACGCGTTGCCGACGGCGGCCGTCGAGCAGGCCCGGTTCTGGGAACAGCACGTGGTGGAAGTACTGACCGGGCTGCCTCCGGATGCTCCGGAAGGCACGTCTCCTCGGCCTGAGTACGACCCGGCCTGGCGGACGCTGATGGAGCGAGAAGCTGCGAAGGTGGCCGAGCTGGCGGCCGGCGGGCAGCAGATGAGCAAGCGGACCTTTCTGCGGATGCGGCAGCGCTACGAGGCCGAGGGGTTGTGGGGGCTGGTGGACGGCCGGTCCCGGAAACCGCCGGCCCCGGTCCCCGGCACGGGAAGGACGGACGAGCGCGTCGTCGAGGCGGTCACCGAGGCCCTGGCCGGGCAGACGGACCTTTCGACGGGGGATCGCAAGCGGCTCATGCTGCGGGCCGAGCAGATCCTCGCCGCGAAGCACGGCGAGGAAGCGGTGAAGCTCCTGCCGACGAGGGCGACCTTCTACCGGCTGGTGAACAGCCTCGCCAGGAACAACGAGTCCTTCGGTTCGGCCACGGTCCGCCGCCAGCGAGCGCGTCGGCCCGTGGGGCCGTTCACTCCCTCCATGGCCGCCCGCCCCGGGGAGATCGTGCAGATCGACTCCACGCGGCTGGACGTGATGGCGGTGCTGGACGACGGAGTCGTGGCCCGCCCGGAACTGACGATCGCGGTCGATGTCACGACACGCACGATCTGCGCGGCCCTGCTCAGGCCCGCGGGCACGAAAGGCGTCGACGCCGCGGTGCTGCTGGCGAGAATGCTGGTTCCCGAGCCGATGCGGCCGGGCTGGAGCCAGACCCTGGCGATGTCGGACTCGGTCCTGCCGCACCAGCGGCTCATGGCGGTGGACACGCGGTTGGAGAAGGCCGCGGCCAAGCCGGTCATCGTCCCGGACACCATCGTCATCGACCACGGCAAGGTGTTCGTCTCCGACACGTTCTCCTCCGCCTGCTCGCTGCTGGGGATCTCCTTGCAGCTCGCGAGGCCCAGGACCCCGACGGACAAGGCGATCGTGGAGAGGACGTTCGCGTCGATCAACTCACTGTTCTGCCAGTACGTCGCGGGCTACACCGGCTCCGATGTCACCCGTCGCGGCAGCGATCCGGCCTCCGAGGCGGTCTGGACCCTCGCCCAGCTCCAGGATCTCCTGGACGAGTGGATCATCTGCTGGCAGCAGCGTCCGCACGAGGGTCTGCGCAACCCCTATATGGCGGGGCGGACGCTGTCGCCGAACGAGTCGTACGCCATCGCCGTCGCCCGCACCGGATACTTGCCGGTCGCTCTGTCGGCGGCGGACTACATCGAGCTGCTACCCGCGGTCTGGAGGGCCGTCAACGACTACGGCATCAAGGTCAACTACCGCACCTACGACAGCCCCGAGCTCAACCGGCTACGAAGGCAGCCGTCCGGGGTGACGGGCAAGCAGGATCTGTGGGAGGTCCACTACGACCCCTACGACGTCTCCCGCGTCTGGGTACGGCGAAGCGACAGCCGCCGATGGATCGAAGCCCTGTGGACACACCTGCCCATGGTCCGGGCCCCTTTCGCCGACTTCACCTGGCGCCACGCACGCCAACTTCTCGCCGACCAAGGCCGCGACGACACCAGCGAGACCGCCATCGCCCAGGTCCTGGCCAAGCTTCTGCGCAGGTCGGGAAAGCCGCCGGCCGGATCGGAACAGGTCATGGCCCGCACCCGGGCATCCCTTGAGGCCCCCGCACGGCCCACACTCCCGCCTGCCCGGTCCGCCGATGCGGACGACAGCGAGACCGAAGGGCCGGAGGATGCGCCGGTCACCCCGTTCGGCGTCTTCAACCCCCTGGAAGAGGAAGGAAACCCGCTGTGGTGACTCCGCCTGACACCCATGACGACGAGCACAACCCGCTGACCACCAAGGACGGCTGGAGACAGTTCGTCGACGACGCCCCGGTCTGCCCGGCCATGCTCTCGCCACGGGCCTTCAAGGCCCTCACCGAGGAGAAGCGTCTCGCTTACAACGAGCCCCGGCTGGACTACCACTCCCGGCTCGTGATCGTGGCCACCCCCACCGTCCGCAACGTGTTCACCACCGGACGGCGCCTGGTCCTGCTCAACCGGCACCAGATCTCCGGCCGCCGCGGGCTGATCGTCACCGGCCAGGCCGGGACCGGCAAGACGACCGCCATCGCCCAGCTCGGCCGCAACCATGAACTTCTGGTCCGCAAACGGCTCGGCTCGGCCGCCGCAGGGCGACTGCCGGTCGTCTACGTCACCGTCCCGCCCCGGGCCACCCCGAAGATGCTCGCCATCGAGTTCGCCCGGTTCCTCGGCCTTCCCGTCGTCCGGCAGGAGACCCAGACCTCCATCACCAACGCCGTCTGCGACCTGCTGATCAAAATGCGTGTCGAACTCGCGCTCGTCGACGAGATCCACAACCTCAACCTCGCCACCCAGACCGGGGCCGAAGCCTCCGACCAGCTCAAATACCTGTCCGAGCGGATCCCCGCCACCTTCGTGCTCGCCGGCATCGACGTCGCCGCGAGCGGCCTGTTCAGCGGGGTCCGGGGTCAGCAGATCGCTGGCCGATACACCGTCACCGAGACCGAACCGTTCGCCTACGGCACCACCGGGCAGCGGCAGAACTGGCGGAACCTGGTCGCCTCGCTCGAAGACGCCCTGCGACTCCACCGGCACAAGCCCGGCAGCCTGGTCAAACTCGACGGCTACCTCCACGAACGCACTGACGGCGCGATCGGCAGCCTCTCCCAGCTCGTCCGCGGCGCCGCCCTTGAGGCCATCATCAACGGCAGCGAGGCCATCACCCGCAAGACTCTGGAGACCATCGAGGTCGACCAGACTGCCGAGGACGCCCGCCAGGAACACCGCCGCAACCGTCGCCCCCGCCGCCGGAGGCCGGATGTCGACGCAGCCTGACCAACTTCGTCAGCTGCCCATCGCTCTCGGGCCCATCCACAACGAGACCGTCGGTTCCTATCTCCACCGCCTGGCCGTCGCCAACAACCGTCCCGCGGGCTTCCTCGCCCGCCTCCTTGGACCGCTGCCGCTGGAGTTCTCCCCGCTCAGCAACACCACGGCCGGCTGGACTCCCCACTCGCCTGAACGCCTGGCCACACTCTCCGGGCGCCCAACGTCCCAGCTCGCCCGGGCCCTGCCCGCGCTCGCCGACTTCCTCAGCCCGCATGCTCCCGGGCGGCGAACGGAACAGCTGATCAGCCGCCCCTGCCGCTGCTGCACAGCCCGCCGCAGCCTCACCGCTTCCGTGGTCATCACCCTCTCGCCTGCCCACGTCCACCTCTGCCTGCGGCATCAGCTCTGGACCCGCTCCACTCACGACATCCCGCTCGTCTCCTTGCCGGAAGTCATCGAGGCCCAGCGTCGACTCGACCAGCTCGCCCGCCGTCACCGCCAGGTCCGACAAGCCCTCGACCTGGCACGGAGAATCGTCGAGGACTGGTCCGCCTCCGGAATGCCGATCGATCTTGGAAAGGAGTGGACCGACCGCCTCGACCGAGTCGAAGCTCTCGCGGTCAGCAAGAAGATCTCGGCTGAGGACCGCAGCCACCTCGCGGCGTTCCCCGAAGTCGTGGTGCTGACGCACCTGATCCTCGACCCGCCCACCACTGCCCTCGATCCCAAGGAGCTCTATCTTGCGACGACCGCCGAGCTGAGCCGACGATTCGCGCGGATCTACACCACCCTCGGAACCCAGGACCCCCTCTACCGGCGCTTCTGTCTCTATCGCGAACGAGACTTCCGTGAGGCTCCGGGCTAAGTTCGACTCGTGGACGGCACGGAGATCACCATCAAGCTCACCCCCGACGAGGCACTCGTCCTCTCGGACTGGCTGGAGCGAGTTCAGATGACGGACCTCAGTCGTCTGGTTGACGACCCAGCCGCCTGGGCCCCGATCCACAAGCTCGCGGGGATGCTGGACAAGGCGCTTCCCGGGATCTTCGCCGCTGACTACGCGGAGCGTCTGGATGCAGCACGGCGCCGCCTGCGGGAGACCATGGGCAGCTTCACGGAAGAGCAAGGCAGCTGACCTGCACACGCTTCCGTGGAAGCAAGCCCGTTGAGAACACCAAAGTCCCGGCGCTCTTCAGCAACAATGCCTACTCGTCGCGCCTCATGCGTCGGCGCTGAGCGGGAACATGATGCTCAACCTCGGCAGCCTGCGAGCCGCTTCTTCTTCATCCCAGACGTTCCAGCGCTTCCCGGCCGGGCCCTGGCCGACCGCGTGCTCGCCCCGCCGGGTCCGCACCGCCGCATAGAAGGCATCCCCGCACTCGTCGGGATCCCCAGTCACAAGCCCGAATGCTTCCAACGCCACATAGTCGAGCGATTCCCAACCGGGCCAGTCATCGCCCCAGGACCTCCAAGTTCGCCCCGCCAGGCGCAGGACATCAGGAGTGTCAGCCAGAGCATCAGGGTCGAGCACGGCTCGCCCGAAGGCTTCTTTGCCCAGCCCGACCATCCAGAGGCCGAAGTAGCAGAAGTCGTCATCCGAACACCGGCCACCGAAGATCCGCTCCGCCGCAGCCACTAGTTCCCAGGAGAAAGCCTGACGGGTCACTTGGTCCAGGCACATCTGGAACTCAACGATCTCTTCCAGCGGCCTGCGCGACAAATCCTCACGAAGCCATGTAAGTCGTGCATCTCTGCTTTGCGTCTGGCGGCGACAGGTCTCCACGAGTTCCCAGAACTTCTCAAGGTTCACGAAGAGCACCCTGCCAGGCACCACTGACAACGGACGGGCCACCTGGCGCCCTCGTCACTTCCGCGAGAGCCAGATCGTTTGAGATAGTCACCGGCCCGCAGTCCCAGAACATCTGGCACCTATGCAAGTCAGCGTCACGTCAACTGCCACCTGCGCTGCGACAGGACACCGTGAATGGTTGACGGGGCCCGGTGAGCGTCGGGGGTGGCCCGCACGGCAGCGATCGCCGCTTGCCAGCTAGGCTCCGCGAGAAGAAGCCGCCGTACGACACCGAGTTCCGTGAGGGCGCGGTGCGCATCGTGGTCGAGACCGGGAGGTCGGCCGGGGACGTCACCGAGGAGCTCGGGATCAACCCGGGCACGCCGCACAGCTGGGTGTCGCGGTGGCGGCGCAACGGGACGACGTCCTCGGACCGGCTCGTACAACCGACAGCCGCCAGTGGCGGTGGCGGTAGCGGTCGGGTGCGGGAGGCAGAGCGGGCCGAGCTGGAGCGGCTGCGCCGGGAGATCGGGGAGAAGAACAAGCGGATCCGGGAGCTGGAGACGGAACGTGATGCCTTCAAGCGATGCATGGCCCCCTGGGTGAAGTGACCGAGAACGCTCCGGAGGCGGTGGTGGAGGTTCCCCTCACGCTGACCAGCACCATCAGTCTGCGCGCGACCGGCCCTGGCCACTTCCTGCTCATCGAGGTGCCATCCTGGCCGCAGGGAAGCGACACGCCGCCCGACAGGTCGCCCGCAGCACTTGTGATCATCACCCTGTGGGTCGGCGCATCCGTGTGCTACCCCTGACGTCATGAGCTCAGATGCGAACGACAGGGTCCGCCCTGGAGACTTGCCGACGATGGCCTTCACGATTCTCTCGGAGGCGTTCTTCGACGATCGGGGACGTTCGGTTCCCTTCCATCTGCGGGACAAGCGGAACACCCAGGATGACCCGTTCGATGAGTACGTCACCGATCTTCTCCACGAACAGTTGCCGGCGGAGGTGATTGTTCTGCGGGCAGACAAACCCTTGGTAAGCCCCGACGCTGTCATTGCGAGGCCCGAGGAGTACGAGCTCCTGAGGGCAGGTGGGGTCGACTACGACCCCCGGGCGATCTTCGGCCTCGAGGTCAAGAAGGTCGACCTGGGCAAGAACGGGAAGCCCGCCCGTTCCACGGGTCTCGACTACAACAGCACCCCGCCTTGCGCAACCGTCCGCGTTTACGCCGAGGACGGCAACGAGATCCGCATCCCTGGCTTCTACCTGTTTGTCGCTCTTAAGGGAAACGAAGAGGGTGGCATGGTGCAAGTGCATTCGATGGTCCTGGTGGCCGGTGCTGCTCTAAATAAAGATGTGGATCTCTATGACCGCATCACGGGAACGCGCACCAAGCAGATTGGACTTGGTACATACGGTGACGGAGCGAACCGGGTAAGGCCGATGCTGCTCTTCTCTAACCCACTCGGTTGGGAATGGATGCTCGGTGCGGCAACTTTCATCAGTGAGCGCAATGACCTTGCAGACGACCCGTCCCTCGCTCACGTACGCGACATGACCCGTACCGTCTCACCAGGGGTGTCCGAGCTCTTCCATTGTTACCGGCTTGCCAAACTGTCTCCCCCGGTCGAGGAGATCGCGCACGACCCCTTCCCGCAGCCATCGAAGCGAAAGGAGGAGACGGCTCAGCGGGGCCGGTTCGAGATCAATCTGCGAACACTCACCCTCGGTTAGAACGCACGTCGAGAGCGGCGGCGGCTGCGGCGACCGCCTCTCCGGCTTCCGCCGCCAACTCCTCGACGGACAGCGAGTTTCCGGGAACGGTATGCAGTGCGAGGACAGAGCCCCTGACCACGGATTCGACGTCCGCATACCCGACCTTGACGCCAGCCTCCTTGCACTCACGCAGCGCGATAATGGCACGCTCCCTCACTGCCTCCACCGAGCACCCCTCGGGCCCCACGTGTCCGATCAGCCGGCACACGACGATCGAATCCAGGTTCGACGGATCGGCCGCACTTGACTTAATGGTGCTCGTGCTCATTTCTGCCTTCACAGGCTGCACTGCGGTAATTACCAGTCCCGCGTTCTCCAATGCCTTGACCAGCTCAACCCATCCCGCAATTCGAGCCTGATGAAAGGTGAACGCAAGCAGACCATTCGACCTAAGGAGTCGGGCACACTCCTTCCATACTGCGGCAATGGCATGGCCAAACTCGGCGGGATCTGCGGACTGGACTTCCTCTGCATGGCGCGTGGTGTTGGAGTCTGCCGGGTAGCTCTCGAATGGCTGGAGCTGCCGAAGCCATGCGTGGAAGAAGTCGGCGAGTTCACTGTAGTGGACGTTGTCCATGAAAGGGGGGTCGGTGATGACCAGATCTACTGATGCATCCGGGAGGTCGAAGGATGCCGATGATCCATAGTGAACGTACGCACTCGCTCTCCCTTGATCGAAGGACTCAGCGTCACCGATCTCTAGCGAAAGAGGATGCGACAGCCCGAAGACGCGCTCCGAGTTATCGCCCACGGGCACGAGATCATGCGGAGCACGCTTGTACTCCCACGCGCGGATGATACGAGACTGATAGAGCGTCGAGAAGGCGCCAGAGGATGCGGAAGTACCCCAGGGATGCGCTTCGAGCGGAGTCCGTTCGGGCTTTAGGACATGGTTGGAGAACATGTGCCGGACGGCACCAGTCCCTTCACCCTTGAACGAGCAGAAGAGATTGTTGAATTCAAGCACGCCAGAGAAAAGTGCGGCCAGCGCCTCGCGCTCCGGTCCGGATTCAAGGTCGCGGATAGCCTTGCCAAGCAACCCAAGGCTATAGAGCTGACGAGCGTTGAAGAACTGACGCCACTCGCGATAGTTCCAGCGGATGGCCTGTCGGGTGTTATGGCCGTCATCCAATGTGCCGGCTGGCAGTACGAGCTCCTCGCCTCGCTCCTCAAGCAGCTTCTCAGCCTTCGCGTAAAGCGCGAGGTCGAAGTCGTCGATGGGTTCGTACAGCCGTGATCCGTCTGCATCAAGCACTTGTTTCGCATACATGCGGAGCTGCGGAGGCTGCCCCCCCAAAGCGTCGATGACTTTGGCCGCGTGACCCTGAGAACAAGTCATGGTCGCGCGGTTTACCGGGCCAACGAGGTCTGAGACCTGGTTGCAGGCAGGACATGTCAGCTGCTTATCCTTCACCACATCGACGATTGCAATGGCGTGACAGTGCGGACACGTCGCCTTGCTGGCCGGATATTTCTTCGGATAGGCATGCCGAGCAAAGACGTACCGACTGAATAGCTCCACGGGCGGCACGTCGGGAGGACATTGGGGACACTGGGCGAGGGCGACCCAGAAGTAGTAGAGGACGGGCCGACCACGCTCATCCCTGTGCAACTGATCGATTTCAGAGCGGACCTGAGACTCTACTTGCTTAAATGCCCGGTCCAGTCGAGTCCGATCCCAAGGAGCCAGCGCCTGCCGCTGAACCAGTGTCGCCACCGGGTTGATGTCCCTGCCGATCACTCGCGCACCGAGCTTTGCTGCCTCCGCGAGCGTCGTGCCGGAGCCGGCAAAGGGGTCGCAGACAATAAGACCTTCGAGCCGAAGCGCATTGCTGTAGCACTCGATGGCATCTTGTTCGTCCTGCGCAACAGCTGCGGCCAGGATCCCACGGAAAACAGAGCCAAGGCGTTGCGCCCACCACTTGTGAGTGTGCGTGGCCGGTCGGTGCACCTCCTTGCGCCAGGACTCCCGCTCGGCCGCGGCCGACACGATCCCGGCAGGGAAAGCCGTCTCCAGCGCTGTCACCGCAGGGATCGAACTCCGAACGATCGACGTCGGGCCGTCTTCTGTAGCGCTGAAGATGCTGTCCTGCTCAAAGATCGTCATTCATACCTCCAAGTTCCGCTCAAGTATCCCTTGATTCCGCCGCTGCACCGCGGACTCACTGGGGCACACAGCTAACGATCGGCACCCATGTATCCGATACAGGTCGAACTAGTTCAATCAACCTTACCTAGGTGACCAGTAGTCGGCAAGTAGACTGACCTAGGCCGACTAGGATCACCGCATGGAGCTAAGCCCAGACGATCCGCGCCCCGCCTATCTGCAGATCGCCGCTGCTCTACGTGAGCAGATCTTGGACGGCAGGCTCGAGCCCGGCTCTCGGCTTCCGTCCGGCAGGGAGCTCGCGAAGGAGTTCGGCACCGCGTTGATGACCGCTCAGAACGCCCTTCGGGTTCTCCGCGACGAGGGGCTAGTAAGTCCTCAGCAAGGCCGGGGCGTGTTCGTTCGTGCCCCCGAGCTGGAGGCCGATACACAGGTCCACCACGCACAGGCACCCCTGGCATCACAACTGGAGGCGATCCTTGTTGAGCTGCTCAAGGTGAATCAACGCCTGGCCGCCATCGAGAGGCGTCTCGACGATGAGGTACATGGGGTCGTCGATTGATCGTCCGACGCCCCTCGTCCGCTCTCGAGTCGTCACTCGGGAGCGATGTCGGTAGATGCCAGCTTGCCGCGCGCCGTGCCGTTCAAGCTACATGCCGCGAACGCTGGCACTCCCGCTCGTGAAGTGCGTCGGCAAGTCACTGCCTGCCCGCTCCTCGTGGCGCGCGCGAGGTGAGGGCCAGCTGGAGGGGGAGGCAACTCCCCGGAAGGTGCCGCAGATAGCTGGTGAGCGCCGTAGCGCGGGAAGCAGCGGCTTCCCTCAAGGGCGCCAGTGCGTCGCAAGCCCGTGCCTCGTCCAGTCGCAGGAGGCGATCGGCCGCGTGCAGTACGGCGGCTCCGGCCAGGGCGTCGACGGCGGGGCGGAGGAACATCCGGGAGCTGTGCTTCTTGGCGCCGAGCAGCAGCCGCTCGTACTCGTGCTGGCGCCAGGCTGGGTACGTCCCGCCGCCACCGGAGGGGTTCGCTACTTGGGAGGATGACGATCGCCCCGCGCCGCTGAGTTCTCCGCCGCTGCCGCCACCCGGCGGACCTGTCAGAAGACGTCGGGGCACCACGGCCGGCGGGCGGCCCGCAGCAGTGTGTCGGCGCGTGCGGCGGCGCCCGGTGTGAGTTCCTCTGCCCGGCCCAGGTCCACGAGCCGCACCGCGGACTCGTCGCCGAGCGAGAGCGTGCCCAGCTCGGCCACGTCGAGGGCCAGGTCGGCGGACTCGGTGGTGCGCGTGCAGTCGGCGCCGTCGGGTCCGGCGTCGAGACGGTAGCGCCCGCCGGCCAGACCGTCATGGTCCCGCACCTCGAGGACGAGGGTGCCGGAGGATCCGTAGGCCCGGTTCCGCAGGACCTGGACGACGTCCAGGACGCGGACCCACAGCATGTCGGCGTGCGTCGTGACCCGGGCGGCGCGCGGGTCGGGCAGCAGCAACGGGAGCAGGTCGTCGGGGGCGCGGAGGCCGGACTTGACGCGGGTCACCCAGTCGACGGAGCACAGGAACCGCCACAGGGCCCGTTCGGCCGCCGGGGTGACGGCGATCAGGTCCTTGACGGTGGCCGTGTTCAACGGCTGCTTGCCGTCCTCCCAACGGTCGTCGCAGACGTAGGCGGCGTAGCCCTCGGCCACGCCCGACTCGGAGCGGTAGACGGCGTAGAAGGGTTCGGTCCACGGCTCCGTGTGGAAGTGACGTCCGGTGACGACGTCCCAGCCTCGGGTGTCCCGTTCGACGACGCCGGGCCGGACGCCGGCCAGCCTGCGGTGCAGCACCGGGCCGATGCGGCGGATCTCCGCTCCGTCGGCGAAGTCGATCCGTCCGCCGTCCTCCGGGCGCCCTGAGCGACGCGGGTCGAGGCCCGCGCGGCGGACGTCGACGGTCCACTCGGTGGTCCACGACGCCGGGCCGAAGCCGAACCGGCCGTAGATCGGATACTCGGCGGCGATGAGCGTGGCCACGGCGTCGCCCCGCTCCTTGGCCGCGGCGAGGTCGTCGGCCATCATCCGGCTGAGCAGACCACGCCTGCGGTGGGTGGCGGAGACGGTGACCCCGGAGACGGCGTCGGCGACGAGCCTGCCGCCGCCCACCGTGCTGAGCTGCTGGGTGAACGAACGGAAGGTGGCGACGACCCGCCCGCGGTCGAAGACCCCGTACACACGGGAGAGGTCGACGTGGGGCAGCCGGTCGGCGACCTCCTCGTCCGTGACGACGGGCGGCCGGAGGAAGCCCGTGTGGACGGCGCGCAGCCAGCCGCCGTACTCGGACTCGGCGACGACACGCACCTCAAGGCTCATTCTCCGAGGCTATGCCGCCTTCCCCGCCGCTCGCACTCGGGTTTCACCGGACCTTGCGGAGCGGCCGCCCCGCCCCTCTCCCGGGATGTCGGAACCACCCCGGGAAGGCGGACCTCAGGTCAGCAGGTCGTCCACCTGCGCTTCCCCTTCGCGGTAGCGGCGGGCGATCTCCGCGCTGCAGTCGTCGGCCGTCCGCTGAAGCTGCTGGCGCCGACGGGAGACCTGCTGCTCGTAGCCGGCGAGCCGCCCCATCCCCGTGTGCAGTTCCTCGTCCGTACGGGCCGCCAGGTCCGACAGCTCGACCTCCGACAGCATCTCCGTGGCGAGCCTGCGGTACTCCTCGCCACGTGGCGTCGACAGCGTCACGTGCCGCGCCGAGGTCCGCAGCCGGGATGGCGCGTCCGCGAGGATCTCCGAGAGCCGGTCGAGGACCGGTGTCTCGGGGTCCGTACGACGGGCCAGCTCGGCCCGCAGGATGTCGATCCGGCCCTGCAGCATCCGGCGGACGTAGCTGAGGTCGGCCTCGTCGCCCTGGGCGTCACGGCGCAGGGCACGCAGCTCCGACAGGCGCAGGGTGGTGATGTCCGGTGTCGTCCGTTCCGGCAGGGCGGGCTCGGCCGACCGCTGGACAGGTGGTCGTATGGCCGCGGCGGCCCGGGTCAGCTCTACGGGGCCGGACGGCGTCTGCCCGGCGCCAGGTGCACTCATGTGATTCGTCCCCTCGACCGGTGCGGATCCGCACCGCCTGTAAGGCATCGTGCCACTCCGCACGTGCACGTGCAGGCGCTCTGCACCCGTTCAGCCCCTGACGATTCGGTCGGTAGGTTGGTCCGTATGCGAGCAGTGGTGCAGAGGGTCGACGGCGCGAGCGTCGTCGTCGCAGGGGAAACGGTCGGCGAGATCGTCGGCGAGGGGCTGTGTGTGCTGGTGGGGGTCACCCACGACGACACACCGGAGAAGGCGGCACAGCTCGCCAGGAAGCTGTGGTCCGTTCGCATGCTTCAGGGAGAGAAATCCTGTTCCGACGTGAATGCGCCCTTGCTGGTGATTTCGCAGTTCACCCTCTACGGGGACGCCCGCAAGGGCCGCCGTCCGACCTGGAACGCGGCGGCGCCCGGCCAGGTCGCCGAGCCCCTCGTCGACGAGGTGGTGGCCCGCCTCCGTGAGCTCGGCGCTCATGTGGAGACGGGCCGGTTCGGAGCCGAGATGCGCGTCTCGCTCACGAATCACGGCCCGTTCACGGTGCTCGTCGAGGTCTGACACCTGCCCGGGGAGGCCGCACGACGCACCGGCCCGGCGCGTCGGGCCGCAGCCACGGCTACGGCTACGGCTACGGCTACGGCTACGGCTACGGCTCGACGATCGTCTCCTGTGCCGCGGCCGTGTCCCCCGCGAGCAGCTTCGCGTCCACCGGCACGTTCCGCTTCACCACCGCCAGGGCGATCGGCCCCAGCTCGTGGTGGCGGGCCGAGGTCGTGACGAAGCCGAGTTGCCGGCCCTCGGCGCCGTCGGAGGCGAGCCGCAGCGGTGTGCCGTGGCCGGGCAGATGCACCTCGCTGCCGTCCAGGTGCAGGAAGACGAGCCGACGCGGCGGCTTGCCCAGGTTCTGGACACGGGCGACGGTCTCCTGCCCCCGGTAGCAGCCCTTCTGGAGATGCACCGCGCTGCCGATCCAGCCCAGCTCGTGCGGGATGGTGCGGTGATCGGTCTCGAAGCCGAGCCGCGGACGGTGGCCCTCGACCCGCAGCGCCTCGTACGCCAGGATGCCGGCGGCCGGGCCGTGCGCGGCGGCGAAGGACGCCAGGTCGGCGCGGGGCAGGAACACCTCACGGCCGTGCGCCGTCTCGCGGACGACCGCGCCCGGCGGGACCTCGGCGATGGAGCCGGCCGGCAGGTGGACGACGGCGAAGTCGTCGGTACGGTCGGCGACCTCGACGCGGTAGAAGAACTTCATCGACTCCAGGTAGGCGACGAGCTCTTCGCGCGTGCCCGGCTCGACATGCGCCCAGACCGTCTCGCCGTCGTCGACGACGTAGAGCGCGTGCTCGATGTGGCCGTTGGCGGAGAGGATCAACGCCTCGGTGGCCTGGCCGGCCGGAAGGTCGCTCATGTGCTGGGTGAGCAACAGGTGCAGCCAGCTCAGTCGGTCGTCGCCGGAGACGGTGACGACACCGCGGTGGGAGAGGTCGACGAAACCGTTGCCGTCGGCCAGGGAGCGCTGTTCGCGGAACAGGTCGCCGTAGTGGGCGGCCACGCCTTCGTCCCGGCCCTCGGCAGGGACGGCGCCGGGCAGGGACAGCAGGGGGCTCTGCGGGGATCGCTGCATGGCGTCCAGCCTACGACTCGGCCTCGGCCGCCTTGCGGGAGCAGTCCTGACAGCGGCCGAAGATCGCGAAGTGCTTCATGTCGGTCTCGAAGCCGAAGGTCTCGCGGAGCTTGCCGGTGAAGTCCTCCGCGACCTGCACGTCCGCCTCGATCACCTCGGTGCAGTCCCGGCACACCAGGTGGAGATGGTGGTGCCGGTCGGCCAGGTGGTAGGTCGGCGCACCGTGGCCCAGGTGGGCGTGGCTGACCAGTCCCAGCTCCTCCAGGAGCTCCAGCGTCCGGTACACGGTGGAGATGTTCACGCCGGAGGCGGTCTTGCGCACCTCGCCCAGGATGTCGTCCGGGGTCGCGTGTTCCAGGGCGTCCACGGCCTCCAGGACGAGCTGGCGCTGGGGCGTCAGCCGGTAGCCGCGCTGCCGCAGGTCGCTTTTCCAGTCGGTGCTCACCACGCCCCCCAGTGTAGGAGGGCGCGGCGGGTCACCGGGGGCTCGCGGGCCTACTTGAAGAAGGCGATGCCGTCGTCCGGCAGGTCCCCGAGGCCGCGGGCCATCTCCGCGACCTCCTCGGGGCTGACGACCTTCTTCAGGTGGGCCGACATGTACGGCCGCAGCGGGACCTCGGGGGTGGCCTTCTCGCCCACCCACATCAGGTCGCCCTTGACGTAGCCGTAGAGCCGCTTGCCGCCGCTGTACGGGCCGGAGGCCGCCGTACGGGCCACGGCGTCGGTGACGATGTCGATCTGCGGCTTCTGGTCGGCGAGCTCGCCGTACCAGATCTCGACGATGCCCTGGTCACGCACCATGACGATCTCGACCTTGCGGTCCTTGTCGATCCGCCAGTAGCCGCTTTCGCTCTCCAGGGGCCGGACCTGCTTGCCCTCGTTGTCCAGGACCCAGGAGTGCGAGACGTACTCGATGACGTCCCGGCCGTCGTGGCTGAAGGTGACGGACTGGCCGAAGTTGCACTTCTCGGCGCCGGGGAAGTCGGAGACCCCGACCCCTTCCCACGTGCCGAGGAGGAACGCGAGGGGCAGGAGGTCCGGATTGAGGTCGGACGGAATCTCGATCATGAGCGGCTCTGTCGATCTCTAGAGGTGGTCAGCGCTGGCCCTGGTACAGCTTCTTCACGGCCAGTCCGGTGAAGGCGAGCACGCCGACGCAGACCAGGACCAGCAGGGTTTCGAAGAAGATGATCACGGGGTGCTCCTCGAATGAGCGTGAAGGCAGAACGGGCCGGGCACCAGCTTAGTGGGCTGGTGTCCAGCGCCGCCTGCGAGGTGGGTACCGCCCGTCGTCAGCCCAGGAGCTGGTTCTGGAGGGCGACGGTCTGCTGGAAGGGCACCGTGAGCGCCCCGCCCTCGCGGGACTGGGTGATCAGGGCGACGGTGTCGCCGGCCTGGATGTGGACCCACCGGGTCTGCTCCGCGCCGTACGGCTTCGTCTCCGCGAACGGGTAGAGGACGTTGAACGGCATGCGGATGTCGGTGGTCGCGGCGTCGATCTCCCCGGAGCGCACACCGTCCGGGAAGCGGCCGAAGGACGAACCCGCTTGCAGCGCGCTGTCCTTGAAGTCCTCCGCGAACGCGACCGAGTTGAACCGCAGCAGGTGGATGCGGGTCGTGGTGCCGTCGGGAGTCGTCCAGCCCCGGGCGGCGATGTGCCGCAGGGCGGACTCGTCGAGGGCCTGCTTGAGCGTGACCCTGGCGTCCTTGTCGTACCGCGAGACGTACTCGTCCACCGTGACCCAGCCGCCTTTCAGCTCGGGGTCGACCGTGGCACCCGCCGGGGCCGGGAGGAGCAGTTCCCGGAGGTCCGCGTAGTGGATCTCACCCGCGTTGCCCTCGGTGAACGGGCGCGGAGCGTCCCGCGGCAGAGCCGGGAGGCGCAGCTCCGGGTATTCCCAGCGTCCGTCGCTCTCGGTGGCCAGACCGGGCACGTCGGTGCGTTCCATGGACGTGATCTTGAGCGCGGTGCCGGTGCCGAGCCCTCCGCACACGACGACGGCGGCGGTCCAGCGGGCGACGGCCCACAGGACCCGCTTCGAGGACCTGCGCGCGGGCGGATCGGCGGGGACCTCCGGGCCCGTGGCCCCCGCGGACGCCACGAGGACCTCCGGGCTCGCGGTGGGAGCCTCCGGTGCCGGGACGGCGGGAGCCTCCGGTGCCCCGGCGGCCGGTGCGGACCCGGGCGTCCCGGCGGGTTCGTCCCGGTCCTGTGCCGGAATCCTCGCGTCCGTCTGCTCGGTCATATGTACTCCCCCGGGGACTCGATGTGGTCCATCTGCTTCTTCACCAGTGCGGCCACCGCGGACTTGTCGAACGGCTTGACCCCCGCGGCGGTGACGGTGACGTAGACGTCCGAGTCGTAGGCGGCGCAGACCATCCCGTCGAGCTGGTATGCCTGCTCCTTCTTGCTCAGGCTCTTGTCCGAAGGGATGAGATTGCAGAAGGACTTCGTGTGCCCGTCGATCTTCGGTCCCTTGGGGAACTTCAGCAGTCCGGAGATCTCCTTGCGGAGCTCGAACATGTCACGGATGCGCTTCTTGTCCTTCATCTGCGTGATGTGTACGTACACCACGAGGTCCGTGTCGGAGGAGACGAAGGTGCGGACCCCGACTCCCTGGACGCCGAGGCGGTCGATCCGCTTCTCGTAGTCCCGGCGCTTCTTGCCGGAGAGGCCCTTGGCCTGCTCCTTGAGCAGGGCCGTGGCCTCCTTCGCACCGAGTTCGCCGTCGTTCCCGAAGGTCTCGACATCGGGGCCGAGGTCGTAGCCGGAGGGCGCGGGCAGCAGGAGCTTGCTCAGCGGCGTCGAGGACTTGCCCCGGAGGGCGGCGGTGGCCGGGTCCTCGTCCTTCGCCTTCGTGTCGGGCTCCTCCCACACCACGGTGTCGGCGGTGCGGTCCGCGGCCGCGACGGTGACGCCGGTGTACGTCACGCCGCCGCCGACCGCTCCGAGGACGAGGACGGCGGGAAGGACGACCGTCAGCAGCCGCCGGGCGCGACCGGGCCGGGCCGGGGCGTCCGGCGGCACGGTGGAGGCGAACACGTCGCCCTCGTCGGGCACGGTGTTCCCACCCCCGTCGGGAGTCGTCCTCCCGGCCCCGTCGGGCATGGCGTCCCCGGCCCCGCCGGGGGTCGTGTTCCCGGCCTCGTCGGGCGTGGTGGTGCGGTCGTCGTCGCTCACGGTGTTCCGGTCCTCGTTCACAGGCGCCCCAGCTGTCGCTCGGCCACTGAGGAGATGTCCTTCTTGGAGATCTTCTTGGTGTCGAACATGAAGACCTCGACGGCGATGTCGCCGCGGCTGAGGTAGGCGCGGGCCTCGTAGAAGTCGAGGTAGCCCGCTTTCCTCTTCACCGGGAAGACATAGAAGCGGCCGTTGGCGGAGCCCTTGAGCGCCACGCCCTCGTTCTCGGCGTACTCGTCGTCGGCCATGTACGACATCTGTTCTTCGGCGTGGTCCCGCGAGCCGAGAACGTCGCTGGGGCGGTACTGCACCAGCCGGATCTCGGTCACCCGGTACTGGCCCGTCTTCCAGGACGTGGCCGCGATACGGCGGATCCCGCTCTCCAGCTGGTAGCCGAGGGCCCGGCCGGGATGGTTGAAATCGTCGGCGTACTCGGGCAGGGTCACCCAGCCGTCGTCGTCCGTGAAGTCCGTCTTCTTCGCTCCCGCCGGTTTGGGCAGCAGCAGCTTGCGCAGATCCCCGTTCGTCTTGACCGCGCGGTCCTCGGTGGCCGACAGCGGCTCGATCGTGCCGCCCTTCGGCAGCGGCTTCGGGTAGGCGAGACCCGGCTGGTTGAGGGCCGGCAGCGCTGTCGGTTCGCGCTGGGCCTGAACGCCGTATCCCACGGCCGTGCCACCGACGAGACCGAGGACGGCGGCGACGGCGATCAGGGCGACGGTCCGGCCGGTCCGGCGGGTGCGCGGCGGCGTGGCCTCGGGCGGGCCGCCGGAGTCGACGGCGGCGACGGAGTCCTCCGGTCCGTCTGTCGTGGTGTCGGTTGTCTGTATGGCTTCCAAAGGGGGTCCCCCCACGAGACCTGAATCGCAGATTCCTTAACCTGCGCACCCCTCTGACTCACGAGTGACGCATGGGGTTGTAGAGGTTCGCATTACAGTTCGGCATATGGCGAAGAAGCTCGTGATCAAGGTGACCGCCGGGGACGATGCCCCCGAACGCTGCTCGCAGGCCTTCACGGTGGCCGCCGTCGCAGTCGCCAGCGGAGTGGAGGTATCGCTCTGGCTGACGGGCGAGGCGTCGTGGTTCGCGCTCCCCGGACGTGCGGCGGAGTTCGAGCTGCCGCACGCGGCGCCCCTTCCGGACCTGATCGACGCGATCCTGGCGGCGGGACGGCTGACCCTGTGCACGCAGTGCGCGGCCCGCCGCGAGATCACCGAGAAGGATCTCCTGGACGGCGTCCGTATCGCCGGCGCGCAGGTCTTCGTCCAGGAGGCGATGGCCGACGAGACCCAGGCCCTCGTCTACTGACCGCGACCCCGCCCCGCTCCGTCCGGCTCAGGGGCGCTGCTCCAGGCACTGCGCTGCTCCAGGCGCGGCTCAGGGCTCGTGGCGCTTCTTGCCGTCGAGTTCGTCCCACCACTCGTCCGACGTGGGGTCACCGGAGGGGTCGTCCCACCAGCGGTCCTCGGGCCCCCGCCGGTTCGCGATCATCGCGGCGACGGGCGGGATGACCATGGCCACCACGCACATCCCGATGGCGGCCGGCATGGAGAACAGGCGTACGACGGCCCAGGCGCCCACGAAGAGGACCAGGCAGGCACCCATCATCCAGAAGTAGACGTGCCGACGCCGCGCGTACACCCCTTCAGGATACGACCGCGGGCAAGCCGGAGGGCCGTGCCTCAGGTCCTGGTACGGGCGTCCAACCCCCAGGAGGCACGGCCCTCCGGCCGTTCACGGGTCGCGGATCAGACCGCGATGGCGACCTCCGCGAGGCCACCCTTCTGCGCCACGACCTGGCGGTCGGCGGTGCCGCCGGGGACCAGGGCGCGTACGGTCCAGGTGCCCTCGGCCGCGTAGAAGCGGAACTGACCGGTGGCGGAGGTCGGGACCTCGGCCGTGAACTCGCCGGTCGAGTCGAGAAGGCGGACGTAACCGGTGACGGGCTCGCCGTCCTTGGTCACGAAGCCCTGGATGGTGGTCTCACCGGGCTTGATCGTCGAGGCGTCGGGGCCGCCGGGCTGCGCTCCACACATGATGTTCTGTCCTTGTCGTCGAGGGGTCCGGAGGAGGGGAGGTCCGGGGCCTTACTTGTTGGCGCCGAGCTCGATCGGCACGCCGACGAGGGAGCCGTACTCGGTCCAGGAGCCGTCGTAGTTCTTGACGTTCTCGACACCGAGCAGCTCGTGCAGCACGAACCAGGTCAGCGCGGAGCGCTCACCGATGCGGCAGTACGCGATGGTGTCCTTCGCCAGGTCGACCCGCTCCTGCTCGTAGAGGGCCTTGAGCTCGTCGTCCGACTTGAAGGTGCCGTCGTCGTTGGCGTTCTTCGACCACGGGATGTTGCGGGCGCTCGGCACGTGACCGGGGCGCTGGGACTGCTCCTGCGGAAGGTGGGCCGGGGCGAGCAGCTTGCCGGAGAACTCGTCGGGCGAGCGGACGTCGACCAGGTTCCGGCTGCCGATCGCGGCGACCACGTCGTCGCGGAAGGCGCGGATCGCGGTGTTCTGCGCCTTGGCCTTGTAGTCGGTCGCGGGGCGGGCCGGCACCTCGGCGCCGTCGACCAGGTCGCGGGAGTCGAGCTCCCACTTCTTGCGACCGCCGTCGAGGAGCTTCACGTTCTCGTGGCCGTAGAGCTTGAAGTACCAGTAGGCGTAGGAGGCGAACCAGTTGTTGTTGCCGCCGTAGAGAACCACGAGCGTGTCGTTGGCGATGCCCTTGGCCGACAGGAGCTTCTCGAAGCCCTCCTGGTCGACGAAGTCACGGCGGACCGGGTCCTGGAGGTCCTTCGTCCAGTCGATCCGGATGGCGTTCCTGATGTGGTTCTTCTCGTAGGCCGAGGTGTCCTCGTCGACCTCGACGAGGGCGACCTTCGGGTCGTCGAGGTGGGCCTCGACCCAGTCGGCGTCTACCAGGACGTCGCTGCGGCTCATGCTGTTCTCCTCCGGGGCAGTGTTCGGCGGTGTGGTGCGGTGTGGCGCAGGGTGGTGCGGGTACGCGTCATGGTGTGCGTACGGACTGCACGGAGACCCCGACTTCGCGTCAAAGGGCCTGAGGAATACGGGAATCGAGCGTCCCGCTCAGACGGAGCGACAGAGCATGGCGGCGACGCGGCACAGGTCTACTGCCCGCCGCTTCGTGAGATCCGCCTGTCGCTTCATGCCCTCGATCGTAGGGACGGACAGGCGGCCGTGTCACCGGCGTGTCACATTTTGAGACACGATCGTCCGAGATGCGGGATGAGAGGGCTCCGGAAACAGCGTCGGACGCCCCGCGGGCGGGGCGTCCGGCCAGCGCTTCTACGGTTCGGACGAGGACGTCTCAACATGTGGCATGCTCGTGTCCGAGGGGTGTCAGGGCGTCTCAGCCGGCGAGAGCCACGTCCGTGCCGGTCACCGAGACGGCCACGCCGTCCTCACGGGCCTCGACCCGCTCCAACTCCATACCGGCCGGCAGACCGCCGATCTCCCGGTCGAAGTCCGTGCGCTCGCGGATCGCGTCCTCGATGCCGGGAACGCCTTCCAGCGGCACCTTGTCGGCACGCACCCGGATGGTGTCCCCGTCCACCAGAGTCACCGACGAGACCACGCTGCGCGTGATCGCGCGGCCCAGCACGTGCACCTGGCCGGTCACCTTGAGCTTGCCGTCACCGCCGTAGGCGACGACCACGTCCCGGTCGGCCGCGGCGGCGAGGTCCGCGTAGGAGATCAGCGCGGTGCCGGTGGCCGAGCGCGCCCGCGCGCTGGTGTAACCGGCGCCGAGGGTCACGTCGTGGAGCGTGGCCGTCAGCTCGCCGATCCGGAGGTTCTTGGCACCGGCGCGGGCCTCGACACCGGTCAGTCTCACCTCGACCTCGTCCAGGCGCTTGTCCATGACCTGTGTCAGGAAGGGGAAGCCCTTGATGTCGACGTCCGTCGAACCCGCCCGCGCGGAGCCCAGCCGGACGCGGTCGGCCGCCTCCGACTCGGCGTAGGCCACGGCGAGGCGGTCCAGGCCCACGAAGATCCCGCCCAGCACAACGGCGAGGATCAGCAATACGCGCAGTGCTCGCATGACCTGTACGTCCCCCCAAGGTGTGTGCGCCGACGACGCCGGCCCCCCGACACGAAGATCGACGCGTCGGGGGGCCGGTTGGTTCCCGCGGGCGCCTGCCGGTCCGCCTCTCGGCCGTAGGCCACCCGACAGGCTCTCAGCTCAGACCAGGACGCGGCCGAGCAGGTGGACGGCGGGAGCTGCGAGCGCCAGCGGCAGTGCGACACCGGCCGTCATGTGCACGAAGCGGGACGGGTAGTCGTAGGCGGCGACCCGCAGGCCGGCCAGTGCGCAGGCACCGGCACCCAGGCCCAGCAGCGCTCCCGAGGCCACTCCCGCGCCCCCGAGGGACCCGGCCACGATCCCGGCGCCCGCGGCGGCCAGCAGCGCCACCACGACGGAGACCGGTGCGGGCAGCGGCAGCGCGCGGGCCGGTACGGCCGCGGCGACCGCGAGCGCGCCCGCGATCACGGCCTCCGGGGCCGCGCCGAGGTGACCGGTGGCCACGATCGTCAGCGCCGCCGAGGCGACGGTGGCCATCAGGCCGTACATCCGCTCGTCCGGGTCGGCGTGGCTTCGCAACTGGAGGACGAGCGTGAGCAGCACCCAGACACCGAGGGTGCCGAGGATCGCGGCGGGCGCGTGCGCGCGGCCGGTGGCCAGCAGGACGACGTCGGCGGCGAGTCCGCCGGCGAAGGCGAGGGCGATACCCTGCCGGGCCGGCCACATGCCGTTGAGCCGGAACCAGCCCGCCGCGGTGACCGCCTGGAGCAGCACGACCGGCAGGAGCAGTCCGTACGGGCCGAGGGCCGCGCCGACGGCGAGCAGGACGCCGAGGACGGCGGTGAGGACGGCCGGCCGCATCCCGGGGTCGATGATCGGCGAACGGCCCTCGGCACGGGCACGCTGCGCGTCGGTGATCCGGGCACTGCCCGTGACGGTGGCGGTGGAGTAGGCGGGCCCGTCCGCGGGCTCCGTCACCGGCTCCGTCGCGGGCCGCGGTGCGGCCGGCGCCTCCGGCGGCAACGGCTGGGCGACCTGCGTGCCGTACGGGGTGTACGAGTCCGCCGGGGCTTGCGTGCCGTGCGTCGCGTACGGGTCCGAGGCGGTCTGAGCGCCGTGCGTTCCGTACGCGCCGGAGGAGGTCTGCGTGCCGTACGCGCCGGAGGGCGCCGCCGGTACCTGCGTGCCGTACGTGACGTACGGGTCCGAAGGGACCTGCGGGTACGGGGTGACGGGCGGGTACGGGTCGGTTCCCGGCGAAGCGGGAGGGGCGCCGGAATGGTCGGCCGGGTACGCGGCCCGCGGCTGCTGCCGGTACTCCTCCTGGTACGCCCCGGTCCCTCCCGGCCCGACCGTGGGCTGGTAACGGGTGTCCCAGGTCTGGCCCTCCCACGTCTGGGTGACCTCGGGGTCCGGGTGACCGCCGCCGGGGTCCCGGTGCCCGCGCCCCGTGGCGTAGGGATCGTACGGATGCTGCGGATCGCTGCTCATGCTGTGCGGTTCACCCTCCTGCGAACGGCGGGAGCACCTCGACCGTGCCGCCCTCGGCAAGCCGTACCGTCTCATGGTCGCGGGTCCCGACGGGGTCACCGTCGACGAGGAACGAACACCGCTGGAGCACCCGGACGAGCTCGCCCGGGTGCTTCCCGCGGGCCGCTTCCAGCGCCTGCGCCAGCGTCTCGGCGGTGTACGGCTCCTCGGCGACACCGGCGGCGGCCTTGGCCGCGGCCCAGTAGCGGATCGTCCCCGCTGCCATAGCGGCGCTCCCTTCGTTCGTGTGCGCGCCGCTCCCCATGATGGGCTATCGGGCCACCAGCCAGTCCCCGAGGCGGGCGAGCAGCTCGTCGTCGGCCGCGTTCTCCGCGTGGCCCATGCCGGGCTCCAGCCAGAGTTCGGCCGGTCCGGCCGCCGCCAGCATGCGGGGATGGTCGACGGGGAAGTACGGGTCCCGGTCGCCGTGCACGATCAGCAGGGGTGTCGGGGCGATCAGCGGGACCGCCTCGACGGGGGACAGCGGCACGGGGTCCCAGGGCCGGTGGTCGATCCGGGTGCGCAGCCCGAAGCGGCCGACCAACCGGCCCACCGGCCGGGTGATCAGCCAGTGGACGCGCCGCATCGACGGCGTCCCCCGGTAGTACCAACGGGCGGGGGCGCTCACGGCGGCCACCGCGTCGGTGTGCCCGCCGTCACGCCCCCGCTCGAGCGCCGCGTGCCGGAGGACCACCGAGCCACCCATCGAGAAGCCGACCGTCACCACCCGGGAGTGACCCCGCTCACGGGCCCAGCGCACCGCCGCCGAGAGGTCGAGCACCTCACGGTCGCCGACGGTGGAGACCCCCGCGGAGCGGCCGTGGCCGCGGAAGGAGAAGGTCACGACCGCCGCGTGGGCGGAGAGCACCCGGGCGGCCCGCCGGACGGAGGGCCGGTCGGCCGCGCCGGTGAACCCGTGTGCGACGACCACGGCCGTATCGCTGACTCCCGCCGTACACGGCTCGTACACCGCTTCGATACGGACACCGTCATCCGCGAGCAACACGGCCCGCCGAGCAGTGGACCGGGCCGCCGCCGCGCCCCCGCGCGCGGCGCGAGGGAACGAGGAATCATCCACCATGTGAAATCGGCCCTCTGCCTCGGAACTCATGTGAGCTATTCTGCTTGCCAGAGGATCCGGGCAACGCAGCCCCCGGGTCCTTTTGTGTTTCCCGGCCGTTGTTACGGCCAGATGAACAAAAGCTCTCGTGGGCGCGAGAGCCGCACCGCAGGACCAGCCGATCAAGTGCCGCAGACGCCCCGCACGCCTGGAGGCGTGAGGGGATCCCCTCTCGCAGGGACGAGGAGGACTCGACGTTATGGGCGAGCGAACGAAGGACGACCGACCGACGACCCGGGCAGGTGGGGCGCGATGAGTTCACTGCTGCTCCTGACCAACGCACTCCAGCCGTCGACCGAGGTGCTCCCCGCACTCGGCCTGCTGCTGCACAACGTGCGGGTGGCCCCTGCCGAGGGCCCCGCGCTGGTCGACACCCCCGGTGCCGACGTCATCCTCATCGACGGCCGCCGCGACCTCCCACAGGTACGCAGCCTCTGTCAGCTGCTCCGCTCCACGGGCCCCGGCTGCCCCCTGATCCTGGTCGTCACCGAGGGCGGCCTCGCGGCGGTCACCGCCGACTGGGGCATCGACGACGTGCTGCTCGACACGGCGGGCCCGGCCGAGGTCGAGGCGCGGCTGCGGCTCGCGATGGGCCGCCAGCAGATCGTCTCCGACGACTCCCCGATGGAGATCCGCAACGGCGACCTCTCGGTGGACGAGGCGACCTACAGCGCCAAGATCAAGGGCCGGGTCCTGGACCTGACCTTCAAGGAGTTCGAGCTCCTGAAGTACCTCGCTCAGCACCCCGGCCGGGTCTTCACCCGGGCGCAGCTCCTCCAGGAGGTCTGGGGCTACGACTACTTCGGCGGCACCCGAACGGTCGATGTCCACGTACGGAGGCTCCGGGCCAAGCTCGGACCCGAGCACGAGTCGCTGATCGGCACCGTCCGCAACGTCGGCTACCGCTTCGTCACCCCGGAGAAGGTGGAGCGCGCGGCGGAGGAGGCCCGGGTCAAGGAGGAGGCCCGGGTCAAGGACGCCGCGCGGGACGTCACTCCGACGGAGGACACGGCCGACGTACCGGCGGCAGCGGTGCGGCCTGCCGGTGGGTAGGTCCCCCCGCGTAGACTGCCGCGCGTGGCCAAGGTGACGCGGGACGACGTAGCGCGACTGGCGGGTACTTCGACCGCCGTCGTGAGCTACGTCATCAACAACGGACCCCGGCCGGTCGCCCCGGCCACGCGCGAGCGTGTCCTCGCCGCCATCAGGGAGCTGGGCTACCGCCCGGACCGGGTGGCCCAGGCGATGGCCTCGCGGCGCACCGACCTCATAGGCATGATCGTCCCGGACGCGCGGCAGCCGTTCTTCGCGGAGATGGCGCACGCGGTCGAGCAGGCCGCCGCCGAGCGCGGCAAGATGGTCCTCGTCGGGAACTCCGACTACCGGGACGAACGCGAGATCCACTACCTCCGCGCCTTCCTCGGGATGCGGGTCTCCGGCCTGATCCTGGTCAGCCAGGGAATGAGCGAGCAGGCCGCGAGCGAGATCGAGGCATGGGACGCGCGGGTGGTGCTGCTGCACGAGCGGCCCGAGGCGCTCGACGACGTGGCCGTCGTCACGGACGACATCGGCGGCGCCCAGCTCGCCACCCGGCACCTCCTGGAGCACGGCCACCCCTACGTGGCCTGTCTCGGCGGCGTGCCGAGCACCCCGGCCGTCGGCGACCCGGTCGCGGACCACGTCGAGGGATGGCGGCGCGCGATGGTGGAGTCCGGGCGCTCGGTCGAGGGCCGGTTGTTCGAGGCGCCGTACAACCGCTACGACGCGTACCGGATCGCCTTGAAGATCCTCGCCGGGCCCGACTGCCCGCCGGCCATCTTCTGCTCCACCGACGACCAGGCCTTCGGCGTGCTGCGCGCCGCCCGCGAGCTGCGGATCGACGTGCCGGGAGAGCTGGCCGTGGCGGGCTTCGACGACGTGAAGGAAGCGGCGCTGACGGATCCGCCGCTGACCACGATCTCCTCCGACCGCCCGGCGATGGCCCGGGCGGCGGTGGACCTCGTGCTGGACGACTCACTGCGGGTGGCGGGACCCCGGCGGGAGCGGGTGAAGCAGTTCCCCTCGGCGCTGATCCTCCGCCGTAGCTGCGGCTGCGGATAAGGCCCCCGTCGGGGTCAGGGCACCACCCCGCCCCACTTCCTTATTTCGGGCATACAGGGTTCTGTCGGGCTTCTCAGGACGTGCTCAGGAAGCTCTCATGAACGGCTCGCAGAGTCATTGCCATGACGGACTACCAGCAGCCGCAGCAGCCGTACTACCCGCCGCAGCCCCCGAGGCCCCCACGGCACCCGGCCGAGCCGCTCAGCGCCGGTCCGGGCACCACGGTCCGGCCCGCCGACGGGCACGTGCCCCCGCCGGCCCCGCCGAGCGCCCACGGCCCGGCACACGCGGCCCCCGAACCGCGCGGGCGCGCCAGGCGGGGCACCGGGCTGCTCGTCGCCGTGGCCATCGCCGCGGCGGCGATCGGCGGCGGCACGGCCACCCTCGTCCAGCAGCTCACCGCCGACGGCACCACGACCGGGTCCGGCCCCGTCAGCGGCGCGAACGTCTCCGCGAGCAGCCGGGGCACGGTCGCCGGGGTCGCCGCGGCCGTCTCCCCCTCCATCGTGGAGATCTCCGCGGCCTCGACGTCCGGGAAGTCGACCGGCTCCGGCGTGGTCATCACCGCCGACGGCGAGATCGTCACCAACAACCACGTGGTCTCCGGCGCCACCACGCTCAAGGTCCGGCTGTCCGACGGCACCTCCTACGACGCCGCCGTGGTGGGCACCGACCCCGACAAGGACCTGGCTCTGATCAAGCTCCAGGGAGCGTCCGGCCTGAAGGCGGCCACCCTCGGCGAGTCGGACAAGGTCGCCGTCGGCGACGAGGTCGTCGCGATCGGCTCCCCCGAGGGCCTGACCGGCACCGTCACCAGCGGCATCGTCTCGGCGCTCGACCGCGACGTGACCGTGGCGAAGGACGACGGTCAGGACCAGCGTCAGCCGCAGTACGACCCGCGGCAGGGCTGGCCCTTCGAATTCGGCGGCCAGGAGTTCAACGGCGACACCGGCACGTCGAAGACGACCTACAAGGCGCTCCAGACCGACGCCTCGCTCAACCCCGGGAATTCCGGTGGCGCGCTGATCAATATGAACGGCGAGATCATCGGAATCAATTCGGCCATGTACGCACCGAGTTCCTCGAACAGTTCTTCGGCCGGCAGTATCGGCCTCGGATTCGCCATTCCGATCGACACCGTGAAGGCCGATCTGGAACAGCTCCGCGCGGGCGGCTCCCGCTGAACGGCGGCCCCCGCGACCCGGGCGGCGACCCCCGGCGGAGCGACTCGTACGGCCCGAGCGACCCATGGGACGCTGGGGCCATGACTGAAGGCGAGCGCATCCTCATCGTCGACGACGAGCCCGCCGTACGGGAGGCGCTGCGACGCAGCCTCGCGTTCGAGGGCTACGGCACCGAGGTCGCCGTCGACGGACTGGACGCCCTCACGGCCCTGGAGGCGTACGCGCCCGACCTCGTCGTCCTCGACGTCCAGATGCCCCGGATGGACGGCCTGACCGCGGCCCGCCGCATCCGGGCGGCCGGCTCGACCGTGCCGATCCTGATGCTGACGGCCCGCGACACCGTCGGCGACCGGGTGACCGGACTCGACGCCGGCGCGGACGACTACCTGGTGAAACCCTTCGAACTGGACGAGCTGTTCGCCCGGATCAGGGCCCTGCTGCGGCGCAGCTCCTACGCCCCCGCGGCGGGCGAGGCGCCCCCGGGCGACGTCCTGGCCTTCGACGACCTGCGGATGGACCTGACGACCCGCGAGGTCAGCAGGGCCGGCCGGCCGGTGGAACTGACGCGGACGGAGTTCACCCTCCTGGAGATGTTCCTGGCCCATCCGCGGCAGGTGCTGACCCGGGAGCAGATCCTGAAGGCCGTTTGGGGTTTCGACTTCGAACCCAGCTCGAACTCCCTGGACGTGTACGTGATGTACCTGCGCCGCAAGACCGAGGCCGGCGGCGAACCACGCCTGGTCCACACGGTGCGCGGGGTGGGCTACGTCCTGCGGGGCGGAGGCCCGGAGTGAGAGGTCCGGTGGCATGGTTCCGGTCGAGGCCGCTGCGGTCGCGACTGGCCCTGCTGACGGCGACGGCGGTGGCCTTGGCGGTGGCCGCCGTGTCACTGGCCTGCTGGTTCGTGACCCGGGCCCAGCTGGAGGGGGAGCTGGACGCCTCACTGCGCCGCTCGCAGTTCACCCAGGACGAGGCCCGCGCCCTGCTCAACTCCTGCGGGCCGGCCGCGCAGAAGCCTCCGGGCTATCCGCAGTTCGGCTCCGACACCCGGCAGATCGTCTCGGCGGACGGCGTGGTCTGCTCCCTGGGCGCCTCGAAGATCCCGGTGACTCCCGAGGACGTCGCCGTGGTCGAGCGGCGGGAGCCGTACGCGCTGCATACCACGACGGCCGAGGACGGCTCGCAGATGCGGGTCTACACCTACCCCGTGCGCAACCAGGCGGTGGCCGTGTCGGTGGCCCGTCCGCTCGCCGAGATCGACAACTCGATGTCCACGCTCGGCTGGGTCCTCCTGCTGGTCTCCGGGATCGGTGTGGTGGGCGCCGGCGCGGCCGGACTGTGGGTGGCACGGGCCGGGCTGAAGCCGGTGGACCGGCTGACGGCCGCGGTCGAGCATGTGGCGGTGACCGAGGACCTGACGGTGCGCATCCCGGTCGAGGGCGAGGACGAGATCGCCCGGCTGTCCCGCTCCTTCAACGCGATGACGGCGGCGCTGGCGTCCTCCCGGGACCGGCAGTCCCAGCTGATCGCCGACGCGGGTCACGAGCTGCGCACCCCGCTGACCTCGCTGCGCACCAACATCGAACTCCTCGCCCGCAGCGAACGGACGGGCCGCGCGCTGCCGCCCGACGACCGGCGGGCGCTGATGGCCTCGGTGAAGGCCCAGATGACGGAGCTGGCGGCGCTGATCGGCGACCTCCAGGAGCTGGCCCGCCCCGACGCGGCCGAGCCGGGCCCGCTGGAGGTGGTGCCGCTGCACGGCATCCTGCGTTCGGCCCTGGAGCGGGCGCGGCTGCGCGGACCCGAGCTGACGTTCGTCACCGACCTCGCGCCCTGGTACGTGCGGGCGACGCCGGCCGCCCTGGAACGCGCGCTGGTGAACGTGCTGGACAACGCGGTGAAGTTCTCGCCGCCGGGGGGCACGGTCGAGGTGACCCTGATGCGCGGCGAGCTGACGGTCCGCGACCACGGTCCGGGCATCCCTCCCGAGGAGCTCCCGCACGTCTTCGACCGTTTCTGGCGTTCCCCGTCGGCCCGCGCTCTGCCGGGCTCGGGCCTGGGCCTGTCGATCGTGGCCCGCACGGTCCAGCAGGCCGGGGGGACGGCCGCCCTCCGGGTGGCGGAGGGCGGCGGCGCGGAGGCGGTCCTCCGGCTGCCGGGCGCGCCGACCCCGCCGCCGGAGGGCAGGTCCGTTCCGGAGAGCCGGCCGACCGCCTGACCCTCCGCCCCACAGGTCCCCCTGCGGTCGCGCCGGTCGCGCCGGTCGCGCCGGTCAGTTGTGCCGGATCAGGGACTCCAGCAGGCCCGGTCGGGTGTTCGGGAAGTCCAGCGGGACGACGCCGAGGCCCTTCCAGCCGGCGGCCTCCGGACCGTCGAGGAAGGCGTGGACCCTCGGGTTGAGCCGGTCGGAGTTCCAGCGGGGCGGCAGCAGGGCCGACGTGGACACGTAGTTGACGCAGAGCTTGCCGGGCCGGCCGGCCGCCTTGCGGAACTGGGCCTCGATCTTCGGGTACTTGGCGCCGGGTTCCGCCTGGTAGTCGTCCTGGATGTCGAAGTACGCGCCGTCGCCGTAACGGACACCCGGCAGCCCACCGTTGTCGGCGAGCAGCACGACCCGGCCGCGGGCCTCGCCGAGGACGGGCAGGCCCGCCCCGATCCGGAAGAGGGAGCGCCAGCCCCGGTGGTCGAGGTAGTCGTCGAAGACCGCCCGGAAGGTGGCGTCCGAGTCCTCCGAGTACTCCTGCTTGACCCGCATGAGGACGGTCTCCGACGGATACGCGGCGAGGAAGTCGCGGCAGGCGATCAGGACGTCCCCGAACATCAGGTGCTGGTAGGAGGCACCGTGGTGGATGGCGAGGGAGCCGCCGGTGACCCGGCAGCGGACGTCGAGGAAGCGGATGCCGCTGCTCAGTTGCCGGGCGATGGTGGTGTCCTGACAGGCGGCCCACGGGCCGCCGTGGCGGGCTCCGGAGTCGTGGGTTCCGGGGATGGTGAGTCTCTGGAGCGGGGTGGCGTCGCCGTGGCCGGCCATCCAGTCCCGCGTCGTGAGTGCCCGGGTGCGGGCCCGCGCGGGCGGGGCGGCGGTCAGCAGCGTGACGGCGGTCGCCACGGACCCCGCGAGAAGGCTTCGTCGGTCCATGGCAGGCGATTATGACGGGGACGCGTCAAGAATCACAGATGTGATCCGGCCCTCCCGCGCGGACACATACCCGTGCTCGGCCGCCCGGCGGCGCGGGCGTCGGCTTCTCCCGTCCCCGGACGGCGTCCGGTCCTCACGGCCTGGCGTGACACCGAGTGGACACGCGGAGGGGGCGGCGCCCGTCGAGACGGACGCCGCCCCCTCCCGGGGCCCGAGGGCCTACTGCACGACCGTGATCCGGTCGGCCGCCGGCGCGGCCAGCGGGGCCGACGCCGAGGAGTGCGCCGTCAGGTAGGCGTTGAACAGGTCCAGGTCGGACGCGCCGACCAGCTTGTTCGTGCCCGCCGCGAGGGCCGGGAAGCCGTCGCCACCGCCCGCGAGGAACTCGTTCATCGCGACGCGGTAGCTCTTCGACGGGTCGATCGCCTCACCGTTCAGCATGACCGAACCGTCCACGACACGGTCCGCGCCCGACTTCGTCATGTCGAGCGTGTAGGTGAGACCCCCGGAGACCTGAAGGATCTTGACCGAGGCCGCGTTGGCGCCGCTGACCTGCTGCTTCAGCGCGGCCAGCAGGTTGGCGCCGGACAGGTCGACGACGTTCATCATGTTGGTGAAGGGCTGCACGGTGAATGCCTCGCCGTACGTCACCACTCCGTCGCCCTCGCTGCCGGAGGCCGCGTAGACCAGGTCCGAGCGGATGCCGCCCGGGTTCATCAGGGCCAGCTGCGCGCCGCCCTTGTCCGCCGGGGCCAGGCCCTCCAGCTGGGCGTCGGCGATCAGGTCGCCGAGAGGCTTCTCGTACGCCGTCGAGCCGCGGCCGTTGATGTCCGTGGCGATGTAGCCCTGCGGCCGGTTCGCGATCGGGGCGGACAGCGTGCGCCAGTCCTCGATCAGCTTCGTCATGTCGGCGGCCTTGGGCACGTCACGCGTGACGACGTGGTTCGCCGAGGCGACCGACGTGCGGACGATGTCCTTGGTACGGCGGTCGTAGGTCAGCGTGGTGTCCGTGTAGAGCTTGCCGTAGGAGGCCGCCGAGGTGACCAGTCGCGGCTTGCCCGCGGGGTCCGGGATGGTGCACACGTACGCCTGGTGGGTGTGGCCGGTGACCAGCGCGTCGACCTGCGGGCTCACGTGCTTGGCGATCTCGGTGATCGGGCCGGAGATGCCGTCGCCCTGGCCGGGGCTGTCGCAGTCGTAGTTGTACGAGGAGGAGGCCGGCGCCCCGCCCTCGTGGATCAGCGCGACGATCGACTTGACGCCCTTGCGCTCCAGGACCTTCGTGTACTTGTTGATCGTCTCGACCTCGTCGCCGAACTTCAGGCCCTTCACGCCCTCGGCGGTGACGATGTTCGGGGTGCCCTCCAGGGTCACACCGATGAAGCCGATCCGGACGCCGTTCTTCTCCCAGATGAAGTACGGGTCGAGCAGCGGCTTGCCGGTCTTCTCCTTCGTCACGTTGGCGGCGAGGTAGGGGAAGTCGGCGCCCTTGAACTTCTTGCCCTTGACGTAACACCCGCCCGTCGGGTGGCAGCCGCCGTTCTGTATCCGGGACAGCTCGCGCGCGCCCTCGTCGAACTCGTGGTTGCCCACCGAGGTGACGTCGAGGTCCAGCCTGTTCAGCGCGTTGATCGTCGGCTCGTCGTGGAAGAGCCCCGACAGCAGCGGCGAGGCACCGATCAGGTCACCGGCCGCGGCCGTGACGGAGTAACGGTTCCCCTTGCGGGCCTGGCGCAGGTGCGTCGCCAGGTACTCGACGCCGCCCGCGTCGATCTTCTCGGTGGTGCCGTCCGCGTGGGTCCGCGTGACCTGGCCGGAGGAGCCGGCCGGCGGCTCCAGGTTGCCATGCAGGTCGTTGAAGGAGAGCAACTGGACGTCGACCGTCCGACCCCAGCCGTGTCCGTGTCCGTGGCCGTGTCCGTGGCGCGCCGACTGCCCGGCCGCGCCGGCCGGCATCGCGGCGACGAGCGCGCCGACGGTGGCGAATGCCGCACCGGCGACGAGAACCCGCCGCCCCGCCCTGTTCCTCTTCGGTGTCGCTGACATCTCTCCCCTTTGTCCCTACGACTACCTGGTCTGCCCGCGCAGCCTAGAGTCAACGCGCGTAGCGCAACAGGGGGTAACGGGTTACAAGGTGGTTGCCTCCGCCTTTCCGGCGGGTCGGAGCACCGCCGCCGTAGGCTCGTACCCATGACTTCTGACGCGGCGCCGGCCCTCGAACCCGGACGGCAGATCCAGACCCTCGACGAACTCTCCCCCGGCCAGGTCCAGGACGTCCTCGACCTGCTGGAGGCCGCGGACCGCGCCGACGGCCTGCACGCCGTGTCCGAGCAGGGCCGGCTCTACCTGCGTCACGGCCGGCGCGAGGGAGTGAGCCACTTCCTGCTCACCGTCGGCCCGCACCTCTACGGCTACGCCCAACTGGAGGACACCGACCCGGTGGAGGCTCCCGCCGCCGAGCTCGTCGTGCACCCCTCGCACCGGGGCCGCGGACACGGAAGGGCGTTGGGTTCGGCGCTGCTCGCCGCCTCGGGCAAGCGACTGCGGGTATGGGCGCACGGCGGGAAGTCGGCGGCCCGGCACCTCGCCCAGGTGCTCGGCCTGACCCTCTTCCGGGAACTGCGCCAGCTGCGCCGGCCGTTGGTGCCACTCGACATCCCGGAGCCGGCGCTGCCCGAGGGAGTCACCGTCCGTACCTTCGTCCCCGGCCGGGACGACACCGCCTGGCTCGCCGTCAACGCGGCGGCATTCGCCCACCATCCCGAGCAGGGGTCGCTCGCCCAGCGCGATCTCGACGACCGCATGTCCGAGCCCTGGTTCGACCCGAAGGGCTTCTTCCTCGCCGAGCGGGAGGGCCGGCTGGTCGGCTTCCACTGGACGAAGGTGCACGCCGAGGAGCACCTGGGCGAGGTCTACGTGGTCGGCGTCCTGCCCGAGGAGCAGGGCGGTGGCCTGGGCAAGGCGCTCACCGCGATCGGGCTGCGGCACCTGGCGGCGCAGACGCTGCCGACGGCGATGCTGTACGTGGACGCGGACAACACGGCGGCGGTGACGGTGTACGAGCGGCTGGGGTTCGCCACGCACGAGGTGGACCTGATGTACCGCACGGAGTCCTGACCCACGGCACGCGTCCGCGAGCGGGCCGGGGCCCCCGGGGCTCCGGCCCGGCACCACGCGGGGCCCGCGTGACGGGCGGACACGTCGGCGGAGGCGGAATCCGGCGCTGACGAGGGGAGGTTGACACCACCGCTCCTTTCCACCACCCTTTCACTACTTGATTAGTGAAAGGGTGGTGGAAGGACGTGCTCGAGTACCGGATCGACCGGCGCAGCGGGGTCGCCACCTATCTCCAGATCGTCCAGCAGACGAAACAGGCCCTGCGCATGGGCCTCCTGGAGCCCGGCGACAAGCTGCCCACCGCGCGCGAGGTCGTCGAGGCGACGGCGATCAACCCGAACACGGTCCTCAAGGCCTACCGCGAACTGGAACGCGAAGGGCTCGTCGAGGCCCGCCGCGGACTGGGCACCTTCGTCCGCGCCACGCTCGGTGCCACCCCCGCCGAATCGCCGCTGCGCGGCGAACTCGCCGACTGGACACGCCGGGCACGCGCCTCCGGCCTGGACCGGGACGACGTGGCCGCGCTCTTCACGACCGCGCTGGACGAACACTTCGAGGGGGACGACGCATGACGACCCACACCACGCTGGAAACCACCGGACTGGGCAAACGCTACGGAGGACGCGCGCGCCGCTGGGCCCTGCGGGACTGCTCCTTCCGGCTCCCCGCCGGCCGCGTGTGCGCCGTCGTCGGCCCGAACGGCGCCGGCAAGTCCACCCTCCTCGCGCTCGCCGCCGGACTCCTGCTGCCCACCGAGGGCACCGTCCACGCCCCGGCCCGCGCCGACCTCGCCTACGTGGCCCAGGACAAGCCGCTCTACCCGCAGCTCACCGTCGCCGAGACCCTGCGGATGGGACGCGAGCTCAACCCCGGCCGCTGGGACGACACCGTGGCCGCACGGATCGCCGAAGCCGGCCCCCTCGACCCCGGCACCCGGGTACGCGCCCTGTCCGGCGGACAGCGCACCCGGCTCGCCCTCGCCCTCGCCCTGGGCAAACGCCCCGGCCTGCTGCTCCTGGACGAGCCGATGGCCGACCTCGACCCACTGGCCCGCCGCGAGCTCATGGGCGCACTGATGGCCGACGCCGCCGACCGCGGCACGACGGTCGTGCTCTCCTCCCACGTGCTCGGCGAACTGGAAGGCACCTGCGACCACCTGCTGCTGGTCGACGGCGGCCGGATCCGCCTCGACGGCGGCGTCGACGCACTCCTCGCGTCCCACTGCCTGCTCACCGGCCCGGTCGCCGACCTCGCCCCGCACACCGTCGTCGAATCCCGCACGACAGGCCGTCAGCTCACCGCACTCATCCGGCGGGAAGGCCGCGTCGAAGGACCGTGGCGGGTCACCGAACCCACCCTGGAGGAACTCCTCCTGGCCCACCTGCGCGCCGCGAAGTCCCCCGAAGGAGCCGTCGCATGAGCACCCCCGCACGCAAGGGACCGTCCCTCCTGAAGGGTTCCTCCTGGGTCACCGTCCGCCAGCACCGGCGCGCCCTGTGGGTGGCCGCGACGGGAGTGACGCTGAGCCTCGCCGTCATCGGCGGGCTGCGCTGGTGGGACGCCCGCCCCTCCGCGCCCGACGGGAGCGGGTCCTTCGGCGCGCTCCGGCCGGCCATGGGGTACGCCTCCCTGGGCATGCTGGTCCTGCCCCTGCTGGCCGGCGTCTTCGTCGCCGGCCCGATGGTGGCGCGCGAGCTGGAGTCGGGGACGTACCGCCTGGCCCTGACCCAGTCGGTGACCCCCACCCGCTGGCTCGCCGCGAAACTGCTGACCGCGGGCACGGTCGCGATCACCGGCACCCTCGCCCTGATCGGGGTCTACCAGCTCGGCCTGGCGCGGGTGGACGGCACCTACCTCTTCCACTGGGCGGACCGCGGCCCCTACGAGGCGTCCGGTCCGGTGCTCCTCGCCCAGGTCCTGCTGGCCCTCGCCCTCGGCGCGCTCGTCGGACAGCTCGTCCGGCGCACGGTCCCCGCCATGTCGTCCACCGGCCTCGTCCTCGGCACGGTGATCCTCCTCCTCGGCAGGGCGCGCTGGAACCTGCTGCCGGTACGAACGGTCACCGGGCCGCCGGAACAGCCCCTTCCCGTCCCCCACGACGCGCTCACCCTGGACACCGGCCTCATCGGCCCCGGCGGCGCCCGGCTCCCGGAGTGGACCTGCTCCGAGTACGCCGACCCGCGGGGCTGCCCGCCCGGCCTCGGCATCACCCACCGGTACGCCGACTACCATCCGCACGCCCACTTCTGGCCGACCCAGCTCCTCGAGACCGGCATCCTGCTGGCCCTGACCGGACTCGCGCTCTACGCCGCGTTCCGCCTCCTGCGCGCCCGGCACGCCTGAGTGCCTGTCGGGTGGCCTCCGGCCGGGCGGTCACGTCCTGGCACGCACGCTGCCGGCGTTGCCGGGATACCTCGGTAGCTCCGCCACGGCGGCCTCCCGGCGCCTTGGAATCTCATGCACCAAACCGCGTCCACCTGTCAATCGAAGGCCACCCGGCAGGCTTCGAGCGCCCGAGACGCCGTGCGGGGTCGGGCCGGCCCACCGCGCACCACGCCGGAAGGACGGCACCCGCGGCCCGCCCACCAGGCCCGTACCGGCCCCGGCGGGGCCCATGAGGGCCCCGCCCCCGATTCCCACAGGACACGTCCTCGTTACCGGGCATTCAGACACGCTTGCGACGCTCACGCAATGAAGCCCGCCGTGCCCGCGCCCCGCCAGGCACTCCCCAAAGGGAGACTTCCCTCCGCCACGGCCCGCTCCGACGCGCCCGACCGCCCCTTCGCGCGGAAGAATAGGTCCATGAGCCAGCAGCCCGCCGAGGTACCGGTCCAGTCCTCCGCCACGTCTTCCGCCACGCCCTCCGCGCAGAACGGACGGACGTCCCCGCAGCCGTCCATCGGATCCATAGCCGCGCACCGCCCCCACACGGTCAACGCGGGCCCCGTGTCGGACCTCGAACCCGACCTGGACTCCGACCTCGACGCGTACGAGGACGACGGCGACGCGGGCGAGCTTCCCCAGGGCCGCTTCCTCGACCGCGAACGCAGTTGGCTCGCGTTCAACGAACGGGTCCTCGAACTCGCCGAGGACCCCACGACGCCGCTGCTCGAACGGGCGAACTTCCTGGCGATCTTCGCCTCGAACCTCGACGAGTTCTTCATGGTCCGCGTCGCCGGCCTCAAACGCCGCATCGCCACCGGCGTCGCCACCCGCTCCGCGTCCGGCCTCCAGCCCCGCGAGGTACTGGACCTGATCTGGACCCGCTCGCGCGAACTCATGGCCCGGCACGCCGCCTGCTACCAGCAGGACGTCGCCCCGGCCCTCGCCGACGAGGGCATCCACCTGATCCGCTGGCCGGAGCTCACGGAGAAGGAACAGGCGCGCCTCTTCACCCTGTTCCGCCAGCAGATCTTCCCCGTCCTCACCCCGCTGGCCGTCGACCCCGCACACCCCTTCCCGTACATCTCCGGCCTCTCGCTCAACCTCGCCGTCGTCGTGCGCAACCCGGTCAGCGGCCACCGCCACTTCGCCCGGGTGAAGGTGCCGCCGCTGCTCTCCCGCTTCCTGGAGGCGTCCCCCGAGCGCTACGTCCCCCTCGAGGACGTCATCGCCGCGCATCTGGAGGAACTCTTCCCCGGCATGGAGGTGCTGGCGCACCACATGTTCCGGGTGACCCGGAACGAGGACCTCGAAGTCGAGGAGGACGACGCCGAGAACCTGCTCCAGGCCCTGGAGAAGGAACTCCTGCGCCGTCGCTTCGGACCGCCGGTCCGCCTGGAGGTCGAGGAGTCCATCGACCCGTACGTGCTCGACCTGCTCGTGCGCGAACTGAAGATCTCCGACGCCGAGGTCTACCCGCTGCCCGGCCCGCTCGACCTCACCGGCCTGTTCGGGATCGCGGGCCTGGACCGGCCCGAGCTGAAGTACCCCAAGTTCATCGCCGGCACCCACCGCGACCTGGCCGAGGTCGAGTCCGCCTCCGCGCCCGACATCTTCATGGCGCTGCGCGAACGGGACGTGCTGCTGCACCACCCCTACGACTCCTTCTCCACGTCCGTGCAGGCGTTCCTGGAACAGGCCGCCGCCGACCCCGACGTCCTCGCCATCAAGCAGACGCTGTACCGGACCTCCGGCAAGTCCCCCATCGTCGACGCGCTCATCGACGCGGCCGAGGCGGGCAAGCAGGTCCTCGTCCTCGTCGAGATCAAGGCCCGCTTCGACGAGCAGGCCAACATCAAGTGGGCCCGCAAGCTGGAGGAGGCCGGCTGTCACGTCGTCTACGGCCTCGTCGGACTCAAGACCCACTGCAAGCTGTCGCTGGTGGTCCGTCAGGAAGGCGAGCTGCTGCGCCGCTACTCCCACGTCGGCACCGGCAACTACCACCCCAAGACCGCCCGCCTCTACGAGGACCTCGGTCTGCTCACCGCCGACCCGCAGGTCGGCGCCGACCTCTCCGACCTGTTCAACCGGCTCTCCGGCTACTCGCGGCGCGAGACCTACCGGCGCCTGCTCACCGCCCCCAAGTCCCTGCGGGACGGACTCGTCGCCCGGATCAACAAGGAGGTCGCCCACCACCACGCCGGGCGTCCCGCCTACGTCCGGATCAAGGTCAACTCGCTGGTAGACGAGGCGATCATCGACGCCTGTTACCGGGCCGCGCAGGCCGGCGTCCCCGTCGACATCTGGGTCCGCGGCATCTGCGCGGTGCGGCCCGGCGTCGCCGGACTGTCCGAGAACATCCGGGTCCGTTCGATACTCGGACGCTTCCTGGAGCACTCCCGGATCTTCGCCTTCGGCAACGGAGGCGAGCCCGAGGTCTGGCTGGGCAGCGCCGACATGATGCACCGCAACCTGGACCGCAGGATCGAGGCCCTCGTCCGGGTCTCCGACCCGGCCCACCGGGCCGCCCTGACCCGGCTCCTGGAGACCGGAATGTCCGACACCACCTCCTCCTGGCACCTCGGCCCGGACGGGAACTGGACGCGGCACGCGACCGACCCGGAAGGCCGGCCCCTGCGGCACGTCCAGGAGATGCTCATCGACGCGCGGAGGCGCCGGCGTGCACAACCCTGACCACGACGTCCCCGCCACGGCCACGGCGGGCGACGTCCTCTCCCCCTACCTCCAGGCGCGCGCCGGTGACTTCCTGCGCGGCCTGCGCCTGCACGCCGAAAGCGGCGCCGACACGGCCGGAGCCGGGGAGGCCGCCCGGTCCCTGAGATCCGCCGCGCGCCGCATCAGCGGGACCCTGCACACCTTCCGCCCGCTGCTCGACGCCGCCTGGGCCGACCAGCTCCGCACGGAACTGGCCTGGCTGTCCGGCACCCTGGCGCTCGAACACGCCTGCACCTCCCGGCTGGTCCGGCTGGTGGACGCGCTGTCCCGCCTGTCGAGCGGCGGCGGGCCGGTACCCGCCGCCCGGGGCGCCGAACGGGCCGGACTGACGGTGGGCGCGGCCCGCGCGGGCGCCCTCCTGGAGCGCCAGCTCACCCTCGCCCGCACCCGCGCCCACTCGGCCGCGCTGCAGGCGCTCGGGTCCTCCCGCTTCCACGCCCTCGCCGACACGGTCGCCCTGCTCGCCTCCGAGGTCCCGCTGGGGCCCGCCGCGTCGGCCCCGGCGGCCGACGTCCTCGACATCCCCGCCGAGACCGTCGAACGGCGACTCCGGGACGCGGTCGCCGCGCTGCCGCTGACCCGCGCGGCCCACCCGTACAACGCCGACGCCCTCGCCCTGGGTGCCGCCGAGACCCAGGACGCCCCCTGGCACCAGACCCGGCTGCTGCTGCGGCTGCACCGCTACGCCGCCGAAGTCGTCCACCGCGGCACCGACCCGGACCCCGTGCTCTACGAGGCCGGGCGCACCCTGGACCGCCACCGGGACGCCTCCGAGGCCGCCGTGGCCGCTGCCACGGCGGCCCGTACCCCGCGGATCGCTCCGGCGACCGCGTACGCCCTGGGCGTCCTGCACGCGGACCAGCGCCATGAGGTCGAGGCCGCCCGCTTCGCCTTCCAGCGGGCCTGGCAGCGGACGACGGCGGCGGTCCCGTGACAGCGGCGACGCCCGTCCAGGCGGCCGGCTGCGCACTGTGGCGGCGGGTCGCCGGCGGCCGGGCACCGGGCATCGAGATCGCCCTGGTCCACCGGCCGAAGTACGACGACTGGTCGCTGCCGAAGGGCAAGCAGAAGCACGGCGAGACGCTCCGCGCCTGCGCCGTCCGCGAGGTCCGGGAGGAGACGGGCCAGGAGTGCGTCCTGGGAACCCGGCTCCCGACCGCCCGCTACCTGGCGAGCGGACGGCCGAAGGAGGTCGCCTACTGGGCGGCCGAGGCGGTGGGGGGCGTCTTCGTCCCCGACGACGAGGTCGACCGGCTCCTCTGGCTCGCCCCCGCCGAGGCCCGCGGGCGCCTCACCCAGCCGCGGGACCGTGAGCTCCTCGACGCGCTCCTGGACACCCTGTCCACCCCCTGACGTCGCCCACCGCCCGCCCACCGCCCGCCCGGCGGCCCCCGGTCCCCGGACCATCCCGTGCCGTGCCCGCACCGCGCCCCGCCGGAACGCACCCGGCCTTCCGGCACGGTTCACTTTCCGTTCACTCTCCCCCGTCGGCGGCTTCACCTGATCTGCCTAATTTCGGCCGTACAAGGTGCACAGGCACAGCGACGCACCACGACCCCGACACGCGCCGCCGTTACGTTCAGGACACCAAGGTCCACGGCAGGCGGCTTCTGGAAGGAACACCCGAAAGTGAAGCTTTCGCGCAAGAACGGGCTTCGCGCCACCGCGATCGGTGCCCTCGCCGTCTCCGGCGCCCTGGTCCTCACGGCGTGTGGTTCGGACAACAACAACGAGGCGACCCCGAGCGGCGACAAGACCTCCGCCGCGGCCTCCGACATCACGTGCGACGGCGCCAAGGGCCAGCTGCTCGCCGCCGGGTCCAGCGCGCAGAAGAACGCCATGGACCTGTGGGTCAAGAACTTCCAGGCCGCCTGCTCCGGCGTCGAGGTCAACTACCAGGCCATCGGCTCCGGCGGCGGCATCACCAAGTTCAACCAGGGCCAGGTCGCCCTCGCCGGCTCCGACTCCGCCCTGAAGGACGAAGAGGTCGCCGAGTCGCAGAAGATCTGCACCGGCGGCAAGGGCATCAACCTGCCCATGGTCGGCGGGCCCATCGCCATCGGCTACAAGCTGAACGGTGTGGACAACCTCGTCCTCGACGCCCCGACCATCGCCAAGATCTTCGACGCCAAGATCACCAAGTGGAACGACGAGGCGATCGCCAAGCTGAACCCGGGCGTGACCCTGCCCGACAGCGCCATCCAGGCCTTCCACCGCTCGGACGAGTCGGGCACCACCCAGAACCTGGGCAAGTACCTCTCGACCGCCGCCCCGGCCGACTGGAAGTACGACCCGAAGTCGAAGTCGTGGCCGGCCCCCGGTGGCCAGGCCGCCAACGGTTCCTCCGGTGTCGCGACCGCGGTCAAGGACGCCGAGGGCTCCATCGGCTACTTCGAGCTCTCCTACGCCACCGCCAACAAGATCTCCACGGTCAAGGTGAACACCGGTGCCGCCGCCCCGGTCGAGGCCACCACGGAGAACGCCTCCAAGGCCATCGCCGCCGCCAAGGTCAAGGGCACCGGCAACGACCTCGCGCTGTCCCTGGACTACGCCACCAAGGCCGAGGGCGCCTACCCGCTGATCCTCGTCACCTACGAGATCGCCTGCGACAAGGGCAACAAGGCCGAGACCCTGCCCACCCTGAAGGCATTCCTGAACTACACCGCCAGCGAGGAGGGCCAGAAGGTCCTCTCCGAGGCCGGCTACGCCCCGCTCCCGGCCGAGATCGCGGCCAAGGTCCGCGAGATCGTCCCCACCCTGTCCTGATCCCCGGCCGGGTCCGGTCCGTCGCTCACACCGACGGGCCGGTTCCGGCATCCGGTGCACCGCCGCCAGGAGCCGTACAGCAGTCCGGCCCCGCAGACCGGAGAGACCGATGGTTACGACAACCACACCACCCATACGAAAGAGCCGGCGCGCCACGAGCGCGACCCGCCCCGGAGACCGGATCTTCCTCGGCCTGTCCCGCGGTTCCGGCATCACCCTGCTGGTGATCATGGCCGCGATCGCGGTCTTCCTCACCTACCGCGCCGTCCTCGCCATCTCGCAGGACTCCACGAACTTCCTCACCACCTCCGAGTGGAACCCGACCGGACAGCCGCCCGTCTTCGGCATCGCCGTCCTCGCCTTCGGCACCGTCGTCTCGTCGGTCATCGCGATGGCCATCGCCGTGCCGGTCGCGATCGGCATCGCGCTGTTCATCTCGCACTACGCGCCCCGCAAGCTGGCCAAGCCGCTCGCGTACGTGGTCGACCTGCTCGCCGCCGTGCCCAGCATCATCTACGGCCTGTGGGGCGCGATCTTCCTCGTCCCGTACCTCGGCGGACTGAACCAGTGGCTCGACCAGTACCTGGGCTGGACGTACATCTTCGACAAGTCCATGGACGGCGTCGCCCGTAACCTCTTCACCGTGGGCATCCTGCTGGCGATCATGATCCTGCCGATCATCACCAACGTGACCCGTGAGGTCTTCCTCCAGGTCCCGCGGATGCACGAGGAGGCCGCCCTGGCCCTCGGCGCCACCCGCTGGGAGGTCATCCGGATGTCGGTCCTCCCCTTCGGCCGCTCGGGCATCATCTCGGCCTCGATGCTCGGTCTCGGCCGCGCGCTCGGCGAGACCATGGCCGTCGCCGTGGTGCTCTCCCCCAGCTTCGTCATCTCCGGCTACCTGCTCGACCCGGGCGGCGGCACCTTCGCCCAGAACATCGCGGCCAAGTTCAACGAGGCCAACGAGTTCGGCCGGGACGCCCTGATCGCCTCCGGCCTGGTCCTCTTCGCCATCACCCTGCTGGTCAACGGCGCGGCCCGGTGGATCATCGCCCGCCGCAAGGACTACTCGGGAGCCGCCGCGTGAGCACCGCGCACGCGGCCCGGCCGCAGACCACAGCGAAGACCGCGCCTGAGCTCCGCGCGGGCGGAGAAGACACGGTAGGGGGCACAGCATGAGCCACGCCATACAGGACCGTCCGCCGGTGACCACCGCCGTACGACAGGACCGGCTGAAGCACGCCCGCGTGCCGCGCTGGACGCCCGCCGCCGTCGCCGCCGGCTCGATCGCCGCCGCCGTCGGCATCGGCCTCGCCGCCGGCTGGCACAGCCGCGTCCAGTGGGGCCTGATCGCCGCCCTGCTCTTCGTCCTCGCCACCTACGCGATCACCACCCGGGTCGAGGGCAGCCGCCAGGCCAAGGACCGCGTCGCGACCAGCCTCGTCTGGGTCTGCTTCGTGCTGGCCGTCGTCCCGCTGCTCTCCCTCGCGTGGGTCACGATCAGCAAGGGCATGGACGTCCTCGACGGGTACTTCCTCACCCACTCGATGAACGGCGTCCTCGACGCCGAGGCCGGCGGCGGGCTCTACCACGCCCTGCTCGGCACCATCGAGCAGGTGGCCATCGCGACCCTGATCGCCGCGCCGATCGGACTGCTGACCGCCGTCTACCTGGTCGAGTACGGCAGTGGCAAGCTGTCCCAGGCCGTCACCTTCTTCGTCGACGTGATGACCGGCATCCCCTCGATCGTCGCGGGCCTGTTCATCCTCGCCACCTGGAATCTGATGCTGGGCTTCGGGCCCTCCGGATTCGCCGGCGCGATGGCGCTCGCCATCCTGATGATGCCCGTCGTGGTCCGCTCCACCGAGGAGATGCTCAAGCTCGTCCCCAACGAGCTCCGCGAGGCATCCCTCGCCCTCGGCATCCCGAAGTGGCGCACCATCCTGAAGGTGGTCCTGCCCACCGCCATCGGCGGCATCACCACGGGCGTCATGCTCGCGGTCGCCCGCATCACCGGTGAGACGGCCCCCGTGCTGCTCCTCGTGTTCGGCACCAAGCTGATCAACCCGAACCCCTTCGAAGGCGCCCAGTCCTCGCTGCCGCTCTACGTGTACGAGCAGTACGCGGTCGGCACCGACGCCGCCGTGGGCCGCGCCTGGGCCGCAGCGCTCGTCCTGATCGCCTTCGTCATGATCCTCAACATGGTCGCCCGCGGCATCGCCCGCTGGAAGGCCCCGAAGACCGGCCGCTAGAAATCGGCATGCGGCCCCGCCGCGTGAGCGACCACCTCTGGAAGTGAATTGATATGGCCAAGCGAATCGACGTCAGCGGCCTCTCCGCCTACTACGGCGCCCACAAGGCGATCGACGACATCTCCATGACCGTCGAGCCCCGCTCGGTGACGGCCTTCATCGGTCCCTCGGGCTGCGGCAAGTCCACCTTCCTGCGCACCCTGAACCGCATGCACGAGGTCACCCCCGGCGGCCGCGTCGAGGGCAAGGTGATGCTGGACGACGAGAACCTGTACGGCTCCCACGTCGACCCGGTCGCCGTGCGCCGCACGGTCGGCATGGTCTTCCAGCGCCCGAACCCCTTCCCCACGATGTCGATCTTCGACAACGTGGCGGCGGGTCTGCGGCTGAACGGCTCGTACAAGAAGTCGCAGCTCAACGACATCGTCGAGCGTTCCCTCAAGGGCGCGAACCTCTGGAACGAGGTCAAGGACCGCCTGAACAAGCCCGGCGCGGGCCTCTCCGGCGGCCAGCAGCAGCGCCTGTGCATCGCCCGCGCGATCGCGGTGGAACCGGACGTCCTGCTGATGGACGAGCCCTGCTCCGCGCTGGACCCGATCTCCACCCTCGCCATCGAGGACCTGATCGGCGAGCTGAAGGAGCGCTTCACCATCGTCATCGTGACGCACAACATGCAGCAGGCGGCGCGCGTCTCCGACCGCACGGCCTTCTTCAACCTGGCGGCCGTGGGCCAGCCGGGCAAGCTGATCGAACTCGACGACACCGAGCGCATCTTCTCCAACCCGAGCGTCCAGGCGACCGAGGACTACATCTCGGGCCGCTTCGGATAGTCCGCTCCCCAGACGTCCGGCCGTGTACCCGCCGGGGCGGCCACTCAGCGCCCCCGGCCCGGGTCCGACGACCGGGCAGCACGTCCTGCGGTGCTGCATGGCGGTGCCACCGCACGACGAAGGGCCCGGCTCCCCCAGGGAGCCGGGCCCATCAACGTTCTCACGCACGGTGTCAGGCGGCGGGCGGAAGGGCACCCCCGCGGAGGTACGGCCCCGCAACCACGGAAGTACGGCCGGAACCACGGAAGTACGGCCGCAACCGCGGGCGGGAGCTAACCGAAGAACAGCTGGACCACGTAGAAGCTCAGCGCCGCAACCAGCGCGGCGGCCGGCATCGTGATGAACCAGCCGAGGACGATGTTCTTCGCGACGCCCCAGCGCACCGCGTTCACACGCTTCGTCGCCCCCACACCCATGATCGCCGAGGTGATCACGTGCGTCGTCGAGATCGGCGCGTGGAAGAGGAACGCCGAACCGAACATGATCGACGCACCCGTCGTCTCCGCGGCGAAGCCCTGCGGCGGGTCCAGCTCGATGATCTTGCGGCCGAGGGTCCGCATGATCCGCCAGCCACCCGCGTACGTGCCGAGCGAGAGCATCACGGCGCAGGCGATCTTCACCCACACCGGGATGTCGTCCCCGGACTGCTGCACATCGGCGATGACCAGGGCCATCACCACGATGCCCATCGTCTTCTGGGCGTCCTGCAGACCGTGACCGAGCGCCATGCCGGCCGCCGAGACCGTCTGGGCGATCCGGAAACCGCGCTTCGTCTTGTGCGGGTTGGCCTTGCGAAAGATCCACATGATCCCGCACATGACCAGGTAACCGACGAGGAGGCCGACCACCGGCGACACGAACATGGGGATCACGACCTTGTCGAGCACCCCCGACCAGATCACCTCGGTACCACCGGCCAGCGCCGCGCCCACCATGCCGCCGAACAGGGCGTGGGAGGACGAGGACGGCAGACCGAAGTACCAGGTCAGCAGGTTCCAGAGGATCGCCCCCACCAGCGCGGCGAAGAGGATGCCCATCCCCTTGTCACCGGTGGGCGTCTCGATGAGACCCTCACTGACCGTCTTGGCGACCCCGCTGCCCATGAAGGCACCCGCGAGGTTCATCACCGCGGCCATCGCCAGCGCCGCCCGAGGGGTCAGCGCCCGCGTGGAGACCGAGGTCGCGATGGCGTTGGCGGAGTCGTGGAACCCGTTCGTATACGTGAAGCCGAGCGCGACACCAATGGTCACGATCAGCGCAAAGGTGTCCACGAAGCCTCAGGACTCCTTGACCGCGATGGTCTCCACGGTGTTCGCCACGTGCTCGAAGGCGTCGGCCGCCTCTTCCAGCACATCCACGATCTGCTTGAGCTTGAGCACCTCGATGGCGTCGTACTTGCCGTTGAAGAGATGGGCGAGCAGCTTGCGGTGGATCTGGTCGGCCTGGTTCTCGAGCCGGTTGACCTCGATCCAGTACTCCGTGAGGTCGTTCATCGTCCGCAGGTTCGGCATGGCCTCGGCGGTCAGCTCCGCCGCTCGGGCCAGCACCTCGATCTGCTGCTCGACGCCCTTGGGAAGTTCCTCGACGTTGTAGAGGACGACCAGGTCGACGGCCTCCTCCATGAAGTCCATGATGTCGTCGAGGGAGGAGGCGAGGGAGTAGATGTCCTCGCGGTCGAACGGTGTGATGAACGAGGAGTTCAACTGGTGGAAGATGGCGTGGGTCGCGTCGTCACCGGCGTGCTCCGCTGCCCGCATCCGCTCCGCGATCTCGGCCCGGGCGGAGGTGTCCGCTCCGAGCAGTTCCATCAGGAGCTTCGAGCCCGTCACGATGTTGTCCGCGGACGCGGCGAACATGTCGTAGAAGCTCGTCTCCCTGGGGGTTAGACGAAATCGCACGTGGGGTCCTCGGGGTGCTGGGTTCGGTCAGGCTGATGCTAGGCGCATCATCCGGCCACGGCTAACCGGCGTCCCTTCAGTGTCGCCCATCAGGCACAGTGATCTGCACGGGCCCCCACCCGGATCGGCGGGGATCGGTACCATATACCCACGAGGGGTATACACACCCTTTCTGGACAACGGGAGGACGCGATGACGACCACCGAGGCGGCCGAGGTCACCCCCGAGACCGCCGAGCCGGACCACGCCCACGGCGTGCACGGCTACCACCAGCAGAAGGACGAGCACCTCAAGCGCCTGCGCCGGATCGAGGGCCAGGTCCGCGGCCTGCAGCGGATGGTCGACGAGGACGTCTACTGCATCGACATACTCACTCAGGTCTCCGCCTCCACCAAGGCACTGCAGTCCTTCGCGCTCCAGCTCCTGGAGGAGCACCTGCGCCACTGCGTCGCCGACGCGGCGCTCAAGGGCGGCGACGAGGTCGAGGCGAAGGTCGAGGAGGCCACCAAGGCCATCGCGCGGATGCTGCGCACCTGAGAGCCCGTCGGGTGACCTTCGGCCGACAGGCTCCGAGCCGAGACGCGGACCCCGCAGACCCGGCGACCCGGGACCACCGAAACCCGACACAAGGGGTCAGATCGGACGAAACGGGCAGGCTTCAGGATGTGCCCACCTGGCCGAAACTCGACGGTGAGCCACACCGACGCGATGGCGGACCGCATGCGCCCGGCCCGGTCAGCGCCCCGGCCCGCTGCCGCCGCCCCGGCCGGACGGCTCCGCGGCGACCCGCAGCACCTCGTCGATCCGGTCCGGGCTGAGCCGCTCACCCTCGGCGGCCGACGCCGCGATGATCAGCTCGCCACACAGTTCGATCTCGGCGAGGGCGACGCACTCCTGGTCGGTGGGCACGATCGCGGTACTGGGCGGAGCCACGCGCATTCACCTCTTCCTGCCGGCGTCGGTCTCCCAGCGTAGGGAGCCCGCCACACGCCGCGCATGACACGTCCGGACCATTTGTCCGTGGCCCGACGGCCCCCGGCTACGCCTCGATCCGGCCCGCGTAGATGTCCTTGCGCTCCGGGAGCCGGACGACGACCGGCGCGCCGAAGCCGTACAGCAGGGTCGTCGACGCGACGGCGACCGTGCGCCCCTGGTTGGCGAAGCTGAACTGGTGCCGCACCTTGCGCAGCAGCCCCGCGCGGTCCAGATAAGCGTCGAAGGGCACCGTGTCCGTGGAGAACCCTTTCGCCGCCGCGGTCAGCGCCCCTCGTACCTGCGGCGAGGCGGCCCGCGCGGCCACCCCGATGTCCGCCACCCCCCGGTAGTGGCCGACCCTCACCCCCGCCAGCTCGACCTCGCCGACGTACGTCACGCGCCGCGCGCCGCGCAGCAGCTCGGCGGCGGCGGCCGGATCGGTGGCTCCGCCGGTGACGAGATTGCCGTCGTCGAGCGTGGTGGTGTCGACCCGGACCCACTTGTCCGCGGGGACCCCGGCCCCGCGGTTCTTCATGTAGAGCGCACCCGGTGCCAGGAGTTCGGTGATGGGCTGGTGCTCGCTGGCGCCGGTGGCGTCGCTGGGCAGGACGACCCGGAGTCGGCCGGTGCGCAGCCGGAAGTCGTAGGCGCCCTCGCCCCGGATGGTCACCCGGGTTCCGCCGGTCGCCATCTCCATCGACGTACTCGCCTTGGAGGTCCCCGCCCGGGCCAGCACCTCTGCCGCCGCCCGCACGGTCCGCGCCGGGTCACCGGCGGGCCTGGGGTCCTCGGCCGCGCCGCACCCGCCGGTGGCGACCGCTCCGACGAGGGTGGCGGCGACGGCCCACGCGCCGCCGCGTCCGTGCCGCCGTCCGTACACCTCGACCACCATCGCCTGCCAACCCCCAAGACCGTGAAGCCGCTTGCCCGGGACGCACCCTCTTTCCGGGCGCCGAGGGCCTGGTGAGAACCCATCCGGATAACGACGGTCCCGGCCCCTCGTCACGCGCAGTACGGTGGACCCGTGCAGGAGCATGCCTCTCACGAGACGACCACGACGGAACGCGGCTCGTTCGCGACGGCCCGGTGCACCTGCGGGTGGGCGGGCCCGGCACGAAGGTCGAGGGAACGCGCCCGCACGGACGCCGCGGCCCACGCGGCCCCGGCGGACGGACCGGCCGCGCGACGACCCGCCTGAAGCGGCCCGAACGCTCCCGGCACCGACGCTCCCGACCGGTAGCCCGACCGGTAGCCCTCGGAGCGTGTCCGTCGAAGGCCACCGCATCATCCGATCGTGGACATCTCAGCCGACGGCCCGGACCTCGCCCCCGAATGGCAGGAGGCCGACAACAACTTGTGCGGCGTGCTGCGCGGGCGCTTCGGCACCTCGGCCGTGGCCGAGTGCTTCGTTCGGGCCGGCTGGAAGTCCAGGTCGTCGTCTTGGGACGCCTACGAGGTCGAAACGAGCTGGTGCCGGGTCGACCTCGATCCTGTCGACGGGTCGGACACCTTGCTGAACGGTGTCACCGATCCGGACGAATTCGATGCCCTCGCTGCTCTCGCGGTTCGGGCCGAGCTTCGGCCTTGAGCTGTATGACGACGAAGGTGGCCTACTCAGGGACGTCACCGTCTGAGCTCAGGCGGCCAGGTCGTTCTCGTCGTTCCCGGAGCCGATGTGAGGCTCGGGGATGTCCAGCGTCCCGCGCACCGGCCCGCGCCCGGCGACACGGCGGGACCTGACCAGCCGGGCACCGGCCCTCGACCGGGCGACCGCGCCGACGAGCGGCGTCAGCAGGGCGTGGGCGAGCGGGGCGAGCAACAGGGTCACCGCCGTACCGAGGGCGAGTCCGCCGATGACGTCGGTCGGGTAGTGCACGCCCATGTAGACGCGGCAGAAGCCCTCGGCGAAGGCGAACCCGATGGCGAGGAGCCCGATCCGGCGGTGGGCCACGAAGAGCCCGACGCCGATCGCCATCGCCAGGGTGGCGTGGTCGCTGACGAACGAGAAGTCGGTCTTGCCGTCGACCAGGACCTCGAGCCCCTGGTGGTCGTTGAAGGGGCGTGGGCGCTCGACGAATCCGCGGATGGGAATGTTGACCAGGAGGGCGACACCGGCCGCGAGTGGGGCCCACACCAGCGCGGCGACTCCAGCGACGGCATCACCGAGGGCCGCCCGGCGCCGCACGCTCCACCAGCACCAGAGGGCGACCAGGACGAGGGCGAGCATGATCCCGTACTCGCCGACGAACCCCATGACACGGTCGAACCACGGCGGCGCGTCCTTCGCCAGCCCGTTGATGTCGTAGAGCAGGCCGACATCGGGGTTCGAACCGTCCGATGCGAGTCCAGCCATCTGCTGCGGCCCCTTGCCTTGTCACGTGGGTCGACCGTTCGACCATGGGCGGTCGCATCGGGAACGAATCGCCTGATGCCCGCGTTCCGCTGACTCCTGACGATCACTCGGACGTTACCCAAGAGTGATCCGTCGCCGCGGCTCGGGGCCCGTGCCTTACGGAGAGTTCCAGCCGGATCGGCCGACGGGACGTCATGTCGGCGGAAGGTGCGTCGGCAGCGCCGCCGCCCCGTCCTCGGTCACCCTGGTCGCCCCGAAGTAGTCCGGCGTGTCGATCTTGTCGAAACGGATCACGGCCCCCGTACGCGGGGCGTCGATCATATAGCCGCCGCCCACGTAGAGACCGACGTGCCTGATGGCCCGCGAGTTGGTCAGGTCATCCGAGAAGAAGACGAGGTCCCCGGGGAGCAGCTCGTCGCGCGCCGGATGGGGACCGGCGTTGTACTGGTCGTTGGCGACGCGCGGCAGCTCGATCCCGACGGAGCGGTAGGCGGCCTGGGTCAGCCCCGAACAGTCGAATCGGCCGTTCTGAGCCGCTGTTCCCGTGCCACCCCAGAGATAGGGGGTGCCGAGCTTCTGCTGCGCGTAGTAGATGGCCCCGGCCGCCTGGCGCGAGGGCTCGACCCTGCCGACGGGGCGGGCGAAGCTCTTCTCCAGGGAACGGATGATCCGCACGTAGTTCTGCGTCTCGCTGATGCGGGGGACGCCGCCGGACTTTATGACGCGGTACGCACCTGCGTTGTAGGCGGCCAGCATGTTGTCCGTCGGGTCGCCCGGGACCTTCTTCACATAGCCGGCGAGCTCGCAGTCGTACGAGGCGGCGGACGGGATCGCGTCGTTCGGGTCCCAGACGTCCCGGTCCCCGTCCCCGTCTCCGTCGATGCCGTGCCCCGCCCAGGTGCCGGGGATGAACTGGGCGATGCCCATGGCGTTGGCGGGCGAGACGACCTTCGGGTTCCAGCCGCTCTCCTGGTAGAGCTGCGCGGCGAGCAGGGCGGGATTGATGGCCGGACAGAGGTTGCCCCACTTCTGCACCAGGTGCTGATAGGCGGCGGGCACGGCCCCCTTGGCGAGCGCGACCGTGCCGTTGACCCCGCTGCCCGCCCCGCCAAGGAGCCCGGCGGCGGCGGAGTACGTGCCCACGACGAGCAGGGCGACGAAGCTGAGGCACACCCCGACGGCCCCACCGGCCACCAGCCATGCCTTGCGCGCCTTACGCACCGTCAACCACCCCTAGGGTTTCGGCAGTCCACCGACGTCCAAGTCTAGGCGGCGGGCCGCCGCCGGGGAGCAGGACGAAGCGGGCGGATAGGAGGTGTCCTCGCCCCGCCGGGCCACGCGCCACTCTCACCGACGACGCCGCCGGCACCCCCGTTCGCCCCGTCGACCAGGGGCTACGCGCGTCGCAACCGCCCCAAGAGTGCAACAACGACGATCATTGCCCGGAGTCACCCTCCGTGATACACAGAGTGACCATACGCTTCTTCGCATACAACCGGCCGCACCGCCGCAGGTCACAGCGGTCGGATCGGTCAATTGTGCGGGGATCGGGTAAAGAGAGCCGCCAAGCCGTCACACGCGAGCGGTTTCATCAGCGAAGATAGGGCGATGACCCATGCCATCAGGCACGGGCGACGAACTACCCAACAGGGGCGGTGAGTTACATGTACCTGGCGGCCGAGAAGGGCGACATCACCACCATCATCGGTGGAATCGCCCCGAACTGGGGGCCTTTCGGGAGCCTGGGCAATGAGGCCAAGGTGATGATCGAGGTCGTGATGGCCGTGGCCATCCTGCTCTGCCTCGGCATCGCCATCTGGGGTGCGGCCAAGCAGCGTATCGGAGCGACCGCCCTCCGGGACACGTTCAGCGCGGAACAGGGCAAGGGCCTCATCGTGGCCGGCCTCACCGGGGTCTTCATCATCGGGTCACTCGGGACGCTGTTCACCATCGTGTACGGGATGGCTGTCTAAACCACCGAGGTCGCGATCCCTGATGTCCAGTCACCACACCGCGCCTGCGCGGAGACCAGCACGGCTTCTGTCGTACCCGCGAACGGTTGAGGGGGCGTACCCGTCATGAGTCTCGGCGAGGACAACGACGGCTTCGGCGGCGGATCGGGCCAGACCCGCACCCGCCTACCCGAGGGCAACAGCGGCGACGTGTACGGCGACTCCCGCCGCCCCGCGACACGCGGCTCACGGTCCCTCATCACGGTGGTGGGCGTGGTGGTCCTGCTGATCGCCGCGATCGCCTTCGCCAACCGCGGCAACGGCGACGGCTCCGACGCGCCCACCGCCTCCCCGGGCAGGGGAAGCCAGGCCGACGGCGCGCCGACAGCCGCGACGGGCGTACGCCCGGTGACGGGCAAGAACGGCCAGATCCCGACGGGCTTCGCCCACGACGCCCAGGGGGCCCAGAGCGCCGCGGCGAACTACGCGGTGGTTCTTGTGTCAGCCGAGATCCTGAAGCCTGACCGGCGAGGGGAGATCGTCCGCCGACTGTTCGTCCAGGACAAGATCAGCACGCTTGAGACCAGCTTCGACAGGGCGTACAGCCGCGCCTTCCTCGAAAAGCTGGGACTCGATGAGCACGGAAACGCCGCGCCCGGCCTCGTCTACGTGTCGCGGACGGCTCCCGTCGGCACGAAGGTCGGCCAGTTCTCGGACAGCGCCGCAACAGTCGACGTCTGGTGCACGGGTGTTTTCGGAACGGCCGGTGTCGGTTCCACCAACCCCGTGACGAACGACTGGTTCACGATGACACTCGCGCTTCGTTGGGCCGACAACGACTGGAAGATCGAGAGTTTCTCTCAGAAGGAAGGTCCGGCACCGGTGAACACCGATCGCACCGCCTCCGACGCCGATGCGATCGCCAAGGCCGTCGAGGAGTACGGAGGCTTCACCTATGCCCGCTAAGTCCCCTCTCACGATGCGCCTGGCCGCGACTCTGACCGGAGTACAGACAGCCGCCGTCCTGCTGGCTTCCCGCGCCTACGCGGAGCCCACCCCCTCGCCCTCGCAGTCCGCCAAGGAGCAGTGCGACCTGATCGTCGGCCCCGCCCGTGACTACTGCGAGAACGGCCAGTCCGGCGGCGCCCGCTCCCCTCGCCTCGACGACCCGACCACCGCCCTCGACCCCCTCGCCTCCCTCGCCCGCGGCTGCGCCGACGCTGCCGTGTCGATCGTCGACGCGCTCTCCACGGCCGTGAAGGAGACCGCCGACGTCGACTTCACCAACACCGCGTTCCTCGCCCGGTACGCCATCGTCTTCGCCGCCGCCACCGTCCTCACCCTCCTCCTCTGGCTGCTCGCCGTCGCCAAACGGGCCGTCCGCGGCGTGCCCCTGACCACCGCGCTGTCCGAGGCCATCGGCTTCCTCTGGCTGACCGTCCTCGCGTCGGCGTTCACGCCGCTCATCCTCTACACCGTCGTGAACGCCACGGACGCCGTCACCGAGGTCATCGCCTCCGGTACCGGCCAGCAGACCGACGTCTTCTTCGGGAGCTTCAAGCAGGCCCTCCAGAAAGGCGACAGCATCGGCGGCGGGCCGATCATGCTGATCATCGTGTCGCTGGTGACCGTGCTGGCCGCCGGTGTGCTCTATCTGGAGCTGTTCCTGCGCGCCGTACTGCTCTACGTCGGCGCTCTGCTCGGTGTCGTGGTGTACTCCGGGCTCGTCGACAAGAACATGTGGGGGCACGTCCGCCGCTGGGCCGGAATCATGATCGCCGTCATCCTGGTGAAGCCGGTGATCGTGATCGTGCTCGGGCTCGCGGGCGCGCTGTCCTCCGGGACCGGACCCGACTCGTTCTCCGCCGTCGTGTCCGGCCTCGCGATCATCCTGCTCGCCATCTTCGCCTCCGCGATGATCTACCGCTTCGTACCCGGCTTCGGCGACGAGATCGTCGCCTCGCGCAACAACCGGCTCCACCGCGCCGGCGAGAACGCGGCGGCCGCCGTCATCTCCTCCCCCGCCTCCCTCGTCTCACAGGGCATCAAGACCCACAGCACCCGTGGCGACGGCGGCCAGGGCGGCGGCTCCGGGAACGCCGGGGCCGCCCGTCCCGCCAACCCCCTGGCCGGCGGCGTGGCCGCCCACAGCAGCCGCGGGGGCGGCGGCGGATCTGTCCCCTCCGCCGCACCCCCGCCGCGCAGCAGCACCAGCCCCACCGCGGGCACACCGCACAGCAACCGCAAGAACTCTGGAGGTGGAGGGCGTTGACGACCCAGTCCCAGCCGGTCACGCCCCGCCGCACGTATCTCATCGGCCGTGCCCGGCCGAACGCGATCGTCGGCAAGAACCGCGAGACCGGCGAGATCGCCCTGATCATCGCCGGCGCGTTCCTCGGCATGATGAGCGGACTCCTCGTCCCCGCCCTCACCCTGCGGATCGTGCTGCTCACCGGCTTCCCGATGCTGGCGCTCGCCGCCGTGTACGTGCCGTACAAGCACCGCACCTTCTACAAGTGGTTCGAGATCAACCGCAGTTACAAGCGCTCCCTGAAGCGCGGCACGGCCTACCGGTCCGCCGCGGCCGAGGCGGGCACCCGGCTCGACGGACGCGAGGTCGAGGTCGGCCCGCCGCCCGGCATCGGCCGGATCAACTGGCTCGCCGCGCCCTTCGGACCCGACGAGATCGCCGTCCTGCTGCACGCCGACCGCCGGACCGTCACCGCCGCCATCGAGATCGAGGGCCCGGGAGTCGGACTGCGCGACAGCGAGGACCAGGAAGCGCTGGTGGACCGTTTCGGCACTCTGCTGAAGCACGTCGCCAACGGGGACGGCTTCGTCACCCGCCTCCAGATGCTCGCCCGCACCCTGCCCGCCGACCCCGACGCCCACGCCAAGGACGTCGGCCAGCGGGGCGACCCGAACGCCCCGGTCTGGCTGCAGGAGTCGTACGACCAGCTCCAGTCCATGGTGTCCACCTCCAGCGAGCAGCACCGCGCCTACCTCGTCGCCTGCATGCACTTCACCCGCGAGCTGGCCGCCGAGGCCAACGCGATGGCCCGCGCCGCCCGGCACGCCTCCGGCACCCGCCGGCTCGACCGCGACTCCGGGCTCGCCGTCGTCATGGCCCGTGAGCTCACCGACATCTGCGCCCGGCTCGCGGAAGCGGACATCCGCGTCCGGCAGCCCCTCGGGCAGTCCCGGCTGGCCTCCCTCCTGCACTCCATGTACGACCCGGACCATCCCGTCGACCACATCCAGGCGATGACCAAGCGCAACGCCTGGCCGGCCGAGCTCGACGCGATGGAGCCCACCTACCTGCAGGCCAAGACCCGCGAGTCCTCCACCCGCGCACCCTGGTGCCACGCCACCGCGTGGGTGAAGGAGTGGCCGATGACCCCGGTCGGCGTGAACTTCCTCGCGCCGCTCCTCGTCCACACCCCGGACGTGATCCGCACGGTCGCGGTGACCATGGACCTGGAGCCCACCGAGGTCGCCATCGAGCGGATGCTCACCGAGAAGACCAACGACGAGGCCGAGGCCTCGCGGCAGGCCAAGATGAACCGCACCGTCGACCCGCGCGACATCGCCGCCCACGGCCGGCTCGACCAGCGGGGTGAAGATCTCGCCAGTGGTGCGGCGGGCGTCAACCTGGTCGGGTACATCACTGTGTCGGCGCGCTCGCCCGAGGCCCTGGCCAGGGACAAGCGCACGATCAGGGCCTCCGCCGGCAAGTCGTATCTGAAGCTGGAGTGGTGCGACCGCGAGCACCACCGGGCGTTTGTGAACACGTTGCCGTTCGCGACCGGCATCCGCCGCTAGCCGCTAAGGGGCCCGTGCACATGCGAGATCCGTTGACCGCCCTCACCGAAGCGTTCACCTCCTTCCTCTTCGGGAAGGTGGAGACCACGCGACTGCCCGTGCGTACCTCGACCGGGCAGGCGCAGGCCGTCTACCTGCCGACCGCGGCACCGGGCCTCGGCGACTCCGGCGTCATCATCGGACGCGAGGTCTACAGCGGCAAGGGCTACATCTACGACCCCTTCCAGCTGTACGGGCAGCAGCTCCCGGCTCCCCACTGGCTGGTCCTCGGCGAGTCCGGGAACGGCAAGTCGGCCCTGGAGAAGACGTACGTCCTGCGCCAGCTGCGCTTCCGCGACCGGCAGGTCGTCGTCCTCGACGCCCAGGGCGAGGACGGCGTCGGCGAATGGAACCTCATCGCGCAGGAGCTGGGAATAACTCCCATCCGCCTCGACCCGATGGTCGCCAACGACGCCGGCATCCGGCTCAACCCGCTCGACCCGTCGATCACCACGACGGGGCAGCTCGCCCTGCTCCGTACGATCATCGAGGTCGCGATGGGGCACGGCCTGGACGAGCGCTCGGGCTTCGCGCTCAAGGTCGCGCACGCCTTCGTCACCGACCACATCACCGACCGCCAGCCGATCCTGACGGACATCGTGGAGCAGCTGCGGCACCCGGAGGCGGAGTCGGCGCTGGCGATGAACGTCGACATAGACGATGTCCGGGCCTGGGGTCTGGACGTCGCGCTCGTCCTCGACCGGCTCGTCGACGGCGACCTGCGGGGCATGTTCGACGGCCCGACGACCGTCGGCATCGACCTCGACGCGCCGCTGATCGTGTTCGACCTGTCCCACATCGACCGCAACTCGATCGCCATGCCGATCCTGATGGCGATCGTCGGCGTCTGGCTGGAGCACACCTGGATCCGTCCCGACCGGAAGAAGCGCATCTTCCTGGTCGAGGAGGCGTGGCACATCATCAACAGCCCCTTCGTGGCGCAGTTGTTCCAGCGACTGCTCAAGTTCGGGCGACGCCTCGGCTTGTCCTTCGTGGCGGTGGTCCACCACCTCTCCGACGTCGTCGACGGCGCGGCGGCCCGGGAGGCGGCGGCGATCCTCAAGATGGCCTCGACACGGACCATCTACGCCCAGAAGGCCGACGAGGCACGGGCCACGGGGCGGGTCCTCGGTCTGCCGCGCTGGGCCGTCGAGATCATCCCGACGCTCACGCCGGGCATCGCCGTCTGGGACGTCAACGGCAACGTACAGGTGGTCAAGCACCTCATCACGGAGCGGGAACGGCCACTCGTCTACACCGACCGCGCCATGACCGAGTCCGCGCCGCCACGCGACCTCCCGGAGGACCTGCGGGCCGCGGAATGGGAGGCGGAACAACGCGCCTCGCTGATGGAACGACAGGTCGACGACCCCTCCGAGTCCACGGTGGCGTGACATGGCCAGGGAACAGCGGGCAGGCGGAGTGCCCGACGGGCTGCTGGTCGGGCTCCTGGGGTTCCTGCTCAGCCTGACGCTGCTGGTGTGGACGGCGACCGGCCTGTCCGCGCTGTTCTCCCGGGGCGCCTGGCCTAACGGCGTCTCCTTCACCCGCACCCCCCAGGCCGTCCGCTCCCTGGCCGGGAACCCGCAGGACCTGGCGAGCGCGTGGCCGAAGACCGTGCCCGGCGCGCTGTCGGGCTACGGCCTGTTCTGGGGCGTCCTCATCGGCGAGCTGATGGTGCTGGCCGTCCTCACGGTGTTCGCCGTCGGGACGCTGGCCCGGTGGCGAACGGTGCGGGAACGCCGAAGGGAGGCGTACGGCGCCGGAAGGGCGGCACGGGGCGACACCCGGCACCGGCCCCCCGGCTCTCCGGCGCGCACCGGGGCCGCGGGGGAGCCCCGCATCCTGGCGTCGGGGGGCGAGCCCGACCCCTCCGACATGGCAGCACCCGCCGCCCCGGCCACCCTCCCGGTCGAGGATCGTCGCCCCGGCGCCGGCTCCCGCCCCGTCGAGGCGGTCGTCCCCACGCCTCCCGGGCCGACGTCGTGGCCGACCTCCGCGACGACACCGGTCCCGGCACCCGGCGCCCCCGGCCCGGTCCCCGCGCCGCTCCCCTCACCCCGCACCGCCTCGCTTCTCTACGGGGCTCCCGCCACCCGCCGCCCGGCCGCCCTCCAGGCCGTCCGGGACGCGGAGGGCCCGGCGCTCGTGGTCAGCTCGGACCCCACGGTGTGGGCCGACACCAAGGACGCCCGCGGCAAGCTCGGGCCGGTACTCCTCTACGACCCCGGACACCTCTGCGACACCCCGGCGCGGATCCGCTGGTCCCCCACCGACCGCTGCGCGGACCCGGCCGTCGCGAAAGAACGGGCGGTCGCGCTGCTCGCGCCGGTCCGTCCGCCGTCCCGCCTGGACCTGGCGGTCGCCGACACCGCGGAAACGCTCCTGCGCTGCTGGCTGCACGCCGCCGCCGTCGACGCCCGCCCGTTCAAGCAGGTGCACCGCTGGGCCCAGGGAGCGGGCGCCCACGAGCCCGTGCGCATTCTCCGCACCCATGCCGGGGCCACATCAGGGCACGCCGGGCTCCTGGAGTCCGCGCTCACCGCGCACCCGGAACGCCGGGAGATGGCCCAGCGGCTGACGGCGCGAGCACTGTCCTCGCTCTCCTCGGTCCACATCCGGGACGCCTGCACCCCGAGTCGAACAGATTCACTGGCACTGGAATCTTTCCTCGCCGAAGGGGGCACGCTCTATGTGGTGGGCGAACCGATCGAGGACCCGCGCACCCGCCCGGGAGCGATGCCCCTGTTGACCGCTCTCACCGCAAGCGTGGTCGAGCACGGCCGCCGCGTGGCCGCACGGTCATCCGACGGTCGGCTCGACCCACCACTGTCCGTCGTCCTCGACGACGTGGCCGCGGTCGCTCCTCTCCCCGGGCTCCCGGAGCTGTTGGCGCACGGCCACGCGGAGGGCCTGCCGGCCCTGGTCCTGCTGCGCTCCCGGGAACAGGCCCGAGCGCGCTGGCCTGAGGAGACGCTCGCCCCCTGAGACCCTCACGGCACCAGGGCGTGTTGCGGAAGTGGCTCTGTCCGCCCGGAGGGCGGGGCCCGCGGCGTCTGGTGCGTGCGGTCGCAAGGCGGAGGATCATCCTCGTACCGGGCGTACTCGGATGACACCGGCAACGCGGCGAGCGTGCCAGGCGTCACGGGCCGGGAGGGACTCTCTCAACACGCCTCAGGGGCGGCGCAGTTCGTACTCCAGCTCCTGTGCTGTGTCGTCGCCCGGCACCGCGACCCGTGCTCCGGTGGCCGTGAATCCGAACCGCCGGTAGAAGGCCGCCGCCCGTGCGTTCTCCTGGTGTACGTAGAGCCGCACCCGCTCGATCACCGGATCCGGCAGCGACCAGGACCACTCGACCCCCGCCCGGAAGAGTTCTTCGATCAGCCCGCTCCCGCGCGCCGCGGGCCGCACGTAGACGCCCACGATGTGGGTCTGCGCCGCCTTGGCCGCCTCACCGAAACGCACGTCGTCGGCGGGGCGTTCGACCAGTACCGTGATCGTGCCCGCCCAGCCGCAGTCGGGCGTCTCGCCGACGAACTGGCGGACGTGGGCGCCGTTTTCGGACGCGTCCTCCGTCCGCTCGCGCCAGTGGGCCTCGGGCCGGCCGGCCGCGGCCTCGTAGGTGTCGAGGAAGGCGATCGGTGCCACCGGGTCCCGCAGCGCGGCCAGCCGGATCTCACGGGCCTTCTCCCACTCGTCGGCACGGATGGTCCGAATCAGGAAGCTCATGGGTTCATCCTCGCGAGGCCCGAGGGACGCTGACAAGCGAATAGAGGCAGGCCCGCAGCCGGCCGCGGTTGTGTCGTAACGGGCCCTGAACGCGAAAATGCCTCAGTCCCCGGGACACGAGGTCCGGGGACTGAGGCTAAAAATTGTTCGGCGGCGTCCTACTCTCCCACAGGGTCCCCCCTGCAGTACCATCGGCGCTGAAAGGCTTAGCTTCCGGGTTCGGAATGTAACCGGGCGTTTCCCTAACGCTATGACCACCGAAACACTATGAAGAAAACAAACTCCAGCCAGCAAAAAGGCGAGTTCGTTACTTCAGAACTAACACAGTGGACGCGAGCAACTGAGGACAAGCCCTCGGCCTATTAGTACCGGTCAGCTCCACCCATTACTGGGCTTCCACATCCGGCCTATCAACCCAGTCGTCTACTGGGAGCCTTACCCTCTCAAGGAGGTGGGAATACTCATCTCGAAGCAGGCTTCCCGCTTAGATGCTTTCAGCGGTTATCCCTCCCGAACGTAGCCAACCAGCCATGCCCTTGGCAGGACAACTGGCACACCAGAGGTTCGTCCGTCCCGGTCCTCTCGTACTAGGGACAGCCCTTCTCAATATTCCTACGCGCACAGCGGATAGGGACCGAACTGTCTCACGACGTTCTAAACCCAGCTCGCGTACCGCTTTAATGGGCGAACAGCCCAACCCTTGGGACCGACTCCAGCCCCAGGATGCGACGAGCCGACATCGAGGTGCCAAACCATCCCGTCGATATGGACTCTTGGGGAAGATCAGCCTGTTATCCCCGGGGTACCTTTTATCCGTTGAGCGACGGCGCTTCCACAAGCCACCGCCGGATCACTAGTCCCGACTTTCGTCCCTGCTCGACCCGTCGGTCTCACAGTCAAGCTCCCTTGTGCACTTACACTCAACACCTGATTGCCAACCAGGCTGAGGGAACCTTTGGGCGCCTCCGTTACTCTTTGGGAGGCAACCGCCCCAGTTAAACTACCCATCAGACACTGTCCCTGATCCGGATCACGGACCGAGGTTAGACATCCAGCACGACCAGAGTGGTATTTCAACGGCGACTCCACCATGACTGGCGTCACAGCTTCAAAGTCTCCCACCTATCCTACACAAGCCGAACCGAACACCAATATCAAACTGTAGTAAAGGTCCCGGGGTCTTTCCGTCCTGCTGCGCGAAACGAGCATCTTTACTCGTAGTGCAATTTCACCGGGCCTATGGTTGAGACAGTCGAGAAGTCGTTACGCCATTCGTGCAGGTCGGAACTTACCCGACAAGGAATTTCGCTACCTTAGGATGGTTATAGTTACCACCGCCGTTTACTGGCGCTTAAGTTCTCAGCTTCGCAACCCCGAAAGATCACTAACCGGTCCCCTTAACGTTCCAGCACCGGGCAGGCGTCAGTCCGTATACATCGCCTTACGGCTTCGCACGGACCTGTGTTTTTAGTAAACAGTCGCTTCTCGCTGGTCTCTGCGGCCACACCCAGCTCAGAGTGCAAGACTCATCACCAGACATGGCCCCCCTTCTCCCGAAGTTACGGGGGCATTTTGCCGAGTTCCTTAACCATAGTTCACCCGAACGCCTCGGTATTCTCTACCTGACCACCTGAGTCGGTTTAGGGTACGGGCCGCCATGAAACTCGCTAGAGGCTTTTCTCGACAGCATAGGATCATCCACTTCACCACAATCGGCTCGGCATCAGGTCTCAGCCTTAACGTGCGACGGATTTACCTATCACACGGCCTACACCCTTACCCCGGGACAACCACCGCCCGGGCTGGACTACCTTCCTGCGTCACCCCATCGCTTACCTACTACCACCTTGGATCAGCGGCTCCACCACTTCCCTTCACCCGAAGGATCCAGGACGGCTTCACGGCCTTAGCATCAATGGGCTCGATACTGGGCGTTTCAAAGCGGGTACCGGAATATCAACCGGTTGTCCATCGACTACGCCTGTCGGCCTCGCCTTAGGTCCCGACTTACCCTGGGCAGATCAGCTTGACCCAGGAACCCTTAGTCAATCGGCGCACACGTTTCTCACGTGTGTATCGCTACTCATGCCTGCATTCTCACTCGTGAACCGTCCACAACTCGCTTCCGCGGCTGCTTCACCCGGCACACGACGCTCCCCTACCCATCACAGTCCCCGTTGGGGGTACATACTGCAATGACACGACTTCGGCGGTACGCTTGAGCCCCGCTACATTGTCGGCGCGGAATCACTTGACCAGTGAGCTATTACGCACTCTTTCAAGGGTGGCTGCTTCTAAGCCAACCTCCTGGTTGTCTCTGCGACTCCACATCCTTTCCCACTTAGCGTACGCTTAGGGGCCTTAGTCGATGCTCTGGGCTGTTTCCCTCTCGACCATGGAGCTTATCCCCCACAGTCTCACTGCCGCGCTCTCACTTACCGGCATTCGGAGTTTGGCTAAGGTCAGTAACCCGGTAGGGCCCATCGCCTATCCAGTGCTCTACCTCCGGCAAGAAACACACGACGCTGCACCTAAATGCATTTCGGGGAGAACCAGCTATCACGGAGTTTGATTGGCCTTTCACCCCTAACCACAGGTCATCCCCCAGGTTTTCAACCCTGGTGGGTTCGGTCCTCCACGAAGTCTTACCTCCGCTTCAACCTGCCCATGGCTAGATCACTCCGCTTCGGGTCTTGAGCGTGCTACTCAAACGCCCTATTCGGACTCGCTTTCGCTACGGCTTCCCCACACGGGTTAACCTCGCAACACACCGCAAACTCGCAGGCTCATTCTTCAAAAGGCACGCAGTCACGACATACAAGCAAGCTTGCATGCGACGCTCCCACGGCTTGTAGGCACACGGTTTCAGGTACTATTTCACTCCGCTCCCGCGGTACTTTTCACCATTCCCTCACGGTACTATCCGCTATCGGTCACCAGGGAATATTTAGGCTTAGCGGGTGGTCCCGCCAGATTCACACGGGATTTCTCGGGCCCCGTGCTACTTGGGTGTCTCTCAAACGAGCCGTCAATGTTTCAGCTACGGGGGTCTTACCCTCTACGCCGGACCTTTCGCATGTCCTTCGCCTACATCAACGGTTTCTGACTCGCCTCACAGCCGGCAGACTGTGAAAGAGAGATCCCACAACCCCGCATGCGCAACCCCTGCCGGGTATCACACGCATACGGTTTGGCCTCATCCGGTTTCGCTCGCCACTACTCCCGGAATCACGGTTGTTTTCTCTTCCTGAGGGTACTGAGATGTTTCACTTCCCCTCGTTCCCTCCACATGCCCTATGTGTTCAGGCATGGGTGACAGCCCATGACGACTGCCGGGTTTCCCCATTCGGAAACCCCCGGATCAAAGCCTGGTTGACGGCTCCCCGGGGACTATCGTGGCCTCCCACGTCCTTCATCGGTTCCTGGTACCAAGGCATCCACCGTGCGCCCTTAAAAACTTGGCCACAGATGCTCGCGTCCACTGTGTAGTTCTCAAGCAACGACCAGCCACCCATCACCCCGTCGACAAGCAACAGGTTCACTGGGGCCGGCATCACGAAGGCAACGACCTCACGGCCGCACCCTCAGACACCCAACAACGTGCCAAGCGCGAGCCTCCCGAACAAGATCCACGTTCCACGCCGAAGCAGTACTAGTGGTCCCACAGGACTCTCACGCCAACTAATCAACGTTCCACCCTTGAGCAACCAGCACCGGACACTCGCCGGTGTACTGGCCCCTTGACCAGGCAAGCCTGGTAAGAAGTGCTCCTTAGAAAGGAGGTGATCCAGCCGCACCTTCCGGTACGGCTACCTTGTTACGACTTCGTCCCAATCGCCAGTCCCACCTTCGACAGCTCCCTCCCACAAGGGGTTGGGCCACCGGCTTCGGGTGTTACCGACTTTCGTGACGTGACGGGCGGTGTGTACAAGGCCCGGGAACGTATTCACCGCAGCAATGCTGATCTGCGATTACTAGCAACTCCGACTTCATGGGGTCGAGTTGCAGACCCCAATCCGAACTGAGACCGGCTTTTTGAGATTCGCTCCGCCTCACGGCATCGCAGCTCTTTGTACCGGCCATTGTAGCACGTGTGCAGCCCAAGACATAAGGGGCATGATGACTTGACGTCGTCCCCACCTTCCTCCGAGTTGACCCCGGCGGTCTCCTGTGAGTCCCCATCACCCCGAAGGGCATGCTGGCAACACAGGACAAGGGTTGCGCTCGTTGCGGGACTTAACCCAACATCTCACGACACGAGCTGACGACAGCCATGCACCACCTGTATACCGACCACAAGGGGGGCACTATCTCTAATGCTTTCCGGTATATGTCAAGCCTTGGTAAGGTTCTTCGCGTTGCGTCGAATTAAGCCACATGCTCCGCTGCTTGTGCGGGCCCCCGTCAATTCCTTTGAGTTTTAGCCTTGCGGCCGTACTCCCCAGGCGGGGAACTTAATGCGTTAGCTGCGGCACCGACGACGTGGAATGTCGCCAACACCTAGTTCCCAACGTTTACGGCGTGGACTACCAGGGTATCTAATCCTGTTCGCTCCCCACGCTTTCGCTCCTCAGCGTCAGTAATGGCCCAGAGATCCGCCTTCGCCACCGGTGTTCCTCCTGATATCTGCGCATTTCACCGCTACACCAGGAATTCCGATCTCCCCTACCACACTCTAGCCTGCCCGTATCGAATGCAGACCCGGGGTTAAGCCCCGGGCTTTCACACCCGACGTGACAAGCCGCCTACGAGCTCTTTACGCCCAATAATTCCGGACAACGCTTGCGCCCTACGTATTACCGCGGCTGCTGGCACGTAGTTAGCCGGCGCTTCTTCTGCAGGTACCGTCACTTTCGCTTCTTCCCTGCTGAAAGAGGTTTACAACCCGAAGGCCGTCATCCCTCACGCGGCGTCGCTGCATCAGGCTTTCGCCCATTGTGCAATATTCCCCACTGCTGCCTCCCGTAGGAGTCTGGGCCGTGTCTCAGTCCCAGTGTGGCCGGTCGCCCTCTCAGGCCGGCTACCCGTCGTCGCCTTGGTAGGCCATTACCCCACCAACAAGCTGATAGGCCGCGGGCTCATCCTTCACCGCCGGAGCTTTCAACCAACCCCCATGCGGAAGCCGGTATTATCCGGTATTAGACCCCGTTTCCAGGGCTTGTCCCAGAGTGAAGGGCAGATTGCCCACGTGTTACTCACCCGTTCGCCACTAATCCACCCCGAAGGGCTTCATCGTTCGACTTGCATGTGTTAAGCACGCCGCCAGCGTTCGTCCTGAGCCAGGATCAAACTCTCCGTGAATGTTTACCCGACCAATGCCCGATGAAGGGCCGCGGGTGCACACATCACGAGAGCGGAACGACCAGTCGGAATAGGACCGGTCGTTCACAGCGTCCTCGCTGTGTATGTCGCCTGCCCACCACAAGGGCCGACAGGACTTTCAAAGGAACCACGACCATCCGAAGATGGACGGGGTATCAACTAATCTGGCGTTGATTTTTGGCACGCTGTTGAGTTCTCAAGGAACGGACGCTTCCTTCGTACTCACCCTCTCGGGCTTTCCTCCGGGCATTTTCCCTTCGGTCTTGCGTTTCCGACTCTACCAGACCTTCCCGGTCCGATTTCCTCGGTGCTTTCCGGTCCCGTTCGCTTTCGCTCCGGGCCCTTCCGGCGTTTCCGACTCTATCAGATCCTTTCGGGCCTGATTCCCAGTCAGAGGGATTTGTCATCACTGCTGTTGGGCAGTTCCGACGCTCGAACTCTAACGCTTTCCCCCCGCGACTCATAATCGAGTCGTTCGACATGAATTCCGGCATGCCGAAATTCATCCCGTGAGGGAGACCGTACGGAGTTGAGGTGCCGCTGCTGCGGCGGGAGTGGCTGACACGGAACCGTTCCGTCCCGTGACAACTCGGAGAACACTACGGATACGTCAAGGGTGTGTCAACCCGCCTCCGGCGTGCTTTCACGCGACTGCCGGCAGGTCCACCTCGGTCGACCTGCGACGACCGTCCGGCGCCGTCACAGGCGCGCGTTCCCGTGGTTCACCCGGACGAGGTCCTCGGTCGAGATCCTTCAGTCGAGGTCCTTCAGTCGGCCGCCCGCGTCCGGCTGGGTGTGCTCGACCCTGCGGAGGAGGCGGATCAGCATCTCGCCGAGGGCTCCGCGCTCGTCGCTCGTCAGGTCCTGGAGGAGTTCCTCCTCGAAGTCCGTCGCCATGCGCATCGCCTCGAGCCACTTCGACCGTCCCTCGTCGGTGAGCTCGACGATCACTCGGACGCGGTTGTTCTCGTCGCGGTCCCGGGTGACCAGGCCCTCGCCCGCCATGCGGTCGATGCGGTGCGTCATCGCGGCCGGGGTGAGACCGAGACGCTTCGCCAGTTCTCCCGGCCCCATCCGGTAGGGGGTGCCGGCGAGGACGAGGGTCTTCAGTACCTCCCACTCCGCGTTGCTGATGCCGAGGTCGGCGACCTGGCGGCCGTACGCCACGTTCATCCGGCGGTTCAGCCGGCCGAGCGCGGAGACCACCTTCTCGACCTGGGGGTCGAGCTCACGGAACTCGCGCTGGTAGGCCGCGATCTGTTCGTCGAGGGTCGGCTCCTGCGGGGACCGCGTGCCGGACTGCTCGGGGGTGTCGGACATGCGGGGAGTATCCCACGGGCTCCGTTGGCGTTGAAGTCCTTCCATGTGTATTGTTAAGGATCGAATTTTAGTGTTGAAGTCTTCAGGGTTCAGTCCTACATGTCTGAAGCCCTTCGATCGAAGTGGGTGAGTGTGACCAAGGCGATGGGCGCGGCGATGCGCCGGATCCAGGCAGGCAGCGCGCTGAGCGCGTTCGGACTCGGCTTCACCGTGCCGTACCTCTATGTGTACGTCGCCCAGGTGCGGGATCTGGGCGCGACCGCGGCGGGCGTCGTTCTCGCCGTCTTCGCCATGGCCGCGCTCGTCGTCCTGCCCTTCAGCGGGCGGGCCATCGACCGCCGCGGTCCGCTCCCCGTGCTGGTGGCCGCCGCGGTACTGGCCTCGCTGGGCGCGGTGGGCATGGGACTCGCGGGCAGCGTGGCGGCGGTGGTCGGCTCGGCGGCGCTGCTCGGCGCGGGCACGGCCGTGCTGCAGCCCGCACTCGCCACGATGATCGTCTGGTGCTCGGACCCGGCCGGCCGGACCCGTTCCTTCGCCCTGCAGTTCTTCCTGCAGAACCTCGGCCTCGGTGTCGGTGGTCTGATCGGCGGCCAGCTCGTGGACGAGAGCCGGCCGGGCAGCTTCCTGCTGCTCTTCTCGATCGAGGCCGCGATGTTCCTGGTGCTCGCGGGCATCGTGCTGACCGTGCGTATGCCGGGCTCTCCCGCCCTTCAGGGCGCCCGCCCGGCGGCGGGCCGCACGGGTGGGGTCCGGGCGCTGCTCGGGCACCGGGCCATGGTGCAGTTGTGTGTCCTGGGGTTCGTGCTGTTCTTCGCCTGCTACGGGCAGTTCGAGTCGGGCCTCGCGGCGTACGGCACCGAGGCGGCCGGGATCGAGCCGTCCACGCTCGGGATGGCGCTGGCCGCCAACACGGCCGTCATCGTCCTCGCCCAGTTCGTCGTGCTGCGGTTCGTCGAGCGCCGACGGCGGTCCCGGGTGATCGCGGCCGTGGGCCTGATCTGGGCGCTGGCCTGGCTCATCGCCGGGTACGCCGGGCTCGGGCACGGCAGCCAGGCGATGGCGACCGCGGCGTTCGTCTCGACGTACGCGCTCTTCGGGCTCGGTGAGGCGATGCTCTCGCCGACCGTGGCCCCGCTGGTGGCCGATCTGGCGCCGGAGTCGATGGTCGGTCAGTACAACTCGGCGTTCGCGCTGGTCAAGCAGCTGGCGCTGGCGGTCGGTCCGGCCGTCGGCGGGCCGATGGGGGCCGCCCTGCACGGCCCGTACATCGTGACCTTCGTGCTGTTCTCGCTGGGCATCACGTTCCTGGCGCTGCGGCTGGGCCGGCGGCTCACCCCGGTACAGGACCGGCCGGCCCTCGCGGTGACGGCGTCGCGGGTGGTGGCCCGGCACCGTCCGGAGAAGGAGACCGCCGCCGCGTAGGCACCGCCCGCGGGGCGGGTCCGGGCGTCCGGCACCGCCCGCGACCCGGCTCCCGGGCCGGGGTCAGCCCGCCCTCGCCGGACCAGGGGTCAGCAGGAGGACGGGGCGGGCAGCGCGAACTCGCACCAGACGGCCTTGCCGCCTCCCGGTGTGCGACGGCTCCCCCAGGACGAGGCGATCGTCGCGATGATCGAGATCCCGCGGCCCGCCTCGTCTTCCGTCTCCGCCCTGCGGCGGCGCGGCAGGTGGTCGTCACCGTCCGTGACCTCGATGATCAGTCGGCGGTCGGTGCGGCGCAGGCGCAGGCGCATCGGCGGAGTGCCGTGCTGCAGGGAGTTGGCGACGAGCTCGCTGGTGGCGAGCACGCCCAGGTCGCACAGTTCGACCGGGAAGCGCCAGCTGGCCAGGACTCCGGAGGCGAAGGCACGCGCGCGGGGGGCTGCCTCCACCCCTCCGAGGAGTTCCAGCGCCGCGTTGTGGAAGAGCTCGGCGTCCGGCCCCGTGCGGGCGGGGTGCTGGACGACCAGGACCGCCACGTCGTCGTCGTGTTCCGCGGTCACACCCAGCGAGCGCAGCAGTCGGTCGCAGACGACCTCCGGGGTGCCGACGGCACCGGACAGGGCCCTCTCCAGGGCCGCGACGCCCTCGTCGATGTCCTCACGACGGCGTTCGACCAGGCCGTCGGTGTAGAGGACGGCGGTGGAGCCCGGGGGCAGGGCGATCGTGCCCGAGGTGTGCAGCCAGCCGCCGGTGCCGAGCGGGGGGCCGGTGGGGCCCTCGGCACGATGGACCGTGCCGTCCTCGTGCCGGACGAGCACCGGGAGGTGGCCGGCGGAGGCGTAGACGAGCTTCCCCTCGTTCGGGTCGTGGACGGCGTAGACGCAGGTGGCGATCTGGCTCGCGTCGATCTCCGCGGCGAGGCCGTCGAGGAGCTGGAGCACCTCGTGCGGCGGCAGGTCGAGGCGGGCGTAGGCGCGTACCGCGGTGCGGAGCTGTCCCATGACCGCGGCGGCCCGTACCCCGCGGCCCATCACGTCGCCGATGACGAGCGCGGTGCGGCCTGCTCCGAGGGTGATGACGTCGTACCAGTCGCCGCCGACGGCCGCGTCGGTGACCCCGGGCTGGTAGGTGGCGGCGATCCGCAGGTCGTCGGGCTGCTCCAGCTCCTGGGGAAGCAGGGAGCGCTGGAGGGTGACGGCGGTCTCGCGGTGACGGCGCTCGCTGGCCCGGAGACGTTCGGCGGCCTCGGCGTGGTCGGTGACGTCGGCGGCGTGCACGAGGACCGTGCCGTCGGGCAGGCGGGGGGACTCCACGGGAAGGCAGGTGACGGTGTACGAGCCGCCGTCCCTCGTCTTGCGGGACTTGACCGTGCGGGGCTTTCCGCTGCGCAGGACCTGGTCCATGAGCGGCAGCAGGCCGAGCTGGTGGGCTTCGGGGCAGGTTTCGGCGACCGTGGCCCCGGCGGGGCGGGAGCCGAAGGAGGCGGCGTACGCGTCGTTGACGTAGGCGATGCGGTGCTCGGGGCCGTACACGAGCGCGACCAGGCCGGGGAGCCGGCCGATGATCTCCCGCGCGGTGAAGTCCTCCAGTACGGGGACGTCGTCGGCGAGGGGCTCCGGCTGCTGCCCGTACTCACCGCGGGCCGCGGGCACGGAGCCCTCGGTTCCCCGCGCCGCCGTGCGACGCTGCGTGCCGGGGAGCCGGGCGCTCCAACGGGTGAAGTTCACGGATCTGTATGCCTCGGGTTGTCGTTGGCCGTGCGGAGTCACTCTGTGCAGGTGTGAGCCCACCTATGGTCACACGTCCAGTGTGACCGACCGCACTGACATCGGTGTCAGCCGGTCTTCGGGCCGTTCTTGGGCGGTGGGGGTGCGGCGGCGAGCTCGAACTCGGCTCGCGGGTGTTCCAGGGAGCCGAGCGAGACGATCTCGCGTTTGAAGAGTCCGGACAAGGTCCATTCGGCCAGGACGCGTGCCTTGCGGTTGAAGGTGGGCATGCGGCTGAGGTGGTAGGCGCGGTGCATCAACCAGGCCGGGTAGCCCTTGAGCCTGCGGCCGTACACGTGCGCCACGCCCTTGTGCAGGCCGAGGGAGGCGACCGAGCCCGCGTACTTGTGGGCGTACTGCTTGAGCGGGTGTCCGCGCAGGGAGGCGGCGATGTTGTCGGCGAGCACCTTGGTCTGCCGGACGGCGTGCTGGGCGTTGGGGGCGCACGTCGCGCCCGGCCGGTCCGCGGTGAGGTCGGGGACGGACGCCGCGTCGCCGGCCGCCCAGGCGTGTTCGGCGCCCTCGACGGTGAGCTCGGCCGTGCACCTCAGCCGGCCGCGGTCGTCGAGGGGCAGGCCGGTGGCGGCGAGGAGGGGCGCCGGCTTGACGCCGGCCGTCCAGACCACGGTGCGGGTGGGGAAGCGGCTGCCGTCGCTGAGGACGGCCACGCGGTCCTCGCAGGAGTCGAGCCGGGTCTCCAGGCGGACGTCGATGTTCCGGCCGCGCAGCTCGCGGATGGCGTACCGGCCCATCTTCTCGCCGACCTCGGGCAGGATCCGGTCCGATGCCTCGACCAGGATCCAGCGCAGGTCCTCGGGTTTGACGTTGTGGTAGTAGCGGGCGGTGTAGCGCGCCATGTCCTCCAGTTCGGCGAGGGCCTCGACGCCCGCGTATCCGCCGCCGACGAAGACGAAGGTGAGGGCGGCGTCGCGCAGACCGGGGTCACGGGTGGAGGAGGCGATGTCCATCTGCTCGATGACGTGGTTGCGCAGCCCGATGGCCTCCTCGACGGTCTTGAAGCCGATGGCGTGTTCGGCGAGACCGGGGACCGGGAGGGTGCGGGAGACGGAGCCGGGAGCGATGACGAGTTCGTCGTAGGTGAGCCGGATGTTGCCGGTGCCCTCCTCCTCGGTGGCGAGGGTGGAGAGGCTGACGGTGCGCTTGGCGTGGTCGACGGAGTGGACCTCGCCGATGACGATGCGGCACCGGGCGAGGACGCGGCGCAGCGGCACGACGACGTGACGTGGGGAGATGGAGCCCGCCCCCGCCTCGGGCAGGAACGGCTGGTACGTCATGTACGGCTCGGGTGTGACCACCACGATCTCGGCCGCGCCGCCGCGCAGCTCGGCCTTGAGCCGCTGCTGCAGGCGCAGCGCGGTGTACATCCCGACGTAGCCACCGCCGACAACGAGAATGCGCGCAGGTTCGGTCACTGTCCCATGACGCAACGCCGACCGGGGTTTGTCCACAGGCCCGGCAAATTGTGTGACCGGCGGAGGGCGGAGGCGCGGGGCGGGCCGCGGGGGTGGCACATCGAAGAGTGCGCAGCTCAGAGCCACATTCCGAGGGAGTGGGAGCGGGCACAATCGGGAGGCTTTCGGTCCTTGCTCCGATCGGGGGGCGCACCGTGCGGAACTGCCCCTTCTGAATTGACCTCGACTCAACTATGTTCGTACCTCGTCGGGGTATCGGAGCGCGGTGCGTGGACCAGAGCACGGAGCGCTCCGGGATCCCGTGTCAAGGCGGGGAGTCTCCGGGGGGAGACATCATGAGCGGGGGAACGCTTGTGCATATGAGGGATTCGCACGGACAGGCCGTCGTCACATCGGCGGACGGTCTGGTCGACGGACGTTCGGGGGGATCGGCGGTGACCGTCGGCCGCTCCGCTCCGCTGCGCGTGGACGCCCAGCGGAACCTGGAGCACGTGCTGCGCGCCGCGCGGGAGGTCTTCGGCGAACTCGGCTACGGGGCGCCGATGGAGGATGTCGCGCGTCGCGCCCGGGTCGGCGTCGGTACGGTCTACCGCCGCTTCCCGAGCAAGGACGTACTGGTGCGTCGAATAGCCGAGGAGGAGACCGCCCGGCTGACCGAGCAGGCGCGGACCGCCCTCGGGCAGGAGGAGGAGCCGTGGTCGGCGCTGTCCCGGTTCCTGCGGACCTCGGTGGCCTCCGGCGCGGGGCGGCTGCTGCCGCCGCAGGTGCTGCGGGTGCGGGTGGAGGAGACGCTCGGCGACACGGTGCCGCCGGCGAAGTCCGGGCAGGGGACGGCGGACGGCGTACGGGTGCCGCAGCAGCGAAGCTTCGCTGAAGGGGCCGAGGCCCGGGGGGACACGCCCCGGCCGGCGTCGGCGGGCGAGCCTGAGGACGAGGGCGCGGCGGAGCTCCTGGAGGTCGTGGGGCAGCTGGTCGACCGGGCGCGGGCGGCGGGTGAACTGCGCACCGACGTGACCGTCGCGGACGTACTGCTCGTGATCGCCACGGCGGCACCGGCACTGCCGGACCCGGCGCAGCAGGCCGCGGCCTCGGCCCGGCTGCTGGACATCCTGCTGGAGGGTCTGCGGTCGCGTTAGCGGGTCGGGCCCCGTGCCCGGAAGCGGCGTGACATGAGACGGACCGGGTCGACCGGGCGGACCGTGGCCGCTCGCGGTCGCGGGCGTCTGGTGCGAACGGACGGGAGGTTACGCCCGGACACGGGAAGTCGCCCCGGACGAGTGGTAAGTGGTCACGTGGCCTCGGCGTGCCCACGCGCTGTGGGACCCTGGGCCCGTGGTCGGTCTGAGCGTGCGTACGGGGGCTTCCGCGGATGAGCGGTGAGGGTCGGGACGAGGCACGGAGCGACGGAGGTGCCACGGAGACCGGCGGGCCGCCGTCCCGTCAGGTGCCGTACCAGGGCGGACCGGGCGGCTCCTCCCGTGCCCCGGGAGCGGCGGGCCCCGTGCCGGGCTCGGAGGTCCCGGCCACCCCGCCAGGCCCGGCCCGTGGTCCGGAGACGGCCGGCGCCGGTGTGCCGCAGCAGCGCGAGGGCGGGATGGCCGGGGGCGCCGCGGGGAGGCCGGCGGACGCCGGGGACTCCGGTTCGGTCCTGCCACCCCCGGTCGAGACGGCGCCCTCCGACGCCGATCTGATCCAGCTGATGCGCGCCGGTGACGACAGCGCTTACGAGGAACTCTTCCGCCGCCACTCCGAGTCCGTACGGCGCTACGCCCGCACCTGCTGCCGGGACGCGCACACCGCCGACGACCTGACGGCGGAGGTCTTCGCGCGCACCCTCCAGGCCGTGCGGCGCGGTGCGGGCCCCGAACACGCCGTCCGCGCCTACCTGCTGACCACGGTCAGAAGGGTGGCGGCGAACTGGTCGAGGACGCAGAGGCGGGAGCATCTGGTCGAGGACTTCGCGGTGTTCGCCGAGCAGGCCGCCCGGACGGCCGAGTTCTCCGATCAGGACACGCTCGATCCGGGCGCGGACGTCCGGGCCATGCACGAGGCCGAACAGTCCCTGGCGATGCAGGCGTTCCGTTCGCTTCCCGAACGCTGGCAGGCCGTGCTGTGGCACACCACCGTCGAGGAGGAGTCACCGAGCGAGGTGGCGCCGCTCTTCGGGCTGACGGCCAACGCGACCGCCGTCCTGGCCGGCCGCGCCCGCGAGGGACTGAAACAGGCATACCTCCAGGCCCATGTCAGCCAGTCGCTCACCGCGGGCGGGGACTGCGCCCGGTACGCCGACCGGCTCGGCGCCTACGCGCGCGGCGGACTGCGGATGCGGGCGGAACGCGGGCTGCGCAAGCACCTGGAGGAGTGCGCCAGGTGCCGGCTCGCCGCCGGCGAGCTGGCCCACGTCAACGCCGGGATTCCCGCGCTGCTGCCGATCGCCGTCATCGGCTGGTTCGCCGCCGGTTACTCCCTCAAGGCCGCCGGTGCGGTGGTGGGCGGCGTGGTGGGCGCGGCCGGGGCGGGGGCGGCGGCAGCGGCCACCGGGGCCGGTTCGTCCGCCACGGCCGGAACCGCCGCCGCCGCCGAGGGTCTGGGCGCTCCGGTGAAGGCCGGGATCGCCGCGGCCGTGGCCATGGCCGCGACGGCGGGGCTCGTGTGGGCCCTGTCCGGCGATCCCCAGCCGGTCGCGCGGCCCGAACCGACTCCGCCGGCCGTCGTCCCCCTCGCCCCGCCGGGACCGGAACCGACCCCGACGCCGACACCGCGGTCCACTCCGCAGCCGCCTCCCGCGCGGCAGACCGCGCCGGCGCCGAGGCCGACGCCTCCGCCCTCACCGGTGGTGCGGCCGGCCCCCCGGCCGACCCCGACCCCGGCGCCCACCCCGCCACCGAGCCCCCGCCCGACGCCCGCCCCCTCGAAGACGGCTCCCCGGCCCGTGCCGCCGGCCCCACCGACGGTCTACCGGATCAGCCGGTTGGAGTACGGCGTCTTCGGCGACGGCACCAAGCCGGAGGTACGGCTCGGCGACAGCAGCTGGATGTGGCAGCGCGACGGGCTGTCGATCGGCGGCACCCGGTACACGCACGGTGTGAGTGTCCATGCTCCGTCCTCGCTGGCCATCGACCTGAACCGGCGGTGCGACGCCTACGACGCGGTCGTCGGGGTCGACGACCTGAGCGCCCCCCTCGGGGTCGGCGGTGTGCGCTTCTCCGTCTTCGGCGACGGCGACCGGCTCTGGCGCTCCCCGGTGGTCGAGGCCGGCGACCCGCCGCTCCCGGTGCGCGTGGACCTCGCCGGGCACAGGACGATCCGGCTGGTGGTGGAACCGCACACCCCGTTCGGACGGGTCGCGGTCGCGGACTGGGCCCGGTCGCAGATCAGCTGCGCGTAGTCCGGAAGCGGGGCGGTGGCCGGCGGGGCGCGCCGGGACCCTCGGGGAGCAAGCCGGGAAGGCCGTGACCGGAGGCAGCCCGAGGGCCCCTCGGGCCGGTCCCTCAGGCCATCAGCCGGCGCGCCGACGGGATCAGCGGGCCCGGGACCGCGCGCTGTCTCGGGGCGGCCGTGCCCGTCCAGCAGCTGCCCCGGCGGGCCAGCAGGCGGTGCAGCCACAGTTCGGTGGAGACCAGATCGGCGAGGCCGTCCAGCGGGACGGGCTCGCCCTCGGAGGCAGCCCGCAGCGCCGCCCGGACCACCCGCGCCTCGATCAGGCCCGCGTCCGCCAGGAGCGGGGCGTCGAAGAGGGCGAGCAGGCCGGGGAGTGCGGCCCGCAGCCCCGCACGGGCGGCGGCGGCCGCGTCCGCCGGCTGGGGCGCGCCCCAGCCGGCGGGCAGTTCGTGGATGCCCGCGCCCGCGAGGACGGTGCGCAGCACGGTGGCCCTGGCGCCCGGTTGGACGCGCAGGGACTCGGGCAGGTCGCGGCAGGCCCGTACCACCTGGTTGTCGAGGAAGGGCGCGTGCAGGCGCTGGCTGCGGATCTCCGCGGCCTGCTCCAGGATCCGGTGGTCTCCCGCCGCCCGTGCCAGGGCGGCTCGCGCGCGGGCTTCGCCCGGTCGCTGCACCGAGGCCGGCAGGGTGGCCGCCCGGTTCAGCCGGACCGACACCTCCGCCAGCGCCTCGCCCGTCAGCCAGCGCGCCGCCGGGCCGGGACGGGTCCAGGTCAGGGCGGAGAGCGACGCCTCCAGCGGCCCGAACGCCCCGGGGACGGAGCGATTCGCCTCCAGGACCCGCGTCGCCGCCGCCTCCAGCCCGGTCCGGTAGGGCGTGCGGGCCAGCCGGCGCGCCGCCCGGTACACCGTCAGCGGGACCAGCAGCGAGCCCGCCGACGGGCCCGACGCCTTCGCCAGCGCCGTCACCGGGCGCACCAGTGATCTGCGGCGCCGGTCCATCAGCAGGTCGGCGAGCCGCGCCGGGTGGGCGTCCAGGACCTGGCGGGCACCCAGGCCGGTGAAATGGTCGGCGCTACCGCCGGCGAGGCGCCGGCGGTGCCGGTCCGCGAAGACGAGCGAGGGGCCGGGTTCGTCGGTGAGCGGCCCGTCCAGTTCGGCGTACGGCAGGGCCTCCTCGCCCGCCGCGACGACCACGTGGTGCAGCCGCGGGTTCGCCGCGATCGACCGGGCCCGTTCCAGCTCGTCCTCGCGCCCGGTGACGCCGCGGCTCGTCAGGTCGTTGAAGGTGACGGCGAGCAGGCGCTCACCGGCGCCCGTGCCGTGGCCCAGGATCGTCCCGGGCACGCCCGGCAGCCCGGCGGCCAGCAGGGCGAGCGTCCCGGACGCGCTGCCCCCGGACAGGTCGGCTCCGATGCCCGGTGCCGGTCCGCCGCCGCGCGCCGCGCGCCGCTCGGCGGGCCCCATTCCGGGGACGGGGCCGGGGTCCGGCAGCGGTGTCTCGGGGGCGTGGCGGGGGGCGGTGAGCCGGGCCCGTACGGCGTCCACCAGCGCGTCCCGGACGCCCTCCACGGCCAGTCGCGGATCGGTCTCCGGGGCGGCGACCGCCAGCGAGGCGACCGCCTCGTATCCGGCGATCTCGCGCGAGCCCTCGCGCAGGATCAGCGCGTGGCCGGGCGGCACCCGCCGCACCCCCTCGTACGGGGTGGAGTCGCGCAACGCCTCCGGGGTCTCGGGACAGGCCAGCAGGGCGGCCAGGTGGCCGATGTCCAGTTGGGCCTCGACGAGGTCGGCGAGCGGCAGGGCGGCGGTGGCGTAGGCGGTGCCTCCGGCCCAGGGGGTGTGGAACACGGGCCGCGCACCGGCCAGATCGCCGGTGACGGTGATGCGGCGGCCGATCCGGACGACGGCGGTGTAGCTGCCCGCCCAGGCGGTGAGGTGGCGCAGGGCACCCCCGCGTGCGGCGAACAGTCCGACGCGCAGTTCCTCGTCGCTCGCCGCGCAGCACCCCAGGACGGCGAGGCGGGTCCGGGCGTCGACGGTGACCGTGCGGACCTCGTCGGGGCGCCAGTCGCCGACCGCCCACAACGGGTCGGGGTCACCCCACAGGGGCTGTGCGCCCACCGGGTACACCGTGCGCCCCTCGGCCGCCCCGTCCAGGGCGCCGGCCGCGCCCGGCCCGGAGAAGCCCGCGGCGACACTGCTCCAGCCCACCAGCCATCGCATCGGCGCCTCCACTTCGGGTCGGTGGAGGACATGCTGCCACGACGGCGGGGCAGGCGAGGGCGTCCGGGGTCGCGTGTGCGAAAGGCGAATGCGCCGCTGGCATTGGCCAGTTGACTACCATCGAGATTCGGCCATTCTCGGCGGAGCCTGAGGCCGCCGGCTGGCCGGGAGGCGTTCATCGCCCCCCGGTGCCGTCCGCCGCCCGCGGGGAAATGGGGCGGCGATGTCCCCCAGCCCGCTGGTCCAGTGCCAGACGGGCCGACCCACGCAGCACTCATGGAAGCGCTCCCCCGCCTACCCGGCGAGAGCGCACGGGCGGGCGCACGGCCACACACCCGGAGCACGGTTCCAGGGCCGCCGGCCGGGCGTCTCCGCCGCCGACGCTTCTACGCCATCCGCGCGTCACGCGTCTGTTCCCACAACAATCCCGCCATACGGAACTCCGCCCCTTAACGGTAGGGATGCGGCGAACTACGCTGTGTTTACGAATGCCGCACGCCTATGCCCGGCGTCGCGGCGGCCGTCTGGGTGGTCGAGGGGTGGCGTCATGTCCAGGGAGCAACGCGGGCCGAACGAAAAGCTCGGCACGGTTCTCGCCCTCGCGGGAATCAGCAACGCCGGTCTCGCCCGGCGGGTCAACGACCTCGGCGCGCAGCGGGGTCTGACGCTTCGCTACGACAAGACGTCGGTGGCCCGCTGGGTGTCGAAGGGCATGGTGCCGCAGGGTGCCGCCCCGCACCTGATCGCCGCCGCCATCGGGCAGAAGCTCGGCCGGCCGGTGCCGCTGCACGAGATCGGGCTGGCGGACGCCGACCCGGCGCCCGAAGTGGGTCTCGCCTTCCCGCGCGACGTGGGTGAGGCGGTCCGTTCGGCCACCGAGCTGTACCGACTGGATCTCGCCGGCCGCCGGGCCGGCGGCGGGATCTGGCAGTCGCTGGCCGGTTCCTTCGCGGTCAGCGCCTACGCCACACCCGCCTCCCGGTGGCTGATCACCCCCGCCGACTCCTCGGTGGAGCGGCTGCTGACCCGGGCGGGCGGCGAGGAGCCGCTCGACGGGCCGGAGGGCGGGGCCCACGCGCGCGTGGGCCACAGCGACGTCGCCAAGCTGCGGGAGGCGGCCGAGGACGCGCGCCGCTGGGACTCCAAGTACGGCGGCGGCGACTGGCGGTCCTCGATGGTCCCGGAGTGCTTACGTGTGGACGCCGCCCCGCTGCTGCTGGCCTCGTACTCCGACGAGGTCGGCCGCGCGCTGTTCGGGGCGACCTCGGAGCTGACCCGGCTGGCCGGCTGGATGGCCTTCGACACGGGCCAGCAGGAGGCCGCCCAGCGCTACTACATCCAGGCGCTGCGGCTGGCCCGTGCCGCGGCCGACGTCCCCCTCGGCGGCTACGTCCTCGCCTCGATGTCGCTCCAGGCCACCTATCGCGGCTTCTCCGACGAGGGCGTGGACCTCGCGCAGGCGGCCCTGGAACGGAACCGCGGTCTCGCCACCGCGCGCACCATGTCCTTCTTCCGGCTCGTGGAGGCACGGGCCCACGCGAAGGCCGGGGACGCGGCGGCCTCCGGGGCCGCGCTGAAGGCGGCCGAGGGCTGGCTGGAGCGCTCGCGGGACGGCGACGCCGATCCGTCGTGGCTCGGGTTCTACTCGTACGACCGGTTCTGTGCCGACGCCGCCGAGTGCTACCGGGACCTGAAGCTACCGCGTCAGGTGCGGCGCTTCACCGAGCAGGCGCTCTCCCGGCCGACCGAGGAGTACGTCCGCTCGCACGGGCTGCGGCTCGTGGTGTCGGCGGTCGCCGAGCTGGAGTCGGGCAACCTGGACGCGGCGTGCGCGGCGGGCACGCGCGCGGTGGAGGTGGCGGGCCGGATCTCCTCGGCGCGGACGACCGAGTACGTCCGGGATCTGCTGCATCGTCTGGAGCCGTACGGGGACGAGCCGCGGGTGATGGAGCTGCGGGAGCGGGCCCGGCCCCTGCTGATGACACCGGCGTGACGCGAAAGTGTGACGTGAAGCGTGTCCCCATGGGTTTAGCCGGATTGTCAGTGGGTCAGTGCACTATCGGGGTGGGAGGTGGTGCAGGTGTCCGTGCGTGATGTCGACTGCGATGTGCTCGTGATCGGCGGCGGGATCGTCGGGCTGTCGGCGGCGTACGCCCTGGGCCGCGCCGCCCCCGGCACGCGGGTCACGGTCCTGGAGAAGGAGCCGGGTCCCGCGCGTCACCAGACCGGGCGGAACAGCGGCGTGATCCACAGCGGGATCTACTACCGGCCGGGATCGCTCAAGGCACGGTTCGCCGTCGCGGGCGCCGCCGAGATGGTCAAGTTCTGCGCGGAGTACGGCCTGCCGCACGAGGTCACGGGCAAGCTCATCGTGGCCACCGGCCGGGACGAGCTGCCCCGGCTGCACGCCCTCGTGCAGCGTGGCCGGGAGAACGGCATCCCGGTGCGGGAGCTGGGCCCCGCCCAGATCAGCGCGTACGAGCCGCGGGTGCGGGGACTGGCCGCGATCCACGTCGGCACCACCGGCATCTGCGACTACGGCGCGGTCGCGGCGCAGCTCGCCGAGTCGTCCGGGGCCCGGATCCTGTACGGCTCCGAGGTCACGGCGATCGACCGGCGGCCCTGGGGCGTCGCCGTCCGCACGGCGGCGGGGCGGGTGGTGCGCGGCCGGGTCCTGGTGAACTGCGCGGGACTGCACTGCGACCGGGTGGCACGGCTCGCGGGCGACGACCCGGGCATGCGGATCGTCCCCTTCCGCGGCGAGTACTTCGAGCTCACGGACCCCTCGCTGGTACGCGGCCTGGTGTACCCGGTCCCGGACCCGGCCTTCCCCTTCCTCGGGGTGCATCTGACGCGGGGCGTCGACGGCGGCGTGCATGTGGGGCCGAACGCGGTGCCGGCGCTGGCACGCGAGGGATACGACTGGTCGGTCGTCCGGCCGGCCGAGCTCGTGGGGACGCTGGCCTGGCCCGGATCCTGGCAGATCGCCCGGGAACACTGGCGGTACGGCGCGGGCGAACTCCACCGGTCCCTGTCGAAGCGGGCCTTCACGGAGGCCGTGCGCCGGCTGCTGCCGGTCGTCGAGGAGTCGGACCTGCGCCGCACGACCGCGGGCGTCCGCGCCCAGGCGGTCCTGCGGGACGGCACGCTGGTCGACGACTTCCTGATCCGCGAGGCGCCCCGGACGGTGCACATCCTGAACGCGCCCTCGCCGGCGGCGACGGCGAGCCTGCCGATCGGCCGCGAGGTGGCCCGCCGGGCACTCGCCCAGCTGTAGAGCACGGCCGGAGAACCCCGGTCGGAGAATCCGGTTGCAGGGCCGCGCACCCTCGGCTCGCGCCCTCGACGGCGGCGAGGTCCCGCACCCGGGCCTCCGCGCGGCCCGGGGCCGTGTTCCGGCACGCCGTAGAATCGAGGCATTGTGTCTGAGTCCCGTGAAGCCCTCGCGCACCCCACCGCCGCAGCCGCCGTACCCGCCGTCGCCCGGCGGGGCAGCCGGATGTTCGCCGCGGGAGAGGGGCCCCTGCCCGACCCCGCCGGTTCGCACCACGAGCGCCGCATCCGCAGTTTCCAGCCCCGTCGCAGCCGGGTCACCGCGGGCCAGGCCGAGGCGATGCTCAAGCGCTGGCCGGACTGGGGCCTCGACATCGACGGCAAGCGGGTCCTCGACCTGCGCGAGATGTTCGGCGGACTGCCCGTCGTCCTGGAGATCGGCTTCGGCATGGGCGAGGCCACCGCGCGGATGGCCGCCGCCGACCCCGGCACCGGCATCCTCGCCGTGGACGTCCACACCCCCGGCCAGGGCAACCTGCTCGGCCTGGCCGACCGGGGCGGGCTGGAGAACGTCCGGGTCGCCAACGGCGACGCGATCATCCTGCTCCGCGAGATGCTGGCCGTCGACGCCCTCGACGGCTGCCGGGTCTACTTCCCGGACCCCTGGCCCAAGAAGCGTCACCACAAGCGCCGCCTCATCCAGCCGGAGTTCCTCACCCTCCTGGCGACCCGAATGAAGCCGGGGGCCGTCCTGCACTGCGCCACGGACTGGGAGCCGTACGCCGAGCAGATGCTGGAGGTGCTGACCGCGCACCCGGACTTCGGGAACACCGCGGCCGACGGCGGCTACGCCCCCCGTCCCGCCTTCCGCCCGCTCACCCGCTTCGAGGGCCAGGGCCTCGACAAGGGGCACCGCGTGCACGACCTTCTGTTCCAGCGGAGTAGAACTCCCTCGCGGGCTGTCACTTCCGCTGGTTAGGGTCGTCGGGTGTCGAACCCCGTAGCCGTACCCGTGCCCGCCCGGGACACCGAGGAGCCCGCGTTCCCCGCCATCCCGGACCGCGCCCAGTGGCGCTACCGGCCCCGCCGGGCCTTCTGGCGCAGCAAGGCCGTCCGGGCCGTCGCGGTGATCACCCTGCTCGCGCTGTGCGCCCTGGTGATCCTCGCGCTGGTACGGGAGGAGACCGGCACCGAGGGGTTCCTCGTCGGCCTCGGTCTGGCCGTGCTGCCCGTGCCGCTGCTGGCCGCCGCCTTCCGCTGGCTCGACCGCGTCGAACCGGGCCCCTGGAAGAACCTGGTCTTCGCCTTCGCCTGGGGCGCCTTCGCGGCGGCGCTCGTCGCGCTCACCGCCAACACCTTCGCGGTCCGCTGGATCGAGACCTCGACCGCTGATCCGGCCTCGGCGGACGCCCTCGGCGCCACCGTCGTCGCCCCGGTCGTCGAGGAGAGCGCGAAGGCCGCCGCGATCCTGCTGATCTTCCTGCTGCGGCGCCGGGATTTCACCGGCCTGGTCGACGGGGTGGTCGTCGCCGGTTTCACCGCCACCGGCTTCGCCTTCACCGAGAACATCCTCTATCTCGGCCGGGCCTTCGGCGAGGACCAGGAGATCGGCACGTCCGGTCTCGGTTCGATGACCGCGGGGACCTTCTTCGTGCGGATCGTGATGTCGCCGTTCGCGCATCCTCTGTTCACCGTGCTCACCGGCCTCGGCTTCGGCTTCGCCGCCCTGGCCGCCCGCCGCAGGCGCGTCCGCCGGATTCTGCTGCCGCTGACCGGCCTGGTCCTCGCCATGGGCATGCACGCGCTGTGGAACGGCTCCGCGGTCTACGCGTCCTGGGGCTTCATCATCGTGTACGGGATGTTCATGGTGCCCGTCTTCGGTCTGCTGACCTGGCTGGCGATATGGAGCCGGCAGCGCGAGCTGCGCACGATATCCGGGCAGCTCCCGGCGTACGCGGCGGCCGGCTGGATCTCGCCCTCCGAGCCCCTGGCACTGTCCTCGATGCGGGCCCGCTCGATGGCCCGCTCCTTCGCGGCCCGGACGTACGGCCCGGACGCCGCACGGGCGGTCGGGGAGTACGAGACCTTCGCGACGACGCTCGCGTTCCTGCGCCACCGGGCCGAGCGGGGCATCACGGACCAGGACTTCGCGGCCCGCGAGCAGGAGCTGCTGCACCACCTCTGGCAGCGCCGGCAGGTCGCCTCGCCCGCGCTGACCTACGCGGCGCGGGCCACCGGCCGGGTCTGGGCGCCGCCGCAGTACCTGGACTACGGCGGCTACAACCCCTACCGCAGCTAGTGTTCCGACTCGGGCGACCTTCGCCCTGGGGCGACGCCCGGCAGGACGACGACTCGCGGCGTCGCCGAATCAACCGGGTAGGCCCCCCTACGAGCTCGATCCGGCGCCTCGCGGTCCACCGCACCACGGCGCGGCCTCCGAGGGCCCGGTACGACGGAGCCGCGAGCAGCGGAAGGTGCCCGCGGCCGGGCCTGGGATGCCTCCGCTCAGACGGAGAGGCCCTTGCTCGCCAGCCAGGCCGCCGGGTCCACACCGTCGCCGCCCGGGGTGTGCACCTCGAGGTGCAGGTGCGGGCCGGTCACGTTGCCGGTGGCGCCCACCCGGCCGATCGTGTCGCCGGTGCCCACCGACTGGCCCACGGAGACGGTCATCGAGGACAGGTGGCAGTACCAGACCTCCGTGCCGTCGGCCAGCTCCAGGACGATCCGGTAGCCGTACGAGCCCGACCAGCCGGCCGACATGACCGTGGCACCGTGCACCGCCTTGACCGGGGTGCCCGTGGGGGCCGCGAAGTCGAGACCGGTGTGATAGCCGGAGGACCACATCGAGCCGGCCTGGCCGTACGTCGAGGTCAGCGTGTAGGACGAGGTGGGCAGCGAGTAGCTCGCCGCGAGCTTGGCCAGGCGCTCCGCCTCTGCCTTCGCCGCGGCCTCCTCCTCGGCCTTCTTCTTCGCCTCGGCCGCCGCCTTCTCCGCCGCGTCGGCCTTGGCCGCCGCCTCGGCGGCGGCCTTCTCGGCCGCTTCCTTCTCCGCGGCGGCCTTCTCGGCGGCGTCGGCGGAGACCTGCTGCTGCTCGGCCTGCTGGAGGATGCGGGCGCGCAGCGCCTCGCCGGCGTCACCGCCCTCGCTCTTCGCGGCGCCGGCTTCGACGGGCGCCGCGACCGAGGCGGTGAGCGCGTGCAGGTCGTTGCCGGTGCCCGCGGTCGCGTCCCGCTCCTCGTCCCCGGACATCAGCGCGGCGACGCCGGGCAGATCGGCGGCGTCCGGCAGGTCGAGGTCGGGGAGGGCTATGGAGACCTGGGGGCGCTCCTGCGCGGTGGCCAGGCCGCCCGCGCCGACGGCCGCGATCACGCCGACGCCGAGCACGGTGGAGGAACGGGCGAAGCCGGAGCGCTGCTTCACCACGCGATGACGGCCGCCGGACCGGCTCTGCCGCTGGAGCGATTCCTCGGTGGGGTTCCACTCGCCCGACGTCGTGGCGTCGGGGTCGGTCCCGGCGGCACCCGAGGCACCAAACGCATGGAAGGGGGCTTCGGGGGCAGGGGTGTTGGACGCCACGGAGGCGTACTCCTTTCCTTCCTTGCCGCCTACCGGGTTAGCTGACGGGTTCGGAGCAGGAAGGTCTCCTACGGGCGCTGTCGCACGAGTGCGAAGGCGTCCGATTCACCCCAAATAGTGGTTCCCCGGTTCCCTTTCGGGATTCGGCGCGTGCGCACGGTGCCGTCTCTTGCGACGGCTGGGACAACCGCGCTGCGTTATCGAACGTTAATAGACGCGGGGGTCCGATTCCAAGCCGTTCCTCTTGATCGTTCAGGAGATTGATGCAGTACAGGGCGATTTGACCGGCGCTCAGGAGCCAATCACGAAACACCCCTTATCTGATGGTGCGTCAATTGTTATCTCAGTGATACCCCCCGACTACGGATGGTCACCCGCGCCGGCCCGCCCTCCCCGGCCGCCCGCGACGGGCGCTCAGGGGACCACCGGCATCGTCAGGCGCCGTACCGGCTGCCCGTGCGCCGGCCGGGCCACGGCGAGCAGGGCCATGTCGTCCGTCGAGCCACCTCCCGTGTACCGGCGGATGTCGCCGACGAGCGCGTCCAACAGCTCCTCGGGCCCCGGAAAGATCCGCCCGGTGAGCCGGGCCGCGGGCTCGTAGAAGACGCCCTCGGCATCGCGCGCCTCGGACAGCCCGTCGGTGTAGAAGAGCAGCGTCGCCCCCGGCGGGTACGGGGTCTCGTCGACGTGGTCCGGCCAGGCGGCCAGCTCGCCCATGCCGAGCGGCAGCGCCTGCCGGCTGGGCTCCAGATGCCGCAGACCACCGTCCTGGTACAGCAGCAGCGGCTCCGGGTGCCCCCGGTTCACCACACGGACCAGCCCGTCACCACGCGGGATCTCGGCCAGGACCGCGGTGGTGAACCCCTCCACGGCGTCCAGGTCGTCACGGCGTGTGCCCTCGCGGGTCAGTGCCCGCTCCAGCCGCTGCGCCACTCCCTCCAGCGTCGCCTCCTGGTCGGCCGCCTCCCGGAACGCGCCGACGAGCACGGCGACCGCCTCCACCGCCTCCAGCCCCTTGCCCCGCACGTCACCGACGACCAGCCGCACGCCGTACGGGGTGTCCTGCACGGCGAACAGGTCGCCGCCGATGAACGCGTCGGCCTGCGCGGCCTCGTAGCGCGCCGCGATCCGGAGCCCGCCGATCCGCTCGGTGGGCGTGGGCAGCACCGCCTTCTGGACGGTCTCGGCGATCACCCGGGCCGAGGCGAGCCGTTCGCCACTGCGCCGCACGACCCGGTTGATGAGCAGCGCCAGCCCGGAGACGGTGACCACCGTGAGGGTCTCGGTGAGGCTCGGGACCTGACCGCTGGTGCCGTTGTACGCATGCAGACCGAGGCTCGCGAGCACGGCGGCGATTCCGGTCAGCAGCGTCGTCAGAGGCGAGAAGAAGGGCGCCGCGGTGAGCGGCGCGGCCGAGAACATCGGGGAGGCGGTATAGCCGGCCGGGGTGGCGAGGTCGAACAGCACCCCGCCGACGATGATCAGCGGAGGCAGGGCACGGATGAACCGCCGGGCCCGCTCGCCACGCGGACGCGACGGGCCGACGGACCCGCCACCCGCCGTTCGCTGCCCCACCTGTGCTCTCCTGCCCGGTCCTCACACGGCGACGGACCGTGCCGCGCCTTCCCAGCCTGGGTGCCGCCGCGCCGGGCAGCGACCTCCCGTGCTCCGATCGGGGGAGCAGAGGTGCTGCGGGTGCTGTGGCGAAGGCACCGGGCGCCGGGCGCGGCGTGGCCCTTCGGCCCGCCGGGCGGGCCGGAGGGCGGCGCTACAGGTTCCGCTCCGCGTAGACGGTCATCGCGTCCCGGACCAGCAGCGCCGTACCCTCGCCGTGCCGGTCGTAGGTGGCGGCGAAGCGCGGGTCCTCGACGTACATGCGGCCGAGCCCGATCACGTACTCCTTCGTCGGCGACGTGGTGACCGACAGCCAGGCGAACTGGCGCTGGGCGATGGCCTGCACCTCGTCGCTGCCGGCCTCGAGACCGGCGCGCGCGGCCTGCCCGAAGTCGCGGGCGATGCCGGCCTGCCGGTCCATGAACGCCTGCTGCTCCGAGGCACTGAGCGAACGCCACCAGCGGTCGCCCGCGCGGTAGGCGTCGGCGCCCCATCGTTCGGTGACCTCCTCCTCGTACCGCGTGTGGTCGAACCCGTCGAATACTTCCTCGGCCATGAGCTCTTCTCCTTTCTCGGTCTTGTGGAGAGTGGTCCGGACGGCCTCGATCTGCCGCCCGATGCGTTCCCGTTCCTGTTCCAGCAGGGAGAGATGGGTGCGCAGGGCGGCGGACGTGTCCCGCTGCCCGTCCAGGACCTCGCCGATCGCGGGCAGCGAGAGCCCCAGCTCGCGCAGCAGCAGGATGCGCTGGAGCTGCACGAGCGCCGCCTGGTCGTAGTACCGGTAACCGTTGGCGCCGATCCGGCTGGGCTCCAGCAGTCCGAGCTCGCCGTAGTGGCGGAGCGTGCGGCTGGTGGTGCCTGCCTTCCTGGCGATCTCTTGGATCGACCACTCCATACCGAGAACGCTAGAACTTGACGCTGCGTGAAGGTCAAGCGGAACAGAGCGGGCCGTCCCGGACCGGCGACGGCCCGGCTCGCGGGAGGGGACGCTCCAGGGGAACACGACGAAGGCCCGGATCCGACTGGATCCGGGCCTTCGTTCGCTACTGAGTAGCGGGGACAGGATTTGAACCTGCGACCTCTGGGTTATGAGCCCAGCGAGCTACCGAGCTGCTCCACCCCGCGTCGGTGAATATGACCTTACGGCATGGGAGGCAGATCCGGAAATCCACTTCCTCAGCAGCCGCAGTCCCCGGCGTCGGCCGGCGCGGTCAGGGGGTCCGCGCCCCTCCGCTCGGGACCTTCCCACGTCTCGTACGCGAAGCCCTCGCGCACCCAGTACTCGAAGCCTCCGAGCATCTCCTTGACCTGGTAGCCCAGCTCGGCCAGAGCGAGCGCGGCGCGGGTGGCGCCGTTGCAGCCGGGGCCCCAGCAGTACGTGACCACCGGCACGGACTTGTCCAGCAGCTGCTCCGCCCGCTCGGCGATCAGTGCCGTGGGCAGGTGGATCGCGCCGGGAACGTGTCCCTGGTCCCAGGAGGCGGTGGAGCGCGAGTCCAGCACCACGAACCCGGGGTCGTCGGCGTCGGCCAGGGCGGCAGCGACGTCGGACACGTCGGCGTGGAAGGCGAGACCGGCGGCGAAGTACGCGACCGCGACGGCGGGCGGGGCGGGCGGGGTGCGAAGTACGGCGTTGGCCTGCGCTGTTGTCGTCATGCATGAAAACCTACGGTCGAAGATCACCGCGCTGAAGGGACGTTGCCCGGAGCCGTGGCCGATCGCCCGGGGAATTCCGCGCGTTCGCCGCCGCGGAGCAGGGATCTCACGGAGCGGACCACGGGCGGCCGGTCGGCTGTCCCATCCGGCGGTTGCCCTCCATCCCGCCGATGACGGGTCACGACGAGGGAGAGGCACCCATGGACGAGCAGGACCTCCTGGCCGAGCGCTTCCAGGCCGACCGCGGTCATCTCCGCGCGGTCGCCTACCGGATGCTCGGCTCGTTGAGCGAAGCCGAGGACGCGGTCCAGGAAGCGTGGCTCAGGCTCAGCCGGTCCGATGTGCGCGAGGTACGGAACCTCAGCGGCTGGCTGACGACGGTGGTCGGCCGGGTCTGCCTGGACATGCTGCGCTCGCGCACCGCACGCCGTGAGGACCCGCTGGAGCACCACGTCCCCGATCCGGTGGTGAGCCGCGCCGAGGACGCCGAGGGTCCGGAGGACGAGGCGCTGCGAGCCGACTCGGTGGGCCTGGCGTTGCTCGTGGTCCTGGAGGCGCTGGGGCCCGCCGAACGGCTCGCCTTCGTGCTGCACGACATGTTCGCGGTGTCCTTCGAGGAGATCGCACCGATCGTGGGGCGCACCCCGGCCGCCACCCGGCAGCTCGCGAGCCGCGCCCGCCGCCGCGTCCGGGGCGCGGCCCCGGACGGAGCCCCGGACGCCACGCGGCAGCGCCGGGTCGTCGACGCCTTCCTGGCGGCCTCGCGGGACGGCGACTTCGAAGGGCTGCTCACGGTCCTCGACCCGGACGTGGTCCTGCGGGCGGACGGCGGCTCGCTCCGCGCGGGTGCCTCCAAGCTGGTGCGCGGAGCGGAGGCGGTCGTCCGGCAGGCCCTCGCCTTCGCCCGCTTCCGGCACAGTTCCCTGCCGGTGGTGGTCAACGGCTCCCCCGGTGTCGTGTCCCTGCAGGACGGGCGCCCCGCGGCCCTCATGGCCTTCACGATCGACGGCGACCGGATCGTCGAGATCCACATCCTGGCGGACCCGGCCCGTCTGGCGGCTCTGCCGCTCGGCGGTCCCCGTGACCGGCACCCCCGCGCCGACGGCGGGTGACCCGGCCACCGCATACTCTCCGGAGGCGTGGCTTGCCGCTGTGCCGGCCGCCGCCGAGAGCCCGGAAGTCGCCTCGATCGAGCGCTGGTCCACCGCCCCGGAACCGGGCTCCCAGCGGGGCGTGACGGTGAGCTTCCACAACGCGGCGCGGGTCTTCGCGGGGCGTGACGGTGAGCCTCCACAACGCGGCGCGGGTCTTCGCGCGCCGGCTCCGAGGTCTCCCCGGATCGCCCGGGAGGCCGCACCATCTGTCAGCACCACCGATCGAGGAGGACTGATAGGCGATTCGCCCCGGCCAGGTTGAGGGCAACTGCCCCGTCTGTGGCGCTGGAACGGGGGCCCCGTCCCGCGCGCCGACGGCGACGCACCAGCGTGGCGGAACCGGCACGGAGACCTGCTCCGGCAGCGGCCGGCCCGCCCCGTAGCCACCGCGCCCCGGTCGGGGTCGGGGGAGTGCGAGGCCCCCGAGAGCGTTCGGACGTCCGCTCTCGGGGGCTTCTTCGTCTGTACCTCGGCTGAGCATCGGCTGAGCAAGACCCTCTCCGCCGCCCTCAAATGCGTGTGGGCCCAGGTCAGATGGTCTCTGACCTGGGCCCGGTGCGTAGGCCGCGTGGGACTCGAACCCACAACCAACAGATTAAAAGTCTGCTGCTCTGACCAATTGAGCTAGCGGCCCGCCGCCCCAGCATAGCCGCACGACCGGGTCGGGATCTCGGCCATATCCCCGATGCCGCGAGCCGGGCCCCGCCCGGGGGTGGAGGGACGGGTGCGGGGAGGGTTCCGGAGACGCCCGAAGGCCCGCCCCTCTTCAAAGGGGCGGGCCTTCGCTACCGGTTCGCCGTCGCCCGAGCGACGGCCACGGCTCGGTCAGCCGTTGCGCTTCCAGCGCGGCTTCTCGTCACGGCGGCCGAAGGAACCGGTGCTGGTGCCGGTGCCGCGGTGCTCACCGCCGCGGTGGTCGTCACGACGGCCGTACGGGCGGTCGCCGCCCGAGCGGAAGCCGCCGGAGGGACGGTCGTCACGACGGTCGCGGTTGAACGGACGGTCGCTGCCCCGGTGGTGGCCGCCGGAGGGGCGGTCGTCGCGGCGGAAACCGCCGCGGTCACCGCGGTCACCGCGGTCACCGCGGTCGCCGCGGTCGTCACGGTTGAAGCCGCCCGAGGGACGGTCGTCCCGACGGAAACCACCGGACGGACGGTCGTTGTCCCGACGGAAACCACCCGAGGGACGGTCGTCACGACGCTCGAAGGAACGGCCACCACGGTCGTCACGACGGTCGTCCCGGCGGAAACCGCCACGGTCGCCGCGGTCGTCACGGTTGAAGCCGCCCGAGGGACGGTCGTCCCGACGGAAACCACCGGACGGACGGTCGTTGTCCCGACGGAAACCACCGGACGGACGGTCGTTGTCCCGACGGAAACCACCCGAGGGACGGTCGTCCCGACGCTCGAAGGAACGGCCACCACGGTCGTCACGACGGTCGTCGCGGCGGAAACCGCCCCGGTCGCCGCGGTCGCCGCGGTCGTTGCGGCGCTCGAAGTTGCCGCGCTCGTCGCGGGACGCCGGACGCTCCTCGCGGCGCTCGGCCTGGGCGGCGGCCTGCGCGGCGGCGGCGATCTCGGCCTCGGCGGCCTCGGTCACCTCGGCGATCGCGGCCTCCGGGTCCTCGCCCCGCTCCCGCGCGGAACGGGCGACCAGGCGGTCGGCCTCCTCGCGGAGCTCGACGGCGCGGCGCTGGAGGCGCTCCAGCTGCTTGGTGAGGTCGGCGACCTCACGCTCGGCCTGCTTGGCGGCGTTGTTCGCGGAGTCGGCCTGGACCTCGGTGAGTGAGCGCGCACCGGTGATCTCGGCGACCTCCGGGTCGAACGCGCCCGCACCGCCGACGATGTGACGCGAGGCGTCGACGCCCGCGTCCTCCATCAGACGGAAGATCTGGCGGCGCTGGTGCGGAAGCGCCAGCGAGACCACGACACCCGAGCGGCCGGCTCGCGCCGTGCGGCCGGAGCGGTGCAGGTAGTCCTTGTGGTCGCCGGCCGGGTCCACGTTGAGGACCAGGTCGATGCCGTCGACGTGGATACCGCGGGCGGCGACGTCGGTGGCGACCAGCGCGTTGACGTATCCGTCCTTGAAGTCGGCCAGCACGCGGGTACGGGCACCCTGCGTCATGCCGCCGTGCAGCGCGTCCGCCTTCACACCGGACTCGACGAGCTGCTCGGCGATGCGGTCGGCGCCCAGCTGGGTGCGGACGAAGATGATCGTGCGGCCCTTGCGGGCGGCGATGGCGGCGGTGACCGGAGCCTTGTCCTTCGGCTTCACGACGAGCACGTGGTGGCTCATGGTGGAGACGTTGCCCTGGGCGCTGTCGACCTCGTGGCTGACCGGGTCGACCAGGTAACGCTTGACCAGCGTGGAGATCTCGTTCTCCATCGTGGCGGAGAACAGCATGCGCTGGCCGCCGGCCGGGACCTGGTCGAGCAGTTCGGTGACCTCGGGCAGGAAGCCCAGGTCGGACATCTGGTCGGCCTCGTCGAGAACGGCGACCTCGACGTTCTCCAGGGAGCAGGCGCCGCGGTTGATGATGTCGCGCAGTCGGCCCGGGGTGGCGACGAGGATGTCGACGCCGCGCTCCAGGGCGTAGATCTGGTTGCCCATGGACGTACCGCCGCAGACGACCTTGATCTTCAGGCCGAGCACGTCGCCGTACGGCTGGAGGGCGTCCGCGACCTGCATCGCGAGCTCACGGGTCGGGGTGAGGATGACCGCGCGGGGCTTCTTCTTCTCGGTCCGGCCGTCGGCCAGCCGGGCCAGGGTCGGCAGGCCGAACGACAGGGTCTTGCCGGAGCCGGTACGGCCGCGGCCGAGGATGTCCTTGCCGACCAGGGCGTCCGGGATGGTCGCCGCCTGGATCGGGAAGGGAGTGGTCACGCCGTTCTGCGCGAGCTTGCGCACGACGCCCTCGGGCAGGCCCAGCTCGGCGAAGGTGATCGTCGGCTCCGCGGGCTCGTCGGTCTCGACGGCGCCTTCGGCCGCCTCGTCGGCGAGTTCGGCGAGTTCGGCGACGACGGTCTCGGGGGCCTCGGGGGCCTCGGGGGCCTCGACGATCTCGTCGTTCTCGGGCATGACGGCGTGGTCAGAACTGAAAATGGACATGCGAAATGCGAAACCTTCCGGAGTCTCGGCACGCGCCCGTCAACTCCGTGAATTACGCAAATCGACCGCCTCAATGCGGTCCAGCCACGGCTAGGGAGAGTACGCGCCACACGGCGCTCTTCTGTTTCGGCGCCGGGCAATGGGATCAAACGATCTATAACCATACGCACCCTCCCCGCCTCAGCGCAAGTCCGGTCCCGTCATGCCGGTCCGACCTGCGGCGATGCCTCCGGCTCCATCGACACACCCGACCTCTCGGCCGCCTTCATGGCACCCATGTGGGTGTCCGCGCCGGGTGTCACGGAAGGCAAAAAGGTGGGCTCCGCCGTCGGCTCCTGTGTCGGGTCCGGATCGGCCGTCGGTTCGGGGGTCGGTTCCGGCGACCTGGTGGGGGTCGCCGTACCACCGCCCGGCGCACCGGGCCCGCCGGCGCCTCCCGCGCCACCGGCCTCGCCGGGCCCGCCCGGGTCGTCCGGCTCGGGGAGCGGCTTGCCCCCGCCCGGACCGGCCGTCGGGACCGTCGAGGGACTGCCGGAAGGGGACGGCGAACCGCTCGCCACGGGTGACTCGCCGCCCTCGCCGTCCGCGTCCGGCGCACTCCGGCCGGAGAGGTCCCGCCCGTTCCCGCCGTTCCGGCCCGAGACCCCGATCCCGCCGTCGGACTCGGCCGCCACACGCCGCTCGCGCGCGGACTCGCCGGGCGCCGGTGTGGCGGCGTCGTCACCGACGCTCATGCAGCCGCTCAGACCGGCGCAGGCGGCGACCGCGAACGCGGCGGCGGCCCATCTCACAGGGGTGGGGAAAGGGCGCACGGGGCACCTCCAGGGCGCGACAGGGCAGGACGCAGGACGTTTCGCTGCCCAACTCCCTTCGCACCGCGAGGGACACGCCCAGCGCCCCGCCAGTGCGGCCCCGTTACCGTCCCGTGTCCGGCCGGGGACGGGGCCGGTGCGCGGTGACGGACGCCCGCCCGCCCTTCGCGCCCCGCGCTGAAGGCCGGTGACGACGCAGGGACGACACCGGGGACGGGGCGCGGGGCCGGTGCGTCGCCGCGGTCCGGCCGGAGGGACCGTCAGGGGATCAGCCCCAGCCCAGTTCGTGGAGCCGCTCGTCGTCGATGCCGAAGTGATGGGCGATCTCGTGGACCACGGTCACGGCGACCTCGTGGACCACGTCCGCCGGGGTCTCGCAGAAACGGAGGGTCGAGCCCATGTAGATCGAGATGCGGTCCGGCAGGACCCCCGCGTACCACTCGCCCCGCTCCGTCAGCGGAGTCCCCTCGTAAAGCCCCAGAAGCTCCGGATCGTCGGCCGGGGGCTCGTCCTCCACGAACACCGCCACGTTGTCCATGATCCGCGTCAGTTCGGGCGGGATCGTGTCCAGGGCGTCGGCCACCAGCTCTTCGAAGGCTTCTCGCGTCATCTCCAGCACAAGGCCCATTCTCCGCGAGCGACGTCCCGCCCACGGAGGGAACGCGGATGAGCACACGGAGGGGAATGCGGAGGGAAGGCGCGAGAAACCCGGACGGCCGGCGGCGGAGGCCGGGGCGGACCGCGCACGTCACGCGCGTCGGGCGCCCGGGCACCGCGCGCGTGGCGGTCCCGGGCGCCCGTCGCACCCGGGGGAAACCGTTTTGGCGATAGCGGCCGGCATCCCATATGCTTCTCACGTCCCCGACGCGCTGCGAAGCGCCCAGGTGGGCCCTTAGCCCTCATCGTCTAGTGGCCCAGGACGCCGCCCTTTCAAGGCGGTAGCACGGGTTCGAATCCCGTTGGGGGCACGCATCACCATGTGCGAGACTCGTTCTCGCACATTGCAAGGTCCTGTGGAGCAGTTGGTTAGCTCGCCACCCTGTCAAGGTGGAGGTCGCGGGTTCAAGTCCCGTCAGGATCGCTGAGGCTCCTCGGAGCCTCGTGGCTGGGTAGCTCAGTTGGTACGAGCGATCGCCTGAAAAGCGATAGGTCGCCGGTTCGACCCCGGCCCCAGCCACAAACGAAGGCCCCCGTCCGATGGACGGGGGCCTTCCTCGTGTCCCTGGACGCCCGCCCGCTCGCGAGAACGGCGGGCGGGGGCGGTGCCCGGCCGCACCGACGGCCGGGCACTCTCGCGTCAGGCCCGCTCGCTCCGGCGCCCGTCCGGGGCGCCGCGCCGACCGCGTACCGCGAGTACCAGCGCCACCACCGCGACCACCCCGACGAGCAGCGCCCAGTCCGGGACCAGGGCGCTCACCGACGCCACCCGCTCCTCCACCGCGAACGAGACGTCCACCGACAGCAGCCCCGGCAGGGCGGTCGTTCCGTCGAAGACCAGGAACACCGCGCCGAGGACCACGAAGAAGAGCCCCGACAGCAGGGAGGTGCTGTGCAGCTCGAAGCGGCCCGCCCGCAGGGTCCGGCCGCGCAGCCAGCGCCGCCGGCCCAGGTCGAACCGCTCCCAGAGAAGCGCCAGCAGGAAGAGCGGGACCGCCATGCCCAAGGCGTAGACCGCGAGCAACAGCCCGCCGTAGACCGGGCTGCCGCTGACCGCCGCCACCGTCAGCACGCTGCCGAGGATCGGGCCGGCGCAGAAGCCCGCGAGGCCGTAGACCAGACCGAGGGCGTAGACGGAGAGCGCGGTGGTCGGGCGGATCCGCCCGCTGACCTCGGCGAGCCGGCGGGAGGCGAAGCCCATGCCGAGGATCTGGAGCACTCCGAGCACGATGATCAGCCAGCCACCGAGGGCCACCAGCAGGTCCCGGTGACCGTAGAACAGGCGCCCGGCGAAGGACCCGGCCGCACCGAGCGGGACGAGCGTGGTGGCCAGGCCCGCGTAGAAGACGCCGGTCCGGGCGAGGAGCCGGCTCGTCGAGTCGATCGAGTACGCGAAGAAGGCCGGGAGCAGCAGGGCGCTGCACGGACTCAGCAGGGCGAGGAGGCCGCCGAGGAGCGCGGCCGGATAGCCGATGTCGGTGCTCATCGGCCGGGCGTCGCCGTCGCCGTCACCGCGGGCCGCGCCGGTTTCGCCGCCGCCGCGTCGGCCGCGGCCTCGATGGCCCGCTCGAAGGTCTCCTCGGGCTGGGCGCCCGCGATGGGTCGCCCGTTGACCAGGAACGAGGGCGTCGCGGTCGCCCCGATCGAGTAGCCCTGCTCCTGGTCCTCGCGCACCGCCGCGCGGGCCTCGGCACTGCCCGCGTCCCGGGTGAAGCGCGCCAGGTCGGGGACCCCGGCCTGGCGTGCCAGAGCCGCGAGACGCTCCTCGCCGAAGCCCTTCTCCTTGGCTCCCTGGGCGTAGGCGGCGCGGTGGAACTCCCAGAACCTGCCCTGCCGGCCGGCGGCCCACCCGGCACGGGCCGCGGCCTCGGACTCCTCGCCGAAGAGGGGGAAGTTGCGCCACTCGATGCGCAGGGTGCCGTTCTCCACGTATTTCTTCACCAGGGCGGGTTCCGTGTCCCGGGCGAACTTCGCGCAGTAGCCGCACTTGAAGTCGGCGTACTCGATCAGGACCACGGGGGCGTCCGCCCTGCCGAGGGCGAGCGGGTCGGCCGCGTCCCGGCGGGCGTACGCCTCCAGTGCCGGATAGACGCCGTCACTCGGGTCGGCGGAGACCTCGGCGACGGTCGACGAGGAGCCGGCGGAACCGTCCGAGGAGGGCTTGGTGGCGGTGTAGGAGGCGTACCCGAGCAGCGCGGCGGCGACCGCCACTCCCGCGACGATCGCGAGCGGCCGGGACTTCGCACCGGAACCGGAGGAGGCGGGGGAGGACGCGGAAGGGGAAGGGGACATGCGGAAACACTCCTGGACATGGAGGAAGAGGGCGGACGGCGACGGCGGCCGGCCTCTACACGCGCAGGATCGACAGTTCCACGGGGGACGGCGGGGCGAGGTCCGGCGGTGTCCGGCCCGGCGGTACGGCGTGGACGTCCTGGTCCGCGCCCCGGTCCGCGGTGGCCCGGCCCCCGGCGAGCCCGGACGGCGGCTCTCCGAGGCCGTGCGGGCGCGGCGGCGTGGCCGGACGGGCGGCGCCTTCGGCGGGATGCCGCTCACCGCAGCCCGGTGCCTCGCTCCCGGTGCCCGTGACCACCGTGCGGGCGGGGACGGCCGCGGCCGTCCCCGCCCGCACGGTGCCGGTGGGGTCGCTCGCTCCGGGGCGTCCCGTACCGTCCGTGCCGCATCCCAGGGCCACCAGCAGGACACCCGCGAGCGCGGCGAAGGACGCGAGCGCGCGGGCGGTGCGGGACATCGGGAGACCTCTCTCGGGGCTGCCCGCGATACTACGGGCCGCCCACGGCGCGTCCGGGGAAATCGGTTCGCCGGTTCTCGGCGCGGGGTGCGATCCTGGACTCCGTATGTCTACTTCCTTCGCCGCCCTCCAGTCCCTCCTGGCCGAGGTCTCGCTGCGGGACGCCCACCGGCTCGGCCGCCGCCTCGAGGGCGCTCGCCGCATCCGCAAGCCAGAGGCCCGTGAGGCCGTCCTGGACGAGATCGCCGCCGAGGCCGGCAAGGCCAAGGAGCGCACCGACGGGCGGGCCTCCCGCGTGCCCGTCGTCACGTACCCCGAGCAGCTGCCCGTCTCCCAGAGGAAGGACACGATCCTGGAGGCGATACGCGACCACCAGGTCGTGATCGTCGCCGGCGAGACCGGTTCCGGTAAGACGACGCAGATCCCGAAGATCTGTCTGGAGCTGGGCCGGGGCGTCCGGGGCATGATCGGTCACACCCAGCCGCGCCGGATCGCCGCCCGCACCGTCGCCGAGCGCGTCGCGGAGGAGCTGCGGACACCGCTGGGCGAGGCGGTCGGCTGGAAGGTCCGGTTCACCGACCAGGTGAATCCCGACGCGACCTTCGTGAAGCTGATGACCGACGGCATCCTGCTCGCCGAGATCCAGACGGACCGCGAGCTGCGCGCCTACGACACGATCATCATCGACGAGGCGCACGAACGGTCCCTCAACATCGACTTCCTGCTCGGGTACCTGGCCCAGCTGCTGCCCAGACGTCCCGACCTGAAGGTCGTCATCACGTCCGCGACCATCGACCCCGAGCGCTTCTCCCGTCATTTCGGGGACGCCCCGATCGTCGAGGTCTCCGGACGCACGTACCCGGTCGAGGTCCGCTACCGCCCCCTCCTGGAGGAGGACGGCGACGAGGCGGACCGGGACCAGATCACCGCGATCTGCGACGCCGTCGACGAGCTCCAGTCCGAGGGTCCGGGCGACATCCTGGTCTTCCTCTCCGGCGAGCGGGAGATCCGCGACACCGCGGACGCGCTGCTGAAGAAGCAGCTCCGCAACACCGAGGTGCTCCCGCTGTACGCCCGGCTGAGCCACGCGGAGCAGCACCGCGTCTTCCAGGCCCACTCCGGGCGGCGGATCGTCCTCGCCACCAACGTGGCCGAGACCTCGCTGACCGTGCCCGGCATCAAGTACGTGATCGATCCGGGTACCGCCCGGATCTCCCGCTACTCCCACCGCACCAAGGTGCAGCGGCTGCCCATCGAGCCTGTCTCCCAGGCCAGCGCCAACCAGCGCAAGGGCCGCTGCGGCCGTACGTCGGACGGCATCTGCGTCCGGCTCTACTCCGAGGACGACTTCCTCACCCGCCCGGAGTTCACGGACGCGGAGATCCTCCGCACGAACCTCGCCTCCGTCATCCTGCAGATGACCGCGGCCGGCCTCGGCGAGATCGAGAAGTTCCCCTTCATCGACCCGCCGGACCACCGCAACATCCGCGACGGCGTGCAGCTCCTGCAGGAGCTCGGCGCGCTGAACCCGACCGAGAAGGATCCGAGGAAGCGGCTGACGGAGCAGGGCCGCAAGCTGGCCCAGCTTCCCGTCGACCCGCGGCTCGCCCGGATGGTCCTGGAGGCCGACCGCAACGGATGTGTCCGCGAGGTCATGGTGATCGCGGCGGCGCTGTCCATCCAGGACCCGCGCGAGCGGCCCTCCGACAAGCAGGCCCAGGCCGACCAGCAGCACGCCCGCTTCAAGGACGAGACCAGCGACTTCCTCGCCTTCCTCAGTCTCTGGCGTCACATCCGCGAGCAGCAGAAGGAGCGGGGCTCCTCCTCCTTCCGCCGGATGTGCAAGCAGGAGTACCTGAACTTCCTGCGCATCCGGGAGTGGCAGGACATCTACGCGCAGCTGCGGACCGTCGCGAAGCAGATGGGCATCCACCTCAACGAGGAGGACGCCCCGGAGCAGTCGGTGCACGTCTCGCTGCTCGCGGGTCTGCTCTCGCACATCGGCATGAAGGACATGAAGACCACCGGCGGCGAGACCGGCAGGACCACCGGCCGGGAGGGCGCGAAGAGCCCGGGGAAGAACGAGTACCTCGGCGCACGCAACGCCAAGTTCGCCGTCTTCCCGGGTTCGGCGCTGTTCCGGAAGCCGCCGCGGTTCATCATGTCCGCCGAGCTGGTGGAGACCTCGCGGCTGTGGGCCCGGGTCAACGCGCGTGTCGAGCCGGAGTGGATCGAGCCGCTCGCCGAGCACCTGGTGAAACGGACGTACAGCGAGCCGCACTGGGAGAAGGACCAGGCGGCGGTGATGGCGATCGAGAAGGTCACGCTCTACGGCGTGCCGATCGTGACCGACCGCAAGGTCAACTACGGGCGGATCGACCCCGAGGTCTCCCGCGACCTGTTCATCCGCAACGCGCTGGTCGAGGGCGACTGGCGCACGCACCACAAGTTCTTCGCCGACAACCGCAAGCTCCTGACCGAGGTCGAGGAGCTGGAGCATCGTGCCAGGCGCCGGGACATCCTGGTCGACGACGAGACGCTGTTCGACTTCTACGACCAGCGGGTGCCCGAACACGTCGTGTCGGGAGCGCACTTCGACTCCTGGTGGAAGCACAAGCGCCGTGAGGAACCCGATTTCCTCGACTTCGAGCGCGAGATGCTCATCAACGAGAAGGCCGGGGCGGTCACCAAGGCCGACTATCCCGACTCCTGGCGCCAGGGGCCGCTGAAGTTCCGGGTGACCTACCAGTTCGAGCCGGGCGCGGACGCGGACGGCGTGACGGTCCACATCCCGCTCCAGGTGCTGAACCAGGTGACCGACGAGGGCTTCGACTGGCAGATCCCCGGGCTGCGGGAACAGGTCGTCACCGAGCTGATCCGTTCGCTGCCCAAGCCGGTCCGGCGCCACTACGTCCCGGCGCCGAACTACGCGACGCGCTTTCTGGACGCGGCCGTCCCGCTCCAGGAGCCGTTGCCGTCCACGCTGGCCCGAGAGCTCCAGCGGATGGTCGGCGTCCCCGTGGCGGCGGAGGACTTCGACCTCTCCCGGGTACCCGACCACCTCAAGATCACTTTCCGGGTCGTGGACGAGCGGCGCCGCAGGATCGCCGAGGGCAAGGACCTGGAGGCGCTCCGGCTCCAGCTGCGCCCCAAGGCCCGCCAGGCCCTCTCCCAGGCCGCGGCCGCGGCCACGGGCGGCCCCGGCGGCTCCGGGCAGTCACTGGAGCGCACCGGCCTCACGGACTGGACGATCGGCGCGCTCACCCAGGTCTTCGAGACCCGGCGGGCCGGCCAGCCGGTCAAGGCGTACCCGGCGCTGGTGGACGCCGGCGACACCGTCTCGGTGCGTCTCTTCGACACGGAGGCCGAACGGGCGGCGGCGATGTGGCGGGGCACCCGGAGACTGATCCTGCTGAACATCCCGGTGAACCCGGCCAAGTTCGTCTCGGACACGCTGACCAACCAGCAGAAGCTGGCGCTGTCCCGCAATCCGCACGGCTCCGTCCAGGCGCTGTTCGACGACTGCGCGACCGCGGCGGCGGACAAGCTGATCGCGGACCACGGCGGTCCGGTCTGGGACGAGGAGTCCTTCCGGAAGCTGTTCGACAAGGTGCGCGCCGACCTGGTCGACACGACGGTGCGGACGGTGGGTCAGGTGCAGCAGGTCCTGGCGGCCTGGCATGCCTGTGAGCGGCGGCTGAAGGGTGCGAACAGCCTGGCGCTGATCGACAACCTGGCGGACGTGCGCGAGCAGCTGGCGCGGCTGATGCCGGCCGGCTTCGTCACGCGGACGGGCCTGCGGCGGCTGCCGGACCTGATGCGCTATCTGGTGGCGGTGGACCGGCGGCTCCAGCAGATGCCGACGGGCGTCCAGCGGGACACCACGCGCATGCGGAAGGTCCACGAGATGCAGGACGAGTACGCCTGGCTGCTCGAACAGCTCCCGCAGGGCCGCCCCGTGCCGAAGGAGGTCACCGACATCCGCTGGATGATCGAGGAGCTCCGGGTCAGCTACTTCGCGCACGCCCTGGGCACGGCGTACCCGGTGTCGGACAAGCGGATCGTGAAGGCGATCGACGCGGCGGCACCCTGACGGGGAGCTCGCCGTCGGTGAGTTCGACCGGACCCTCTGACCTGCTGTACAGTCTTCCTCGCAGCCGCTTTCCAGGAAGCAGCGGCATCTGGTCCTGTGGAGCAGTTGGTTAGCTCGCCACCCTGTCAAGGTGGAGGTCGCGGGTTCAAGTCCCGTCAGGATCGCCGTCATGAAAGGCCCGCACCGTTCGGTGCGGGCCTTTCGTTGTGTTCCCGCGTATTGACGGCGCGGCACGGAGGCGGGTACCCCAGACTCAGGGAGTCGGGGGCCCACACCGGAGGTGGTCGCGCATGGCCGCGGCGTCCGAAGCACGGCAGTCCAGGCACGAGACACGCGCGCTGCTGCGCGCCCATCTGGCGGCGGCGTCCCGCTACGGCCACATCACCCGGCAGTGCTCGGTCTGCCACCGCCTCCTGCGGCTCGCGATGGAGCTTCCCGACCCCGACGACACCGATCCGGCAGGGGACGAAGGTCCCACCGGCCCGTGACCAACGGCGGGTTGGACATCCTCCCGGAAGTGGGAGGCTGGTCACTGACAAGGCTTCACCCCTGTGACGGGTGTCACTGAAGGAGTTTCGGGAGCCCCCTCACTTACACCCTCCCTACACTCACCCGATTTAATATGTGCAATTGCACCACCCTTCACACCGAGCACGCGGACACCCCGGCGGACCCCCTCGCGGGCACCCGCCCAGGCTCGCCCGCGGACACACACCAGGCACCCCACGCGGGCACAAAAAAGATCGCGCTGGACCCGGCGGAGTCCAGCGCGATCGATGACCGGGAGCCTGTTGGGGCAGGCGCCGGCCGAAAGAGCAAAAAGATGGGCTCTCCAGGTTGGGGGACCCGGATACGCCCGGTCGAACGGGGTGTTGCGTGTTGCGTCAGGTACCTCAGGCCTCGCTGCGCTGCTGCGGAATGCCCGCCAGCAGTGCGCGGACCTCAGCCTCGCGGTACCGGCGGTGTCCACCCAGGGTGCGGATGGACGTGAGCTTGCCGGCCTTCGCCCAACGGGTCACCGTCTTCGGGTCCACGCGGAACATCGTGGCGACCTCGGCAGGGGTCAGCAGCGGCTCGGCATCAGGGGTGCGAGCGGTCATGAGCGGCCTCCTCGGGAGAACCGAACCTTCTCGGTTCTTTCCTCTAAATTCTGCACCTTGACCCGCGTTGCCCGAAATGGCAGAAGCGGGCCGAGTCGGTTATAGGACGAACGGCTTGTCCTCGGCACTACAACTACACCATCCGTCCAGCCACGTCGGCCAAACCGATGGAATTGCCCTCGCAGGTGTTCATCAGCGGCGGAAGTCGATGGACCATGCCATAACGGACAGTCACGCGCCTGTGACGATCAGTCACAGGGCGATCAGGAGTCATCAGACCCCCCATAGAGTGCAATGCTGAGCGTTCCGCCCACACTTGGACGGAAGGAACCCTCCCCGGACTCCTTGTCCTATTTTGGCACGAGGGTGGGCGATGGGCGCAAGGGCGCCGTAAGTGCGATCCGTCACGCTTGAGCCAAAGGCCCGGATCGGGACCTACGTCCTGCCACCCCCGCCCCAAGATCCCCGCGGCACCACACCGAGGTCCCGCGACGCTTAATGATCATTTACATCAGGCGGACGCGTCTTGTCGATGATCAATTCGCGAACTGCAGGTTCCGGATCGCCCGCCAGCGCTCCGCGAGACGCCCGTACGCCTCGCTCGCGCCCTCCCCGTCACCGTCCCGCAGCGCCGCGATCCCCTCGGCCACGTCGGCCGCCGAGCGGTCCTCCGTCAGCCTCTCCGGCGACAGCGCGTGCACCAGACCGCCGTAGTCCAGTTCCACCAGGGCGCGCGGATGGAACTCCTCCAGCCAACGCCCCACCTCGACCAGCCCCTCGGTCAGCGGCCCCTCGTCGAGCGACTCGCGCAGCGTCCGCAGCGCCCGCGCCAGCCGGCGCCGCGCCTGCACCATCGGTGTCCGGTAGCGGAAGACCGTCGCACGGGCGCCCGGCCCGTCCGTGCCCGGCACGTACTCCCGCTCCTCGTCCGCGAAGAGCGTGAACCAGCGCACCGGCACCTGCCACAGCGCCGTCCTGATCCACGGCCGCGCGTCCGGGTTCCGCTCACGCCAGCGCTCGTGGTCCGCCGTCACCTGCGCGCGCACCACCGGCGGCAGCATCGCGTCGAGCACCGTCGGCGGCAGCGTCCCGTCCAGCTCCGACAGCGCCAGCCAGCCGCGCAGCCGGGTCCGCCACGGGCAGACCACGACCACCCCGTCGACCAGCGCGACGAAGGCGTCCCCGCTTTCGTGGACGGGCACCGGGACGGGCGGGGTCGGCAGCAGGTCCGCGAGCGAGCGCCGCAACTCCTCCTGTGCGCCCGGCGTCTCCGCCCGGCGCGCGTAGCGGGCCCAGTGGTCCCGCTCGGCCTCCGGAAAGGCCGCCAGCGGCTCGTACACCCGCAGATAGGAGGTGTACGGGACAAGGAGGTTCGACGCCGCCGGCATGTGGCAGATCCTTCCATGGAGGTACTCCGTGAGAGGTGATCCTGAGCACTGCGCCCGATCTACGCGCGCGTAGGACTTACTCTCTTGCCGAAGCGGCCCCGAAACGGGCCGCCCGAGCCCCTTCCCCACCCGCCAGGAGGGGCGTACAACCGCCGCTTCGTACTTGGGAGTCACCACCGTGACCGATGTGACCGACGGCGTCCTGCACACCCTGTTCCACTCGGAACAGGGAGGCCACGAGCAAGTCGTGCTGTGCCAGGACCGCGCCTCCGGCCTGAAGGCCGTCATCGCTCTTCACTCCACCGCTCTGGGCCCGGCCCTCGGCGGCACCCGGTTCTACCCGTACGCGTCCGAGGAGGAGGCCGTCGCCGACGCACTGAACCTCTCCCGCGGCATGTCGTACAAGAACGCCATGGCCGGACTCGACCACGGTGGCGGCAAGGCAGTGATCATCGGAGACCCGGACACGGTCAAGAGCGAGGAACTCCTCCTCGCCTACGGCCGCTGCGTCGCCTCCCTGGGCGGCCGGTACGTGACGGCCTGCGACGTCGGCACCTACGTCGCCGACATGGACGTCGTGGCCCGCACCAACCGGTGGACCACCGGCCGCTCCCCCGAGAACGGCGGCGCGGGAGACTCCTCGGTCCTCACCGCCTTCGGCGTCTTCCAGGGCATGCGCGCCTCCGCGCAGACGCTGTGGGGCGACCCGACCCTGCGCGGACGCAAGGTCGGCGTCGCGGGCGTCGGCAAGGTGGGCCACTACCTCGTCGAGCACCTCCTGGAGGACGGCGCCGAGGTCGTCGTCACCGACGTCCGCGAGGAGTCGGTACGCCGGATCACCGACCGGTTCCCGCAGGTGTCCGTCGTCGCCGATACCGACGCGCTGATCCGCGTGGAGGGCCTGGACGTCTACGCCCCCTGCGCGCTCGGCGGCGCGCTGAACGACGACACCGTGCCGGTACTGACCGCGAAGATCGTCTGCGGCGCGGCGAACAACCAGCTCGCGCACGCCGGCGTCGAGAAGGACCTCTCGGAGCGCGGCATCCTCTACGCGCCCGACTACGTCGTCAACGCCGGTGGCGTGATCCAGGTCGCCGACGAGCTGCACGGCTTCGACTTCGACCGGTGCAAGAAGAAGGCCACGAAGATCTTCGACACCACGCTGGCCATATTCGCACGTGCGAAGGACGACGGCATCCCTCCGGCCGCCGCCGCCGACCGGATCGCCGAGCAGCGCATGGCCGAGGCGCGCCTCGGCTGAGAGCCCGTCGGGTGGCCTTCGGCCGGCAGGCTCTGAGACGTGAGGCCGGGGCCCTCCCCCGGCCGATCTCGGCGGACCGGCCCGCCGAAGGTCCTTTGGACGTTCACCCAGACCGAGACAAGACTCACCCCGGTCGGCGGGTCGGCCGCCGAGAAGAGGTTAAAATCGCGATTGACCAGCGAGGACGGGGCGCCTCGATGGTTCTGTACCGAGGCATGTGATGCGGACGGCGTACCGTATGGCCACGGAAGCAGGTACCGTTGAAGCCCTACGGACCGGTCTCTCCACCGAGAGCCCGTTCCGAACTATGAACGCGTGTCAAGACTCTGGGGCCGTCGAGCCCCGTCACCGAGGGGGTCGAGCCATGGGGCGCGGCCGGGCAAAGGCCAAGCAGACGAAGGTCGCCCGCCAGCTGAAGTACAGCAGCGGCGGGACTGACCTCTCGCGTCTGGCCAATGAGCTGGGCGCTTCGACTTCGAGCCAGCCGCCGAATGGCGAGCCGTTCGAGGACGACGACGAGGAAGACGACCCGTACGCGCAGTACGCGGATCTCTACAACACGGACGATGAGGACGAGGACGACGAGTCCGGTCCCGGCGCGTCGTCCCAGCGCCGCGCTTGACCTCGTAAAGAGCGCTGCTTCACAAGGAAACCCGGTTCGGAAACCCCGGACCGGGTTTTCGTGCTGTCCGTTTCCGGACGCGGACGTACGGGCGTCCCGGAGATCGCCTCCGGAACGCCCGCGGTCGGGTCCTACCGGGCGTAGTCGCCCACCAGCTCCGCGCCCGTGGTGTGGTCGCCACGTTCGGTGATCTCACCCGCGACCCAGGACGCGACGCCCCGGTCGGCCAGCGTGGTCAGCGCCGCGTCCACGGACTCGGCCGGGACGACGGCCATCATGCCGACGCCCATGTTGAGGGTCTTCTCCAGCTCCAGTCGCTCCACCCGGCCGGCGGTGCCGACGAGGTCGAAGACCGCGCCCGGGGCCCAGGTCGAGCGGTCGACGGTGGCGTGCAGACCGTCCGGGACGACCCGGGCCAGGTTGGCGGCCAGACCGCCGCCGGTGATGTGGCTGAAGGCGTGCACCTCCGTGGTCCGGGTGAGCGCCAGGCAGTCCAGGGAGTAGATCTTCGTCGGCTCCAGGAGCTCCTCGCCCAGGGTCCGGCCGAGCTCGTCGACCTGCTGGTCGAGGGTCATGCCGGCCCGGTCGAACACCACGTGGCGGACGAGCGAGTACCCGTTGGAGTGAAGGCCCGAGGACGCCATGGCGATGACCGCGTCACCCGTACGGATACGATCCGCGCCGAGCAGCCGGTCGTACTCGACCACGCCCGTGCCGGCGCCGGCGACGTCGAAGTCGTCGGGTCCCAGTAGCCCGGGGTGCTCCGCGGTCTCCCCGCCCACGAGGGCGCAGCCGGCGAGGACGCAGCCCTCGGCGATGCCCTTGACGATGGCGGCGACCCGCTCCGGGTGGACTTTGCCGACACAGATGTAGTCGGTCATGAAGAGCGGCTCGGCCCCGCAGACGACGATGTCGTCCATGACCATCGCGACCAGGTCGTGGCCGATCGTGTCGTACACGCCCATCTGGCGGGCGATGTCGACCTTCGTGCCGACGCCGTCGGTGGCGGAGGCGAGCAGCGGACGCTCGTAGCGCTTGAGGGCGGAGGCGTCGAAGAGGCCGGCGAATCCGCCGAGGCCGCCGAGGACCTCGGGGCGCTGCGTCTTCTTCACCCATTCCTTCATGAGCTCGACGGCGCGGTCACCCGCTTCGATGTCGACGCCCGCGGACGCGTAGGAGGCACCGGTGGTCTCAGACATAGGTGAGAGCTTTCGTGTCGTTACTGCGGTACTGCGGGGGTCTTACGGGCGACGGAGCGCGTCGGCGGCCGCGGTGGCGGCGGGTCCGGCGGCCAGCTCGGTCTCCAGCAGCTGCTTGCCGAGCAGCTCGGGGTCCGGCAGCTCCATCGGGTACTCGCCGTCGAAACAGGCACGGCAGAGGTCGGGCTTCTCGATCGTCGTCGCCTCGATCATCCCGTCGAGGGAGATGTAGGCGAGCGAGTCCGCGCCGAGGGACTTGCCGATCTCCTCGATCGACATGCCGTTGGCGATCAGCTCCGCGCGGGTGGCGAAGTCGATGCCGAAGAAACAGGGCCACTTCACCGGCGGCGAGGAGATCCGGATGTGGATCTCGGCAGCGCCGGCCTCGCGGAGCATCTTGACCAGGGCGCGCTGGGTGTTGCCGCGGACGATCGAGTCGTCGACGACCACCAGGCGCTTGCCCTTGATGACGTCCCTGAGGGGGTTCAGCTTCAGCCGGATGCCGAGCTGGCGGATGGTCTGGGAGGGCTGGATGAAGGTGCGGCCGACGTAGGCGTTCTTCACCAGGCCCGCGCCGAAGGGGATACCACTGGCCTCGGCGTAGCCGATGGCCGCCGGTGTGCCGGACTCCGGTGTCGCTATGACCAGGTCCGCCTCGACCGGGGACTCCCCGGCCAGACGCCGGCCCATCTCCACACGGGAGAGGTACACGTTACGTCCGGCGATGTCGGTGTCCGGGCGGGCCAGGTACACGTACTCGAAGACACAGCCCTTCGGCTTCGCTTCCGCGAAGCGAGAGGTGCGGATGCCGTTCTCGTCGATCGCGATCAGCTCGCCGGGCTCGACCTCGCGGACGAAACTGGCGCCGCAGATGTCGAGAGCGGCGGACTCGGAGGCGACGACCCAGCCACGCTCCAGCCGGCCGAGGACCAGCGGGCGGATGCCCTGCGGGTCACGGGCCGCGTAGAGGGTGTGCTCGTCCATGAAGACGAGGGAGAAGGCGCCCCGGACGTCGGGGAGGACCTTCGCGGCGGCCTGCTCGATGGTGAGCGGCTTGCCGTCCTCGTCGACCTGTCCCGCGAGGAGTGCGGTGACGAGATCGGTGTCGTTGGTGGCGGCCACCCGAGTGGTGCGGCCTTCCTTCTTGGGAAGGTCGGCGACCATCTCGGCGAGCTGCGCCGTGTTGACGAGGTTTCCGTTGTGGCCGAGCGCGATCGAGCCGTGGGCTGTCGCCCTGAACGTCGGCTGCGCGTTCTCCCATACGGAGGCCCCGGTGGTCGAGTAGCGGGCGTGACCGACCGCGATATGACCTTGGAGGGAGCCGAGAGAGGTCTCGTCGAAGACCTGGGACACGAGGCCCATGTCCTTGAAGACGAGGATCTGGGAGCCGTTGCTGACCGCGATTCCCGCGGATTCCTGACCCCGATGCTGGAGGGCGTAGAGCCCGAAGTACGTGAGCTTTGCGACCTCTTCACCCGGAGCCCAGACCCCGAAGACGCCGCAAGCGTCCTGAGGGCCCTTCTCGCCGGGAAGCAGATCGTGATTGAGTCGACCGTCACCACGTGGCACGCCTCCGAGTGTAGGCGAGGTCGACCACTGGTCCGAATTGGCGATATCCGCGGGGCCCGGTTCTGGTGTGATCGCACGAAGTGATCCACCGGCCTTCGCGGAAGGACCCCGGAAGGGCGCACGGGCCAAGGGGCGCACGGGTTCGGAGCTCTCACCGGGCAAGCGCCACGAGCGCTCTACCGGCGAGTAACACGGGGCTCGATCGCCCCCCGATGTGACGGAGTTCGCAACGCCGGAGGCCGCTGGACCCCGGCGGAGCACGCCGTACCCGGGCCGGCCCGTCAGGAAGCGGCGGCCGGGGAGGGTTTCGCGACCGCCACGAAGCCCCCGCCGCCGGGCGCGGTGAGCGTGAGACCGCTCCGGTTCCGCTCGTACGCCGCCGAGTCGCCGAAGACCTCGTACAACTTCGTCTCGAGCTGCATCTCGGGACCGGTGCAGCGCATCCGGGTGGTCGTGATCTCCCCGAAGGAGATCGTCCCGGCGGAGACCTCCGCCTGGGTGGAGAAACGGTTGCAGCCGAGACTGCCCCGGACCGCGCCGTCCTCGTCGATGACGAAATACGCCGTGCCCTCCGAACCCCGGGGCAGCGACGCGGCGGAGTCGCCGCTCAGCAGGGAGTCGACGGTCCAGGTGGTGCCGCGCAGCGGGGCGGGCGGTGCGGCGGTGAGCGCCAGGACGGTGCCGCCGTCGGACGAGGTGAGGGTGAGCCGCTCGCCGTGGAGCTCGGCCCCGAGCGGATCGGCGAAGACCTTCCGGAGCGTGTCCTCGAAGGCCGCCGGTCCGCCGGTGCACGCCTTCTCGGTGGTCTGCTCCTGCCGCACGGTGAGCGTGTTCCCCTCGACCGTCACCCGGGCGCCGAAGCGGTTGCAGCCGGTGTCGCCCGAGGCCCGGCCGTCCCGCGCGATGTCGAGGTGGGCACCGGCGGGGGCCCGGGTCTCCTCGCCGGCGACGGTCACGGTGTCGAAGGACCAGTCGGCACCGGTGACGGGCACGTCCGGGGCGACCGTGCCGGCGCCCGGAGCGGAGCCGGCCCGTTCGGATCCGCACGCCGAGAGCACGACGAGCGAGGCCAGGGCGGCGATGGCCGTGGTGGTACGCGTCTTCAGCATGGTGATGGGACGGGCGGACGCCACGGACGGTTCCGCCCGCCGGACGGTCCACCGCAGGCCACCCGAGGCTCAGCGCAGGATCGGCAGCAGCCCCGCCAGGTCCGCCCGCTCGCCGCTCGCCGTGACCTTCGCCGCGGCCAGCGCCTCGGCCCAGCTCGTACGGCCGGTGGCCAGGCGGATCCAGGTGAGCGGGTCCGTCTCGACCACGTTGGGCGGGGTGCCTCGGGTGTGCCGGGGTCCCTCCACGCACTGGACCACCGCGTACGGCGGCACCCGGAACTCCACCGCGCCGCCCGGGGCGCGCACCGCGAGCGCGTCCGCGAGCAGCCGGGTGCCGGCGGCGAGCGCCTGCCGGTCGACCGGGATGCCGAGCCCGGTCGCCGCGTTCAGGTCGTCGGTGTGCACGACGAGTTCGACGGTCCGGGTCACCAGGAAGTCCGCCAGCCGCATCGCGCCGTACCGGGTGGGCACCAGCCGCTCGTCGGAGGCGCCGACGATGCGCTCCTCGTACCGCGACGCCGTCCGCTCGTACAGCCCGGCCGGATCGCTCGCGTCGATCACCCGGGTGTCCTCGTCGATCCGCGCCGCGGCCCGGCCCGCCGCCGAGGGCCAGTCGAGCAGCCCCAGTTCCCGCTCCGCCGGTTCGGGCTCGTCGAGGTGCCGGGCGACGGCCTCGACCACCGACGCCACGTGCACGGCCAGCTCCCGTACGGTCCAGTCCCCCACCCGGGTCGGCCCGTCGAGCTGCTCCGGGGTGAGACCCACGACCGCCTCGCGCACGTTCCGGAACTGGGCGAGCACGGCGGCCCGCGTCTTGGCGGAGTCGTACCCGCGGATGCGTTTCCTGACCGGTGGCATGAGGGCGAGGGTAGTCCGTTCCGCATGGCAGCGAGGCCCGCCGCGGCGGACACTGGAAGGGACCGGAAGCAGTCCTCGCACGCGTACGAGAGGGGTCGAGCGATCATGGCTGTCCACCCGGACAGTGCCCTGGTACGCCAGGGCTACGAGGCGTTCGTCAAGGGAGACATGGAGACGCTGGGCTCCCTGATGACCTCGGACTGCACGCACCACGCTCCCGGCGCGAGCCGGATGTCGGGGCACTTCAAGGGCCGGGACAACGTCCTCGGCATGTACAGCAGGATGGCCGAGCTCACCAACGGTTCCATGCGGGTCGAGCTGGAGAGCGTCTGCGCCGACGGGCGCGGGCACGTCATCGCCGGCCACACGTTCCACGCGGAACGCGGGAACCGTGGCATCGAGATGAAGGGCGCGCTCTTCTTCACCATCATCGGAGGCAAGTTCTCGGACATCGACGAGTGCGTCGAGGACATCGACGAGGCCGACGCGTTCTGGGATCAGGACGTCTGAGCGCCGCGGCCGGGGCGGCGGCGAGGCGCCTTCGGGGCGGGAGGCCGCCGGCGGGCGCACCGCCCCTCCCGGGCCACCGCCCCCCACCGCGCCTTCCGGCACCACGGCCCGGCCGAAGGGGTGGGAGACGGCGGGACGCACGAGAAGCCCCGGCCGGGGACCCGAAGGTCCGGCCGGGGCTCCGCGCGGTACGACCGGTCAGGCCAGCAGGCCCGGAATCGTCGCCTCGTGGGCGACGCGCAGCTCCTCCAGGGAGACGCTGAACTCGCCCTGCACGTCGACCTCTTCGCCGTCCACGACACCGATCCGGGTGACGGGCAGGCCGCGGGCGCCGCACATGTCGGTGAAACGGAGTTCCTCGCTGCGCGGGACGGACACGACCGCGCGGCCGGCCGACTCGCTGAAGAGGAAGGTGAAGGCGTCCAGTCCGTCCGGGACGACCAGGCGCGCGCCGGTGCCACCGCGCAGGCAGGACTCGACGACCGCCTGGACCAGCCCACCGTCGGACAGGTCGTGCGCCGCGTCGATCATGCCGTCGCGGGAGGCGGAGATCAGGATCTCGCCGAGCAGCTTCTCCCGGTCGAGGTCCACGGCCGGCGGCATGCCGCCGAGGTGCCGGTGGACGACCTCTGACCAGGCCGAGCCGCCGAACTCCTCGCGCGTGTCGCCGAGCAGGTAGAGGAGCTGGCCCTCTTCCGCGAAGGCGATCGGCGTCCGGCGGTTGACGTCGTCGATCACGCCGAGCACGGCCACGACCGGCGTCGGGTGGATGGCGACCTCGCCGGTCTGGTTGTACAGCGAGACGTTGCCGCCGGTGACCGGGGTACCCAGCTGGAGGCAGCCGTCCGCGAGACCGCGGGTGGCCTCGGCGAACTGCCACATCACGTCCGGGTCCTCGGGCGAACCGAAGTTCAGGCAGTCCGAGATGGCGAGCGGCTTGGCGCCGGAGGCGGCGACGTTGCGGTACGCCTCGGCCAGCGCGAGCTGCGCACCCGTGTACGGGTCGAGCTTCGCGTACCGGCCGTTGCCGTCGGTCGCCATGGCCACGCCGAGGTTGGTCTCCTCGTCGATGCGGACCATGCCCGCGTCCTCGGGCTGCGCCAGGACGGTGTTGCCCTGGACGAACCGGTCGTACTGGTCGGTGATCCAGGACTTCGACGCCTGGTTCGGGGAGGAGACCAGCCTCAGGACCTGATCCTTGAGCTCCTCGCCGTTCTGCGGCCGGGGCAGCTTGCCCGCGTCGTCGGCCTGGAGCGCGTCCTGCCACTGCGGCCGGGCGAACGGCCGGTGGTACGTCGGGCCCTCATGGGCGACGGACCGCGGCGGGACGTCCACGATCTGCTCACCGTGCCAGAAGATCTCCAGACGCTCGCCCTCGGTCACCTCGCCGATGACGGTGGCGATGACGTCCCACTTCTCGCAGATCTCCAGGAAGCGGTCGACGTGCCGGGGCTCGACGATCGCGCACATCCGCTCCTGCGACTCGCTCATGAGGATCTCCTCGGGCGAGAGGGAGGCGTCGCGCAGGTGCACCCGGTCGAGCTCGACACGCATGCCGCCGGAGCCGGCGGAGGCCAGCTCGGAGGTGGCGCAGGACAGCCCGGCACCGCCGAGGTCCTGGATGCCGGCGACCAGCTTCTCCTGGAAGATCTCCAGGGTGCACTCGATGAGGAGCTTCTCCTGGAAGGGGTCGCCGACCTGGACCGCCGGGCGCTTCGTCGGCTTCGTGTCGTCGAAGGTCTCGGACGCGAGGACCGAGACACCGCCGATGCCGTCGCCGCCGGTGCGGGCACCGTAGAGGATGACCTTGTTGCCGGGGCCGGACGCCTGGGCGAGGTGGATGTCCTCGTGCTTCATCACGCCGATGCAGCCGGCGTTGACCAGCGGGTTGCCCTGGTAGCAGGCGTCGAAGACGACCTCGCCGCCGATGTTGGGCAGGCCCAGGCAGTTGCCGTAGCCGCCGATGCCGGCGACGACGCCGGGCAGCACGCGCTTGGTGTCGGGGTGGTCGGCCGCGCCGAAGCGCAGCGGGTCCACGACGGCGACCGGGCGGGCGCCCATGGCGAGGATGTCGCGGACGATGCCGCCGACGCCGGTGGCCGCGCCCTGGTAGGGCTCGATGTACGAGGGGTGGTTGTGCGACTCGACCTTGAAGGTCACCGCGTACCCCTGGCCGACGTCGACGACTCCCGCGTTCTCGCCGATGCCGACGAGCATGGCGTCGTTCTCGGGGGTCTTCTCGCCGAACTGCTTCAGGTGGACCTTGCTGCTCTTGTAGGAGCAGTGCTCGGACCACATGACGGAGTACATGGCGAGCTCGGCGCCGGTGGGACGGCGGCCGAGGATCTCCCGGATGCGCTCGTACTCGTCCTGCTTGAGTCCGAGCTCCTTCCACGGCTGCTCGGCGTCGGGCGTCCCGCCCGCGTGCTTGACGGTGTCGAGAGTCATGCGTTGACCAGCTTCTTCAGGATCGAGGTGAAGAATCCGAGGCCGTCGGTACGGCCGGTACCGATCAGCGGCTCGACGGCGTGCTCGGGGTGCGGCATGAGGCCGACCACGTTGCCCGCGGCGTTGGTGATGCCGGCGATGTCGCGGAGCGAGCCGTTGGGGTTGCCGTACCCCTCGACGGCCGGGCCGTCGGCCAGGTAGCGGAAGGCCACCCGCCCCTCGGCCTCCAGCTCGTCGAGGGTGTGCTCGTCGGCCACGTACCGGCCGTCCACGTTCTTGAGCGGAACCCGGATCTCCTGGCCCTGCTCGTAGTCCACCGTCCAGGCGGTCTCCGCGTTCTCCACCCGCAGCTTCTGGTCGCGGCAGATGAAGTGGAGGTGGTTGTTGCGCAGCATCGCGCCCGGCAGCAGGTGGGCCTCGGTGAGGATCTGGAAGCCGTTGCAGATGCCGAGGACGGGCATGCCGGCCTTGGCCTGCTCGATGATCGTCTCCATCACCGGCGAGAAGCGGGAGATGGCGCCGGCCCGCAGGTAGTCGCCGTAGGAGAAGCCGCCGGCGAGGACCACGGCGTCGACCTGCTTCAGGTCCTTGTCGCGGTGCCAGAGGGAGACGGGCTCGGCACCCGCCAGACGGGCGGCACGCAGCGCGTCCTGGTCGTCGAGCGTTCCGGGGAACGTGACGACGCCGATGCGTGCGGTCACGACTCCACCTTCACGACGAAGTCTTCGATCACGGTATTGGCAAGGAAGGTTTCGGCCATCTCGTGGATGCGGGCGAGGGCGGCGTCGTCGACCGGCCCCTCCACCTCCAGCTCGAAGCGCTTCCCCTGACGGACGTCGGCGATCCCGGCGAACCCGAGGCGGGGCAGCGCACGCTGCACCGCCTGTCCCTGCGGGTCGAGGATCTCCGGCTTGAGCATGACGTCGACTACGACGCGTGCCACTGGCACTCCCGGTGGTGTGTTGCGTGGGCGGTTCCCTCAGCGTACCTGCCTCCAAATTCTACGCGGGTAGAAGTCTGGAGGACCCTACAAAAGACACGAAAGACCCACACGGAAAATTCAAGTGAAATATCGCGCGCCCCATTGCGGCGGGACACGCGCATGCAATTGGCTGGGCTTCACACTGTGAGGGCTTCCGCTGTACAAAGGAATACAGGGGAAAGCAGCATTGCCCCGGGGCAGCCGTCAAGCCGGTTTCGCCGCACGTCAGAGGCGCCCAAGGCGCCGACAGGGCACGGCGTACCGCAGGAAAGGACCGATATCCGTGGCTCAGCGAGTAGTGGTCACTCTCTTCGACGACATCGACGGCGGAGAAGCAGCGGAAACGGTCACGTTCGGCCTGGACGGGAAGATGTACGAGATCGACCTGAATCCCGCCAATGCAAAGAAACTACGCAAGGCGCTGGCACCCTACCTCGCGGCCGGCCGGAAGCAGACGGGCCGGACGACGGTGGGGCGGGCCGGCGGGCCGGGTGCACCCGTCACTTCGTACAAGCACACCGCGCTCGCCCCCGACCCCGCGGCGGTCCGCGCCTGGGCCCAGTCCCACAAGATGGACGTGCCCGCCCGCGGCAGGATCCCGAAGCGGGTCTACGAGGCGTTCCGCGCGGCCGGGTGAACCGGGTGCGCCATCACTCCGCCCGTGCCGGCGCACCCCCGCACCGAAAGCGTCGCGCCCGCCCGCCCGTACGGACGCGCCCGCGAGGTCCATCGGCACGGCGCCCCCCGGGAACGGATTTGCATTGCACCCCCGCTGATCGGCTAGAGTCTGGATCACGCCGAGGGGCGAGGCCGCAGGGCCGAACCTCACGCAGCGTGCGGGTGTAGTTCAGTAGTAGAACATCCCCCTTCCAGGGGGAAGGCGCAGTGTGCAATTCCTGTCACCCGCTCTGCACCGAAGGACCGACCACTCCGGTGGATCGGGTACAGTGGTGCTCGCACCGCCCGGTGAAAGCCGGTCGGAGGCATGCGGACGTGGCTCAGTTGGTAGAGCATCACCTTGCCAAGGTGAGGGTCGCGAGTTCGAATCTCGTCGTCCGCTCGGAAAAGAAGCCCCGGTTCTCAGGAACCGGGGCTTCTCCGTGTTCCGGGTCCGCGCATCGCGAGGGCGGAGACCGTCCGACCTCGGGCGGACCGGCTGGTGAGGGCCGCCACAGGACCCTTCGGTCCCCGCCACGGAAAACCTTGGGTATAGTTGGCTCCGCGCTACGGCGCATGCGGACGTGGCTCAGTTGGTAGAGCATCACCTTGCCAAGGTGAGGGTCGCGAGTTCGAATCTCGTCGTCCGCTCGGAAAAGAAGCCCCCGGCCCTCTCGGACCGGGGGCTTCTTCGTGTCCGGGCTACGACCAGGACGTGCCGGTCAGCAGCTCGTACGCCTCGATGTACTTGGCACGGGTCGCCTCGACGATCTCCTGCGGCAGCGCGGGCGGCGGCTGCTCGCTCCTGCGGTCCCAGCCGGAGGCCGGCGAGGTCAGCCAGTCGCGGACGAACTGCTTGTCGTACGAGGGCTGGGCGCGGCCCGGCTCCCAGGCCGCGGCCGGCCAGAAGCGGGACGAGTCCGGGGTGAGGACCTCGTCGGCGAGGACCAGACGCCGCCCGTCCGCGGTGTGCTCGAAGCCGAACTCGAACTTGGTGTCGGCGAGGATGATCCCGCGCTCGCGCGCCACGTCGCGGGCCCGCGCGTAGACGGCCAGCGTCGTCTGGCGCAGCAGCGCCGCGGTCTCCGGGCCGACCTGGCGGGCGACCTCCTCATACGACACGTTCTCGTCGTGGTCGCCGACGGCGGCCTTCGTGGCGGGCGTGAAGATCGGCGCGGGCAGCTCGGAACCGTCGCTGAGCCCCTCGGGCAGGGTGAGACCGCAGACCGTGCGGGAGTCCTCGTACTCGAGGAGGCCCGAACCGGTCAGGTACCCGCGGGCCACGCACTCCACCGGGACCATCTCCAGCGACCTGCAGACCAGGGTGCGCCCCTCCCAGTCGGCGGGGGCACCGGCCGGGACGTCCGTGGACAGGACGTGATGGGGTACCAGGTCCCGCAGCAGGTCGAACCACCACAGCGAGAGCCGGGTGAGGACCCGGCCCTTGTCGGGGATCTCGGTCGGCAGTACCCAGTCGTACGCGGACATGCGGTCACTGGCCACCATGACGAGGTCGCCGGCCTCGTTCCGGTAGAGGTCACGCACCTTGCCCGTGTGGAGGTGGGTCAGGCCCGGGACCTGGACAGGTTCGGGCTTTTCTACGAATCCGGACACGGTTCCTCCGCGTAGGTTGATCCAGGAGCGGTTCGATTCTCTCGCACCCGGACGCGGAGCCCGTGGCCGGGCCCGCTCAGTCCCTCTTACAGATGCGGTCCAGCAGATTCGCCGTGGCGCGCTGGATCCGCGCGTCGACATGGCCCGGGCGGTCCAGGGCCGGCGACCAGGCGAAGGTGCCGGAGGCGAACACCCAGGCGCCGGACGGGGCCCGGTACAGCGAGGTCTCCTGGTGGCGCAGGGCGCCGTCGCCGTCCCGGTAGGGCGAGTGGGCGAGCAGGATGCGGCCCTCGTGCTGGGGCAGCGCGGTCCGTGGGAAGTACCGGTCGGCCTCCCCGGCGACCAGCCCCGGGATCTCGTCGCCGTCGCCCGCGCCGGTGGCCTCCCAGAGCCAGTGGTCCGCGTTGCGGACGACCAGGGGGTGCGGCTCGGGCACCCTGCCCGCGTACTGGATGCCGAGGAGCTGCTGCTCGGGCCGGTCGATCTCCCGCCAGAGCGCGGGCTTGCCCGGACCTCGACGCTTGCGGCACGTCAGCAGCCGGTCGGGGACCCCGGACGGGGAGGGCCCCAGCTCCACCTGCCAGTACATGGTGTTGGCGGACAGGAACACGAGCGAGGTGCCCTGTTCGCTGGCCAGCTCGACGGTCCGGCGCATGGGGACGGACCAGTACTCGTCATGGCCGGGGAAGACCAGGCCGCGGTAGCGGGTGGGATCGACCCGGCCCGCGTGCAGGTCGCGGGTCTCGGCGTAGGCGAGGTCGTAGCCGTAGCGTTCGGCCCAGCGGATGAAGTCGTACGCGTGGCCGACGTGCAAGGGCAGCCCGGCGCCGGCGTAGGGCCTGTCGAAGGAGACCGTCGCGGCGGCGTCCTCCTCGCCGAGGAGCCGGCCCTGCTCGTCCCAGGCGTGGTAGAGGCTGGCCCCGGTCCGGCCGTCCTCCGGGTAGAGGTTGTACGCCTGCCAGGTCACGTCCGGCAGGATCAGGAGCAGATCGGCGGGGTGATCGTCCCGGACCGTGAAGGGGATGTGGGAGCGGTGGCCGTCGGCCGTGGTGAGCACGGCGACATACGCGCCGATCGACCAGTAGGCCGGGATCTGGAGGCGCCAGGACTGCCACCAGTGATGGCAGGAGACGGTGCGGTCCGCCGTCAGCGGGGCCGGCTGGACGATCCCCGACAGACGCGGACTGGTGGTGATCTTGGCGGCGCCGTCGCCCGCGTAGTGACCGATGCGGTAGATGTCGACCGAGAACTGCTGCGGCGGGTCCACCGTGATGTGGAAGTCGATCGCCTCGCCGGGTGCCACCGCTCCGTCGGAGGCGAACCCCTTGACCTGGCGGCGGACGTCGTCGGCGGTCCGCGGACCGCCACCCGCACCACGGGCCAGGGTGGCGTCGGCGTACCAGGGGACGACCTGCCCGGTGTCGTCGAAGTAGTTCTCCGACCCGCGCAACCAGGGCAGCGGGCCCTGACCGAAGGGGTCCGTGACGGCATGGGCGAGTGCGCCCGATTCCCACCGCCTGATGTGCTCCGCCCCCATACCGCGCCCCTCCCTCGACTCCCCCGGTTCGTCGGCGGCCCATTCCGGCCGTCGTTGTATGGCTCATTCGGCCTCTGTCAGTGCCGGTCCCCAGCACATCACATAACGCACGCACTCCGTCACCGTTCGTCGCTAATCGACGTGAGTGGAAGACAAGCTTCCGGGGGCGGGGGCGGAGTGGAGGCCGGTCAGGGCGCGTGAGGGCAGGGAAGGCCGGGGTGGCGGCGAGCATGGCCGGCGGGGTGCGGGGGCGGTGGCGGCCGGGACGGGGCCGGGGAGGGGAGGGAGCCCGGCGTAGGTCCCGGTGGCCGGTACCGCTCGGTGCGGGCTGGGTGGGAAGCGGAGCCGGTGCGGGGGTACGCGGGGAGCGGAGCCGGTGCCGGGGGCGGCGCCGTCGGGTCGCTGCCGCCCGCTCGGGGGTGGGGCCGACGGCAGCGGGAACGTCCGCTGCGGAGCCGCGGTCGCGGAGTCCGGTCTCAGACGAGTCGGACGGGCTTCTCCGGGCGGACCCCGGTCGCGGTGAGCCAGGCACGCAGCGGCTCCGGGTCGCCGCCTTCGACGAGAGCCAGGACGCGAGCGGTCAGGTCCGTGTTCCGCTCGCCGCCGACGAGCAGCGCGGGGCCGTCGAGCCAGTCGAGACCGGGTGCGGCGCCCGCGGTGTCGACCGCGGCACAGCAGACCATCGCCGCCACGTGGTCCGCGAGCAGGTCACGTCCGGTGCGGGGCGGCTGGAGCGGGAAGAGCGGCAGCGGTTCGCCGCCGTCCGCCCCGTTGTCGCCCCAGGCTCCTCCGGGCGGGCCGGGGACATGGGCGGGGGGCATCGCCGTCTCCTCGCGGGCGAGCTGTGCGGTCAGCGCGGCGGCGAGGGCGTCGGCGGCGGGGTGCGGCTCCTCGTCCCCCTCGCCTCCCTCGCCTCCCTCGCACACGGCGGCAACGGCGGGGGCGGTGGCCCCGTCGGGCATGCCGTCGGCCCGGTCGCGGAGAGGCTCGTGATCGTCGGACGAGACGTGCAGGGCGCCGTCGGCCGCACCGGTGTCCGGGTCGCCGGGCAGCGCCAGGTGGGCCATCACGCGGGTCAGGGTGGGGCCGTCGGCGGGCCCCGGTTCGCCGCCGCGCTGAGCACCCAGGTCGCCCGCGGGACGGACGCCCAGCTGGTCCAGGACCTGGTGGAGACGGGCGGCGTCGGCACGCCACTTCCGGTCGACGACCTCCTCCGGGTACTGGTCCCAGTCCACCGGGGACCAGTCCGGGCCGGACTCCGCGGGGCCGCCGTGGAAGAGCCGGGCGGCCAGTAGCGACGTGGCCTCGTCGACGGCACCGGGCTGCTCGAGGAGATCGCAGGCCGGACGCTCGCCGAGCCGGGTGGTGAAACCGTCGGCGAGCCGGTCGCGGCGGGAGAGTTCGGACAGGGCGGAGACCACGCCGACGTCCAGCCGGGAGGGCCAGCGCCCCATCCGCCAGGCGGGCAGCGCGACCCTGGTGAGCAGCCGGTCCCAGCCCGCGTAGGCGAGGCCGACCTGCTCCTGGGCGACGATCCGGACGCCGTAGTCCACGGCCTGCGCGCGCTCGGAACCCGCCGCGGCGACCCCTCGCTCCATCTCCAGGGCGTGTCCGCGGCAGCTCCGCAGCAGCACCCGGGCGATCCGGCCGACACCGCGGGCGCCGAGCCGGCTGACGGGGTCGAGTCCGGGACGGCGGGGCGCGGCGACGGCCGCGTCCAGTCCCTGCACGAAGCGGCGCGCCTCGGCTATGTCGGTCTGGGCCGCGGGCCCCGTACCGGCGACGACGGGGGCGAGTACGGCGCGCAGCTCCCCGACGCGCATCCACCAGAGGAAGGGCGAACCGACGACGAGGACGGGGGCGGGGGCGGGGGCGGAACCCCGGGGGCGCCGCCGGCCCCGGCCGTGCGCCGGATGCGTGCGGTCCTCGAGCCAGCTGTCGCAGTCCGGCGTCAGGGCTATGGCGGAGGGCGCGGGCACCCCGAGCCGGTCGGCCAGGTCCCGGACCATCCGGTAGAGATCGGGGGCGGCGCTCTCCGCGAGTTCCACCGTCGGCGTGACGGCGGGCCGGGAACGGGCGACGACCAGTGCCACGGCCGCCGCGACGACCAGGACGACCAGCGCGAGCACGGTCGTCACCCAGCGGGCGGCGCCCCAGCCGGGGCCCGTGAAATGGCCGGTGACACCTCCCGCGTACAGGATCACGGCCGCGGCGGCGGGAAGCAGCGCGGCGCCCAGTGCCCTGCCGCGGACGCGGAGTACGGCGAGGGCCCTGGTGCGCGCGGCGCGCGCTCCCATCTCCTCGCCGACGACGGAACCGGTACCGGACACGCCGTACCTCACCCCCTGCCCTGGTCGGGACTGCCTGTGGCGGTGTTGCTCACTCCCCCACTGTGGCACCCGGCACGGACATCGCAATGCCGGTGGGCCAAGTGCCGGAACGCCTGCGCCGCACCCTAGTTGGGGCGTCGACAGGCGTCATCCGGATGGCCCAGCGTCACTCGATGGAATGGCTTTGGGTAAAGGTGATGGCGTCAGGCGGCCGAGGGGTTCACTCCCCCGCGGCCTTGCGCGCGATGTCCGTGCGGTGCTGCGAGCCGTCCAGGCGGATGCGGCCGACGGCCGTGTAGGCGCGCTCCCGGGCCTCCTTCAGATCGGCGCCGGTCGCCGTGACCGACAGGACGCGTCCGCCGGCGCTCACGATCGCTTCGCCGTCCCGTCGGGTGCCGGCGTGCAGCACGTAGGCGTGCGGGGCGTCCTGCTCCGCGACCTCGCCGAGGCCCTCGATCGGGTCGCCCGTGCGCGGGGTGGCGGGGTAGTCGTGCGAGGCGACGACCACCGTGACGGCCGCGTCGTCACGCCAGTTGAGCGGCGGCTCGTCGTCGAGGGTGCCGTTGGCCGCGTTCAGCAGGACGCCGGCCAGCGGGGTCTTGAGCCGGGCCAGCACCACCTGGGTCTCGGGGTCGCCGAAGCGGGCGTTGAACTCGATGACCCGCACCCCGCGTCCGGTGATCGCCAGACCCGCGTAGAGCAGTCCCTGGAACGGCGTGCCGCGGCGGCGGAGCTCGTCGACCGTCGGCTGCAGGACGGTGGCCAGGACCTCGTCGACCAGCTTGGGGTCGGCCCAGGGCAGCGGCGAGTACGCGCCCATACCGCCGGTGTTCGGGCCCTCGTCGCCGTCCAGCGCGCGCTTGAAGTCCTGCGCGGGAGTCAGCGGCAGGACGGTCACACCGTCGGTGATCGCGAAAAGGGAGACCTCGGGGCCGTCCAGGTACTCCTCGATGACGACCCGGCCGCAGGCGAGCGCGTGGGCGCGGGCCTCGGCGAGTTCGGACGTCACCACGACGCCCTTGCCGGCGGCGAGACCGTCGTCCTTGACGACGTAGGGGGCCCCGAAGGCGTCGAGCGCCTCGTCGATCTCGGCGGGGGTGGTGCAGAGGTAGGAGCGGGCGGTGGGCACGTTCGCGCCCGCCATGACGTCCTTGGCGAACGCCTTGGAGCCCTCCAGTCGCGCCGCCTCACGGGACGGGCCGAAGCAGGGGACTCCGGCCGCGCGGACGGCGTCGGCGACACCGGCGACGAGCGGTGCCTCCGGACCGACGACGACGAGGTCCGCCTGGAGGTCGACGGCGAGTCGCGTGACCGCGCCGCCGTCCAGCTGGTCGACGGGGTGCAGCTCGGCCACCTCCGCGATTCCGGCGTTGCCGGGCGCGCAGTGCAGAGCGGTGACGTCGGGATCGAGGGAGAGAGAGCGGCACAGGGCGTGTTCGCGGGCGCCGCCGCCGATGACGAGGACCTTCACGCCAGCCAGGGTAGCCCGCGGGACGGGATGCCCCTTGTGCGGGCCACCGAGCGAGACGCCCCTACTCGTTCGTGTATTCCTCCACAACGGTGGCTCCGAGCTCGCGCACGATCAGGTCGTGGCCGGAGAGCGCGGAGTCGACCAGGTCGGGATCGTCCTCCTCCGGCACGTCGTCCTCAGGCGCGACGGGCGGCGGCACCGGGCGCGCGGGCGAGGCCGGCGGCGCGCCCGGGGGCTGCTCCCGGACCGGGGGCGGCGCGGCCGGAGCGGGCGCCTGGCGCACGGGCGGGGCGGCCGACGGGGGGGCCGCCTGCTCGAAGGACGGCGCGGGAGGCGGCGAGGAGGCCGGCCGGCCGCCGCCGAAACCGGTCGCGGCGGGCGGCGGCGTGGCACCGCCGGAGGGATCGATGATCGCCTCGATCTTCCACTGGACGTTGAACTGCTCGGCCAGGGCCTGCCGCAGCACGTCCTCGCTGCCGCTGCTCGCGAAGTTGTCACGGGCGCCGGCGTTCAGGAACCCGAGCTGCAGGGTGGTGCCGTCGAAGCCGGCGACCTGTGCGTTCTGGCTGAGCAGGATCCAGGTGAAACGGCGGCGGTTCTTCACGGCTTCGAGGATCGCCGGCCACATGTTCCGGACCTGCGCCGCGCCCTGACCGGCCATGGGCGCGGCGGGGGCCGCCTGGGCGGCGGGGGCGGGCTGCGGCGGGGGCGAACCCTGTGCCGGGGCGTGCGCGGGAGCCTGCGCGGAGGCGGAGGCCCCCGGCCAGGCACCGGGGGCGGCCGCGCCGGGCCAGGCGCCGGGCCGCGGGGCCTCGGCGGGCGGCGTTGCCGGACGGGCGGGGGCCTGGGGCGGAGCCGGAACCTGGGGCGCGGGGGCCTGGTCCGGCTCGACCGTCCGGGGGCCGGGGGCGTGCGTCCGCGCGGCCGGAGGCGGCGGGGCCATCGGCGTGTGCGCGTCGGGGCCGGGCACGTAGCCCAGGGGCGGCGCGGCCGGTGTGGCCGAGAAGACGGGCCCGGGCGCGGCGGCGGCCCCGCGCTCCAGGCGGTCGACCCGGGCCTGCAGCGACCGCTCGTCGTCATAGGCGGCGGGCAGCAGCACCCGCGCGCAGATCAGCTCCAGCTGCAGTCGCGGTGAGGTGGCACCGCGCATCTCGGTCAGTCCGCTGTTGACGAGGTCGGCGGCCCTGCTCAGTTCGGCCGCACCGAACACGGACGCCTGGGCCTGCATGCGCTCGACGACATCGGCCGGAGCGTCGATGAGCCCCTTCTCCGCGGCGTCGGGCACGGCGGCCAGGATCACCAGGTCGCGCAGCCGTTCCAGGAGGTCGGAGACGAAGCGGCGGGGGTCGTTGCCGCCCTCGATGACCCGGTCCACCACTTCGAAGGCCGCCGCGCCGTCGCCCGAGGCGAAGGAGTCGACGACGGAGTCGAGCAGGGAGCCGTCGGTGTAGCCGAGCAGTGACGTCGCCATGGCGTATGTCACACCGTCTTCGGCGGCGGCGGCCAGCAACTGGTCCATGACGGACATCGAGTCACGCACGGATCCGGCACCGGCGCGCACGACGAGGGGCAGCACCCCGTCCTCGACCGGGATGCCCTCGCGACCGCAGACCTCACCGAGGTAGTCCCGCAGGGTGCCCGGCGGGACGAGCCGGAAGGGGTAGTGGTGGGTCCGGGAGCGGATGGTCCCGATGACCTTCTCGGGCTCGGTCGTGGCGAAGATGAACTTCAGGTGCTCGGGCGGCTCCTCGACCACCTTCAGCAGGGCGTTGAAGCCCGCCGAGGTGACCATGTGCGCCTCGTCGATGATGTAGATCTTGTAGCGGCTGGACGCCGGGCCGAAGAACGCCTTTTCCCGCAGGTCACGGGCATCGTCCACGCCACCGTGCGAAGCCGCGTCGATCTCGATGACGTCGATGGAACCCGGCCCGTTGCGCGCCAGGTCGCGGCAGGACTGGCACTCCCCACAGGGGGTGGGCGTGGGCCCCTGCTCGCAGTTCAGACAGCGGGCGAGGATGCGTGCGCTGGTCGTCTTCCCACAGCCACGCGGCCCGCTGAACAGGTACGCGTGATTGACCCGGTTGTTCCGCAGGGCCTGCTGCAGGGGGTCGGTGACATGCTCCTGCCCGATGACCTCGGCGAACGACTCGGGGCGATAGCGGCGGTACAGCGCGAGAGACGACACATCTACGAGGTTATAGGCGCCCACCGACAACCCGGGAACGCAAGCGCCCCCCACGCACCCGCCAGAGCCGACCTACCCTTGCTGCCTTCCGGCCCTGGGGGAGTTCAGTCAGATAGCGCCACGTGAGGGGCTGCGCCCAGGGTACCCGATCCCGAGGGCCGTCCGGTCCCCCGACCCCCACCCCGGGAAGCCGGTCTGGATCACGTTCGCGAGCACCCCTCAGCGTCTTGTATTGTTTGCGGCGGAGGATTCGCCTAGTGGCCTAGGGCGCACGCTTGGAAAGCGTGTTGGGGGCAACCCCTCACGAGTTCGAATCTCGTATCCTCCGCCAGTGCCTCACCGGGCACGTTGTCGAAGGGCCCCACCGTTCGCGGTGGGGCCCTTCGACGTGCGTGGTCTCAGTTTTGGTCTCAGTTGCCGTTCGCCCCTGGTCTGGGGGCCGGCCCTGTGCCCGCTCGGTGCGGCATGGCTCATGGGGCACACACTGAGGAACAGAGACGCCACCACCCGTCACCACCCATGTGCGCTCCCTCACAGAAGGAGGAGCGCACGCAGCTCCTCGTCTCTCAGCAGGGCGAGGACCTGAGGGTCCGTATCCACGAAGATGGCGTCGGCGTTTTCGGAGACGGCCTTGTGCAACGCCGCGTAGCAGACATCGGCGAAGGGCTGGTCTCGCATGCGCCAGACGTGGAAACGCATATCGTCCGGTCGGCCCTCGTCCCGCGCACGTGCCCACTCCTTGAGGTCGCCACCCAGGCTCCGCCAGGCACCTTCCCGGGCCCTTGGGCGCTTCCCCTCATTGAGCCCGCACACGTCGATCGTCCACTGGCCTTTCTTCGAGCCTTCGACCGCGCGGTAGAGGCCACTCTCCAGCTGTAGATCGAGATGCTCCACGGGGTCGTCGCGCGTCGGATCTACAAGGAGGGAGCCGACAAGCCCATCGCTCCTGTGCTGATCTCTCTTGAACCGAGAGTTACAGGTGGAGCAGGCGAGCAGAAGGTTCGGCCAGTAGAACGTCCGGAGCGCACACCGAGACTTGGGAACGAAGTGGTCGACCGTGTCGGCCATGTGGTTGCCGCAGTACATGCAACAGTCCAGGCCCGGGGCCATGGTCTCAAGCTCGTCCTTCACCGGCCGATAGACGTCCCGGCGTACGGTTCTCCGGTCCCACATCCGGTCGGCGTGCTCGATACGTTCGGCTATCGGAGTGCCCGCGAGTTCCTGGGTCAGCCTCACGAGGGAGGATTCCAGTTCGGACGACAGGCGCTGCCGTACGAGTTTGATCACGTACTGCCGGCCCCCCGTCTCCTTGCCCCCAGATCGAGCTCGTCCAGGCGTGTGGACTGCGAGCTTGCCAACTCCCTGCGCAGTTCGCGGAACCTCTGCATCGCCGTGGAGTCGGCCCGCCCCGTCGCAACGTCGTACTCGAGGTCGGCCAATTCCTCCCGCATCGCCTCCGCACGGCGGGAGAACGGCGACTCCAACCCAAAGAAGTCCGACAGAACCGCGTCATCCCCCGTGCCGTAGACGACCCGGCCGTAGATCTTCTCGTCCACTACCTCTGGCGGAACTTGCTCCTCCGGGCCAGGAAGCCTGATCAGCCCACCTGGATCGGCAGCCTGGCAGATGTACGGGCTGTGTGTGCTGACGATGAACTGCACGGCGGGGAAGTGAGCCTTGAACCACTCGCCAATGCGCTGCTGCCAGGACACATGGAGGTGCGCGTCAACCTCGTCGATGAGGACGACCCCTGGGTGAGGCAGATACGGCCGGCCGCCTTCCCGGCGGAGCTCCAAGGTCCCGTAGGCAGCGTGCATCTGCCGTGCAACATCTAGGACAAGCGCGGTGACGGTCCGCAGGCCATCGCTCATGCGCCGCAGTGCGGTGAGCGGGCCCTCACCGTCAACGCGCCGCAGCCACAACCCGCGCGAGGTGACCTCCTCGACGCGGAAGTCCCCTGGCAGCAGCTCGTCGTTGAGGAGTGCGAGCACCGAATCGAGCAGTTGGCCAGCCCCAGCTTCGCCTTCCAGTTGGCGAAGACGCACAGATACGAGCCAATCGACCGACTCTGTAAGTGCCGACTGTTCCTCGAAGAGAGTGCGTAGGGCCGCGGCACGGTCTAGGTTCTGCGCGTTGCGTTCATACAGGCCCGTGCCAGTCAGCCGCCGGAAGGGCCCATACCCCGCGTGAAACCAGCCTGCCGGAGGCGAGGGCGACCACAGCAAGCGGGCAGTCTTGGTGCCCTCGCGAACGGCGAAACTCGCCCGGGTCGGGGGCTGATCGTCGGGGGCAAGCGGCTCCCGGTCGGGTTTCCACAGGACCGCGACCATCAATCGACTGGAGGAAGGAGGAGCCCCGAGGTCGGCCTCCGCCTCGGTACGGAGGGTCAGCTCCGCGGAGCCACGGGTCTGCCCGAACGAGAGATGATCCTCGATCTCGTCATCCAGTCGGCTGGCTCGCTCTGGCCCCGCCAGCGCCAGGGCGATCGTTCTCAGCAGGGTTGTCTTCCCCGAACCGTTCCGCCCTGCGAGGACCGTCCATCCAGCGAAGGTCCCGTCTGGGCGGGTGAAGTCGAGGTCGCAGGCGCGAGCGCCGTGGAACCCACGCACGCCGTCGAGCCGGAGCCTCGTCACATACACCGGACTACCCTTTCCCTGACCTTCCCTGACCTTCCCTGACCTTCCCTGATCCACCGGGCCGCGGGCCCGCCGCAATCTACCGCCCACTGTACGGACGCGCGCTGACAGTGCCCTGTGCCGGTCCGTGGCCGGATCCTGGCGGTCGGCGTCCGCGAGCCCGCGCACGCACCGTACGCGCGTACGCGGGCTGATGTAATGAGTGGGGCTGGCGAGTCGTGACACGTCGGAAGCACGGAGCAACGAAGTACGGGGAGGGGCCGTGAGCGCTGCTGGTACGCAGGCGAGCGACAGAGCCGAGAGGGCTCTGCGCGAAGCCGGATGGCGGGTGTGCGCCCCGCACGAACGTGACCTCAAACCGGACGCAACGGCGGTCCGCGCTGATCACCCGGACACCCCTGATCTCCGTGTCTATCTCCTTTACGTCAATCGCGACCTCAGCGGCCTCGTCGTGGCGGGGGCGGACACAGCTGATCCCCATGACCTGGTCACCGAAGCTGATCGACTCGCCGCGCCGCTCACTGAACAGCACCCCAAGCGAGCCTGGCAGGGACGCCCCTTGGCCTTCCGCTATGGAACCAATGGCTCCGTCTGGCGCTTCCGTAATTCCCTCGACGCCGAATGCCTTGACGGGACACCTGCTCCCGGAGCCCCGCAGGGCGGAGCGCGCAGCCGCTACGTATTCGCGCCGGCCCGCCCGGTCACCATCGCCCGCTGGAAGCGTGAAGCCATACGCGATCCCGAGGCGCCGACCCTGCGGGCCCGGCTGAGGCGGCTACCCGCCATCCTCCTCGACCCACAGCGGCAGCTGTACAACGCTCAGCGCCGCGCCGTCGAGGGCCTGGAACGCTCCTTCGCCGCGGACCGCCCTCGCGCCCTTATCCAGATGGCGACAGGCGCCGGTAAGACGTACACCGTCGTTCAGGCGAGCCACCGGCTACTCAAGCACGCTCAGGCTCACCGGGTGCTGTTCCTCGTTGACCGCAACAACCTGGGCCACCAGGCTTTCCTGGAGTACCGCGACTTTCTTCCGGCAGACTCGAAGAAGCCGCTGCACGCGGAATTCCCGCTCAAGCACCTCTCGGGCGGCAAGTCGGGGCTGGTCGGCTCTGACAAGATCGTGATCACCACGATCCAGCGGCTTTGGTGCAAGCTGTCAGGCCAGGCACCGCCCGAGCCTGGCAGCGAGGACGAGAAGAAGTTCGAGGCGGGTGGCACCGCAGGGCTCGGAGCCGAACTTCCCAAGGTCCATTACTCGGCCGACCTCCCACCCGACTACTTCGACTTCATCGTCATCGACGAGTGTCATCGCTCCATCTATGGGCGCTGGCAACCTGTTCTGGAGTATTTCGACGCGCACATCGTGGGCCTGACCGCGACCCCGATCGGGCCGACGTTCGCCTTCTTCCACGACAACCTGGTAAGCCAGTACACGTTCGATGAGGCCGTCGCCGATGAGGTCAACGTCGACTACGACGTCTACCGCATCTCGACCCGGATCACGCGTGATGGCTCGACGATCCCGGCCGTGACGGAGACAGTCGCACCCGACGGCACGATCGAGCAGGTGAACACCGTCCTGGCTCATGTGAACCGCGTGACGCGTGAGCAACACTGGCGCCAGGAGGACGAGGACGACGAGTACACGCCCGCCGAGCTCAACGCGCGGGTGGAATCCGCCAGCCAGATCCGCACGATCATCCAGACTTTCAAAGACCAGATGTTCACCGAGATCTTCCCGCCGGATGTCGACCCGGAGACCGGTGAAGTGATCCACGAGCGGAAACACGTCCCCAAGACGTTGATCTTCGCAGCAACCGACAAGCACGCCGACTCGATCGTGCGAGAGGTTCTCCGAGCCTGGGGGGAAGGAGATGGATTCTGCAAGAAGATCACCAGTGCGGCAGAGCAGCCGGGCAAGGCTATCCGTGACTTCCGCAACAAGCACGAGACTCGAATCGCTGTCACTGTGGACATGATCGCCACTGGTACCGACATCCCCGCCCTGGAGTGCCTGGTCTTCATGCGGGACGTCCGGACGTGGTCGTACTTCGAGCAGATGAAGGGCAGAGGCGCTCGGACCATCAAGCCGGAGGACCTGAAGAAGGTCACGGAGGATGCTATCCGCAAGGATCGCTTCGTTATTGTCGACACGGTCGGCGTGACCGAGCACTCCATGGTCGACGCGCGGCCCTTGGTCCGGGATGGGCAGCCCGAAATTCCCAGTCTGGAGCGACTCCTCAAAGCATGCGCGGACGGACGTCCGCTGTCGGTCGACGATGTCGCTACCCTGGCTGGCCGCCTGAGCCGCCTCGGGCAGCGCCTAGACGACGACCAGCTCACCCGGATCGAGGGCAGCACAGGCGGGCGGAAGCTGACCGAGCTGGTGACCGAGCTGGTCCTGGCGACCGACCCGGACCGCCTGGCAGGGCGGCGGGTGCGAGCAACGGTGGCGGACGATGAAATCGCACTCGGGCAGGGTGAGAGCCATGAGGAGTCGGCCAACAGCTCGGGCGACGCTGTGGTGACCGAGGCGCTGCGTCCCTTCGTGGAACGCGAGGCGCTGCGCGAAGCCCTGCTGGAGGCTGCCAGGGCCCGCCGCTGGATCAAGATCGACCACCTAAGTCAGGACGGCGGCGTGATCGCCGAGGGCGTGACGGACGTCATGCGCGCCGAGCGAACGATCAAGGACTGGCGCGCGTACATGGAGGATCAGCGGGAACGGTTCACCGACCTCCGGATCGCCTTCGAGCAGCGCCGGCCACTGAGCGAGGTACGAACGCGAATCGAGGAGGTCCTGAGCCTGGTCAGCCCACCGCAGCAGCGCTGGACCGACCAACAGCTGTGGAAGGCATACGTCGACTTCGGCATCGCCCGCGCACGACGGCGCAGGGGCGCAGGTCTGCCTGAGCTGCTGTCGGTGCTGCGGTTCGAGCTGGGACTCGATGGGAACGAGTTCCGGCCATATCGGGATACCGTGGACCTCCGCCTCCAGGAGTGGCTCGCGCGTCAGGAGACGGCGGGGGCAACATTCACAGAGGAGCAGCAAGAGTGGCTGCGGCGCATTGTCGGCGTGGTTGCCACGTCGGCGACCGTATCGCTGGAAGCGCTGGACCAGCATGCGCTGTGCCGGGCAGAGGGCGGCTGGAGCAGGTTCAGGGAGGTGTTCGAGGGAGGCCCGCGAACACCCGATGAACTAATTGACGAATTGGATCGGGAACTGGGTGCGTGAGCGTGGAGAGCAGTGAAGGGGGCCTGGAGGCACCAGGGGGCACGGAGAGCGCGGGGCTGCCGGAGGGGTGGGCCTGGGTCAAGCTCGCGGACATTCTGAGCGAACCCACGACCAATGGCCGCTCAGTGCGGTCGGACGACGACGGTTTCCCGGTCCTCAGGCTCACTGCGCTCAAGCGCGACGGCGTCGACTGCAGCGAGCACAAGCTGGGCGACTGGACGGCTGAGGAGGCTGCGCCCTACCTGATCCAACCGGGCGATTTCCTCGTAAGCAGGGGAAACGGATCGCTCAGCCTGGTGGGCCGGGGCGCCCTGGTCACGTCAGTGACAGAACCTGTCGCGTTCCCAGACACAATGATCCGCATCCGCACCAGCCCAGACCACGTGGACCCGCGATTCCTGGCGCACCTCTGGAGTTCCCCGGCCATCCGTCGGCAAGTCGAGAAGTCGGCCAGAACAGGCACCGGCATCCACAAGGTCAGCCAGGCAGCCGTTCAGGAAGTTGAGTTCGCTCTGCCTCCGACGGCCGAGCAGCACCGCATCGCCGACGCCCTGGACGCACGACTCTCGCATTTGGACAAGATCGAGTCGCGCCTCATGGCTGCCCAGCGGCGTCTGAATCATCTCCGCAACTTCGCCATGACCGCCGCAGCGACGGGTGTCCTGGCCTGGGATGCCGACTCGCAACACCTTCCCATCGCCGGCGCCCCAGGGGTGAAAGACGGCACGCTGCCTCTGCTTGCCTCAGGTTGGCGCTGGACCCGGCTCCAAGACATCGCCGATGTTGTCGGCGGAGTCTCCAAGGACTCCAAGAACCAACACGACCCAGCCCTTCCCGAGGTGCCATACCTGCGCGTGGCCAACGCCCAGCGTGCTCGCCTGGATCTCTCGCAGGTGTCCAAGATCCGCGTTCCGCCAAAGACGCTCGCGAAACTCCGTCTCCGTGACGGGGATCTGCTGATGACCGAGGGCGGCGACCGAGACAAACTCGGACGCGGCTGGATCTGGGCGGACGAGATCGAGGACTGCATCCACCAGAACCACCTCTTCCGCGCCCGGATTCTGGATCAGGCCACGCATCCCAAGCTCCTTGGCTGGTACGTGAATTCAGCCGCACGCTCCTGGTTCGAGGACAACGGCAAGCAGAGCGTCAACCTCGCTTCAATCAGCATCTCCAAGGTCAAGATGCTCCCGGTCCCGGTGCCTCCGCCGGACGAAGCGGAGCAAGCGGGCTTCGTTGAACTGGGTGAGCGAGTCCTAGCGCGCTTCGATCGCCTTGTAAGCGCCTGCGAGAAGGGCCTCGGAAACGCCGCCGCCCTCCGCCGAACCCTCCTCTCCGAAGCCCTTTCTGGCCGCCTCCTTCCTCAGGACCCGGACAACGAGTCCGCAGAGGACCTCCTCAAGCGCATTCGCGCCGAGCGTGAGGCCGCCGAAGTTGAGCGGAAGGCTGCACGAAGGGCGGCCGCCCAAGCCAAACGGAAGCGGCACGTCGGGTCCAAGGCGCCTGCCCCCGCGGACACGCCACCACCGCCTGCCCCCACTTCCGACACCCTCCTCCCCGAGGGCGAACAGGACACCCTCCCCCTGGAGTTCACCGCGTGAAGCTGGAAGCTCGCCGTCTCGTCGACCGGCTCTGGAACTACTGCAACGTACTGCGCGACGACGGCGTCTCAAGCCTTGAGTACCTGGAGCAGCTCAGCTTCTTGGTGTTCCTCAAGATGGCCTCCGAGATGGAGGAAGCTGGCAAGCCCCTCTCCGAAGACAAGCGGCGCCACGTCCTGCCCGATACCGAGGAGTGGCGCGGTCGAGGGTGGCCGGAGCTGCTGGACCTCACGGGCAGCGCGCTGGAGGAGGAGTACACCCAGCTGCTCGCCGACCTTGGCAAGCAGGACGAGGGCCAGAACACCACCCTGGGCCTGATCTTCCGCCGGGCCCGCAACCGCCTGCAGAACCCGGCTAACCTCCGCCGCCTCATCGTGGACCTGATCGACAAGGAAGACTGGTTCAGCGCCAGCAAGGACATCAAGGGCGACGCCTACGAGGCGTTGATCGCCCGCTCCGCCGAAGACACCAAGGCCGGCGCCGGGCAGTACTTCACGCCCCGAGTCCTCATCGAGTCCATCGTGCGGTGCATGCGACCCGCTCCAGAGGACACGATCACGGACCCGGCCTGCGGAACCGGGGGCTTTCTGCTCGCAGCGCACGACTACATCGTGCAAGAGTACGGCGATGACATGTCCACGGAGGAATCCGCCCGTTTCGACGAAGGCGCCATCTGGGGCACTGAACTCGTCCCAGCGACGGCTCGCCTCGCGGCGATGAACCTGCTTCTCCACAAGATCGGCCGCCCAGACGGCAAGCCCCTCATCCACGTGGAGGACGCACTCGCCAAGCCTCCCGCCAAGCGCGCCTCGATGGTCCTTGCCAACCCGCCCTTCGGCAAGAAGTCCTCGATTGTGATCACCAACATCGACGGCTCGGTCAGCCGCGAGGACATGTCGTACCACCGCAAGGACTTCTGGGAGACGACTACCAACAAGCAGTTCAACTTCGTCCAACACATCGCGAATCTGCTGACCGACAATGGACGGGCTGCAGTGATCCTCCCGGACAACGTCCTCTTCGAAGGCGGCCGAGGGGCGAGCATCCGCCGCGAACTACTCAAGCGCTACAACCTCCACACCATGCTGCGCCTGCCCGCCGGCATCTTCTACGCGGGCGGAGTGAAGGCCAACGTCCTATTCTTCGATGCCGCCCCGCCCCGCCGCAGCGACGATGAGCCCCCGCACACCAAGCAGCTGTGGGTGTACGACCTGCGCACTGGTAACCGCTTCACTCTGAAGCAAAACCCGCTGCTTCCGGGGCACCTCGAGGACTTCGAGAAGCGTGCGTTCGGCGTCGGAGAGTGTGCTCTTGACACCGCCATCGCCCGCCGTGAGTCCGAGGGGCGCCTCCAGGTGTTCGACGGCGCCGAACTCGTTACCACGAAGGACGTCAACCTCGATATCGGCCTGATCGAGTCGGATGCGGCGGAGGCCAAGTCTCTAACCGAGTTGACGCTCGCGCTCTCCGCGGACCTGCGCGGAGCTCTGGCCGAACTGGAGAGCCTGGCAGCAGACCTGAACGTGAAGCTGTCGTCATCGGCGTGACAGCTGAGGCAAACGAGCCCTGTCCAAGACTGGTCAGGGCTCGTCCGCTCACCGTCCGGCTACCACTCGTCGGTGTCGCCGTACTTCCCCGGGTTCTGGGCACGGTCCACAGCCTGTGCACAAGCCTCGGCGAAGGCCACCTCCACGGCAGCCTTGTCCGTACCTCGCACCTGGGCCTCGACCTCCTGGCCCGTGCCGGGGCGACGGGCCGTGCGCCAGGCTGAGGCGCGGTCGGTGTAGCGGTCGCTCTCGAACTCCCAGGCCGACACCGACCACTGCTCCGGGACGGCGGTCGCCGCGCGCTCCCCGCCGGGGAGGAACAGGGCTCGGGCGTGGAAGACCACGGCCCTCTTCGGCACACGGTCGCGGATGGCGCTCGCGCCGCCGGGACCCTGGTGTTCCCAGCGCCAGCGGTCCCATTCCTCGACCTCGGCGGTGTGGTCGGGCCAGTCCTCGCTCCACCGCGCGACGACCTCGTCGGCGTGCTCTCGGTGGAGGAAGGGGACGCGCCGTTCGCCAAGGTGAGCGACGTGTACCACCAGTTCGGCGGGGACGGGACTCTGGCCGGCCTCCGGCGCAACGCTTCCCTCGCTCTGGTCCGTACCCCACAGGAGGCCGCCGACCTTGGCGGCGGTGTCCTTGAGGACACGGCTGGTCAGATGCTGGTAACGGCGGCGCATCCGGGCGGACTTGCCCGGCTCCCAGCCCATGATGGAATCGACGACCGCGTCGGAGACGCCGAGAATAAGCAGGACGGTCGCCGCGGTGTGGCGGGCGTCGTGAAGGCGGGCATCGCGGACGCCGGCCGCCTTCAGCAGCTCCTTCCACTTGTGGTAGTCCGTGTTCGGGTTCAGGGGCTCGCCGGTGGGCGAGGTGAACACGTACCCCTTCTCCGTCCACAGGTCCCGGGCCCGGGCTCGCTCGCGTGCCTGATCCTCCTTGTGTTGGCGTAGGAGCTGGAGGAGTTCGTCGGGGGCCCCGATAGGCCGTTGGCCGGCGCGGGACTTGGCGTTCTTCGTCTCGCGCCGGGTGTTGATCTTCTGGGGGCAGAAGCCGGGCTTGCGTCCGCAGCGGTCGCCGCAGCCGTGCTTGTAGCGGGGCCGCAGCCGGCCACGGCGTACGCGGATGACGCCCAGCTCGAAGTCGACGTCCTCCCACTGCATGCCAAGGACTTCACCCTGGCGCAGGCCGAGGGCGAGCGCGATGACCCAGCGGGCGGTGTTTCGGTGCTTGGCGGCCTCGGCAAGCAGGTGCTGAACCTCCTCGACCGTGTACGGCTCGACCTCCTCCTCTTCAACCTTGGGGGCCTTGGCGATAGACGCCGGGTTCGAGGTGAGGTGCTGGCGGCGCACGGCCTCGTTGAGAGCGGTGCGGATCGTGCGGTGGGCCTGGTGGGCGGTGCCAGCGGCGCTGCCGTTTTCCTGCATCCTCTTGTAGAAGCGCTCCAGGTGCTCGGGTTCGAGCTTCTCCAGGCGGTGGGCGCCGAGGCCGGGGATGAGGTGGTGGTTCACCGCGACGCGGTAGCCGTCAATGGTGTTCTCCGAGACGTGCGCGGCGGCGATGTTCTCGACCCAGTGGGTAAGCCACGTTTTCACGGTCCAGGTCTGGCCGGCCTTGCGGATGGCGCCTTTGTCGCGCTGGCGCTCCAGCTCGCGGACGACCTTGGTGACCTCGGGTCGGGTCTTGCGGCTGACGTGGCGGCGGTCCGGGGTGCCGTCGTCCTTGACGCCGACGGTGACGCGGCCGTGCCAGCGGCCGTCTTTGCCGAGGTAGATGGTCGAGGCACCGTTGGGCTGGCGGGACTTCGGTGCGGAGGCTCGAGTCACGCGGCGGCCCCGAAGTCGGTCGCCGACAGACGGCGGGCGAGGAAGTCGTTCACCGCCTCTGCTGGGATGCGGCGCAAGCTTCCGATCTTGACGGAGGCGATCTCGCCGGAGGAGACGTACTCGTACAGCTTGGTGCGACCGATGCCGATCCGGCGGGCGGCCTCGGCGACGGTGAGGGCGACCAGGGTCGTGTCGCCGGAGGATCGCCGCTCGGCCATCAGGCTGCGCAAGGCGCCCTCGGGGACGTCCAGGAGCTGGGCTATCTGGGAAACGGGCAGGGCGGACTGCGACAAGGGGTACTCCTCCCGCCGGCATCACGGCGTCGCGGGAGCGGCAACTCCCGTCGGCCTGGCCGGTGGCGTCGTTCAGGGATGGATGGATGGTGATCGTCGGCGACGGAGGTCGCCACGCATGAGGTTTCTCGGCGTTCGTAGCGCCGGGAGAAGGCAACCGCCGGCTACTCACCGGCAGGTGGCTGCTCCTGGTTTCGCAGGTGTGCTCGGGACGGGTGCATGCTCCTCTGCAGCGCCCGTTCTTCGAGCCGGAGGAGTTCGTCGACCTGTCCTCTCTGCTCGGGTCCCTTGTCCCCGTAGGCGTTGAGTTCCATGTCGATCTCGTGCAGGTCCATCTGATTCCGGTCGATCGCCGCTCGCAGTTGGCGGTACTCCCGCGTCATCTGGACGTACTCATGGGCAAGCTGGCGGATGCGGGGTGTGGCCAGCTCTCCTGGCGGTCCGGTCAGGTCCTGCATGGTGATGTCGAAGACCTTGCAGAAGCCGAGCGCCTCGTCGAGGTTGACCCTGCGGCGCGGCTTGCCGCTCTCGATGCGCCAGATCGCCGACTGGTTGATCGGATGGCCGGCAGCGGCCATCTCCTCGGCGAGCTTCACCGTGCTCCAACCGCGGACCTCGCGCTCCAGCTTGATGCGTGCGGCGACGTGTTCCTCCGGTAGAGGACGACCGGGGCCGGCGCGCTCCGCACCTTCCTCACCGCTCATGCGCACCTCCCTTCACACGACAACCGGGTCCACTGGGGCCAGCGTCCACAACTAAACATCATTGCGGAGTGAAATGCAAGGCGTTGCGTTGCCGAAAATCTCGGCTATGGTCATAGTCCGCCGTACAGCGGTGGACGACTCCGCACACGCAAGCGGCCCCGGTGCTACGAACACCGGGGCCGAAGTAGAGGCTCCACCGCACAACCATCCATCCCTGAACGATCGAAACCGGCACCGGCCGGGGTTGCCGCCCCGTAATGGCCTGCCGGGTGAGGAGCTCTATGCCTCAGGGTACGACCCTGCCGCCCCAGACGCCATCCCGCTTCGGCGAGGACTCCACGCCGATGGAGCCTCCCTTCAACGTGGACGCCGAGTGCGCGATCCTCGGCGCCTGCATGCACCAAGCCGACGTCATTGACGCGGTCAGGCCCATCCTCGGTGACGACGCGTTCTACCGGCCCGCGCACGAAACGATCTGGCGCGCCCTCCTCGCCCAGCACCGCGAGGACAGGCCGACCGACCCGATCGTCCTCACCGAACTGCTCCAGCAGCAAGGTGACCTGCAGCGGGTCGGCGGCGCGGCCTACGTGTTCCAGCTCGCCAACGCGCCCTACGGCACCGGCAGCGCGGCGCACCACGCGGAGATCGTCCGCGAGAAGGCCGACCTGCGCCGCCTGGTGACCTCCGCCGTACGCACCCTCCAACGGGCCCAGGAGCCCGGCGCGGATCCCGAGGCGATACGCAGCGAGGCCGAAGCGGATTCGCGCCGAACGCGAGCGCGCGCTCGCCTCGGGGCAGGGGCGGCTGTCCCGCTTCGCCACCGACGGATGGTCGTTCGTCAAAGAGAGCGGCGCGGACGCCGAGCCCCTGTGGGGCACCCGCGAGAAGAGCCTCTGGGCCCCTGGCGAGAGCCTGATGATCGTCGGCGCTCCGGGCGTCGGCAAGACGACCCTGGCCCACCAGGTGATCTTCGCCCGCATCGGCTTGCAGGAGACCGTCCTGGAGATGCCCGTCGCCCCCAGCAGGCGCGTGCTCTACCTGGCGATGGACCGGCCCAAGCAGATCGCCAAGGCCATGGCCCGCCGCGTCTTCCCCACCGACGAGAAGATCCTGCGCGAGCGGCTCGTGGTCTGGGAAGGTCCCCTGCCCGCCACACTCGACAAGGAGCCCGACCTCCTCGCCGACCTCGCCGCCGCCCACCAGGCCGACACCATCGTGATCGACAGCCTCAAGGACGCGGTCAGCACGATGGTCGATGACAGCCTCGCGGTGGCCTTCCACAACGCCCGCATGCGTGCCATTCGCAACGGCGTGGAGATCCTGGAGCTGCACCACCAGCGCAAGGCCACCGCCGACGCGCCGCGCGGCCAGCGCCCCAGCCTGGACCAGGTCTACGGCTCCACCTGGTTCACCTCCGGCGCGGGCAGCGTCCTGTTCGTCACCGGCCGGGCAGGGGACCCCGCGGTCACCCTGCACCACCTCAAGACCCCTACCGGTGAAGTCGGTCCCCTGGACGTCACGCACGACCACGTGCGCGGCACCACCACCGTCGACCCCACCAAGGACCCCGCTGTCCTGCTGCGCAACGCCCCCAACGGGCTGACCGCACGCGACCTGGCGACCGTCCTCATCGGCGGGGGTGACCCCGAACGTGCCGACATCGAGAAGGCGCGACGCCACCTCAGCCGCCTCGTCGACAGCGGCCTGGCCACCAAGGCAGAGGGCATCGCCGGAGGGGTCGGAGGCGGCCAGCAGGCCCGCTACTACGCCTCCGCCCGCCACCTCACCGCCGTCGGCTGAACCTCGCACCGACCCCCGCGGAGCGTTCACGCGACCGTACACGCGGCCCCTGCGCCCGTACACCGCCGTAACCCGCTCACAGCGCACACGCTCACCGCAAAACCACAGGTAGAGCGATCACGCGAGCGTCCACGCCGTACACGCGCCCAGGCGATCACGCGCGGGGCCCCCTTTAGAAGGGGGCCCGCGTGTACGCCCCTCTCCGTGAACGCCGTGATCGCCGCCTCACCTCCCTCGGAGTAGCCCCGTACATGCCCCCTGCCACGACCGACACGCTCGCCATCGCTTCACTCCCGTACACCGATAGTCCGCTCCTGGCCGTAGCCGCCTCGGCCGTCGTCGCCGGCGGCCTGCTTGCCGGCCTGTGGTCCCGACGGTCGGGCGGCCAACGCCGCACCCACGACCGGAAGCGGCGTCTCTCGGCCGCAGTCCTCACAGCGACCGTGGCAGCGCTGGTGTGCACCGCTTACAGCGCCGACACGAGCTGGCGGTTCGCCGCCCACTACCTCGGCATGCGCAACACCGCCGAGCGCACCGCGATGTTCGCCGCCGCCGAACTCGCCCTGTTCTCGATGGCGCTGATGGCCCGCCAGAACCTGCACGGGCCGAGGCAAGCGGCCGGCCTGCCCGGAGTCCTGGTCTGGGTGATCACCGCCATGCAGACCATCCCCGCCTACGCCGAGTCCGGCCCGGTCGGCGGCACCGTGCGCGCCTTCACAGGCCCCGTGATGGCCGCCGTGCTGTGGCACCTAGCCATGGGCATCGAGCTGCGACAGCGGACCCCCGACGCCGCCTCCCGCGGGCTCGCCGCCGTCCTCACACGGCAGGCCCGCGAGCGGCTGCTCGCCCGCCTGGGGATCGTCGAGCAGGACCAGGGCGCCGCCGAGATCATCCGGGACCGGGCCACGCAGCGGGCCGTCGCCCTGGCCGCCCGCCTCGCCGAGATGCCCCCCGAACAGCGCACCAAACGGGCAGGCCGACGAACCGTGCGCCGCCTGTCCAAGGCCCTCGCCCGCTCCGGCATCGACGCCGACCCGCGCCGCAACGAGCAGCTGCTACGCCAGCTCGCCACCCGCCGCCAAGCAGCCGCCCTGGCCACCATCGACCTGCCCGGGCGCTGGACCACGCCCGTCGGGCAGCCCGCAGCACCGCCCGGCCGCTCCCGGGCGAACGCCGACGAGCGGGCAGAGGGCAACGGGCGGGCAGAAGACCGGCCCCGCCCGCACCCATCAGATCCGGGCGACGAGGAACCCCACCCGGGCGCCCGCCCGCAATCCGCCCGCCCGAATCGCACCGCCCGCTCCGGCCCGGAACCCGCAGCCCGCCCGCAAGAGGCGGCTCCGCCGCCCACGGGCAGCGGCTCGCGTACCCCACCGGGCAGGCCCGGTACGCCGAAGTCGAAGCGGCCGGGCCGCAAACCCCGCGCCTCAGACAAGATCCTCCGTGACTACGCCCACCGTCTCCACGACGAGCACGGCCGCCTGTCCCGCGACTCCCTGGAACAGGTCGTACGCGACGACGGATACAGCGTCGCCAGCGACCACGCTGGCGAGATCGTCCGCGCGGTCAAGGCCGAACTGAGCGCCTCCCGCGACGGCTGACGACCACCTGGCTCAGCCCCGCCCCTCCACACCTCCGACAGGAGACTCATGCACCACGCGCGCCACGAACCCATCACGCCCCAGCAGCAGTCGCCCACCACCCCAGCCCACGGCACAGCAAGTTGGAGGTTCGGACACTCCCCCGCTGGGGGTGCGTCCGAACCCGAGCCCGCCCCGGGGGTGGCGGGCAGCCTCCCGCGCCAGGGGGCGCGGGAGGCAGGGGCTGCGACCGGGGGCGGATCGCAGCCTGGCAGGCGCCGGGGCAAGCCCGTATCCGCGCGCCCAAGCAGCGTCCCGCGCACAGCGTCCGCCTCAGCGACGCCGAGCACGCGACCATCGCCGCCGGCGCCGAAGCGGTCGGCATGAGCATCGCCGGCTTCCTCGCCCATAGCGCCCTCGCAGCCGCCCGCGACCTCAACCGCACCGCAGCCACCATCGCCACCCGTCAGGACACCCTGACCGCCCTCTTCGCGCTCCGACGTCAGCTCGGGTACGCGAACAACAACCTCAACCAGGCCGCCCGTGCCCTCAACAGCGGCACCTACCCCGACGGCCTGGAGGACACCATCGCTGCCGTCAAACGTGCCGTCGACGACGTACGCCACATCACCGCCCGCCTCACCGACCCGAACGCCGAAGGCACTGCCACTTGATCCCCTCCATCCACAAACAGGGCCGCGACACCGCCCGCCTCCTCGCCTACCTCTACGGCCCCGGCCGCCGCGAGGAACACACCGACCCACACCTCGTCGCCTCGTTCGACGGCCTCGCCCCTGACCCTGGCCGCGACCCGAACGCCACCCTCGCCGACCTCGCCCAGCTCCTGGACGAACCCCTGCACCTCCTCGCCGAAGACACACGCCCCGCCACACACGTGTGGCATGCCTCCGTCCGCGCCGCCCCCGGTGACCGCACCCTCACCGACGCCGAGTGGGCCGACATCGCCCGCCGCGTCATCGCCGCCACCGGCGTAGACCCCGGCGACGGTGCAGGGTGCCGCTGGGCAGCCGTCCGCCACGCCGACGACCACATCCACCTCATCGCCACACTCGTCCGCGAAGACGGCCGCCGCCCCGACCACCACCGCTCCGCCAAGCGCGCCCAGGCCGAATGCCGCCACATCGAAGCTGAATACGACCTGCATCGTGTGAAGGCCGGCGACGGCACCGCCGCCAAGCGCCCCACCAGCGCCGAACGCCACAAAGCCGACCGCCGGGGCCAGCAGCGCACCCCGCGGGAGGAGCTCCGCGAGGCGGTCCGCCGCTCGGTGGCCGGCGCGGCGAGCGAAGAGGAGTTCTTCGACCGCCTCGCCGCAGCCGGCCTGCTCATCCGGCGCCGCATCGCACCGTCGGGCGACACCCTCGGCTACACCGTCGCCCTCCCCGGCGACCGCAACGCCAAGGGCGAACCCGTCTTCTACCCCGGCTCCAAGCTCGCCCCGGACCTCTCCCTGCCCCGCATCCGTGAACGCTGGACCACTCCCTCGGACGCCACCACCCAGCAGCCGACCCTGCCGCCAGTGACCGGGCCCGCGTCCGCACGCCGACGCGCCACCAACGCCGCCTGGCAGGCACTGCTCGTCATCGACCACGGCGACGACGGCATGGCCGCCGCCCAGATCGCCGCCACAGGGGAAGTCCTCGACGCCCTCGCCAAGACCTCCGCCGCCCACACCCGCCACGAACTACAAGCCGCCGCCACCGCGTTCGAACGCGCCTCCCGCTCCCACATGCGCGCTGCACGAGGCCACGACCACGCCCTTCGCCAAGCCGCTCGCGACCTCGTCCACAGTGGCTCGGCCTTCGGCCGCGGAGAGGACGGCGCCACCACGGCCATGGCGCTCGACATGCTGATCTTCCTCGCCGTCGCCGCCGCGAACTGGCACGCCAAGAAGCAGCACGCCCAGCAGGCCGAGGCCGCCCACCGGGCCGCCGCACACCTGCGCGCCGCCTACGAGGCCGCCGCCAGCCAGCCCATGGCCCTGCTCCACCAACGGGGAAGCCGCCTGGCCCCAGCCTGGCAACGCCACCACACCGCCGCCGTACGCCAAGCCCTGCCCGAACTTGCCGACCGCATCCTCGCCGAACCCGGCTGGCCCGCCCTCGCAGCCACCCTCAACGAAGCGCAGACCGCCGGCCACAATCCCACCACCCTGCTCACCCAGGCAGCCGCCCGACGGGAACTGGACACGGCGGAACGCACGACCGACGTGCTCGTGTGGCGGCTACGGCGAATGGCTGGCCTCCCCGCTGATCCTCAGAACTCCCGGGGCCAGCGAGCCAGCGGAAACCGCTCTGTCTCGTCGCCGGAACAGGCAGCGCAAATCGGGACCAGGCCCGTGAATAGCTCCCCGCGGCGACGCTGAACCGCAAAACCGAGCCGACAAAAGTAGCCGACGATCCCCGGTTAGGCTAACCGGGGATTCTCCAGACCATGGGTACATCGGCGCCCACCACCGCCCCGCCAAGGAGAACCCCTTTGCCCGCATCCACCCCTCGCCCCCACGTCATGGCCCTTCTCTTCGACACGGACTTCAATCGACCCTGGGGTGCCCGCACCTTCCGCCACCTCGACGGACGCCCCTTCACCGACGAGGAACAGGGCCTCGCCGACGACGCCACCCTCGAAGAACTCCAGGCCGCCGGGGTCCACGACCCCGAGGCCGGAGCCGAGGCCAAGGCCGCTGCGCACCAAATGGCCGAGCTCCTGTTCAAGTACGTCCTCCCGCACCGTGAAGCCCTCATCCCCTTCATGACCCACGAGGACATGCTCGAGTACGGCCGGTTGGAGACCATCGTCGCTGCGGGCGCCCACCGCCTCCGCCCTCACAAGGACTGAGCACACAGGCACGGCACCAGCTCAAGAACCGGCGGCCGGTGGTCGGCAGTGCTCCCCACCACCGGCCGCACCCCGTCGTCCGGCCGGACGGCCCCGCTCAAGTCAGACCGCGAGACCACGTGTCCCAGCCGCCGTCATCGCCGACCACCGTGAGCTGGTCGCCGAGCTGTTCGTAAGCTCCGGCCTAGGGACAGGCCAGGTGTAGCGGCAGCCGGCCTCAGGGGACAAAGGTCGTGAGACAGCACTGCCGTCCCCACAGAAACCCTGTGCGCGCAGCGAGCAAATTACTGATAGTTGCTGCATGGATGCGATTGACGCTGCGTGTGCCGTTGTAGAGGAACACCACCCTGACGCTCGGGCTGCGTTCCTGGGAGGCAGCGTCGTGACGGGCCGCCGCACGGCGATGTCAGACCTGGACATCGTGGTACTGCTCCACTGAGCTCCAGCCCCGTACAGGGCAAGCCTGAGGAACAACGACTGGCCGGTGGAGCTGTTCGTGCATACCGAAGCGACCTGGCACGCGTACGTCGAGCGGGAAGTACGCAAGCGCCGGTCGCCGCTGCTCTGGATGTGTGCCGACGGGCTGCTGCTCTTCGACACCGATGGAGTCGGGGCGCACCTCGCCGCTGAGGCCCGGAAGCTGGCCGCCGCGGGACCACCCATGGCGTCGGCCGAAGAAATCGATGACTGCCGCTACGCGATCACCGACCTGCTCGACGACCTCGCGGGGAGCACCGCCCAGAGCGAGCAGTTGTTCATCGCCACCGAACTGGTACGACGGACCGGCGAATTGGCGCTCACCATCAGCGGATCTTGGGGTGGAGGCGGGAAGTGGCTGGCACGCCGCCTTGAGACCGCGGCACCGGGACTCAGCACGCGCCTGCACCTCGGCCTACGCGAGGTGTTGGACGGGCGGATAGAACCCCTCGTGGCCGTCGTGGACGAGGTGGTGGCCCAGGTCGGCGGCCGGTTGTGGGTCGGCTACAAGCGCGGTGGAACGCCATGAATGATCTCGTAAGGCGAGGGAGTCGAGCATCCACCAGCTCCGCCGAGATCGTGATTACTGCCCTTGCAGGGCCGGACGACGGCTGCGGCGTACTCGTAGAGTGAGGCCCGCCCTGGTCACGGGGCTCATGCCGCGGGGGACGGCAGGCACTTCCGAGCCAGGGCGGGGGCTTAACTTCGGCGGAGGAACCTGCTGTGGCCCCGATGCCTGCCGGTACGCCGTGCGGAGGGTGGTTCCAGGGCGGGGGTCTCGCTCGGCCGGTCAGGGCGAACCGGTTCATCCTTGCTGAGGATGGACTGCCAGACCCGTTCCTGGAGCACACGGATGCACGCGCCGCACGCGTACATGGGCGCCTGGGCGCCGGCGACGCTCGCTGGGCCGATCCACAGGACACGGGTCCACTGCTGGCCGCAGTAGAGCCAGCAGAAGCCGTCGACCCACTTGTTGGCGTCGTCCGTGGTTGCCGGCGCGGGCAGACCTCCGCGGGCGAACTCGGGAATCACCCTGTGCGGTAACGCGACTTCCGTAAGCATCACTTGTCCGCCTTCGGGATCAACGGCTTCGGACCGTCGCGGAGGGGGCCTCCTGCTTCTCGGCATCGGCGAAGAGGAGGGTGGGCTCGGCGAGGATGTCGCGTCCCGCCTCGCTCTTGTAGATCTCGTCGACGCTGCCGAACCGGGCGTCGGAGTAGTCGAGGTCGAGCAGGGCCGCCGCCTGCCGGACGGATGCCTCGTCGGGTCCCTCGATCTCCAGGAAGGTGGGGAGGTCGGGCCAGGTGTCGAAGTCGAAGGCGACCTCGCCCAGGCGCCACTCCTCGCGGTAGTTCTCCTGGTAGCGGACCTCGGTGAGGCCGAGGTGGCGGAGGATGTCGGCCATGGCGTGCAGGTCGGTGACCTCGGTCTCGATCTCGGTCGTGCCGTCGATCGTGGTGGCGTCGGTGACCTGCTTGAGCGTGAGCGTCGAGCGGGTGCCCTCGTCCCGCAGGCGGAGCCACGCACCGCCGTCGAGGGCGTCGTTCTCGAAGATCTTGCGGGTGAGGAGGGTCCGCGGGAACGCCTGGACGGCGCCGAGCGTGGTGAGCTTGGCCTGAAGGTCGGCGACGTCGACGGCCAGGAACTTCGCCTCGTACTCGTGCTTCATGAGTCCTTCTTCCGTATCAGTGGGGGAGGGTGGACGTACGGGCCGCGAGGAACAGGCCCATCCGGTGGGTGTGGTCCTGGAGCTGGCCGATGTGTGCCCGCTCGGTGAACTCGTTCGTGCGCAGCGTCAGCAGCACGTTCCAGTCGCCGATGAAGTGGTGCCGCAGGCGTTCGGGGGAGGTGTAGTGCTCGACCAGGTGGTGGCGTTTCTCGACGGGCATCATGAACTCCGCGCCGAACAGCCCGCCCGGACGGACCAGACGCTGCATGCGATCGACGAACTCGGCGAGCGGGCGATGGTGGTTGGCACTGTAGTGCCATGAACAGCTCGTCCAGACTGCGTCGCACGGGATGTTCAGGGGCTCGCCCTGTAGGAAGTCCTCCTCTACGACCCGTACGCGGTCGTGGAGTTCTTCGAGTTTCAGCCGGTCGATCAGGCCCAGCGCGTGGGCGTGATTGTCACCCGGGAGGTGGACCTCTCCACCGTGCAGGGCGAGCGCGTCGCGTTCGATGGCGAGGACGCGGTATCCGGCGGCTGCGAGCGGCAGGACGAACTTTCCGTCGCTCGCGCCGACGACCGCGACAGTGGCGTCAGGGGCAACCCGCTCCTTCAGCGTGGCGAGGAACTGGGGGAAGAAGGTGAGGGTGTGCTCCCACAGGCTCTGTGTCTGCACGGGAGTGCGCTCCTTGCGTGTCGGTGGCGACGATCGCCTGGAGGACCTCGTCGGGGCTGAGGTCCGTGGTGTCCACGCGGTGCATCGGGAACGGGGCGTAGGCGTCGGTCACCCGGTCCGTGACGGTCTCGACGAGGGCGTCCCAGTGGGAGACCGGCTTGTCCCGCGAGGCGAGGCGGCGCTGGCGCTCGTCCTCGGCGCAGACGAGGTGGTAGGTGACGGGCTGGGGCAGGGCGGGCGGCAGTGTGATGCCGAGGCCGGCTCCGAGGGCGCGGTGGTTGGCCAGGCAGCGGGCGAAGTAGCTCTCCACGACGACGGGGACGCCGGCCGTCAGGTGGCGCCGTATCTCGTCGGCCGCGGTGAACAGCGCGGAGAGGTAGAAGCACATCCGCGCCTCGACATTCCTCCGCTTGTCCACCTCACGCCTCAAGGGCTGGAAGAAGGGTGGCACGGTGGGGACGAGGACGGCTTCGCGGGCCTCGGCCAGCATCGGCGCGATAGTCGACTTCCCCGTGCCCCGTAAGCCTTCGAGGCTCTCGAACAGCGGGTTGTCAGGCACGGGCGTACACCACGTCCGGCACCGCGAGCGTGAGCTCGTCCGTGGCGGAGGGCCGGTGGACGATGTGGTTGGCGGACTTCTCGTACCAGAACGCGTGCGAGTCCTTGCCGACGGCCTTGCAGGACATGGTGAGCGCGCCGCGCGGGTCGGCCTCGATCCGTTCGATCTCACCCGGGCCGTCGGCCGGCGCGCAGATCTCCGGGGCGCCGTGCTCGGACAGGTCCTCGTCGACGATGACCTCGATGGACAGGTCGGCCGTCTGGAGTTCCTCGCGGAGCCTGCTGTAGGCCGTCGAGTCGGTGACCAGCAGTTCCGGGTGCTCAGCGGCGTTGCCGACCGCCCGCAGGTGGTGCAGTTTCAGTTGACGCACCCCGAAGCGCGTGAGGGTACGTGCCAGGGGCAGCACTTCGTTGATGTTCTGGGAAGTGACCGTCATGGTGACCCCAGTGGGGACACCGAGCCGTCGGGCGAGGGCGAGGGCTTCGAGCGCGCTCTGGTAGCTGCCGACCTTGCGGATACGGTCGTTGGTCGAGCCGATCCCTTCCAAGGAGACGCGCAGCAGGTCCAGGTGGGGAGCGATCTCGGTCAGGCGGCGCTCGATCCGGTACCCGTTGGTGCAGATCTCGACCTGCTGGCCGAGTTCCTCCTTGGCGTGGCGGACGACCTGGGCGAGGTCCCTGTAGACGAACGGCTCCCCGCCGAGCAGCGTGACGGCCTCGGTGCCGTACTGCTCGCGCATCAGCGTGATGATGTTGATGGCCTGCTCGGCGGTGAAGGCGTCGGCGTGCTGGAGCCTCTTGCCGTGGAAGCAGTGGTCGCACTCGAAGTTGCAGCGGTACAGCAGCTGGAGGTAGAGCATCCGGATCTTCCGGATCCCGGTGACTTCGCCGATCACGTGGGCTCCTTGGGCTGGTTGCCTGATGGGAGCCCTGATAGTGGCCGAGCGTCCGGGGACCGCGTCACCGCGTCTAGGGACAGCCCAAGGACGTCCTGGGACGTTTTCCGTGCACCGCGAAGGTCTCCAGGATTTCCAGGAGTTCTGCGGTGTCCGAGAGATCCGACAGGACCACGGACGCGCCGGCGGCGGCCAGCTCCTCGGAGCTGTGGATGCCCGAGGCGACGGCGATGATCCCGGAGTCCGTGGCGAGGGCGGCCTCGACATCTCGCGGTGTGTCCCCCACCAGCACGGCGGGCACGTCGGCCGCCACGTCGTGGAGCCGCCGGGCCCGCTCGCGGGCCACCGCTACAAGGTCGGGACGGAGCTCAGCGTCAGCGCCGTAAGCGCCAGCGGACAGGTCCAGCAGGGGATCGAGACCGAAGGCGGACAGCTTCACACGGGCGTTAGCGGCGATGTTGCCGGTCAAGACCGAGGACACCCAGTCGTCATGTGCCGAGGCCGCCTTGAGCGCCTCGCGCACGCCTGGAAGAGCGGTCCCCCGTAGCCGGAGATCGTCGAGGCGCTCCTCCCCAGCATGGGCTAGGGCGGCCTCGACAGCGGGCCAGTCCGGCTCGGGCAGACCGTCCCGAAGGAACATGTCGCGCAGGATCAGGCGATCCGTACGCCCCTCGGTTCGTGCCGGCCCAGTTGGCTGACGTCCCGCGAGGGCCGCGAAAGCGGCGGCGTAGATCTCCTTGCTCACCCCCGCGTTCTCGATGAGGGTGTGGTCGATGTCCCACAGGACGATGAGCTCCATGCCGCCAGGGTAGGTACCTGACGCGACAGAGGTCCCACAAGAACGTCCCATAACGTCCTTGCGTGATCACGCCGGGCACCGCTTCCATAGCTCTGTGAACGACCGACTGCACTCCGTGCTCGCCCAGCGCGGCGTCTCACCCGAATCGCTCGCGGAAGTCTGCGAGGTGGACCCCAAGACGGTAAGTCGGTGGCTCGGCGGGCGCGTTCCCCACCCACGCCACCGCTTCCGGGTCGCTCGCCACCTGAGGGTGGAGGAGACGTTCCTCTGGCCCGCCCCGCCACGGCGGGCCGCGCGGTCCGGTGGGGGATTAGGTGCCGAGCTCGTCGGCACCTACCAGAACCGCGCGAGTGTCCCGCGGGACATGTGGATCTCCCTGCTCCGGGAAGCCCGAGAGGAGATCGGCGTCCTCGTCTTCTCCGGCACCTTCTTCGCGCAGTCCAACCCGCACGTCGCCAAGATGCTCGCCGAGCAAGCTTCCGGCGGCGTCCGAGTACGGCTGTGCTTCGGCGACCTCGAGGGGCAGGCGGTCGTCATCCGGGGCCGAGAAGAAGGCATCGGCGACACACTGGCCGCCAAAATCAGGGCCTCCCTGACGTACTACCGCCCGCTCCTGGCCGAGGCCGGATGCGAGGTGCGGCTGCACGACACCACCCTCTACACGTCTCTGTTCCGCTACGACGACAACCTGCTGGTCAACCCGCATGTGTGGGGTCAGCCGGCCAGCGCCAACCCCCTGCTCCACCTCAACAAGGTTGACGACACGGGGTGGTTCGCCAACTACGCTCAAAGCTTCGAAGCCGTCTGGGCCGGCGCGCGGCCCTGGACACCCGACCAGGAGGGAACCGCCGCACATGGGCAGGACTGAGTATTACAACGACCCCGCCGCCCCGAAGGCGAACACCCTCATCCCCGCCAGCAACCTGCTCGTCGTCGACGACAACGGTGCCATCCTTCTTCAGCGCCGTCGCGACACTGGCCAGTGGGCTCTCCCGGGCGGTGCTCAGGACATCGGCGAGACCGCCGCTCAGTGCGCGGTGCGGGAGTGCCTGGAGGAGACCGGCATCGTCGCCGAGATCACTGGATTCCTCGGCGTCTACACCAACCCGAACCACATCGTCGCCTACACCGACGGTGAGATCCGCCAGCAGTACGAGAACACGTACATCGGCCGCCCCGTCGGCGGTGAGCTCACCATCAACGACGAGGCCGATGGCGTCCGCTTCGTCCAGCCGGCCGACCTCGACGAGTTCGACATCCACGCCAGCATGCGCCAGCAGATCGGCGACTACCTCGCCGGCACCTACCCCTACCTGGGCTGAGCCGCCAACGCCGCCTCCACCTGCTCTACGGCGGCGAAGATCTCAGGCGCCGCCCGACGGATGAACCGCCCGACGATGCTGTCGGCTCCGTAGCGGCCGAGGATCTCCGCGACCCGTTCCTGCGCGGTGGTCCGGCGGCCGTCGGGCGTGGTCCTCATGTCGCAGTAGACCAGCGCGTCGACCAGCAGTGGCTCCTCCAGCAGCGGGAACTCCGCCGCGAGTTCTTCCCGGAGCCCACGCTCCTCGGCCTCCAGCAACGCGAACGAGTGGTTCGCTACCAACCGCACCAGCCGCTCATCAGCGCCGTGAACGTCACGTAGAAACCGGGCGCCGTCGAGCGGGTGGAACCCCGTCGCGGCCAGCCGGGGCGCGTACCCCACGTCATGCAACGTGGCGGCGGCGACCAGCAGGTCGGCATCCTTCCCCAAGATCCGCCCGACCTCGGCCGCTCGGGCTGCGACTCCTTGGCTGTGCGCCCATCGCCGGGGGAGCGCATCACCGAGCTCAACCTCCGCGACCCGCCTGGCCCAGTCCACCATCACCTCGTCCATGGCCCACTACATGCCCTGAAGGAGTGGCTGCCAGTCGTACTGGCTCTCGACCTGCAGGCGGAAGCGGGAACATCACCATTCTGCTTGTAGGCGCTCGGCGGGACCGGTACGACGGTCACCATGTACCGATGGTCGCCGCTCAACAATCGACAGCTGGCCTTGCTCACCCGCATCGGAGAGGGAACGGATCCCGTCACCTCGGCGAGCCCGGAACTCGCCCACACCGCCCGTGCCCTCAAAGGCCGGGGCCTCATCACCATGCCCAAGCACGGTGGGAATTGGCAGGCGGCGATCACCGATGACGGTCACTTCTACCTGGAACACGGCCACCACCCGGACCGGCCCGAGCCAGCCCCGCGCAAGCAACGACCGGCAGCCGCCGAGCCGACACCGGAGGCTGCGGCGCCTCCCCGTCGGCGGGCGACGCCCCCGCCCGAGGCGAAGCCAGCGCCAGCGCGCCCCGCGAAACCGCCACGGCAGTCGCCGGTGGAAATCGGCACTGCTTTGATCGCGGAGGTGCAGAGGGCTGGCCGGATCCTCCGGATCCCGGATCCGGACGCCGAGGAGCGGGCCCGCTATCGCCGAGCGTTCGACGCCGCGCGGCAGTGTGCCCCGGAGGGCTACCACCTGAAGTACAGCGGACGGGCGAAGGGAGACTTCTTCCTCGGCCTGCTGCGGGTGACGGGCGAGGACGACACCGAGTGGAACCGAACCCGCCTGGCGCGCAGCCGTGTGATCACCGACGTCGAGGACGTGATCGCAGCGGTCACCGCGGATCACAGCGCCTTCGAGATCTCGGACGAGGTCCTCCCACGGGTGCTTTCTCTCCTTCGGCTCCTCGCCGAGCAGGCCCTCGCGGGGCACGGCGATATCGCGGTGTCGAAGAAGCGTAGACAGGTGCGGCCACTGCTCACGGTCCACGGCAGGACGTACGAGATCAGCTTTAAGGAACGGCAGAAGCAGGTCCGGTACGTGCCCACCCAGCCGGGCCGGCGGACGTACGAATGGCAGCGGGTCACCCCGGCCCACCGGCTCGAACCGTCCGGCGAGCTGGAGCTGCAGGTGGCCCAGCAATCGGGGTACAGCTACGGCTACCGCTACGGCTGGACGAAGGAATGGTCCGACACCGCCAAGAAACCGTTGGAGGACCAGATCGATGCCGTCCTTCGAGCACTGAAGGCCCGCGCGGAGGAAGAGGAGCAGGCCCGGCTGGCGCGGGAGGCGGAACAACAGCGTCAGCGTGAGGAGCGGGAGCGGCAGGAGGAGGAACGCCGCCTGCGAGAGGCCCAGGAAGAAGAGGAGCACCGCCGGCGGAAGGCGGAGAAGAAGGAGCGCACGCGGCAAGAATGGGAAGCGGCGGTCAGCGTCGCGACGATCAAGGCAGTGGACGCCGTACGGGTCGACCGGTTCGGCACCGCCCTGGGGCAATGGCGGGCCGCAGGAGAGATGCGGGCCTTCTGCGCCGCGCTCGACGAGGCCGCCTCCACCTCGGACGACGCCCACGAAGCCGAGCGGCTTCGCGAGTGGTCAGCGTGGGGGAAGGCGGAGGCTGACCGGCTCGACCCGACCGTGGCCGACAGGAGCCTGACCAGCCACAGCCTCCACGCGGAACCCACGAACGACCAGCTAAGGCCCTTCCTCGACGGCTGGCACCCGCAGCGGCCAGAGAAAGAGAAGCCTCCGAAGCAGGAAGAGCCCAAGGCGGAGGCTGAACCGCCCAAGCCGGAGCCGGAGCGGTGGCGCGGCTTCACCGACGAACGTCTGGACCAAGGCTGGAGATATGGACCCCAAGGTCGCGCTCAATGGTGGAGGCGATGACGCCGTGCCCGCGGTCACGTAGGGCCTTCACCGACTTTTCCACGAGCTTCCCGAGCCGGACGACCTCCTCGCGCAGGGCGACCAGCTCGTCGTACCGCTCGGCCTTGTCCTGGCCGCACCATTCCCGGACGGTCCGCAGGACGGCCGCTTCCGCGTCCAGCTTGCGGTCGTCCCGGCGGCTGTAGGAGTACCAGGAGGACTGCGTGCGCTCCTGATCAATGGCCTGCTGCCTGCGGTCCACCTCCGGAAGGATGTCCTCGGCGAGACGGCCGGCCACGAGGCGTGCGATGCGCTCGGTGACCGGCCACCCTGCCAGACACCTGCCGTGGCGGTTCTCGTAGACCATCGGATCGCCTCGCAGCTCCGCGGGATCCATGCCGACAAGGGGAGCGCTGCCGTCGAGACTGCCCATCTCCAGGATCCCTGCGTCCGCGACACTGCGCCGCAGTCGCAGCTTGCTCTTCGGGCGGACTAACCCGAGGATCAACCGTGCAGCCTCGAAGTCGGCACTCCCCCGCACATGCCGCGACGCCTCGGCCAGAGCGAGCTCGCTCGCGTCGTCCGCACGAAACGCCGCGACGTCCTCCCAGCGCGCCACCAGGGAAGTCGCGTCGACCCACTCCTGCAGTCCGGCGTCGTCACCGTCGAGGAACCGCACGTGGAGCCAATCAGCCCGGCCCCGACCGCCTACCCGTACGACCTCGACCCGACGAACCGGGCCGCCCAGCTCCTTCGGCCTCGCTCGGTAGGCCCAGTGCTCACCCATCTCCATGGGTCCATTGAGCCAGGTCTGTTGATCCAGCTGCCCCGCGATTGCCAAAACCAGCAGATGGAACTGAGCGCCACGGAGGTTCCTTCAGGGGCGATCAGGGGCCCAATACCTGTGCCATCTGCAGTCGAGCAACGCGTTGAGTCGTCCTGGCGGGTACTCAGCGTCCACGCGTCCCGGTCGAGGCTGGCCACGGTCGTTCCCCCTGCTCGTACGTCTCCTTCCACCGCTCCCGATGCCGGCGGTCCCCCTGCCCCAAGCCGTTTACCGCACCGAGTGACACCAGCGAGGCGCCGTTGTTCCACAGCCCGAGGTGATCACGGTGGACGGCGAGGATGTCGTTCTCCGTGGCGAACTTCTCCGCTGGCCCACTGAAGTACGTCGTGGCCACGAAGATCGCAACGTCGACCTTGAAGTGCACCTTCGCGCCGAGCAGGTCCCGGATCTCCCGGCTGGGGATCTTGCTCTTGGGCGTGTACCGCTTGCACTGGATCACCATGCTCCGCCCATCGGGAAGGATCCCCAGGACATCGGCCCCGTTGTCGTGAGAGCCGCCGACCCTCCGCACGTCGGTGCACCCGTCGCGTCGACACAGGTCCACGACGAAGTCCTCGAACTCCGTCCCCGTCATCGCGTCGACCTCGGTCAGCGTTCGGTGCCCTGCCTTCACCGCCTCGTCATGCCGCCACTGCCGATCACCGCCCCGGACGAACCGATCGGTGCGCCACAACCACCATCCACCTCCGGCGACGCCACCGAGAACGAGCGCACCGACGAGATAGGGCCAGATCACGCTCCAGAAGGCCACCAGCACGACGATGCTCAGGCCCCCAGCGAGGGCTCCGATCTTGAGTCGCTGCTGGCGTCGCTTACGCGCAGCCGATGCCCGTCGCTTCCGTGCCGCCGCCATGACCCTCCCTCTGGTCCGGCACAGCAGGATCAAGGACACGGGAACAATCCGTAAGGGTGCCGATCGGCCAGTGGCTGACAAACGGCGCTCTGACTCATACGGCAGAGGGACGGCTCGTCAACCGGTGATAGCCGAGATGACGCGACCAGGGACGCCGCTCCCAACCGTCGCTGACACGCCGCGTCCCTGTCCGCGTCTCCAGGAGCCCCTTGATCCACTACACATGCCGCCCCATACGCAGGCAACATGGATCTATGGACAGAGAGGCCGGCAGCCAACCGCGCCCGGAGAAGCACCTCAATTCGGTGCTGCTGCTGTATGACAAGCCGCTGTACCGCGACTGGGCGTTCTGGACAACGGTCGGCGTGGCCGGCATGACCGCTCTCGCCATGGGCACCAGCAGGGATCCAACAGCGACATCACTGCCTAGGTGGCTGGACACGCTCCTGGCCGTAATCATCTTCGCGATCCTTTTCGGAGTGGTTCCAGCATGGATTCGACTGCTCGTACGTCGATCTCGTGAGCATCGCTCTCGTCCCTCAGACCAGCGGCAGCCAGCCGACGGTCACGCCGCCGCAGCATCTGATTCGCAGCAGTGGCAACAGCGACCCCCGACCGGACCGCGGCGGCGTCGGACGATTCCCTCGACCTCTCCGCCTGAAGGTCCGCCCACCGCTGCAGCCTCGCTTCGGTCCGAGGAGAGCGCACGTATACCCGCGGAGCCGCCCAGCCCGGCGACGGCACCATTGCGCTGGGCCCGCATGGACGCCGACGGATTCGAGCGGTTGTTGTTCGACCTGCTTCGCAGCTCCCCCGAGTACCGGAACGTGCAGTGGCTCATGCACACACAGGCTGCGGACCGCGGACGCGACCTTTCGATGGATCGCGTACTCCATGACAGCGCTGGTGGCACTCACAGTGAACGGGTCATCGTCCAAGCCAAGCACTGGCTGAAGAAATCCGTGGACAGGTCAACGGTAGCGGCGACAGTGGCAGCCATGAAGTTGTGGGAACCGCCGGTGATCAGAATCCTGATCATTGCAACGAGCGGCCACTTCTCTGCAGATGCCGTCCAATGGACGGAGAAGCACAACAACAGCGGCACCGCACCGTTCATCGAGCTCTGGCCAGTGAGCAAGCTCGAAGCGTTCCTGGCCGCAAAACCGGGCCTCGCCGCAGCCCACGGCCTCCGGCCTCGCTGAGGAGGAGCACACGGCCGCGTTCAAACTCGACATCGTCATCATGACCGCGCTCTGGTCTCAGTTCTGGTCTCATTCGCCGCCGTCCGGGCTAGTCCAGGCGGAGCCGCCCCGATCACTCCGCCGCAGGTCAGGACGCCTACGACCTCCGCCGGACCCCCGTCCGAACATTTGGAAAGCGTGTTGGGGGCAACCCCTCACGAGTTCGAATCTCGTATCCTCCGCCAGTGCCTCACCGGGCACGTTGTCGAAGGGCCCCACCGTTCGCGGTGGGGCCCTTCGGCGATTCTCAGCCTCGTCGTCCTGGTCTTTGTCCACAACGGGTGCGTCCGGGGTCCCCCGATCGCCGCGCCGATCTTCCGGGCCACTTCCTTCAGGAGACGGTCGGGCACGTGGAGGTACCGCGCTCGCATCCTCGCGGCCCCTCCGGGCTCCCGTCCCATGATCTGGTCGATCACGCGGTCCGGGACGCTCAGCAGCATCAGCACCGTGCCGGCCGCATACCGAGCGTCGTGAGCGAAGTGGCCGACCGTCCTCAGCCCCCGGGATCGGTGACGCTTGCCCTGCCGCGGCTCGCGCTGCCGCATCTCCAGGTCGCCGAAGCACTGGCGGCGCTGCGTACGCCCGCGTCACGCGATGCCCTCGCGGAGCTGCTGGGAGCGGCCGACGGCGACAGCACTCGCGCGCTGGAGGCCGCACTGGAAGCCCTGACGGCCCGAACCCGTACATCCCACGACACCGCTGAACCATGAGAGGTATAGTTTTCTCCATAGTTGATATATAGGGAGGTGCACGGTGAGTCGGACGGTGATCGACCTCGATGACGAGCTGGTGGCAGATGTGGCCAAGGCCCTGGGGACCAGCACCAAGAAGGAGACGGTCAACACGGCCCTGCGCGAGGTACTGGAGAACAGGCGGCGCGCGCTGGCTCTGACGCGACTGCGCACAGCCACCACCGAAGGCGCGTTTGATCTGACCCTCTTCGAGGACAAGCGGAACTACCGACGTTGAACGCCGCTCTCTACCTGATCGACACCAGCGCCCTCGCCCGGTTCATGCGGGGCGACGCGGAGCAGTACGGCTGGGACCAGGCGGCAGCCGCCGGCCTCATTGCCACGTGCCCCATCACGGAGCTGGAGTTCTTCTACAGCGCCCGATCGGCCGCCGACCGGGCACGCGGCATCGAGGACGTCCGCCTGGTCTTCGGCTGGGTTCCGGTTGACGACCGCGCCTACGACCGGGCCTGGCAGGTCCAGGAGGTCCTCACCAAACAAGGCAAGCACCGCAGCGCCGGTGCGGTGGATCTCGTCGTCGCCGCGACCGCCGAGCTGCAGGGCCTCACGCTTCTGCACCGTGACCACGACTTCGAGTGCATCGCCGCGGTAACCGGCCAACCCCTCCAGTGGTACGGCCCCGAGGGGCGTAAGTAGTCAAGCCGTGGTTGGAGTTCTGGTCGCATTCGCCTCCGTCCGGGACCGTCCGTACGAAGGCGAATGCGGCCAGAACGCTCCGCCGCAGGCCAGAACACCCCCGACCCACCGCGGCCCCCCGGGCGAACACGTGGAAACCGTAGGCCCTCACGAAAGCAGGGCAAGCACCGCAGCGCCGGTGCGGTCGATGTCGTCGTCGCCGCGACCGCCGAGCTGCAGGGCCTCACTCTCCTGCACCGTGACCACAGCTTCGAGTGCCTCGCCTACACCGTCGACGCCTCCTCGGAGACGGCGAACGGCGGGGTCAACGGGCGACGACGTCGGGCACCTCACGCCGGAGTGCGGCCCGGGTCGCCGGTCCGTACCAGCCGGACGGATCGAGGGTGATCCCGCGGCTCCGCTGGTAGGAGGCGACCGCGTCGGTCAGCCGCTGGTTGTAGTTGCCGTTGACACGGCCCTCGTACCTGCCGAGCACCCGGAGCCGGTACTGCAGGTCCGCGACCTCGGGACCGCTGGCACCGCAGCACAGAGCGGCGGGGGTCCGCGACGGCGAAGCGGTCCGCGGACGGCCGGTGGAGGGGCACGGCGCCCCGGGAAGGTGCGGGGCTGCGCACCGGGTGCGGCCTCCCGCTGAGACGACGGGCTTCGGCGTGGTGACGGGCGCGGGTCTGGTGGCGTGGGGGCTCGCGGAGGGGGAGGGCGACCGCGAGGGCGTACCCGCGGCGGCGACGGTGAGTTCCTGGTCCTCGGCCGCCGGGCCACTGGGGGGCGGCGCGGTGGACGTCTCCGCGGCGGCCACCGAGGCGGTCGTCGCCTGCGGTGTCGCCCGCTGCTCGCTTCCGCCCGTCTTGAGCATGACGCCGGTCAGCGTGGTCGTCCCGACCACCGCCGCCAGCATGGCGACGGCACCCGCGACCCGGGCCGACCCGCTCCGGTCGGCGGCGTGCCGCGCCGAGGCCGCCTTCCTGTGGGACCCGCGCGCCCCGGGCACCTCCCGGGGCGCCGGGGCCGCGTCGACGGGGGGAGGGAGAACGACCGGGCGCAGCCGGAGAGTGTCGTCGCCGCACGGCGGACGCGGACCCGCGGGGCTGTCGGGTCCCCGGGGATGCCCGGGGTCCGGGGCGATGTGGTGCCGGGGCAGCGGTGCCCCGAGCGGACCGGCCGCGCGGTCGTCCCGCGCCGGGTCCCACTCCGGCCTCAGGGCTGTGTACGCCCGCATGATGCCCAGGGCGGGGCCGGGAGCGGTCCGGGCCCCCGCGTGCGGGTCCGCCGCGTACCGGTCGTGAGGGTCCCCCGCGTACCGGTCCGGTGTGCCGTCCGAGGATGACGCAGGGTGCGGCGGCGAGCCGAGGTAGGGGCGCACCCACGCCTGCGTGAACAGCTTCGTGTCGCTCCACTCGTGCGCGGCTGTACCGGCGCAGGGGCAGTCCGTACCCCGGGTCGGTCGGGTGGTGCCGCAGCGGGGGCAGCTCGGTCCGGACACGTCCATGCGTCCTCTCTCGGAGATCGATCTTTCCGGTGGGCCGAACACGGTCGGCTCGCGCGGTCAGCGGTCAGCGGTCAGCCGTCCGTACGCTCGCGCGGCGCCCGCGAGCAGCGTCACCGAAGCCGCCACCACTCCGGCAACCCGATGCGGACTGAGTCTCATGACGCTCCGCACTCCCTTGCCCCGCCCTTGGTCCGTCACGCTTCAGCGGAAGAGAGGGGATCGCCGCCGACACCTCCCGCGACTTTGCCTTCTCTTTACGAAGGGACTCGCTTCCCACCACCCGCCGTTCGCGCGCGAGGCGGGCCCCGGGGTGACGCGGGAGGGCCGTCTCCGCCGCCTTACCCGGCACGCGGCCGGGTGAGGAACGCGCGCAGCCGCGCACGCCCGGGGCCGGGGCCTCCTCCCGGAGTACGGAACGCCGCCGGGCAGCGCCCGCGGCGGAACGGGTGCGGTCGGGTCACCAGCCGGTGCGGAAAAGGCAGGGAGGGTGAGAGGTAGTAGTGGCGGGTCGTCGCGATGAGCGGGTCGTGCGGCTCGCCCCGGCCGGCCGCGGCCCATTCCTTGAGGCCCAGGTACATGTTGTCGCCGGTGAAGATCCCGGCCGTGCCCTTGTCGCCCTGCCGGTTGATCGACCGGATCGGCAGGCCGTCGGCGGGGTCACAGACGGCCTGCCGCACCGGGGCGCCGTCGACGGTGGTCCCGATGGGGGAGAGGCAGAGTCCCGTGCCCACGTTCCGGAGCATCACCCGGCGGCGCTTCTCCTGCGGGGTCACATCCCATTCCTGGTGGGGCGCGCCGGTACACGCCGCCTCGCGCGGCTGCGCCCCGCCTCCCCGCTGCCGCCAGGGATCTCCACGCACAGTCCCGTGGCGTCGATCCGCAGCCGCGTGCGGTCGGCGGGGCTGGCCGAGGCGGCCATCACGGACGGGCGGGCGGTCTCCGCGAGTGGACGGCCGGCACGGACGCCTCACACGCGGGCGAGGGCCGTTACACGGGGCCGGTCCACGCCGTCCCGGCCTGGCGGGTCCCGCCGGGCCGCCCCGGTCATTCGCCGACGGTTCCGGCCGCGATGCGCTGGCCCCGGGTGGCGTCGACGACGATCGGGATGCCGTCCGGGATCTGGCCCTTGAGGTCGGCCAGCAGTTCGTCGATCGGGGGGAGGTCCTCCGGCGTACGGACGTGCACGTAGATCGTCCTGGACTGGGCGTCCACGCTGGTGACCGAGGCCCCCTTGTCACCGGAGAGCCACGCGTCGGCCGCGTTCTTGACCCGGCCCGTCCAGGTGTTGAGCAGCAGGGTGAGCGTGGTGTTGGCGGCCAGGGGCAGGAACACCGCGACGAGCAGCACCGCGACCATGACGTACGCCCTGCGGGCGGACTGCACGACGCGTGTCGGGTCCGATCCGTAGCCGAGGGAGGCGAAGACCACCATGCCCGCGAACACCAGGGCGAAGAGGTTGGAGAGGAACAGCACCAGGGCGCCCAGGGCGAGCCACCCGGAACCTTGGCCCAGGCACACGCCGACCACCACCAGGGGCGGGACCAGGGAGATGGCGATCGCCACACCGGGCAGCACCGCGGCGACGTCCTTGCGCGCGAGCGCGACGGCGCCCGCGAATCCGGTCGCCAGCGCCGAGACCAGGTCCAGCACGCCCGGCGAGGTGCGCGAGGTGATCTGGTCGTTGGACAGCAGGTCGTAACTACCGGGCAGCACCAGCGAGAAGGCGATGCCGACCACGGTCACCAGCAGGCTGCCGAGGAGGACGTAAGAGATCGCCCCGCTGCGGCGCCGCTGCACCGCGCCGAGGGCGATGCCCATGATCGGCGTCGACAGGGGTGCGATGATCATGGCGCCGATCACGGTGGCGGTGGAGTTCGTCAGCACCCCGCACGCCGCGATCACCGCCGACAGGCCGAGCATCGTCCAGAACGCCGAACGCTTCGCTCCGGTGTCGCCCGACGACAGGTCGAGGTCGTCGGTCAGGTTCTCCAGGGACCGCATCTGATGGTTCGGCAGGACACGTTGGCGGATTCCGCTGAGCATGAGGCCAGTATTGGCGCGGCGGGCCCGGCCGCCCGGCAGGACACGGCCTCGTACCCGTGTGGGCACGACGCCCGGCGAGGACTCGGCGAGGCGGGGGCCCGGCACCGCGGGGGCACGGCACGGGCGAGGGCCCCCGGGACGCGGCACGTCCCGGGGTCCGACGGCGTGGCAGCCGGGGATGGGCGGCCAGGCCGATAGCCTCGGGCGTCGTGGGGGGACCGCCTGTTCAGTCGACCCCGGGAGGCCCCCATCTCCGGAACGAAGTCGGAAGCCTCGCCGTCCGCGCCGGGGAGCCAGCCGCGTGAGGCCGACGAACTGCGGGCCATACTGCGACGGCCCGAGTACCGCAGGGCGCTCGTCTTCTGTGGGCTGATCGGCATCCCGGTGTCCCTCATCGCGTTCTGGTTCCTCGTCGCGATCGAGCAGCTGCAGGACCTGTTCTGGACGGACTGGCCCCGGGACCTGGGCTGGGACCAGCCGCCCTGGTGGTGGCCGTTCCCGCTGCTGGCGGTGGCGGGCCTGGGGGTCGGGCTCGTCGTCGCACGGCTGCCGGGACGCGGCGGACACCTGCCGGCGGCCGGACTGAGCGTCGGCGGCATCACGGCGCAGTCGCTGCCCGGCGTCGTCCTCGCCGCTCTGCTCAGCCTGCCGCTGGGCGCCGTGCTGGGCCCCGAGGCACCTCTCATCGCCTTGGGTACCGGACTCGCGCTGCTCTTCGGCCGCCTGGTGAAGGCCCCGGAGACCAAGGCAGGCGGGGCACTGCTCGGGGCCGCCGGCGCCGCCGCGGCCATCTCGGCACTGTTCGGCAATCCCCTGGTCGGCGCGGTGCTCCTGATGGAGGTGGCCGGCGTCGGCGGTCCGCGGCTCTTCGCGGTGATGCTGCCCGCGTTGTTGTCGAGCGGGGTCGGGGCCCTGGTGTTCACCGGCTTCGGCCACTGGACCGGGCTGAAGACGGGAAGCCTGAAGATCGGGCTGCCTCCGGCGCCGCTGCTCGACGCCGGGGACGTGCTGTGGACCCTGCCTGTGGCCCCGCTCCTCGCCCTGTTCGTGCACGGGACCTTCGTCGGCGGCCGGTACGCCGCCGGGTTCGTGACGTCCCGCACGGTCCGCAACACCTTCCTGTGCGCGCTCGGGGCGGCCGGCTGCATCTCGCTCTACACGGTCTCCACCGGGCGTTCGGCACAGGACGTCGCCCTGTCGGGACAAGCCGCCCTGGCACGGCTGGCGGCCGACCCGCACTCCTGGTCGGTGGGCGCGCTCGTCGCCATCCTGGTCTTCAAGGGACTCGCCTATCTGCTCTGCCTGGGCAGTCTGCGCGGCGGACCGATCTTCCCGGCGCTGTTCCTCGGCGGTACGGCCGGTGTCCTGCTCGCCCCGCTGCCCGGATTCGGCGTGGTGCCGGCCATGGCGGTCGGCATGGCCGCGGCTGTCACCGCGGGCCTGCGGCTGCCGGTCAGCAGCGTGGTGCTGGTCGTGCTGCTGCTGGGGAACGGGGAGACCATCCCGGTCGTGGTGCTGGCCGCGGTCATCTCCTTCGTCGTGGTCGAACTGCTGCCGCCCGGCCCGGAGATCCCGCCGTTCGCCGAGAGCCCGGCCCGCCGCGCGCGTCGCTCCGGAACGCCGTGAGCCGCGCCCTTCGGAAAGCGGGTACGGGCGGGACCGGTCAGGCGCTCTCGGCCCGCACCCGCCCGGCCTTGACGGCGTCCAGCAGCGCCTGGTGGTCCCGCTCGTTCTGGTCCGCGTACGACTCGGCGAAGGTCGCCAGGGCCCGGTCGAAGACGTCTCCCCCGCCGAGATAGGCGGCGATCGCGATCCGGTCGCCGGAACAGGCGTGGGCGCGGGCCAGGGTGGCGCCGCACAGCCGGCCGAAGACCTTCATCCGCTTCGGCGACATGTTCTCGGCGACCGCGACCCCCTTCCAGTCCCGCAGCTGACGCACGTAGAAGTCCCGGCGGCGGCCGTCGATGCCCTGGACCCGTTCCCAGCCCAGGAAGATGTCGCTGGTGGCCTGCATGAGCCGCTGGCCCGTGACCACCCGCTCGCCCTGGGAGCGGTACGCGCCGGCGCCGGCGTACGGCGCGAGGACCGACTCGTCGGCCTCCTTGGCCTGGAGGAACAGCGGGTCCCGGTCGTCCTTGCCGAGCAGCAGGATGATCCAGCACCGGGTCCCCACGCTGCCGACGCCGACGACCTTGCGTGCCACGTCCGCCACCCGGTACGACTCCAGCAGGAACCGCCGGTCGGACGCCAGCGTGCGGCCGTAGGACTCGACGATCCCGCCGATCCTCCGCTCCAGCGCGTGCCGTTCGGCGCCGGGCATCAGATCGGCGAGGCGGACCAGCAACGGCGGGTCGGAGGCGATCAGTCGTCGTCCGCCGACGAGGTGGGTGAGCTTGTCGAACGCCTGGAGCGTGTCGTGCGACCGGGCCCGTTCCCGCGCGCGTTCCCAGCGGTCGCGGTCTGCCGCGCCCAGTGCCGGGGCGAACTGTCCTTGCAGTTCGTCGGCCTCGAAGCGGGTGTACCAGACGTCGAGGTTGCCGAGTCCGGCGAAGGCCCGCATGCGCTCGCGGTACGAGCGCACCGTCGCCCTCACCACGGACGCCCGCTGCCGGGCGCTGAAGCCGTTGGCGCGGCCGGCGATGACGAGACTGGCGGCGAGCCGCTTCACGTCCCACTCCCACGGGCCGGGCAGGGTCTCGTCGAAGTCGTTGATGTCGAAGACCAGCCGCCGCTCGGGAGAGGCGAGGAGCCGGAAGTTGAGCATGTGGGCGTCGCCGCAGAGCTGCGTCCGGATACCGCTGCGCGGGGTGTCGGCCAGGTCCGCGGCCATGATGGCCGCGGCCCCGCGGTAGAAGCGGAAGGGGGACTCGCTCATCCGGCCGTAGCGGATCGGTACGAGTTCCGGGACCCGTCTGGCCGACTGGGCCTCGATGATGTCCACCGGGTCCGTGCGCTGCGCCGACGGGGTGAACGCGGCGTGCCCGGAGCGGGGCGCGGCGGACCGGGCGGCCTTGCCGCGCGCCGCTCGTTCCTTCGCGGTTCCGTACCGCCCGGAGCGGCGCTCCGGGCGGTTCTTCGCGCTCATCGCGGCACCTCGGCTAGGTCGCGTCAGCGGCCTCGGCCGCTTCCAGCGAGGCGAGGAGGGCCGGAACCGGGATGCGTCCGGAGGCGACGAGTTGCGCGCCGCCGCGGCGCAGTGCGGCGGCGAAGGGGGCCGCCCACAGGTTCTCGTAGACCAGCAGCCCGGCGGAGTTCCCCGGCTCCACCGCGGCGGACGCCTCGTCCAGGTCGTCCTGGCCGACGAGTCCGGACCGGGCGCCCTCGAAGACGGTGAGGTCGAGTTCGCCGTCGCCGTCGAGATCGGAGATCTCGAGGCGGGCCACCGAGCCGTCCTCGTCCTTGCGGATGAAGACCATGTCGAGGACGCGGATGATGCCGCGGTCCACCAGGTCGACCAGGTGGGAGAGCCCCTCGCCCGTCATGCGGTTGCCCGGGAACTCCACCACCACGTAGTCGATGGGCCCCATCTCTTCGATGCGTTCGGTCACGGTGACGCCTTTCCCGCGTGGTTCCTCGTGGTTCCTCTGGATGGCCGATCCGCCTCCACCGGTGCTCCGGTGGCGGTGGATCAGGTGGTGATGTCGCGCGAGCCGCCGACGCACAGGGCCCAGATGACGAAGCCGTCGACCACGATCAGGACGAGGGCCCAGAACGGGTAGTACGGCAGCCAGGTGAAGTTGGCGAGCATCGCGACGGCCGCCACAGCGATACCGAGGATGCGGGCCCACAGCTTGCCGCTGAACAGGGCGAACCCCGCGAGCGTCACGATGATGCCGATGATCAGATGCATCCAGCCCCAGCCGGTGAGGCTCCAGGTGAAGGTGTAGTTCCGGGTGGTGACGAACACGTCGTCCTCGGCGATGGCGGCGATCCCCTGGAAGATCGCCATGATGCCGCCGATGATCAGCATGATCGCGGCGAACGTCGTCCAGCCCGACACCGCCCCGCCGGAGCCGGGCCGCTGCGTTCCTGTCTGCGTGGCCATCGTGTACTCCTCTGGACGAGACCGTCCGTCGGCCGGACCCGGCCGACGGCTGCCCCCACGAAATCCAGCCTGCCACGGGTACACGGGACCGGCAGTTCGGCACGAGCACGACATCCGCCCTGTGGTGGACCTCCGCGGCAGGCCGCCTCCCACCACCGCCGCACGAGGTCTCCGCACGAACCGTCGCACGAGGCCGCGGCCGGGAGGGCCCGCCGGCGCGGAACCCCCGTCTCCCATCGCCCTCCCGGCGTCGCACTGCGGCGCCGGGAGGGCGATGGGAGAATGGAGGGGTCCGGCGCGCCGGCAGCCCGGCGCCTGTTCTCAGCTACCTCGCTTCCCCCACGAGAGAGGACTTCGCCATGCCAGGTCTCCTTCGCGGAGTGGCCCGTACCGCCGTCGTGGCGGGCACGGCGACCGCCGTGTCCAACCGCGTGTCGCGGCGCCAGCAGGGCCGCTGGGCGGCCCAGTCGGGCTATCAGGAGCCACCGCAGCAGGCCGCCGCCGCGCCGCCGCAGGCCGAGCCGGCCGCCGCCCCGGCCGGAGACGCCATGGGCGACAAGATCGAACAACTCAAGCAACTCGGTGAGCTCAAGTCCCAGGGAGTCCTGACCGAGGCGGAGTTCGAGGAGCAGAAGCGCCGGCTGCTGGCGGGCTGACCGGACCGTTCGGCGGATCGCGGACGAGGGCGGACGCGGGCCGGGCCGGACCCGGACATACCGTCGGACGACCCGAAGAGCGCATCACCCTATGTAAAAGAGGCGGGTTGTTCCGTCATGTCACGGACGTGACGTCCGTCCGGTTTCTGGCACCTTGATACGCGCAGTAGCGCAGTGCGGAATCCGAACGGAATGGGGACGCCGGGATGGTGCGTGGACATCGAATCGCCGGGCGGAGGCGTCTCCCTCCCGGCTGGGCGGGCGCGAAGCTCTTCGCCGGGGTGACCGCGGGCGCGATCGCCTTCCTGTGCGGGTGCGACGTGCTCAAGCCGTACACACCGCCCCGCCCGGCGACGAAGGAGTCCCTCACCTTCTACCTGAGCCCGGACGGCGACGACGAGAACGACGGCCTGAGCGAGAAGACGGCCTGGCGCACCCTGGAGCGTGCCGACGAGGTGCCCTTCAAGCCCGGGGACCGGCTCCGGCTCAAGGGCGGCGAGCGGTTCACCGGGGAGCTGACCCTCGGCGAAGGCGAGGCGGGCGACGCCGCGAAACCCGTCGTGATCGACTCCTACGGCAGCGGGAAGGCCACCGTCGTCGCCCGCGGCACGGCGGGGATCACCGTCCACAACACCGGCGGCGTGGAGATCCGGAACCTGACGATCAGCGGTGACGGCACCGCGCGCCGCGACGAGGACGGCATCAAGTTCTACAACGACCTGACGGGCGGGAAGCTCCTGACGCACGTCAGGATCTCCGGGGTCGACGTGTCCCGTTTCCGGAACGGCATCAGCTTCGGCGCGGCCTCCGGCTCGCGGGGATTCCGCGACATCACGGTCACCGACTCGGCCACCCACCACAACCAGGACGCCGGGCTGGTCACCGCCGGCCCCCGCTTCGACGCCGACGAACCGTCCTACGCGCACGAGAAGCTCACGGTCAGCGAGGTGCGGGCGTACGCGAACGCGGGCGACCCCGAGGAGCACGAACGCAACACCGGCAGCGGCATCGTCCTCGGCAGCCTCAAGGAGGCGACCGTCCAGCGGTCCGCCGCCTACGACAACGGCGCACACTCCTCCGCCCGCGCGGACGAGGGGCCCGAGGGGATCTGGACGTACGACTCGACGCGGGTGGTCATCCAGAACAACGAGTCCTACCGCAACCGCACCGGCTCCCGCGTCGACGGTGGCGGCTTCGGCCTCGACAACAACGTGTCCGAGTCGGTGCTCCAGTACAACCTGTCCTACGGAAACGACGGGCCCGGCTTCCTCGTCTACTCGGGCGAGGCGACCGGCGCCCACCGGGACAACGTCGTGCGCTTCAACTACAGCTGGGACGACGCCCGCAAACTGCCCTTCTACGGCGGCATCGTGGCCTACGGCACCCGGCTGCGGAAACTCGACATCTACAACAACACGGTGCTCCAGCGGTCGCCCGAGGGCACCGGGGACGGCGAGCGGGCCCCGGCCCTGCGGCTGCGGGCCGGCATCAGCGACATCGGCATCCGCAACAACATCTTCCTCACCGACGGCGCGCCCGTGGTGGACTCCGACACCGCCTTCGCCCGGTCCCGGGTCCGGCTCCAGGGCAACGACTACCACAGCACCGGCCCGTGGAACCTGATCTGGGGCGGTACGGCCTTCTCCAGCCTGGCCGCCTGGCGCGGTGAGGCCGGGCAGGAGCAGCACGACTCGGCCCCCACCGGGACCACCGCCGACCCCTGCCTCGTCGACGCGGCGGCCCCGGTCACGGACCGGGCCGGGGCCGCCAATCTCGTCTCGACCTGCGCCGACCGGCTGACGGGCGCGTTCCCGCTGCGCTCCGTCGGTGTCGATCCCGGCCCGGTCGACTACTTCGGGGAACGGCTCAGCACCGTGCCGTCGGTGGGCGCTGCCGCCCCGCCGCGCTCGGACGGCTGAGAGCCAGCCCGGCCCGCGCGGGGCCGGGCAGCAGGGCGGGCGACGGCCTGCCCAGTGCCCGCACCGTCCAGCCGGAGGCCCGCCACAGGCCCATGTCGAGGTGGTTGCGGGCGTCGATCAGACGCGGTGTCCGCACCACCCGGGCCAGCTTCACCGGGTCGAGCTCGCGGTAGTCGCTCCACTCGGTCAGGTGGAGCACCACGTCCGCTCCGGCGCAGGCCCCGGAGGGCTCGTTCTCGTAGCGCAGTTCGGGATGGGCCAGCCGGGCGTTGTGGAGGCCCTCGGGGTCGTGGACGCGCACCTCCGCGCCCTCGCGGTGGATCGCCGCCGCCACGGCGAGGGCCGGCGAGTCGCGGATGTCGTCGCTGTTCGGCTTGAAGGTGGCGCCGAGCACCGCGATCCGTCGGCCGGTGAACTCCCCGCCCGCCAGGTCACGGGCGATGTCGACGGTGCGCCGCCGCTGGCGCTGGTTGACGGCGTCGACCTGCCCCAGGAAGCCCACCGCCTCCCCGACCCCCAGCTCCCGGGCCCGCGCGGAGAACGCCCGGATGTCCTTGGGGAGGCAGCCGCCGCCGAAGCCGAGACCCGCGTGGAGGAAGCGGCGTCCGATGCGGGTGTCGTGGCCGAGCGCGTCGGCCAGGGTGACCACGTCGGCCCCGGCCGCGTCGCAGACCTCCGCCATCGCGTTGATGAAGGAGATCTTGGTGGCGAGGAAGGAGTTGGCCGAGACCTTGACCAGTTCCGCGGTCGCCGGATCGGTGCTGACGTACGGGACCCGGTCCGCCAGCATCGGCGCGTACACCTCGCGCAGGACGCGGTCCGCGCGCGGCGAGGTGACGCCCACGACGATCCGGTCCGGCCGCAGGGTGTCCTCGACGGCGAATCCCTCGCGCAGGAACTCCGGGTTCCAGGCGACCTCGACCTCGCAGCCGGCGGGGACGATACCGCGCAGGCGGGCCGCGAGCCGGGGAGTGGTCCCCACCGGGACGGTCGACTTGCCGACGAGGAGATGGGCGCCCGTCAGGTGGGCGGCGAGGCCGTCGACGACGGCGTCGACACAGCGCAGGTCGGCGGCGTCCGATCCGGCCTGCTGCGGGGTACCCACGCAGACGAAGTGCACGTCGGCGAAGGCCGCAGCCTCGCTGAGCGAGGTGGAGAAGCGAAGCCGGCCCGAAGCCGTGGCGCGGGTCAGCACCTCGTCGAGTCCGGGCTCGAAGAAGGGCGGTCGTCCCTCGGCGAGGGCACGGATCTTCTCGCCGTCGATGTCGACGCCGAGGACCTCGTGCCCGATGTCCGCCATGCACGCGGCGTGCACGGCTCCGAGGTATCCCGTCCCGATGACGGTCATGCGCATGGGGGGTCTCCTGTCCTGCGACGTTGCGGAAGATGGGTGAAACGTCCCGTGCGTCCCCGCGGCCGGTGGGGCCGGTGGGGCCGGTGGTGCGGGCGCGCTGGAAGAAGGGGGAGCGGGCGGGGCGCTCCCGGCGGTCAGCCGGTCACATAGCCGTCGGGGTGAAGCTCCTGGAAGCGCCAGGCGTCCTCGCACATGGCCGCGAGGCCGCGCGTCGGGGACCAGCCCCAGGCCGCCGCCACCGCACCGGGATCGGCGACGAGTTCGGCGACGTCCCCGGGGCGGCGCCCGGCCACCTCGTACGGGACCGGCCGGCCGGAGGCGCTCCCGAAGGCGCGGACGAGGTCGAGGACCGACGAACCCACTCCCGTGCCCAGGTTGAACACCCGCAGCCCGTTCTCGTCGCCGAGGTGCTCCAGCGCGCGCCGGTGGCCCTCGGCGACGTCCACGACATGGACGTAGTCACGGATGCCGGTCCCGTCGGGCGTCGGGTAGTCGTCGCCGAAGACGGTGAGCCGCTCGCGACGGCCCACGGCGACCTGCGCCAGGTACGGCATGATGTTGTTCGGGACGCCCCGGGGGTCCTCGCCGAGCAGCCCGGAGGGGTGTGCGCCGACCGGGTTGAAGTACCTCAGTGCCAGCACACCGAGCTCCGGCAGGCGGTGGCAGGTGTCGGCCAGCACCTGTTCGCAGATCCACTTCGTGGTGGCGTACGGGTTGGTCGGGGCGGCCGGATCGGCCTCGGTCAGCGGCACCTTGGTGGCGTCGCCGTAGACCGAGCAGGACGAGGAGAACACCATCCGGCGCACCCCGTGCGCGTGCATGGCCGCCAGCAGCGCGGTCGTCCCGCCGACGTTGACGTCGTAGTAGGCGATCGGGATCCGGACTGACTCCCCCACCGCCTTCTTCGCGGCGAAGTGGATCACCGCGTCGATCGGATGGGCCGCGAAGACGGCGTCGAGCGCGCGCCGGTCCCGCAGGTCGGCGCGGTGGACGGCCGCGAGCGGGCGGCCGGCGATCTTCGCGACCCGTTCGAGTGCCTCCGGGGAACTGTTCGAGTAGTCGTCGACGACGACGACCTCGTAGCCGTGCTCCAGCAGTTCGACACATGTGTGGCTGCCGATGAATCCGGCGCCGCCGGTGACCAGGACCGTCGTGGGGGGCATGGGGGAGGTCCCTTCCATGAGCTCTGTGAGGGGGGTGGGTGGGACACGCGAGGGGCGGGACGGGTACGGGACGGCGCCGGAGGGGACGGCGGTCGGGGGCGGGCCGGATGTCACCAGCCGAAGAGGCCGGCGGCGTAGGTGGGGAACAGGCCGACGGCCAGGGTGAGCGGCAGCAGCGCCAGCGTGCCGAAGAACAGCGGCAGACGGGCCGTCACCAGGGCCTTGAACCGGGACACCCGCGCGGCACGGGCCATCCCGCCGACGTGCAGCGAGGCGACGGCGAGCGTGACGACCGCGTACGAGGACGAACCCAGGAGACACAGGAAGACGTACCCCGCCGCGGGGCCGGTGAGCTCACCGATGACCGCGCAGACGGACAGGGTGACGGTGATGAACAGGTAGGGCGCCACGAGCCGCAGCGGCAGCCGCTGCAGGCCGTCCGTCGACTTGGGCGTCACCTTGAAGACCACCGGCCGGGGCCGCAGCCTCTGCCACAGCGCCGCGCCGACGCCCCAGGCGACGAAGGGCCAGCGCGCCAGGCTGAACAGCCAGCTCTCCCAGCTGAGCACGGGGGCCTTCGCCGGACGGAGCAGACCGCGTCGGCGCACCAGCACGACGAGCAGGATCATCCACACGGACAGCGCCCAGTAGTGCCCCAGGAACGAGAGGTAGTTCACGTTGATCCACGGCAGACCGGTCACGGCCGCGATGGGGGGCAGGGCGAGCCCGGCGGACGTGGTCAGCGCGAGCAGCGGGTAGTAGGAGAGGGCGAAGGCGAACCGTACCCGCAGGGCGGGGCCCATCCGGCCCAGGTGGCGCGGCAGCAGACCGAGGAGCATCACCGCCAGGCTGCGGGACCACTGGAACTCCTGGGTGGCCATGGCGGCGAAGGTGATCGGGCCGTCGCCGTGCGCCTCGGCGTCGATGGCGAACGAGCCGTGCCAGCCGGCCGAGTTCAGGAGGAAGGTGGTCGAGAAGTCCTCGGCGAGTTCGGGTCCGATGCCTCCGATGTCCCGTACCGCCTCGGTGCGCACCGCGTAGTGGGAGCCGATGCACATGGGCGCGAGACCGGCGGTGTGACCCAGTTGCACCGCGCCGTGGAAGACGGCCTCACGGTGCAGTCTGCCGCGCACGGACCAGGAGACGTCGGCGTTGGCGTCGCAGACGCTGGGGGCGGCGACGTAGCCGATGGCCGGGTCCGCGAACGGCCGGACCATCTCCGCCAGGTAGGTCGGTGCGGGCACGTGGTCGCAGTCCAGCTGGGCGACCACGTCGTAGCGCTCGTAGCCCCAGTGGTCGTAGAAGAAGGCGAGGTTGCCCTCCTTGCAGCGGGTCCGGCGCGGCCAGGTCGTGCGGTGGTAGTCCGGCCGGTCCCGGCGGCAGGAGACGTGCACGCCCTGGACGGCGCACCAGTCGCGGATCTCGTCGGTCGGGTCCTCGTCGCACAGCCACACGTCGTAGTCGTTCGGGAAGTCCTGCCCGAGCATGGCTTCCAGAGTGGTCCGGGCGACGTCCCAGGGTTCCGAGGGGGCGCGGGTGACCACGAACGCGGTGCGCAGGCCGGGGACGGCGATCCGCGGGTCGAAGCGGCGCAGCCGGAGGACCGCGAGGAAGAAGTACAGGGGCAGCAGGGCCAGGTAGAGGAGCAGGGCGCTGTTGACGGCCAGGCCCACCCAGCCGTAGCGGTGCTCCGGCTGGAGCCACCAGGTCCAGAACCAGATGAGGCTGGACACCCATCCGATGCTCAGGAACGCGACCTTCATCCGGTCGCCCTTGCCGAACTGGCGGACGAAGCTCTCGGGACGGGTCCGCCGTGCCGGGCGCGGGTGGGCGAACACGGGTCCGTCGGCGGGAATCCCGGCGACGTTGCCGCGGGAGAGCGCGCGGATCCGGTCCTCGAGGGTGGGCTGGGTTGTCGTCGGGCCGGGGATGAGCCGGTCGGTCGTGGCGGCCTCGCCTACGAGTCCTGGCTCGGTCGGGGTCATGTGAGCGTGCTCCGAAAGGGTGCTCGGTGGGGCGGCGCGAGAGCCTCACGGCCGCCCTGGTGGGAAGGAGCCGGCGGGGAGCGGCACGGATGGGCGCCCGCTCCGCCGCCAGGGTGAGAAGGCGAAGGGTGGGGTCGTGGGGCGGGGTCGGATGCGTGGCGGCGCCGATGCCTCGCGACGGGCCGGGGTCGGATCCTTCCGGAGTCAGGCCGGTGCGGCGGCCGGTCGTGGAGCGCCGGAACGGCCGGCCGGCCGGGGCTCGGACCAGGTGACGGGGCGTACGTCCGCGGGCGCGGCGGCGCGGGTGTCGGGCGGGGCCGGGACGTCGGCGCGCGTGTCGGGCAGGGCGGCGGCCGTGTGCGGGGCGGGGAGCGGTGTCCCCTCCTCCTGGCCGCCCCGGATCACGCCGGCGGCGGCGGCGAGTTCGGCCGGCCGGGAGGCGAACCAGTCGGCCGTCCTGCGCAGCCCGTCCTCGATGTCCACCTCGGGCGTCCAGCCGAGCGCGCTCTGGGCCCGGGTGATCACCGGGCGGCGCCGGCACGGGTCGTCCACCGGCAGCGGGTGGTAGTGGATCTCCGAGGACGAGCCGGTGAGCTCCAGCACCGACTCGGCCAGTTCGGTGACCGTCCGCTCCACCGGGTTGCCCAGATTGAACGGGCCGGGCTCGGCCGAGTCGAGGAGGGCGACGAGACCGCGGACCAGGTCGTCGACGTAGCAGAAACTGCGGGTCTGCTTTCCGTCTCCGTAAATGGTCAGGGGCTCACCGGTGAGCGCCTGGGTGATGAAGCTGGAGACCACGCGCCCGTCGTGCGGGCGCATCCGCGGACCGTAGGTGTTGAAGATGCGGGCGATGCCGACGTCGACGCCGTGGGTGCGGCGGTACGCGAAGGAAATCGCCTCAGCGAATCGTTTCGCCTCGTCGTAGACGCTACGGGGCCCCACCGAATTGACGTTGCCCCAGTAGTCCTCGTCCTGCGGGTGGACCAGCGGGTCGCCGTAGATCTCGCTGGTCGACGCGAGAAGGAAACGGGCCCGCTTGTCCAGCGCCAGCCGGAGCGCGTTCTCCGTCCCCCTGCTGCCGACGGCGAGCGTCTCGAGCGGCTGGCGCAGGTAGTCGGGCGGGGAGGCGGGGCTCGCCAGGTGGGCGATGGCGTCGAGGGGGCCGGAGACCTCCACGGCGACACTGACATCGACACGGACGCATTCGAATGCCGGGTGATAGATCAGGTGTTCGATGTTTCTGGGGTCGCCTGTCGAGAAGTTGTCCAGACAGACCACGGAGTCGCCACGTCTCAGCAGCGCTTCGCAGAGATGCGACCCGAGAAAACCACTGCCACCGGTGACCGCAACGCGCATGCGATTCTCCAGGAATCGGGAACGAACGGGAAAGCCTCCGACGCTTTTCCGATGCCGACGGTGAACGCGCGGACGGAAGCGGCGAAGACTCACGGAATACGCTTGAAAAGAATATGGACATAAGTGGGATTTTCCGTGCATCGCAATTCGGGACTACGCCGATCGGACGCCCCGGCCCCGGCGGCGTTCCCTGGCCGAAGAGCACTCCCCGGCGCTCGGCGGGCCGGTCCGCACCCGCTCCGCTTCACTCTCCCGTGTGTCCCCACCGCGTGCCGGGCGCGCGGCACATCGCGCCGCCCCGGCCCCGCGCCCCGGCCCCGCCCACAGCACTCCCGCACACCGCGCCCAGGCCCCACCCATCACACCCGCCAGGGACACCCGCTCCGCCCTGTCGGTGCCCGGCGGCGGGGTGAACAGGACCAGCCGCTGTTCGCCAGGAGGACGCGTTCGTCCTGCGGGTGACGGGACTTCCTGTCGGTGCGACGGGCCATGCTTGCCCCATGGGCGAGAGACGACGTGTGATCACGGGGGACGAGCGACGGGCCCGGCTGGGCGTACGACACCGCCTGGCCGGCTCGGCGCGGGCGTCGGGTGCCGAGGAGGTGACCGACGCGCTGGTGGCGCTGCACGCCACCGATCCGGCCTCCGTCTTCCTGAGCGTGGGAGCACGGCTGCGCGCGCCCGGGGGCGGGGCGGACCCGGTCGCGGACCTGGAACGCGCCCTGTACACGGATCGCACGCTGACCCGGATGCACGGCATGCGCCACACCCTCTTCGTCTTCCCGAGCGGCCTGACCCCGGCCGTACACGCCTCCACGACCCGCGACGTCGCCGCCCGCGAACGCGCCTCGCTCGTCCGGCACCTGGCCGCGGGCAGCGCGTACGACGCGGCCTGGCTGGCCGAGACCGAGCGGCTGCTGCTCGCCGAGGTGACGGCGCGCGGCGAGGCGACGGGTGCCGAACTGGGCGAGGCCGTACCGAGGCTGCGCGCCCAGTACCTCCACGGCATCGGCACCCGCCAGGAGGGGCACCAGTCCCTCTCCAGCCGGCTGCTGCGCGTGCTCGGCATGGAGGGGCGGATCGCACGGGGCCGGCCGCAGGGCGGCTGGACGTCCAGCCGCTTCCGCTGGATCCTCGCCCCCGATCTGCCCGACCCGCCCGACGCGGACGCCCACGCCGCACTCCTCGGCCGCTGGCTGGCGGCGTGCGGACCGGCGACCGAGGCCGATCTGAAGTGGTGGACCGGGTGGAAGGTCACCGACGTCCGCAAGGCGCTGGCGGCGCTCGGCGCGGAGACCGTCGGCCTCGAAGAGGGCACCGGGCACGTGCTGCCGGACGACACCGTTCCGGTACCGGAGCCGGAGCCGTGGGTCGCCCTGCTGCCCTGCCTCGACCCGACGGCCATGGGCTGGAGCGGGCGCGACTGGTACCTCCGGCCCGCGCACCGGGCGGCGCTCTTCGACCGCAGCGGGAACATCGGCCCGACCGTGTGGTGGAACGGCCGGATCGTCGGCGGCTGGGCACAGCGCGCGGACGGCGAGATCGTCTGGCGGCTCCTCGACGACGTGGGCGCCGAGGCCGCGACCGCCGTCGCCGAGGAGGCGGCACGACTCTCCTCCTGGGTCGGTGAGGTCCGCGTGACACCCCGCTTCCGGACGCCCCTGGAAAGGGAGTTGACGGCCGGGCCGTGAGCGTCGGGAGCGCCCGCGGGGGCGGCGGCGCGGTCCGGGGCCGGTCCGGCCGCCCGCCCCCGAGCCCCTAGGCTGGAGGCCCGGACCGTGCAGACGGGGGAGCGGACAGTGCGTATAGAGCGGCACCGGGTCAGCGCGGCCAAGATCGCCGCGGCCCGCGAGGACTTCGTCGGCAGGATCAACCGGCGGGTCCGTTCGATGTCGAGGGCCGGCCGGATGACCACGTACGAATGGTGGCTGCTCTCCGAGGAGTTCCTCGACTACCTCGCGGCCCTGTCCGTCGAGGCACCCGACCTGCACACGCCGGAGGCCGAGACCGTCCTCAACGACGCCACCGAGGCCGCCGCCGGCGCCGTGGCGTTCGCCGCGTACTTCCCGCACGGCTCCTTCCAGGTGTTCCTCAACTACGTCGACTTCGGCATGGGTTACGAGCCGACGTCCGGCGCGAGCCCGGAATCCGTCACCGCCCAGGACTGGCTCGACGCCTTCTGCCTGGCCGTCCTCGCGGGCAAGGCCGAATGGCACGGCGAGGCATTCCACTTCGCCCGCCGAAATCCCCAGCGGGGCCGCACCGGCGAGCCGTCAGCGGAACTCATCAGCGGCCTGATGGCGTACGTCATCGGAGACCTCGGCGACGAAGGCCAGAACTTCCCGCCCTCGGCGGAGGAGCGACTCGCCGCCCTCGACGCCGCGCTCGCCCGTGTCCGGCACCGGGACGCCCACGCCGGCGCGGAGCCCGCCGACCACCCGCACCGTGTCGCGCTCCGCGCGCTGCGGGGCCTGGCCGACGGAGACCGGGACGCCTTTCACACCGGACTGGCCGCGCTGCTCGTGCCGTACGGCGCGCGCTCCGGGCCCGCCGCCGAGCCGCGCAGTCTGCTGCCGCTCCTGCCGCTGGCGCTGGCCGCTCTCGCCTACCGCCGCGAGGGCTGGCAGCCCCGCGTCGACACCCCTTACCTGCCGCGGGCGCTGGTCACCGGTTTCGAGGACGCGGGGCCGCGGGTGGAGGAGTTCGGACGCAACCGGCGCGCGGACGCCGTCGCCGCGCTGGCGGCGGGGACCCTGACCGTCGACCGGCCCACGAGCCCGGCGCCCCACACCGCCGAGGGAGAAGCGTGGTTCGAACACCGCACACGGGAGCGGCTCACCCCGCACCAGGAGCCGCTCGGGCTCGGGCACCTCTCCGAGGCCCTGGACCACCAGGGCCTCCTCTTCCGCCGGCGGGCCCGGCGCGCCGCTGACGCGACGGACCTCCAGCTCGGGAACCTGCGGCTGGCCTCCCGGCTGGGCGCCGCCGTCTTCCGTACGGCGCTCGCCGCCCCCGGCACCGACGTGGAGGTCGTCGTCGACGGTGTCACCCTCACCTGCCACGTCGCCTCCCCCGGCACGGACGCCGGCGCGAACGCCGGCCCCCACATCTGGCACACCGCGACCAACTTCGCCCTGATCACCGGCGCCCGCGAGGACCTCGCGCCGCTCGTCGTGGCGGGACCCGGCCGGCACGGAAGAGACTGCTCCGCCTTCGCGTCCTACCGCGCCGCCCTGCACGACTACCTGCGCGGCGCCGAACCGGAGGCCGGCGCGGAGCGCGCCGTGCACGACAGCGGGAGGGCGAAGTCCTGGGGCTTCTTCCCGCCCCCGGCCGTCCTCTTCTCCCAGCTGGTCGAGGGCGACGAGGAGAGTTTCAACCTGGCCCTCCTGGACGCGCTGGAAGCGCACCGCGACCACTACGCGGTCGCCGACCGCGCCGACGACCCGGACGCCGCCGTCAACCTCGACATCCTGGCCCTGACCTGCCACGCCCGTCGGCGGGGCTGGTCGATCCGGGTCGCCTCCCCCTACCTGCCGCCCCGGCTGCTCGCCGCCGCCGTGCCGTTCGCCTGAGAGCCTGTCGGGTGGCCTCTGACCGGGCGGTCACGCCTGGCACGCACGCTGCCGGCCGAAGGCCACCCGACAGGCTCTGACGCGCCTCGCGCTCCCACCCCGCGCTCCCCCGCTCCCGTCCTCGCGGGCGTGGTTCCCGCGGGTGGATTCCCGGGGGAATTCACGCGTGTCCCGCGGGGTGCCGGGCATTCCGGCCCGGCTCCGGCGTCCCCTGGGAGGGCAGACCCCTCAGGACGACCGAAGGAGCAGCGCGTGAAGTACCTCGTCATGGTGCAGGGAGCCCAGGCCGACTACACGGCGATGACCGGCCAGGGCTCCGACACGAGCCCGGCGTGGAGCGAGCAGGAGCTGCGGGCGATGTTCGCGTTCATGCAGTCGGTCAACGACGACCTCGCCGAGTCCGGCGAGCTGGTCGACGCCCAGGGACTCCTGGAGCCCGCCCGGACCCGCTTCGTGACCGCCGACCAGGACGGCCGTCCGGTGGTCGAGGACGCGCCTTACGGGGACGACGAGGAGGTGATCGCCGGGTACTGGGTGCTCGACTGCGAGAGCCTGGAGCGGGTCACCGAGATCGCCGCACGGGTGGCACAGTGCCCGCAGCCCGCCGCCGCGAGGATCCGCCCGGTGGTGATCCGGCCGATCGACAGCGGCGGCGAGGAGTGACGGCCCGGAGGAGGGACCTGACGGTCGGGGGGGCCGCCGGTCCCGCGCGGCCTGCCGACGTGACGCGTCCCGCGCCGCCGCGCGTGCGTCATCCGTCCGCTGTCCAGGCAGATTTGATGCCGGCGACCGCTGACGGCCCGGTCCGGCCCACCCGTCAGGGAGCGAAATCCGGGGGAAGGCCCACGGCTCCGTGTGAAAGGCTCCGTTGGCTCTGTCGACCCTGACGGGGCAAGGGGAGGGAACAGCAAGTGGAACCCACGGAGTACGTCGCTCGGCTGCGCGCGCAGGCGAGCGATCCGGGTATCGAGGAGGCGCTGCGCCGCGACCGGACCGTACGGCGCCGCACGTTCGCGCTGGCGGCCGGTGCGGGCGTACTGCTCCTGGCCGGATTCGGCTTCTGGCTGAGCGATGTGACGGGGGAGCGGCCGCCGTACGAGCCGTACGCCCCGCGGGCGCTCCGCGAGGAGCTCTGGCCCCCGGAGTGGCCGTATTCGGTCGACATGCCGTTCCGGGGCTCGCCCGCGGGCGGCTGGGCGGACGGGGCCGACGGGATCTACGTCCCCGCGGCCATGCCGTCCGGCGGGCTCACCGCCGAGAACGTGACCGCCGTGTTGGAGGATGTGAGGACGCTGCTCGCCGAGACCAACGTCTCGGAGCGGACCCTCGTCGGCGCTGAGCCCGCGACGGCGCTCGCGCTGCTCGATCCGAGCGGGATCGACGACGCCGTACGCGAGGACATGGTCACCCGCTTCGATCCCGAAGAGGTGTATCCGCACGAGACCGGAGTCAGGACACGGGGCATGATGACCTACGAGGTCTCGTCGGCGGGCGAGCTGGTGGTGCACGCCGACTACACCTTCGTCTACCCGCTGGTGCGGGCCGGACAGGGCCACGAGGTGCTCCCGGGCGTCCCCGAGGTGGCACGGATCGCCGTACGGCGCCGGATGACGTTGACGTCGAGGGACGGGAAGCTCGTCCTGGGTGACTACGCGAGCGAGGTAGGCAACCACGACTGCTCGGCGCCGAAGGACGGATACCTCCATCCGCTCTTCGCCGAGGGACGGTGGAAGGCAGCCCAGGCGGCCAAGGGGAACCTCGTCGACCCGTACGACGAGAAGCGGGTCCTCCCGGCCGGCCCCGGGCACTGCGTCACCCCGGCCTGGACCTGACACCCTCGCCGTGGAAGGCCGGGCCGCTCCGTGTGACGGCCGAGAACGTCACCGCGGCTGACGGATCAGCTGTCGGTGCGGACGGCTGAGGGGGAGCCGCCCGCACCTGATGCAATTCACGGCACTTGGAACCGGATAGCGCTCCGTTATGCTCGGTTCAGAGGCGCGCCGAGCAGGCGGGAACGAAGGGCCGGCGGACACGATGAACGCGAGGGACGTCCGGGAGAGCGGTACGGGCCGCGCGCGGGGACGACCCGCGCCGCCTGCCGGACCGGCCCCGCCCGGCCCCGCCCCCGGTGTCCCGGTGCTGGGCCTGCTGCCCGCCGAGGGCACTCCGGGTCCCGAGCGGGCCGACGCCGCGCGCAACCGGCGCAGGATCCTCGACGCCGCCGCCCGGCTCGTCGCCGAGGTCGGCCCCGACGCCGTCACCATGAACCAGGTCGCCCAGGCCGGCGGCATCGGAGTCGGCACGGTCTACCGCCGGTTCGGCGACGTGTCCCAGCTCCTGTGGGCGCTCCTGGACGACCGGGAGCGGCAGTTCCAGGAGGCGTACCTGAGCGGGCCGCCGCCGCTCGGCCCCGGCGCCCCCGCCGTCGAACGGCTGTCCGCCTTCGTCGACGCGCTCGTCGACCGCGTCCTCGAACAGCGCGAACTCCTGCTCGCCGCGCAGACGGCGGCTCCGAGCGCCCGCTACACGAGCGGCGCGTACCTGGCGATGCACACGCATGTGTCGCTGCTGATCGCCCAGGTCCGCCCGGGGGCGAACGGCGCGCTCCTCGGGCACCTGCTCCTCGCTCCGTTCTCACCGAGCCTGATGCACCACCTGTCGACGGAGCGGGACCTGTCCTCGGAGGATCTCAAGGCGGGCATGCGGGACCTGCTGGGCTTCGAGGACTGAGTCCGGGGGCCGGGCATCGGGGGCCGGGCCACGCCGGAAGGGCTCCGTCGCCCCGTCCGGGCCCGCTCCCGCCAGGCCGTCGGTGCGGCGCCTTGTCCGGGTGCACCGTCCACCCGCTGGAACCGCCCTGGACCGGACCGGTGTCCGGGCGCACGATCACGCCATGAACACGTACCTGATCCTGCACGGCTACCAGAACCACCGGCCCGCGGGGCACTGGCAGCACTGGCTCGCCGGGCAGCTCGCCGAGCGCGGCCACGAGGTCCGCTATCCACAGCTGCCCGAGCCCGACGCGCCCGTCCTCGAAGAGTGGCTGGCGGCGCTCCGGGAGCATCTCGGCCGCTCCGCGGGCGGCGGCCGGCCCGTCGTCCTGGCACACAGCCTCTCCGTCCTGCTCTGGCTGCGCGCCGCCGCGCTCGCCCCGGACGCCGTCGACGTCGAACGGGTGCTGCTGGTCGCCCCGCCCTCCCCCGCCGTCACCGCCTCGATCCCGGAGATCGCCGCCTTCGCCGACGGGCTCGACCTCGGCGTCCGGCTGAAGGCCCCCACCCGGCTCGTCTACGGGGACGGCGACCCGTACTGCCCCGAGGGAGCCGACGGGCACTACGGCGTCCCGCTCGGGCTGGACAGCGACCGCGTCCCCGCCGGTGCCCATCTGAATCCGGACTCCGGCTACGGCCCGTGGCCCGCGGTGCTGGAGTGGTGCGAGGACCCGGCGGTACGGCTGAGCGCCCGCTGAGCCTCCGGGCAGGGCGCCGCTCCCGGGGACCTCCAGCCCGTGCGAGGGGCGGCCGGGCGCGGGATGATCGGAGGATGACCGAGATCCATCTGGCGCAGCAGGCCGAGGCGGACGAACTCCTCGGCCGCAGTCCGCTTGCCGCGCTGGTCGGCATGCTGCTCGACCAGCAGGTTCCCATGGAGTGGGCGTTCTCCGGGCCGTACACCATCGCCCAGCGGCTAGGGGGTGACGACCTCGACGCGCACGAGATCGCCGCGCACGATCCGGACGCCTTCGCCGCGTTGCTGTCGGCGAAGCCGGCGGTGCACCGCTACCCCGGTTCCATGGCGAAACGGATCCAGCAGCTCTGCCGGTTCCTGGTGGACGAGTACGGCGGCGAGGCGGAGGCCGTCTGGGCGGACGCGGCCTCCGGCGAGGACCTGCTGGAGCGGCTGCTCGCCCTGCCCGGCTTCGGGAAGCAGAAGGCGCAGATCTTCCTCGCCCTGCTCGGGAAGCAGTACGGCGTGCGGCCCCGGGGCTGGCGGGAGGCGGCCGGCTCCTACGGCGACTCCGGGGCGTACCGCTCCGCCGCCGACATCACGGGCCCGGAGTCGCTGGCGAAGGTCCGTGCTTTCAAGCAGGAGGCGAAGCGGGCCACAAAAGCAGCCAAATCTGCAGGGAATTGATCGCTCCGCATGCCAATCCTGCTAAATGTGACATGAATTGTGGCGGATCTGTTCACAGGAGGCCCCAGAGATCGCTAACTTCCCTTCAACCTCGTTCGCCCGGGAAGGACCTCTGTGAACGCATCCCATCGCAGAGCCGCGGCCACTCTGGCCGCAGCCGCACTCGCGACCCCGCTCCTGCTGGCCGCCGCTTCCCCTGCCACCGCCAAGGCCGACCCAGCGGCCGCACCGGCCAGGGACGCCGCGAAACTGGCCAAGAAGCTGGTACGCAAGACGTCCGCCGAGGACGCCTACAAGCACCTCCAGAAGTTCCAGGCGATAGCCGACTCGGCCGGCGGCCATCGCGCGGCCGGCTCCCTGGGACACGACGCCTCCGCGGCGTACGTGTACCAGCAGCTCAAGAAGGCCGGCTACAACGTCGAGTACCAGAAGTTCGACTTCATGTACACGGAGACGCAGGCCGAGAAGCTCTCCGTGGTCTCGCCCGAACCGCGCGCCATCGAGATCAAGGCGATGACGTACACCAAGTCGACGCCGGTCGGCGGCATCAAGGCCGACCTCGCCGCCGTCCCGGTGGACGCCGACGGCACGACCGGCTGTGAGCCCGGCGACTTCACGTCCGGGACCTTCACCGGCAAGGTCGCGCTCATCAAGCGCGGTGGCTGTACCTTCGCCGCCAAGCAGCAGAACGCCGCCGCGGCGGGCGCCGTCGGCGCGATCATCTACAACAACACGGAGGGCGCGCTCTCCGGCACCCTCGGCGACCCGGCCTCCGGCAAGATACCGACCGGCGGTGTCACCCTGGCCGAGGGCGAGAAGCTCGCCGCCTCGCTGGCCGGCGGCCCGGTGAACGTCTCCCTCGAGATCCGCCAGATCCAGGAGAAGCGTTCCACCAACAACGTCATCGCGGAGACCAAGGCCGGCAACGCGGCCAACACCGTGATGCTCGGCTCCCACCTCGACTCCGTGACAGCCGGTCCCGGCATCAACGACAACGGCTCCGGCTCGGCGGGGCTGCTCCAGACCGCCCTGGAGCTCGCCAAGTCGAAGGCCAAGGTCCGCAACAAGGTCCGCTTCGCCTGGTGGTCCGCCGAGGAGAACGGCCTGCTCGGCTCCGAGCACTACGTGGCCGAGATGAGCGAGCTCGACAAGAAGGAAGTCAAGCTCTACCTCAACTTCGACATGATCGCCTCGCCGAACTACGGCCTGTTCGTCTACGACGGCGACGACTCGGACGCGACCGGCGCGGGCCCCGGCCCGCAGGGTTCGGCGCAACTCGAGCGTGACATCACCGACTTCATGGACAAGCAGGGCCACCCGCACGAGGGCACGGACTTCACCGGTCGCTCGGACTACGGCCCGTTCATCGAGGTCGGCATCCCGTCGGGCGGCACGTTCACCGGCGCCGAGGGCATCAAGACCCCGGCCCAGGCGGCCAAGTTCGGCGGCACCGCGGGCGTCGCCTACGACGTGAACTACCACGCGGCCGGCGACGACCTGTCGAACATCGACATGACGGCCTTCGACGTCAACATCGACGTCATCGCCAACGCCGTGGGCACCTACGCCCACGACATCAGCTCCCTGCGCAAGCCGGTCGTCTCCACCCCGACCACCGGCGACGCGGGCAGCGGCGGCGGCCTGCACGACGACCACCACGAGGTCACCGAGTAGACGGCGGCCCGCACCACGGTCTCAGGTGGGCCCCGGGGCGACCCGGGGCCCACCCGCGTGGTCGGGACCCGTCCCCCGCCTCACGGCAGCGCCCCCGGATCGAGTGCCGGACCGGTGAACGCGCGGCCGGCGGCGATCTCCCCGACGGCCCCTCCGGAGGGCCTCCCGGAGCGGCCGGAGGCCGCTCGCCCACACTCATCGCAGGACCCCGATTCCGGATCTGGGACAGTTTGCCCCGGCATCGCACCGCGCCCGCTTGGCTGCGCCGGGAGCCACTCGCCCGGTAGGCTCTCCGTGTGATCTTCAAGCGCATCGGAAACGGCCGGCCGTATCCCGACCACGGCCGGGAAAGCACCCGGCAGTGGGCGGACGTGGCACCGCGCCCGGTCCGCCTCGATCAGCTGGTGACCACCAAGGGCCAGCTGGACCTGGAGACGCTGCTCGCCGAGGACTCGACCTTCTACGGCGACCTCTTCGCGCACGTCGTGAAGTGGCGCGGCGACCTCTACCTCGAGGACGGACTGCACCGCGCCGTGCGCGCGGCCCTCCAGCAGCGCCAGGTGCTGCACGCCCGCGTGCTCGAAATGGACTGACAGCCTCCGCCGTTCTGACCCTTTCGGGGTTTCTGCCCGTCCATCCGGACGCGATCACATGATCGTCAAGTATCCAACGCCGACGGGCGGCATTACGCTGCGTTCATGAGCATGCTCACTCCCCCCGGCATGGGCGGAAAGTACCGCATCACAGGGGACACGTACCCGCGTATGCGCCGCCCCCGGCGTCGACGCAGGATCGTTCTCTCGACCGTGGCCGCCGCGGTCGCGCTCGGCGCGGCGGGGTGGGGGACCCTTCAGCTCGTCGACGTCTTCTCCGGCGGCGGGACGAAGGCGACGGCGGGCACCGCACCCGACTGCAAGCCCGTCGTCAATGCCTCCGCGGCGCCCGCGCCCTCCCCGCTGCCCAAACCCGCGCAGATCACCGTGAACGTCTACAACGCGACCCCGCGCAGCGGCCTCGCCAAGACGACGGCCGACGAACTCGAGAAGCGCGGTTTCGCCATCGGCGAGATCGGCAACGCGCCGGCCGCGTACGACAAGAAGGTTCCGGGGGCCGGCATCCTGCTGGCCGCGCCCGGGGCCGGCAACGGCGCCTTCTCGGTCCTCGGCACCCAGTTGAAGGGAGCCACGACCAAGACGGACGCCCGGACGACCGCGGACGTGGACCTGATCCTGGGCACGGCCTTCAAGTCCCTGGACGCCCGGACGACGGCCGACGCGGCCCTGGTCGCCCTGAACAACCCGAAACCCGCGCCCGCGCCGTCCTGCTGACACCGGGTCCGCCGCGGCGTCCCTCCCGGGTCCGGTACCGGACCCGGGAGGGACGGACGAAGACCCCCGGGAGGTCGCTCAGTCCACCGAGCCGTACATGCGGTCGCCCGCGTCGCCCAGACCGGGAACGATGTAGCCGTGCTCGTTGAGACGCTCGTCGACCGAGGCCGTCACGACCGTCACCGGGGTGCCCGCCAGCTCGCGCTCCATGACCTCGACGCCCTCCGGGGCGGCGAGCAGCACGACGGCGGTCACGTCGTCCGCGCCGCGCTTGATCAACTCGTGGATGGCGGCGACGAGCGTGCCGCCGGTCGCCAGCATCGGGTCGAGGACGTACACCTGGCGCCCGGAGAGGTCCTCCGGCATCCGTGTCGCGTAGGTCGACGCCTCCAGCGTCTCCTCGTTGCGGATCATGCCGAGAAAGCCGACCTCGGCGGTCGGGAGCAGCCGCACCATGCCGTCGAGCATGCCCAGCCCGGCCCGCAGGATCGGGACCACCAGGGGACGCGGGTACGACAGCTTCACGCCCGTCGTGGGCGTCACGGGGGTCTCGACGTCGACCTGCTCGGTCCGCACGTCCCTGGTGGCCTCGTAGGCGAGCAGGGTGACCAGTTCGTCGGCGAGCCGGCGGAAGGTCGGGGAGTCGGTGCGCTTGTCGCGCAGCGTGGTGAGCTTGTGGGCGACCAGCGGGTGATCGACGACGTGGAGACGCATGGTCCAACAGTAGCCCGCACTGGCGTCGACCCACGCCCGGGAGGGAAGGTGGTGACAACAGGGATTCATGGTGTGGGGTGGTGTGGCTGATGCCGGACCCGAAGGAACCGTCCGGGGCCGCCGCGGGCGGTGGCGACGAGCGGCCGGAGACGGACGCGGAGCGCCGTCGGCGGCGCGCCCAGTTCCTGCGCGAACTCCACGAGGCGAAAGCACTGCGCGACCGTGTGCAGCCGCGGCGCGCGCGGGCGGCCCGCATGCGTCAGGCGATGCGGATGCGCACCTTCCGTTGGTGAACCGGTGCCGGCCCGGGTCGGCCCGGACCGCCGGACCGGCGGCCCTCTCGCGTTCGCGCCCCCTTCACGCCCCGGCCGTACGCCGGGCACCGCGCGCGGCCGGGACCCGGCCCGCCCGCCGGCCCGAACCAGACTGATGCACGACGCAACAACCGAAGACCTCTCCTCTGGCCGCTCTTTCTGCCACGATGCCGACTGGGCGGGGCATCAGGAGCCCACCGCCGGATCGTCACACCTCTGATCAGTGGGAGAGTCACGGTGTACTTCGCCGCACTGCTCGCGCGCACCGAAGACGGGTGGGAAGCGAGCGACACAGAGCTCGACGACGTGGAGACCCTGTCGGATCTGACCGACCTGGCCCGTGAGGCCGGGGCGGACGACGACACAGTGATCGTCTTCATCGAACAGGAGGACGCCTGGTTCGGCCTCCTCCGGATCGAAGGGGAGGAGGACCCGCGCATCTACGTGTCGGACGGGGCGGCCGCCGCCCGGTCCTCGTACGGAGAGATCCTCACCAGGGAGCTGCTCGGCCACGACCGGGACGCCGACGACCTGGACGCCCTGGACCTCGACGGCACGGAGGACGGAGAGCCCCCGCACCACGAGGACGACGAGGACCCCCTCGCGGACACGGACGCCGTACCGGCCGCCCCGGTGGGCGACCGGCTCATCCTGGCGGACCTCGGCCTGTCCGAGCCGGACCTGCTGGCGCTCACCACCGACGTGCTGGCCGAGATCGCGGACGCGCTGGGCGCCGCGGAGGTACTGGAGACCGTGCGCTAGTGACGGAAGCAGGACGGCCGGCACCGGGCCCCGCACCGGGCCCGGGTGCCGTACCGCGTACGGGCACCGGAAGCGGGGCGGAACACCGCTCCGGCGCCGTGTCCGACCCGGTGCGCGACCCCTGGCGTGACGCCATGCTGCTCGCCCTCGCGGAGGCCGGCCGGGCCGTGCCGGCGGGTGACGTGCCGGTCGGCGCGGTCGTGCTGTCCGCGGACGGCACGGTCCTCGCCACCGGCTTCAACGAACGCGAGGCGAGCGGCGATCCGACCGCCCACGCCGAGGTCCTGGCCCTGCGCCGGGCCGCCGCGCGGACCGGGGAGTGGCGCCTGACCGGGTGCACGCTCGTGGTGACCCTGGAACCGTGCGTGATGTGCGCGGGGGCGCTCGTGCAGTCCCGGGTCGAACGGGTCGTCTTCGGCGCGTGGGACGACAAGGCCGGCGCCGCCGGTTCGCTCTGGGACCTCGTCCGGGACCGCCGGCTCAACCACCGGCCCGAGGTGGTCCCGGGGGTGCTCGGCGAGGTGTGCGCGGACCGGCTCAGCGCCTTCTTCCGGGCGCGCTGATCCCCCCGCGACCTGCGCGGGGATACGGATTTCATCGCAGGGGCACCTTTGGGCTAAGCTCTCTCTCGGTAGCGTGTCCGAGCGGCCGAAGGAGCTCGCCTCGAAAGCGAGTGTGGCGTAACCCGTCACCGTGGGTTCAAATCCCACCGCTACCGCCAGAAAGCCCCTCCGACGTGCAAAACACGACGGAGGGGCTTCTTCGCGCTCGCGGACCCGGCGGCACCGACCCCGTGCGGGCCCCGAGTCCGGCGGGCGCACCAGCCCTCAGGGTGACGACCACGAAGGAAGAAGGGGACGGGATGAACGGCGACCCGCTGTATCACTGGCTACTACCGGCCCTGTCCACGGTCCTCGTCCTGCCGGTTCCGGTGGCGGTCCTCGCCGGGTGGACACCGCCGTGGATGCGGCACCGGAGGGCCGGCCTGCGACTGCGCGCCTACGCCGTTCTGAACATCTACGCCTTCCTGCTCCTCAGCGGCGTCCCCCGGATCACCGACGCGTCGTTCCGGACGGTCATGAGCTGCGCGACCGTCGGCTTCGGCTTCCTCGCCGCCGCCGTGGTCCTGTTCCTGCTCGCCGACCGAAGGGACACGAGGGCCCGGACGTTCGCCCTGTCACGCCCTGGGAGGACGGAGGAACCGACGCCTCCGCCCGGCCCTCCGAGGGCCGGCGAAGGGCCTGGATCACCGGGTCCTTGGTCCGCGAAGACCCGGTGAGACGGCTCGGCTAGACTCACGCGACGCTCAGCGGAGACGGACAGGGGAGGGCGCGACAGATGGCGCAGGCGAAGAAGATCGCGCTCTATGCGGTCGTGGTCTTTGTGCTGTACACGATCATCAATTCCCCCAGCCGGGCCGCCGATCTCGTCCAGGTAGGGTTCGAGGGCATATCGAGCGCCGCGCAGGGTGTCGGCGAGTTCATGACCGAGCTCATCAACTAGGAGTGCCCGTGATCCGCCATCTGGTCCTCTTCAAGCTCAACGACGGCGTGCGGCGCGACGAGCCCCGCGTGGTCGCCGGGGTGGAGGCATTCCGGGCGCTCGGCGGGACCATCCCGGAGCTGACGTTCTGGGAGTGCGACTGGAACATCACCGACCGGCCGATCGCGTACGACTTCGCCATCAACTCCGCCGTCGAGGACACCGACGCCCTGCGGCGCTACCTGGACCACCCCGCTCACCAGGCAGGTGTGGCGCAGTGGCGCGAATTCGCCACCTGGGTGATCGCGGACTACGAGTTCTGACCCGTCCGAGCTCATTCCCGAAGGCCCTCCGCCCTCCTCGGCGGGGGGCCTTCCGGCGTCCTGACCTCCCCTTTCCGTTCAACTTGCCCTCAACACGTGGTTATACGGTGCTTGCACACAGTGGACATGTCTTGTGATGCTATGACCGCTTTTGACGGATGAGTTGACCGTAGTTGACCAGCTAGACCAGCCGAAGGGGTGGCGTGAACGTGCCGGCCAGTGCAGCGCCTCAGGTCCCGCCCCAGAACGAGGCCGGCGGCCCGGACACCCCGCGCCCCCGCGCGCAGAGCAGCCGCGGGGCGGACACCCGGGCACTCACCCAGGTGCTCTTCGGCCAGCTCAAGGGGCTGGAACCGGGCAGCCCTGAGCACAACCGGGTCCGCGGGGCCCTGATCGAAGCCAACCTGCCGCTGGTGCGGTACGCGGCGGCCCGCTTCCGCTCCCGCAACGAGCCGATGGAGGACGTCGTCCAGGTCGGCACCATCGGCCTCATCAACGCCATCGACCGCTTCGACCCCGACCGGGGCGTGCAGTTCCCGACGTTCGCGATGCCCACGGTCGTCGGCGAGATCAAGCGCTACTTCCGCGACAACGTCCGGACCGTGCACGTGCCACGCCGGCTGCACGAGCTCTGGGTCCAGGTCAACGGCGCCACCGAGGACCTGACGACCGCTCACGGACGCTCCCCGACCACCGCCGAGATCGCCGAGCGGCTGCGGATCGGCGAGGACGAGGTGCTGGCCTGCATCGAGGCCGGACGTTCCTACCACGCGACCTCCCTGGAGGCGGCCCAGGAAGGCGACGGTCTGCCGGGCCTGCTCGACCGCCTCGGCTACGAGGACCCCGCGCTCGCCGGGGTCGAACACCGCGACCTGGTACGCCATCTCCTCGTCCAGCTGCCCGAGCGGGAGCAGCGGATTCTGATGCTCCGTTACTACAGCAACCTGACGCAGTCGCAGATCAGTCAGGAGCTGGGAGTCTCCCAGATGCACGTGTCAAGACTCCTCGCCCGGAGCTTCGCCCGTTTGAGGTCCGCAAACACGATCGAAGCGTAACCAGGACGGGTAGACCGGTTCGGAGGAGTCGCGCGCCGCCCCACATGCCGTACACCCCTTGTTTCCTGCGGATTTCCGCCGTTACGTTGTCGACAAGTCACTACAGCGTGTTGCCGACATGTGACATTCTGCTGGAACCGCGTTTGCCGCAGCTCCGCCTCCGGTATTCAGGTGGAGGCTGCGTTCCTCCGATGGTCGTGGCCGCCGCGACCGTCCGCGACCTCAAGGGGGTGGCATGTCCGCAGAACAGGGCAGCTCGAAGGTGCTCACGCTCACGCCCGTGCTCGCGCACACGCCGGAAGAGACCCGTGTGCCGGAACGGGAGCAGGTGCGCGTCCCCGCGCCCGGCCCGGCCGAAGAGCCCGCCGCACCACCGGCCGTCTCCCCGGAAACCCTCGACACCCGCACCCTCTCCCGTTCCCTGTTCCTGCGGCTGCGCGCCCTGGACGACGAGGGCGTCGCGGCGGACAGCCCCGAACGCACCTATGTCCGGGACACGTTGATCCAGCTGAACCTGCCGCTCGTGCGGTACGCGGCGGCCCGCTTCCGCTCCCGCAACGAGCCGATGGAGGACATCGTCCAGGTCGGCACCATCGGCCTGATCAAGGCGATCGACCGCTTCGACTGCGAACGCGGCGTGGAGTTCCCGACGTTCGCGATGCCCACGGTCGTCGGCGAGATCAAGCGCTTCTTCCGCGACACCTCCTGGTCGGTGCGGGTGCCGCGCCGGCTCCAGGAGCTGCGGCTCGCGCTCACCAAGGCCAGCGACGAACTCGCGCAGAAGCTGGACCGCTCACCGACCGTCCCCGAACTCGCCGCCGCGTTGGGGGTGTCGGAGGAGGACGTCGTCGACGGCCTCGCCGTCGGCAACGCGTACACCGCCTCCTCCCTCGACTCGCCCTCTCCCGAGGACGACGGAGGGGAGGGCTCGCTCGCCGACCGGCTGGGCTACGAGGACACGGCACTGGAGGGCGTCGAGTACCGCGAGTCGCTCAAGCCGCTGCTCGCCAAACTCCCGCCCCGGGAACGGCAGATCATCATGCTACGGTTCTTCGCCAACATGACCCAGTCGCAGATCGGCGAAGAGGTCGGCATCTCCCAGATGCACGTCTCGCGCCTGCTGACACGCACCCTGGCGCAGCTTCGCCAGGGCCTGATCGCGGACTGAAGCCGAGTCCGCTGAAGCCGAGTCCGCTGAAGCCGAGCTCCTACAGTCGGGACCCTGAAGTGAGCACGTAGCCTTCCTTGCTGATGGTTCGTCAGTCACACTGGCGTCCATGCGGCGGCAGAGGTCACTTCTGGCGGTGGTCGCGCTCTGCCTCGGCGGGGCGGTGACCGCCTGCGGCGGAGGCGGCGGGGAGGGCTACGCGGCGGTCGGCGCGGGCGCTTACCCGAAGGGCACGGTCCCACCGTCGGGCACGGTCACCCTGGTCCCGCTGGACGGTCCGTCGGCCGGCGGGACCGCCTCCGGAGCCTCGCCCACGGGCCCACGACCGCCGGGGGCCTCCACCGCCCCGGACTCGGACGCCCCCGGACGAGGCCGGGGCGCGGGGTCACGGTCGGACACGGACTCCGGGCCGCGACCGGGTGGATCCACATCGACCTCCGGCGGCCGGGAGACCACCACCCGCCCGGGAGAGGGGACTTCAGCGCCGTCCGCTCCGTCCCGCCCCGGCACCAGCCCGCCCGGGGCGACCGCCCCGCCGAGTCCCGGCACCACGTCACCGGCGCCGCCTCCCGTCCCGGCCGCGCTCACGGTCTCGGCGCCCATCCGCACGGCCGCGGACAAGCGGTGGTGCGAGCGCGTCACGGTCGCCTTCCACAACACCGGCGGCTCCTCGGCGGCCTCGGGCACGGTCACCTTCGCCACGCACGTCATCGGATCGCTCGGAATCGACTGGGCGACGGTCACCTCCTCGCAGCCCCTGCCCGCCCCGATCGCGGCGGGCGCCACACGTACCCGGACGTACACCGTCTGCCTGGACTCCTGGCGGGTGCCGTTGGGGATGCACGTCGACACCCGCGGGGTCACGGCGACCTGGCGGTGACCCGTGCCGCGTCAGCCGAGGCCCGCTCCCGGGTGCGCGCCCGCCAGATGCCGGCGCAGCAGCACGTTCGCGTCCGTCTCCGCACTCCAGTCACACCGCGACCGGGCGGCGGCCCGCTCCTCGACCAGCCCCGCGCACTCCGTACAGCCGGGCGCGGGAACGGGCGGCCGGCTCAGGTCGTACGCGACACCGGCCCGCGCGTTGGCGGCGCGCACCCCGGCGCTCAGCCGCTCGGCCGGAGTGGCAGGCCGCACCCGACCCGGGTCGGCCTGCCACTCCCGCCCACCACCGACCGGCCGCAGCATGGCGTACGGCCCGGCCGGCCCCCGGTACTCGCCGACCCTGCGGGCGACGGGGTCGTAGACCAGCCCCCCGCGCTCCATCCCTGACATTCCTCAGCTCCTCACCCGATCGGGCGACTACTCCGTGTGGCTCAAGCGTTGCTCAATGGAACGAGCGGTCACAACGCCGACGGCGTGCCAAGGGCCCACTGTCACGAGGGAGACGGAGTGAGCCGACGAAACGCCCAGACGGGCCCGGCCGCCACGACGGCGGGTGTCTTCGGGGAGCTGCTCAAGCACTTCCGGGAGGCCGCCGGGCTGACGCAGGACGGCCTCGCGCGCCAGATCCCCTGCGACCGCTCGCAGGTGGCCCGGGTGGAGGCGGGGACACGGGTGCCGCAGGACGCGTTCGCCCAGACCTGCGACGAACTGCTACGGACGGGCGGGGTGTTGCTGCGCCTGTGGGGCCGGATCGACTGGTACCCGGAGGTGGAGCACCCGGACTGGTTCCGGCGACGCGCGGAGATGGACGCGCAGGCCGTCGCCCTGCGGGAGTACCAGGTGCAGGTGATCCCGGGGCTTCTGCAGACGGAGGAGTACGCGCGTGCGCTGTTCTCCCGCGCGGCCACCGGAAACGAGCTGGAGGAACGCGTCCGGGCCCGGCTCAGCCGCCAGCAACGGTTCCTCGCGGAGGACGGGCCGCTGTACCTGGCGGTGCTGGACGAGAGCTGCCTGCGGAACGTGGTGAGTGATGCGGCCCTGATGCATGCGCAGTGCGGACATCTCCTGAGAGTCGGCAGGCTGCCCAACATCCGTATTCACGTGGCCCCGACGGGTCTCGGCGAGCTCATCCGCCCCAAGACGTCGATGTCGCTGATCACGCTCCCCGACGGGGCGTTCTGGGTGTACTCGGAGTCCCTTGACCGAGGGCATTTCAGCGATGCTCCGGCCACCCTCGCACGACACAGCCAGACCTATGATGTGTTGAGAGCGGACGCTCTGTCAGCCCTGGAGTCCGCTGCTCTGATCCGCGACGTGATGGAAGGATACGGGCAGCATGCAGTTGCACGAACCGAGCGCCGCAACCTGGATCAAGAGCAGCTACAGCGACAGCGACGGTGGCAACTGCCTCGAAGTCGCCCCCGGGTTCCCCGGCCTCGTCCCCGTACGTGACAGCAAGGCCCCCGAGCGCCCCGCCCTGCTCATCCCCGGCCCGGCCTGGGCGGTCTTCGTCGCCGGGCTCCAGGACTGAACGGCCCTTCGGGGCCGTGCGTCTTCGGCCGGACGTCTCGGGGTCGCGTATTTCGGGCCGCACGCCCCCGGCACTCCGGTCCGCGGGAGGAGCCCGCGGGTGCCGGCGGCGCTCCTCCCGGTCGTCCGGGGGAATCCGTCAGCCCAGCGCCAGCCAGGCCACGCCCGCCAGGACGGCGATCACGGCGATCACGCCCACGATGAGTCCGACCCGTGGGCCGGTCGAGGGGGCCGCCTGCCGACCGGGCTGCGGGGCACCCTCATCGACGAAGGCGCGGAACATCTGGGTGTTGCCGGAGGGGTCGTAGTTGCCTTCGGGGCCCTGACCCTGCGGTGCGTGGGGATTGTGTGCCATGGGGCAGGACCCTAGCGAACCGGGGGTTCCGCCCCCAACCCCCGCCCACCCCCGGGTCCGTTCCAGGGATTCTTCCCCTGCCGGGAGCCTCGCCTCGGTCGTGCTTTGCCGATTCTTTAGCGGCGTTTGACCGATTTAGTTTGCCTGAAGCAACCATCCATCTCTATGGTTGCCCTAAGCAACAACATGCATGGGGTGCCCGTTGGAGACGCAGAACCGGTACGAGAACCTCGCCCGCCAGGTGAGCGCCATCGGCGCCGTGAAACGCGGTGTCGCGCGCGTCCTGCCCGCCGAGTGCCAGGGCGCGTCCGCCGCCGTGCTGGCGCTCCTCCACCATCACGGAGACATGCGCATGAGCCGGCTCGCCGAGCTCATGGCGGTCGACCTGTCGGTGTGCAGCCGTCATGCGGCCCACACCGTGGAGCACGGCTGGGTGGAGCGCCTGCCGGACCCGGGAGACCGGCGCTCCCGGATCCTGCGGCTCACGGCCTCCGGCCGGGACATGCTCGACGAACTCAACGAGCGGGTGACACAGACATTCGCCCGCACCCTCGCCGAGTGGTCCGACGACGACGTCGAACTGCTCACCACACTGCTGGCCCGCCTCCGCGACTCCTTCGGGGACTGCCGGGCCCCCCACGCTTGAAACTCCGGAACAAAGGAACTCCATGGCTACGACCACGTCCGACGTCGGCGTGCGGGACGGCGACACCGGTCACGGGGCCGGCGCCCCCATGACGCACCGGCAGATCATGGAGGCGCTGTCCGGGCTGCTGCTCGGCATGTTCGTCGCCATCCTGTCCTCGACGATCGTCTCCAACGCCCTCCCGCAGATCATCACCGACCTCGGCGGCGGCCAGTCCGCCTACACCTGGGTCGTCACCGCGGCGCTGCTCTCGATGACCGCGACGACGCCGCTGTGGGGCAAGCTCGCGGACCTCGTCTCCAAGAAGCTGCTCGTCCAGATAGCCCTGATCATCTACGTCTCGGGCTCGGTCGTCGCCGGTCTTTCCCAGAGCACCGGCATGCTCATCGCCTGCCGCGTCGTCCAGGGCATCGGCGTCGGCGGCCTGACCGCCCTCTCCCAGATCATCCTGGCCGCCATGATCGCTCCGCGGGAGCGCGGCCGGTACAGCGGCTACCTCGGCGCGACCTTCGCCGTGGCCACCGTGGGCGGCCCGCTGCTCGGTGGTGTCATCACCGACACCGACTGGCTCGGCTGGCGCTGGTGCTTCTACGTCGGCGTGCCCTTCGCGCTGATCGCCCTGCTGGTGCTCCAGAAGACCCTGAAGCTCCCCGTGGTGAAGCGTCGGGTCAGGGTCGACTGGACGGGCGCCTTCGTCATCAGTGCCGCGGTGTCGCTCCTGCTCATCTGGGTGACCTTCGCGGGTGACAAGTACGACTGGATGTCCTGGCAGACGGTCGTCATGGTCGGCGGCTCGGTCCTCCTCGGCGCCCTCTTCGTGCTCGTCGAGTCGCGGGCGTCCGAGCCGATCATCCCGCTGCGGCTCTTCCGCAACCGCACCATCACCCTCGCCTCGCTCGCCTCCCTCTTCGTGGGTGTGGCGATGTTCGCCGGCACGGTCTTCTTCAGCCAGTACTTCCAGCTGGCCCGGAACGAGTCGCCGACGATGTCCGGCGTCCTGACCATCCCCATGATCGGTGGCCTGTTCGTCTCCTCCACCGTCTCGGGCCTGGTCATCACGAAGACCGGACGCTGGAAGGCGTGGCTGGTCGCGGGCGGCGCGCTGGTGACCGGCGGCCTCGGCCTGCTCGGCACGATCCGCTACGACACGGCGTACTGGCACATCGCCGTCTTCATGGGCGTCATGGGCCTGGGCCTGGGCATGATGATGCAGAACCTCGTGCTCTGCACGCAGAACCAGGTCGCCCCGTCCGACCTCGGCTCGGCCTCGTCCGTCGTCACCTTCTTCCGCTCGCTGGGCGGCGCGGTCGGTGTCTCGGCGCTCGGCGCGGTCATGGCCCACCGGGTCACGCACTACGCCCAGGAGGGCCTGGCCGCACTCGGCCCCAAGGCCGGGTCCGCACTCGGCCAGGGCGGCGGCGGCATCCCGGACATGGACAAGCTGCCGGCCCCGATCCGCACGGTCATGGAGAGCGCGTACGGACACGGTGTCGCCGACGTCTTCCTGTACTCGGCGCCCTTCGCACTGCTCGCCTTCCTCGTGACCCTGTTCATCAAGGAGGTCGCCCTCAAGGGCGGCGGCAGCACGGCGAGCGCCTCGCGGGAGGACTGACACACAGGGCTCCCGGCCACGCTTCGAGCGGAGGCGCGGCCGGGTCGGGTACGGAGCGGCGGGCAGGGGACGGCCCGCCGCTCCGTCGTGTCACGCCCCGATGTGCCGTATCCCGTCGTGTCGTTCCCGGCGGTGGCACGGTACCGGTGGCCGGCGCCGACAGGGCTCACCCCCGGCACGGCGTACGGGACAGGGTCGCGCACACCGCACCAGGGGCCTCCGATGCCGTACGGGAATGCTCGCCCGGGCTACTTCTTCCGCGTCAGGTCGTAGAAGGTGGTGCCGTCCAGCGTGACCTGCTCGAAGGTGTCGGAGACCCACGTGGAGATCTCCGCGCTCGTCCCGCCGCCGGGCCCCCTGCCACCGCCACCACCACCGGCGACGAAGTAGTGGATCTTCCCCTGAGCCACGTACTGCTTGAACTGGGCGAGCGTCGGGGAGGGGTCGCTGCCGTTGAAGCCACCGATCGCCATCACCGGCTTCTCGGTGGAGAGCTGGTATCCGGCGGCGTTCTGGGCGCCGATCGCGGCGGCGACCCAGGTGTAGTCGTCGGCGCCTTCGAGGAGCGCGGCCCTGGCCTCGGAACCGACCTTCGCGCTGTTGAGCAGCCCGCCGGCGCCGCCGGGACCGCGACCGCCGTCCTGCCCCTGGCCACCGGGCAGCTGACCACCGGGGCCCTGGCCGTTCGGACCACCGGGCAGCTGACCGCCAGGGCCCTGGCCGTTCGGACCACCGGGCAGCTGACCGCCCGGCAACTGACCACCGTTCTGGCCGTTCCCGCCGTTCCGGCCACCCGGGAACCCACCGCCGGGACCGCGCCCGTCCTGACCGCCCTGACCGCCCTGGCGGCCCTGACCGTCCTGGCCGGCGCCGCCGGCGATCGGCATCCGGCCACCGCCACCCGGCCCCCGGCCGCCCATCGCGCCGCCCGCCGGGCCCGCCGTCACGATCGAGCCCTGATGGCCCTCGTCGAGCGTCGCCAGCGTGTACGCAAACGGCCCCGCGAGACCGGCCGCGAGACCGAGACCGGCGACCCCGAGCCCCAGACGACGGTCCACCCGTCCGGCGAGCAGCAGCCCGAGCGCCGCGACCGCCCCCGCGATCAGCACCGTCCAGCGCAGCCACGGCAGCCACTCCGGCGTCCGGCCGAGCAGCACCCAGCCCCACACCACCGTGACCGCGACCGTCACCGCGAGCGCCGCCGAGGCGGCGAACCGGGTGCGCTCCTCCCACAGCACGCCCACACCCATGCCGACCAGCGCCGCGATGTACGGGGCCAGGGCCACCGTGTAGTACTCGTGGAAGATGCCGGCCATGAAGCTGAACACCGCCAGCGTCATCAGCAGCGCACCACCCCAGGCCAGGAACGCGGAACGGGCCGTGTCCGTGCGCGACGCCCGCCGGGTGACCAGCAGACCGGCGACCAACAGGATCAACGCGGCCGGCAGGAGCCAGGAGATCTGTCCGCCGATGGAGTCGTTGAACATCCGCCCCACGCCGGTCTCGCCCCAGCCACCGCCACCACGTCCCGGCATACCGGCCCCACCGGCCGTCTCGGCACCGCCGGGCACACCGCCGCCGCGCGCCCCGCCGCCCACACTCCCGGTCTCCTCACCGTTCAGCCGACCGAGGCCGTTGTAGCCGAAGGTGAGCTCGAGGAAACTGTTGTTCTGCGAGCCGCCGACGTACGGCCGGGAGGACGCCGGCCACAGCTCGACCAGAGCCACCCACCAACCGGCCGACACGACCATCGCGCCCCCCGCGAGAGCCAGCCGGCCCAAACGCCGGCCCAGCCCGGCCGGCCCGCACACCGCGTACACCAGGGCCAGCGGCGGCAGGATCAGGAACGCCTGGAGAGTCTTGGCGAGGAACGCCAGACCGAACGCGACCCCCGCGCCCACCAGCCACGCCTTCCCGTCCTTCTCCAGCGCGCGCAGGACGCAGTAGACGGCGACCGTCATCAGCAGCGCGAGCAGCGCGTCCGGGTTGTTGAAGCGGAACATCAACGCGGCCACCGGCGTGAGCGCGAGCACCGTGCCCGCGATCAGGCCGGCCCCCGCACCGAACCTGCGCCGGACCGCCGCGTACAGGACGGCGACGGTCGCCACGCCCATCAGCACCTCGGGCACCAGGATCTGCCAGGACCCGAGTCCGAAGAAACGGACCGACAGCGCCATCGGCCAGAGCGCGGCCGGCGGCTTGTCGACGGTGATGGCGTTGGCCGCGTCGAGCGAACCGAAGAAGAACGCCTTCCAGCTCTCGCTGCCGGCCTGGACGGCCGCCGAGTAGTAGGAGTTGGCGTAGCCGGAGGCGCTCAGGTTCCACAGGTACAGCGCGGCGGTGACCAGCAGCAGGCCGAGGAACGCGGGCCGCGCCCAGGGGGCGTCGTCGGGCCGCCCGCGCCAGAGCCGCGCGGGCCACGGCCGGACGGGCCGGGTGGAAGTCGTCGAGGTCATCGGGAGGTCCTTGCCGTGGAGTCGGAGTCCGGGAAGACCCAGAGGCGGAAGAGGAGGAAGCGCAGCACGGTCGCGGCGAGGTTGGCGGTGATCAGGACCGCCAGCTCGGTGGAGTGCGCCGGATCGCCGGTGGCCGCGCCCAGGGCGGCCAGCGAGCCACTGGTCAGGGCGAGTCCGATACCGAACACGACCAGCCCCTGCGCCTGGTGGCGGACCGCGCGGTCCGGGCCCCGCACGCCGAACGTCAGGCGCCGGTTGGCCGCGGTGTTCACGACCGCGGAGACCAGCAGGGCGGCGGCGTTGGCGAGCTGAGGACCGGCGGCCGTACGGAACAGCGAGTAGAGCGCCAGGTAGAACAGGGTGGACAGCGCGCCCACCACACAGAAGCCGACCAGCTGGCGGGCCAGACCACGCGGCACCCCGGCCAGCCCCCGGTCCCGGGGGTCGTCCCCGAAGGGGCGTGCGAGGCGGTCCAGCGGCAGCGAGCCGGTCGCGAGCGCCCGGCCCACCCGCCAGACACCCTTCAGGTCCTCGCTCGCCGTCCGCACGATGTGGACACTGGACTCGGGGTCGTCGACCCAGTCGACGGGAACCTCGTGGATCCGCAGCCCGGCCCGCTCGGCGAGCACCAGCATCTCCGTGTCGAAGAACCAGCCGGAGTCCTCGACCATCGGCAGCAGCCGCTCCGCCACCTCCCGCCGGATCGCCTTGAACCCGCACTGCGCGTCGGAGAACCGGGCGGCCAGCGAGCCGCGCAGGATCAGGTTGTACGCCCGGGAGACGAACTCCCGCTTCGGCCCCCGCACGACCCGTGAGGACCGCGCCAGCCTGGACCCGATCGCCAGGTCGGAGTGACCCGAGATCAGCGGCGCCACCAGCGGCAGCAGCGCGTTGAGGTCCGTCGACAGGTCCACGTCCATGTAGGCGAGGACCGGCGCGTCCGAATGGGACCAGACCGTGCGCAACGCCCGGCCGCGCCCCTTCTGCTCCAGGCGGACGGACCGCACCTCGGGCAGCTCGCCGGCGAGGCCCGCCGCGACCACCGGCGTGCTGTCGGTGGAGGCGTTGTCCGCGACCGTGATGCGGAAGCCGTAAGGGAAGGTGCGGGAGAGGTGCTCGTGGAGCCGCAGGACGCACGGCTCCAGGTCCTTCTCCTCGTTGTAAACGGGAATCACCACGTCGAGGACGGGCCGCCCGGCCGCGCCCACCGGCAGGTGTTCCCGGGCGGGAAGTGTGCCGGGCGTGGGTCCCGTTGTCGATTGGGTTCGCATGACACAGACACTCGCCGCAGCCGCTGTCACGGCCGTGTGATGAGCCTGTGCCCCGCCTGTGAGTCGGCCGGCGCGGCGGATTCCGCGCCGGGGCCGCCCGGCCCGCGGACGGGCAGGGTCACCGCGAACACGGTCGCGCCCGGCCGGCTGCGGACGTCCACCTCACCGCCGTGCGCGAGGGCGACCGCCCGGACGATGGCCAGGCCCAGCCCCGTGCTCCCGCCGCCCGCCTGCCGGGCGCGGGACGCGTCACCGCGGGCGAAACGCTCGAAGACGTGGGGCAGCAGACCCTCGGGAATGCCGGGCCCGTCGTCCTCGACCTCCAGCACCGCACGGTCACCGTCCCCGCGGACCCGGGCCGTCACGGTGGTGCCGGGCGGCGTGTGAGTGCGGGCGTTGCCGAGGAGATTGACCAGCACCTGGTGCAGGCGGGCCTCGTCGGCCTCCACGGACACGGCGGCGTCCGGGAGTTCGAGCCGCCAGCGGTGACCGGGCCCGGCGGCGCGCGCGTCGGAGAGCGCGTCCACCAGCAGCGGCGCCAGATCGGTTCCCCGGTACGACAAGGGGCGCCCCGCATCCAGCCGGGCGAGCAGCAGCAGATCCTCCACCAGCCCCGTCATCCGGGTGGCCTCGGACTCGATCCGGCCCAGCGCGTGCCGGGTGTCGGGCCCGCACTCCTCCCCGCCGCGCCGCGTCAGCTCCGCGTAGCCGCGGATCGAGGCCAGCGGCGTGCGCAGTTCGTGGCTGGCGTCCGCGACGAACCGGCGGACCCGGGTCTCGCTCTGCTGGCGGGCGTCCAAGGCGGAGTGGACGTGGTCGAGCATCCGGTTGATAGCCGCGCCGACCTGACCGACCTCGGTACGCGGATCGGCCTCCGGCACCCGTTGGTCGAGCGCCACCTCGCCGCTGTGCAGGGGGATTTCGGCGACCTGGGTGGCGGTCGTGGCGACCCGGCGCAGCGGCCGTAGCGCGATCCCGACGAGGGCCCCGCCCGCGAGGGAGGCGGCGACGAGACCGGCACCGGTGACGCTCACCTCGACGAGGATCAGGGTCGAGAGGGAGTCCTGGACCTCCATGAGGGGTATTCCGGTCAGGAAGTCCCCGCGCCCGCCGGAGGCGTACTCCACCCGGTAGTCGCCGAGACCGCCCGGCAGTTCGACCGTGTGGGGCTCGCCGTCACGCGGAACCGCGGCGAGGGCGGCGCGCTGCGCCTCGTCCAGGGACGTGGCCTCGCCCAGCGGTCCGTCGATCGTCTCCTGGGTGCGGTTGAAGACCACGGCACCCCTCAGTTCACCGTCCACGACCTCCGCCCCGAGGGTTCCGAGCGGGGTGGCGGGACCGACGACGAAGCCGAGCGGGGTGCGCGGGTCCTTCGGGCCCTGCGGCCCGCCGAGTGCCGCGGGCGGACCGGCGGCCCGGTCCGAGACGCTCTGCAGCTGCCGGTCGGCCTGGTCGTACAGGTAGGAACGGAAGGCGAGTGTGGTGACCGTCCCGATGACGGCGGCGACGACCGCGATGAGCGCGACGGCCGACACCACGAGCCGGGTCCGCAGCGACCACGGCCGGCCGCGCGGCAGCCACCGCCGGGCCGCGCCGGACGGAACCCCGCGGGCGGGGACCGCGGCGGAGGGGAGCGGCGGGGAGGCGGTGGTCTCCGGAGCCGGGTGCCGTGGGGACGAGGAGCTCGGGGACGGGGAGGCCATCGGGGCTACTCCCCCGGCTTGATGAGGTACCCGGCGCCACGCCTGGTGTGGATCATGGGCGGGCGTCCCGCGTCGATCTTCCGGCGCAGGTAGGAGATGTACAGCTCGACGACGTTGGCCTGACCTCCGAAGTCGTAGGACCACACCCGGTCGAGGATCTGCGCCTTGCTGAGCACCCGGCGCGGATTGCGCATGAGATACCGCAGCAGTTCGAACTCGGTGGCCGTGAGGTGGATCGACGCGCCGCCGCGGGTGACCTCGTGGCTGTCCTCGTCCAGGGTCAGGTCGCCCACCGCGAGCAGCGACTCGCTGCGTGCCTGCGCGGCACCGGAACGCCGGATCAGACCGCGCAGCCGCGCCACGACCTCCTCCAGGCTGAACGGCTTGGTGACGTAGTCGTCGCCCCCCGCCGTGAGCCCCGCGATCCGGTCCTCCACGGCGTCCTTCGCGGTCAGGAACAGCACCGGCACCTCGGGCAGCTCCCGCCGCAGCCCGGCGAGCACGGCCAGGCCGTCCATGTCGGGCAGCATCATGTCGAGGATCACCGCGTCGGGGCGGAACTCCCGCGCCGTCCGCAGGGCGCCGGCGCCGTCGCCGGCACTGTGGACCTGCCAGCCCTCGTAGCGCAGGGCCATGGAAAGGAGTTCGGCGAGCGACGCCTCGTCGTCCACGACGAGGACGCGGACAGCGGAACCGTCGGGCCGGAGCATGTCGGTGCGGCGGTGCGGCGTGGTGGCGGTCATGGTGCCACGCTGTCCGGCGGCACTGAAAGCGCCCTTTCGCTTTCCTGTGAATTCCCTGAGAACGCCCCGGCGCCCCCGTATCTCCACCCGGCACCGAAGGGCCGGCACCGAACGGCCGGCGGTCGGCAGTCCGGCGGTCGGCAGGAATCGGCCGGTGGGTGGCGGCGGCGGGCGGCCCCTATCGGCCGGTGGCCGGCGAGAACAGCTCCGCCGCGTTCCCGTGGAGGACCGCCCGCAGCCAGTCGTCCCCGAGCCCGAGCCGCTCCAGACCGTGCAGCTGGTGCACGTAGGGGTAAGGGAGGTTCGGGAAGTCCGACCCCAGCAGAATCCGGTCGCCGAGCGCCCGCAGCCGCGGGAGCTCGGCGACCGGGAAGGGCGCGAGCCGTTCGCTGAAGTCCGTGAAGGCCATCGTGGTGTCGAGCCGGACACCCTCGTACCGCTCGGCGAGGTCGAGGAAGTCGGTGTACTCGGGCATCCCCATGTGCGCGACGATCAGCCGCAGCCGGGGATGGCGAGCCAGCAGCCGCGCCACGGGCCCCGGACCAGTGAACTTGCCCGGCGCGGGCCCGGAACCGCAATGGATGACGACCGGCACCCCCGCGTCGGCGATCGTCCCCCAGCAGGTGTCGAGCAGCGCGTCGTTGGGGTCGAAGGCCCCGACCTGGAGGTGCACCTTGAAGACCCGGGCCCCGTCGTCCAGCGCCCGGCCGACGTACGCGGTCGCCTCCGGCTCCGGATAGAGCGTGGCCGTGTGCAGGCAGTCGGGGGTGCGGGCGGCGAAGTCGGCGGCCCAGCCGTTCAGCCACCGCGCCATCCCGGCCTTGTGCGGATAGAGCATCGAGGTGAAGGCGAGGACCCCGAACTCCCGCAGCAGGGCGACCCGGCGTTCCTCCTCCTCGCGGTAGACGATGGGCCACTCGAGTCCGGTCAGCGGTCCGACGACGTCGAAGTAGGCCCAGACCTTGTCGAGGACGTTCTGCGGCATGAAGTGGGTGTGGACGTCGATCAGTCCGGGGAGGCCGAGGCGCTCCACGACGTCCCGGGGCTGCTCATCCCTCGTCATGACTGTCACCGTCCCGGCTGTCCCTGTCACGGCTGTCACGGCTGTCACGGCTGTCACCATCCCGACCGGAGGCCCCGGCCGCTCCCTCCAGGGCGTCGGGCCGGAAGGACGCGAAGACGGCGGTGCGGCGGGGCGGTTCCGGGACCGCCGGTGGTCTCGGGGGCATGTGGATCACCTTGGGCCGCGGCGGGCGGGCCTGTCCACGGGTCCGCCGAAAGGCTTCCAAGTCTTTACGGTCACCCCGTCGCCGTCAGAAGAGCCCGTCCTGGCGCTGCGCCGCGCACCCGAGCACCGGCACGGACACGGCCTCGCCGGGAGCGGCGGAGACGAGTCCCCAGCCGTTCATCAGCCGGGTGTCCAGGGCCAGCACGCGCCCTTCGCCGTCGAGAAGGTGCAGGTCGGGACCGGCGGCGGCGAGCAGGCGCCCGGTGACGGCGCCGCCGTCGGCCAGTTCGACGACGGTGCCGGACAGCGGCGGCAGCCCGTCGAGCCGGAACGCCTCGCCGTGGTCGAACACCCGGATCTCCGACGGCTCCAGGGTCTCGGCCCATCCGGCGAGACCGACGGCCCGACAGTGCAGGTCCTCGATCTCGCGGGCACGTACGGGCGGAGGCGGAAGCTCGTGCCGGACGGCGCGCTTGCGCGCGTAGGGGATGCGGTCGGGGACCTTCAGCGCGTGTCGCAGCAGTTCCTCGGTCCGTCGCGCGGCCATGAGCGGCCCACGGCCGAGCCAGCAGAAGGCGACGGCCCCCTGTTCCAGCAGCCGGGCGTCACCGCGCGCCTCCGCGGTGATCCCTACCTTGACCATCCCGGGCCCGAACCAGGCGAGATAGACGCGGTACGGCCGCGGGTCGTCCACGGCGGTGTCCGCGGCCACCGAACGCAGCCGGTCCAGCCGCCCGCACTCGGGACACGTGCCGCCCGTGGCACGCGCGGGCACGGTCGCGGCGAGCGGGCAGGGATTGCCGCGGGCGCCGGGGCAACGGCGCGACCCGACGGCCCGGAACCCGAGCGGTCGCCCGTACCCGAGCCGGGACACCCGCCCGCCCTCCCACCTCAGTCCGGGAGCACCGCCTTCCCACCGCAACCCGGCACACCGCCACACCACGCGCACGCTCCCGCCCGACGACTCCCGGCACCTCCCGGGACGCCCAGTCTGCGCCACCCGCGCGGGCCCCGGCCCACCGCATACTCCGGCCGACGGCCTGCCCCGACAGACCGCATCCGCCGATCTCCGCCCCCTGGCCCGAGCGCACGTCCCTCAGGGGCCGGCCGAGGCATCCTCGGCGGGGCACACCATCCGGTGGTCGGGAAACACCGGACCGCCGCGCAGTGCATCGGCCCCCCGGGGCCGGACGGCGACGAGTCCCCCCGCCGTCCACACCAGCCGCCAACGGAAGCGCGGGGGAACGTCGTCGACGGGCAGCTCAGTGGCCGACAGGCCGATCCAGCGGTCGTAGTCCGTCGGCACCACCCGAAGCGCGCCACCACACCTCCGGCAGGTGGCCGGCTCGATCCACCTCATGTCCTCGGCGTCCGGATCGGGCCACGGGGCCGCGGTGGCCCCCTCGTCCTCGGCCAGGGCGTTCGCCATCCGGTTCCAGCAGGCGTCGCAGAGCGGGGCCCCGGGCCGGACCCGCCACCGCGCCCGCGCACCATCGCCCGTACCGCAACCCCGGCAGACCGACCCCGGAACGTCCCCTGTCGCCCCCATACGCCCGAGTGTGAGCGCCGGTGCACGGTTCTGACAGACCGCGATTCGGCCGCATTGGCTCAGTCAGGCCGGTGCCGCCCCCCAGCGGTACGCCCCGAGCTCGCCGGCGACGGCCGGTACCGCGCGCACCCCCGGACCGGTGGGGGCAGCCATGAACTCGACGACGTCGACCCGGACGGGGGACAGCGGTCCGAGGAGAATCCCGCCGCGTGATCGGTTCGGCCGGGGACGTTGATAGCACCCGCTGATGTCAGAGGCCCCCTGGACGATGTCCAGGGGGCCTCTCATCTGTGTGCACTCGGCAGGATTCGAACCTGCAACCTTCTGATCCGTAGGATCGGGCAGCTTGCCGTGAGGGCTGCCAACGGCCTCCTAATCCGATCGCCCAAGCCAGCGATCATGTGCGTCCGTGTGACGTCGTTGCCGTCAGCACTGCCGTCAACTCCAACCGGTCGCGCCGTCGCCATGACGGTCTGCCATCCGACCCTTCACAGCTCTATCAACACCGACTCTGGCAACCGCATGTCCAGCAGTCAGCCCCGGCAAATCACCCGCAGATCAGCTGAGCTACAACTTTCTTTACTGGTTCAAGGCGGCTCGCTTCGCTCCCCGCGCGGCCCGACCCCGCCGGGCCGGCGCTCCTGCCTCCGTCCAGCTCCAGCCCGGCCGGCACCCATTCCCACGCGCATAGCATGCAGGCGCCTACAGCAGTCTGAGTGGATACCTCGACTGGAACGGTCGGTGTTGCAGCGAATTACCGGCCGTAAAATTCTAACCTTCATACGAATCTGGAGTTGATAGCGAAAACTCGCCCTTACACCATCTGCAAACGAAATCAAAGAACTCGGGAGTAAACATCGCACGATACTTATCCAATCCGGAGTCGTATACGCCCCTCCGGTGAGCCTTTGCAACGCGTGCGAATAGCTCATGGGCGCCGAAGTCCGCGAGAATCTCACCGTCCCGGTCTTCCTCAGAACTATTTCTTTCGTCCGCTTCGAGCTCCATCCCAAGCATCCAACCCAAGAGCTGACATGCGGTGTTGTTCGGATCAAGAGGAAGGCGCGAAGAGTAGGTGATAAAACTCTGCCTGCCCTCCATCCATGGCGTTTGCTCAGGGAGCAGTGCACTGACTACTTCGCCTGCAATGCGGCCACTTTCCTCATGATTCCACCGCAATCCGGGATAGCCAAGCTCATGCAGGACATTTTCAGGTCCTCCCGTACCATGCGGAGCCAATTTCTGTTCGGTCATGACGGATGCCCCATGCCAGCTCACCGCTTGCGCGGCCTCCACCAAACCAAATAGCACTGCGACCGCTGCGGCTCGAATATCTCGCCGTGCTAGGTCGACGAGTGGGATCTGACTAGCATTCTTCCTATCTTGATCAGCCCAGAATCTCCGGACTTCCAAACTCGCGTGGCGAGGCACAAAGTCTGCCATTGAAATCGCAAGCCTCAGCTCATCGAATCCATGATCACCGGATGCCAGCGACTTCATCAGCTCGTCATTGACCACAGTCCGCGTTTCGGGAGCGCACAAGCAAACCCCAGCCCATGCAGCATTAAGTACTTTTAGGTCGCGTCTATGAGAGGCCGGTACTGCACCCTGGTCTTCGGATAGGCCTTGATAGCTCTGTATGGTCAGGCGCAACAGGGCAGAAACAACCTCACGCACCACAGAGGGGCGGAGCGTGATGAACTCTAGAAGTCGTGCACAGAAGGAGATCAACGCGGACTTCTTCCTCCTCTCAGAAGTGCACTCCGACTCGCTGAGCGCCATGCTGACGAAGTCATTGGCCGCGTCGCCCAATCGCTCGTCCAAGAACTGCACGGCCAACTGGGAAGTAACGTCCCATGACTCGTTCACCAGATGGGCGTGTAGCTCCTGATACAGGGAATCAACATTTCCACTATTACGAACCAACTGCCTGGCAGAGAAGTATTCCAGAAAAGTTCGGTGAGTGAACGAATAGATGCGCTCTCCGTTTGGGTTCGTACCGACATCTGTCAGCACCCAGGCCCGCCCTCTGCAATACTTCACAAAAGCCTCTGCTGCAGCGTCAGAGGTGTCACGGTCCTCATACTGCTGGCCCAGTAGATAATCAGAGGTGTAGCGGACAAGTTCCCTCTCCGTCATTCCACCACCCTCGCCCTGATTGCGGAGCATACTCAACGCCAAACTAAACATTGCGAACTGGATACCGCGTTCAAATGGCTTCGGGATTGTTATCCCGCGAGAGGCGTCCCAACGCTCGAACAAGAATTCCGAGCATCTGCGGTACAGATCTGGGCGATTTCGAGGAATATACCCCTCTCCCCGGTACAGAGCACACATGAGGCCCAACATCAGGGGGTTCGAAGTCAGATCCCTTGCATGCGAGGATTCAGAAAGAAATCTGTCAGCCATCCCCTCTTCCTGCGCCGACCCCCTGACGTTCAGAAACCACTTCTTCACATATTGCTTCTGCTGCGCGCCATTGAAAGGAGAAAGATGCGTTACGAAGAAAAGGCTCTCATCAAGCGGGGCCATTTCGTAACCTACTTTGCGAGAGGTTACCAGGATCGGGGCCGTGGGGTACGCGTGAGTGAAAGCCTCTACGGCATCAACGATTGCTGCACGCAGGCTAGTGTCAGTCAGTTCGTCCAAGCCGTCAAAAATTACCACGGCCCTACCATTTAGCAAGAGGTAATCTATTGCCCCCTCTGGGGCTGGGGTAGAGTAATCGGCCTTACACTGCTTTTCGAGGAAGTCAATGATTGACTCCTGGTTGGACTTGTAATGGCTCGCATATTCTCGAAGAACGATTCGCAGCGGCGTTTGTAGCGCCGCCCCCGTTCCCAAACCTCTCGCGACATCGATGGTTAGTTTCAGCGCGAGAGTGGTCTTCCCGCCCCCAGGGTCCCCTAGAACAACAAGTCTGCCAGTCTCCCGGAGCAGAGTTCGAGCATCAGAGAATCCTTCATCCCCTGGATCCTCATCGCCGACTGCCAAGGTTGGCGGCACGTACAGATCCTCGAACTTTACCCGAGCACCCGATTCTGTTTGGGCAGGCCTGATTCGACCATGAATTCTGGCGCACTGCTGGGAAAGCCGAGTCGAGAATCTGTCAATATCGACTAGGCTAGCGATTCTCCGATGCAGTTCCGCATTCCTTGCTGCCGAAGCGATGTGAGATGCAACGATTTCTGGAGTAAGGCTACGCTTCGAAATTCCGCTATCTTTTTGGTGGCGATTCACCTCACTCCATGAGATAGCAGCCACTTCAGAAAAGAGGGTCTCTGCGATCAAGCGAGTCTTTCCATCCTCCACTCCACTATATCTACGGAGCGAGGTCTCCATGGTGTTCTTCAGAACCTCCAAATGCGCTTCTGGATTGCCTGGCATGCAAGCAGCAACAGCCACCTCGAAGCACAGGTTCTCGAACTCGGCAGACTTCATAAACCCGAGAATTTTTTCCCGGTCTACAGCCGAAAGCCCTACTAGCGCTTTGCTAATATCGTCTGCACCGTGAAGTTCTACAGTAGCCGCTCGCTTTCTGATTGCCCGTCGCTCAAGACGCGATCGAGCACCTCCGAGTAGGAGCGGGCCTACAGCGCGCCCAGCAGCGGAACCTGCAGTGGATACGAGGCCAGTCGTGATCGGATCAGGCATTGCTCCCCCTAGTACTCCAGTTGTAGATCGCGATCTTCATGTCTGGGCGGCTTGTCGCTGATAGTGGCTGGCCTGGGATCGGGCCTGGTGGCGGCGTCGCCAGTGGGACCAGTCGAGCCGGTGAGCCGCGTCGTGGACGGGCCGGACGACGAGCGCGGTGAACAGGTGCTGGATCTCGTTGCAGGTGAGCGGTATCAGCCCGTCCGGCTTCGAGTGGCGGGCATGTTCGTCGGCGCGGACGACGGTGAGGAAGGCGTGGGCGAGCATCGCGAGGGTGACCCAGCGGTGCCAGGACGTCCAGCGTCTGACCTGGTGCTCGTCCAGTCCGGCCAGGCCCTTGCCGGACTGGAAGGTCTCCTCGACCGTCCATCTGCGCCCGGCGACCCGCACCAGAGTGGACAGCGGAACCCGGATTGCCGAGTAGCAGCGGTAGAAGGCAAGTTCACGGGTGCGCCGGTTGCGGCGGACGAGCAGCTGACGGTGGCCCGGCCGGTCGTCGGCGATGTCGGCCAGGGCCCAGTCGTAGAAGCGGTGCCCCTTGGCGCCGGCACCAGCGGAGAGTTTCTGCCAGGCCCGCTTCGGCAGCATCTTGACCAGGGCGTCGGCGCGGAGCTTGCCCGCTCGGGTGGCGATCTGGTGGTCACAGGCTACGGCGAGCACGTAGCCGGTCTCGCGTCTCTCCAGCTCGGTCCGCAGATGCGGGTTGCCTCCGTAGACCTCATCGCCCGCCACCCAGGATGCGGCAACGCCGGCATCCAGGGCGCGGCCGATCATGCGGGCGGCGAGGGCGGGTTTCGTGGTAAAGCCGACGGCGTCGGGTATCCCGGCGGCCCGGCAGCGGGCCGGGTCCTCGGTCCAGGAGCGCGGAACATACAGCTCCCGGTCGATCGCCGCGTGCCCGAGCGGGGTTGAGTAGGCGAGGTAGACGGCGACCTGGCTGTTCTCGATGCGGCCTGCGGTGCCGGTGTACTGGCGCTGCACGCCCACCGTGCCGGTGCCCTTCTTCAGGTCGCCGGTCTCGTCCACGACCAGCACCGCGTCCTCGTGGTGCAGGTACTCAACGACGAAGCCGCGGATGTCATCGCGTACCGCGTCGGCGTCCCACCTGGCCCTCGACAGCAGGTGCTGCAGACCGTACGGGGCCGCGTCCCCAGCATGCTCGGCGAGCGTCCAGCAGTTCTTGCGCGGCAGGCCCGACAACAACCCGAGCACGAACGCCCGTGCCCGGCGCCGGGGTTCCACCCGGACGAACCGTCCCGCAATACGGCCCATCAGGGCCTCGAACGCCTCCTGCCAACGGGCAGGATCTATACTGTGACCCGCGGCCACCGTCTGATCTTCTGTCTTCACACACCGATGATCACCGGTAATTGTCGAAAACGATCAAATTCGTGGGCCAGGTGGCCACGCGCGCGGCGACAAGCTCTGCCTTGTACATCGCAACAGGCCCAGACTCGTTCACGACCATGAGCCCCGCCGGAAGGTACTTACCTCCGCTAACGACGATCACGGGCTTGCTGTCGCGGTACTCGATCGACAGTGTGCCCACGTCTTCGGGCTTGACCTCGTCAGCCGAGATCGGCGCCGGAACCGCTGTTTCAGGTGTGAGCTGAACCGGGGCCGGTCCTTTTGCGTCGGGCGTGGTCTCAGCCCGGATCCACCGGCTCGTTTCGTGAGTGATCGTTTTCGGTGATCGAGGCGATGCGTCTGGCGGCGGGCATGGGGTGGCCGCTGGTCTGCCCAGCTTTTCCACATGTCCACAGCTCTCGGGCCCTGGCGGGCGGGTCAGATACGGGCAGGTCAGGTCGGTTGGGGCGGGGTGTGCAAGGTGTTGAAGAGGGCTTCGAAGGCGTCGTGCCAGGGCCAGCGTTCGGGCAGGTGCAGGGTGAGCCGGCGGGCCGAACGGGCCAGACGGGCGGGCACGTTGACCAGGTGATCACGGATGGTCGCGCACGTCGCGCGGGCGTGAAAGGTGCCGGCGAGCGTTCCGCAGGCGCGGGTCAGGTTGAAGGCGAGGGCGGCCAGCGCGAGCCAGGCGGCGTTCGCCTGGAAGCTGCCCGAGGGGGCGTGTGCGAACGGGCCGTTCTTCAGCTCGGAGATCACCTGTTCCACGATCGCGTGGCGCCGGTGGTCACGCTCGGCGTCGATGAGCGGCAGCGTGCTGTCGGTGAACGCGGCGTGGTAGCGCCAGGCGGTGAACAGCTCGCCCTGGCCCCCGGGCACGGTCGCGGGGTTCAGGCGCTTGACGCGTCGCACGATGAGACGGGCGGTGACCTGCTGCTTCTTCGGTTTCGAGGTGAAGGCGGTGTACTCGATCTCGGCGATCTCGGCGTCCGATATCCAGCGTTCCTCCTCGCTGTCCCACACCGCCTTGGGGTACTTGATCGGCGTCCAGGCCGTCTCGTCGATAGCGGCGATGGCCTGCTTGACGGAGGCGTTCATCCGCACCGTGACGGAGAAGCGGGCGCCGAGCGCGCGGCAGGCGGCGATCACCTCGGCGGCGTAGTAGGCCGCATCCGCCCGCACGGTCAGCATCCCGGTCGCACCGGACGCGCGGGCGGTGCGGACCGCCTCGGCGGCGAACGAACCGGCTCCGCGCACCGAGTTCACGCTGCCCTTGCGCAGCCTGGTTGCGGCGATCACCGGGGCGGCCAGCGGCGTGGACAGCGTCGCGATCAGCGCGTTCAGGCCCTTGACCTTGTTGTATCCGTAACCGGTGCCCTGTTTGGCATAGCCGTGGACCGGCTTGATGGTGTCGTCCAGATCGAGGTAGGCGACCGTGTCGGCGCCGGGCAGCAGCGGGGTGTGCGCGGCCAGGCGAGGCAGGAACCGGCGGGCGACGGCGTGCAGTTGCTTCACGTGCCCGTGGGTGAAGGACCGCAGGAAGCTGCCGAGGGTCGACGGGGCGCGGACCCCGGTGAACAGGCGCCGCATCGCGCCGTGCCGCAGCCGGTCCATGTCGTCGATACTGTCCGCGCCCGCGGCCATGCCCGCGATGAGCGCCATCGACTTGGCGGCCGGGAAGGAACCGGTGCCGTTCTTCGAGGCCGGCAGCCGCATCATCTCGCCGACCAGGCCGGGCAGGCCGCACCGCTCGGCCAGGCGCACCAGCGGCGCGAGCCCGCCGTACGCGATCAGATTCGGATCATCGAACCGTGCGGAGACCTTCGCCGCGGCATGGGAAGATTGCATCTCAGAAGTGCCCTGTTGGTCGTGCGTGCTGGAAGCGTGAGAACTCCCATCATCGCAGGTCACAGGGCACTTCCTCGTTCCCGGCAACGTCACCGCCGCACATCAACCGGTGGATCCGGGCTCAGTCATGGCCTCTCCTTGCTTGCCGGCGCAATACCGACCCGGCCAGAGCGTCGCATCACGGAGCGGCACCAGTCCATCACTCTCGAGAAGAGGGCCGGAAGTCAGCTTGGTGGCGCGAATTGACCCCTGTACTCGGAGGTGTACCCCCATGCCCTGTCAAAGTAGGTCAGGCCAGGCATGGTGGATGACTCATGGAGTCGAAGGCGGGTAGGGAGAAGCGCCCACAGTGGCCGGCCCCACCGACCTGATCCCGCAGTCCTGCAACGAAATCCAGCGGTATTCATGACCATCATCGTCCAGTCCGTCCATGACGCGGCCCACCGTTTCGTCTGGTCCCGCTGGCGATGCCGCCACCAGGCCAGATCTCAGGCCAGCCACTATCAATGCTAAGTCGACCGGACATGAAGATCGCGATCTACAACTGGAGTACTAGCTGTGCAATCGATGAGTCCAAGGTTAGGGCAACAACACGCTTCGTATGCCGATTTCTCACTGATCGAGTGCCGTACCGGTCCGAACTCAACGGTCTCACTCCTACTGTGTGGTCGCAGCCCCAGGGCTTCTCAGCTGAGGGCTCCGCCGACGTCACGGGCTGGCCATACCACTTGCTCTGGTCGACGACACACTTTGCGTGGCTGAGGTCGTTTAGGGGGCGAATCGCACGCTGGCCTCATTGGTCGGCCCACCCGCCCTCGTGGCTGGCGTCGTCAGCCCAGACGGAGAGCATCAAGGGTTCCAGTCGTCGGCCGAGAGCAGCGGAGCTGGACCATCCCTAAGCCGTCCGACGCCGCTCGAGTGGCTACTGACGACCAACGACGATCATCAAACGCAGATGGGGAACTGTGGGGAAGCACGGCGAAAGCAGCCGAGGCCGACACGGCAGCTGCCAAGCTGTTCGCCCAGGTCAGCGCCCAAGCAAAGCCAACATGCTCGCAGATTCCCAGGCTGAGGACTCTGGCCACCACAACCTATGGTTATGTTGCCGCGATGCCGACCGGGTCCGTACCGACTTGCCCCGAGTACGACGGCCGGTACAGCAGTCAGGTACGGCAACCCTGGTAGCCGCTCCCGCACGGTAGCGACCCTCCGGGCTCGCCCAACGACCGGTATGCCCCCGCTAACCGTATCCCGCTAGAGCTACGGTTCAGAAGCCCCGTATTCCCCCCTCGTCTTCAATCGAGCGGGGAACGCAGGCGCTCCAAGGCCGCGCTCAACGCGAAGTCCCCCTAGCCGATCTACGTGATCCTGGCACGCCGAAATTAACCGAGATAGGGCCGCTCACGTTGCTCCAGAAAGTGCCGGATTCGTAGCCGCTGCGTATGGTGCATGGAAAGTTGATCAATCTCCTCGGGCTGAACGAAAGTCAGCTCCGTGGACTCGTCCGAGATAGCAAGCCGCCCGCCGACCACGCGGGCGACAAAACAGACGTTGAACTGTCGACGCACCTCGCCGTCCGAGTAGGCGATGACGTGGCGAGGGTCGGTGTACGTCCCCACGAGCCCGGTGATCTCCACGTCCAGCCCCGTTTCCTCCTTCACCTCGCGGACGGCCGTACCCGGCAGCGAGTCGGTCATCTCCATGCCGCCGCCGGGCAGCGCCCAGAGATCGTTGTCCCGCCGGCGCTGCAGGAGGATGCGTCCCTCGTCGTCCGTGACCACCGCGGACGCGGCGACGACCAGACTGTTGGGCTTCGGGGCGTCTGGGTCGTCGTAGTACTCGGTGCGTGCCATGATCACTTCTCTCGTACTGGCGTCGCGGTTGCCCACACCGCGTCGAAGCTGTCGGCGTAGGTGTCGAACATGCCGTCTTCCCCGTTTCGGCGCAGGTGCCACACGGGGGCCTTGTAGGCGTTCACGCCCCAGACGTGGGCGTTGACCAGTGCCTGATCATCGGCCCGGTAGATCGAGTTGTAGAGCGTCGTGGCGTGAGTCCGGACCTCGATGCTCGGTACCCCGATGAGGGGGCGGTAGTGCATCAGCGCGAGACGGCACCGGGACTGAATGCCGTGCCCGAACTTCTCCTCGTCGCCGCGCTGTTGGACGTTGGGGCTGTCTGCGTCACCGACTGCGATGCGGACTGCACAGCCCTCGGCCGCCCGCTCCTTCAAGAGCTCGTTGAGCCGCGGGTACGCCTCGTGCAGGAACACGGCGGCATACACCAGCACGTCGATCTGCTCGCGTGCCTGGGTCAGCATGTCCACGAAGGTGGAGACGGGGATGTCCGCCCGCTGGTCGTAGAGGGCCACAAGTTCCGGACTGACTGCGCGGGCGGGGCGTGCCTGCCTGAGCGATGGCCATAGAGCGTGCACGTCTTCTCCTAGCGTCTCTGCTGCCACCATGGCCGTGGCACGACGTGGCGTACGCCCCAGATTGACCCATCTTTCAACGGACTTGGGATCGACTTCGACCTTGTCCGCGAGGGCGTTGTACGTCCAGCCGCCGGCCGCCATGGCCGCACGTAACCTCTCGTTTGCCATTTCAATCTCTCCTAACAACCGGGGACGGCACTAGGGACGTTCTACCGGACGCGGGACGTCCCGAAGTGGTGTTTGTCGGTGGTTCCGTCGTCCTGCCGGTCGGCAGGAAGCTCGTCGGCATGGCGAGCAACCAGCAGACCAGACCAGCCATCGGTGAGCTGGCGAAAGACAGCGGCACCGGACGTATCGGCGTCGTCATGGGTGAGATCGGTGGCCGCGTACAGATGCGGCCGGTCCGTGGCGGCAAGGAGTGGGATGCCCTGCCGAACGACGTGGTGGCACCCAGTGCGCGGGAGGAACTGAGCGCACGTCTGGCCGTGCGGAACGGCAACAGCCGGGTCCCGCTGTGATGCGCGCCGTCGGCCGGTATGCCGGGGTCCTGTTCATCATCTGCATCAGCGGTTCGTGCGGTCTGGTGATCGGCATGGCCCTCGGGACCGGCCAGTAGACCGGCCGCCCCGGACGGGTGCCGACCGCCCGGCTCCCCGTCCCCGTCCGGGGCCGGCCACCAAGCCCGCATCCCGATCGTCTCTGAGCCGAGCTCGGCGATCAGGACGGGTCGTACGTGCCACGCACCACCTCACATCAGGAGACTGCACATGACGGCAACAGCGAACGATCAGAAGACCGGTCGCGCGGTGGCTGGTGAAGAGCTGTTCGAGAGCCTGGCCCGCTTCGTGGTCATCCACAACGGGCAGTCCCCCGAGCATGCCGAGCGGATCGCGGACCAGGCGGTGGCGTTCCTGGTCACGGCGGCCACCGCCACCGTCCCCATGGTCCCGTCCGACGACGTCGACCTCGGCCTACACGCGCTCATCCTGCACACGAAGGAATACGCCGTGCTGTGCGAGCAGTACGCCGGCCGCTTCCTGCACCACAACCCGATGCCCGGTGGCGGAACCCGCGACCGGGCGAAGGTCGCCGCCTCAGCTCGCGCCATGAAGGCGGCCGGGTTCGTGGTCTTCGACGGCCTGTGGACCGTGGACGGCACGAACCTCGCACAGTGCGACTCCGACTGCGGCCGTCCGTACGGTCAGGCGTAGCACACGACAACAGCGACGCGGCCGGCCTCGTCTCGTGGTCGGCCGCGCTCGCCGGAAGGAGAAAGAGACCTTGTCCGGCTCGACCCCTGAACTCCCGATCGTGGTGCTCGACGCGCTCATGCCCACGACGCAGCGCCTGGTTCTCAACCGCCGGGGCTCCACCGTCTGGGAGATGGACGGCCCTCGGGGCCACTACGCCGTGAAGCTCGGCCATCCGATCGAGGCCACGGCCGAGTGGCCCGCCCAGCCCTGGACCGCTCTCGCCCCCGCACGCGAGGGCGCCGTCCTGCATCGCCTCGGGCTCCACGGGATCGCCTACGGCGAATGGGAGCACGGCACTTGGAACTTCCAGCCGTGGCACGAAGGGCCAGACCTCTACACGCTGTGGGAGCCCTGCCGTAAGCAGGGCTCGTCCATCAAACCCCACATCAGTGTGGCGCGGGGATGTGCCGAAGCACTGGCTGATCTCCACGTGCGGGGCTGGGCTCACGGTGATGTACAGCCTGCCCACTTCATCATCGGGCCGGAACGCACGCATCTCATCGACCTCGCCCTGGCCCGGGGCGGGCAGGTACCCGAGGGATACGACTTCCCGTTCCGCGGCTGCCTCGTCCACTACGAGGCACCGGAGATCGCGCGCAGCGTGCTCGACACCGGAGAAGCCGAGCCGACCCAGGAAGCCGACATCTACGCGCTCGGGGCCTCTCTCCTCATCTCCGCAACCGGCTGGCGGGCGGTCGAATACCCGGACGACGCACCTCGTCCCGTGCAGCGAGAAGCAGTGGCCAGCGGCCGGCGTCGGCCCGTGAAGGTGCCCGGTGAGCTGGGCGAACTGGTCGACGCGATGCTCAGCCATGCCCCGCAGGATCGGCCCACCATCTACGAGGTGGTCAAAGCCCTGATCTGAACCCGACGCCCCGACTCGTCTCGCGTCACCCGTGCGCGGACGCCAACAGCAAAAGACCGGACCACCCCTCAGCCTGGACAGCATTCCGGGTGGTCCGGTCGTGGAAGCCCTGATCAGGACCCCGGTGCCGATGGTACCGGGGCGGTCGGCGTGCGCGGATTCGGGTGCGGCTACAACCCCTGCTGACTGTTGCCGAGTTAGAGAGTAGGCCTGTTGAAGTTCGGTCATTGGAAGCACAGTTCGGACCTGAGCCACCGAAAGTCAGCCACGACGGCGGGAGCGCCGAACGAGCACCCGTCACGTGTGTCTCCAGCAACCCCGTTCCGGCCTCAGCCACGCTTCCCGGTTGTGAAACGTCGGCCATCCGGACGGCGCGGTCACGCTTGGTCCGGCTCGGCCTGGTCCTGGTCTTGGTCCTGGTGCTCGGGCCGGGCGAGTTGCTTCCTGGCCTGGCTGTCTGCCTTGGCGGTGCTGCGCGCTGAGTGGCCGGGGGCCGGCGCAGCGGTGGCGGAGACAGGGAGCGGCGGCGGCCCGTGGCCGCCCGCGCGCGCGGCCCGCCGCAGGCGGGCCGCCTTGATCCAGTAAAGAAACTCTGACCAGCGTGCAGCCCGGGGAATTTCTATCGAACAGAAGTTCGATAGAGCGTGGCACGGCACAGCGGCAAGCAGGGAGCGATGACCGAGCACATACCGGACAACGAAATGGGGTCGACCAGCATTCACGTCGGGGACACGGATCAGGTAGTCGCGCTGATCGAGGAGATGCGGGCCATGGTCGGCCGCCTCAGCAGGGAGACCAGGGAGTTGCGAGAGGAAGTGGCCCAGCTCAGGACTACGGCTTCGGCTGCTGAGCTGCCTTCAACTCCTCGACCTCACGGCGCAGTTCCTGATGATCGGCGCTGAGGGCACGGATCTCGTCACGTAGTGCGGTGAGTACTTCAGCAAGGGTGGTCCCGACGTCTTCGGCCGCTTCGGTGTCGTCGGGCCCGCCCGCCCCCTGCCCTGCCGGGCCGACCTTCTCGCCCTTGTTCGCCAAGTACCAAGCTGGAGCGGTGTAGTTCGCCGAGAGCTCCCCGTCAGGGTTGTGGTCCGCGACGAAGCTGCCCCGACCATGGATCGTGTAGATCAAGCCCTCATCGCGCAGCACGTTGAGCGCGGATCTCATGGTCATGTTGGCCACGCCGAAGCGTTCCTGTAGCTCGCGAATGGCCGGCATCTGCTCGCCCGGCTTGATCCGCCCCTGCAAGATGTCGCGCCGAAGCTCGTCGGCAGCGTGCTGATACGGCGGCCGACGATCCTGCTTGCTCTCTGGCGCGGGGCTCATGGCCCAAGAGTAGCGATTCCTAGCACCCCTAGCACACCCCACTGACATAGGTGGCCTATGTCAGCTGACACCTAGCTCACCCGATTCACTTGACTCTGCTAGGTCAGCTATGTTCAATAGTGATCACGCCCCACCGCCCCGGTGGAGCGCAACCGAAAGGAACCAACTCCCATGGCACGCATCCGTGTTGGCCTGCTCCCCACCTCGTCGTTCATGGTCGGCACCCTGCCGGTGCCGAAGTACGCGGACCAGGAGAAGACGCAGTTCGCCACCGACCGTGAGACCGGCGCGAAGCTCTACACGATCACCCTCTTCTTCATGGAGGAGGACCGTGCCGAAGCTCTGAAGATCACCGTTCCGGAGACCGGTCTGCCCAACGGACTCCGACCGGGTGTCCCGGTCATGCCGGTGGAGCTGTTCGCCACTCCGTGGGCGCGGATCTTCAACGGCTCGCTCTCGGACGGCATCGCCTACCGCGCGGCTCGGCTGGACCTGGTGGCCCCGGCCGCTGAGGCGGCGTGAGCAACAACGATCGCCGGTCCGGCGCTGAGCGCAGCTACCCGCTGCCTCACGCCGGGCAGGGGGCGCACTTCACCGAATCACTCGTGAACTCGGTCGCGGCCGTGCTCGTTGCCTACGGCTATCCCCGCCTCGACGCGTCGGCGGATCGGGCGGCCCTCGAATCGGCCCTCGCGGCCTTCCTCTACAACCCAATGGAGAGCTACAGATGAAGGATCCGAACGCCCCGGCGGAAGGCACCCTCGGGCACGTCCCGCTCATCGTCGCCCTGCCGCTCGCCGTGCTCATCGGATGGGCGCTCTGGTGGATCGTCCGCTACGTTCGCGCTGACGCCATGACCCGGCAGTCCATACAGCAGGCCATACGCGTGCGGTGGGGCTGGAGGCGGCTCGCACCGATGCTCAAGTTGTCGGCCACGGACAAGACCCCGACCGCACTGGCGTCACTGGCGAACACGAACGGCAAGCCCACCAAGCCGCGCGTCCTCATCCCCTCCCTCAAGGTGAAGCACGACGCGTACGGAGTGATCGCGCGGGCCCAGTGCCTGCCTGGCGTTGGACTCCAGCAATTCCAGAAGGCGGGCCCGCATCTGGCGGACGCCTGGCGGTGCACACGGGTGGCGGTCACCCAGGACAAGCCTGGGCAGGTCCTCATCAGGGGCGTGCGACTGGACCCGCTGAAGTTCCCCACCGAGCACCACCCCACGGGTGAGCCACCGGAGGAGACAGCCCAGTGGGACCTGGGCCTCGACGAGTACGCGCAACCCGTGTCTGTGAACCTCACACAGGTGCCCGGCGTGACCGTGGCCGGCCTCCCCGGCTTCGGCAAGACCAGCCTGATCAACCGGCTCCTCTCCGACTGGGCACCCTCGCCCGCAGTGCAGTTCGCCTGCGCGGACGGCAAAGTGTCGGCTGCCTACGAGGGCGACTACGCCGATTGGGTGCAACGCATGTTCGCCTTCGTGGGCGATGACCTGGAAGAGGCCAACAAGCTGTTCCGGCACCTGGTGGAGCTCCGCCGCGCCCGGTCGGCTTCGGTGCGCCAAGTGCTCGGGGTGAAGTCCATGTGGATCGTCGGCCCGTCCGAGAACTGGCCGCTGGTCGTGCTGATCGTCGACGAAGCCCACACGTACTTCCGCGACCACAAGGGCAGCGACCAGCAGACGAAGAAGCTGGCCTCGCTCGCCGCCGAGAACGCCCGGCTCGTGGAAGACCTGGTGAAGAAGGGCCGGTCCGTCGGGCTGCTCGTCATCCTCACCACTCAGAAGTCCACCGGCGACGCGATCCCCACCTTCATCCGCGACGTGTGCCCCGTCGGCCTGAGCTTCGCCCAAAAGACCGCCGAAGCCGCCGTGGCCGCGCTCGGCGACGAGATCCGGGAATGGCCCGACGCCAACCCGATCAACCTCCAGGACCCCACCTACGTCGGCGTCGCGTCCATGAACCACCAGTCGCAACCCGGCTTCACCCGCATCCGCACGCCCTACGTGCCGGACGCGGAAGCAGCTCGCGTCGCCGAACAGACGGCAAACCTCACCGCCGACCCACACGCCCTCCTGGAAGCCTTCCTCGGCCCGCGCATGGCGGACGTGGACCTCACCAAGCTCGACGCCTGAGCAGCCTGACCTCCTGCATCGCCCGCCCGTTCCCAACACCCCTGGAGAGGAGGTGAACACCCATGACAGAGGACCGGATCACTCAGCGCACCATCACCGCCGTCATGATCGTCATTGCCGCGCTGGCGTTCGTCTTCTCCTTCGGCAACGTCTGGTCCCTCGCCCTGCGCCTGGGCGTCCCCGGCCCGATCGCACCGCTCATCGCTCCGATGGTGGACCTCTCCGTGGTCGGCCTCCTGGTCGCCCTGCGCTACCTCTCCCTGCGCGGCCTGCCCGCCGACGAGATGACGGCGGCCACCCGTCTGATGCACTTCTCCGGACTGCTGACCTTGGCCCTCAACGTCGCAGAACCGGTCGTCGCCGGACACTACGGCCGCGCCGCCGTCGACGCGGTGGCCCCGCTGCTCCTCCTCGGCTGGGGCTCCGTCGGCCCCCAGCTCCTGCGCGCCTTCCACACCGTTGCGCGCCCCGCCATACCGGCTTCCCTGCCGGACGAGATCGAGTCGGTCCCCGAGACCGCCTCAGACACATCCCGCCCTGCCGTGCCGCTCTCGATTCCGGCCCCGGCTGCGGCTCCCGTCGCTCCTCGCGTCGCCCCAGCTCCCGCTTCGCCTGCGGTCAAGATTCCTGAGCCGCTGCTGACCGAAGCCCGCTCCATCGCGACGTCCCACCACGCCGAGCACGGCGAACCGATCACGGCGGCCCAGCTCAAGACGCGGCTGGCGATCGGCCTGCCCATGGCCACCGCGCTGCACGCCGCTCTGTAGAGCCGCACCCTTCCGCCGGCCTCCCCGGCACTTCCCACCGCCGCCCACCCCTGGGCCCGCCTTGCCATGCCTGCGGGCAGCAGCCCAAGCGCACTGAATCGCTGCTGCTCGCAGGTCACCCCACCCTCGCGCCAGAAAGGACACCTCGCCACCCATGCGCCGCCACCTCGACCTGCGCCACATCATCAGCCCCGGCCTGCGGGACCTGGTCGAACTGGCCAACACCGACGACTTCGACCGCGTGACGGAACAGGTCCGCAACCTTCGTGGCTGCACCAGTCCCGTCAACCTGCACGGCTGGACGGTCACCACCGACCAGACCACCAAGCAAGTGGTCCGCTCCTACCGCTCCGAGGACGAACCCTCCGGCCGCCTCCTCACCACCTGCGGCAACCGCCGCGCCTCCCGCTGCCCGGCCTGCTCCCGCCTCTACGCCGCCGACACCTACCACCTGATCAAGGCCGGACTGTCCGGCGGCAAGAACGTCGCTGAAGCCGTCCGCGACCACCCGCGCGCCTTCGTCACCCTTACCGCCCCGTCCTTCGGCCCCGTCCACAATCGCCCGACCACCGACGCAGGCAAGCCCCGCCCCTGCTCGTGCGGCGAGAGCCACCCGGAAGGGGCTCCCGAACTCGGCACTCCACTCCACCCGGCAAGCTACGACTACACCGGCGCCGTTCTGTGGAACGCCCACGCCGGAGCTCTGTGGGCGCGCTTCACCACCTACCTGCGCCGCGCCCTTGCCGAGCACCTCGGCATGACACAGAAGGCGCTCAACTCGGCCCTCCGCGTCTCCTTCGCCAAGGTCGCCGAGTACCAGCAACGCGGCCTGGTCCACTTCCACGCGGTCGTCCGCTTCGACGGTCCCGACGGCCACACCACCTCGCCCCCGGCCTGGGCCACCTTCGACGCCCTCCACGCTGCCGTCGGCCTAGCGGTCGAGCGCGCCCGGCTCCTCGTCGAGTCGGACGCCGTCGGCGAGCGCGTCATCCGCTGGGGCGACCGGTTCAAGGTGGATCAGATCTCCGCCCTGGGGGACGGCGAACTCACGGACGCCAAAGTCGCCGGATACGTCGCCAAGTACGCCACCAAGAACGCCGAGGGCGCGGGCACCGTAGACCGCACCCTCGTATGCCGCCCCTGCTCCGGACGCGGCCACGTACGCGGCCCGGACGGCTTCCGCGACCTCTGCGCCGACTGCGACGGCACCGGCCAAGCCGAATCCCTCACCAGCCTCCCCGTCCAGCAGCACGCCCGGCAGATGATCCGCACCGCATGGGCCCTTGGCCACCTCCCCGAGTTCGCCCACCTCAAGCTCTGGAAGTGGGCCCACATGCTCGGCTTCCGCGGCCACTTCTCCAGCAAATCGCGCGCCTACTCGACCACCCTCGGCGCACTCCGCGACGTACGCCGCGCCTGGCGCACCGCCCAAGCCGAAGCCGCCCGCATCCGCGCCGGCCTGCCCGTCGACGACGAGAACACCACCCTCGTCACCGCCTCCTCATGGACCTACCTCAGCAGCGGCTACCGCCCCGGCGAAGAGCTCCTCGCCGCACAGGTCCGCCACGACATCACCCACGCCCAACGCGCCAAACAGGAAGGGCTGCTGCCTGCATGACGACGGCCGTACTCACCGTGGACCAGGTCGCCGAACGTCTCGGCATCAGCCGCTGGAAGGTCCACGACCTCATCCGCTCCCGCGAACTCGCCTCCTTCAAGATCGGCCGCTGCCGACGCATCAGCGCAGCCGCCGTCGACACCTACATATCCCTCCGCACGGAACAGGAAGCCGCCTGATGGCCAAGCCGAAGAAGAATCCCAACAACGAGGGCACCATCTACCTTCGCAGCGACGGCCGTTGGGAAGGCAGCGCGTACGTCCTCACCACAGACGGCACGTACAAGCGGCGCAGCGTCTACGGCAAGACCTGGGAGGAGGCGCACGAGAAGCTCACCAAGCTCAAGGCCGATTCCCTCAACGGTCTCCCGGTCGCCACCAACAAGATGACGATCGCCGAGTACCTGACGTACTGGCTGACGAACATCGCCCAAGGCAAGGTCCGCCGGACGACCTACGTCAACTACGAGTCCCTCGTCCGCAACTACGTCACCCCGGAGTTCGGCCGCAAGAAGCTGGTCCGGCTGACCGCCCGCGACATACGCGCCTTCCTCGCGAAGACGGCCGTCACCTGCCAGTGCTGCGCGCAGGGCAAGGACAAGAAGCGGCCGGAGCACAAGCGGCGCTGCTGCGCCCTCGGCACGTGCTGCAAGAAGCTCCCGTCTGACCGGACCGTGCGCTTCCTGCTGGTGATCATGCGTGCCGCTCTCCAGCACGCCGTGCGTGAGGACGAGCTGCCCCGCAACGTGGCCAGGAACGTGGAGCTGAGCATGGGAACGAAGCGCGAGATCGAACCGCTCACGGTCAAGGAAGGACGTCAGCTCCTGACGGCGGCCAGGGAAAACCGGCTGTGGGCCGCGTACGAGCTGGCGGTCCGCATCGGCCTACGGCGCGGGGAGCTGCTCGGGCTGCGCTGGTCGGACGTCGACCTCCTTGACGGCGTCCTCACCGTGCGGCAGGCCCTTCAGCGAGTCGGCGGAGAACTGCTGATCGTCGCCCCGAAGACGCAGCGCTCGGCCCGTCGCGTGGCTCTACCGGCCGAGTGCGTGACCGCGCTCCGTGCTCAGCGCGCCCAGCAGATCGCCGACCGAAAGGGAGCGGGCAACAACTGGAAGGGGACAGGGCAGGGTCTCGTCTTCACCACCAGGAACGGAACCCCCATCGAGCCGCGCAACCTGAACCGCTCCTTCGAGGCGCTCTCCATCCGGGCCGGCGTCCGCAAGGTCCGCTTTCACGACCTGCGGCACACCTGCGCGTCCCTCCTCCACGAACAGGGCGCGGACGCCCGCATGATCATGGAAGTCCTCGGCCACAGCTCGATCCGCGTGACCATGGACATCTACACCTTCGTCCGGCTCGACTCACAGCGCTCGGCGTTCGACCGAGTGGGGGACGCCCTGAGGGGTGACGGCAACGATCCGGACGATGACGATGGCGCGGCCGGTGTCCCGGTAGCCGTCTGATTCCCTCCCGAAGGCGGTTGCCGTCAAACGCTGCCGTCAACGCAAAAGCCAGAGGCCCTAAGGAGTGATCCTTAGGGCCTCTGGTCAGCTGTGCACTCGGCAGGATTCGAACCTGCAACCTTCTGATCCGTAGTCAGATGCTCTATCCGTTAAGCTACGAGTGCTTGTGCTTCCCGGCTTTCTTCTTGCCGGTCGGCGTTGCGTGGACAACATTACATGACCTGCGCCGTGACGCGAAATCCATTGGCCAAACCCATCCTGACCTGCGAAAACGCCTTCCAGGAGAGTGTTTCACGTCCGCCGGACGGGTGATGGGGGCTCGTACGCACGGGCGAAGTGGGCAGGTGATGCCAGGGCGGCGGACGCCCTCGGCTCGCGGCTCCGCGTGGGGTACGGGGAGGCGCCGTGAACGACCGAAGCCCCGGCTGTGTGGGCCGGGGCTTCGGTAGGGGCGGAGGCGGAGGGATTTGAACCCTCGATGGGCTTTAAGACCCAAACCGCATTAGCAGTGCGGCGCCATAGACCGGACTAGGCGACGCCTCCATGCACCCCGCGCGGGCGCGGAAGGTGCGTGCAGATGATGACACAGGCGAGCCGCGCGTCACCAATCGGTTCTCACCGTACTAGCCCTCCCGGGCCGAGGGCAAAGCCCCGCGGGCCACTCCGCTTGCGCAACGTACGGCGGTACGGCGCGTTAGAGGGGTGGGGCATCACCGCCTGCCACCCGCGTCCCTGGAGTTCGTATGCTGCGTCGCCTCCTCCTCACGACCGTCGCGACCCTCGCCACCGCCACGGTCGCCGCCACCGCGACGGCCGGTGCCGTGGAGGCGCCCGTGCTCGGGCCTCTCCCGCCGCTGCCGTTGCTGGCGCCCGCCGACTCGCTCACCGTGACCATCACCAAGAGCGGGCACCCGAAGGCCGACGGGACCTTCCGGCTCGAATGCGGCGGGCAGCCCGGCGGAACCCACCCCGCCGCGGCCGACGCCTGCCGTCGGCTCTCGCAGATCGCGAGGGAGGGAACGGACCCCTTCCAGCCCGTCGGCAAGGACCGGATCTGCACGCAGCAGTACGGCGGCCCCGCGCTCGCCCACGTCACCGGTAAGTGGCAGGGCCGCAGCGTGGACGCCCGTTTCTCCCGCGCCGACGGCTGCGAGATCGACCGCTGGGAGAACCTCGAGCCGGTCCTGCCCATCGTGCGCCGGTGACGTGGGGATCTTGCCGGAGGCACGCGACCGTGCCCCACGCCGGCCGGGCCTGCCCTTAGACTCCCTCCCAGTGACAGGCTGCGGCCCGAGGGGCAAGATGGGGCGCCAGCCGTCGGGCAAGGTGTAGTGGGTCAGGGAGGAAGCGTCTCGTGAGCAGCAGGCCATCCCGAGGCGCTGCTCGCCTCGCGGCGATACTCGACGCCCTGCCGGACGGGCTCGTGCTCGTCAACTGCAACGGCACGGTCGTCAACGCCAACACCATCGCCCTCGGCATGTTCGAGACCCCCGGCACCGCACTGGTCGGCCGCGGGCTGCTCGACCTGCTGCCCTCGTTCGACTCCCGGCTGATCCCTGGGTCGATGCGCATGCCCGAGGGTGCCGACGAGCGGGGCCGCACCAAGCCGGCCCGGATGATCGCGCGCCGCACCGACGGCAGTGAGTTCGCCGTCGAGGTGACCAGCGCCAGCCTGGAAGACGGGCGCGAGGCCTACGACTCGTACAGCGGCTACACCGGTGACGAGCTGCTGATGCTCGTCGTCCGCGACCTCACCGGAACACTGGACACCGAGGCCGAACTCGCCCGCTCGCAGCGCCAGACCGAGATGATCCTGCGCGCCGCGGCCGAGGGCGTCGTGGGCACGGACACCGACGGGCGGGTCGTCCTCGTCAACCCCGCCGCCGCACAGATCCTCGGATTCCGCGCCAGTGACCTCGGGGGGAAGGAGCTCCATCCGCTGATCCTCCACTCCCGCCCGGACGGCGAGCCGTTCGCGTACGAGGAGTCCCCGCTCGCCGACACCCTCAAATCCGGGCGGAAGCACCGGGTCCGCGGACAGGTGCTGTGGGCGAAGAGCGGTGACCAGGTGCCGGTCGATCTGACGACCGCCCCGGTACGGGACGGGGACCAGCTCGTCGGAGCGGTGATGACCTTCACCGACCGTCGCCCTTACGAACAGCTCGCCGAGAAGCACGCCGCCGAGATCGCCGACCTCACGGAGCGGCACGCGTCCGAGGAGGAGCGGCAGAAGGAGCGGTTCGAGACGCTGACCGCCCGGCACGAGCAGCTGACGGCCGTCCTCGGCGCGTCGCTGCGCGGGCCGCTGGAGGAGCTGCGCACCGAGCTGTCCTCCCTCGCCGCCGACGACGCCGGCCAGCTGTGGCCCGAGGCGAACCAGCTCCTGCACCACCTGGCCGCCGGGTACGCCCGGATGACCACGCTGGTCGACAACGTGCTGGGCTTCCAGCGCCTGGACGCCGGCGCGGAGAAGCTGGTCAAGAGCGTGGCCCTGCTCGACGGGATCGTGACCGCGGGTGTCGACGGCGCCGTGGAACTCATCGGTCCCGGACGGGTCCAGTTCGCCGTGCACGCGCCGCCGATCGAGGCCGAGGTCGACGCTGGCCGGCTCGCGACGGCGCTGGCCCACCTCGTCGCGGACGTGGCCGGGGTCGACTCGACCGGCAAGGCCAAGATCGTCGCGGGCGCGGCCCCCACCGACTCGACGATCGTGGTGGCGGCCGCGCAGCGCGGTGACGTCGTGCGGATCGAGGTGCGCGGGCCGTACGCCGGCGGCGACCCGGTCCACCAGCCCATCGTGCGGGGGATCGTGGCCGCGCACGGCGGTGTGGTCCAGACGCACGAGGTGCCGGGGACGGGCGGCGGCAGCGCGTACGTCCTGGAGGTGCCGCTCGGCAACGGCAGGGGAACGGTCGCCGTGCCCCCCGCTCCCGAGCCTCGGTCGGCGCCGGAAGGCGGTGCGGGACCCGCCGACGGAGGCCGGCTCGCGCTGCCCGCACAGGCTTCGGAGACGCACGGTGGCGGCAGGCGGCGGGCCCGGCGGGCGTCCACCGACGCCTTCCTGGAAAGCGCGGTACCGGCCGGGGGCGGCGACGCGGAGCCGACCGGGCGGCGTCGCGGGCGTACGGAGACGGCCGCCGCGCCCGCCGAGCTGATCCCTGCCCAGAGCGCGGGCACGGGCTCGCCCGGTGGCGAGGGCCCGCCGGCACCGGTGCCGGTGCCCGTACCGGGGGCCGGTACGGTCCCGGGCACGGGTCCGGCGGGCGGTTCCGGTCCGGTTCCGGTGGGAGGGGCGGGCACGGTCCCGGCCGAGCCCACCGGGCGCCGTCGTGGCCGTCCCGCGGAGGGTTCCGTGGTGACCGCGGCCGAGGGGGCCCAGGGGCGCGCCGCGCTCGGAAACACGGTCCCCCCACAGGGGGTCCCGGTGGAGGCGACCGCCCTGGCCCGCGCGCTGCCCGCCGTGGCCGGCGGCGCGGAGCCGACCGGGGAAGAGCGGCCCACCGGCCGCAGACGGCGCGCGCTCGCCGCGGCGCAGGAGCGGGCGGCGGCGGCCGAGTCCGGACCACGGACGCCGTTCGCACTGCCTCCGGCCGGTTCCGACCGGTCCGCCCCGGCCCCCGAGGCGGTGTCCCCGGCCGGGCAGCTCCGGACCGACGCCGGGACACCCGCCCCGGTGCCGGGGGCCGACGCCTCGCCGATGCCCGTGCCGATGCCTGCGCCCATGCCGATGCCTGCGCCCATGCCGATGCCTATGCCCACGCCGCTGCTCCCGCCGACGGCCGGGGGCGACGAAGGGCGGCACGACGCCGCGCGGTCGACTCCGGAGACCGATCACACGCCGCCGCGAGCGCACCCGTTGCCCGGAGCGACCGGCCGGCGACGAGCCGTCCGGGAGGAGGCACCCGCGGAGACACCCGCGCTCACCGAGGACGTTCCGGGCGCCGTCGTACCGGAACTCCCGACCCCGGCGGGTACGACCACCGGCACCGGCTCGGTCCCCCTGCCGCCGGCGCTGCCGAGCCCGGCGCAGCCCCTGCCCGCCGAGGCTCCGGCCGACGCGACGACCACCCAGGGCGGCCGGGCCTTCAACGTGCGCACCCTCGGGCAGGGCGTCCCCTTCGCTCAGCAGATCGCCGCTCAGCAGAACGGCCGGAGCACGCAGAACGGCGCGCAGTCCGGCCAGGGCGCGCAGACCGGCCAGGGCACGCCAGGAGAGCAGAGCAGCGTCTCCAACGGCTCCGGGTCCAACGGCTCCGGGCGGCGGCGCAGACTCGCCACCCCGCCCGAGGGCGACCGTCCCACCGCCCCGGCCACCGCCGCGACGGCCACGGAGCCGGATGCCCGTCCGCACCCGCAGCCGGGTTCCGCGCCCAGGCTCGCCCCCGCCGTCCCCGAAGGCCGTTCGTACGCCATAGGAGCGCCCGCGGAGGGCTCGGCCGAGGGCCCCGAACCGCTGGACGGTCCGGGCGGCGCGGTCGAGGTGGCCAACAAGCCGCTGCCCCAGCCGGTCGACGACGAACTGCCTCCGGAGCCACTGGACAATCCTCGACGTCTCCTGGTCTGGCCGGCACCGGACGTCCAGACCCAGCAGGCACTGAGCGACCGTGGCTACCGCCCGGTGATCGTGCACTCCCGCGAGGAGGTCGACGCGCAGATCGCCGCCTTCCCCGCCGCGCTCTTCGTCGACCCGCTGACCGGTCCCATCACCCGCACCGCGCTCCAGTCACTGCGCCAGGCCGCCGTCGCCGCCGAGGTGCCGGTACTGCTCGCGGCCGGGCTCGGACAGGCGACCCGGGAAGCCGCGTACGGCGCCGATCCCGCGGTGCTGCTCAAGGCGCTCGCGCCGCGCGACAGCGAGCAGCACCCGTCCCGTGTACTGCTCATCGAGGAGCACGACGAGATCGCGACCGCCCTCGCGGCGGCCCTGGAGCGGCGGGGCATGCAGGTCGCCCGGGCCTCGACGGACTCGGAGGCGGTCACGCTGGCCACGCAGACACGGCCGAACCTGGTCGTGATGGACCTGATGCAGGTGCGCCGCCGCCGGGCGGGGATCATCGACTGGCTGCGCGCGAACGGGCAGTTGAACCACACGCCGCTCGTCGTCTACACCTCGTCCGGGCTCGACGGGGCCGAGCTGCCGGCGCTGGCCTCCGGCGAGACGGTCCTCTTCCTCGCGGAACGCTCCACCAGCACCGAGGTCCAGGCCCGGATCGTGGACCTGCTCGCGAAGATCGGCACGAACTAGGACGCGATCGAGGGGCCCGAGGGCCGAGGACACCCGCGAACGGCCGAGGACGGCCGGCGCCGGTGCTCGGCGTCGGCCGTCCTCGCGCACCGCGGTGGAAGGGCGGCGTGCCCCTTCCACGCGGCTGCCCGCTCGGTTTCCCTCCGAGCCCACCGGTCCCCTGGCCGGTCCCACCGGGTCCCCGGCCGGGGCGGACTACAGCTCCGTCACGTCGAGCTCGCCCTGCGCGTACTGCCTGCGGATGACCTTCTTGTCGAACTTGCCCACGCTCGTCTTCGGCACCGCAGGCACGATCGACCAGCGCTCCGGCAGCTGCCACTTGGCGATGGAACGGGCCAGGAACTCCCTCAGCGTCGCGTAGTCGGCCGTCGCGCCCTCCTTGAGGACCACGGTCGCGAGCGGTCGCTCGCCCCACTTCTCGTCCGGGACGGCGACGACCGCCGCCTCGGCCACGTCCGGGTGGGCCATCAGCGCGTTCTCGAGCTCGACGCTCGAGATCCACTCACCGCCGGACTTGATGACGTCCTTGGCGCGGTCGGTGAGCGTGAGGTAGCCGTCCGGGCTGATGACGCCGACGTCTCCGGTCTTCAGCCAGCCGTCCTCGCTGAACTTGTCCGCCGGGCGGATGGCCTCGCCGTCCACTCCGCCGAAGTAGGCACCCGCGATCCAGGTACCGCGGACCTCCAGCTCGCCCGCCGACTCCCCGTCCCAGGGCAGGTGCTCCCCGCCGGGGCCGACCAGCCGCGCCTCGACGCCGGCCGGGAAGCGGCCCTGAGTGACGCGGTACGGCCACGCCTCCTCGTCGGTCAGCCCGGCCGGGGGGTGGGCCATGGTGCCGAGCGGGGAGGTCTCCGTCATGCCCCAGGCGTGGCAGAGCCGGACGCCGAGCTTGTCGTACGCCTCCATGAGGGAGGGCGGGCAGGCGGCGCCGCCGATGGTGACCTGTCGCATGGAGGAGAGGTCACGCGGATGGGCGGTGACCTCGGCGAGGAGCCCCTGCCAGATGGTGGGGACGGCGGCGGCGTGACTCGGCTTCTCGCGCTCGATCATCTCCGCGAGCGGGGCCGGCTGGAGGAATCGATCCGGCATGAGCATGTTGATGCCGGTCATGAAGGTGGCGTGCGGCAGGCCCCAGGCGTTGACGTGGAACTGGGGCACGACGACCAGCGAGGTGTCCTTGTCCGTGAGCCCCATCGACTCGGCCATGTTCACCTGCATGGAGTGCAGGTAGATGGACCGGTGCGAGTACACGACGCCCTTGGGGTCGCCCGTCGTGCCGGAGGTGTAGCACATGGCCGCGGCCGAACGCTCGTCCAGCTCCGGCCAGTCGTACGTGGTCGGACGGCCGGCTATCAGCTCCTCGTAGTCGTGCACGCGCGGCGCCACGCCGTCGAGGGCGGAACGGTCGCCGGGCCCCGCGACCACGATGTGCTCCACCGTCGGCAGGTGCGGCAGCAGCGGCGCGAGCAGAGGGAGGAGAGAGGTGTTGACGAGGACGACGCGGTCCGCCGCGTGGTTGACGATCCACACCAGCTGCTCGGGGGGAAGGCGCAGGTTGAGCGTGTGCAGAACGGCGCCCATGGACGGGATGGCGAAGTACGCCTCCACATGCTCGGCGTTGTTCCACATCAACGTGGCGACCCGCTCGTCGCCGGTGACTCCGAGTTCGTCGCGCAGGGCGTTCGCCAGCTGGGTCGCGCGTGCTCCCGCCTCCGCGAAGGTACGGCGCTGCGGTTCGGGCTCACCGGTCCAGGTGGTGATCAGTGACGTGCCGTGGATCGTCATCCCGTGCTTCAGGATGCGGGTCACGGTCAGCTGTACGTCCTGCATGGTGCTCAGCACGGCGTCCTCCCGGTGGGCGCTACGTGGCAGTAAGGGTGTGGAGATTCTGCGCACATACCACTTGGTATGTCACTACCCGGGAGTATGGAAATTGCCAGTGAACACTGGCGAAGGTATCGCGTCCGGACCCGGCCCGCCCTCCGGCCGACGTCGCGACCTGCGGGAACTGCCGTGAGCGCTAACGGACGGGTGCCAGCTCGGGGTCCTCGCGGAGCTTGCGGAGAGCCCGCGACACCGCGCTCTTGACCGTACCGATCGACACCCCGAGGATCTCGGCCGTCTGCGCCTCGCTCAGGTCCTCGTAGTAGCGAAGGACGACCATCGCCCGCTGGCGGTCGGGGAGCTTCATCACGGCGCTCCACATGGCGTCGTGCAGCACCTGCTGTTCGGCCGGGTCCGCCTGCGGCCGACCCGCGGGCTCCGGCAGCTCCTCGCAGACGAACTCGTCGACCTTGCGCTTGCGCCACTGGGACGTCCGGGTGTTCAGCAGCGCCCGGCGGACGTAGCCGTCCAGCGCCCGATGGTCCTCGATCCGTTCCCAGGCCACGAAGGTCTTGGCCAGCGCGGTCTGGAGCAGGTCCTCGGCGTCCGACGCGTTCGCTGTCAGCGAGCGGGCGGTACGCAGCAGCACGGGCCCTCGGGCCCGGACGTACGAGGAGAAGGAGGGGTAGCCGGCCGTCACGGCAGTGTGGCCGGCACGTTCCGTGGTCACGCCGGTGGCGGCCGTGGAGGCGCCGGCGCAGACGGGGCCGGAGGAGGGCGGAGTCATGGTTCCACGCTAGGAGCGGCCGGGTGCCCGGGGATCGGCCCCAGGTCCCGAACCGCCCTCCGCCTCAGGTTGTAGGGGTGGGGGGGACCAGACCTCCTGAAGGTGGAGAGCGACTCAGGGTCGGGGCGGGGGCGAGGCCGGGCCGCGGCCGGAGGTGAGGGCCCCTCGGAGCGGGCATGTCAGGGCCGGGGAAGCCAGGCCGCCGGGAAGGTCAGGGTGCGAGGAGGGTGGGTGTGGCGACGGCGGCGACCGGGCCGTCGACGGCGTTGCGGTCGATCGTCAGCGTCCGGCCCCCGTGGGACTCCCGGACGTTGCCCGCGTACTGGTGGACCCGGCCGTGCTCCAGCCACGCCGGCAGCGGCAGGGCGCTCTCCGAGTACAGCGCGGGCGCGCCCAGCCAGCGCGCGAACCAGATCACCGAGGGCAGGTCCACGACCCCGGCCTTCCGGGCCTCCTCCATGTGCCGCACTCCGCTGTCGGCGCTGCTGTAGAAGCCGGGCAGGTAGCCCTGACGGCGCACCTCACGGTTCCAGGCACGCACGAAGAGCAGGGTGGTGTCGGCACAGGCGCGGTCGGTGAGCGCGTAAGCCTCCATGTCGAGGTAGAGCGCGCTGGCCGGACCGATGCCGATCGCTCCCGCCGCCCGGACCGCCTCCACGCCCTCCTCGGTGCCCTGGGTCCACGGGTCGTCTCCGATCGGGACGTGCTTCTTGTGCGCGGCGAACACGCACGGCGCCTGGGAGCCCACGAAGACCGGCAGCAGCCGCCAGCCCTGGGCGTGCACCGAGGCGACCCAGTGCGCGGTCAGGTTCGGCTGCACCGGGCAGCCCCGGCCGCGCCCCCCGAAGTACACCCCGACGGCCCGGTACGGCGACTCGAGCCAGGCTTCCATCACCGCCTGCGACGGCGCCTCGCAGGTGTCGAAGCCGTTCCCCGTGAAGTACTGGTACCCGAAGCCGTCTCCGCCCTGCGCGGCGGCGGGCCCCCGAGCGGCCTCGGACCGGGCGGCGGGCCCCGGGGCGGCACGGGCTTCGGAGGCGGGTCCGGGACCGGGACCCGGTTCCGGCGGGGCCGGGAGACCGGGCAGGTGGGCGGCGGGGGCGGCGGCCGTCGCGGGGGCTATGAGCAGAGCGGCGGCGAGCGCGGCCCAGAGGAGCCGCGCCCGTGGGGACGGATCGCGAGGTCGCGTCGCGTCCAGGGAGTCGTTCATGGGGCGAGTGAAGAACGGCGTGCCCCGCCCGGCCACCGCTCGGGCCGTCGTCTCAGCCGTCCGTGCCCAGGATCAACCCGGATGTGGGAACCCCGGCGCCCGCCGTGACCAGCACCCGCGCCGCCCCGGGTACCTGGTTCACGGACGTCCCCCGCACCTGCCGCACCGCCTCCGCGATGCCGTTCATCCCGTGCAGGTACGCCTCACCCAGCTGGCCGCCGTGGGTGTTCAGCGGCAGCCCGTCCGCCGCGACGAAGTCGGCCGCTTCCCCGCGGGCGCAGAAACCGAACTCCTCCAGCTGCATCAGGACGAACGGGGTGAAGTGGTCGTAGAGGATGCCCACGTCGATGTCGCCGGCTCTCAGCCCGGAGGTCCGCCACAGCCGACGGGCCACCACACCCGTCTCGGGCAGGCCGCTCAGATCGTCCCGGTAGTAGCTGGTCATCGCCTCCTGGCTGCGCCCCGCGCCCTGCGCCGCGGCGGTGATCACCGCGGGCGGGTGGCGCAGGTCCCGGGCCCGTTCGGCCGAGGTGACGACCAGCGCCTGGCCGCCGTCGGTCTCCTGGCAGCAGTCGAGGAGCCGCAGCGGCTCGGCGATCCAGCGCGAGGCGGCGTGGTCGGCGAGGGTGATCGGCCTGCCGTGGAAGTAGGCGGCGGGGTTGCGGGCCGCGTGGCGGCGGTCGGTCACGGCCACATGGCCGAACGCCTCGGGGGTCAGGCCGTGGGTGTGCAGATAGCGCTGGGCGATCATGGCCACCCAGGAGGCCGGGGTGAGCAGGCCGGAGGGAAGCTGCCAGCCGAGTGCGGCACCCTCGGCGGAGGGCTCCCGCCGCTGCACCCCGGAGCCGAAGCGCCGGCCCGAGCGTTCGTTGAACGCCCGGTAGCAGACGACGACTTCGGCGACCCCGGCGGCCACGGCGAGGGCGGCCTGCTGGACGGTGGCGCAGGCGGCACCGCCGCCGTAGTGGATGCGGGAGAAGAAGGCCAGTTCCCCGACGCCGACCGCCTGGGCGACCGTGATCTCGGGGCTGGTGTCCATCGTGAAGGTGACCATGCCGTCGACGTCGGCGGGGGTCAGTCCGGCGTCGTCGAGGGCCGCGTGCACCGCCTCGACGGCCAGTTTGAGTTCGCTGCGGCCGGAGTCCTTGGAGAACTCGGTCGCGCCGATACCGGCGAGGGCGGCCCTGCCTCCGAGCAGGTCGGTCGCACCGCGCATGCTCATCGCTCGCCCTCCCGTCCGGCGGGCGGCCATGTCACCGTCACCGTCACCGTGCCCGTGACGTGACGGCCGATCCCGTTGACCCCGACCACGCTGACCCGCGCGGTGTCGCCGTCGACTTCGGCGACGGTACCGGTCAAGGTCAGCGTGTCTCCGGGGTAGTTGGGTGCGCCGAGTCGTATCGCCACCTTGCGGAGCACGGCGCCGGGGCCGAAATGACCGGTGATGTAGCGGCCCACCAGACCGTTGGTCGTGAGGATGTTCATGAAGATGTCCGGGGAGCCCTTCTCCCGGGCGAGTTCCGCGTCGTGGTGGACGTCCTGGTAGTCCCGTGAGGCGACGGCCCCGGCGACGATCAGGGTCCGCGTGACCGGGATCTCCAGCGGGGGCAGTACGTCTCCGGGGTTCACGACCCGCCTCCCCTCGCGAGCAGGTCGCCCAGTGCGGCCAGCACCTCGGTGCCGCACCCGAGGTGGGCGTCGAGCTGCCTGCCCCAGAGGAAGTGCCGATGGACGGGATGGCCGAGGTCGGCTCCCATGCCACCGTGCAGATGCTGGCCGGCGTGGACGACCCGCTTTCCCGCCTCCGACGCCCACCAGGCGGCGGTCAGCGCGTGCTCCTCGGCCGGCAGCGCCCGGTCGTGCCGCCAGGCCGCTTCGTAGGCCGTGACCCGGATCGCCTCGATGTCCATGTACGCGTCGGCCGCGCGCAGTTGGACCGCCTGCCGGGTCGCGAGCGGGCGGCCGAACTGCTCCCGCCCGGAGGTGTGGGTGACGGCACGTGCCAGGGAACCGGCGCAGACCCCGGCCTGGAGCCCGGCGAACGCGATCCGCGCCGACGCCCGCACGGAGGCACAGGCCGCCGCACCGTCCGCCTCGCCCCCGGCACCCCGCTGCCCACCCCCGATCCGCTCGCCGCGGGCGCCGTCGAGCACGAGTCGCCCGGCGGCCCAGGGAGCGGTCAGCTCGACGGGCGTGACGGTCACCCCGGGCCCGGCGCCACCGGGCCGGGGCTCCTCGGGTCCGGCGCCCCCGAGAGGCACGAGCCACAGAGTGTCGTGCCGGTCCGGTACGAGGACGTGTGTGGCGTCCCGGAGCCACGGCACCCGGTCCACCGTCCCGGTGAGCCTGCCCCACCCGCCCTCCCCGTCAGACCCGCCCTCCCCGTCGCGCTCCGAACGGATCCGCCCGGGGTCGTCGAGCGCCCCGGCCACCACCGTCGTACCGTCCCGCAGCCCCGGCAGCAGCCGGGCGCGCTGCTCGTCCGTACCGTGGCGGGCGACGGCGAGCAGCCCGTACACACAGCTCGCCGTGAAGGGCACCTGGGCCGTCACCCGTCCCTGCTCCTCGGCGAGCAGCACGAGACCGAGCAGGCCGGTCGCCTCCACGGCTTCCGGCAGCCCGGCCGCGCACAGGGCCTTCCACAGTTCGGGGTCGGTGCCCGTTCCGGCGGCCTTCAGCCTTTCGTGCGTGGCCAGATCGCCGAAGACGCGTGCCGCGAGCTCCCGGGCCGCGGCCTGCTCCTGCGTGGGTGTGAAATCCATGTCAGTCCTCACCTCCCGGCAGCCCCCGGAAGACGGGGAGCTCCAGTTCCTCGTCCACGCGCAGGAACTCCAGCCGCACCGGCATCCCGATACGGACCTTGTCGTACGGCACGCCGACCACGTTGGCGACCATCCGTACGCCTTCGGCCAGTTCGATCAGCCCGACGGCGTAGGGCGGGTCGAAGGCGGGGAACGGCGGATGGTGCATCACCACGTACGAGAAGACCGTCCCGGAGCCGCCCGCCTCGACCGTGTCCCACTCCTGAGAGCCACAGGCATTGCAGCCGGGCAGCCAGGGGAAGCGGGGTGTCGCACAGTCCTCGCACCGTTGGATGAGGAGCCGGCGGCGGGACACGCCCTCCCAGAAGCCCGCGTTGTCCCGGTTGACGACGGGCCTGGGCCGCCGGACCGCGGTCCCCCGGACCGCCCCCTTCGCTCCGGCGCCGCTCGCCGCCGGCCGACCACCGGCCGCCCCGCTCCCATCCCTCACGGGGGTGGCACCGGCCGTCTCCAGCGCCTCGTCCTGCCGGGCAACCGGGTTCGTGGCGGCTCCCCCGGGACCCCGGGTCCGGGGCGGCTTCGCGGCGGCCGGAGCGTACTTGAGGACCCGGAAGCGGTGCGTGCCCGCGAGCTCGCCGTCGGCATGGACGTCCATCCGGGTGGTGACGAAGTACCCCGAGCCGAGACGGGTGTTCTTGCGCACCGAGACGGACTCGATGACCGCGTCGAAGGTGATCGTGGCACCCGGACGCAGGGGCCGCAGGTACTCCTGCTCGCAGTCGGTGGCGACCACCGAGGTGCAACCGGCCTCGTCGAGGAGTGCCGACAGCTCGTCGTACGGTCCGTCGCGGTCGGGGTGCCCCGACAGGCCGCCCATCGTCCATGCCTGGAGCATCGTGGGCGGGGCGACGGCGTCCGGCCCCTGGTAGGCGGGATGGGCGTCGCCCATGGCCTCGCACCAGTGCCTGATCATCACCGCGTTGACCGGGTCCTTGCCGATGCCCGCGGCGACGGCGACCCGCCCCTCGTACCCCTTAAGCCGCCACTCGAAGGCACGGACAGCCGCCTCGCCCGCAGCGCCCGCCTTTCTCGCGTCGCTCCCGTCTCGTCTCCCGCCCGCCTCGCCCGCAGCGCCCGCAGCGCCCGCCGCAGGCTTGCCACCCGCCTTGGGGGACCCGCCCGCCTCGCCGTCACCGTTCACCGTTCACCGCCTTCCCGCCTCATGCCGGCCATCCCGAGCCGCGTCCTCGCGACGATCTCGCGCTGTACCTCGCTCACCCCTCCCCCGAAGGTGTTGATCTGCGCGGCTCGGTTCATCCGCTCGAGCTCGCCGCCCTCGAACGTCCCCGGCGACCCCGCCCGCACGAGGGCCGCCCCGCCCGCGATCTCCTGGCAGATGCGGTACACCTCGACCGCCGACTCGGTTCCCGCGAACTTCACGCCGCTGGCGTCACCGGGGGCCAGTCGGCCCGCCCCCACATCCCCCACCAGACGCCAGTTGAGCAGGCGCGTCGCCGCCAGCCGGGCGTGCGCCTCGGCCGCTCGCATCCGGATCCACGGCTCGTCGATCCGGCGCCGCCCGGTCGCGGGGTCGGCGGTCCGGGCCGCGGTGAGCGCCGCCGCGTAGAAGTCCTCGGCCTGCATTCCGATGGCGGCGAGCGCGACCCGCTCGTGGTTCAGCTGTTCTGTGATCAACTCCCAGCCGCCGTCCTGCCGGCCCACGAGGTTTCCGGCCGGGACGCGGATACCGTCGTAGTACGTCGACGTGGTCGTCAGGCCGCCGACCGTCTCGATCGGCGTCCAGGAGAACCCGGGCGCGTCCGTGGGGACCAGGACGATCGAGATGCCCCGGTGTCTGGGTGCCTCGGAGTCGGTACGGCAGGCGAGCCAGATCCAGTCGGCGTTCTGGGCGTTGGAGGTGAAGACCTTCTGCCCGTCGATCCGCCAGGAGTCCCCGTCCCGGACCGCCCTCGTGCGCAGGGCAGCGAGGTCGGTACCGGCCTCCGGCTCGCTGTACCCGATCGCGAAGACGGTCTCGCCGCGCAGGATCCGGGGCAGGAAATACGCCTTCTGCTCCTCGGTGCCTTGTCGCATCAGGGTCGGGCCGACAGTGTTGAGCGTGACCATGGAGACGGGGGCGCCGGCCCGGTACGCCTCGTCGAAGAAGACGAACTGCTCCGCGGGGCCGCGGCCCTGTCCGCCGTACTCCTCGGGCCAGCCCAGTCCGAGCATGCCGTCGTCTCCGATGCGGCGGAGCAGACGTCGCTGCGCGGCTCCGTCGGCCGACGGCGGTGGGCCGTCGGGCATCACTTCGCGAAAGTAGGAACGCAGTTCGGCGCGCAGCCGCAGCTGTTGCTCGGTGGGGGCGAGGTGCACGACGACGACCTCCCGGACGGGAACGACTCAGGTTTCTGACTGTCCGTCAGCTACCTTCGTCGTGTCAAGGTCACGGACCGCTGTGGGCGTCCCCGGCGCTTCGGCGCGACTCCCCGGACACGCCGGCACGGCCTGCGCGCCGGCACCGAAGTACCGCCGCACAGACCGCCGCCGGCCGGACGCCCCCCTCCACCGTCAGCCCCCCTCGGGCCGGTCCCCCGTGCCCGCTCAGAGCCACCACGGGGAGAAATTCACCACTGTGTTCGACTGGCCGATGCTGGTGAAGCCCGAACCGTTCACACTCGCGGTGCTGTTCTGGTTCGAGGCGCCGGAGCCGGTCGCCACCTGCTGGGTGGTGGTCGAGTTTCCGTAGTTGTCGCCGCCCACGCCGCTGCCGATGACCGTGGCGACGCCGGCGTTCGATCCGCCGTCCGCGAACCCGGCGTTGTCGGCCTGCGCCACTCCGGTGAAGAGTGCGGCGGCCAGAGGCAGCGCGGCGGCGACGGCGAGGACGCGGGCGGTACGGATGCTTGCCATGTGTTCTTCCTCCAGGGACGAAACTGCGCTGAACCGAAGTGGGTTGATTTCCGAAGCAGTTGGCCGACCGCCCCGGTCTGTGTACTCGACGTCGCGAGTCCAGAGTTGCCCACCGAATCCCCGGCGAACCACCCCGGAGCGGCTGATTCCCTCTGAAGCGTGAGGACAAGTCGATAAACCCCCATGGCCACATGAAAACCGCAGCTCACACGCACGGATGACCCACGGAAGGTCCACGGAAGGCCCACGGGGAGCGATCACCCCAGGCGCCGCCGGAGGGAAACCGTTTCGACAAACCGGCCCGACCGACCTTCCCGCACACCCCCGCACCCTTCCCTGGGTCGAACATTCGTACGATACTGAAGTCATGGCTCCTTCCGCGAGGCACACCACCGCCCCGGCCCTCGCCCACGCCCTCTCCGCGGCGGAGCGCGGGTTTCCCGTCATCCCCCTGTCCCCGACGAAGCTCCCGGCCCTGCGCTCACCCCACCGGCATGAGGACCGACAGGTCGTCTGCCACGGGGAATGCGGCCGGCCTGGACACGGCGTGCACGACGCGACCACCGACCCGGCGGCCGTACGGGCACTCTTCGGCGCCGCGCCATGGGCCACCGGCTACGGCATCGCATGCGGACGGCCGCCGCATCGCCTCATCGGCGTCGATCTGGACGTTCGGTCACCCGACGACGACGCGGTGGAACTCCGGCACCTGGCACTCCGGCACCTCTTCGGCCTGCCGCGGACCGTCACGGTGCTGACCCCCTCGGGCGGTATGCACCTGTGGCTCACCGGACCTCCGAACGTCGTCGTCCCCAACTCCGCGAGCCGTCTCGCACCGGGAATCGACATCCGAGGCGCGGGCGGCTACCTGGTCGGACCGGGCTCTGTCAGCGCCCGGGGCATGTACCGGCTCGCACCCGGCACCGCGGACCTCAGCCCCGCCCCCTGCCCGCGCCCCCTGCTCGGCCTGATCGCGCCACCGCCCCGCCCCCATCCCACGACCACCCGCCCGCACCGCCAGGGCCACGGCCTGATCCACTTCGTCCTGACGGCCCAGGAGGGGCAACGCAACACCCGCCTTTTCTGGGCGGCCTGTCGCGCCTACGAGCACGGCCTCGGCGACGCGCTCACCGAGGCCCTCGTCACGGCCTCGGTCCGCACGGGCCTGCCGGAGCACGAGGCACGCGCCACCGTCCAGTCGGCCTCCCGCCTGACGGCCGGCTGAACCCTGCCCCGCCCCGCCTCCACCGGATCACCCCGGGTCGAAGTGAGGACCACGGCATCAAGCGCGACCACACCCCTCGTTTGACAGACCCTCACCGCGATGTGAATTGGCAGGAAGCTGGCCGCAGTTCAGCCCATCTCTGCGATGTCGAAGATCGGTCGGGAGGGGAAGCGGCAATGCGGTGGAAGATCCACGGGGAACGTCCGATCTACGAAAACGAGTGGTTGAACCCAGGTCCACCGACCGAGAAGAACGAGTCGGACCGAGTCGAGTGGATCCCGCTGGCGAACATCCGCGGCATGATCGACCGCCGCGAGATCGTCAGCAGCGGCTCCCTCGTCGGCCTCCTCTACGTCCTGATGGACGAAGGGGTCCGCTGACCCGATCAAGGGAGGCACCGCCCGCGGACGCGCCCCGGACCGCCACCCGTAGCCCTGCACCCTGCCCGATCCGGCAGGGCCTGACCGGTAACCACGGTGCCGGAGGATCACGGACATGAGAAAGGCCCCTGACCGAAGCATCTGGTCAGGGGCCTTTCCATGGCGGTGGGTGTGGGATTTGAACCCACGGTGACATCGCTGCCACGACGGTTTTCAAGACCGTTCCCTTAGGCCGCTCGGGCAACCCACCCTCGCCCCGCGTCACCTGCGGCGGGGCAGGCAACAGCCTACCGGGTGGGCGCCTCGCGCATCGAAGTCTGACCACAGGTTGACCACGGAGGCGGCTCCCACGAGTCCGCCGCGCCGCCGGGCGGGCCGCTCGGGTCGGAGCGCCCGCGCGTCGCCCTCACGACACGCGGAGGGCCGCGGGAGGTGCCGCTCGGAGCACTGCCGTTCTCCGTCCGGATCGCGGCCCGCGTTCACCGACCCCGTGCAGCGCCGACCGTCTCGCCTCCGCTGGACGGCCCGCCGCAAGGGGAGGGGTTGTTTCGCGAGCATGGACAGCCGCCGCTCTTTCCACGTTTTGAGGTGCTTATGAGCTAACTCCCTTCTGTTGATGGGCACTTCGGCCCCCGCTGGTGATCCGCATCGCTTGGCGATTGTGCCTCTCGACCGCAGCGCGGCAGGAACGGCGTACACAGACACCCAGAGCTCTCTTCTTGACCTTGCTCAGGGTGACGGGTCTCGGCTCCCTGACCAGGAGCCGTCTCGACCCAGACATGAAACGGGGACACATGAACCATTGCCATGCGCACCGCGCTGCCTCTCATATCCGCCGGCGCCATCCTGTTCTCGGCAGCCGGCGCGGGTTCCGCCGCTCCGCTGGACGAGGCGACTCCGGCCGATAGCGCGGAAATCGTTCTGAACGACGGACGGGTCCAGCGGAGCATCGTCACGTCCAAGCCGGGTGTTCTCGGCTTCTCGGTCGTCGACACCGGCTCCGAGAGCGGCGGTTACGCCTACGCCTACCACCCCGAGAAGAAGCAGCTTCCTTGGCCGGACGGGTGGGCGGCAGGTTCGGCCCTGAGCCCGCACCCGGTGTGAGGGCTCAGTCGAGTCCGAGACCGAGCACACCGAGTGGGCGTCGGCGTCACGTCGGCCCGACCGCGGGTGGGCACGCGATGCCCAGAGGGCCGGTGTCCAGAGGGCGCCAAGGCGTTGAGCGTGCGGTGGCCGCGGAGGTGGTTGCACCGTTCTCCGCGTGCCCCGGCCAGGCGCGCGACCGGCCAGGATCCGGGCGGGCACCCGTCCGCAAAGCGTTACCCCCTCTCGGCTCGCTCGTGTCATCCCCTCGCTACGTTGCCGGGGTGACCGAGCCGACCGTCATCAGGGAGCACCGCATGCGCCGCCGTACCCGCACCCTCGTCGTCGGCACGATGGGGACGGCTCTGCTGGCTTTGGGCGGCACCGGATGCGGCCCGGGGTCTCCGCCGCGGGGCAGCGCTCCGGTGTCGTCGACGCCCGCGCCCTCGGCCTCCTCCGCCGAGAACGCGCCGACGACGAGCCCGCCGCCGTTCACCACCGCGCCCGAGGACAGCACCGCCACACCCACGGGCGACGCCGACACCCGGCCGGCGTCGCCCACCCCGACGCCCTCGGCGGCCCCCACGACCAGGAGACCGCCGGCACCGACCCACCTCTCGGCGCACGTGGCGGTCGCGGGCGGCCGGCTCACCCTGAGTCCCGACGGACCCGCGCGGGAGTTCACCGTCACCCTCCGCAACGGCAACAGCCACGCGTACCGGCACCTGCTGGTCGCCTTCCAGATGGAGACCGTGCCGGGCGCCCCGGAGCACCCCGGCTACACCCTGGAGCGCTGGGACCCGGCGGCGGGGATATGGCGTGCGGCCGCGCTGCGCTTCGCCAACGACGCCTATCCGTACGCGCTCTATCAAGGGGGCGCCCCCCTGGCCAGGAACGCCGTACTGACCCACCGCTACCGCGTCCGCGCCCTCGCCGGCGCCCCGGCCGGCCCCAATCCCCTCCTGGTCTCCCTGGTCGACACGGACGCCGACGCCCGCCTGTACTACGGCTCGGTGCCCCAGACCACCCTCGGGTAGGTCCGGCAGCGCCCGAGGCGGGACCGCTCCGGGCGGGTCCGGAGCGAGGACGCGCACGACAGGGACGGCGGCGGGGACGGGAGGCCGGACGGAAATCCGGGAGGGAAATCCGGGAGGAAATCCGGGAGGGGCCGCCGAGGTCGGCGGCCCCTCCCGGGTGCGTCTATCGGGTGCGGCGGCCCGGCGCGGCGTTCCGGCCGCGGATGCCGGGCCGTACGGGGCCGCCGGCGCCGGCTCCGGGCCCGCGCGGGTCGGTCAGCTGTCGCCGGTGCGTTCGCCCAGGACGACCGTGGCCGTGGACGTCTTGCCGTCGCGCTCGTAGGTGATCTGGACCGAGTCGCCCGGCTTGTGGGTCCAGATCTCGCTGATCAGGGTCGGACCGCTGTCGATCTGGTGGTCGCCGAACCCGGTGATCACGTCGCCGGGCTCCAGACCGGCCTTCGCCGCGGGGCCGTTCGGGGTGACGGACGGGGTGCCGCCCGCGCCCTGGGCGGCGATCGTGGCGCCCTCGCCCTTGTCGGTCATATTCACCGTCGCACCGATCACCGGGTAGACCGGCTTGCCCGTCTTGATCAGCTGCTCGGCCACGTTCTTGGCCTGGTTGACGGGAATCGCGAAACCGAGACCGATCGAGCCGGCCTGGGTCTGCCCGAAGCCGCTCCCGGCGGACTGGATAGCCGAGTTGATGCCGATCACCGCACCGCTCGCGTCCAGCAGCGGGCCGCCGGAGTTGCCCGGGTTGATCGAGGCGTCGGTCTGCAGGGCGCTCATGTAGGAGTTCCTGCCGCCGGAACCGTCACCGGAGGCGACCGGACGGTCCTTGGCGCTGATGATGCCGGTCGTCACCGTGTTGGACAGACCGAAGGGCGCGCCGATCGCGATCGTCGAGTCGCCGACCGCCACCTTGTCCGAGTTGCCCAGCGGCAGCGGCCTCAGCCCGTCCGGGGCGCCCTTCAGCTTCAGTACGGCCACGTCGTAGCCCTCCGCGCGGCCCACGACCTCGGCGTCGTACGTCTTGCCGTCGGAGAAGGTCGCCGAGAGCGTGCCGCCGTTCGCGGCGGAGGCCACCACGTGGTTGTTCGTGAGGATGTGGCCTTCCTTGTCGTAGACGAAACCGGTTCCGGTGCCGCCCTCGCCCTCGCGGCCGCCGGACTTCGCCTGGATGGTGACGACGCTCGGCAGCGCGTCCTGGGCGACGGCCGCGACCGTGCCCGGGTCGCGCTTGAAGGAAGCGGGGGCCTCACCGGAGGAGACGGTGGTCGAGCCGGTACCGTCGTCGCCTCGCTCGGCGGCCCAGTAGCCGATGCCGCCGCCGACACCGCCGGCCACCAGCGCCGCGGCCAGCACCGCGGCCACCACACCGCCGGTCCGTCGGCGCGGAGCCGGTGGCTGGGGCACGGGCGCGCCCCAGGCGGGCGCCGTCGGCGGGGGCGGCGGCGGCCAGCCGCTCTCGGTGCCGGCGGCCGGGGGCGCACCGGCACTCGCCGGGACGCCGGAGTCCGCCGGGACGCCGGTCGCCGGGTGCGGCGGAGCGGGCTCCGCCGCGGGTGTCACGGGCAGTGGTGCCGTGGCCTGCTCGGACCGGGGGGAGTGCCCGGGTGTCGCCTCCGGCACCGCCGCCGGCTCGGTCGCGCCCTGTGCGGAGACTGGCGGTACGGGAGGGGCGGGAGGGGCGGACGGGGCACTCGGGTCCGCCGGAACCGCCGTGCCCTCGTTCTCGGTACTCACAGCTCTCTCCTCGTTCACTGCGCGGGGTGGATGCCGACTCTGTGTGCGAACAGCTTTTCCCACCGGACGTCAGGCCACTGTAAGGCGGAGCTGTGCGTCCGCACCGCATTCTTTATGTGCCTACAGAACGGACTCGGTGCCGTGCGGCCGCTCCGCCAATGGCACCATGACGCGGTGACCCACGCACGGCAGCACACCCATCGCGTACCCGTCCAGGTGGTCGCCCACCGCGGCGCCTCCGAGGACGCCCCGGAACACACCCTGGCCGCCTATGTGAAAGCCATAGAGGACGGAGCCGACGCGCTCGAGTGCGACGTCCGGCTCACCGCGGACGGCCATCTGGTCTGTGTCCACGACCGGCGCGTGGACCGGACGTCCAACGGCCGCGGGGCCGTCTCCGCCCTGGAGCTGGCCGACCTCGCCGCGCTCGACTTCGGCACCTGGAAGGGCCGTGAGGAGGCCGGGGAGGGTCCGGACTGGAAGGACCCCGGACTCACCTCGGTCCTCACCCTGGAACGACTGCTGGAGCTCGTGTCCGACGCCGGGCGGCGCGTCGAGCTGGCCATCGAGACCAAGCACCCCACCCGCTGGGCGGGCCAGGTGGAGGAGCGGCTGCTCCAGTCGCTCAAGCGTTTCGGCCTGGCCGAGCCGCGGTCCCCGGAGGAGTCCCCGGTGCGTGTGATGAGCTTCTCGGCTCGGTCCCTCCACCGCATCGCCGCGGCCACGCCGACGCTGCCCACGGTCTCGCTGGCCCAGTTCGTCACCCCGCGCCTGCGTGACGGGCGGCTGCCGGCCGGCGCCCGGATCGCCGGGCCGTCGATCCGGATCGTCCGCCACCATCCCACCGTGATCATGCGGCTGCAGAAGGCCGGACACCGGGTCCACGTCTGGACGGTGGACGACCCCGAGGACGTGGAGCTGTGCGAACGGCTCGGCGTGGACGCGATCATCACGAACCGCCCCAAGCAGGTCCTGTCCCAGTTGGGGCGGCTTTAGGGTATTCGGCACGCCTCCTCGCGTGCACCACCCTCACCACCCTCCCCAGGGTTCTCGGTGCCTCACGGGGAGTGCTCCGGCGCGTTCGCTCCGTGTCCGATCGTGACGAGTGCGTCAGCAGACACGTATCGGCCGGTTTCCGGTCCAGGCCATTGGGGCATTCACACCGTGGCGTGGGGCAAAGGAGGTCTCGGGGGTGGCGTTGGTGGTGGCACAGGAGGTGCCCACGTCGTCGAGCATGGCCGTACCTCATGGCCCGGCGGGCGTGGGGCAGGCACGGCACCGGATGCGGGAGGAGTTGTACCGCAGCGGGGTGTCCGAATCGGTCGTCGACGACGCGGTACTGATCCTTTCCGAATTGCTCAGCAACGCCTGCCGGCACGGCAGGCCGCTGGGTCGTGCGGACATGGGCGACGGGGACGTGCGCGCGGCCTGGCGCGTGGACGGAACGGGCGGTCTCACCGTCGAGGTGACGGACGGCGGTGGTCCCACCCGACCTGCTCCGTCGACGCCTTCGGTCACCGCGCGCGGCGGCCGAGGGCTGAACATCATCAGTGCTCTGGCGCGGGACTGGGGCGTGCGGGACAGCGCGTCCGGCGAGGTCACCGTATGGGTGGTCGTCACCGAAGGCCACCGGCGCGAGGACTTCGCGGCCAGGGTCGGCGGCGGCTCGGGTTTCGGGTTCCTGGACGCGTACGACGAACTGGACTGACGGACCGGGGCGACCGGGCGGACCGAAGCGGAAGGCGCGGACCGTCCGGACCGACCGGTCCGGTCCGGTCGGTCCGGTCCGGACGAGCAGACCTGACCCGACGGACGCGGCAGCCGGCCGGGTCCCCGGGGGCCCCGGCCCGCCCTGAGCCGTCGCTCCGGTGACGGTCGTCGGCCGACCGGGCACCAACGTGCCGGCCTGAGCCACGGACCGGCTCCGTACGGCTAGGCTCGCCCGACACAGAACCGTGCGCGGAACCGCGCACGGAGCACCGCAGCACCGCATCGCACCACAGCACCGCCGCTACCGGGAGAAAGCCACACCATGGCCAAGAAGCGCCCCCAGTCGAAGGCCGCCCAGGCACAGGTCACGAACGGGGAGATCCCGGTCGTCGGCGCGCGCGAGCCGTGCCCTTGCGGCTCCGGCCGCCGCTACAAGGCGTGCCACGGCCGGTCCGCCGCACACTCCGTCACCGAACGGGTCCAGCGCCCCTTCGAGGGGCTGCCCGGCGAGTGCGACTGGGTCGCCCTGCGCGAGCTGGTGCCCGCCGCGACCGTCCCGCTGACGCTGCGGGACGGACTGCCCGAGGGTGTGCCGTCCGTGACGCTCGCGACCGTCCTGCCGATGGCCTGGCCCGCGCTGCGCCGCGACGACGGTTCGGTCCTGCTCGCCCTCCAGAACGACAGCTCGTCCGGTGACCTCGCCCGCGACCTCGCCGACACGCTCCGGCGCGCCCTGGAGGCGGAGCCCGGCACCCCGGTTCCGCCCCGCCGCGTCCCGGCCGAGGGGCCGCGTCTCCAGGATCTGCTCGACCCCGAGGGCGTTTTCGCGCCGGTCGTCCACGAAGGCTTCTCCTTCTGGGTACCGGACTCCGCCGAGAGTTCCGACCCCGAGGTCGCGGCCTCGCTGGAGCGCGCCAACGCCGCGGCGATCCCCACCGTCCGGCTGGCGGGCGTGGACTCGGCGTACTGGTGCGCGACCCCCGACAAGAACCACCTGCGCTGGGTCATGCCCCACCCGGAGGAGAAGCTCCTCGACGCGCTCGCCCGGCTGCACGCGGCCGGCACCTCCTCCCTCGTCGACGACACCCGCCTCGTCGGCTCCTTCCGCGCCCACGGCCTGGTCGTGCCCGTCTGGGACCTGCCGACCTCGATGAACGCGGACGACTGCGAGAAGCCGGCCGCGGAGTTCGCCGAGCGGCTGGCCGCCGCGCTCGCCTCCGACGCCCCGCTCACGCAGGAGGAGCGGCGCGCCCGTGGTGGCCTCACCAACCGTCAGGTCACACTCAGCTGAGGCCGGGGGCGGCGGCGGTGACTGACAGACCGACCAGTCGGTGACTTCCGCCACAACTCCTCGTACGCCCGGGTAAATCCCTGTCCGAATAACCGAGATCGAATTTGCGAACAGCAGATCTCTTGTTACCGTTCTGGAAGCCCGGTCGCTGGTGCATCCCCCGTCGCCAGCGACCGGGCCTTCTCGTGCCCGTGCGACCGCCGTGCGGACCGGTGAACCGGTTCTCCGGTTCAACCACCGCTGGCGGCGGCCGTGTTGCTTCCGGCCCGCAGCAGCAGCGGAGCGCCACCGTCCTCCCCGACCGCCGCGAATTCCGCGACCGCCGAATAGGCCGCCATCGCCCCCCGGGTCCGTTCACGCGGGGTCTCGCAGACCCCCGGTTCGTCCTCCGCCGTGACCGAGCAGCGCACTTGTACGGTCCGCCCACCAGGGCCCATCAGGGTGAGGATGGAGTCCAGCTCCTGGCCGGTGACATTGCGGTAGTAGGTACGCGCCCAGGTGTCCGCGCCCTCGGTCAGCACACAGGTCTGCGCCTCGACGCCATCGGGGGAGGCCAGCTCCGGCCCGCAGCGCGCCGCGCGGCCGGGCGCGGGGGAGGGGCCGGTACGGGGTGCGGACGACGGCGCCGGTGGGGGCGGTACGGAGAGGCTGCCGGCGCGCGGCCCGTCGGCCGGTCCGCCGCCCGACGGCCGTCCGCCGTGCTCCGTCCCCGCGTGGCTTCCGGGAGTCACACCGTCGCGGGACTCCGCGCCGTCGCCGGGCTTCGCGTCGTCCGCCAAGCCGGGGCGGGTTCCCGAGGGGGCACCGGCCGGGTTCGCGGACCCGTTGCCCTGACCGTTTCCGGTCGAGTTCGCGGACCGGTTTCCGGACGCCGCGGCCGAGCCGGACGCGGGCGCCGGCCCGGAGGCGGGTCCCGCCGAGGCGACGAGCGGCAGCAGCGTGGCCCCCGCCACGACGGCCGCGAGCCCGATCATGCGGAGATTCATGGCACCCACCTGCCCGGTCGGCCGCGACTCGTGAACGGTGGGGCCGAAGATAGTCGCGGTCCGGGGCGCCGGACGCTCCGTGCGCGCGTTTCCCGGACAACTGGGGCCGGGCCTGACCCGTAAGGGTGACAGCACCGCCCCCGGGGCACCCCACGACGGCCTCGGCACACCGGTCCCCGGCGCCCCCGGACCGCCTCGACGCCCGAACCAGGCCATGGCGTCCGCCGCGCGGTCCGGGGTCCCGGACCGCGCGGCGGACGTCAGTAGGTGAGCCTGCTCCCACCGCCGGGGGTGTTCGTCCCAGCGTCGACCAGCGCGTCCACCACGGCCTCCACGTCCGGCAGCCACGGTCGGGAGGAGCCCTCCAGCGGGGCCCGCTCCCAGCGCGCCCGCGCCGTACCGGCGCCCGGGGAGGGCAGCAGCAGATATCCGCCCTCACCGTGGAAGCGCAGCGAACTGGGCACGCTGTCCTTGGCGTAGAGCAGCTCACCCAGACGTTCGAGGCCATACGGAGCGACCAGCAGCGACCAGCGGGTCGGCGTCGCCACGACCGGCCCCAGGCGCATGTCCATCGCGTCGAGCGCTGCCAGGGCACGCGCACCCGCGGCGGCCGGCAGACTCACGGCGCACGGCGCACGGCCACCGGTGGCCAGGACGACCGGAGCGTCCGGGCGCCGGGCCCACCACCAGCGGACCATGCGCTCGTCGGTGGTGGCCGCCAGCAGTCCGGGGTCGAAGGGGTGCGCACCAGGCACCACACATTCGGGATCGGGGCAGGCGCAAGCCGCCCCCTTCGACGGACGCGTCGTCGACTTCAGCCCCACGCCGGGCAGTACGGGCCAGTCCCACTCGACGGCGCAGGTGAGCGCGGCATCGAGTCGGCCGGTCCTTTCCTTGCGTCGGAACCGGAGCCTGCGTCGCCTTCCGAGGATCTCGCGCATGAGCGCTCGTTCCTTTCCGTTGAACGCCGAATCCACATCACCACGTGCAGATCACTTCACCGTGCGTATCAGCGCGTACAAGGTCGGCGGTTCACCGCCCCGTGCGGTGGGGCGGGAGGGGCCGGGCTGAGGCTCGTCGTCCACTCGAAGGGGCGCGGCCTGCGGCGGTGAGGACGCCCAGGCACCCTGCCAGGTTCCGGGGCTGTTCCAACTGCCCCTGGCCATCACCGTTTACGTACCCATCACGTTCAAATCAACGCGCTTTGAAACGACGCCAGTCGACCGCGAAAGGTGCACCACGGGGGTAATTTTCGGCCAACTTGCCCCACAGTTCAACCCTCCTGCAGAACCCCATGGACACCACAAGTCCCGTGCGGACAATGCTGGACATCACTCCTCTTGTGCGTGTACATGTGGATGCATGGATGGTGGCGCACATTGACATGGGGGTTTGCGATGCAATTGCGCGAAACACACCCGTCGGAAAGCCGACCGAAGTGAGCGCCCCGCGTCTGCCGAAAGTGGCCGGAATCGATTCCACGGTTCCCTCGCCCGCGCACACTGCCACGCCTCTTCCGGGCGTCCCCACCGCCGCGCCTCCCCCCGGCGCGATGATCCAGGACCGGCTCGCCGCCTGGGTCTCCGACCTCAGCACGCTCCACGAACTCACCGAACGCCTGGTCAGGACCGGTTCGGTGGACGACGCGCTCCGGGAGGTGCTGCGTGCCGGGGCCGCCCTCGTCGGGGCCCGCCGGGGCATGGCCGTCCTCGAACCCTCCGACGGACTCGGTCCGACCGGCACCGTGGGTCTGGGCCTCGCCCACGCCGAACTGGGCATCATCGAGACCGTTCCGCGCAGCGCCACGTCCTACGGCCGCATCCTGGAGGGCCTGCCCGACCCGGTCACGGTCCCCGGACCGATCGCCGTCCCCGACCTGCTCGGCGTGGAGGACCTCGACCCGCGTCTGCGCGAGGTCGCCGCCCGCCTCGGCTACGCCGCGAGCTACGCCCTGCCCCTGGCCACCGAAGCGGCCCGACGCCTCGGCGCCGTCGTGTGGCTGTACGACGAGCCCGCCGAGCCCGACGAGCACCGGCGCCACCTGATCGGCCTCTACGCCAGGTACGCCTCCGCGCACCTGGCCCGCCTCGTCGAACTCGACCGCGCCCGGGTCCAGGTCGCCACCGTCGCCGAGGAGCTGCTGCCGAGCCGGCTTCCCCGGGTCCCCGGCATCCGTCTCGCCGTCCGTCACCACGCCGCCCCGAGAGGCGGCGGCGACTGGTACGACGCACTGCCGCTGCCCGAGGGCGCCCTCGGACTCTCCGTCGGCTCCGTCTCCGGCGGCGGCCCGAGCGCCCTCGCCGCGATGGGACGACTGCGGGCCTCGCTCCGCGCGTACGCGGTCATGGAAGGCGAGGACCCCGTCGCCGTCCTCTCCGACCTCGAACTCCTGCTTCGGCTCACCGAGCCCGCGCGCTCCGCCACCGCGCTCTTCGCGTACGCCGAACCGGGAGAGCGCCGGCTGGTCCTGGCGGGCGCGGGGCACGCCCCGCCGATGGTGATCGGGGCACGCCGCACCACATTCGTCGAGACCTCGCTGTCGGCGCCGCTCGGCATGCTCGCCTGCTGGGAAGCTCCGAGCGTCGAGCTCACGCCCGCGCCCGGAGAAACGGTGCTGCTCTACACGGACGGACTGCTGCGCCGCACCGGCGACCCGATGGACCGGGCCTTCGCCCGGCTCCACACGGCCGCCGCGAGCGTGCCGAGGGCCGACCGGAGTGACCCGGGAGCCGTCGCCGACCACGTCCTGCGGACACTGCTGCCCGAAGGTCCGGACGCCGACGGCGCCGACGCCTGCGACGACGTGGTGCTGCTGGCGGCCCACTTCGAGTGAGCCGCCCGAGCCTCCACGATCCGCTGCACCCTCGCTCGCCCCGCCGCACCCCGACACGGAACACCATTCCGTGTATACGGCACACACCCTCGGTGCGGACGGTCACACGACGGCCCCGCGCTCCTCACGGTGACTCGCCGGTAAGAGGTCTTCCGGCCCTGGGCCCCCTTCCGCACGACCGTACGATGGGAGAGGTTCAGTGTCGTACCAAGAGGAGAGACCCGTGGCGGAAGAGCTCAACCCGGAGACCCCGGAAGAGACCGAAGAGCCGATCAAGCAGCGCAAGAACGGGCTGTACGGGAGCGTGTCCGACGAGCTCGCCGAGAACATGAAGACCGGCTGGGCCGACACCGAGCTCCACGGTCTGGAGCCGGTCGCACAGGCCGGGCACACCGCCGACCGCCGTGCCGCGCTCTCCGCCCGCTTCCCGGGCGAGCGGCTGGTGATCCCCGCGGGCAATCTGAAGACCCGCTCCAACGACACCGAGTACAGCTTCCGCGCGTCCACCGAGTACGCGTACCTCACCGGCGACCAGACCCACGACGGCGTCCTCGTCCTGGAGCCGGTGGCGGCCGGTGGCCACCGGGCCACCCTCTACCTGCTGCCCCGTTCGGACCGCGAGAACGGCGAGTTCTGGCTCGACGGCCAGGGCGAGCTGTGGGTCGGCCGCCGCCACTCCCTGACCGAGGCCGAGCAGCTGCTCGGCATCCCGGCCAAGGACGTCCGCGAGCTGCCCGCCGCCCTCGCCGAGGCCACCGGACCGGTCCGCGCCGTCCGCGGCCACGACGCCGGCATCGAGGCCGCCCTGACCGACAAGGTCACCGCGGAGCGCGACGAGGAACTGCGCGTCTACCTCTCCGAGGCGCGACTGGTGAAGGACGCCTTCGAGGTCGCCGAACTCCGCAAGGCATGCGACGCCACCGCGCGCGGCTTCGAGGACGTCGTCAAGGTCCTGGACAAGGCCGAGGCCACCAGCGAGCGCTACATCGAGGGCACGTTCTTCCTGCGCGCCCGCGTCGAGGGCAACGACATCGGCTACGGCTCCATCTGCGCCGCGGGCCCCCACGCCACCACCCTGCACTGGGTGCGCAACGACGGCCCGGTCCGCCCCGGCGAGCTGCTCCTGCTCGACGCCGGTGTGGAGACCACCGAGCTCTACACCGCCGACGTGACCCGGACCCTGCCGATCAACGGGCGCTACGACGCGCTCCAGCGCAAGATCTACGACGCCGTGTACGAGGCGCAGGAGGCGGGCATCGCCGCGGTGAAGCCCGGTGCCGCCTACCGCGACTTCCACGACGCCGCACAGCGGGTGCTCGCCGAGAAGCTCGTCGAGTGGGGCCTGCTCGAAGGCCCGGTCGAGCGGGTCCTGGAGCTGGGCCTCCAGCGCCGCTGGACCCTGCACGGCACCGGCCACATGCTCGGCATGGACGTCCACGACTGCGCCGCCGCCCGCACCGAGGCGTACGTGGACACCACCCTGGAACCGGGCATGTGCCTGACCGTCGAGCCGGGGCTCTACTTCCAGGCCGACGACCTGACCGTGCCGGAGGAGTACCGGGGCATCGGCGTCCGGATCGAGGACGACATCCTCGTCACGGAGGACGGCAACCTGAACCTCTCGGACTCGCTGCCCCGCCAGGCCGACGAGGTCGAGGCGTGGATGGCCGGCCTGAAGGGCTGACACCCGCGCGTACACCGCGGGACCCCGCCGACCGGTCCGGTCGGCGGGGTCCCGGCGCGTCCGAACCGACCGGCGCGTCCGAAACCGGCACCCAGGTGGCCCCTCGCCGTAGGCCGTCACTCGACGTACGCGGCCTCCCGGCACAGGACGGTCAGCGCGAGAGAAGCCGGGTCAGGTCAGCGCGAGCGGCGCTTCCGATCGCCATTTGACGATCTTGTCGAAGCTGACGACGGCTCCGCCCCGGCTCGATCTGTTGCCGAAGTGGGCGTGATCGGACAGTTCCTCGATCAGCCGCAGTCCGCGGCCGTTCTCGGCGTTCGACGGCACCCTCGCCCGCCGGATCGCGGAGGAACGCCCCGCGGGGAATCCCGGACCGGAGTCCGCGACCTCGATCCGGCAGGTCTCACCGTCCAGATAAGCGGTGACCCGGTACGCCTCCGAAGCCACACCGGCGCCCCGCTCACCCCCGTGTTCCACGGCGTTGGCACAGGCCTCCGTCAGGGCGACGGACAGGTCGTAGGAGACATCGGGATCGACCCCCGCGGTCTCCATCGTGCCGAGGAGAAGTCGCCTGGCGAGCGGAACGCTCGCAGCCTCGCGCCGCAAGTGGAGTGACCACCAGATGCTCATGCTCCAGCCTCCTGGCTGCGGCTCGACATACCGATACGTATTGCCGCGGGACGCCATCCGTAAGCACCCCGGGAAGACAACAGCCCTCATTCGGGGGACACACCCGGCGCGGGGTGTACGAGGTGCGTGGAGCCGCCGAAGGGGTCCATTGGTGATCTTCCGGACCTGCCGTACGGGCGCCGGGGGCCTGGTGCGATGATGGGGCCGCCATGTCTGCCCCCACGCTCGGTCCACGGCTGCTGAGGGCCGCGGTGTTCACCGCGGTCTGCGTCGTGTTGTCCGCGCTGGGGCACGCCCTCGCCGCCTGCGCGGGAATCGCGCCCTGGACCCTGGCGGCCGGCTTCCTGGGCATGTTCGCGATCACCACGCTCTTCTCGGGACGGCAGCGTTCGCTGCCCGTCATCGCCGGGGCGCTGGCGGGCGGACAACTCGTGCTGCACGCCCTGTTCGGCCTCGGACAGCGGTCCCTCGGGGCGGACGCCCCGACCGGCCCCGGCCTGGGAACCGACGCGAACGACGCGCTGATCCGGCTGGCCGCCAAGCTGGTCTGCGGCGCGGGCGCCTCGTCCCTCAGCCCCGCCGACGCGACCCGGATCGTCACCGACGCCGGACTCGACCCGAACCACACCGCGTTCCAGGCCCCGGGCCACGGAGCACACGGCGGCCACCTCGCGGGTTCCGCCGCGCAGAACGCGGAACTCCTGCCGAGCCTGCCGATGCTGCTCGGCCACCTGCTGGCGGCCCTCGCCACCGGATGGCTGCTGCGCCGCGGCGACCTCGCGCTGAGCCGACTCCTCCGGCTCTCGGCACAGGGCGCCACCGGACTAGCGGAAGCGGCCCTGGTCCGCTCCCTGCGCGCCGCGCTCACACTCGTACGGGCCCTGCTCTCCGGTCTCCCCGGGACGCCCTCGGCAGCGCCTCGGCAGCCCCGCCGTGCGCCGGTCGACACCGCGCCGACCGTCGCGGCGGAGGCACTCCAGCACACGGTGATCCGGCGCGGACCGCCGCTCGCCGCCTGCGTGCTCGCAGCCTGACGCGGACCGCTCGAACGGAGCGGGTCCGTGAACGTCCGCACCAGCCGACCCGTATGGAACCCGACGCCGCCCGTCGCGGCGGCCCGCAGACCCGGCACGGCCCCACCGGCCACTCGGGACCACGGCCGACGCCGCGCCACGGCCCCGCACCGACCCGTGCGGGACCCTGCCCGGCATCGGTTCCGCCCGGTCGGCACGCCGGACGTCCCCACCCTTCTCCCGAGTTGGAGTGTCTTACACCATGAACCTCTCCCGTATCGCCGTCGCCGGTGGCCTCGCCCTCTCCTCCATCGTGCTGTTCTCCGGCACCGCCTTCGCGCACGTCACCGTGCAGCCCCAGGGCGAGGCGGCCAAGGGCGGCTACGCGACCGTCAACGTGAAGGTCCCCAACGAGCGTGACAACGCCTCCACCGTGAAGATCGAGGTCAACTTCCCCACCGATCACCCGCTCGCCTCCGTCATGCCGCAGCCCGTCGCCGGCTGGAAGGCCGAGGTCACCAAGGGGAAGCTCGCCGAGCCTCTGGAGCTGCACGGCAAGAAGATCGAGGAGGCCGTCACCAAGGTCACCTGGACCGCCGACGGCGCGAAGATCGGCCCCGGCCAGTTCCAGCAGTTCCCGCTCTCCCTCGGCCAGCTGCCGGAGGACGCCGACCAGCTCGTCCTGAAGGCCGTCCAGACCTACGACAACAACGAGGTCGTCCGCTGGATCGAAGAGTCCAAGAAGGGCGCGGACGCACCGCAGAACCCGGCCCCGGTCCTCAAGCTGTCCGCGGCGGCCGACGACCACCACGGCGGCGGCGCGGCGACCGACGACAAGGCCGACGACAAGGCCGAGGGCAAGGCCGACGCCAAGGCGACCCACGCCGAGGCCGCCGCCTCCAGCGACACCACCGCCCGTGTGCTCGGCGTGATCGGCATCCTCGTCGGCGTCGCCGGTGTCGCGTTCGGTGTCCTCGCCGGACGCCGCCGCTCTGCCTGACGGCCCGCACCACACAAGAGAGAACACATGTCTGTCCAGAACAACGACGAGCAGGCCAGGCCGAGCAGGCGCGCACCGCTGATCGCCTCTGCTGTCGCGATCGTCGCGGCCCTCACCGTGACGATCGTCGTCGGTGTGAACGGAGGAGACGACAAGGCGACCGGAACCCGCGGCAACGCGCCGGTCGCCGAGGTCTCCTCCGGCACCGGCTCCACCCGCGCGGCGACGGTCCTCGACCGCCCGTTCACCAAGCCCGACCTCGTCCTCACGGACACCACGGGCGGGACGTACGACCTGCGCGAGCGGACCAAGGGCAAGCCGACGCTGATCTACTTCGGCTACACGCACTGCCCGGACGTCTGCCCACTGACGATGAGCAACATCGCCATCGCCAGGAAGCAGCTCCCCAAGGCCGACCAGGACAAGCTCCAGGTCGTCTTCGTCACCACGGATCCCGAGCGGGACACCCCGGCCGAGCTGGCCAAGTGGCTGCCCGCCGCCGGTGACCCGTCCTTCACCGGACTCACCGGGGACTTCGCCACGATCCAGGCGGCGGCCCGCCGCATCGGCATCGGTATCGACCCGCCGACGAAGGATGAGAACGGGTCGGTCGTCTCCATGCACGGCGCCCAGGTGATCGCGTTCTCGCCCACCACCGACCAGGGCTACGTCCTGTACGGCGAGGACACGACCGTCGAGGACTACGCCAAGGACCTGCCGAAGCTCATCAAGGGGGAGAACCCGTGACCCGCCGCACCACCCGCACCACCCGCACCACCGTCCTCTCCTCCGCCGTGGCGCTGACCGCGGCCCTGGCGCTGGCGGGGTGCTCGGCCGGCGGTTCCGGCGACGCCGGCGCCTCCGGCAGGCCGGAGCTCAAGGTCAGCGGCGCGTTCATCCCGCAGCCGGTGATGGACATGGCCGGCGGTTTCCTCACCATCACCAACGACAGTGACACGGCGGACAAGCTCACCTCCGTCACCAGTCCCCTCTCGGACGACGTGACGATCCACGAGACGAAGAACCAGAAGATGCAGGAGGTGAAGTCCTTCGACATCCCCGCCAAGGGCGAGCTGAACCTCGAACGCGGCGGCAACCACATCATGTTCATGAATCTCAAGCAGCAGCCCAAGCAGGGCGACAAGGTGAGCATCGAGCTCCACTTCGAGAAGTCCGCCCCGATAGAGGTCGAAGTGCCCGTCGAGGCGCCGAACCACAACCCGAAGCGGCACTGAGCTACTTGAGGGACTGACACAGATGACAGCCACCGCCCCGCGCCTCGGAACCGCCCTGGTCCGCCTGCTGCTCGTGGCAGCGGCGCTCCTGAGCGCCCTGCTCGCCGGCGCCGCGCCCGCGTCCGCGCACGCGGCTCTCACCGGCAGCGATCCGCAGGACGGGGCGGTGGTCGCCACCGCCCCCACCAATGTCCACCTCACCTTCTCCGAGCAAGTCGCCATGGACGACGACTCGATCCGGGTCCTCGCCCCCTCGGGGGAACGGATGGACACCGGAGAGCTCCGCAACCTGTGCAGCGGATCGATCATCCGGTACGGCGTCGGACTCCGGTCCGGGCTGCCGGACGGCACCTACACCGTCTCCTGGCACGCCGTGTCCGCCGACAGCCACCCGGTGGCGGGCGCCTTCACCTTCTCCATCGGCGCGCCCTCCACGACCACCGTCGTGCTGGCCGACCAGACGGCCGGCGGCGGAGTCGTCGGCACGCTCTACGGCATCGCCCGCTACCTCTCCTACGCCGGCTTCGCGGTCCTCGTCGGCGGCGGCGCGTTCGTCCTGGCGTGCTGGCCGCGCGGAGCGTCCGTACGGCCCGTCCAGCGGCTCGTCGTCCGGGGCTGGCTGACGCTGGCGGCGGCCACGCTCGCCATGCTGCTGCTGCGCAACCCCTACACCGGCTCCGGAGACCTCGGCGACGTCTTCGACCTGGCCGGGGTGAAGGCCGTCCTGGAGACGAAGACCGGCGCCGCGCTGGTCTCCCGGCTGATGCTGCTCGGCGCGGCGGCGCTCTTCGTCGCCGTGCTGTTCGGCGCGTACACCAAGCGGACGAGCAAGGAGGAGAAGCGGGACCTCACCTTCGGCCTCTCCATCGGCGGCGCGGTCGTGGCGGCCGGGATGGCGGGCACCTGGGCACTCGCCGAGCACGCCTCGACGGGCCTCCAGCCGGGCATCGCGATGCCCGTCGACATCCTGCACCTGTTCGCGGTGGCCACCTGGCTGGGCGGTCTGACGGCGCTGATGGTCGCGCTGTACCGGGCGCCCGGCATCGAGCGGGCAGCCGTGGAGCGCTTCTCGAGGCTGGCCTTCGGCTCGGTGATCGTCCTGGCGGCGACCGGGATCTACCAGTCCTGGCGTCAGGTCGGCTCCTGGTCGGCGCTGACCGGGACCGCTTACGGACAGCTGCTGCTGGTCAAGATCGGCCTGGTCGCCGTGCTCATGGGCATCGCGTGGATATCGCGCCGCTGGACACGACGGCTCGGCGACCCGACACGGCAGGCCGGCACGGACGCGACGGACGACGCGGCCGGCATGGACGACGCGGCAGAGCTACGGGAAGTCACAGAAGACACGGACACGACGAAGCCTCCGGCCGGAACGGACGGCAGGAACCGCGACGAGGGCGAGGTCGGCACCACCGGCGAGGACCAGGAGAACGGTGCGGACCGAACCGTCGGGGGCCGGTCCGGTGGTACGACGCGGGCCGGGGTACCCGTCGACCCCGAACGGGCCGCCCAGCTCGCCCGGCAGCGCGCCGCCGTCGCCGTCGCCCAGCGCAAGAGGGACCGCGACGCCGACCCGGAACGGGCCGGGCTGCGCCGCTCCGTGCTCACCGAGGCAGCCGTCGCCGTGGTGCTGCTCGCCGTGACGACCGTCCTGACCTCCACCGAACCCGGCCGTACGGAGGAAGAAGCGGGACGGGCCCAGTCCACGTCCGGCTCAGCCGCCGTCCCGGACCGGCCCGTCGATATCCGGATGCCCTTCGACACCGGGGGCGTGGACGGCAAGGGAACCGTCCGCCTCAGCCTCGACCCCGGCCGCACCGGCGCCAACGCGTTGCACATCTTCGTGGACCGCCCGGACGGACGGCCGCTGGACCTTCCGGAGATCAGGGTCGCCTTCACCCTGAAGGAGAAGAACATCGGACCGCTGCCCGTCCAGCCCGACCGGATCCAGGCAGGACACTGGAGCGCGACCGGTGTCCAGATCCCGCTGCCCGGCACCTGGCGGATCGACATCACCGTCCGCACCTCCGACATCGACCAGACCACCATCGACAAGAACGTGAAGATCGGCTGACCCTCGTGACTGACCTGACCGACGACCGCTCCGAGAACCAGGTGGAATTGTCCCGGCGCCGACTGCTCGGCACCGTGGGCGCGGCGGGCGCGGCCGGCCTCGCTCTCGGAGCGGCCGGTGGCGCCGGCGTGTACGGGGCGGCGGCCGGCAGCGGTGCCCCGTACACCGACGCGAAGGCGCTGACCACGGTGGGTGCCACGCGGGCCGCGTTCCACGGGAGACATCAGGCCGGAATCACCACCCCCCTCCAGTCGCGAGGCCATCTCGTCGCCTTCGACCTCTCCCCGGGCGCGGGCCGCAAGGAGGCCGCCGCGCTGCTGCGCCGGTGGTCCGCCACAGCCAGGGCACTGATGGCGGGCGAGCCGTCGACCGACGACACGGGCATCGCCCTGGACGCCGGACCCTCCTCCCTGACGGTGACCTTCGGCTTCGGCCATTCCTTCTTCGGGCGCACCGGGCTCTCCTCCCGGCGCCCGGTCCAGCTCGACCCTCTGCCCGCCTTCTCCGCGGACGCGCTCGACCCGAAGCGGTCGGAGGGCGATCTCTGGGTACAGATCGGCGCGGACGACGCCCTGGTCGCCTTCCACGCCCTGCGGGCCCTCCAGAAGGACGCGGGGACGGCGGCCACCGTCCGCTGGCAGATGAACGGCTTCAACCGTTCGGCCGGCGCGACCGCGAAGCCGATGACGGCACGGAACCTGATGGGCCAGGTGGACGGTACGGGCAACCCGAAGCCCTCCGAGCCTGATTTCGACCAGCGGATCTTCGTCCCGAGGGGCGCCTCCGGCGGGCAGGACTGGATGACGGGCGGCTCGTACGCGGTCGTGCGCAGGATCCGGATGCTGCTCGACGACTGGGAAAGGCTGCCCCTCGACAGGCAGGAGAAGGTGATCGGTCGCCGGAAGTCCGACGGTGCTCCGCTGACGGGAGGCACCGAGACCAGCGAACTCGACCTGGACAGGTTCGGCGCCGACGGGAAGCCGGTGATCCCCGACAACGCCCACTCCCGGATCTCCGCCCCCGAACAGAACGGCGGGGCGGCCATGCTCCGACGGCCGTTCTCCTTTCACGATGGCATCGGTCCGGACGGAACACCCGACGCGGGACTCCTCTTCGTCTGCTGGCAGGCCGATCCGCTGCGCGGCTTCGTTCCCGTACAACGGAAGCTCGACCGGGGTGACGCGCTCTCGGCGTTCATCCGGCACGAGGCGAGCGGCCTGTTCGCGGTACCGGGAGGCGTCGCGGAAGGCGAGTACGTGGGTCAACGGCTCCTGGAGGCATGACCCCCTTGGCCGTGCCCGGTTCCACCCCGCGCATGCCGCGCGGGACGGGTACGGGTCGCCGACGGTTGGGCTCCGGGCGAGCGGAGCCCACTAGGGTGATCGGTATGTCAGCCACCCGGTATACGTATCTCGGTCCCGAAGGCACGTTCACGGAGGCCGCGTTGCGTACGCTGCCCGAGGCCGCGACCCGGGAGCTCGTCCCGATGGTCTCCGTCCCGGCCGCGCTGGACGCCGTCCGCAACGGCGAGGCCGCCGCCGCTCTCGTGCCGATCGAGAACTCCGTGGAGGGCGGGGTCACCGCCACCCTGGACGAGCTGGCCTCCGGTGAGCCGCTGATGATCTACCGCGAAGTGGTCCTCCCGATCGCCTTCGCCTTGCTGGTACGTCCCGGGACCCCGCTGTCCGAGATCAAGACGGTGACCGGCCACCCGGTGGCACAGCCCCAGGTGCGCAACTGGCTGCGGGCGCATCTGCCCGACGCCGTGTGGGAATCGGCCGCCTCGAACGCCGATGGCGCCCGGCTCGTCCAGGAGGGCCGCTTCGACGCCGCCTTCGCCGGCGAGTTCGCGGCGGCGACCTACGGCCTGGAGGCCCTGGTCACCGAGATCCACGACGCCGAGAACGCCGAGACCCGCTTCGTCCTGGTCGGCCGGCCCGCCCGGCCCGCGGCGCCGACCGGGGCCGACAAGACCTCGGTCGTGCTGTGGCTGGGCGAGGACCACCCCGGCGCGCTCCTCGAACTGCTCCAGGAGTTCGCCGTCCGCGGCGTCAACCTGATGCTCATCCAGTCCCGCCCCACCGGCGCCGGCATCGGGAACTACTGCTTCGCGGTGGACGCGGAGGGTCATATCTCCGACCGGCGGGTGGGCGAGGCGCTGATGGGTCTCAAGCGGATCTGCCCGAACGTGCGCTTCCTCGGCTCGTACCCCCGGGCGGGCGTCTCGGTGCGGGAGGTGGGGCCGCTTCGGCACGGGACGTCGGACACGGACTTCATGGCTGCCTCCGATTGGTTGGCGAGAGCCCAGGACGGCCGGGCCTGATCCGAGAATGCCCCGACCGCCCCCACGACGAGGGCGGTCGTCCACAGGCGCGGATCACTAGTCCTACCTGCATACTTTTCGGTTACCCACAGAAGTTATCCACAGGAGTCGCTTTCGACCTGGGGATAAGTCGACAACCCAGATCGACGCAGTCGACAAATCGCCCTAGTCGCTCCACATCCATCCACAGGGCATCACCTCGGTCCGTGTCACCCTCATTCCCTTGATCGACTCTCCAGAGCGAGGAATTCCCACTCGAATGAGTGTCGGCGAGGGGTTTGATCGGGGAATTGCCAGCCTTGCAGCCGATTCAGAACGGCACCTTCCGTGATCCACAGAACTTCCACACAGCCTGTGGATAACATTCCGAACTCGCTCCGCCCTGTGGAGAAGTCCCCTGCCCCCCGGGGTGGTTCGGTCAAGCCGCAGGCTGCGATCCGCCCCTTTTCGGGGGGACGAGGACCGTTTATTGACGAATAGGGGGAGCGTTTCCCAAGACCGGCAATTCGGTCAAAGCGACACGCAAGGCTATATCGGGTGGGGTGCCACGAGTCCGCACCGGTAGCCTGGTGGGGTGATTGACCTTCGCCTGCTCCGTGAGGACCCCGACCGTGTTCGCGCCTCCCAGCGCGCCCGTGGAGAGGATGTCGCGCTCGTCGACGCCCTGCTCTCAGCCGATGAGCGGCGCAGGTCGTCCGGCGTCCGCTTCGACGAGCTCCGATCCGAGCAGAAGGCGCTCGGCAAGCTGATCCCCAAGGCCACTCCCGAGGAACGCGCCGAGCTCCTCCAGAAGGCCGAGCAGCTGAAGACCGACGTCAAGGCGGCCGAGGCCGAGCAGAACGAGGCCGACGAGACCGCGCGGAACCTGCTGCTGCAGCTGGGCAACATCGTCCACACGGAGGTTCCGGTCGGCGGCGAGGAGGACTTCGTCGTCCTGGAGACCCACGGCACCATCCGCGACTTCGCCGCCGAGGGCTTCGCGCCCAAGGACCACCTCGAGCTGGGCGAGGCGCTGGGCGCCATCGACGTAGAGCGGGGTGCCAAGGTCTCCGGCTCACGCTTCTACTACCTGACGGGCGTGGGCGCCCTGCTGGAGCTGGCCCTCGTCAACGCCGCGATCGCGCAAGCCACCGAGGCCGGTTTCATCCCGATGCTGACCCCCGCGCTGGTCCGCCCGCGCGCGATGGAGGGCACCGGCTTCCTCGGCCAGGCCGCGGAGAACGTGTACCACCTGGAGAAGGACGACTACTACCTCGTCGGCACCTCCGAGGTCCCGCTCGCCGCGTACCACATGGACGAGATCATCGACGCGGACAAGCTGCCCCTGCGCTACGCCGGGTTCTCTCCGTGCTTCCGCCGGGAGGCCGGCACCTACGGCAAGGACACCCGCGGCATCTTCCGGGTCCACCAGTTCGACAAGGTCGAGATGTTCTCGTACGTCGCTCCGGAGGACGCCGAGAACGAGCACAAGCGGCTCCTCGAGTGGGAGAAGCAGTGGCTGACCAGCCTCGAGCTGCCCTACCAGGTCATCGACGTGGCCACCGGCGATCTCGGCTCCTCCGCCTCGCGCAAGTTCGACTGCGAGGCGTGGATCCCGACCCAGGGCAAGTACCGCGAGCTGACCTCCGCGTCGAACTGCGACGGCTTCCAGGCACGCCGGCTCTCCGTGCGCATGCGCGACGACCGCGACGGCAAGAAGGTCGTCCAGCCGCTCGCGACGCTGAACGGCACGCTCTGCGCCGTCCCGCGGACGATCGTGGCGATCCTGGAGAACCACCAGCTGGCCGACGGTTCCGTCCGGGTGCCCGAGGTGCTCCGGCCGTACCTCGGCGGCCGTGAGGTCCTGGAGCCGATCTCCAAGTGAGCTCCTTCCCCTACCGGCTCGTCGCGACGGACCTCGACGGCACGCTGCTGCGGTCCGACGAGTCCGTCTCGGACCGTACGCGTGACGCTCTCGCCGCCGTGGTGGCGGCCGGGGCGGCGCACATCGTCGTGACCGGTCGGGCGGTGCCCTGGACCCGGCACATCCTCGACGACCTCGGCTACGAGGGCCTCGCGGTGTGCGGTCAGGGCGCGCAGGTCTACCACGCCGGCGAGCACCGGCTGCTGACCTCCGTGACGCTCGACCGGCAGCTGGCCGGCCTGGCCCTGTCGAAGGTCGAGGCCGAGGTGGGCCCGCTGGCACTGGCCGCCAGCCGCGACGGCCTGGACGGCGAGGTGCTGGTGGGCCCCGGCTACCGCGTCCAGGAAGGGCCTCTGCCGGTACACACGATGGAGGACCCGACGGACCTGTGGTCGGCTCCGCTGAACAAGGTCTACATCCAGCACCCGACGCTGTCGGACGACGAACTGACCCGGGCCGCCCGCGAGACGGTCGGCAGCCTGGTGGACGTGGTCATGGCGGGTCCGGGAATCGTGGAGATCCTCCCCCTCGGCCTGAGCAAGGCGACCGGTCTGTCACTGGCGGCGCGCCGACTGGGCGTGAAGGCGGCGGAGACCATCGCCTTCGGTGACATGCCCAACGACATCCCCATGTTCGCGTGGGCCGCCCGGGGCGTGGCGATGTCCAACGCCCACGCGGCACTGAAGGCGGTCGCCGACGAGGTGACGTCCTCGAACGAGGAGGACGGCATCGCCGTCGTCCTGGAACGCCTGCTGGGGCGGTAAGCCCCGGGAGGCCGAACCAACCCGGACCCCACCACGGCCCGGGGCGGATGCGACGCCCTGGGACTCGGGTGTCTTGCCACTCGGCCGATCCTCCGGGAGGGGCGGTCCGCGCGGCGGAACCGCGCGCTCGAAGCGACCGCCCCCGCGGCGCTCAGTGTGCGCCGCGCTGAAGGGAGCCCGACGGACGCGGACTCCGACTCGAGATCGTGCCGGCCGGCATCGTGCTCCTCCCCGGTCTCACGGCGGGACGCCGTCTCCCGCTCTCGTCCCGTGGAATCAGTGTGCGCGCGGTCCGTGTCCGGTGGCCAACGAATTACCGCGCGTGAGGGGTCGGCAGGCCAGGCCCACGGCCAGCGAGACAGCGTGCCCCACGTCCGTGTAGGTGCGGGTCGTGCACAGCGGCGCGACGAAGGCCGCCACCGCCCCCACCACGTAGAGCCCGCGCCAGGGCCAGGGCAGCCGGTACGTCAGGATCCCGACCGACGCCGCGATCCCATAGCTCACCCCGATGTCCACCACATGGGCCATGCTCCCCGGCACGTCATGGTCCTGGATCGCCTCCAGGACCACCTGCTGGCTGATCAGCGTGGCGGCGACGTGCGCCGTAGCGACCGTGAGGAACCACCGGTAGGTCCCGATCCACCGCTCGACCGGGGCGTGGAAGACCTCGAAGAGCAGCACGTACAGGAGGAAGTCGGCCGGCTCCTCGATCCAGAAAGCACTGCCGAGCAGCGCACGCACCGGATGGTGGGCCAGCTCGTACAGATTGCTGCTGGTGCGGTGCAGCAGGGAGTGCTCGAGTCCGCCCGGGGCCAGCGCGAGGATGATGCTGGTCAGCGCGATGATCAGCAGCCAGACATGCGTACCGGGTGACGAACGCACCCACGACCTGATCGGTCGGGACGGTTCGCCACCCGGGAAGGTTACGCTCGGCACTCTTCCGTGCCTATCACTCCGGACGCGGAGAAACCTCAGAAATTGATCATGTGTCCGGCAAGTCCGTGAACCGCTTCCTTGACGGCTTCGCCCAGCGTCGGGTGGGCGTGGACGTTCCGTGCGACCTCGTGGACGGTCAGGTCCCACTGCTGCGCCAGTGTCAGCTCCGGCAGCAGTTCGGTGACGTCCGGGCCGATCAGGTGGGCACCGATGATCTCGCCGTGTGTGGCGTCGGCGATGATCTTCACGAAGCCGGTGGAGTCCCCGAGGCCGTGTGCCTTGCCATTCGCCGTGAACGGGAACTTGGCGACCTTGACGTCGAAGCCCTTCTCGCGCGCCTGCGCCTCGGTCCAGCCGAAGCTGGCGATCTGCGGCTGACAGTAGGTGGCGCGCGGGATCATCGGGTAGTCGAGCTCCATGGTCTCGGCGTCCGCGATGGTCTCGGAGGCGATCACTCCCATGGACTCCGCGGTGTGTGCCAGCATCAGCTTCGCGGTCACGTCGCCGATGGCGTAGATGTGGGGCACGTTCGTACGGCACCGGCCGTCGACCTCGATCGCGCCGCGCTCGGTGAGCGCGACACCGGTGTTCTCCAGGCCGTAGCCGGTGACGTTCGGCGCGAAGCCGATCGCCTGCAGGACCTTGTCGGCCTCCAGGACCTTCTGTGCGCCGTCCTTGCCGGTGACGGTGACGCGGACCTGCGGGCCGGACTCGTCGATGGACTCGACGCGCGTCGAGGTGAGGACGTCGATGCCGAGCTTGCGGTACTGCTTGGCCAACTCCTTGGAGACGTCGGCGTCCTCCAGCGGCGCGACACGGTCCAGGAACTCGACGATCGTGACCTTCACACCGTAGTTGTTCAGGACGTAGGCGAACTCGATGCCGATCGCACCGGCACCCGCGATGACGATCGACTGCGGGATGCCCTCGGCGAGGATCTGCTCCTCGTAGGTGACCACGCGCTCGCTGCGGGAGGTGCCGGGAAGCAGCCGCGGCGTCGCACCGGTGGCGATGACACAGTTGTCGAAGGTGATCGTCTGCGAGGTGCCGTCGGACAGGGCCACCTGGAGGGTGTGGGCGTCGACGAAGGTACCCCGGCCGTCGAACTCGGTGATCCCGTTCTTCTTCATGAGGAAGTGGACACCCTTGACGCGGCCGTCCGCGACCGTGCGGCTGCGGCGGAACGCCTCGCCGTAGTCGAAGGAGACGGTGCCGTCGACCTTGATGCCGAAGGTCTTGGCCTCGTGGTGGAAGATGTGGGCGAGCTCGGCGTTGCGCAGCAGTGCCTTGGTGGGGATGCAGCCGACGTTCAGGCAGACACCGCCCCAGTACTTCTCTTCGACGACCGCGACCCGCTTGCCCAGCTGGGCGGCGCGGATGGCGGCGACGTAGCCGCCGGGGCCAGCTCCGAGTACGACGACGTCGAAGCGGTCTGACATGACTGACTCCCGAAGGTGATGAGGGTGTTGGTGTCCGCGTACGAGCCCACAGTAATCCCGCGGCGTTCGGGAGAGCAGTCGGAGGATGACCGGGCAGCCGGGTGCGGAGGAGGAGGATCGCCGGCGGCCCGGAAGCGGTGGGGCCGGGGCTGGGACGGTACCGGGCCCGGACAGTGCCGCACCCGCACGCCCCGCCCCCGCCCCGCTGGTACTACTCCTCGCCCGCGAGCGTCAGGGTCCGCAGCTTCTGGCCGGCGTACCAGGTCGCCAGGACCGTCACTCCGGCCAGGAGGGCGACCGCGGCCGGGAGGCCCACGTCGGAGGTGACGAGGCCCTCGCCGCTCACCTTCTGGGCGACCGCCAACGCCCACTGCTGCACGCTGAGCGTCTTCGCCCCCTCGATCAGGGAGCCGAACAGCGCCTCCCACACCAGGGCGTAGACGAGGCCGATGACCACCGCGTGCCGGCTGACCGTGCCGAGCAGCAGGAAAAGGGCGCTGTAGGCGAGGGAGGCGACCAGCGCCGCGACGGTGTATGCCGTCGCCACCTGCTGGCCGTTCCCGTTGAGGATCATGCCGGCGACGAAGGTGGGGATGGCAGAGAAGACCATCGTGACGGCGACCGCCACGATCAGCTTGGTGAAGATGATCGTGGGCCGCTTCACCGGCTTGGACAGCAGATAGACGATCGAGCCGTCGTCGATCTCCGGGCCGATGGCGCCCGTGCCGGCGATGACGCCGATCAGAGGCACCATCGTGGCCAGCGCGAATCCGCCGAGGACGTCGGCCGCGACCTGGTCGTCCGCGCCGTTGAAGGCCCGTACCGCAGCGGCGATCACCAGCAGCAGGGCGGGCAGCGCGAAGAGGATCAGTGCCCGTCGGCGGCCGAGGAGGGCCCGGTAGGTGAGCCGGGCGACTGTCGGGTTGTACATCGGTGGGACTCCTTTCAGGCCGCGACGAGGTACGAGAAGACGGATTCGAGGGACTCGTCGGACGGCGAGACCGTGAGCAGACGGATTCCGTGCTTCCGGGCCACCCGGGGCAGCAGCTCCGTGAAGCGGCCGAAGTCCACCGCCTGGATGCGCAGCGCGCCCTCGGCGAGGTCGACCTCGATACCGGCGGTCGACGGGTCGGCGATGAGCGCGGCGGCGAGCACCCGGTCGTCGCTGGACCGCACGAGATAGCGATGCGGCCGGTCCGTCATGAGCCTGCGGATCCTGCGGAAGTCTCCGGAGGCGGCGTGCCGCCCCGCCACGATCACCTCGATGTGCGAGGCGAGCTGCTCGACCTCCTCCAGGATGTGCGAGGAGAAGAGCACCGTGCGGCCGGCGGCGCCCATCCGGCGCAGCAGGTCCATCAACTGCATGCGCTGGCGCGGGTCCATGCCGTTGAACGGTTCGTCCAGCAGCAGCACGGACGGCTGGTGCACGAGTGCCGAGGCCATCTTCACGCGTTGCCGCATGCCCTTGCTGTAGGTGGCGATCTTCCGGTCCTGCGCGTACTCCATCTCCACCGTCGCGAGGGCCTCCTGGGCCTCCTGGGCGCCAAGGCCGTGCAGTTCGGCGTTGGCGATGACGAATTCGCGTCCGGTGAGGAAGTCGTACATGGCCTCACGCTCGGGCACGACGCCGATCCGCCGGTAGACCGACTCGTTGCGCCAGATCGCCTCCCCGTCGAGGGTGACGGTGCCGGTCGAGGGGGCCAGGAAGCCGCCCATCATGTTGATGAGGGTGGACTTTCCGGCGCCGTTCGGACCGAGGAGCCCGGTGACGCCGGGGCCGATCGTCATCGTGACGTCGTTGACGGCGACGACGTTGCCGAACCACCGGGAGGTGTGGTCGAGGGAAAGAGTGCTCATGGGCGCGGCCCATTCTCTGAAAGGGTGGTGGTGGGCGGCGGGAGGACGGTCACAGCCCGACCTTCCGGTAGCGGCGCATCAGCACGGCGTACGAGCCGAGGACGAGCGCGACGACGACCAGCAGGTAGACCGCGCCGGCACCGGCTCCCGGTCCCGCGTCGGCTCCGCCCGGGAAGGAGGACTCGGCGCCGAGGAACGCGGTCTGCACCCCGTCGATCAGCGTGATCGGGGAGAAGAGGCCCAGCCACTTGATGGCCTCGGGGTTGTCCGTGCCGAAGGCGATGCCCTGAAGCGTGGAGACCGCCCCGTAGGAGATCACCAGCGTCGCGATGACGGCTGCCACACCGAACCCGCGGCGTGGGGTGAGCGCGGCCATGACCAGCCCGATGCCGCCGAACAACAGCGACAGCAGGGCCACCGAGACCAGGCCCTGACCGAGGCCCTTGGTCTGGTCGGCGAGGTCCATCTTGGCGAGCAGCGAGCCGATGTAGAGGATCACCAGCGGGGAGGCCGTGAGGACGAAGAGCGCCGAGCTCATCGCGCCGTACTTCGCGAGCACGTAGTCAAGGCGTTCGATCGGGCGCGAGAAGTAGAGGGGGACGGTCTTGAACCGCAGGTCGCGCGAGACGGACTGTGGCGCCTGGGAGGCGAGGTACAGCCCGATGACCGCCTGGGTGAAGATCGCGTACCGCGTGTAGTCCAGCGGCAGGTCCTTCATGTCGGTGGCGACGGCCACGGCCACGATGATCAGCGCGGGGACGCACATCACCGCGAAGAGGATCATCGGCAGCACCTTGGACTTGGCACTGCGGCCCAGCCCGTAGGCGCCGCGCAGCGACTGCGAGAAGAGCGACCGGCGCGCGTAGGCGCGGCCGAGGCGCGGCCCGTCGTAGGCGCGGTAGCCGATGTTGTGGATACGGGTGGTCTCGGGGGTCTGGCCGGTCATCGCGCCGGTACCTCCTGCTGCCGCTGGGATGCCTCGGGCCGGAAGACCTCGGCGATGTGGTGCCTGCGCTGTTCCATGCGGACGAGGCCGAGGCCGAGGTCGGCGACGGTGTCGCGGACCAGGTCGTACGTCTCCTCGCCCGCGGCCTCCACCAGGAGGATGTGACCGGCACCGGGCAGGCCGTCCTCGGCTTCCTCGTGGAGGGTCACTCCCGCGGCGACGAGGGCCGCGCGCAGGGCCCGGGTGCCGTCGGTGTGGGTCTCGGAGTCGGTGACCTCGACCGCCAGGGTCGTGGTGATCTGCGTGAAGTCGCTGGTGGAGCTGGACCGCAGCAGGCGCCCGCCGTCGATGACGACGACGTGGTCGCAGGTGCGTTCCAGCTCGCCGAGGAGGTGCGAGGTGACGAGCACCGAGATGCCGAAGTCGGTCCAGATCCGGCGGATCAGGCCGAGCATCTCGTCCCGGCCGACCGGGTCGAGACCGTTGGTGGGCTCGTCGAGGAGCACGAGTTGCGGGTCGTGGACCAGGGCCTGGGCCAGCTTCACCCGCTGCTTCATGCCGGTCGAGTAGCCGCCGATGGGGCGGTAGCGCTCCTCGTACAGGCCGACGTGGCGCAGTGTGTCGGCGGTCCGCTCGCGGGCGGCGGTCGTCGGCAGACCCGACATCCGCGCCATGTGGACGACGAACTCGGTGGCCGAGACGTCCGGCGGCAGGCAGTCGTGCTCGGGCATGTATCCGACGCGCTCGCGGATCATTCCGCCGGAGGTGGCGACGTCCATGCCGAGCACGGCGGCGGTGCCCTCGGTGGCCGGGGACAGGCCGAGCAGGATCTTGATCATCGTGGACTTGCCGGCTCCGTTGGCACCCACCAGTCCGGTCACACCGGGCCCGATGTCCAGGGAGAGCCGGTCGAGAGCGGTCACCCGGGGGAACCGCTTGCTGAGGCTTTCGGTGGCGATCACAGTCACGATTCGAAGGTAGTGGCACGGACCACAGCCGTCGTCAGCCCAACGGCTCGGTCCGTATCCGACTCCAGACGTACGGACCCGTAAGGGGAGCCGCGACCGACGTCGGTCGACGGCCGCCGCCCCTCGCGGTTTTCCACAGGCTTGCCGCACGCCTCTTGACGCAGCCGCCACTCATTGTCACATTCATCAGTGTCAAGTTACGGGCACGTAGCGCACACGACCACACACGGGACGGGCGGGTGGCATGGCCTCAGCGGAGACGAGGGAACTGACCGCGGAACTGAGGGGGTTCAGGGACGTACAGCGTCTGTCGTACGCGTGCGCGGAGGCCGTCGCCGCACAGCTGAAGCCCGGGGTGACCGAGCGCGAGGCCGCCCGGATGCAGCGAGACTGGCTGCACGAACGCGGCGTGCGGGACTGGTTCCACCGGCCCTTCGCCTGGTTCGGTGACCGCACGGCCTTCGCCGGCTTCAGGGTGCCGCTGCAGTTCTTCCCCACGAACCGGCGGCTCGAGGCGGGGATGCCCTTCATCCTCGACATGGCACCCGTCCATCGCGGTTTCACGGCGGACATCGGCTACTCCGGCTGCCTGGGACTCGATCCCGTGCACGAGAGACTGCTGCACGATCTGAAGGCGCACCGCGACCTGATCCTGACCGAGGTACGGGAGCGCCGCTCACTGCGGGAGATCTACCAGGACGTGGACCGGCTCATGGTGCGCCAGGGGTACGCCAACCGGCATCGCGCGTATCCCTTCGGCGTCATCGCGCACAAGATCGACCGGGTCCGGCAACGGAGCTGGTCCCCCACGCTGTTCGGCTTCGGCACGCAGGCGCTGAAGGGTCTCGCGCGCGACGCGGTGCACGGTCACCGGGACGGCTGGTCGCCGCTCTGGTCGCCGTACGCCTTCTCGGACCACCCGCCGCGACCGGGGCTGTGGGCGGTCGAACCGCACCTCGGCTTCCGGGGCACCGGCGCCAAGTTCGAGGAGATCCTGGTCGTCACGGACTCGCGGGATCCCGAGCAGAGTGCCTTCTGGCTGGACGACGACCTGCCGCACGTGCGGCGTTGGAACGAGGAAGGGGCGGTGTCGTGATGACGGGGCTGAAGGGGGCACGGGAGCGCTGGGTCCGCACGGGCGGTGTCGAGTTGTGCGTCGCCGAACTGGGCGACGCGAGCCGGCCGACCGTCCTGCTCGTCCACGGCTACCCGGACTCCAAGGAGGTCTGGTCCGAGGTGGCCGGGCGGCTCGCCGAGGACTTCCACGTGGTGCTGTACGACGTCCGGGGCCACGGCCGGTCCACCGCCCCGGCCCCGTTGCGGGGCGGATTCACGCTGGAGAAGCTGACGGACGACTTCCTGGCGGTCGCCGACGAGGTGAGCCCGGACCGGCCGGTCCATCTGGTCGGGCATGACTGGGGCTCGGTGCAGTCCTGGGAGTTCGTGACCGTTCCGCGCGCCGAGGGGCGGATCGCGTCGTTCACCTCCATGTCCGGCCCGTCCCTGGACCACTTCGGACACTGGATCAAACGACGGATCGCCCGTCCGACGCCGCGGCGGATCGGCCAGCTCCTCGGCCAGGGTGCCAAGTCCTGGTACGTGTACCTGCTGCACACGCCCGTCCTGCCGGAGCTCGCCTGGCGCGGCCCCCTCGGCAAGCGGTGGCCGAGCATCCTTCAGCGCGTCGAGAGGGTCCCCGCCGGCGACTACCCCACACCGTCGCTGCCCAGTGACGCGGCACACGGCGCCTGGCTGTACCGGGACAACGTCCGTGCCCGGCTGAGCCGCCCTCGGTCCGACGCCTACGCACACGCGCCGGTGCAGCTGATCACACCGACCGGCGACGCCTTCCTCTCCGAGCGGCTCTACGACGACCTGGCCGGCTGGGCCCCCGAGCTGACCCGCCGTTCCCTGCCGGCCAAGCACTGGGTGCCACGCACCCGGCCGGACCAGTTGGCCGCGTGGATCACCGAGTTCGTACACCGCCACGAGGACCCGGCGACCAGAGCACCGGCGACGACATCCGGCAACACGGTGGATCCCGTGTACGCCGAGCGATTCGGTGGCCGGCTCGTCCTGGTGACCGGGGCGGCCAGCGGGATCGGGCGGGCCACGGCGTTCGCGTTCGCGGAGGCGGGCGCGCGGGTAGTCGCCGTCGACCGGGACGCCGAGGGCGCGGCGCGAACGGCGGAGATGTCCCGGCTGATCGGCGCACCGGGGGCCTGGGGCGAGGCCGTCGACGTCGGCGACGAGCAGGCGATGGAGGAGCTCGCCGCCAAGGTGGCCGACGAGTACGGCGTGGTCGACGTGCTGGTGAACAACGCGGGCATCGGTCTTTCGGGCTCGTTCTTCCGGACCACCGCCGAGGAGTGGAAACGGGTCCTGGACGTCAATCTCTGGGGCGTCATCCACGGATGCCGGTTCTTCGGCGGGCGCATGGTCGAGCGTGGCCAGGGCGGCCACATCGTCAACACGGCGTCCGCCGCGGCCTTCCAGCCCTCCCGGGCTCTGCCGGCGTACAGCACGTCCAAGGCTGCCGTGCTGATGCTGAGCGAGTGCCTACGTGCGGAGCTGGCGGGCGTCGGCATCGGCGTCTCGGCGATCTGCCCCGGAATCGTCAACACCAACATCACCTCGACGGCGCGCTTCGCGGGGGCGGGCGAGGAGGAGGAGCAGCGTCGGCAGAAGCATGCCTCGCGGCTCTACGGCCTGCGCAACTACCCACCGGAGAAGGTCGCGGACGCGATCCTGCGCGCGGTGGTACGCAACCAGGCCGTCGTTCCGGTCACCCCCGAGGCGCGCGGTTCGCGTCTGCTCTCCCGGCTGAGCCCGAGGGCCCTGCGCGCGATAGCCCGGCTGGAACCGCCCGCGTGAACGGCCGGGGCGGGCCCGGCCGGTGGCCGTCCCGGAGGTGTCGCCCGGCCGGCGGGGACAAGGAGGCTGGCCGACCGTACCCCCGGTCCGCCCGGCGGCCGTACCATCCGAAGAGGGAAGGTTCCCTGCGCCGGGCCGCGGAGCGTCTCGCCTCGTCCTTCGCGGTCAGGGTCGCGGGCGGACCGGTGGGCCGCACCATGGCGGGGTAGGCGGAGCACGCGGGTGGGAGCGGTCTTGTCGGAACAGTCAGCACAGTCGGCGGGGGGCGGGCAGCCGGTCCCCGCGGAGTACCGGATCGAGGATCTGGCGCACCACAGCGGTGCCACGGTCCGGACGATCCGTGCGTACCAGGACCGGGGTCTGTTGCCCCGGCCGGAGCGGCGGGGCAGGTCCAATGTCTACCGTGACACGCATCTGGCCCGCCTGCGTCAGATCGCCGACCTGCTCGACCGGGGGTACACCCTGGCCTCGATCAAGGAACTCCTGGAGGCGTGGGACGCGGGCCGTGGACTGGGCGGGGTACTGGGACTGGTCGCGGAGGTCGACGGTCCGTGGACGGACGAGGAGGCCGACCGGATCTCCCGGGCGGAGCTCGACGCGACCTTCGGCGGACAGCCCGACGAGGACGCGATCCACGAGGCGATCGAACTCGGTGTCCTGGAGCGTATACCGGACCGCGAGGACGAGTTCCTGGTCCCGAGCCCTCAAGAGCTCGCAGTGGCGGCCGAGTTGTACGAAGCCGGGGTGCCACTGAACGCGATCGCCGGGCATCTGAGGGAACTTCGGGTCCAGGTCGAGCACATAGCTTCTCGCTTCCTGGAGTTCACGACCGAGCACGTCTTCGCACGCTATCTGGAGCACCGCCCTCCGACGGACGCGGACGCGGCGGAAGCGGCGACCATGGTGCGACGACTGCGGCCACTCGCCCAGCAGACCGTCGATGCGGAACTGGCACGTGCCATGCGGATGTTCGCTACCCGACACCTTCAGAACCACCTCTCGCCCGGCCCATCGCAGGTCCCGGACGAGGAAGCCAGGCAGGTGGCCCTTCCGTCTCGGACGATTCGCGCCGTACAGAACCTCGTTGGAGCGGAGAGCGTGTCCGCGTTCATCGCCGCGGCGGCGGAACGAGAGGTGCAGACAAGGACATTGGACACCCTTGCCTCATATGGCCCACGAGAAAACAAAGTTGAACAAGTGCCCTGAAATACAGCATGAGTTGTCCACAGAATCGCCAACCCCCCTGTGGATAAACCGACTTCCTGTGGATCAAACATCAACCGCGTAATCGAATGGTCCGGCGCTCCGGGCTCCGGCATGCTGGCCGGATGAACCCACCCATGGACGAGAGACGCACCGTGAAGGTGTCGAAGTACCTCTCGAAGCACCTACGGCACCAGCCCGACCGGATCGGGCTCGTCCTCGACACCCACGGCTGGACCAAGATCGACGCCCTGCTGCGGGCAGCGGCCGCGCACGGCTTCCCGATCACCCGCTCCGAACTGGACCATGTCGTCGCCGTCAACGACAAACGGCGCTTCGCGATCGAGGGAACACGGATCCGGGCCAGCCAGGGCCACACCGTCGAGGTCGACCTGGACCTGCCGACCGCTGAACCGCCCGCGTACCTCTACCACGGTACGGTCGCCGCCCGACTGCCCGCCATCCGGACCGAGGGCCTGCGTCCCATGGCCCGCCACCACGTCCACCTGTCCCCGGACCGGGAAACCGCGACCCGGGTCGGCGCGCGACGAGGCCGCCCGGTGGTCCTGAGCGTGGACGCCGGTGCGATGCGCCGCGCCGGACACGTCTTCCACGTCAGCGCCAACGGTGTCTGGCTGACCGACACCGTGCCGGCCCGGTTCCTCCGCTTCCCTGGCTGAGACTCCACAGCGGATCCGATCCGAGGCATGATCGTCACCATGGATCATCCACATCTGCCCACCACCGAGTCGGCCGTCACCGCGATCCGCGAGGTCGCCCGCGAGTTCGACCTGGAGATGTCCGTCACCGACGACATCGGCGCGGACCGCACCTCGCGCCGGACCTCCTCCGGCGCCTTCGCCGTCCTCGATCCGGATGGCTCACTTCCGCACGAGGCGTTCGTCGAACTCGGCGGTAGGCCGGCCGTCACCGTCCAGGTCTTCCCCGAGGACGACGCGAAGATCACCGTCGACGGCCTGGAGTTCGCCGACGTACCCCGTGACTCCGTCCCGGCGTTCCTGCGTTCGGTCCACGGCGGACTGGCCCATGTGAAGGGCAGGTTCTTCCCGCCGGGATGGTGGCTCGTCGTGCCGCTGCCCGGGGACGAGACCTACAAGGAACTCGTCCTGCGCGGCACCCTCAGCCCTTGGATGAGCGGACAGGTGCGCTGACCGAGCCTCGGCCGGCACTGCCGCGTCGGCACCCTTCGCCGCAGCCGCGGCGCGGTTCGATGACCCCACGCTTTCCGCGGAGAAGGCCACTGCCTCGGCTTCAGGACACGCTCCGCAGGGCCCCACAGGGACGTCGACGCCGCTTCCCGAATCTGATTCGTCGGTCGGTACATCCGCGGCGGCGGGAAGCCCGCGTATCGTCGAGGCCACGCGTCTGAGCACGGTGATCCTCCCCATCCACCGATGGGCCGAAGGACAGAAGATCTGGCGGCGGGCCGAAGACCTCGGATTCCACGCCGCGTACACCTACGACCACCTGTCGTGGCGGTCCTTCCGGGACGGACCGTGGTTCGGGGCGATCCCCACGCTGACGGCAGCAGCGACAGCAACGCAGAGTATGCGCTTGGGCACCCTCGTCACCTCAGTCAAGCCTCGCTCACCCATCGCAGCCTGACCTGCGTTCTTCGTGTCGGTAGCTTGCCGTATGCGGTCGGTGACGCCAGCGGCAGCGGTCAGCGTCGTGCAGGATCTCGGGCAGGCCGGGTCTGGTCTACGCGGACGCCGATGCCGTCGTGCAGGTGGCAGTAGCCAGCGACAGAGGAGACGTTGGCGCATCCCAGCCGGCGCATCCAGCCGCCTTCGCAGAACCGGCCAGCCCCCGGTGCCAGGCTCCCGCAAGGCGTGCTGATGCGCCGATGTGCACTGCGCACAGGCGGACCGTCCATGACGTGACGCGGGATATCCCAGTTCGTCTGCAGTCAGAGGGAGACCACTCGATCCGTCCAGATGCTTGGGATGTGCCCGCCCTCGCGCAGATCATCTAGCTGAGACTTCCTCAGTTGCTCTCGGGACAGGCGGGCTGCGCGCTACGATCCCCCTGCATATAACCGGGGGGAGAGACTTCGATGAAGCGCATCATCGCCGCTACAGTCACGATTGCGGCTGCATTGACCGCTTGTAGTGCCGACAGGACAGAGGCTGAATCCGGGTCGGAATCTGCATCCAAGCCTTCACTCGTGTACGACCGTGACGACTGTCTTGAGCGGCTGAACCGTATCTACGTACCCGGCGTGCCGAGGGATATCTCCGCCGGAGCAGAGTGTGCAAGCCTCACGCCTGTCGAGTATGCCGGACTAGTGGTCCAGGTGCTCGGCGAACACGAAGACGACAGCCTTACGAAGGCCAGAAATGTAGTTTCCTGGGACATCGCATGGGGCGGCATGGATGTTGAGATGCAGGATGCAACGTGCGAACTCCTACGTACCAAAGGAATTTATGAGGTTGGAGACCAGATAGGAGGGGGTCGAGCCGACGAGGACGATACAGAGATGGCGCTGTATCTCCTCACGAACGAGTGCGGGTCCTGAGTTCGCCATTCGGCGGATGGCTCGAATAAATCGGTCCGGTGCCATGTCAACACCGGACCGGTAGACGGCGACGGCTAGGCGAGCCACTTCCTGACGGACTTTTCTTGCGTCTGAGTCAGGGGCACCACGCCTCGGATTCTTTTGAGAGTTCCTTCGGCGTATGTGTCACGAATCTCATCCGCCGTGAGCGGTCCCGTGAGCTTTCGCGAGAAGAGTAGTGACTTGGCGATGTAATCGAGATGCGATCGGGCCACAGGATTCTCTTCACTGTTTAGCTCGCGGGCTCGCAGCACCAATTCATTAATTCGACCCATCCTGCTCAGCGTCTGATCCCCCCAATCTAGGGACTGAGACGCCTCTGCAAGCTGGCTGTAAGCAGCTTGCAGAGAATCTCGCGGAATGAGAGGCAGCCCCCGGTCTACCTGCTTCAAAGCCAGAGCCGACTTAGGGATTCCGGGCTCGGACCTCGCATCTGCTGCGATTGCCGAGGCATCGAAGTCTCTTGGAAGTACATAGGACGGAGGTTCTGCACTTACCCTGGCATCTGGGGCCGAAGCTTCAAGGAGCGACTTAAACGAGCCGAAGCCGAGCCATCCATGACTGACCTCTTGGCCAAACTCCCGCGCCAATTCCCAGGCGAGGCTGGCGAGGTCAATTGGCCGTTGCAGGCTCTCGACCCGGTCGCGAAGGTGCTGCATCGCAGCATCACGCACGACAGCCTGACCAGTTGCTGACAGCTTTCCCTCCCCACCGCTTGACTCATCCCGTTCGGGATTCAGACTCTCGCTCGAGATGCTGTCCAGAGCATCTCGGAGGTCCTGGGCGATGTCATCTACCGCCGCCAACAAGTCGGCCATGCGCCGACTCAATGTTTCAACAAGGGCTGGCGGCGTGCTTCCAGGTTTGTACGTATCCTCGTGGGTCAGCTCTCCCCAACCGTCCTGCAGGAGAGTCCGTACCTGAAGTTCACAAGTCACAACCTTGCGCTTCAGTCCGTATGGCACAGACGTGCATAGATTAATGTGAATAGCACGGTATCCACTTTCCTTCGGGCTCTTAAGGTAATCCCGATAGGAATCCTCCTCTTGTCCCAGTACAGGCTCCGTGCCATCCTTGTACACATCCAGAGAGCGCATGATCTCCATGACTCTCTGAACGTCGGACTTATTGTTGCAAGTCACTCGGATCCCGACCAAGTCATCGACTACGATTGGGATGTCGTCAAGGGATTTGACTCGGTCGCGATACTTCGGAAGTTCGAGCTTTCGCCACACCCTCTCGCGACTCTTCACTCGACCGCCGGAGACTTTTACTCGAATTCTTTCGAGTTCGGGGAGTTCTTCGTCCAGCTGCTCGTTCAATGCTCTGATGGATGCATCTCTTGCAGGCTCAAGAAACTTGCGCGAGTACTCTTCATACCAGGCCCGAAATTCGTCATACGTGAACGAGAAGTCCCCCACGAAACACACTCCAGATCTAGATTCCACACGAGAAATGGCGTCGCCTTCGTGCAGTTCCTTGCCAGGAAGCTGAGCCAACGTGATATGGCGTCAGGATAGGCCACACGTGTGGTGCAGGTGAGTGGTTCATCGGAGACTGGCCCCGATCGGTGGTGAGTGCAAACCTCGCGTGATCGATCAGCGGTCAGCGGAGCTGAGCGGTCGCTTCGGTGGCAATGGCCTCGAAGGCGGTCTGGTCGGCAGCGAAGTCCGAGTCGGGGATCGGCCAGTGGATGACGAGCTCGGTGAAGCCGAGTTCTTGGTGGCGGCCGGCGAAGTCGACGAAGGCGTCCACAGACTCCAGTGGTCGGCCCCGGTCCGGGGTGAAGCCGGTCAGCAGGATCTTGTCGAGCTCGGCCACGTCCCGGCCGGACTCGGCGCACGCCTTGGCGAGCTTCTCGACCTGGCCGCGCAGGGCCGCCACTGACTGCTCCGGGGTCCCCTCCTCGTACAACTTCGGGTCGCCCGTCGTCACCCACGCCTGCCCGTGGCGCGCGGCGAGCTTCAGCCCGCGCGGCCCGGTCGCCGCGACCGCGAACGGCAGCCGCGGGCGCTGGACACAGCCTGGGATGATCCGCGCCTCCTCCGCCGTGTAGAAGTCGCCCTTCTGCGAGACCGCGCCCTCGGTGAGCAGCCGGTCGAGCAGCGGCACGAACTCGCCAAACCGGTCCGCCCGCTCCCTCGGCGTCCACGCCTCCTGCCCGAGCGCGGTCGCGTCGAAGCCGTTGCCGCCAGCGCCGATGCCGAGGGTGATCCGCCCGCCGGAGATGTCGTCGAGCGAGATGAGTTCCTTGGCGAGCGTCACTGGGTGCCTGAAATTAGGCGACGTGACGAGGGTGCCCAGGCGCAGGCGGTCCGTGGCCGTGGCGGCGGCGGTAAGGGTGGGCAGGGCGCCGAACCAGGGGCCGTCGCGGAAGCTGCGCCAGGAGAGGTGGTCGTAGGTGTACGCGGCGTGGAAGCCGAGCTCCTCGGCACGCTGCCACTTCGCGCGGCCTCCCTCGTGCCAGCGGTCGACGGGAAGGATCACGGTGCTCAAGCGCAGGCTCATGCCACCGAGCCTACGTCGGACTCAGGGGTGTTCCCGTGTGACTCCGGAGTGTGACGTCCTCGCGCTGCGGCGATCCAGTCTGGTGCGAGGTGGGCGGCACCCGACGGAGCCGTCTCAGTGTGGCGGCCGGGCCCGCCGATCACCCTGGTGCCGGCTCATTGCGCAGCGGTGACCGACCATCCACAGCGGGAGAAGGACGGGCCTTCGTCCTGGTACGCCGCCAGGGCCTGTGTGGAGGTCGGGAACGCGGGGGTGGGCAGGCGGTTCGCGGCGACCCACTCGGCCGTCAGGTGCTTGTCCGGCTCGGTGTTCGTCAGTTCACCGGTCCACGTGTCGGTGGCGAAGATGAAGAGGACGAACTGCCCGGCCTGGTCCCAGCCCTGTTCGACGTGGATGACGTGGACGAGGGCGAGATCCGCCGGGTCGACGAGCAGGCCGGTCTCCTCCTTGAGTTCGCGGGCGGCAGCCTCGTCGAGGGCTTCGCCGGGTTCGGCCTTGCCACCGGGGAGGGTCCAGGCCGGCTGCGGGGACCAGTTGCGGGCTCCGTAGAGCACGGCGGCGATCGTGTCGGCGTCCTTGTCATGGACGATCACGCAGACTGCGTTGCGGCTGTTCATCACGCTGGTGTTGATCACGTGCCCACTCCTCGTCGACGTGCCGGAAGGTGTCGATGGTCCTGGCGGGCGGCTCGGACCGGCCGGGCCGCTCGGACCGGCCGGGCCGCTCGGACCGGCCGGGCCGCTCGGACCGGCCGGGCCGCTCGAAATGTGGGGCTGCTGCTCAGCGCCCGAGCATGAGGCGGTCGGCGTTGGTGCGGGAGAAGACCAGGTCGGTCATGTGCTTCGGGGTTTCGGTGCACCGGATCGGCGGCTGTGGTCGGCGCATGGCCCGGGGGTAGGTGGCCGGGTCGTAGTCGTTGGTGAGCGTGTACGCGTGGAAGCCGTGCTCGTGCAGGGTGTCGATGATGTCGGCGGCACTCTCGCCCTGCTTGGCCAGCAGCTTTGGGGTGACTTCCACGACGAGTTCCGCGTCGTTGCGCAGGTACGTGAGCGCGGGTACCAGTCCGCGGATGGCTGCTGCTTCGGCGCCTTCCACGTCGATCTTGATGACGCGGGTGGTGGCGAGCTCGGCCCCGCTGACCAGGTCGGCCAGGGGTGCGGTCGGCACGTCGAAGGCAGTGTGGACGTGGCGGGGCCGGACGGCGGTGGTGTGACCGAGGTTGGTGGGGTCCTCCAGGTACAGGGTCAGGGTGCCGTGGGTGTCGGAGGCGGCGGAGCGGACGGCCCGGATGTTGGTTCGGTGGTTGGCGGTGGCCGCGGTGGCCAAGTCGTCGTGGAACTGCGGGGAGGGCTCGATGGCGACGACGTGGCCGTGGGGGCCGACGGCGAGGGAGGCAAGAAGGCTGAAGGCGCCCCGGTGGGCTCCGACGTCGATGAAGGTGTCCCCGGGGCGGAGCCGGTCGCGCAGGAAGGCGCTCAGGTTCGGTTCCCACTCGCCGAACAGGTACTGGTAGCGCTGGATGACGTCGCTGGTGGTGACGCCGATCTTGTCGCCGGTCCGCAGCCGGACGGTGGTGTGGATGGGGTGGGTTCGCAGGTGCTCGTCGAGGAAGCTGTCGACGAGCCGGGCCTTGCCCACGGTGCCGGGGGCGTGGCGGACGTAGGCCCGCAGGCTCCGGGCGAGTGCGGAGGTGGACACGAGCGGCTCCTTCGGGTGGTGGTGATGAGGAACGGGGGCCTGGGCCGGCCGGCGGTGGCAGACTGGCCAGGAGAACGCTTGTGGTGTTGAGGGGAGTTGGCGGTGGCCGAGCGCACTCCGGTGGTGTTTCTGCTGGTGGGGCTCACCGGTTCGGGGAAGACCACCTATGCCCAGCGGAAGCTGGAGCCCGAGGGTGCCGTGAGGCTGTCGGTGGACGAGATCGTCTTCGAGCGGCACGGTCGTTACGGCGTCGACTACCCGGAGAACACTTACTTCGAGAAGGAGGCCCCGGTCGTCGCCGAGCTGCACGAGCGCCTTGCCGAGCTGGTGGCCGAGGGCCGGGATGTGGTGTGGGACCACGGGCTGTGGCCGCGTAAGGACCGCGACGCGATGAAGGAGCTGGTGGAGTCGGCCGGCGGGCGGTGGCGGCTGCTGTACTTCCCAGTCGGGCGCGATGAGCTGCTGCGTCGGCTGGCGGAGCGCAACGAGCGGGAGGATGCCAACGCGCTCGTCGTGACGCCGGAGGCCCTGGACGACTTCTTCGCCCGCTTCGAGGCGCCTCAGGGCGAGGGCGAGGAGATCGTGGAGCCGGACTGGCTCTGAGCCGTGTGCGGGCGCCAGGTGGTGGCGATCTTGGCGGCTTCGGCTGCCCAGCCATCCGGCAGGCGGTCGAGGGTGACGCGGCGGAAGGCCAGACGGGGATCGGCGACGTCGATGCGGCCGTTGTGACGGTCGATGTGCTGCAACAGCCGGGACGCCTCGCTGCGGACGGCCGGGGTGTGCTCGGCCCACTCGCCGGAGGTGAACCGGTCGACTCGCCGGCGCAGGTCGTCCAGGACGCCCGAGCGCCACTTGAAGTGGTGCACGCACGCGAGCGTGTCCGGGTCGGGCTTGTGGCCCGGTGCCCGGTGGTTGCCGGAGGCCACGGTCACCGAGGAGTGTGCGAGGACGATCTTGCGGGGGTCGCCCTTGAGGAGCCGGCGGGTGAGGTGCCCGCCGAGCGGGAAGGCCCGGTCCAGTCCGGTTTCCGGGCGCCAGAGGGCCAGGCGGCCGTCGTTCGTGGCGCGGTCGAGCATCAGCCCGCCGATCACCTTGTGCCTGGCGGCCTCGGCCTGGGCGATCATCTCGGCGAGCGGGGCGGGGTGGGTCTGGAACTCGTCGGAGTCGGCGATCAGGTGCCAGCCGGTCCCGGCCTGCTCGCGCAAGGAGTCGCGGAGCTGGGTGTTGGTGTGCTCGTGCCACGGTCCGGTGCTGATCCGGGCGGGGACGATGCCGAGGTCGTGGCTGGCCGCGAGGAGCTGGTGTCGCCAGGCGTCGTGGACGTGGTCGGGGAAGTGGAAGGCGAGGTGGAACCGCTCGATTCCGAGTCGGCGGTAGTGGGCGGTCCAGGCGGCCAGCAGGGCCGGTTCGACCGGGCCGACCACCGCGACCAGGGCGGGAGAGACGGGCGTCTTCATCGGCATTCCTTGGTCAGACGGGTGTAGGCGTCGGTGAGGAAGGCGGCCTGCTCGGCTGCCGAGTTCATGTCCAGGACCCCGCGCGCTGAAGGCCCCGGGCGGGCGGGCGCGTCGGCTGTGAGGTGGTCCAGCGTCTTGGCGAGGGTGTCCGGATCGCCTGCAGGGAAGAGTCGGACCCACGGCTCCCCGGTGAGGCGGGCGGTCAGCTCGGGGTCGTGTGCGGAGACGATCAGCGGGACGCCGAGGCGGGCGGCGTCCATGACCAGTCCTGATTCCTTGCCCACGCCGGACTTCCGCGCGACAAGGGCCGCGTCGGCAGCGGCGTACACGAGCCGCAGGACCTGGTCGCCGACCGGGCCGGGCACGGTGTGAAGGCGGACTTTGGGGAGCTGATGCCAGCGTGTGAGGACGGCGTCGTCCAGCGGGGTGCCGCACACCAGGACGTGCAGCGGGGTGGTGAGGCGGGCGAGGGCGGCGTCGATGGCGGGGATGTCCTTGTACGGCCACCAGCCGCCGACCACGCACACCGCCTTCGCGTCGGCGGGGATGGTGAAGGCGGTGCGGGCACCGTCTCGTTCGGCGTCGGTCAGCGGGCGCCCGTCGTCGACCGCGAACGCTCGCACCTCACCCAGAAGGCGAGGGAAGGCCGGCGCGACCTGATCGCGGACAGCGGTGGTCGGATACAGCGCGATCACCCGTTTCTCGCCCCTGCGGGCGAGTCGGCCCAGCCACCGGACCAGGCGGTCTTCGGTGGTGACCGCCTCGTGGATGAACCGCAGGTGCGGGGTGCCGCCGAGCAGGGCGGCCACGCCGTGCAGGGCCTCGTTCGCGCTGAGGATCACCACTGCCGAGGCCCGCGGGGCGAGGCGGCGTGCGGTGCGAAGGCAGGCGGCCTCGGTCAGGCACCGGGCGAGAAGGGTGACCTGGTGCGGGGACCTGCGGACCGCCAGCGGCCAGCGCCGGGAGGCGAAGATCTGCTGGCCGGCGGCGGAGACCCGTGCTGCCGCCCGCGCGACGGCCAGAAGGATCTTCGCCGCGGGCCCGGCCGGACCGACAGCGACCCGGGTACCGGCCCGCACCAGCGGGCCCAGGTCCTCGCTCAGGCCGCCCGGGGCGATGACGAGGCTGTCCGGCCGCGCAGCGGCGAGCGCCGCTAGCGTGCGCTGGTGGTGTCCGCCGCCCCGGTGCGCGTACGGATCGATCAGCACCAGCGACCCGGCCGCGGTGCTCATCCGGTCACCGCCTGCTCGCCGTGCAGCGTGGTGAAGTGCTCGTACAGCCAGGGCGGGTCGTTGAGCGCCTCGAAGCGCTGCGGGTTGCGGGCGGCGGCCTTGGCGAAGTCGATTCCGTCGCGGGCGCCGGCCGCCGCGTAGGCGGCGAATTCGCCGTCGCGGCTGGCCGTCCAGGCGGCGATGCGTTCCTGGGCGGAGGCATCGGTCATGCCGTACTCGCTGCCGCGCGCGAGCATCGCGCACTCGCGGAAGCCCGCCTTCCACGCGTGGAACGGGCTCTGGTTGAACCGCGTGACCCCGGCGGTCTGGCGGCAGAACTCGACCCGGCCGGGCAGGGCGGCCAGCACGTCGACGGCCTGGCCCATCTCCCTCAGCGCCGAGCGGCGGATCAGCTTGAGCCCGCCGTAGCCGTAGGTCAGGCCGTTGACCGGGTTGACCGCCTGCCATACCCGCATCGCCACCCCGTCGGCCAGCGGCTGGACCGCGGCGGTGGGGAACTCGGGGTCGATGGCGAAGTCACCGTCGGCGAGGAAGAACTGCTCGGTGTCGACCAGCTCGGCGGTGAGCCGGTAGGCGCGTCGCATCCCGCGGACTCCGTGCAGGCGCTTGACGGTGCCGCCCAGCACCCGGGCGAGGCGGGTGTGCAGACGGTCGGCCAGCGGCTCGTCGTAGGAGAGCTGGACCGCGTCGAAGCCGGTCACTTGATCGCCTCCAGGTAGCGGGCGGCCACCACGGCGGGCGTGAGGTCGGCGGTGGAGGCATACGCGCGCTTGGCGTGCACCAGGTAGAACTCGGCGTCCGTGGCGAGGCGCTCGGTGATCTGGACGGCCTGCTCGTCGGTGTCGAACAGCAGCTCGTGGTCGATGTGCTCGGCCAGCCAGCCGGTACGCGGGCCGATCACGGGCAGGCCCATCGCCTGGCAGTCGATCACCGACATGGACCAGGGGCAGCCAGGCCGGAAGGGGGCGATGCCGAAGTGGGCGCCGGCCAGCAGGTTGCGGTAGCGGACGCGGTCGCCTCGGTCGGAGGCGATGGTGACGCCGTCCGTGGTCGCCAGCTCCTCCAGGTGCCGTTCGGGGCTGGGGTCGAGGCGGATGCGCTCGGGGCTGCGGGTGCCGAACAGGTCCATCACCGTCAGCCGCACCGGGGCGTCGGCGACGAGGCGGCGGGCGAGACGGGTGAAGCGGGCGGTGCCGTAGTGCCTGTACAGGCGGTGGTTGTAGATGCCGGTGGCCCTGCCTTCGGGCGGGGTGATGTCGGCCGGGTCACGCACCAGCCGTACGTCCCTGGGGGCGGGGACGATGTGCAGCTTGTCGCCGAGGTCGACGCCGGTGCGGGCGGCGGCAGCGGTGGTCCAGGAGGCGGCGGTGGAGGAGTGGACCAGGATGCGGTCGCAGGCCGCGAGGCCGGCGGCGAAGGCCAGCAGCACGCTTCGGCCCAGGCCCCGGTCGTTCATCGCCGGGTCCAGCTCCAGGACGCCGGTGTCGGTGAAGGAGAACGGCAGGTAGTGGCAGTAGCCGGCGATCAGCGCGTCCACCCCGGCTTCCAGGAGTGCGGCCCGGAGCGCGGGGGCGGCCTCGATCTGGTTGGCCACCACCACCTCGGGCCGCCGGTCGCGGATCAGGGAGACCAGGGCGTCCATGCCGGGGTCGAAGCGGGCCCGGTACTTGGTGGACGGCGAGGTGGTGGGCGCGAAGTGCACGCGGGGGTCGCCGACCGGGACCGGCGAGGCCACGGTCACGTCGGCCCCGGCGTCCGTCAGAGCCGGGGCGAGCATGTCGGCGAAGGTGTAGCCGGAGTCGGCGGACAGCTGACTGGAGTTGGAGACGTTGAGCAGATACAGCACGAGCATCGCTGGGACCCTCCTGGTTTGGGCCCGGGGGTCGACCTGGGCCGGTAGAGGAAGGAAACTGGCGACCGGGGCCGTGACAGAATGGTGAATCGAGATCACTCACGGTTCATTCATCTCATCCGACGGCCAGGGCGGGGGCTTTGATGGACGCGCGGGACGACGCCTTGACGGTCGAGCAGGCCGCCGAAGCGTTCGCGGCGGAGGTCGCCTACTGGCGCGAGGTGCGGGGGCTGGCCAAGCGGGAGTTAGCCAGAAGGATGGGCTTCGACCCGTCCTACGTGAGCCACGTCGAGTCGGGCCGGCACAAGCCGACCGAGGACTTCGCCCGCCGCGCGGAGGAGGCCCTGAACGCGGGCAAGGCCATCTGGAAGCGCTGGCTGGACTACGAGACGGCCAAGGCTCCCGTGGCACCAGCGGCGGCCGTACCCGCCCCCCGCAGGGCCGAGCAGCCGTACGCGACCGGCTCGGCGATCGTCGTCGAGCACGACGCGGCCCACCTCGACTACGACGGGCGCCACTACCGGCTCACGATGCGCCGGCTGCTGCGGAACACCGGCAGTGAGCCGATCACCCGCTACCTGATCCGCATCAGCGTCGACCGCTACCCGGGCGAGCCGGAACGGTCCAACGCCCACTACCGCGAGCACCCGCTGACCTGGGACGAGCTCGCCCTGACCGCGACCTGCCGCGGCGAGGCGATGCGCTGGCAGGCCAAGCACGACCGCGACGCCTTCAAGGAGGTGTGGCTGCTGTTCGAAAACGAGCAGGGCCGCTTCCCTCTCTACCCGGGCGAGTCGGTGTGGATCGAGTACGCCTACTCCGTGGGCGAGGAGAAGTGGGGCCGCTGGTTCCAGCGCGCCGTCCGCCTGCCCACCGAGCACCTGGCGGTCGAACTCGCCTTCCCCGCCGAGCTCGACCCCGCTGTGTGGGGCACCGAGACATCCATGACCGCCGAGGCGGCGCCGCTGCGAACGGCCCCGGTCCAGCGCGAGGAGAACGGGATGCGGGTCTTCTCCTGGAGCACGTCCACACCCGCACTCCACGCCCGGTACCGTCTGGAATGGCGGTTCCGGGCGCGACCCGAACGTGAAGCGAACCAAGGGGAGTTCAGGTGATCCAGGTGCGGCCCAGCGAGCAGATGCGTGGCCTCGGCGTCGTGCAGAACGGAGCCCCCGTCCTTGCTGAGCCCGCCCGTGCCTTCGACCTGTCGGCCGAGCGCGAGACTGCCGAGCAGGTCATCGAGCAGCTTTTCTCCGCGATGGAGCGCATCGGGCAGGTCCATCCGTTCGCCAAGGGCATGGGCATCGCGGCCCCGCAGATCGCGATCGGCCGGGCCGCCGCTGTGGTCCAGCCTCCTGACCCCGGCGCCCCGGCGATCGTCCTGCTGAACCCCCGTATCACCGACCGCTCCAGCGACGAGGACGAGCAGTACGAGGGCTGCCTGTCGTTCTTCGACGTCCGCGGCCTGGTCCCCCGGCCGCTACGGATCACCGTGGAGACCACGACGCTGGAGGGCCAACTGGTGACCACCACCTACGAACGCGGACTCGCCCGGCTGGTCCACCACGAGATCGACCACCTCGATGGCCTGCTCTACACCGTCCGGATGCGGACGGGCGTCGCTCCGATTCCTGTCGAGCAGTACCGCCAGACCGGCCGCTCGTGGGCCTACGAGCAGTAGCGCCTGCCGGGCCGACAGGGGCGGTGAGCCGTCGGCATCGGCGTACCCAGCGGGAATGGGAACGCGGAGCGGCATCGGGGGATTCCTGCGCAGGTTCGGTGACTGCGGCTGGTGACGGTCGTTGGGCGGACCATGAAGAAGATCATCACCGCCGCCGCACTCGCCCTCACGGCCCTCGCCCTGGCTGCTCCTGCTCACGCCGACGACGACAGCAACTTCGGCCCCGGAGCCAACGCCGCCAACAACTGGAACTTCAGCGCCGCCTCCGTCTGCTTCCAGGAACTGGCGGTCGTACCTGTGGGTGGCGCGTGGACGGGCGACACCTTCAACCACTGCACCAACGGCAACGTCATCAACCACGGAAACTGACCACTCCATCCAGGAAAGCCAGCGACGGCGGGGCCAACACGTTTCGGTATTGGCCCCGCCGGTGTGCTCGGAGTGTCAGCTGCTCGTGATCAGGCGGGCGACGAGGGCCCGGGCAGCTGGGCTGAGGCCGTTGGTGATCTCCTGGGCGTAGGCGGTGTTCGGGCGGGCGGAGAGGTCCTGGACGACGCCCCAGTTCTCGGCGATGAGGTGGAGAGCCTGCCTGGATCGCTGGATGGTGTCCCGTCGGTGGACGGCGAACTCCTCGGCGCGCTGGTGTGCCTCGGGCCAGGTGATGTCTCCCCGTTCGACGAGCTCGGCCAGGGGCGGGGTGGTGTCGCCATCGGCGAGGCGGACGGTGTCGGCAGTGATCACGTACTGCCGGAGCCGTTCCGTCTCCAGCCGCTCGTTCAGCGTGGCTGTGGCGTCGGCGAGGGTGATCTCGCTTTCGGTGACCTGCTCGGCGAGGTCGGGGGCGTGCTCGCGGAGGTGGTCGTACTGCTTCTGTAGGGCAGCGGCCCGAGCCTTGCGCTCGGAGACTGTGTTGTAGGCGTTGTCGAGGCTGAGGGCGCCGATGCGGACCTGCTCGGCGAGCTCGCGGGAGTACGTGAGGACGACGTTGGCAGCGGAGAGGCGGCTGCGGCTGAGGCCGTGGGTCTTGGCCACGCGGCGCAGGGAGTGTCCCGAAAATGAACGGGCCATCACGGTGATCATGGCCCGCTGTCCCTTGCTGAGGTGTCGGCGGAAGATGTTCTTGGAGAAGATCAGCACCGTGGGGTCGCTGCCGGTGTAGGTGGTGAAGCGGGGCTCGACGCCGGCGATCTCGCAAGCGGCGAGACGGTTACGGCCGTCGAGGAGGACGCCGTCGGCATCGAGGACGATGTCCTCGTGCTGGCCCTCGGCCTTGATGGACTCGGCGAGGTCGAGCAGCTCGCCCTCGCTGAGCATCGGGAACAGGCTGGTGACGGGGGGGATCTTCAGGGCGGGCTTCTTGCTGTCGGCTACGGGGTCGGCACCCTGCGGGTGCGCTGCGGTGATGTAGGTGACTGGCTGCTGGGTGGCTGTCATAAGGCTCCTTCTGTCTGTCAGCGGCGGCGGTGGCGTTGCTCGGCGGGGGTCGGTGGTGCCGTGGCGGGCTGGGGGTTTCGGGCCTGGTGCGCGCTGGGCGCGGGCGCCATGGTGGAGCGGCTGCGGGCGGCTTCGGCGCGGGGGTTGGGGGCGGGGTTGCGGCTGGTGTGCCGGATGCGGGTGATCAGGACGCGGGCGGGTTGGCGGGCGGTGGTGAGTTCGCGTTGGGTGGCGGCTTCCTTGAGGAGCTGGTGGGGTTTGTGGCCGCCGGATTCGGCGTCGGCGAGGACGGTGGCGAGGGCCGGCCAGGCGGGGTCGTTGAGGATGCGGTCGGCGTGGTCGGGGACGGCCGCCCGTACGTCGTGGGCGAGGGTCCGGCGGGCCTGATCGCTCGGCTGGCGGGTGGCGAGGCTGCCGACGACGGGCGTGAGGGCGCGGTCGGCGGCGGCCTGGAGGTGGTGGAGCGTCTGGCGGGCGGCTTCGGCCTGGTGGGCGTGGTTCTTCGCCTCGTGCCAGCGGGCGGCGACGATCGTGGCCCAGACGAGGGCGGCCAGCAGGGTCGCCAGGGCGCTGCCGTCGGGGCCGTTGGCGGTGTGGGCGATGTCGCGGGCCGCTCGACGCAGGGTGGTGGCCGCCTGGTTCTCGGCGCGGATCTGGGAGCGCTGAGCGCGGGCGAATGCCCGTGAGGCTGCTCGTAGTTCGGCGTGGAGGTGGGCGGGGGCCTTCTGGGTGGTCGCTTCGATGAGTTCGCCGAGCGCGGTGATGCGGGCCTGGGCGTGGGCATCGTCGTCCATGCCGGTGCGAAGGGTGTCGAGGGCGTCGGTGGCCTGGTGCCAGGAGGTGGCAGGCTGGTCGCGGCGTGCGGTGGGGTGCTCCTCCGGCGTCGTGGTCTCCAGGCGGGCCTTGAGCTTGGGGAGGGTGAGGTCGGGGGCGATCTTGCCGCCGGGGTGGAAGATCTGTTCGCCGTCCGTGTTGAGGTCGCCGGGGCGGCCGACGGCGTAGCCGAGGAGGTCTCCGGACGGTCCGCGGCGGGGTTTGACCGCGATGCCCATGGCTTCGAGGTAGGCGAGGAGTTCCTCGGCGCTGCCGGCGTGGGGGATGGCGGCGCGGATGCGGTCCTGGAGCCAGGAGCGGCTGGTCTGCTCCCAGCCGAGGCGTTCGGCCTTGTGCATCTCGGCCTGGGTGGGGCGGCGCCCGGCGGTGCGGTCGCCCTTCTTCAGCTGGCGCAGGCCGTAGTCGGTCTCGATCTGGCGGCAGGCGTCGCCGACGCGGATGCCGCTGTCGTGGAGCCTGGGGCGTCGGCCGTCCTCGCGGACGGTGGTGGCGAGGATGTGGATGTGGTCGTCCGCGTGGCGTACGGCGATCCACCGGCAGGCCAGGTCGTCGCCGGCCGGGGCGATGCCGGCGGCTTCGACGATGCGCTGGGCGATGTCGGCCCACTCGGTGTCGGAGAGGTGGCGGTCTTCGGGGGCGGTGCGGACGGGGCAGTGCCAGACGTGGTCGGTGACCTTCTTGCCGAACTCGCTGTTCCGAAGATGGACGGGCTCGTCGAGGTGGCGGGCGAGCTGGGTGAGGGTGGCGTCGGGGTCGCGTCCGGGGTCGGGCATGCCGAGCATGGCGAAGCCGGCGACGATGTGCGGGTCGGTGTGCTCGTCGTGGCGGCCGGGGCCGTAGAGGTAGGCGAGCAGGCCACGGGTGTTGGACCCGGCCGGTTTGATGGCGGCGATCACGCGGCCAGGTCCTTCCTGGAGTCGGCGGGTTCGCGCAGGGCCTCGGCGATCAGCTCCAGCAGGCGGTGGAGCTCGTCGAGACGGTGGCGGATGTCGGGTGGGGTGAGGCCGCTGTTCAGGGCGCGGGCGATCTGGTTGACGTTGACGCCGATCCGGTTGAGCTCGCGCAGCACCTGGGCGCGGAACATGTGGGTGCGGCGGCGGTCCTCGGACAGCGGCAGGTTCGCCGTGAACCTGCCGGACACGAACGCAAGGACGATGTCGGCGGCGAAGCCGGATTCCCCCTTGTAGCCGTGCTCGACGGCAGCCTCCTTGAGGCCGGCGTGCTCGTCGCCGGTGAACCGCAGCGGGCCGACACGGACGGTCCGCTTGGTACCGGTGAAACGTCGGATCGCCGGCTGCACGCTCTGCACCGCTCGCTCGCCGACTGTCGGTTCTGTGGGGGGTGCGGGGCGGAGGATCTGCTGCTGGACGGCGTGCAGTTCGTCCGGGTCGGGGCCGCCCTCGGCCCCGACCTCCCGGTCCGGCGCCCCCTGGCGTCGGGCCGTCTCCGCCACCCCCGGGGCGGAGAACCCCGAAGACCGGCCTTGAGTCGGACTCGGGGTACTACTGGCTCCGCCAGGAGCAGCCCGTCCGAACGCCCGCCGCAAACGCCCCAGCAGCGTAGACGACTTCGCCAGCGACGACAGCTCGTCGGAACGGTGATCGGCGTGGTGGGGGTCGTGCGTCACGATCGGGATCTCCGGGACGGGAGGGAGGACGGGAGAGGTGGTCGTCAGCCGTTGCGGGAAGTGCTCAGTTCGGCCTTGACCGCGCGGACGATGGCACCGGCGTCGTCGCTGGCGACCGTGTATCCGTCGCCGCGTACGGCCTGCTCCAGGAGGTCGCGGGACAGGCGGCCGTGCTTGTCATGGAGCTGGTGGGCGTAGTCGCGAAGGACGTCGGCGGTGGCGCGCGGTTTGCCGCCGGCCCGTTTCCGCTTCGACGTGGGGCGTTTGGCAGGTGGGATGTGCGGGCCGTTGCCCGTGGGCGGCGGAGTCGCCTCTTGCGGCAGGGCCGACCGATTCGGGCGGGCCGTCGATTCCGGGCCGGAACGGGCGGTCTGTTCCGGGCTGGAACGGGCAGTGGGATTCGGGCGGGCGCCTGGGTGGGTTTCCTCGTCGCCCGGATCTGACGGATGCGGACGGGCGATGTCCTCTGCCCGGCCCTTGCCGTCCGCCTGCCCGTCGCCGTCCGCCCGGGAGTGGTCGGGCTGTGCTGCGGGCTGCCCGGCGGGCGTGGTCCAGCGCCCGGGCAGGTCGATGGTGGCCAGGGCGGCTGCTTGGCGGCGGGTGGCGAGCTGGCGCAGCAGCTGCTCGTTCCGGCGCTGGTCGATATCGATGCCGGAGCGGGCGAGGGCCTTGGACAGGCGGCGCACCATGCGTCGGCCCGCCCGCCCGGTGCGCTGCTCGGGCGTCATCTCGGCGAGGCGGGAGGCCAGGGCGACGGCCCGGTGCGTGGCCCGGTCGCGGATGATCTCGGCGGCGCCCTGGTCCTGCTCGACGATCCCCAGGCGGGCGAGCAGCCGCTCGCGGGCCTGCAGTGTGAGGACGGCGGCGAGCCCGCGGGATGCGGCGTCGGGGGTCCGCTGGCGCAACTCGATGCCCATGGCCAGGTGCCACAGCACGGCGGCCATCACCGGGCCGGTGAAGGCACGCACGGTTCCGCCGACCGGGCCGGACTCGGCGTAGGCGGGGATGGTCTGCATCGTGGTGATCACCCAGACCAAGACTCCAGGCAGACCCGCCGCCCGCCTCGGCCCGTGCAGGTTCTGGCGAGCCATCAGGGCCATCGAGAACAGGGCGAGCTCGGCGGCGGCGAACATCGCGGTGCGCTCGGCGGTGTTGCGCATGTCGAGGTAGTGGGCGGCGAACCGCCAGCTCGTGTCCGCGCTGTAGGCGGTGCACACGAGCGCCGCCACGGTCGCTGTGACAACGGCGACCGAGAGACGCCGCTTCCGATCGCGGGTGTGGCCTTGGCTAGATAGGGCCCTCATGCCCGCACTCCCGTCGCCGTGACGACGAGCTCTGGGGCGGTGCCGGCCTGGGGTGCGGTGACGAGCAAGGGTGGTTCTCCACGAGCTATGAGGGCGGGGCGCTTACGCTGCCCCCTCTCCAAGGAGGGGGCAGCGCGTACGCGCCAAGGGTGTGAATGCGCCGTTCGATGGCGCGTAGGCGTCTGATCTGCGGTTTCCCGAGATTCGTACGCGGCGAAGGCGGTGCGTACGCGCCCTCGGCGGGTCGGGGCGCGTACGGCACCGCGTACGGGTCCGCCGGTCAGGAAACGGTGGTCATGTGGCGGGTGACGGCCGTCCAGCGGGTCGCCTGGCCGCCCCCGGTGCCGCCGCCGGCACCGGTCTCCTGGGTGGCGTGTCCGCTCTTGGTGAGGTTCTCCAGGCGACGCCTCGCCCTGGCGATGTCCGCCGCGATGGGCTTCTCCTCGCCGGTGATCTGGGTGGCGAGCTGACGGGCGGTGAGCCCGTTCGCGCCCGCCTGCCGCAGGAGGGTCAGCGGGTCGAGGCTCGTGTCGACGCGCGAGGTGCCACGAGGGTGGTCGTGGATGATCGGCAGCGGGCCGATCTCGTCGTCGATCGTCTTGAGGTGGTGGAGGTGGACCACCGGGTCCCCTGCCGCGCCGCTGAGGAACAGGACGCTTCCCGCGCCGGCGGTGAACCAAGCCGAGCCGTAGACCTGGTCGAGGACAGGGCGCTGGGTGCGCGAGGCGTCGGGACCCTGCTTGCGCTGGTGGTGCAGTTCGAGAAGCTCGACGCCGTTGCGCAGGAGCTGCTGGCGGGCGTTGTTGTACGCGAGGCCGGCCTCGTCGTCGGTGAGCTTGCCGACCACGTCCTTGAGGCTGTCGATCACCACGGTGTCCGCCCCGTGTTCGGCGGCCAGCTCGGCGAGAAGCTGCGGCTCGGTGTTGAGCGAGGCGGGCAGCGGTCCCGACCAGAAGACCAGGCGCCGGCGCAAGATGTCCCGGTCGGCCTGGTGCACGACCCGGGTGAAGGCACGGGCGAGCTGGCTGGGCCGGTCCGCGGCGATGTAGAGGACCTTCTCGCCCTCGCGCACGGGCATGTCCAGGACCTGGGAGAGCAGGCCGAGGCGGGCGAGGACGATCTGCTGCGCGATCGTCGACTTTCCGACGCCTGGTGGCCCGACGAGCATCAGGCTCTCACCCGAGGCCCATGCCGCTTTTCCCGGCGTCCCCCACACGGGCTCGGTGGTGGCCGGGGTGTCGGTGACGAACGACCAGCCGTCCACGGCGTACCGCTGGAGTCGGCCGTCGGAGCTGCGGCGGGCTCGGTCGGCGGCCTCGCTCAGCGATGCCGCCAGCAGGCTTCGTACCTCGGCCGGGTCAGCTCCCGGCGCGGTGGCGCCCTGGAGCACGCGGACTGCCGTGGCCTGCAGGACGCGCAGGTCGGCATGGCTACGGATGATGTCCGCGTAGTACGAGGCACCCGACCCCACGGCCGCCGAGGTCGCCAGGGAATGCAGGTACTGGGGGCCGCCGACGCGCGTGAGGTCGCCCGTGGACTTCAGCTGGTGGGACAGGGCGATCGCGTCGGTCGGCGCTTCCTGCCTGCGCAGTTCCAGCAGGGCGTGCCAGATCGTGGTGTGCGCGGGCCGGAAGAAGTCCCCCGGCTCCAGCACCTGCCGGACCTCGTCGATGACCGCGCCCTGGAACATACAGGCCCCGAGTACGGCCTTCTCGGCCTCCGCGTCGTGAGGCGGGGTGGCCGTGACGCCGATCGCGTCCTGCGGGCTGGGGTGGGAGTGAGTGAATGGTGCTTGCCACTGAGGGGTCGTACCCTGGGGCACAGAGCTTCCTTGTCTCGGGCCGATACGGACTGGCAGGTCCCGGCACCGTGTAGATCGTTTTGGGCGGTCGTCTTGGGAGTTGCTGCGGCCTTGGTGCTCCAACACCGGGGCCGCTTCTCTGTACGGATCTCAGGCGGCCTTCTCGTACCGCGATGCGGTCATCAGGTCGGCCAGTCGTGCCGCGCTGTGCGGGCTGATCGTCGTGGTGAATCCGGCGCAGACACGTCGCAGGGCCTGGGCCCGGGCTTCCTCCTGTCGCGCGGCTCGGGTCGTCGTGGGAGTGGTCGGTGCTGTGCTCACCTCGGGCAGCAGGCGCACGGGCAGCTCCTTGTGGGCGGTGCGGGGATGGCAGTCCCCGCACCGCACGGGTCGTCGGGCGGTCGGTACATCGCGCGCCTCCGGGTGCTCCAACACCCGGGGACGTGCATGCCGCCGGCGGAGGACTGGCAGGTCGACCGCCGCAGCAGTGCCCCCAAGGATCCAGAGAATTCCCGGTTTACCTAACCGGCGATTTGCTGCTATGTTTCCGCCCGCCGTGCGCGGCCCCGCCCCATCGAGCAGCCCTCAGAGCTGGTTCTGCTCGATGTCGATGCGGTCCCAGTCGAAGACTCCACTCGGCTTGCTCGACGCGTCGATGACCACGCCAGAGAAGAGGAAGCGGAGCACGGCGTTGCGCCGCTCGTCCGTCATCTCGTCGGCCTCCCAGGCAGCTCTGGCCCCCGGCCCCGTGAGTCCGTCGAGCAGCTTCACCGGCCGCACGACCATCCGCCGCTGGGCCTTGGCGATCCGGTCGGTGATCTCCTTGCGCATCGTCCGGTACTCCGCCGTGGAGATCTCTTTGGAGGTCCACATCTGGTTGAGCTCGGCGAGCTGCTGCTGGTCAGCCTCCACCGCCTCGGTCAGGGCGTTCGTCGGTGTGGCGGAGGCGAGTTGGCCGGAGACGGTGAGGCGGCCGAGCAGGTCGATCGCGGCCTCGGCGACGAACTCCTCCAGCTTCACGGCGGCGATGCGGCGGACGCACTTCTTGTCGTCGTTGCGGCTCTTGCGCGTGCACAGGTACGAGGGCGCAGCACCGACCTTGGTGCCGGACATGAGAGTGCCGCAGCGCCCGCACATGACCAGGCCGCGCAGCAGGTAGAAGCGGCGCAGCTCCAGGTTGGTCTGGTGGATCGCGGACCGGTACTCACGGCGGGCGCGCACCTCGGCCCAGGTGCCGGCGTCGATGATGGCGGGCCACTTCCCGGGGCCGACCTCCTCGCCCCGGTGCATGCGGATGCCAGCGGCGTGGCGGGAGTCGAGCAGGGCCCGGACGGTGCCCTGGGTCCATTCCTTGCCGTACACGGTCTTGATGCCGCGCTTGTGGAGGACGAGGGCGATGGTGACCGGGCTCTGGCCCTTGAGGTAGCGGTCGAAGACCTCGCGGACGATCTTGGCCTCGTCCTCCCTGACGGTCATGCCGTCGGGCTCGTACCCGAACCGCCGCTTGCCCGAGTGCGGCATGCCGGTCTCGGCCCGCTCCGCGAGCGCGGACTTCAGGCGGCGGGAGGTGTCGTCGGAGGAGCGGCAGGCGTGGGCGACCTCGATGCGGAGGATGAAGCGGTCGTCCGGGTCGGAGAGGTTCCGGCGGTTCGCCTCGCCGTGCAGCACGATCTCCTGCTCGTCGGAGACCTGGAGCAGCTCCTCCAGGTCGCGCGGCTGCCGCATGAGCCGGTCGGGGTGGTACGCGATGATGTGCCGGAACTCGCGGCGCCGGGCACGTTCGAGGAGCTGGTCCCAGCCGGGGCGCTTGCGGTTGCGGCGCCAGGCGGAGCGGCAGTTGTCGACGAAGACGTGGGCGGGGTCGATGGCCAGGCCGCGCCGTTCGGCGATCTCCCGACAGATACGTTCCTGCCGGTCCACGCCGGTCTGGTCGTCATCGTCGGCCTGGGATATTCGGCAGTACAGGGCGGCCGGTTCACCTGGGGTGATGGTCGGCTCTCGGTGCTTGGGGCGGGGCATGGCACCGATGGTATGAGCAAGGCTTGGGCTCCCCGAACTTCAGGCATCCGGTCACCCTGGCCAAGGAACTGATCGCGCTCGACGACATCTCCGGCGGGCGGATCACCCTCGGCATCGGCGCGGGCGGCAACGGCTTCGACGCGACCGCGCTCGGGCAGGACGCGTGGACGCCGAAGGAGCGGGCGGACCGTCTCGCCGAGTTCGTGCCGCTGCTCGACCGGCTCCTCACCGAGGACGCCGTCACGGCCCGGGGCACCTTCTACTCGGCCGAGGAGGCGCGCAACGTTCCCGGGTGCGCGCAGCGCCCGCGGCTGCCGTTCGCGGTGGCGGCGACCGGGCCGCGCGGGCTGCGGCTCGCGGCGAAGCACGGGCAGGCGTGGGTGACCACGGGCGACCCGAAGCTGTTCGAGGAGGGCACCCCCGCGCAGTCGGCCGAGGCACTCCGCGGACAGGTCACGAAGCTCGGCGCGGCGTGCGCGGAGATCGGCCGGGATGTCGGGTCACTGGAGAAGATCCTGCTCACCGGCTTCACGCCGGACAGGCCCCTGGATTCTCTCGACGCGTTCGTGGACTTCGCCGGGACGCACTACGGCCTGGGGTTCACGGAGATCGTGCTCCACCTGCCGATCGCGGACTCGGTGTTCGCCGCGGACGAGACGGTCTTCGAGAAGATCGCCACCGAGGCGCTCGACCAGCTGCGCTGAGTCGGTCTGGATCCGCGGCGGGCTCCAGAACCACCTGCTCCGGACTCCTTCGAGGCTGTCCACCTGCGACGTTGGAGCCGCCGGCCGACTGGTGACGCCGGTCCCTGAACGGGCGGAGACCATCGGCACCTCGGGACGTGGCGGCACGAGCAGACATCGCTGAAGCCACAGGCGGGGCCGGGTGGCCGCCCCGGCCCTCCACGCGGCCCGGGGCGGCCTCACCCTCCCCGCTCACGTAGGACGTCGCCGACCTGGGCAAGTCGTGCGGTGCGCACGTCCAGCTCGTCCCGTCCGACCGGCTTCCTGACCGGACCGGCCACCTCTTGACCTGAAATGCACCTCTCACATGTGCGCCCCCACGCACGCCCGTGCACGACGTACGGAAGAATGGATCGGTGACCTCACCCCGAACTCAGCGCCCCGCCGCCCGGCCTCCTCGACTGATCGCCACCGACCTCGACGGCACTCTGCTGCGCGACGACAAGTCCGTCTCGGAGCGCACGGTCGCGGCACTCGCCGCCGCCGAGGAGGCCGGTATCGAGGTCTTCTTCGTCACCGGCCGGCCGGCCCGCTGGATGGACGTGGTGGCCGATCACGTGCACGGGCATGGGCTCGCGATCTGCGCCAACGGGGCCGCCGTCGTCGACCTGCACGCTGGCGGAACGTTTCTCTCGGTACGTCCGCTGGACCGGAAGGGCGCACTCGAGGTCGTACGGACCCTGCGCTCCGTCGCCCCCGGGACCTCCTTCGCGGTGGAGCTGACCAGCGGTATCCACTACGAGCCTGACTATCCCCCGTTCTTCCTCGACCCGGGCGCGACCGTCGCCACCGCGGAGAAGCTGCTCTTCGAGGAGGCACCGGGCGCCGCCGCACCCGTTCTCAAACTGCTCGCCCAGCACCCTGAGCTCGACCCCGACGCCTTCCTGTCGGCGGCCCATGACGCGGCGGGCGACCATGCCTCGTTCACCCGGTCCAGCCCGACCGCCCTGCTCGAGATCAGTGGCCTCGGCGTCTCGAAGGCGTCCACTCTGGCCCTCTGCTGCGCCGAGCGTGGCATCTCCGCGGACGAGGTCGTCGCCTTCGGCGACATGCCGAACGACATCGAGATGCTCCGCTGGGCCGGTCGCTCGTACGCCATGGGCAACGCGCACCCGGCCGTCCTCGCCGCCGCCTCCGGCCACACGGCCCGCAACGACGAGGACGGTGTGGCCGTCGTCGTCGAGCGGCTCCTCGAAGACGTCCGCAGAGAACAGCGGACCGGCCGGTAGGCATCCGGGGGGCCGGGGCCCGTGGACGAAGGCCGGCACCCGGCCCGGCGGGGCCCTACAAAGGCGCCTGCCACACGACCGTCGTGCCGCCGCCCCGCTCACCGATTCCCGGACCGCACCAGCTGGACCCGCCCAGCGCCTCGGCACGCCGGGTCAGATTGCGCAGCCCGCTGCGCCGGCCCCCCTCCGGGATGCCGACACCGTCGTCCGCGACCGAGAGGCGGACCGCGGCGGTGCCGTCCGGCAGCCGCGCGCCCGCGTCGACGACGACCTCGATCCGGGACGCCGCCGCATGCCGGAAGGCATTGGACAGGGCCTCACGGAGCGCGGCCACGAGGTTCTTGCCGGTGAGTTCGCCCACCGTCGCGTCGACCGCGCCGAGAAAGCGGTGCGCGGGCTTGAAACCGAGCGGCACGGCCGCCATGTTGATCTCCCTCAGGACCCGGGTGCGCAGCCCGGACGGGGCCTCCGCCGGGCCCTGCTGGAGCGCGAAGATCGCGGTACGGATCTCCTGGATGGTCACGTCCAGTTCGTCGACGGCGTTGCCCACCCCGTCCCGCACGGCCGGAACGACCGTTCTGCGCTGGGCGCTCTCCAACATCATCCCGGTGGCGAACAGCCGTTGGATGACCAGATCGTGCAGATCGCGGGCGATCCGGTCCCGGTCCTCGTAGACGGCGAGCCGCTCCCGGTCGCGTTGGGCATCGGCCATCATCAGCGCGAGCGCCGCCTGGGAGGCGAACTGGGTGGCCAGGGTGCGTTCGGTCTCGGTGAACGGCCGGGCGCCGCGCGCGCGGGGGGTGGCGAGCGCACCGAGGACCTTGCCGCCGCTGTGCAGGGGCAGCAGCATGCTCGGCCCGTACTGGTCGGCGAGTCTGCTGAGCATCCGGGGGTCGGTGGAGGCGTCGTCCACGAACACCGCCTCGCCCGCGAGGAGCCGCTCCACCACGGGGCTCTCCGCCGGGATCACGACTCCCAGCGACTTGGCGGGCTTGTCGGAGGAAACGGCGACGATCTCCAGTCCGCCGTCCTCGCCGGCGGGCAGCAGGACGATCCCGGCGGCGGCTCCGGCGAGCCTGCGGGCCTGCTCGGCGACGACCGCGAGGGCGTCGTCGGCGTCACCACCGGACAGCAGGGCCGTGGTGACGGCGACCGAACCGTCGATCCAGCGCTCGCGTTGCCGGGCGGCCTCGTACAGGCGGGCGTTGCCGATCGCGATCCCCGCCTCGGTGGCGAGGACTCGGACCATGTGGAGGTCATAGTCGTTGAACTCCTCGCCGCCGTTCTTCTCGGCGAGGTAGAGATTGCCGAAGATCTCGCCCTGGACCCGGATCGGCACCCCGAGGAAGGTCCGCATCGGAGGATGGCCGGGCGGGAAGCCGGCGGCCCGCGGGTCGGTCGACAGGTCGGCGAGCCTGATGGTCTGCGGCTCCCGGATCAGCGCGCCGAGCAGTCCCGCATGCCCGTTGGGAAGCCGCCCGATCCGGCGGGCCGTGTCCTCGCCGACCCCATGGGTGACGAAGTCGGAGAGCCCTTCGCCCTCCTCGTCGACGACGCCGATGGCGGCATAGCGTGCACCGGCGAGCTCGGCGGCGGTCTCGCAGATCCGGTCGAGCGTGGAGTGCAGTTCGAGCCCGGTGCCCACCGAGCGCATGGCCTCCAGAAGCTGCGGCACCCGCGCGGTGAGCTCCGTGGAGAGCCCCTGAAGGCTGCGGGTGGCTTGGGTCGCGGCTTCGAGGGGGTCCGGAAGCTCCGGCACGGCGGCGGTCATGGCTGGAGCCTAGGCCCCTTTTGCAGAGAAAAGTCGGCCGCGCGGGCCTCCGGAGCCGCCCCGGTCTCCCGCCCGGACCGCCTGTCACCGCGCGGTGAGCAGGAGGTCACTGTCCCTCTCCCGCTCCAGCATCCGCCGCAGGGGCCCCTCGGCCTCGGCCAGCTCCGCGTAGGTACCACGTTGCACGGTGCGGCCCTCGTCCAGGACCAGTACCTCGTCGACGGCGTCGAGTCCGCGCAGCCGGTGAGTGATGAGCACGGTGGTCCGCCCTTCGGTGGCACGCAGCAGATCGTCGGTGAGGGCATCGGCCGTAGCCAGGTCGAGGTGTTCCGCAGGCTCGTCGAGCACCAGGACGGGGAAGTCGGCCAGGAGCGCGCGGGCGAGCGCCAGGCGCTGGCGCTGACCACCCGAGAGCCGCGAGCCGTGCTCTCCGACCAGGGTGTCGAGACCGTGGGGAAGGCCGTCCACCCAGTCGAGGAGCCTGGCCCTGCGCAGTGCGGCCCGCGCTTCCTCGTCGGTCGCCCCGGTGCGCGCCAGTCGCAGGTTCTCTCGCAGGGAGCTGTCGAAGGTGTGGGCGTCCTGCGCGCAGAGCCCGACGAAGCGGCGGACCGCATCGCCGTCGAGCGCGGACGCCTCCACGCCGCCGAGCCGGTACGAACCCGACTCGGCGTCGAGGAAACGCAGCAGGACCTGGGCCAGGGTCGTCTTCCCCGACCCGGAGGCACCGACGACAGCGACCCTGCGTCCCGGCTCCAGAGTGAGCGCGAAGCCGCTGAGCGCGTCCCGTTCCTGCCCCGCGTGGCGGGCGGAGACGCCGGCGAGCTCCAGCGGGAAGGGGCCGTGCGGGGGCGTGGCGGGCTGCTTCGGCTCACGCACGGGCAGCGGCGCGTCGAGTACCTCGTACACCCGCTCGGCGCTGCGCCGTACGCGCTGGCGGTACTGGACGGCCGACGGAAGCCCGGTGACGGCCTCGAAGGCCGCGAGCGGGGTCAGGACGACGACGGCGAGGCTGACACCGTCCAGCCGTCCCTCGCGCACGGCCTGCACACCCACGAACGCGGCGGCGGCGACCGTCAGTCCACCGGCGAGCGCGGAGAGTCCGGCGCCGAGCGCGGTGACGGCGGCCTGACGGGAGGCAATGGCCGTGAGGGCATGATCGGCGATGCGGGCGCGCCTGAGCCGCTCCTTCAGCGCTCCGGAGACGGTCAGCTCGGCGCAGCCGTGGAGCAGGTCGACGACCGTGGTGGCCATTGCCCCCCGGGCGGGCGCGAGCTGTCGTTCCGCTCGCCGGGCCAGCCGGCCACTCAGCGTGGGGACGGCCACACCCGCGGCCAGGAGCCCCACGGCGAGCACGGCTCCCGCCTCGGGCAGCAGCCAGCCGGTGAAAGCGGCGGAGCCGGTCCCCACGACGAGCGCGGCGCCCGCGGGCAGCAGCCAGCGCAGCCAGTAGTCCTGGAGGGCGTCCACGTCCTGGACGAGCCGGGAGAGCAGGTCGCCCCGCCGCGTCCGGCGCAGGCCCTCGGGGGCGACGCGTTCCAGACGCCGGTAGACCGCGACCCTCAGCTCCGCAAGCGTGCGGAGCACGGCGTCGTGCGACACGATCCGCTCGGCGTAGCGGAACACGGCCCGCCCGATGCCGAACGCGCGGGTGGCGGTGACGGCCACCATCAGATAGAGAACGGGCGGCTGTTCGGAGGCCCGTGAGATGAGCCGGCCGGAGACCGCCATGAGCCCCACGGCGGAGGCCAGAGCGAGACTTCCGAGCAGCAGCGCGAGAGCCATCCGTCCCTTCAGCCCGCCGGCCATGGCACGGACTCGCCCGAGGGCTCCTCGTCCGGCGGTCCTCCCCGGCGTCACGGACTCCCGGACTCCTTCCTCCGGTGCCCAGGGCGTGGGCGTCGACCGTGACACGCCCCCGGGCGCCGGCACCGCTCCCTCCACGGAATCGAGCCCACCCGGATCCGCCAGGGAGTCGGACTTGCCGACGCGCACCACGCGGTCCGCGACGGCGAGCAGCGCCGGGCGGTGGACGACCAGAAGGACCGTCCGGCCGACGGCGAGTCGGCGGACCGCTTCGACCACGGCCGCCTCCGTCTCCCCGTCCAGCGCGGCGGTGGGTTCGTCCAGCAACAGCACGGGCCGGTCGGCGAGGAAGGCCCGCGCCAGGGCGAGGCGCTGTCGCTGTCCGGCCGAGAGTCCCGCGCCGTCCTCACCCAGCGGAGTGGCGGCTCCCGCCGCGAGCCTCCCGACGAATCCGTCCGCGCCGGCGTCACGCAGCGCCCGTTCCACCGCTTCGTCGGAGGCGTCCGGACGGGCCAGCCGGACGTTCTCCGTGATCGTTCCCGCAAAGAGGTAGGGCCGTTGCGGCACCCAGGCGATCGACGAACGCCACTCCTCCGTGTCAAGCGCGCCGAGGTCCACACCCCCGACCCGGACGGTGCCACCCGCTTCGGGAGTCGCGAAGCCCAGCACGACGTCGAGCAGGGTGGACTTGCCGGCCCCGCTCGGTCCGACCAGGGCCACCGTCTCACCCTCGGCCACCTGAAGTGAGGCCATGTCCAGCGAGGACTCCGCGCGACCCGGGTGCCGCACGATCACGTTCTCCAGCTCGATGCGCGGTGACGCGGGCACCGCGGTCCTGCCGCTCTCCGGCGCCGGGGTCTCCAGGACCTCGAAGATCTCCTCCGCGGCGGCCAGACCTTCGGCCGCCGCGTGGAACTGCGCCCCCACCTGCCGGATCGGCAGATACGCCTCGGGCGCCAGAATCAGGATGACGAGCCCCGTGTACAGGTCGAGGTCTCCGTGGACCAGTCGCATGCCGACGCCGACGGCGACCAGCGCCACCGAGAGCGTGGAGAGAAGTTCCAGGGCGAAGGACGACAGGAACGCGATCCGCAGCGTCCTCATCGTCGCCCGCCGGTACTCGGACGTGATGGAGTGGATGGACTCGGCCTGCGCCTTCGCCCGGCCGAAGACCTTGAGGGTGGGCAGGCCCGCGACCACGTCCAGGAAATGACCGGAGAGCCGGGACAGCAGTCTCCACTGACGGTCCATCCGGCCCTGGGTGTACCAGCCGATGAGGACCATGAAGAGGGGGATGAGCGGGAGGGTCAGGACGATGACCGCAGCCGAGACCCAGTCCTCGGTGACGATCCGCGCCAGCACCGCCACCGGCACCACGACGGCAAGCCCCAACTGTGGCAGGTAGCGGGAGAAGTAGTCGTCGAGCGCGTCCACTCCTCTTGTGGCCAACGCGACCAGGGAGCCGGCCCGCTGCCCGCTGAGCCACCCCGGGCCGAGGGCGGCCGAGCGTTCGAGCAGCCGTCCCCGAAGCTCCGACTTGACCGCCGCACCGGCCCGGTGGGCAGCCAGCTCGGTCAGCCAGGAGACGGCAGCCCGCCCCGCCGCCACCCCGGCGAGCAGCAGCAGGGGCGTCGTCAGCCCGGAGACGGCCAGCCCCTTCTGGAAGGCGCCCACCACCACCTCGGCGACGAGCATCGCCTGGGCCACGACCAGCGCCGCCCCGGCCAGACCGAGGACCACCACCGCCGTGAGGAAGAAGCGGGTGGCCCGGGCGTACCGCAGCAGACGCGGGTCGATCGGTTTCACGTGAAACATCTCCCGGGAGAGGCGGTCGCGACGGACATCAGTGCGCCGCGTCCGCGATGTGCTGGGTACCGATTCGCTTGCGGAAGACCCAGTAGGTCCAGCTCTGATACAGCAGCACCAGTGGAGTCGCGATCGCCGCACACCAGGTCATGATCTTCAGCGTGTACGGACTCGACGAGGCGTTCGTCACCGTCAGACTCCACGCGGGGTCGAGCGAAGACGGCATGACGTCCGGGAAGAGCGTCAGGAAGAGCATCGCGACCGCGGCGGCGATCGTGATGCCCGAGAGCGCGAACGACCAGCCCTCCCGTCCCACCGCGATCGCCCCGATCGCGCCGACGAGCGCCACGACGGCCACCAGCATGGCGACCAGGCTCCAGCCGTCGCCCTTGTCCGCCTGGGTCCAGACCAGGAAGCCGAGCGCGAGGGCGGCGGTGACCGCGCCCAGCCTCAGGGCGAGCGAACGGGCGCGGACCCGGATGTCCCCGACCGTCTTGAGCGCCGCGAAGACCGCACCGTGGAAGGTGAAGAGCGTGAGGGTGACCAGGCCCCCGAGGATCGCGTAGGGGTTCAGCAGGTCCCAGAAGGTGCCGACGTACTCCATCCGCGCGTCGATCTTCACACCACGCACGATGTTGCCGAAAGCCACGCCCCAGAGCACCGCGGGGATCAGGGAGGTCCAGAAGATCGCCTGCTCCCAGTTGCGCTGCCAGCTCTCCTCGGACCTCTTCACCCGGTACTCGAAGGCGACGCCCCGCACGATCAGGCAGACGAGGATGACCAGCAGGGGCAGATAGAACCCGGAGAACAACGTCGCGTACCACTCGGGGAACGCGGCGAAGGTCGCGCCACCCGCGGTCAGCAGCCACACCTCGTTGCCGTCCCAGACGGGACCGATCGTGTTGATCAGCACCCGCTTCTCGGACCGGTCACGGGCGAGCAGCTTGGTCAGGATGCCGACCCCGAAGTCGAAGCCCTCCAGGAAGAAGTAGCCGATCCAGAGGACGGCGATGAGTACGAACCAGACGTTGTGGAGTTCCATGCCTCGATCTCCTGAGTCTCAGTACGAGAAGGCCATGGGCCGGTCGGGGTCACGATCATCCCCGCCGATCTTGGTGGGCGGGTTGAGGTCGTCGTCGGTCAGTTCGGGCGGTCCCGCCTTGACGTACTTCACCAGGAGCCGGACCTCGATCACCGCGAGCACGGCGTAGAGCAGCGTGAAGACGATCATGGATGTGAGGACCTCGGCCTGCGAGACGCCGGGGGAGACCGCGTCCCTCGTGCGCAGCACGCCGTACACGACCCAGGGCTGACGGCCCATCTCCGTGAAGATCCAGCCCCAGGAGTTGGCGATCAGCGGGAAGGCCATGGTCCAGAGCGCGATGACCCAGTACCACGAGGTCAGGCGTGGGCTGAGCGCCTTCCGCTTGAACAGGACCAGGTTCGGCACGTCGTCCTCGCCGGTCCGCATCCCGGGCGCGAGCAGGAACTTCTTGCGGGTGAGCCAGAGACCGAGCATGCCGATGGCCAGCGAGGCCATGCCGAAGCCGATCATCCAGCGGAAGCCCCAGTAGGCGACGGGGATGTTGGGCCGGTAGTCGCCGGGGCCGTACTTCTCCTGCTCGGCCTTGTTGACGTCGTTGATGCCGGGTACGTAGGAGTCGAAGTCGTCGTTCGCGAGGAAGGACAGCAGCCCCGGGATCTCTATGGCGACCTTGTTGTGGCCTTTTTCCACATCTCCGTAGGCGAAGATCGAGAAGGGTGCGGGGGCCTCGCCGTCCCAGAGCGCCTCGGCGGCGGCCATCTTCATCGGCTGCTGCTTGAACATGACCTTCCCGAGCAGGTCACCGCTGATCGCGGTGCCCAGGCCGGCGATGATCAGGGTGATCAGACCGAGCCGCAGGGAGGTCCGCATCACCGGGATATGGCGCTTGCGGGCCAGGTGGAAGGCGGCGATGCCGACCATGAACGCGCCGCCCACCAGGAAGGCGGCCGTCATGGTGTGGAAGAACTGGGTGAGGGCGGTGTTCTGGGTGAGGACGCGCCAGAAGTCGGTGAGCTCGGCCCGGCCCCGCTCCTCGTCGATGCGATAGCCGACCGGGTGCTGCATCCAGGAGTTGGCGGCCAGGATGAAGTACGCGGACAGGATGGTGCCGATCGACACCATCCACATGCAGGCGAGGTGGATCCGCTTGGGCAGCTTGTCCCAGCCGAAGATCCACAGACCGATGAACGTGGACTCGAAGAAGAACGCGATCAGCGCCTCGAAGGCGAGGGGCGCGCCGAAGATGTCACCGACGAAGCGCGAGTAGTCGGACCAGTTCATACCGAACTGGAACTCCTGGACGATGCCGGTGACGACGCCCATGGCGATGTTGATCAGGAAGAGCTTGCCCCAGAACTTCGTCGCCTTGAGGTACTTCTCCTTCTCCGTGCGCACCCAGGCCGTCTGCAGTCCGGCCGTGAGCGCGGCGAGCGAGATCGTCAGGGGAACGAAGAGGAAGTGGTAGACGGTGGTGATGCCGAACTGCCAGCGCGCCAGAGTCTCTGGCGCCAGAGCTAGGTCCACGTCAACTTCTCCTTACACGCCGTGGTCATGGGGGGCAGTTTGCCCCGTTGATCCCACCCATCTCGGATAAACCGGGACACGCTTGTGAACGCGTTCACATTCACAAGCATTATGTCTCATGTGAAATCCGTACTGCCCAGGGGGTCCCCCTACCGAAGGTCACCCCATCCCCCGAGACTTCAACGTATTGTTGAATTCGAGCCATGACCCTTCGGCTACACATCTCCTGGCCCGCCGGACACGCCACGGCGGCCCTCGGCGACACCCCACGAGCACGGCTCTCGCGGGGGTTCTCCCGTTCTCCTCCATCGCCCGGACCTGGGGTGAGGAGGTCTACTGCGACACCCCGGTCTCCGCCACCGCCGAAGCCGACGCGCGACAGGTGGTGGAACCGGGCACCGTCGTCTTCTGGACCGACGGAGACGCCCTGGCGCTCCCCTACGGCCCGACCCCGGACTCGCGGGGCGACGAATGCCGGGCTCGCGAGACCGTGCAACCTGCTGGGTTCACTGGACGGCGACGCCCGCGTGCCGGCCACTGTCAGGGACGGCGATCCAGTGCGCGTGGAGGTCGCCCTCGAACCGTCTCCACACCGGCAGTGCCGTCGGGCGTCGCGAGGGCACACCTCGCCGGCCCGGCCCTGGTCCCGTGCGCGGCGTGGCCCCCGCGCACACGGCCCGCCCCGAAGCCCGCGCCACGACGGAGCTCGGCGCCGCATGACACGGCGCCGACGCTCCCGGCCCGCTCATACCTCCCGGCGGAAGCCCTCCGCCGTCTTCAGGAACAGGTCGTTCGCCTCGCACTCGCCGATGGTGACCCGCACGCCCTCGCCCGCGAAAGGACGCACGACCACGCCGTGCCGCTCGCACTCCGCGGCGAAGTCCATGGTCCGCTCACCGAGGCGCAGCCAGACGAAGTTCGCCTGGGTGTCCGGCACCGTCCAGCCCTGCGCGACGAGACCCGCGTGCACCCGCTCGCGCTCGGCCACCAGCGCACCGACCCGCCCGAGCAGTTCGTCCTCGGCCCGCAGCGACGCCACCGCCGCGTCCTGCGCGAGCTGGCTCACACCGAACGGCACCGCTGTCTTGCGCAGCGCCGCCGCCACCGGCTCGTGAGCGATCGCGAAGCCCACTCGCAGTCCCGCCAGGCCGTACGCCTTGGAGAAGGTACGCAGCACGGCGACGTTCGGACGGTCGCGGTAGAGCTCGATGCCGTCCGGGATCTCGGAGTCGCGGACGAACTCGCGGTACGCCTCGTCGATCACCACGAGAACGTCGGAGGGCACCCGGTCAAGGAAGCGCTCCAGTTCGGCCCGGCGCACCGCCGTGCCCGTGGGGTTGTTCGGGTTGCAGACGAAAATCAGCCGGGTCCGTTCGGTGATCGCCTCCGCCATCGCGTCGAGGTCGTGGACGTCGCCGTCCGTCAGCGGCACCCGCACCGAGCTCGCACCGCTGATCTGGGTGATGATCGGGTACGCCTCGAAGGACCGCCAGGCGTACATGACCTCGTCGCCCGGACCCGCGGTCGACTGGATCAGCGACTGCGCGACACCGACGGACCCGGTGCCGGTCGCCAGGTGCGCGACGGGCACGCCGAAGCGGTCGGCGAGCTCGTCCATCAGACCGGTACAGGCCATGTCGGGATACCGGTTGAACTGTCCGGCAGCGGCCAGCGCGCTCTCCATCACGCCCGGCAGCGGCGGATACGGGTTCTCATTGGAGGACAGCTTGAAGGCGACCGGGCCACCCGCGGCGGCCGGCTTGCCCGGCTTGTAGGTGGGGATGCCGTCCAGTACGGCACGCAGCCTCGGGCCGCCCGCGCTCGTCCCGCCGGTCTCGCTCACTGCACTCACTGTGGTCCTCCTCGACCGTCCGTACCACCAATACTCCTCACCTTAAGAGGATTCGCCTCCGCTGCGAATGGCCTGTGGACAACGGACGGGACACACTGTGGACAAACAGGGGGAGCGCGGACACGGGTGGCGCGCGCCGGTGGCGGGCGCCGTGGCGCGCATCCCTCGTAGAGGTGAGTTGAGACCTCTTCGAGACCTACCCCCCTTGGCAGGCTCATGCGCGTCGACAACCACAGCCTCCACGCCAAGGGCGCTAACACCCTTTACTTCCAAGGCCGTTGATGATTAATGATCATGCAGAAACGTGCCTGTCAACGAGTGCATATGCGACCGGCCCAACCACCCGCCCTCGCCCTACTATCGGCTCGCCATGACAGCAGCAGGGAAGCACCAGGTGAGCCGGGCACAGACCCGGGGCAGTCGGCAGGGACGAGCGGGCATCCGGGACGTGGCCGCCGCCGCCGGGGTCTCCATCACGACCGTCTCCGACGCGCTCAACGGCAAGGGCCGGCTCCCGGACGCCACCCGCCGCCACGTCCGCGAGGTCGCAGACCGGCTGGGCTACCGCCCATCCGCTGCGGCCCGCACGCTCCGTACCGGCAAGTCGGGCCTCATCGGCCTGACCGTGACGACCTACGGGGATGAACCTTTCACCTTCACCGAATTCGCGTACTTCGCGGAGATGGCCAGAGCAGCCACCTCGGCCGCGCTCGCGCGCGGCTATGCCCTGGTCATCCTCCCCGCCACCTCCCGACACGACGTCTGGTCGAACGTCGCCCTCGACGGCACGGTCGTCATCGATCCGTCCGATCATGATCCGGTCGTCACCGAGCTGGTGCGCCAGGGTCTGCCCGTCGTCTCCGACGGGCGTCCCGCCGGCACCCTTCCGGTGACCGCCTGGGTGGACAACGACCACGAAGCCGCCGTCCTCGACCTCCTCGACCATCTCGCCGCGGCCGGAGCCCGCCGGATCGGCCTCCTCACCGGCACCACCACGGACACGTACACCCGCCTGTCCACCACCGCGTACCTCCGTTGGTGCGAGCGGGTCGGGCAGGACCCCGTCTACGAGGCATATCCGGCGCATGATCCGTGCGCGGGCGCCGTCGCGGCCGACCGGCTGCTCGCCCGCCCGGACCGGCCGGACGCCGTCTACGGGCTCTTCGACCCCAACGGGACGGACCTGCTCGCCGCCGCCCGCCGCTACGGACTGCGGGTACCGGACGATCTACTGCTGGTCTGCTGCAGCGAATCGACCGTCTACGCCACCACCGAACCGCCGATCACGACCCTCTCGCTCAAGCCCCGTCGGATCGGCACGGCCGTCGTCCAGCTCCTCATCGACGCCATCGAGGGGATCGACGCCGACGGGCCGATCGAGCGGGTGATACCGACCGAACTCATCGTGCGGACGTCCTCGCAGCGGCGCTCACCCCGCACGACCGTCAGCCCGCCCCGCTCACCCTCGAAGGACTGAGCGGCCGGAAAACACCGGGAGGCCACGCCGGGCGCCTCGCCCGGCGGCCGGTGGTCCTCCCGGCCGCCCCCTCGGGACGCACGGCGGGTCACGGAGCGGAACCGCCGCCCACGCGTCCCGAGGACGACCGAGGGGGCACTCTCGTCGCCCCTGGAGCGCGGCGAGGAACCACGGCACCGCCATGCGCGGACCCACGCGGTCCGGGCGTGACACACCTGCCCACCCCACCACACGTCGAACCAGGTGCCGACCCGGTGCCTTCCCTGGCCTGGACCTTCCTAATTCGGGCGAAACGGCCGGTGAACCCGGAGCGGACCCGGATTCATCACCCCTGGTGCGTCACACAGCGGGACCCTCATTCCTATGATGGGCGCACGACATCGCGAACCACCCCGACCAGGTCGGTCCGCGATGTGCAGGGCATCGCGACGGTGGTGGAGGGGTCGATGACTCAGGGGGCCGGGCAGGAACCCGTGGTACGCACGGCGACAATGCGTGACTTTCGCGTACCGCCGTACGCCCGGGTGCCCGTGCAGGGCCATGCCGTCGAGCCGCCCGAGGGCGGATCCGCGGGCATCCCGGATCCCGCCGCCGGCTCTGTTGCGGGGGCCGACCAGCCCGTTCACTCGCCCTCGGCACCCACCCTCCGGCTCGGCCACGTCGTCGGTTCCGGCTCCTCCATCGTCGCCGTCGCCACCGGCCACCCCGGCAACGCCTTTCCCGAGGGCGAGGAGCCCGAGGGATACACCCCCACCGAGCGCGACCTGCCGGTGATCAACCTCGGCGACATCGACCCGGCCGAGCCCGGGACGTCCGTCGCACTGTCCTCCACTCCCGGCGACGGCCCCGGCCCGCTCTACGTGGTCGGCGACGTGCACGGCTACCTCGACGAACTCCTCGCCGCCCTGGGCGAGCAGGGACTCGTCGACGCGGACGGCGGCTGGGCCGCGGGCAACGCCCGTCTGTGGTTCCTCGGCGACTTCACCGACCGCGGTCCCGACGGGATCGGTGTGATCGACCTCGTCATGCGCCTGTCCGCCGAGGCCGCCGCCGCCGGCGGCTACTGCAAGGCGCTGATGGGCAATCACGAACTCCTGCTGATCGGCGCCAAGCGCTTCGCGGACACACCCGTCAACTCCGGTGCCGGCACGGCCACCTTCCAGGCAGCCTGGCTTCTCAACGGCGGACAGAAGTACGACATGGACCGGCTCCAGGACGTCCACCTCCAGTGGATGTCCCGGCTCGACGCCGTGGTGGAGGAGGACGGGCACCTGCTGATGCACTCCGACACCACCGCGTACCTGGACTACGGCACCACCACCGAGGACGTCAACGACACCATCCACGAGATCCTCAACCGGAACGACGCGGACGAGGTCTGGGACCTGTTCCGTAAGTTCACCAAGCGCTTCGCGTTCCGCGACGACGACGGCCCGGAGGCCGTACGGGAACTGCTCGCCACCTACGGCGGACAGCGGGTCGTGCACGGTCACAGCCCCATCCCGTACCTCCTCGGACAGGTCGGCACCGAGGACGGCGAGGGCGCCTCGGACCCGGTCGTGGACGGCCCGCACGTCTACGCGGACGGTCTGGCCATCGCCATGGACGGCGGAGTGACCATGGCCGGAAAGCTGCTGGTCGTCCAACTGCCCTTGCCTGATTGAGGCATAACCCTGCGCATCCGGGGAAGGCGATTTCAGGAAACCCCCTGTCACCCTGTGGCTTAACCGCAATACCATCGGAACATCAGTAGCAGGCTCTCCTCCGTTTCCGCCCGACTGCCCGTTTCCCACGGTCAATCCGGCCTGACGGATCATCGGGGGATGCACATGAACGTGGCTCCGCACCTGCTGACCGAGGACCGCGCCGAGTACGAGCGCATCCTCGACGACGCACTGCGCAACGCGCACGACCGTCCGGATCTGGCCGAGATCGGGAAACGGCTCACGGCCGCACAACTGCGCGCGATGGCACTGAGCGCGACGACGCTGATCACCACCGCGGCGGCGGACGAGTACGACCACTTCGTGAAGATCCGCGAAGAGGACCGCTCACCGAGCGGCACCCGCGTGATGGGAGCCGTCCTCGCGGCGGACGGCGACCCGGGCGCGGGCGTCATCGCCGTCGTCACGGTCCTCGCGCCGGTGCTCGCGGGCGCGGCAGCGGTGATCTTCCTGGTGGTCGGCGCGGTACTGAAGGTGCTCGACCCGGCACTCGGTTTCGCCGACACCCTGCTGACGGCGAGCTCGGTCTTCGGCGCCGTGGCCGCGGCCGGCCTGCTCTGCGCGGCGGGCGGGCTGCTCGTCACGGCGTTGCGCAACAGCGCCACCGACGTGGCGGCCGGGGGGCCGGCCGGCACGGAGCCGGACGACGAACTGTCCCGAGCGAGGGAGGCGTGGCGCGGAGCCCTGCTCGAACGCGGCATCCTGCCCTTTCTGCGCGACGCGCTGGCGGATCCCGCGACTCCGCGTCCCGGCTTCGCCGCGTCGCAGCGCACTCCCCGGATTCCGAAGGTCGGCTACAGCGGACCGGATTTCACCAGCCCCGGCGAAGGCTCCTCCGGCAGCCGTCCCACCTTCAGCAGTCCGGACTTCTCCAGCCCCGACTTCGGCCCTCCCGACCACCGGGTGGAATAGCCGTACGACGGCGGCCCGGACCACCCGCCCTGCCCCCGTACGGTCAGCCGGCGGGCGGCAGATGGACCCGGTGGCGGGGGCAGAGCGGACTCCTCCGGCTTCTCCGCCCTGCCGGCCCCGATCTGCGCGTCACGGCACCGGCCTGCCGAGTGCGCACAGCGGACAGACCGCTCGCGAGTGGCCCGGCGGCGAGGACGAGGCTCCGGAATGGCAAAGCCTCGCCCCCTCTTCGCCGCCACCCCGGTCTCGGTCGACCGGATCTCAGTCGGCCAGTGGCAGGTAGACGCGGTTACCGCTCGCCGCGAACTCCTTCGACTTCTCGGCCATCCCGGCCTCGATCTCCTCCGACCCGAGGTCACCGCCGTGCTCGCGCCGAATGTCCTGCGAGATCTTCATCGAGCAGAACTTGGGGCCGCACATCGAGCAGAAGTGGGCGGTCTTCGCGGGCTCCGCGGGCAGCGTCTCGTCGTGGTACTCGCGGGCCGTGTCCGGGTCGAGCGCCAGGTTGAACTGGTCCTCCCAGCGGAACTCGAAACGTGCGTCCGACAGGGCGTCGTCCCATTCCTGCGCCCCCGGGTGCCCCTTCGCCAGGTCGGCCGCGTGGGCCGCGATCTTGTAGGTGATGACCCCGGTCTTCACGTCGTCCCTGTTGGGCAGGCCCAGGTGCTCCTTGGGCGTGACGTAGCAGAGCATCGCGGTGCCCCACCAGGCGATCATCGCCGCGCCGATGCCCGAGGTGATGTGGTCGTAGGCCGGGGCCACGTCCGTCGTCAGCGGGCCGAGCGTGTAGAACGGCGCCTCCTCACAGATCTCCTGCTGGAGGTCGATGTTCTCCTTGATCTTGTGCATCGGGACATGTCCGGGGCCCTCGATCATCGTCTGCACGTGGTGACGCTTGGCGATCGTGTTCAGCTCGCCCAGTGTGCGCAGCTCCGCGAACTGGGCCTCGTCGTTGGCATCCGCGATCGAACCGGGACGCAGGCCGTCGCCCAGCGAGTACGTGACGTCGTATGCCGCCAGGATCTCGCAGAGCTCCTCGAAGTTCGTGTAGAGGAAGTTCTCCTCGTGGTGCGCGAGGCACCACGCGGCCATGATCGAGCCGCCGCGGGAGACGATGCCGGTCTTACGTCGCGCGGTGAGCGGGACATAGGGCAGCAGCACACCCGCGTGCACCGTCATGTAGTCGACGCCCTGCTCGGCCTGCTCGATGACCGTGTCCTTGTAGATCTCCCAGCTCAGCTCCTCGGCCCGGCCGTCGACCTTCTCCAGGGCCTGGTAGAGCGGCACGGTGCCGATCGGCACGGGGGAGTTGCGCAGCACCCACTCGCGGGTGGTGTGGATGTTGCGGCCGGTGGACAGGTCCATGACCGTGTCCGCGCCCCATTTGGTGGCCCAGGTCATCTTCTCCACCTCCTCCTCGATGGAGGAGGTGACGGCGGAGTTGCCGATGTTGGCGTTGACCTTCACCAGGAACCGCTTGCCGATGATCATCGGCTCGATCTCCGGGTGGTTGACGTTGGCGGGGAGCACCGCGCGGCCTGCGGCGATCTCCTCCCGTACGACCTCGGGAGAGACGTTCTCCCGGATCGCCACGTACTCCATCTCGGGCGTGATCTCACCGCGACGGGCGTAGGCGAGCTGCGTCACGGCCTGTCCGTCGCGGCCCCTGCGGGGCTGGCGCGGACGGCCGGGGAAGACGGCGTCGAGGTTCTTCAGCCCGCCCCGCGGCGAGGTGTGCTTGATGCCGTCGTCCTCGGGACGGACCGGACGGCCCGCGTACTCCTCGGTGTCGCCGCGGCCGATGATCCAGTTCTCGCGCAGCGGCGGCAGTCCGCGCCGTACGTCGGTGTCGATGGTGGGGTCGGTGTACGGGCCGGACGTGTCGTAGAGCGTCACGTCCCTGCCGTTGGTGAGGTGCACCTGACGGACCGGCACCCGGAGATCGGGGCGCGAACCCGCGATGTACCCCTTGTGCCAGCCCGGCTTACGGCCGGCCTGGTCGCCCTGGTCGACGGCAGGCGTGCGTGCATCCTGAATGGTCATGAGACCTACTCCCTACGCCGGCATTACCCGGTAACAGGTTCGGCGGTCGGCGCAGCCTCCTCCCGTACGTACGTCAGTACGCGCGTACGGTGATCAGCGCCCTCTCAGCCCGGTGCTCCGAGCTCCCGCGTGTGCAAAGGTGCCACCACGCTAGCGCCATCCCTGGCGTGCTGAACAGTGGGCCCCCGCCGTTCTTGCGATGATCTGTCGGTGACCACCTCGCAACAGACCCCCGAACCCCACGGCCACGGCGACGGGCACGGCGGTGTCCAGGGCGGGCACGACCGTGGCCAGGGCGGTCATCACGGTCACGCCCACGGGCCGGCCGCGCCGGTCTCTCGCCACCTGCGCAAGGTGATCGCCGCGGTTCTGATCCCCTTCGCCAGTGCCGTCGTCGTCGGCCTCGTCGTCCTGTGGCCCGGCGGTGCTCCGGCGCACGAGCGCACCGGCGTCGGCTTCGACCGGCAGACGGAGCAGGGCAGGGTCGTGTCCGTCGAGCGGATCGACTGCAAGGACGTCAACGCCGCCCAGGTCCCGCCGACCGGGGACACCTCGACGCCCCAGAGACGCGACGCGGTCGGCGCCCGGCAGGAAGCGTGCGAGAAGGCGACCATCGAGGTCACCACGGGAGCGGACGAGGGCCGCCGGTTCGTGGAGATCGTGCAGCCGGACGCGGCACGCCAGTTGGACGAGGGGCAGGGGGTGGTCGTGGCGTACGCGCCCGACGCCCCGCGCGACCTGCAGTACTCGGTGACCGACGTGAACCGCAAGCTGCCCCTGATCGTGCTTGCCGCGATCTTCGCGGTCGCGGTCGTCCTGGTCGGCCGGATGCGCGGGGTGATGGCGCTGATCGCCCTCGCCGCGAGCTTCCTCGTCCTGACCTTCTTCATCCTTCCCGCGATTCTGGAAGGATCGAATCCGCTGGTGGTGGCGGTCGTCGGCTCCAGCGCGATCATGCTGATCGCCCTCTATCTGTGCCACGGGCTCTCGGCCCGGACCTCGGTCGCGGTGCTCGGGACGCTGATCTCCCTGCTGCTGATCGGACTGCTGGGATCGTTGTTCGTCGACTGGGCCTCGCTGACCGGCAACACCGATGACAACACCGGTCTGATCCACGGCCTCTACCCGGCCATCGACATGTCGGGGCTGCTGCTCGCGGGCATCATCATCGGCTCTCTGGGGGTGCTCGACGACGTGACGGTGACCCAGACGTCAGCGGTGTGGGAACTGCACCAGGCCGACCCTCGGATGGGGCCGCGCGCGCTGTACCAGGCTGGTATCAGGATCGGCCGGGACCATATCGCGTCGGTGGTGAACACTCTGGTGCTCGCGTACGCCGGGGCGGCACTGCCGCTGCTGCTGCTCTTCTCCATCGCGCAGAGCAGTGTGGGGACGGTCGCCAACAGCGAGCTCGTCGCGGTGGAGATCGTCCGCACGCTGGTGGGGTCGATCGGCCTGGTCGCCTCGGTTCCGGTCACGACCGCGCTCGCCGCGCTGGTGGTGTCTGCCGACCGCACGGGCCCGGCCGAACGACGGCCGGCGGGCAGGGGGGGACGCCGCCGCCGGGCGAAGTGACCCGACCGAGGCCCCCACACTCCGGTGGGTGCCGGGCGACCCGGCACGGGCGGGCACCCGTCGCGCGGCGTTCCGGGGCGCCCCGGTCCTCTTCCCCACCCGGTCCGGCACTGCTCCACCCGGCGGGACACGGGCGGGACACGAGGGGGCCGGGGCGGGTGGGGCCCGGGGCGGGCGAGGTGAGGCGGACGGGGCAGGGCCTGGCTCAGCCGGCGTTCTCCTCGGCGAGAATCCGGCCGAGAGCCGCTTCCAGGTTGTGCTCGAAGTCGCCCAGGGTCCGTTCCTGACCGAGCGGGACAATTTTGTCTGTTCGATCGAGGAAGGCGACCAGCGGCGGAGCGCTGACCCGGAACAGCGCCTGATCACCGCCGACCTGAAGTCGGATGGTGACGTCCGAGAGCCCCTCGGGGTCGGTCGGGGCGATGCGCACGTCACCGTCCCCGCTGGGCCCGTTGATCCCGTCGAGCAGCAGTTCCCGGCCGAACGCCCAGGTCACCGGGGCGTCACCGGGAAGGTGGAAGGTCATCCGCACCGCGTAGGGATCCCGCGTCTCGTAACGCAGTTCCACCGGGATCCGGAAGGAGAGCTCCTCGGAGACGAGGAAGCTCATCAGGACCTCGGCCTGGACCGACTCTCGCATCATGTACCCCGCAGTAGATGGAGCAGTTGTGTAAACACGGCTGCTGAAAGCTGTGATCAAAACGGCCGGGAATGATCCCTCACGGCCCTCTTGACGCCATCGTGCTGGAAGCACTAGCAGATCACAAGGAGTGATTTTTCAGATACTGATAGAGAAGGCAAACGAACTGAAGAGCCTTCCGATCTCGCTGCGTAGTCGATCGACTGCGGGCAGCAACCGTTCTTCCTGGTGCAGAGGAAGGGAAATGGCCATCGCGGCCGCCGTGGACCCCGCGGTGATGGGAATCGCGGCACAAACTGTGCCGAGCGCATATTCCTGACGTTCCACCAGGGGTTCCATTCTCCCCATACCGCCCAAACGATCCAAAAGAACCCGTCGGTTACGCACCGTATACGGCGTGATGGCTTCCACCGGATGGCGGTCAAGGTGGTCTTGACGGCTTCTCAGATCCAGTTGGCTCAGCAGGCACTGGCCGATCGCGTGGGCGTGACCGGTCTCGCGGAAATCCGCCCATTCGGTGACCGCGGGCGCGGCCGGAGTGTCGGCGACGGTGACGAGTTCGATCTCACCCTCGCGGTAGACCGCGAAGTAGACGGGGACCCCGATCTCGTCTCGCCAGCGCGCGAGTGAGTCTTCGATCTTGGTGCGACGATTCTGCAGAACTCCCCCACCGGCCAGACGACCGGCCGCGTCACCGAAGACGAACACTCCTTTCTCACGACGCAGGTATCCCTCGTGTGTCAGGGTGCGGAGCAGGTGGTACGCGGTCGGGAGGGGAAGCCCCGCCTCTCGTGCGAGCTGTTTGGCGGGAGCGCCGTCCTCATGGGAGCCCACGGCCTCCAGGAGTCTCAGAGCGCGCTGCACCGAGCCGATCAAGGTAGGAGCAGCGGACTGCGAAGGCATAGCCAAAGGTCACCCCCAGGCGAGTCGACAAGTGCCCTGCACTCGTCGGCGGGGGCCACCCCCGCGCGCCCGCCGCGGCCTGGAAAAAGCCGGTGGAGCCCACGACGGGCCCGCCTGGACCCGGTGGAGAATTACTGCTCAGCGTGGAGGTCTTCACCTGATTTCCCCGGGGCGGCAGGGGAATTCCACTCTAATGGCAGCCCCGGGGCCTCTACCGGTTTCGACCAGTGCGTTCCCTCGGCCGGGCTAATACCCGTCAGCAGGTCCGCACCGATGGGAAGCTCGTCCTACCAATCCTCGCGTGATGTCGAGGACGAGGTGAACTTCCGTACGACGTAGATCAGTCCGCCGACCAGGGCGACGAAGACCAGCACCTTGAAGAGCAGGCCGATCACGAATACGGCGATGCTGGTGATCAGCCCACCGAAGACGAGCAGGGCGATCAGGGGTATCGCGATCCACTTCACCCACCAGGGCATCCCCGCGAGCAGCTCCTTGACGGCCATTGTCCCTACCTCATCTCCGAAGAGTCCGTCCCGCGCGCTCTGCACCGAACACCTTCGATGCTAGGTGCGACACGAGTCCGGCGGGGCCTCCGCAGCCCTTGAACACCCCTGATCCGCCCCCTAGGGAATCCGGCTCCCGCACCCGGACCGCGCAGGGGCCGGGAGAGGGCCCCCGAGAGTGCGGGGCGACTCCGCGGGACTCCCTCAGCCCTCCGGCGGCGAGAAGACCACCATGACCCGCAGGTCCTCGGTGATGTGGTGGAACCGGTGGGCCGCACCCGCCGGCACGTACACCACGCTGCCACGCGCCACCTGCGTGGTCTCCTCCCCGACCGTGATCGCGGCCCGGCCGCTGACGACGAAGTACACCTCGTCCTGGCCGTGCGGCTGCTGCGGGTCGAGCGCCCCGGCGTCCAGCGCGTACAGACCGACCGACATGTTCCGCTCACGCAGGAACTGGAGGTACGCGCCCTCGTTGGCGGCTCGCTCCGCCTCCAGTTCGTCCAACCGGAATGCCTTCATATCCGTCCGCCCCTGCCCTGGCTCGATCATGTCTGCCACGATCAGACACATGAAGAATTTCGTAGTCAAGACGCTCGCCAACGCGGGCGCACTGGCGGTAGCCATCTGGCTCCTCCAGGACATCACTCTGACCGGCGACAGCACGGGCAGGAAGGCGTGGACGCTCATCCTCGTCGCCCTGGTCTTCGGCCTCGTCAACATCGTCGTCAAGCCGGTCGTGAAGCTGCTGACGCTTCCGCTGTTCATCCTGACCCTGGGCCTGATCACTCTGGTGGTCAACGCCCTGATGCTGCTGCTGACCTCCTGGCTGGCCGAACAGTTCGACCTCAGCTTCCATGTGGAGGGCTTCTGGACCGCCGTCCTCGGCGGACTGATCATCTCCGTCGTCTCCTGGGCCCTCAACGTCGTCCTCCCCGACGGGGACTGAACGGCGTTGACCTACCGCGTCTGTTTCGTCTGCACCGGCAATATCTGCCGCTCGCCCATGGCCGAGGCAGTCTTCCGCGCCCGCGTGGAGAAGGCGGGCCTGGCCGAGTGGGTGGAGGTCGGCAGTGCGGGTACCGGAGGCTGGCACGAGGGCCACGGCGCCGACCCGCGTACCCGCGCGGTGCTGGAGGAGCACGGGTATCCGTCCGCGCACACCGCCCGGCGGTTCCGCGCCGCCTCGTTCGCGGCATTCGATCTCGTCGTCGCCCTGGACGAAGGGCACCTGCGGGACCTGCGGAAGCTCGCGCCGACCCCTCGGGACGCGGCCAAGGTGCGGTTGCTCCGGTCGTACGACCCGGAGGCCGGAGCCCTCGATGTCCCCGACCCCTACTACGGCGGCGTGGAGGACTTCGAGGAGTGCCTGAAGATGGTGGAGGCGGCGAGCGAGCGACTGCTCACCGCGGTACGCGAGAACCTGGAGGGACCGGCGGCATGAGCAGGGACGTACGGAGCGCCGAGCCTTCGCTCGGGGACGGCACGCGGGCGGTACGGGCGGGACTCCCCGAGCCGGTGAAGTACGAACCGACCCTTCCCGGGCCCGTCTTCGCCGCCCATTTCCACCTCCCGGGCGCTCCCACCGGCCCCTACACCTACGGGCGGGACGAGAACCCGACCTGGACCCATCTGGAACGTGCCATCGGCGAACTGGAGGCGCCGGGGGAGCCGGACGTCGAGACCCTGGTCTTCGCCTCGGGCATGGCCGCGATCTCCGCCGTCCTCTTCTCCCAGCTCGAGTCCGGCGACGCGGTCGTCGTGCCCTCCGACGGCTACCAGGCTCTGCCACTGGTCCACGAGCAGCTGCGGGCGTACGGGATCGAAGTCCGCACCGCGTCCACCGGCGGTGACGCCCAGCTGTCCGCACTCGACGGCACGCGGCTGCTGTGGATCGAGACTCCCTCCAACCCAGGGCTCGACGTCTGCGACATCCGTCGGCTGGTCCGCGCGGCCCACGACGCCGGGGCCCTGGTCGCCGTCGACAACACACTGGCCACACCGCTCGGCCAGCGACCGCTCGAGCTCGGAGCGGACTTCTCCGTCGCCAGTGACACCAAGGGCATGACCGGACACGGCGACATCCTGCTCGGCCACGTGAGCTGCCGTGATCCACGACGAGCGGCTGAGGTGCGGCGCTGGCGCAAGATCGTCGGCGCCATTCCCGGCCCGATGGAAGCCTGGCTCGCGCATCGTTCGCTGGCCACGCTCCAGCTCCGCGTCGACCGGCAGTGCAGCACCGCGCTGGCGCTTGCCGAGGTCCTCGCCGGGCGTCAGGACGTGACCGGGCTGCGCTACCCGGGGCTGCCCGGTGACCCTTCGCACACCGTCGCGGCAACGCAGATGCGGCGCTTCGGCCCGGTGGTGTCCTTCGTGCTCCCCGACCAGGCCACGGCAGAGCGGTTCCTGGACGGGCTGCGGCTCGTGGACGACGCCACCAGCTTCGGCGGGGTGCGTTCCACGGCCGAACGACGGGGGCGGTGGGGCGGGGATTCCGTACCAGAGGGCTTCATCCGCTTCTCGGTCGGCGCGGAGGACCCAGAGGATCTGATCGCGGATGTGGTCCGCTCTCTCGACGGGGCCCGCAGAAGCTGACCCGAGGGCGCGAGGGACAGGTCCGCACACGACTGCACAGCAGGGAACGGAGCGCTCCGAGCCTCCCCCCTCATGGCTCGGAACGCTCCGGTTCCACGCGCGGAGAACCGCTGGAACAACGTTAGTTGACTCTGCGTCAGTGTCCAATCACGGTAGCGACAGCGACCTATCGACTTATTTATAGTTGGACGGTCCCGAGGTGCCGTCAACCGACCCCGCCTCAGTCGAACGGCCACCCGGCCGGGAGGGGGCGGACATGGATCTGGCCCTGCTGCGCACATTCGTCACGGTGCACCGGGCCGGCTCCTTCACCCGCGCGGCGGCCCTGCTCGGGCTGTCGCAACCCGCCGTGACCAGCCAGATCCGCACCCTGGAGCGACAACTCGGGCGCCCGCTGTTCCTCAGGCAGGCCCGAGGGGTCACCGCCACCACCATCGGCGACGAACTCGCCCACCGGGCCGCCCCTCACCTGGACGCGCTCGTCGAGATCGTGGAGACCGGACTGGGCGAGGGAAGCGGGCAGCGGACCCTGCATCTGGCGGGCCCCCCCGAGTTCACCTCGGCCCGCGCGCTGCCGGCGCTCACGCCGCTCGTCGCCCAGGGACTGTCGGTACGCGTCTCCTTGCTCGGCAACGCCGAGGCCCTCCTCGACGGGCTGGCAGCCGGACATCATGATCTGGCCATCGCGACGGACCGGCCGCGCGGTGGTCTGCTCACCGCGACTCCGCTCTGCGACGAGGAGCACCTCCTGGTCGCGGCACCACGCTGGGCGGCCCGGCTCGCGCCCGGACTCCTGCTGCGCAAGGGCGCGGTGGTGCTGGAGCAGCTCCCGGTGGTGGAGGTGCACGAGTCGTTGCCGTTCGTCTCCCGGTACTGGGCAGAAGTGTTCGACAGCAAACCGGCCTCGGCCGCCACCGTCATCGCTCCCGACCTCCGGGCGGTTCTGGAGTCGGCGGCCACAGGGGCGGGGCTCGCCGTACTCCCCCGGTACCTGTGCGAGGAGGCCCTGGAGCAGGGCCGTCTCGTGGCGCTGCTCGATCCGCCGGTACCGCCGCTGCGCACCTACTTCCTCGTCGTCCGTACGGGGACCCTGGCACTGCCACCTCTGGCACGGGCACACGAGTGGCTCCTGAGAGCCGCTGGGGACTGGTGAGTTTCAGGACACCCGTTGCGGGCCATTTTCACCCCATGACCGAACGCCCTGTGGTCAAGCGCACCGCACGCGCCATTCTGCTCGACGGAAACGACCTCATCCTCATCAAGCGCACCAAGCCGGGGGTTGATCCCTACTGGCTGACGCCCGGCGGTGGAGTGGAGCCCTCGGACACCACGGTCGTCGAGGCCCTGCACCGTGAGGTGCACGAGGAACTGGGCGCGGAGATCACCGATGTGGTTCCCTGCTTCGTGGACACCATCGAGCACATCGTCGGCGGCGGCGTCTCGGGCGTGAAGGTCCAGCACTTCTTCGTCTGCCGGCTCGCCTCGATGGACACCTCCCTGCGCCACGGTCCCGAGATCGAGGAGCCGTGCGGGGAGTACGAGATCGTGCGGGTGCCGTTCAGCCGGGTCGGAATCGCGGCGGTCCATCTTGTGCCGCTCTCGCTGCGCCACTATCTGGACGGGAACATCGAAGGCGTCCGCGCGATGCACGCCCCCGACTTGGGCTGAGCAGGACGGATGGTTACGGACCTGTCAGGGCCACCAGGTCGTCCAGGGAGTCGTGACGGATCCGCTCGGCGGGGATTCCTATTCCCCTGAGGGCGTCGACCCCGTTCCGGATCATGCCGGGAGGCCCCGACAGGTAGGCGTCGTACTCGTTCCACGGGCCGTACTGGCAGACGGCTTCCGGCAGTCGTGCCGTCTCCTCGGTCACCGGTCGCACCGAGAGCCACGGGAACGTCCTCTGGAGCCGCAGCATCGTGTCGATGTCGTAGAGGTCATGGTCACTGCGGGCCCCGTAGAAGACCTCGACGGGTCGCCGGTCCCCGTGCTCGGCGACATCCTCGACCAGCGCCTTGATGGGCGCGATCCCCGTTCCGCCGCCCAGGCACAGCAGGCCGTTGTCGGTGGAATGGTCGACCGTCATGGAACCGGCGGGCGGTCCGAGCCGCAGCACGTCGCCGGGGCGCGCGTGATGGACCAGGGCGTTGGAGACCCATCCGGCCGGAACGGCCTTGACGTGCAGGCAGAGCAGGCCGTCGGGGCGGGGCGCGGTGGCGAAGGAGTAGTGCCGCCAGACGCGGGGCCACCAAGGCGTCTCGAGCGTCGTGTACTGGCCGGCGACGAACGCGTAGGGCTGGTCGGGGCGCAGCGTGATCACCGCGATGTCACGGGTCCGCAAGTCGTGCGAGACGACCTCGGCGTGCCACCAGGGGGGCGCCTGTTTCTCGTCGTCGGCCGCCGCGTCGATCATGATCTGAGAGATCGTGGTGTACGTACGCACCCAGGCGGCCTGGGCGGCACCGTCCCAGGTGACAGTGGCGTACCGGGTCAGTGCCCCGATCAGGGCCTCGCCGACGGCCGGGTAGTGCGCCGGCAGCGTGCCGTACTTGCGGTGCCCGCGCCCCAGATGCTGGAGGTACTCGGTGAGGACCGGCGGGTTGTCCACGTGCTGGGCCGCTGTGAGCAGCGCCTTGAGCAGGCGATCTCGCTGGGTGTCCATCGCGGCGGGAAACATGGAACGCAGTTCGGGGTGCCGTACGAAGAGCAGGGCGTAGAAGTAGGAAGCCACCCGGTCGGCGACCGGGGCGATCTCGGCCAGGGTGCGGCGGATCTCTATCGCGTCGGGAGAAGGTCCCGAGGGTATTCGGGAAAGTGCGTCGGCGTCCCTGTCGTCATCCACGTCCTGATCCTCAGCGGCTGACGTGGTGGTCGGAGCATCCATCGTGTGCCTCGCCTCGCGGAACGGGCTGTTGTCGACGCAGCATGACAGTTCCCTGGCTCGCTTCGGACAGAAAGTGGAATTCTCGGGCATTCACACCCTGGCTGCGGCTACTGTCACTCCTTTGGTTCGGAGCACACGTCGATCAGATCCCCGCATCGACCTTTCGCGTAGCAGGTCGTACGCCTCGCGCAGATCGGTCCCTGTGTAGGCGTAGCGGGCGAGCCCCCGAGGTGGTGATCGGCATTCACCGCCAGGGCGTGACCGCCCGGCCAGAGGCCACCCGACAGGCTCTAGGTCACGCAGCCCTCGAAGGGCACCCCGTACTCGACGCGGAGCCTACGGGTGATGGTCACTTTGACCGCGGCGTGGAGAACGTCCGAGCGATGAACAGCCCGAGCGAAGGGTGCCGAAGGCCGGCGCGATCCCTGGCGTCGTGCGCCCGCCAGGGATGACGCTTCAGCCCTTACGGGCTGTCCGCGCCAGACACGAGAAAGGGGACGAGCGGCACGTTGAGTGGTGTTTCATGTGAAACACCCCAGACGCTCGACTCGACGCGCCTTTCTTGTCGCCACCGACCGTGCCGTTCTCCGGAATCCGGTGGACACCCGGCCCTGACGTCGGGGAACCTGCTCTTCATGCCGCTCACCGCACTCGATCAGCTTCCCATCCGGCTCCTCGACACCGACGACCTCGTTGCGTGCGCAGACCTCTCCGAGAACCGGGGCTGGCCTCGGGAGGAGCACAAGTGGAACCTCCTGCTCAGCGCCGGCACGGGCTACGGCATCGACGAGCCGGACGGCAAGGGCCTGATCGCCGCGTGCGTCGTCACCTCGTACGGCCCGGAGCTGGCAGCGATCGGTATGGTGCTCGTCGCCGAGCGCTGTGCGCGCCGGGGCCTGGGACGCCGGCTGATGCGTCACGTGCTGGCGGAGGTCGGGGCCACTCCTCTCACGCTCCACGCGACCCCCAACGGTCTGCCTCTCTACAAGGAGCTGGGTTTCACCGAGACGGGCCGCGCGGAGATGGTCCGGGGGCACTTCACCCTCACGGAACCGGCTCCGGACGTCCCGACCCGACGGGCCAGCGCCGAAGACCTCCCGGAGATCCTGCGCCTGGACACCGAGGTCTTCGGCCTCGACCGCACGCCACTGATCACCCGGCTCCCCGCCTTCTCGGATCACCTCCGGGTCGCGGAGGAGGACGGCGAGCTCATCGGCTTCGCGGCAGCGTGGCCCAATATGGACACCCATGTCATCGGCCCGCTGATCGCCCGTGACACAGCCACCGCACAGGCTCTCGTCGCCTCACTGGCCGCCGCCACCGACCGCCCGCTGCGCACGGACGTCGATGTGCGTCACTCCTCCTTGCTCACCTGGCTGAAGGCCAACGGCCTCGCCCCCGTCACGTTCAACGCGGTGATGACACGCGCCCGACCCGGCCTTCCCGGAGACGGGGCCCGCCGCTTCGCTCCCTTGACGGTGGCGGCAGGATGAGGCCGGTCCCCAGTGGGTGCACAATGCCGGCTACGGCACCTCACAACGTTGCCGGATCGACCGAATGCGCCCCGCTCCCCGCCCGGACGACCCTCCGTCGTGCGACGCACCGCATCCGACGTCGCGCGCCGACCCGTCGCGGAATAGAACAGCCTTTAGCCTGAGCGCCATGAACGATCTCCACATACGGCCCGCGGTGACGGGGGATCTCGCGGCCGTCGTCGCGCTCCTCGCCGATGACCCCATGGGTGCCCAGCGAGAGTCCCCGGACGACCTCGGACCGTACCTCGCGGCCTTCGAAAGACTTGTTCAGGACCCGAACCAGCACGCGATGGTGGCTGTTCGCGGGGCCACGGTGGTCGGAACGCTCCAGCTGACGATCATCCCGGGACTCTCCCGTCGCGGTTCGACACGGTCACTCATCGAAGGCGTCCGCATCCATGCGGCTGAGCGTGGGAGCGGCTTGGGTACCCGGCTCATCGAGTGGGCCATCGAGGAATCGCGACGCCAGGACTGCCGACTGGTGCAGTTGACCTCCGACGCCACCCGCACAGACGCCCACCGCTTCTATGAGCGACTCGGCTTCGAAGCTTCCCACCTGGGCTTCAAGCTCAGTATCTGATGCCTCCCCGCGCTACGAGGGTCCGGGTTCCGGGGGTGCAGGCATCCCCGGAAGCCCGTTTCACGTGAAACATGGCGCTCAGAGGCCGCGCCAGCCTGCCTCGTCCACCCCTCCGGGCACCGCGCCGCCTGGTTCGTACGGCTCACGGGTGAAGACGAAGGAGGCGAGATCAAGGTGGCTCACCGAACCGTCCGGCCGCCGGACCACTCTCAGCGTCTCCCCGGCGAAGTAGCCGTCAAGTCCGATCCAGACGCCCTCGGGAAGGGCCCGGAAGCGTGCACTCCGCCCAGGGCCACGCAGCGGCTCGAGACTCACGCTCCGCCCCGCCTCCAGTCGCAGACCGTACGCGTACGTTCCCCAGTACCAGGGGCCCGTCAGCGCCAGGAGCTCCTGATCGACCCCGCTCTCCGGCAGGGGGCGCCACGGTTCCGGCATCCGAGGTTCCGCGTCGGCAACGATCTGCACCAGATCAGCGGCCACCGCCCCCGTCAGGGGCCCTGAGGTGGCGTTCGCGAGCGCCACACCCGCCACGCCCTCCACCACGCACACCCAGAGGCAGGCGACGAAGCCGGGCAGGGAGCCGGTATGCCCGATCAGTGTCCGTCCGCCCCGGTGGACCAGCTGGAGGCCGAGCCCATAGCCGTCTTCGCCCTCTCCGGGGCCGGCGGGTGCGGCAGGCGCCCTCATCTCCGCGACTGAGGCCGCGCTCAGGACCCGGTCGTCGCCCTGCGCCAGGAATCCGGCGAATGCGCAGAGGTCCCCAGCCGTCGACCAGAGCTGACCGGCCGAGGCCATCACGCCCAGGTCCTGAGACGGTTCGGGGAGCATCACATCGGCCCAGGGGTGCACGGCCCAGCCGGAGGCGTGCGGAGCGACCGGGCGCACCGTCGTACGCCGCATCTCCAAGGGGTCCAGGATCTCCGTCCGCAGCGCGTCCTCCCAGGACATGCCGCGGACCGCTTCGACGAGTGAACCGAGCAAGGTGTAGCCGGGGTTGGAGTAGTGGTGCCGATGCCCCGCCGGGAACCGGAAAGGCTCTTCACCGAGGACATCGGCCAGTTCCGGCCGAGTCGACCCGGGTGTGCGCTCCCACCACGGGGCGGGCGTCTCCGCTCCGAGTCCGGCACCGTGCGACAGGAGTTGAGCGATCGTCACCTCCCCGACAACCGGGGGCAGTCCCCTGCCCGCGAGGTGTCTCTCCAGTGGATCGCCCAGCTCCAGAAGCCCCTCGTCACGCAGTCGCATCACCAGGACGGCTGTGAACACCTTCGTGAGGGATCCGATCCGGTACTGCGTGTCCGCGTCCGGCGCATGCCCCTCGACACACGTGCGCGCTCCGCTCCAGACCAGCTTCCCCTCACGGGCCACCGCGCCGACGAGTGAAGGCGACCGCCCTTCGGACTGGGCGACGGCGACACGGTGCAGCAGCGCCCGCTCGGTGCTGGGAAACAAGGATTCGGGAAAAGGCGTCATGCGTCGATCCAACGCGGACGCCGCGCCGTCGTCGAGCACATTTCACTCGGGGCGGACTGCCGCCGGGTCCGGCCGTCACCGGGACGACACGACGACACCGCCGGTGGGGCCTTCCGGAGTGCGGCCGCGCCTCTTGACGGAGTCAACCCGCCGCCGCTGTCGGTTCCAGCGATCCGTGTCCTCTGGAACTGAAGCAACCCACGCTTTCAGGGTGGATTCCGCGGTCGTGTCAGTGACCCGGTCCCGCTTTCGTGTCATGCACCTCAGCGAGCGGAAAGCCAAGGACCCGCTCACTGATGGCTGTTCCTCGGACCTACAGCCGCCGCTGTAGGTTCCGGCGAGCCGTGTCCTCTGGAGCTGCGGTGACCTGCACCTCCAGGCTGGATTCCGCGGTCGTGTCAGTGACACAGTCCCGCTTTCATGTCATTTTCCTCAGCGAACGGAAGAGCCAACGGCCGCTCACCGATGGCGGCTCTAGTCGGCGGACCTCGGCCCGTGACGCCGCAGCCGCTGGTCATTGACCTGAACCTCTAGATGAGGCCAGGCTGTGGCCAGACGCGAAAGATCACCATCCCCCAGCAGGGGCACCGAACCCAGCGACTCGTCCGGCTTGAAATGGACCAGCGTCCCGGTCGTGCCATCGACCTCGATGGGTTCAAGGTCACTGACGGGAACGCCGTGTTCGTAGCGCTGGGTCCAGGCCCCATTGAGGCGGCGGTTGGTATGGACGAGCCACGCGCTGAGTGCCGCGACCACGGACATGCCGCGCCGCGGATGGCCGTCAGGCAGTACCTCGGCCTGCGGGAAGTCGAAGAACCGGAGATCCTTCGTAGCCATGACTGGCTTCTTCACGCTCTGGCCGTGCTCGTCCACGCGGGTGTCAGTGCCCCGTCCGTCGTCCCGCACAGACAGAGAACCGTCGGGATGGAGAACAACGACGCATCGCCCCTCACCCCTGCTTGCCGCTTCGTCGGCGGCATAGGCAAGCACCTCAAGGGCGAGGTGCCAAGGCCCTCCCGGAGCGAACTCATCGGGCTTATGACGGATATGTGACAGGTGATCTGCATCGACGAAGCCGGACCAATCGTGTGTCGTGTTGACCCAAGAAGCCCTCGATGCGTCCACGAGGTAAGTATCCCACCCGGCGAGGACGGCCTCGTTGAGACTTCATGTGCTGCCAGGGCAAAGGCCGATATCAGTCCCAACGCCATTGCAGAGTCCTATCGTTGGCTGATGCGCGCCCACCATATTGACCGCCCAGCCGATCTCGACGTGGTCCGTGAGTCCTATGACCGTGTGGCCGACAACTACGCCCACATGGTGGTGACGACGGGGGTCGGTGACATCCGTCGTCATCCATGGCTCAAGGCGTCGATCGACGCCTTCGCTGACACCGTGAGGGAGCTTGGGCCTGTCCTCGACGTCGGCTGCGGACCCGGAACGGTGACCGCATACCTCGCCGAACGCGGACTCGACGTGTCCGGGGTGGATCTCTCTCCCCGCATGATCGAGAACGCGCGCCGTCTTCATCCGCAATGCCGCTTCAGTGTTGCCTCTGCCACCGACCTCGACCTTGGTGAAGCGTCCCTTGGCGGCGTGCTCGGGTGGTGGTCACTGTTCAACCTCCCCCGTGACGTCCTTCCCCAGGTCCTCGCCCTGTTCGCGCGCGCCCTGAAGCCGGGCGGACACTTCATCACCGCAACACACGTCGGCGACGAAGACGCGGTGCGCACCGAGGCCTACGGGGGCGTACCCGTTCGTTGGACGACACACAACGCGGCCGGAACAACTCGTGGACCTGATCGAGCAGGCCGGCCTGCACCCGGTCGCCGAACTCCGGCTCCCTCCTGAGGAGTACAGCGGGCCGGGTCTCGTCGTCATGGCCAAGCGCCCCGACGGAGGATGGCGTCCCTTGTCGTGGTGTAGCCGATCACGGTGAGGGAGTGCGCCGGGGGCGCGTGCTGACGTGGCTTCCGCTCCCTGCCAGAGGGCGGGCCACCGTGCAACTCTCCGTAGTGAACGGGCAGTTCAACGCGGGAGGTGCAGGGTGGCCCTGTCACAGCATGACCTACTCCGGTTGCTGGAGTCACTACGTTCGGGGGACGGGCTAGAACTCGTTCGGGGTGTGGCCGAGCGGATGCTCCAGGAGCTGATCGAGGCCGAGGCCACCGCGAGGATCGGCGCGGAATGGAACGAGCACACCGAGACGCGCACCGCGCTCCGCAACGGCCACCGCGACAAGACGCTGACCACCCAGGCCGGCGACCTGGACCTCGCGATCCCCAAACTGCGGTCGGGGAGCTTCTTCCCCGCGCTTCTGGAACGGCGCCGTCGCATCGACCAGGCGTTATACGCGGTGATTATGGAGGCTTACGTCCACGGCGTGTCGACCCGGTCGGTCGACGACCTGGTCAAGGCCCTCGGCGCGGACACCGGGGTCTCCAAGAGCGAGGTTTCGCGGATCTGCCAGGACCTGGACGGTCAGCTGACCGCGTTCCGCAGCCGGCCCCTGGACCATGTCCGGTTCCCCTACGTCTATCTGGATGCGACCTACTGCAAGGCGAGGGTCGAGCACCAGATCGTCTCCCGGGCCGTGGTCATCGCCACCGGCATCACCGAGGAGGGCGGCCGGGAAGTGCTGGGAGTGATGGTCGGCGACAGCGAGACCGAGGTGTTCTGGACCGAGTTCCTGCGTCACCTGCGCGAACGCGGACTGAGCGGGGTCCGCCTCGTCATCGGCGACCACCACCTGGGACTGGTCAAGGCCATCCGCAAGGTCATGCTCGGAGCCGCCTACCAGCGCTGCAGGGTTCACTTCCTGCGCAACGTGTTCAGCGTGATCAACAAGGAAGCGGGCGAGATGGCCGCCGCGACGATCCGCACGATCTTCGCCCAGCCCACCGCCGACGCGGTCCGGGCCCAGCTCGACACCGTCGCCGACATGCTCGGCAAACAGTTCCCAAAGGTCAAGAAGATGCTCCTGGAGGCCAAGGACGACCTGACCGCCTTCGCCGCCTTCCCCGAGCGACATTGGAAGAAGATCCAGTCCACGAACCCGCTGGAACGGATCAACCGCGAGGTCAAGCGCCGCACCGACGTCGTCCAGGTCTTCCCCAACGACGACGCGCTCCTGCGACTGGTCACCGCCGTGCTCTTCGAACTGCACGACAAGTGGATCGCCTTCCCCCGCCGTTACCTACCCCAGGGAAGCATGGACCAGCTCTACCCCGCCAAGCTCCCCAAAAACGCCCCCGCGCTACCCAACACCACCAACACGACCGCCGAATGATCGGCTACACCACGACAAGGGACATGACCCGACTCATAGATCACATGGTCGCGAACTGTCGCTGACCAGTACGTTCCGGAGTAGTGCTTCTGCCCCTTGTGCCAGCGAAACGTCCGCCATGGACGTGCGGTCCGCAGCAAATCGAGTGGCGCAGACGACCACTCCAGATCTTCCGATACAGACTCGTCAGTCCGCCGCACACTCAGCTATACCGACGCAGCCAGTTCTGCTCTGCCCACCAGCTTTCCACCCCTGCGCTCTCCTGGACTGCCTGATCAGCCGCCGAACGCTGCTGGCATGCCCCGGCCGTACGCATTCATGACGACCGGGGCTGTCCGGTACACAAAGGGTGGAACATGTGACTTGGAGGGCATGAATCCCGTTAACGTGTCGGATCCGACACGGCTCCGACATCGTGGCGCGGATTCCGACATGGGATTCGGGATCCCACACGCACCGGTCAGGTCTGGGCCATGTCCACGAAACGCGAGTAATGGCCCTGGAAGGCCACCGTGATCGTCGCCGTCGGACCGTTACGGTGCTTGCCGACGATGATGTCCGCCTCGCCCGCGCGCGGGGACTCCTTCTCGTATGCGTCCTCGCGGTGCAGCAGGATCACCATGTCCGCGTCCTGCTCGATGGAACCTGATTCACGCAGGTCGGAGACCATGGGCTTCTTGTCGGTGCGCTGCTCGGGACCACGGTTCAGCTGCGAGAGCGCGATCACGGGAAGCTCCAGCTCCTTGGCCAGCAGCTTGAGGTTTCGTGACATGTCCGACACTTCCTGCTGACGGCTCTCCTGCCTCTTGGAACCGCCCGACTGCATCAGCTGAAGGTAGTCGATGACCACGAGCTTGAGACCGTTGCGCTGCTTGAGCCGACGGCATTTCGCGCGGATCTCCATCATCGACAGGTTCGGGGAGTCGTCGATATAGAGCGGGGCCTGCGAGACGTCCGGCATCCGGCGGGCCAGCCGGGTCCAGTCCTCGTCGGTCATCGTGCCCGAGCGCATGTGGTGCAGCGCGACCCGGGCCTCCGCCGAGAGGAGGCGCATCGCGATCTCGTTACGCCCCATTTCAAGGGAGAAGATGACACTGGGCAGGTTGTGCTTGATGGAACAGGCCCGTGCGAAGTCCAGCGCGAGCGTGGACTTACCCATGGCGGGACGGGCGGCGATGATGATCATCTGACCCGGGTGCAGACCGTTGGTGAGCTGGTCGAGGTCGGTGAAGCCGGTGGGCACACCGGTCATCTCGCCGCTGCGGGACCCGATCGCCTCGATCTCGTCGAGCGCACCCTCCATGATGTCGCCGAGCGGGAGGTAGTCCTCGGTGGTGCGCTGCTCGGTGACCGCGTAGATCTCCGCCTGAGCGGAGTTCACGATCTCGTCGACGTCGCCGTCGGCGGCGTATCCCATCTGCGTGATCTTGGTGCCCGCCTCCACGAGGCGCCGCAGCACGGCCCGCTCGTGCACGATCTCCGCGTAGTAGGAGGCGTTGGCCGCGGTCGGTACCGACTGCACGAGGGTGTGCAGGTACGAGGCGCCGCCGACCCGGGTGATCTCCCCGCGCTTGGTGAGCTCGGCGCCGACCGTGATCGGGTCGGCCGGCTCGCCCTTGGCGTACAGGTCGAGGATCGCCGTGTAGACCGTCTCGTGGGCCGGCTTGTAGAAGTCGTGCCCCTTGATGATCTCCACGACATCGGCGATGGCGTCCTTGGACAGGAGCATGCCGCCGAGAACGGACTGCTCGGCGTCCAGGTCCTGGGGAGGCACCCGCTCGAAGGCGGAGAGACCGCCGTCCCAGGGGCCACTGTCGCCGCCACGGTCGTGCTGGTCCTCACGTCCTCGGCCACGCCCGCGGGCCTCACCGCGCGGTCGGGAGACGGGCAGACGGTCGCTCGGTCCGCTGTCCGCCCAGGGGTCGTCCAAAGGCTCGGGAATGCTCATGAGCCACCTCCTCCCGTCCGCTCCGCGGACGTTGCCGTGCCACTCTTTCCTACGCCACGGCTCGGACAAACAAGAGGCTTTGACTCCGCTTCTGGCGCGTCGGGCGCCGGACCACGGTAGGCCCGCGGGCACCGTCAGCCAATCTGGTTATCCACAGGGCCTGTGGGTGAAGGATCAGATGCTGTGGAGAACTCCGCAGAACCTGTGCACGGACCGGGGGACAGCCATGTGGACAAACTCATAACGACCCCCAAGCCACCGCCTTGACCTGCGACTTTTCCATCCACGGGTTGTGGGGGAGAAAAACTTTCCCCCACGGGCCAAGATCAGAACAAACGGCCCACACCCGGAGACCCACCGTCGCATTCTGTAAGGACTCCAACCCAGTTGCATCTCTTACCTGTGGAAGATTAGATTGACGCTCATGACCCAGGCACCCGCGCCCCTCAGGGCTGCTCGCCGACGGCACGACCGGGAGATCATCTCGCTTGCCGTGCCGGCCTTCGGCGCGCTCGTCGCCGAGCCGCTCTTCCTGATGCTCGACAGCGCTGTCGTCGGCCATCTCGGCACCCCCCAGCTCGCCGGTCTCGCCATCGCGGCGGCCCTGCTGTCGACCGCCGTGAGTGTCTTCGTCTTCCTCGCCTACGCCACCACAGCGGCCGTCGCCCGACGTGTCGGTGCCGACGACCTACCGGCGGCCATCCGCCAGGGCATGGACGGGATCTGGCTCGCACTCCTTCTGGGTGTCGCCGTCGTCGCCGTCACCTTCCCCCTCGCCCCTTCGCTCGTCGACGCCTTCGGCGCCTCCGGCACCGCCGGCCCGTACGCGGTCACCTATCTCCGTATCTCCAGCCTCGGCATTCCCGCGATGCTCGTCGTCCTGGCCGCCACCGGTGTCCTGCGCGGCCTCCAGAACACCCGCACTCCGCTCTATGTGGCCATCGCCGGGTTCGCCGCCAACGCGGCTCTCAACGTCGGACTGGTCTACGGAATCGGTCTGGGTATCGCCGGCTCCGCCTGGGGCACCGTGATCGCCCAGTACGGCATGGCCGCCGTCTACCTCGTGGTGGTCGTCCGTGGCGCCCGACGCCACGGCGCCTCGCTACGGCCGGACCTGGCCGGAATACGCGCCAGCGCCCAGGCCGGCGCCCCGCTCCTGATCCGCACTCTCTCGCTGCGCGCGGTCCTGCTGATCGCCACGGCCGTCGCCGCACGACTCGGGGATGCCGAAGTCGCCGCCCATCAAATCATCCTCTCCCTGTGGAGTCTGATGGCGTTCGCCCTCGACGCGATCGCCATCGCCGGGCAAGCCATCATCGGCCGCTATCTCGGAGCCGATGACACCGAGGGGGCGCGGCAGGTCTGCCGCCGCATGGTCCAGTGGGGCGTGGCCTTCGGGCTGGTACTCGGCGTGCTGATCGTCGTCGCCCGGCCACTGTTCGTGCCGCTGTTCACCGACGACACCATGGTTCAGGACACCCTGCTTCCCGCCCTGATCGTCGTCGCGGTCTCCCAGCCCCTCGCCGGTGTCGTCTTCGTCCTCGACGGGGTCCTGATGGGTGCGGGGGACGGGCCCTATCTGGCGAAGGCCATGCTTCTGACCCTCGCCGTCTTCGCGCCGGTCGCCTTCCTGGTCCCGTCCCTGGGCGGAGGTCTGACGGCGCTGTGGTGGGCGATGACCCTGATGATGACGGTGCGGATGGTGACCCTCTGGGTCCGCTCGCGCTCCGGCCGCTGGATCGTCACGGGCGCCACCCGCTGAACGTTTCACGTGAAACGCCACCGGTGTGACAGACAGGACGAGAGACAGCGAAAGGACCGCACCCGGAGGCGCGGCCCTTTCCTACTGCTGAACTGCCGAGAGCTGCGTTACGCGGCGACGACCTCGACGCCGAGCTTCGCGGCAACCTCGGGGTGCAGGCGCACGGACACCTGGTGCGAACCCAGGGTCTTGATCGGCGAGCCGAGCTCGACGCGACGCTTGTCGACGTCGGGGCCACCCGCGGTCTTGATCGCCGAGGCGATGTCGGCCGGGGTCACGGAGCCGAAGAGGCGGCCGGCGTCGCCGGAGCGAACGGCCAGGCGCACCTTCACGCCCTCGAGCCGGGCCTTGATCTCGTTGGCCTGCTCGATGGTCGCGATCTCGTGGATCTTGCGGGCGCGGCGGATCTGCGCCACGTCCTTCTCGCCACCCTTGGTCCAGCGGATCGCGAAACCGCGCGGGACCAGGTAGTTGCGAGCGTAGCCGTCCTTGACGTCGACGACATCGCCGGCGGCGCCGAGGCCAGAGACCTCGTGGGTGAGGATGATCTTCATTTTTCGGTCACCCTTCCCTTATCGCGCGGTGGACGTGTAGGGCAGCAGCGCCATCTCACGGCTGTTCTTGACGGCCGTGGCGACGTCACGCTGGTGCTGCGTGCAGTTGCCGGTCACGCGACGGGCACGGATCTTGCCGCGGTCGGAAATGAACTTCCGCAGCATGTTCGTGTCCTTGTAGTCCACGTACGCGGTCTTGTCCTTGCAGAAAGCGCAGACCTTCTTCTTAGGCTTGCGCACAGGCGGCTTCGCCATGGTGTTTCTCCTGTGTGATCAAGAAGTGGGGGTACGAGCTTCCTTCGCGGGCGATGCCCTAGAAGGGGGGCTCGTCCGAGTAGCCGCCGCCGCTGGAGTTGCCACCCCAGTTGCCTCCGCCGCCCTGCTGCTGGCCGCCGGCCGGCGCGCTGGTCGCCCACGGGTCGTCGGCGGGAGCACCGCCACCACCCTGCTGGCCACCGCCGGAGTTTCCACCCCAGCTGCCGCCCTGCTGACCGCCACCGCCGCCGTAACCACCCTGGCCACCGCGACCGGTGGTCTTGGTGACCTTGGCCGTGGCGTTCTTGAGACTGGGGCCGACTTCCTCGACGTCCAGCTCGTAGACCGTGCGCTTGACTCCCTCGCGGTCCTCATAGGACCGCTGCTTCAGCCGACCCTGCACGACGACGCGCATGCCTCGCTGAAGCGACTCGGCGACGTTCTCCGCCGCCTGACGCCAGACCGAGCAGGTGAGGAAGAGGCTCTCGCCGTCCTTCCACTCGTTGGTCTGACGGTCGAAGGTGCGGGGAGTGGACGCGACGCGGAACTTCGCGACCGCCGCACCGGACGGGGTGAAGCGCAGCTCGGGGTCTTCGACAAGATTGCCGACGACCGTGATGACGGTCTCGCCTGCCATGGTGAACCTCTCGGCGGGATTGCTGCTGGCTGCTTGCTGCTACTCGAACCCGATGACTTCTGAGCGGGGAACGCTCAGTGGGTCTCGGGACGGAGGACCTTGGTCCGGAGGACCGACTCGTTCAGGTTCATCTGTCGGTCGAGCTCCTTGACGACCGCAGGCTCGGCCTGCAGGTCGATGACCGAGTAGATGCCCTCGGGCTTCTTCTTGATCTCGTAGGCGAGACGACGACGGCCCCAGGTGTCGACCTTCTCGACCTTTCCGTTGCCCTCGCGGACGACGGAGAGGAAGTTCTCGATCAGCGGGGAGACAGCGCGCTCCTCGAGATCGGGGTCGAGGATGACCATCATTTCGTAGTGACGCATGTGGAACCCACCTCCTTTGGACTCAGCGGCCACGGTCGTTCCGTGGCAGGAGGGTCGTGATGCGTAAGCAACGGTATCGGCCACCACTGACAGTCCCCCCGGTGAGAGGAGCGCGAGCGGAGGTCCAGGACGGACCTGGGCAGACACCGGTGCAGATCGTACAGAGTACCCGCACACCCGCCTCCGGTTGAAATCCGGTGGGCGGGGGACGCAGTCTGTACACAACGGATGTCGGCGGCGCCAGGAGGTGCCGCCGTCCGGCAGCCCCGCCAGGAGGTGCCCCATGGCACAGGCAATGCGACCCAGTCCCGGACATTCCCTCCTCGCCACCGACGGCAGGCCCCACCCGCTCCAGGACACCCTGATGGCGGTGACGCTCTTCCTCGGAGTCCTCTCCTTCGTCACGGCACAGTTCCACGACCTGCACGTGCTGGCCTCGTGGGCCGGGCTGATCGGCATCGGGACGGGGGCGGGCGGACAGTTCATCTCCGTGACCACCAGGGAGCGCTTCGTCCTGATCGTCGGGTTGGGCGCCTCCGCGGTGGGTTTCTACCTCGGGATGTTCTACGGAGGTCTCCTCTGAGGTCTCCGGGTCGGCCGCCGGCCGGGGACCGCGTGCCCAATCGGGACGCTCCCCGGTCACAGTAGGCTTCGGCGCGAGAGCCGGAGCCCCTGTACCGATGGGGACACACCTGCCGAGGAGCGCCCCCATGAGCCTGACCCTGAGGACCATCAGTCGTGAGCAGCATCTGGCATTCATCCAGAGCCAGCCCTCGGCGAGCCACTGCCAGGTCCCGGCGTGGGCAGATGTGAAGACCGAATGGCGCTCGGAGAACCTGGGCTGGTTCGACAGGTCGGGCGAACTCGTCGGAGCGGGCCTGGTCCTCTATCGTCAGCTGCCGAAGATCAAGCGCTATCTGGCCTACCTGCCCGAGGGCCCGGTCATCAACTGGTACGCGCCGAACCTCGACGACTGGCTCCAGCCGATGCTGGCCCACCTCAAGCAGCAGGGCGCCTTCTCGGTGAAGATGGGCCCGCCGGTGGTCATCCGCCGGTGGGACTCCGCCGCGATCAAGTCCGGTATCCAGGACCCGGACGTCAAGCGCCTCAAGGACGTCGAGGCCACCCACATCGAGCCGCGCGCCTTCGAGGTCGCCGACCGGCTGAGGAAGATGGGCTGGCAGCAGGGCGAGGACGGCGGCGCGGGCTTCGGCGACGTCCAGCCCCGCTACGTCTTCCAGGTCCCGCTCGCCAACCGTTCGCTGGACGATGTCCTCAAGGGCTTCAACCAGCTCTGGCGGCGCAACATCAAGAAGGCCGACAAGGCCGGTGTAGAGGTCGTCCAGGGAGGCTACGAGGACCTCGCCGAGTGGCAGCGGCTGTACGAGATCACGGCGGTCCGGGACCGTTTCCGGCCGCGCCCGCTGTCGTACTTCCAGCGGATGTGGACCGTCCTCAACAGCGAGGACCCCAATCGCATGCGGCTGTACTTCGCCCGCCACGAGGGCGTGAACCTGTCGGCCGCCACCATGCTGGTGGTGGGCGGCCATGTCTGGTACTCCTACGGTGCCTCCGACAACATCGGCCGCGAGGTCCGGCCCTCGAACGCGATGCAGTGGCGGATGCTGCGCGACGCGTACGCGATGGGCGCCACCGTCTACGACCTGCGCGGCATCTCCGACTCCCTGGACGAGACCGACCACCTCTTCGGACTCATCCAGTTCAAGGTCGGTACGGGCGGCGAGGCCGTGGAGTACGTGGGCGAGTGGGACTTCCCGCTGAACAAGCTCCTGCACAAGGCACTGGACATTTACATGTCACGCCGCTGACCTTGCGTAGTCTCGTACGTGATGCCGCAGATCTGGCGGTCCTCGCAGATCTCGTACATGTCTCTGCATACACCGCAGCCACCAGAAAGGTTCCGGGCCGGCCATGGCGCTCTCCCTCTATGTCGACACCGCGCGCTGGCGGGCGCACCAGAAGAACGTGGTCGACCGGTTCCCCGGTCTGATCCCGGTCTGCAAGGGCAACGGCTACGGCTTCGGCCATGAGCGGCTGGCCGAGGAGGCCGCGCGTTTCGGCTCCGACATGCTGGCCGTCGGCACCACCTACGAGGCCGCGAAGATCAAGGACTGGTTCGGCGGTGACCTGCTGGTCCTCACACCGTTCCGGCGAGGTGAGGAACCGGTTCCGCTGCCGGACCGGGTGGTCCGCTCGGTGTCCTCCGTGGATGGCGTGCACGCCCTGGTCGGTGCCCGTGTCGTGATCGAGTGCATGAGCTCGATGAAGCGCCACGGCGTCCGTGAGGAGGACCTGGGCGCGCTGCACGCGGCCATCGAGGACGTGCGGCTGGAGGGCTTCGCCCTGCACCTGCCGCTCGACCGCACCGACGGCACCGACGCCGTCGAGGAGGTCATCGGCTGGATGGACCGCCTGCGGGCCGCCCGTCTGCCCCTGCACACCATGTTCGTGAGCCACCTGAAGGCCGAGGAGCAGGCGCGGCTGCGGCAGCAGTTCCCGCAGACCCGGTTCCGCGCCCGGATCGGCACCCGGCTCTGGCTGGGCGACCACGAGGCGACCGAGTACCGCGGCTCCGTGCTCGACGTCACCCGTGTCGTCAAGGGCGACCGGTTCGGCTACCGGCAGCAGAAGGCCGCGTCCGACGGCTGGCTGGTGGTCGTCGCCGGCGGCACCTCGCACGGGGTCGGCCTGGAGGCGCCCAAGGCGATGCACGGGGTGATGCCCCGGGCGAAGGGGGTGGCCCGCGCGGGTCTGGCGACCGTCAACCGGAACCTCTCGCCGTTCGTCTGGGCCGGCAAGCAGCGCTGGTTCGCCGAGCCGCCGCACATGCAGGTGTCGATCCTGTTCGTGCCGGCCGACGCACAGGAGCCGAAGGTCGGCGACGAACTGGTGGCCCACCTGCGCCACACGACCACCCAGTTCGACCGGCTCGTCGAGCACTGAGCGGGCGGGCCGGACCTCCGGGGGTCCGGCCCGCCGAGGTCCTGCCCGCGCCGCACCGGTGGCGCCCGGGTATCGGCCGGACGCAACCGGGACGGGCCCCGCCCGGTCCTACTCCCGGACCACGCCCCACTCCACCAGGGGCCCCTCCGCCGTCTGCGCCGCGTGCCGGGCCGGATGCGCGGCCCGGCCCCGCACGAAGACGTCCTCCGCGCCGTCCAGGACGCCCCCGGAGGGGTCGTCCGAGCCGTCCTGCCGCACCACGTCCCGTTCGGGCGCCAGCACGTCACGCACGACCACGGCACACAGGTACAGCGTGCCGAGGAGGTGCAGGACGAGGACGAAGTGATAGCCGTCCGTGGGCAGCCCCTGCTTGTTGCCGCTGGTGGTGAAGGCCAGGTACATCCAGATGCCCAGGAAGTACAGGACCTCACACGCCTGCCAGACGAGGAAGTCACGCCAGCGCGGCCGGGCGAGCGCGGCCAGCGGGATGAGCCACAGCACGTACTGCGGGGAGTACACCTTGTTGGACAGCGCGAAGGCGGCCACGACCAGGAAGGCGAGCTGAGCGAAGCGGGGCCGGCGGGGCGCGGTGAGCGTCAGCGCGCCCAGGCCCGCGCAGGCGAACAGCATCAGCAGGATCGCGAGGACGTTCGCGGTACCGGGCGGGATCTGCGTACCCGTGCGCTGGCTGATCAGCAGCCACACCGAGCCGAAGTCCACGCTCCGTTCCGTGCTGAAGGCGTAGAACTGCTTCCACCCCTCAGGGGCGAGCAGCATGACCGGCAGGTTCACCGCCAGCCAGGCGCCGGCCGCTCCGAGGCATGCCGTGCCGAACGCGCGCCACTTGCCGGCCCGCCAGCAGAGCAGCAGCAGCGGGCCGAGCAGCAGGACCGGATAGAGCTTCGCGGCGGTGGCGAGCCCGATGAGGATGCCGAAGGCCACCACCCGGCTCCGTGACCACATCAACACCGCGGCGGCGGTGAGCGCGACGGCCAGCAGGTCCCAGTTGATGGTCGCGGTGAGGGCGAACGCGGGCGCCAGGGCGACGAGGAGCGCGTCCCAGGGCCGGCGGCGATGGGTCCGCGCGACACAGACGGCCATGACGGCGGCGCACACCAGCAGCATCGCCGCGTTGATCATCCAGTACGTCTGCTCGCGGTGCATCATGTCGGTCCCGCCGGGCGTCAGCCAGGCCGCGACTTCCATGAAGAGCCCCGTCAGGACGGGGTACTCCAGGAACCCTATGTCGCCGGTGAGCCGGTCGAAGTAGGGCACGAGCCCCTCGGCGAAGCCCCGGGCGACGAAGAGGTGCGGAACGTCCGAGTAGCAGGCGTGGGTGTACTGGGAGGTGGTGCCCCGGAACCAGGCCCAGTCGTAGCAGGGGATCTTCTGCACCATGCCGAGCGCGAACATCCCGATGGCGACCAGCACGATGACCCTCACCGGGGTGAGGGGCCCGGTGCCGAGCCGGGCGTGGCGACCCATCGGCCCGCCGATCAGCTCACTGCCCGCCGCGGCGACCTCGTCCCGCTGGGTGGGGCACACCACCGGGAGGTCCTGCGGCCGGTCCTGTCGCGGACTCGTCTTGTGGAGGCTGGGCATGGGGACATCCTGCCGTACCCCCCGGGAAACGCGACGAGGGCCGCCGCGCCCGACGCGTACACGGGGTACGGATCGGGTGCGGCGGCCCTCGGGGTGGCGGCGGCGGGTCAGCCGCCCAGCCAGCCGGCTCCGCCGTTGGGGCGTCCGCCGCCACCGTTGCCGGTGCTGGGGGAGTCCGTCGGGGTCGGTGTCGGCGTGCCGGTGGACCCGTCGGTCGTGCCGGTCGAACCGCCGTTGTCGTTGCCCGAGGTGACGCCACCGTCCTGGCCACCGGCCGCGTTGCACTGCCAGTCCCAGACGTCACAGGTCTTGTCCGGCTTGCCCGGGGTCTTGGTGGGGGTGGTCTCGGACGGCGTCTCGGACGGCGTCTCCGAGGGGGTCTCGGACGGCGTCTCGGTCGGGGTCGGCGTCGGGCTGGGGGCGCCGCCGCCGTAGACCGCCTCCGCGTCGAGGTCCTCCGGCTCGGGGAAGGACATGACCTTCTGTCCCTTGTGGGCCTCGGTCATGTAGTCGTGCCAGATCCGCGAGGGGAACGACGAGCCGTGGATCTTGGGCTGGTTCCCGGTGCCGTACATGGACTCGAACTTGCGCTTCGTGTTCTTGGCGTCGTCGTCGAAGCGGTACATGTCGATCGCGGTGGACAGCTGCGGCGTGTAGCCCACGAACCAGGCGGAGTTGTTGCCATCGGTGGTACCGGTCTTCCCGGCCGCCTCACGGCCGTCGAGCCGGGCCTTCGTACCGGTGCCCTTCTCGACGACGTCCTTGAGCACATCGGTGATGTTTCCGGCGACAGCGGTCGAGAAGACCCGCTTTCCCACCGTCTTGTGCTCGTAGACGACCTGGCCCTTTTCCTGAACCTTCGTCACGGAGAACGGGTCGTTGCGCTCGCCGTTGTTGGCGAAGGTCGAGTAGGAGCCGGCCATCCGGATCGCGCTCGGGTCGGAGATACCCAGGGAGAACGACGGCACGTTGGCCTTCACCAGCGAGCCCTCGAGCAGCCCGGCGTCGATCGCGGCCTCGCGGACCTTGTCGATGCCGACGTCCATGCCGAGCTGGACGTAGGGGGAGTTGGCGGAGCGCATCATGGCTTCGCGGAGGTTCATGTCCTTGTAGCTCGCGTCGTCGTCGTTGACCTGGAGCCACTCCCTGCCGTTCTCGTCGTGCCAGATCGAGCCGTCATAGCGCTTGATGCGCAGCTTGTTCTGACCGTTGTAGCGGCTCTTGTCGGGGTCGACCCGGGTGCGGGTGGAGGCGTCCTGGACCTCACCTCGGTCGGGGTCCCGCACGCCGTCCCGCATCGCCGCGGCCAGCACGAAGGGCTTGAAGGTCGATCCGACCTGGGCACCGGTCTGGTCGGCGTTGTTGGTGAAGTGCGTGGTGGCGTTGGTCCCGCCGTAGATCGCGACGATCGCCCCGGTCCTCGGGTCCACCGAGGCGCCGCCGAACTGGACGTGGGTGTCCGTCTTCGGCCGCTTCTTCGGGTCGATGTACTCCTTGTAGACCTTCTGGACGGCCTTCTCCAGGGCGTTGACCTTCTTCTTGTCGAAGGTCGTGTAGATCTCGAACCCGCCGCGCGCGAGATCCTTCTCCGTGTAGCCGTCTTCGTTGTTGTTGATGAAGTACGCCTTCGCCAGGCTCACCAGGTAGCCGGTCTGGCCGCTCAGTGCCGCGCTCTTCTTCGGCGGCTGGGGCATCGGGAACTCGGCGTACTTGGCCCGCTCGCCCGAGTCGAGGTGCCCGTCCTTCACCATCTCGTCGAGGATCCAGCCCCACCGGTCCTTGGCCCGCTTGGTGTTGGCGGCCTCGGTGGCGTCACGATCGATCTCGGGGGAGCCGGCCGGGTCGTAGTAGGTGGCGCCCTTGAGCAGCGAGGCCAGGAAGGCGCACTCGCTGGGGTCGAGCTCCTTGGCGTCCTTGCCGTAGTAGGTGCGGGCCGCTGCCTGGATTCCGTAGGCCCCGCGCCCGTAGTAGGACGTGTTCAGGTAGCCCGCCATGATCTCGTTCTTGTTCAGGTCGGTGCCGACCTTTATCGAGATGAAGAGTTCCTTCACCTTGCGGGTCAGGGTCTGCGACTGGTCGGCGAGCCGGTTGTTCTTCACGTACTGCTGGGTGATGGTCGAGCCGCCCTGGGTGTCCCCGCCCTTGGCCATGTTCCACACGGCGCGCGCGATTCCCATCGGGTCGACGCCGGAGTCATCGCGGAACGTCTTGTTCTCGGCCGAGATCACCGCTTCCTGCATCGCCAGCGGAATGGCCTCGATGCCGATGATCTGCCGGTTGACCTCGCCACCGGTCGCGGCCATCTGCGTGCCGTCGGACCAGTAGTAGACGTTGTTCTGCGCCTTGGCTGCCAGGTCCTCGTTGGGGACGCCCACCATGGCGTACGCGATGGTCGCGGCGCCCATCAGGCTGCCGAAGAAGCCGAGGACCAGGCCCGTCGTCAGCTTCCAGGAGGGCAGCCAGCGACGCCAGCCGTACTTGCCGGACCGCGGATAGTCGATCAGTCGTTTCCGGCCCGGCGGACGACCCCCGCGGCCCCGTCCGGGACCACCTTCGTGTCCGCCGCCTCCGCCGCCTCGGCGGCCACCGCCGGGACCCCCCGGGCCGGCGCCCTCGGGACCGCGCCGTCGGCCGCCGCCGCGCTGGGCGGCACGCCGGGCCTCGGCCCGTCCGCCGTAGGGCCGCTCCTCCCCGTACCCGGACGAGGGGGATCCCGTACTGACATCCCGCGCCTGGGGCGCCCTGCGGCCCGCGGGCTGCTGGGCGGCGCGCCGAGCCGCAACGCGACCGCCACTGGGCGGTTGGGGCTGCGGCATTCTGCGACGGTGCTCGCTCATCGAACGACTACTCCTCGGGCAGGCGCGTACGCCTGGAAGCGGCAGTTGAGTTCCGGTCCCCCCGAAATGCGCACGGACACGCCCCATGGGAGGCCGTTCCGTACTGCAGCCGGTCACCTGGATCACTGACGCCTCGCGGTGTCGCCTGGTTCCCGGTGGTCTGCATGCCGCACAGACTACGCACGGCCAAAACCCACCTAGGGCCAAAGTTCACCCCAAAACAGTCATGTCGACTGCTGCGAATTGATGATGTGACGCCGGTCACCACGACCCCACTTGTCGCAACAGAATCGTCGTTCTATCGTCATGATGTATCGAGTCGATACATCAGCACGGCATAAGGGTCCTTACGGCGGAGGAGGCGACGGATGAGCAGACGCTCCGGAATCCTCGAGTTCGCCGTTCTCGGCCTGCTCAGAGAAGCCCCGATGCACGGGTACGAGCTGCGCAAACGGCTCAACACCTCGCTGGGGATCTTCCGGGCCTTCAGCTACGGGACCCTCTACCCCTGCCTCAAGACGCTGGTCGGGAACGGCTGGTTGATCGAGGAGCCCGGCAGTGCCCCGGAGGACGCGCTCGCCGCGTCACTCGCGGGGCGCCGCGCCAAGATCGTCTATCGGTTGACGGCCGAAGGTAAGGAACACTTCGAGGAGCTCCTCTCCCACGCCGGTCCGGACGCCTGGGAGGACGAACACTTCGCCGCTCGGTTCGCCTTCTTCGGCCAGACCGAGCGCGAGGTGCGGATGCGGGTACTGGAAGGCCGCCGCAGCCGGCTGGAGGAGCGCCTGGAGAAGATGCGCGCCTCTCTCGCCCGGACACGCGAGCGCCTCGACGACTACACACTTGAGCTTCAGCGCCACGGAATGGAATCCGTGGAGCGCGAAGTGCGCTGGCTGAACGAGCTCATCGAGAGCGAGCGGGCGGGGCGGGATCAGCGATCCGGTCCCGGCAGCCCCGAGGGCGCCGCTCAGCAGGACAACAATTCTGGAGAAACGGGCGGTCTGCCCCGGCACGGGGGCAGCACCCGGCCGGATCCGTCCGACGACACCGCCAAGTGAAACCCTGCTACCCGCAGGGCTTCCACGATCACACAGGGAGCAACCGGAAATGGGTTCGGTTCGCGTAGCCATCGTCGGCGTGGGCAACTGCGCCGCCTCACTGGTGCAGGGCGTCGAGTACTACAAGGACGCCGACCCGGCGGCCAAGGTGCCCGGCCTCATGCACGTCCAGTTCGGCGACTACCACGTCGGTGACGTCGAGTTCGTCGCCGCCTTCGACGTCGACGCCAAGAAGGTCGGCCTCGACCTCTCCGACGCCATCGGCGCCAGCGAGAACAACACCATCAAGATCTGCGATGTCCCGAGCAAGGGCGTCACCGTTCAGCGCGGTCACACGCTCGACGGTCTCGGCAAGTACTACCGCATGACCATCGAGGAGTCCGCAGAGGAGCCGGTGGACGTCGTCCAGGTCCTCAAGGACAAGCAGGTCGACGTGCTCGTCTGCTACCTGCCCGTGGGTTCCGAGGACGCGGCGAAGTTCTACGCGCAGTGCGCCATCGACGCCAAGGTCGCCTTCGTCAACGCCCTCCCGGTCTTCATCGCCGGCACCAAGGAGTGGGCGGACAAGTTCACCGAGGCCGGTGTGCCGATCGTCGGTGACGACATCAAGTCCCAGGTCGGCGCGACCATCACGCACCGCGTGATGGCCAAGCTGTTCGAGGACCGCGGTGTCCGCCTTGAGCGCACGATGCAGCTCAACGTCGGCGGCAACATGGACTTCAAGAACATGCTCGAGCGCGACCGCCTCGAGTCGAAGAAGATCTCGAAGACTCAGGCCGTCACCTCGCAGATCCCCGACCGCGAGCTGGGCGAGAAGAACGTCCACATCGGACCGTCGGACTACGTGGCCTGGCTGGACGACCGCAAGTGGGCATACGTCCGCCTCGAAGGCCGCGCCTTCGGCGACGTCCCGCTGAACCTCGAGTACAAGCTCGAGGTGTGGGACTCCCCGAACTCGGCCGGTGTCATCATCGACGCCCTGCGTGCCGCGAAGATCGCCAAGGACCGGGGTATCGGTGGCCCCATCCTCTCCGCGTCCTCGTACTTCATGAAGTCTCCGCCGGTGCAGTACTTCGACGACGAGGCCCTGGCCAACGTCGAGAAGTTCATCAAGGGCGAGGTCGAGCGCTAAGCGCCCACCCACGCGTCGCACGAGGGCTCCCGGGTTGTCGCCCGGGAGCCCTCCGCGTATGTGAGTCTTGCTGCCATGTCCGTCGTACGTGACCTGCGCACACTCCTGCGCCTGACGAACTTCCGCCGCCTGCTGGCCGTGCGCCTGCTTTCGCAGAGCGCCGACGGCGTCTACCAGGTGGCGCTCGCCACGTACGTCGTCTTCTCCCCCGAGAAGCAGACCTCACCGACGGCCATCGCCTCGGCGATGGCCGTCCTGCTGCTGCCGTACTCCTTCATCGGACCGTTCGCGGGAGTCCTTCTCGATCGCTGGCAACGACGCCAGGTCTTCCTCTACGGCAATCTGCTGCGCACCGCGCTGGCGTGTGGGACAGCGGGTCTGATGCTGGCATCGGCCCCGGACTGGCTCTTCTACGCCTCGGCGCTGTCCGTGACCGCGGTCAACCGCTTCGTCCTGGCAGGACTCTCGGCCTCGCTGCCGAGGGTCGTCGACGCCGAACGGCTGGTGGTGGCCAACTCCCTCTCCCCGACCGCCGGCACGGTGGCCGCGACGCTGGGCGGTGGCCTGGCCTTCGGCGTGCGCCTGGTCTCCTCGGACTCCGATGCGGCGGTCGTCGCACTGGGCGCCCTCCTCTACCTCTGCGCCGCACTCGCCTCACTGCGCATGCCTCGCGAACTCCTCGGACCCGACACGGAGCGGACGCGACTCCCCCTGGCCGCCGCACTGACGTCGACAGCGCGTGGACTCGCGGCCGGCCTGCGCCATCTCGCCGAGCGACGCCCGGCGGCCCAGGCACTGGCCGCGATGACGATGATGCGCTTCTGCTACGGCGCGGTGACCGTCACCGTGTTCATGCTCTGCCGATACGCCTGGAGCGTCACCGAATCCCAGGGGCTGGCCCTTCTGGGTCTGGCGCTCGTCGTGTCCGGGGCCGGCTTCTTCACCGCCGCGGTGCTCTCCCCCTGGGCGGTCGGGCGATTCGGCCCGTTCGGCTGGATGGCCCTGTGCGCGGGGAGCGCCGCTGTTCTCGTGCCGGCACTGGGACTGGCCTTCGCGCCGACGCCGTTCCTGATCTCCGCCTTCATCCTGGGGCTCATCACTCAGGGCACCAAGATCGCGACGGACACCGTGGTCCAGACGACGGTGGAGGACGCCTATCGCGGGCGGATCTTCTCGCTCTACGACGTGCTCTTCAACGTCGCCTTCGTGAGCGCGGCAGCGATCGCGGCGTTGATGCTGCCACCCGACGGCCGGTCCACCCTTCTGATCCTCATGGTCGCCGCACTGTACGCGGCACTCACGCTCCTGCTGCTACGCAGGAAGGCGGTGGGGTGATGTTTCACGTGAAACAGAACCCCACCGCCTTCCCGCCGTCGATGTTTGTCGATGTTTGTCGATGTTTCACGTGAAACATCGACGGGCCATGCTCAGCCTTGCGTCGCCCACCACTGCTTGAGGGCCGCGACGGCCGTCTCGTGCTCCATCGGTCCGTTCTCCAGGCGCAGTTCCAGCAGGAACTTGTAAGCCTGACCGACGGCCGGCCCGGGACGGATCCCCAGGGCCTCCTGAATCTGGTTGCCGTCCAGATCGGGACGGATCGCGTCCAGCTCCTCCTGTTCCTGGAGCTGGGCGATGCGCACCTCCAGCCCGTCATAGGCACGGGAGAGAGCACCGGCCTTGCGCTTGTTCCGGGTCGTGCAATCCGAGCGCGTCAGCTTGTGCAGCCGGGGAAGCAGCGGACCCGCGTCGCGCACATAGCGGCGCACCGCGGAGTCGGTCCACTCACCGGCCCCGTACCCGTGGAAGCGCAGATGTAGTTCCACCAGGCGCGAGACGTCCTTGATCATCTCGTTGGAGTACTTCAGTGCGGCCATCCGCTTCTTGGTCATCTTCGCGCCGACCACCTCATGGTGGTGGAAGGAGACGCGACCGTCCTTCTCGAAGCGGCGGGTGCGCGGCTTTCCGATGTCATGGAGCAACGCGGAGAGACGCAGGACCAGATCGGGCCCGTCCTCTTCCAGGTCGATCGCCTGGTCCAGAACGGTCAGGGAATGCTCGTAGACATCCTTGTGCCGATGGTGCTCGTCACTCTCCAGCCTCAGCGCCGGGAGCTCGGGGAGTACGCGATCGGCGAGCCCGGTGGCGACCAACAGCCCGAGACCCTTGCGTGGGTGCGAGGAGACCAGGAGCTTGTTGAATTCGTCGCGCACCCGTTCAGCCGAAACGATCTCGATCCGGTCCGCCATGTCCGTCATCGCCGTGATGACCTCAGGGGCGACATCGAAGTCCAGCTGAGCGGCGAACCGTGCGGCGCGCATCATGCGCAGCGGGTCGTCCGAGAAGGACGCCTCCGGAGTTCCCGGCGTGCGCAGCACACGGGCGGAAAGGTCTTCCAGGCCTCCGTGTGGATCGATGAATGCCTTCGCGGGGAGAGCCACGGCCATGGCGTTGACCGTGAAGTCACGCCGGACGAGATCCTCCTCGATGGAGTCGCCGTAGGAGACCTCGGGCTTGCGCGAGGTGCGGTCGTACGCCTCGGAACGGTAGGTAGTGACCTCGATCTGGTAGCCGCCCTTGTGGCAGCCGACCGTACCGAAGGCGATCCCGACTTCCCAGACCGCGTCCGCCCAGGGTCGGACGATCTTGAGGACGTCCTCGGGGCGGGCGTCGGTGGTGAAGTCCAGGTCGTTGCCGAGCCTGCCGAGCAAGGCATCCCGTACCGAGCCCCCGACCAGCGCAAGGCTGAATCCCGCTTCCTGGAAGCGGACGGCGAGGTCATCGGCGACAGGGGAGACGCGCAGCAGTTCGCTGACCGCTCGGCGTTGCACCTGGCTCAGTGCGGTCGGGTTGTCTTCGTTGGCGTTCGGCACAACAGAAAAGGGTACGTGCCCCAGCCCCCGGCGACGTCCTCGATTTCCGGCAGGGCTGTCCGCCCGCCCATCGGCTGGAGCAGTCCCCGGCACTTGGCCACAGCGTGCCTCGTTACCATGCCTGGACACAGCAACCGGGAACCACACCGACACCACTGAGACGACGAGGATGGGCGAACGCGTGGCCGAGGCGGCAGACATCCAGGGGACTGCTCCGTCACCTGCCCGTCGATGGCTGCGGCGCGCGGCGGCTCTGGCCGCCGCGGCGCCGCTGCTGGCCGGACTCCTTCAGCTGCCCGCTGCCTCGGCGGCGCTCGCCGCCGAGAAGGACTCTCTTCGCGCCGCCCCCACCGGCTCGCGTACCGTCGCTGTGTCTCTCGACACGCTCTCACCCAGCGCTCCGGTCGAGAACGACACCCTCACGGTCTCGGGCACCGTGACCAACCAGGGCAAGCAGGCCATCACCGATGCCACGATCGACCTTCGGGTCGGCCCCCGGATGACGAGCCGAAGCGAGATCGAGCAGGTCGCCGGTCGTACCGGATTCCGGGCGGACAGTGATCCCGCGGCGCTGGGCGGCACCTTCACGGTCAAGGTTCCGAAGCTGTCGGCCGGGCTCACTCAGGAGTTCACCCTCTCGGTTCCCGTCTCCCGGCTCGGGCTGGAGGACGAGGGCGTCTACCAGCTGGGTGTCTCCCTCACCGGGCACACCTCGGCCCAGCCCGGTGACCGTGTCCTCGGCATCAACCGGACGTTCCTGCCCTATCAGCCCGAGCGGACCGACAAGAGGACCCAGCTCACCTATCTCTGGCCGCTGATCTCCTCGGCCCATGTGTCGGCGGAGACCGGATCGGACGATCAGCAGACACCGGTCTTCGAGAACGACGAGCTGGCCGGCGAGCTGGCCCCGGGCGGGCGTCTGGAACAGATGGTCACCCTGGGCAAGGACCTCCCCATCACCTGGGTGATCGATCCGGACCTGCTGGCCACCGTCGACGCCATGACCCGGAACTACCGGGTCAAGAACGGTGCGGGCGAGGTGCCCGGCAGAAACCAGGTGGTCGCCAAGCAGTGGCTGGACTCCCTGGAGAAGGCGGTCGCGAACGAGAAGGTGATCGCGCTGCCGTTCGCCGACCCGGACATCGCCTCGCTGGCCCACTCGGGCAAGGCCGTGCCCGGCTCGCTCAGCCACCTCCAGCCGGCGACGGAGCTTGCCGCGTCGACCGTGGAGACGGTCCTCCACGTAAAACCGTCCACGGCCTTCTCCTGGCCGGTGGACGGGGCCGTCGATCCGTCGATCATGGCCGTGGCCACGTCGGCCGGCGCCCGCAAGGTGATCGCGCGCAGCGACAGCTTCCGGGACGACCTCCCGTACACCCCCACGGCCGCGCGTGCCGTCGGAGGGGGTATGACGGCAGTGGTCAGCGACGCTTCGCTGTCCACCGCGTTCGAGGGCGACATGCTGGTGAAAGGGAACTCGACGCTCGCCATACAGAAGTTCCTCGCCCAGTCGCTCGCGGTGACCCTGGAGCAGCCGGACCTTCAGCGCAGTGTGGTCGTCGCCCCGCAGCGCATGCCGACCACGCCTCAGGCGCAGAGCATGGCCACTGCCCTGCGCGGGCTCTCCGTCCAGCGCTGGACGGAACCTCTCGACCTGCTCACGGCCGCCGCCGCGAAGCCGGACCCCGATGCGTCCACGAAGGTCCCCGCCGTCTCCCGCTATCCCCAGCAGCTGCGGAAGCAGGAGCTGAGCGGAGCGGCCTTCCAGAGCATGAAGACGACCCGCGACGCTCTCGACGACTTCAAGGTCATCCTGACCCAGCCGGATCGGGTGGTGACCCCGTTCGGGACCGCCATCAGTCGCGAGATGTCGACGTCGTGGCGCGGCAGGACCGCTTCCGCCGGTCAGTACCGGACCCAGGTGTCCGACTACCTCCAGAGCATCACCCAGGAGGTCAAGCTGATCGACAAGTCCGACCTCACGTTGTCGGGCCGCAGCGCGACCATCCCGGTCACCGTCCAGAACAAGCTGCTCCAGGGTGTGGACAACCTGGTGCTCCGGCTCACCTCCAGCAACAAGACCCGTCTGAAGCTCAACGGCGGCGGCGCCGTCGCGGAACTGCCGATCAAGATCAGCGCCGGACACAGCCAGTCCGTGAAGTTCGAGGCGTCGGCCAACGCCAACGGGCCCGTCCCCATGACGGCCCAGCTCTACACCGAGGACGGCACGCCGTACGGTGAGCCGATCGACTTCACCGTCCGGGTCTCCGAGATCACCTCGACCGTGATGCTCGTCATCGCCGGCGGCGTACTCCTGCTTGTACTCGCCGGTGTACGTATGTACACCCAGCGGAAGCGGAGCGCCGCCGGAAACACCGAGGCAGACGGTACGGAGAGCGAGGAAGCGGAGCAGCCGAGTGACCCGACGCCGGACACCGCTACCGAAAGCGGTGACCCGTCCGGCCCGGGTGAGAAAGTGGACCGTTGAGCGATGTCGTGGCCGGTCGGCCGGGGACGATGAGGTGGGGTAACCATGAACGCGCCGTACCACGGTGACCGCGGCCAGGGCGCGGGCGGCACCGAACCGTCCGGTGGCATGCCCTCGGCGACCCCGGGCGAGGAGCCGACGTCCGAGCCGAGGCAGCCCGCCCCGGACCCGTACGCGGAGAATCCGTACGCTCAGGATCCCTATGTGCAGGACGTCTACGTCCACGATCCGTACCAGGCCCAGGACGTGTCCGCTCAGGACCCCGTGTCCGAGGCGCTCTACGACCGCGCGGCACACCCGCCTCCCCCGCCGGGGACCTACCAGGAGCCGACGCCGCTGTACCAGCAGCCGGCGGCGCCTCCGCACGCGCCGGACCCCCGGGTATGGGCACAGACGCCGGCACCTGAGCCGGACGGCCCCTCGCGTCATCTCCCCTACGGCGACGACTCCCGCACGGTCCAGTTCACCGGTGTGGACGACCTCGTCACCCGGGCCGGGGACGAGGAGCCCGAGCCGGACGCCTTCGCGCACCTCTACCGGGACCAGCAGACGCCCGGACAGGTCCCGCCGCCCGCCCCGGAGCCGAACCCGATGCCCGCGCCCGCACCGAAGAAGTCCGGCCGTGCTTCCGGACTGCTGAAGTCGAGCGCTGTGATGGCCGCCGGCACTCTGGTCTCGCGCCTCACCGGCTTCGTCCGCAGTCTCGTGATCACCGGCGCGCTCGGCGCCGCGCTGCTCGGTGACACCTTCACCGTCGCGTACACGCTGCCGACGATGATCTACATCCTCACCGTCGGCGGTGGCCTCAACTCCGTCTTCGTTCCGCAGCTGGTCCGCTCCATGAAGAGCGACGAGGACGGCGGCGAGGCATACGCCAACCGCCTGCTCACCCTCGTCATGGTGGCACTCGGCGCGATCGTGACCATCGCCGTGTTCGCGGCCCCGCTGCTGATCCGGCTGATGTCCAACACCATCGCCGACGATGCCGCCTCCAACAGCGTCGCCGTCACCTTCGCCCGCTACTGCCTGCCCACGATCTTCTTCATGGGCGTTCATGTGGTGATGGGTCAGATCCTCAACGCCCGGGGCAAGTTCGGCGCGATGATGTGGACCCCGGTCCTCAACAACATCGTCATGATCGTCACCTTCGGCCTGTTCATCTGGGTCTACGGCACCTCCGCCGAATCCCAGATGGGTGTCCAGACGATCCCCGACGAGGGCATCCGTCTTCTCGGTATCGGCACCCTGCTCGGCCTGGTGGTGCAGGCCCTGGCGATGATCCCCTATCTCCGCGAGACGGGCTTCCGCTTCCGCCCCCGCTTCGACTGGAAGGGCCACGGCCTCGGCAAGACGGTCAAACTCGCGAAGTGGACCGTCCTGTTCGTGCTCGCCAACCAGGCGGGTGTGCTGGTCGTGACGCAGCTGGCCACCGCCGCCGGTGAGGCGTCCGGCAGGAACGGCGCCGGCTTCCTCGCCTACTCCAACGCCCAGTTGATCTGGGGCATGCCGCAGGCCATCATCACCGTCTCGGTGATGGCGGCGCTCCTGCCCCGCATCTCCCGCGCCGCGCATGACGACGACCCGGGCGCGGTCCGGGACGACATCTCACACGGACTGCGGAACTCGGCGGTCGCGATCGTGCCGGTCTCGTTCGCCTTCCTCGCCCTCGGTGTCCCCATGTGCACCCTGCTCTACGCCTCCAGCGGCTTCGAGGCCGCCCAGGGCATGGGCTTCATCCTGATGGCCTTCGGCCTCGGTCTGATCCCGTACTCGGTGCAGTACGTCGTGCTCCGCGGCTTCTACGCCTACGAGGACACCCGGACACCCTTCTACAACACGGTCATCGTCGCGGCGGTCAACGCGGCTGCCTCGGCGACCTGTTACATCCTCCTTCCCCCCCAGTGGGCGGTCGTCGGCATGGCCGCCTCCTACGGTCTCGCCTACGCCGTCGGCGTAGGTATCGCCTGGCGCCGACTGCGCAACCGCCTGGGCGGCGACCTGGACGGCGCGCATGTCATGCGAACCTATGCACGTCTCTGCCTCGCCTCCGTGCCCGCGGCGGTGGTGGCGGGGGTGGTCGGCTTCGGACTTCTGAAGCTCCTGGGAGCAGGTGCCCTCGGCTCGCTCGTGGCCCTGTTGGTGGGAGGCGTGGTCCTGCTCGGGGTCTTCTTCGTCGCGGCCAAGCGCATGCGGATCGAGGAGCTGAACTCCATGGTCGGCATGGTCCGCGGACGCCTGGGACGTTAAGAATCCGGTCTCGCGCAACCATCGTCGGCCGCCGCGTGTCGTGCATAGCGGCCGACTGTGGGCACAATTGGCATGGCTGTTGGATGTGGCGCAACGGATGGGGAGGCAGGAACGACGGTGGCGGAACGTAGCACGGCTGCCGTCGACGTGGCCGACAACAGCGGTGACGACCCGCTGACCGCGAAGGCGGAGAAGGCCGTGGACGACGGGGTGGCGGAAGAGCAGGAGAAGGCGGTCTCGACCGCGGAGGCCACGGAGAACAAGGCGGTCGAAGGACAGAGCGACGAACAGCCCTCCCTCACGGCACCGGAGCTGCACAGCGGACACAAGCTGGCGAGGCGCTACCGACTGGAGGAGTGCGTCACTCGTCTGGACGGTTTCAGCAGTTGGCGTGCCGTGGACGAGAAGCTGCGGCGTGCCGTCGGCGTCCATCTCCTGCCGGCCGACCATCCGCGAGCCCGTTCGGTGCTCGCCGCGGCCCGCTCCGCGGCGCTGCTCGGCGACCCCCGCTTCGTACAGGTCCTCGACGCCGTCGAGGAGAACGACCTCGTGTACGTGGTGCACGAGTGGCTGCCGGACTCCACGGAACTGACGGCGCTGCTCGCCGCGGGTCCTTTGGAGCCGCATGACGCCTATCAGCTTGTCAGTCAGGTCTCGCAGGCCATGGCCGCGGCACACCGTGAAGGGCTCGCGCATCTCCGTCTGACTCCGAGCTCCGTTCTCCGCAGCTCGTCCGGCCAGTACAGGATCCGAGGACTCGCCGTGAACGCGGCGCTCCGCGGTATCAGCGCCGAGAGGCCGCAGCGGACGGACACCGAGGCCATCGGGGCTCTGTTGTACGCGGCGCTGACCCAGCGCTGGCCGTACGACAGCGACGCCCACGGCCTGACCGGGCTCCCGAAGGGCCTGGGGCTGCTTCCCCCCGACCAGGTGCGGGCCGGTGTGCATCGCGGGTTGTCGGAGATCGCCATGCGAGCCCTCGCCAACGACGGGGCCACCGCCTCGCGTCAGGAGCCTCCGTGCACCACTCCCGACGAGCTGGCCAAGGCAGTCGCCGCGATGCCGCGCATCCGTCCGCCGGAGCTCGAGTTCCCCACGCCTCCGGAGTACCAGCGCACCACGTACCAGCAGGGCAGCTACGGACGTCCGCAGCCGCCGGCCGGTCCGGCGGCCACCCAACTGATGGGCGGGCCGCCCGCGCCGCTGCAGAGTCGCACGGGCAGGGCCCTGAAGTGGGCCGTCTCCGCGCTCCTCATCGCCGCCATCGGCCTGGCCAGCTGGCAGGTGGCGGACCGGCTGCTCGACCAGAACAACAAGTCGGAGCCGCCTCGGACCACGCAGCCGCAGGATCAGGACGACGAGAAGGAAGTCGAGACCGGGAAGCCCGTCCAGATCACCGGGGCCTACGACTTCGACCCGCTCGGCGACGGTTCGGAGAAGCCTCAGGGGATAAAGAACGCCTACGACGGCGACCCGAGCAGCTTCTGGAACACCGACGGCTACTTCAGCGCCGACTTCGGTCGACTCAAGAAGGGAGTGGGTCTCGTTCTCGACCTGGGCAAGGCCCAGCAGGTCGGATCCGTGGACGTCTCCTTCCTGGGGACCACCTCCGTGGAGCTGCGCACGGCCCCCGCCGACGCCGCCTCCGCGCCGGGTGCGCCGGACGCTTTCACCACACAGGCCAGTGGCACGGGAGGCAAGGTGACGCTCAAGCCCACCAAACCAGTGACGACGCGCTACGTTCTCGTCTGGCTGACGAAGCTCCCGGCAAGCAACGAGGGCAACTTCCGCGGCAAGATCACGGATATCAAGATCACCAGCTGAGGGACGGAGGGGAGGGGCTCACCGTTGGACGAGGCGATAGACGCGGACATCAGCGACCGGGAACTCCTGGAGCGCCATGTCGCGGGCGATCCCGACGCCTTCGGTGAGCTCGTGCGGAGGCACCGCGACCGGCTGTGGGCCGTGGCCCTGAGAACGCTGGGAGACCGCGAGGAGGCCGCTGATGCCGTCCAGGACGCACTCGTCTCGGCCTTCCGGGCCGCCCACACCTTCCGTGGTCAGTCGGCCGTGACCACCTGGCTCCACCGCATCACGGTGAACGCCTGCCTCGACCGGGCTCGCAAGACCGTCTCGCGCAGAACCTCTCCGATGGACGACACCGCGCGCTTCGAGCAGCTTCTGGAGCCCGCGGAGTCCGCCGAGGCGCCGGCAGAGCGCCAGGACCTCCACCGCGAGCTCCTGGCCGCACTGGCCACACTGCCCGCCGATCAACGGGCAGCACTCGTGCTGGTCGACATGCAGGGATACCCGGTGATCGAAGCCGCCCGGATCCTCGATGTCCCCACGGGCACCGTGAAGAGCCGCTGCTCACGGGGCAGGGCCAAATTGCTGCCCATGCTCACTCATCTGCGCGCCGACACCGTGGGTAGCGAGGCCCCCGACCGGGGAAGGAACCGGACGCCGGGGGCATCCGTCCCACCGGTGGCGGAGCCAAGGGATACCGGACCGAACGGTCCGACTGCTGTGAAGGGCGGAGGTGGGCGCGCGTGACATCCACGACCGACAAGGCCGACACCACACAGCACCCGGATGTCTCGGAAATCTCGGACCTCACCGAGGGGCTCCTTTCACCGGCCGGAGCCGCGGCCGTCCGCCAGCACCTGGAAGGCTGCCGCCTCTGCGCGGACGTACGGACGTCGCTGGAGGAGATCCGCGGGCTGCTGGGGACACTGCCGGGCCCGTCGCGTATGCCCGCCGAGATCGCCGGCCGCATCGATGCCGCGCTGGCCGCCGAAGCTCTGCTGAACGCCACGGCACCGCATACCGACGCCGACGTTTCACGTGAAACGAACAGCCGGCCCGATCCCCACCCGGTCCTGGCGCCTGCTCAGGCAGCGGACCGCCCTGCCGGGCGCTCTCCCGCCGCCACCGGCCCGGGGCGCACCCGCAAGCCCCGCAGGCGGCGTACGACCGCCCTCGGCGCCGTCCTCGGCGCCGCGGCTCTGGGCATGGGCGTCTTCCTCCTCCAAGGGGGGCTCCAGACCCTCGGTGGAGACTCCGGGAACACGACGTCCGACACCTTCGCCAGCAGCACCGCTCCCTCCCGGTTCGATGGTCAGGAGCTCGATACCCGCGTCCAGGCACTGCTCCAGCAGGGCACTTTCAAGGCGCCGAAGGACAGCAGCCCCGAATCCCTGTCGGTGGCGGGCGGCGACACTCCTCAGCGCGAGCTTGCCCCAGCCCTGCCCGAGTGCATCAAGGCCGGCACGAGGCGCACCGACACAGTGATCGCCTTCCAGCAGGGCGACTACCAGGGAACGAACGCCTATCTCGTCGTCCTCCCGCATCCCTCGGACAGCTCTCACGTGCAGGCTTATGTGCTGGATGCCTCCTGCACCACGGATGGTGGGAAACAGAAGGCCGATGTCCTGCTGACGCACGCCTACCCGCGCTCCTGACCCGACACCGTGCCGCGCGTCGGTCTCGGGAATGCATGCCCCTTAGTATCCGTTGGGTGGGGTGAGAGTCACCGATACGACCGCCCTTAGGCAGTAGGCAGTCTGCAGAGACGAGGAAGAAACCCGTGAGCGACGTCCGTAACGTGATCATCATCGGCTCCGGGCCCGCGGGCTACACCGCCGCGCTCTACACAGCGCGTGCGTCGCTGAAGCCGCTGGTCTTCGAGGGTGCCGTCACCGCTGGTGGTGCCCTGATGAACACGACCGACGTGGAGAACTTCCCCGGCTTCCGTGACGGCATCATGGGCCCGGACCTAATGGACAACATGCGCGCCCAGGCCGAACGCTTCGGCGCCGAGCTGGTGCCGGACGACGTCATCGCCGTCGACCTGACCGGCGAGATCAAGACCGTCACGGACACCGCCGGCACCGTCCACCGTGCGAAGGCCGTCATCGTCACGACCGGCTCCCAGCACCGGAAGCTCGGGCTGCCCAACGAGGACGCGCTCTCCGGCCGAGGTGTCTCCTGGTGCGCCACCTGCGACGGATTCTTCTTCAAGGACCAGGACATCGCCGTCGTCGGTGGTGGTGACACAGCGATGGAGGAAGCCACCTTCCTGTCGCGCTTCGCCAAGTCCGTCACGATCGTCCACCGTCGGGACAGCCTGCGCGCCTCCAAGGCCATGCAGGAGCGCGCCTTCGCCGACCCGAAGATCAAGTTCGCCTGGGACAGCGAGGTGGCGGAGATCCATGGCGAGCAGAAGCTCTCGGGGCTGACTCTGCGCGACACCAAGAGCGGCGAGACCAGCGAGCTGGCGGTCACCGGACTCTTCATCGCCGTGGGCCACGACCCGCGCACCGAGCTCTTCAAGGGCCAGCTGGAGCTGGACGAGGAGGGCTACCTCAAGGTGGAGGCGCCCTCGACGCGCACCAACCTTTCCGGCGTCTTCGGCGCCGGTGACGTCGTCGACCACACCTACCGCCAGGCGATCACGGCTGCCGGCACCGGCTGCTCCTCCGCACTCGATGCCGAGCGCTTCCTGGCGGCCCTCGCCGACAACGAGAAGCTCGCCGAGACCCCTGCGGTCTGAGCCTTCTCGCACCTCCCCACCCCACACCCCACGAAGTTAAGGAGGTCGCCGTGGCCGGCGCCCTGAAGACCGTGACCGACGCCAGCTTCGAGGACGACGTCCTCAAGAGCGACAAGCCCGTCCTGGTGGACTTCTGGGCCGCCTGGTGCGGACCGTGCCGCCAGATCGCCCCGTCGCTGGAGGCCATCGCCGCCGAGCACGGTGAGATCGAGATCGTGAAGCTGAACATCGACGAGAACCCCGCCACGGCCGCCAAGTACGGTGTCATGTCGATCCCGACGCTGAACGTCTACCAGAACGGCGAGGTAGTGAAGACCATCGTCGGCGCCAAGCCGAAGGCCGCGATCCTGCGCGACCTCCAGGACTTCGTCGGCGACGGCGTGACGAAGGCCTGATACGCCCGCTGTTTCACGTGAAACAGGAGAACGGCCCGCCTCGATGAGGCGGGCCGTTCTCCTGTGTGGGCACCTGCCTCACAAGGGTCTGAGTGCGGGCTCTTTCTGCACGGCACCGAGAAGCCGGTCCAAGGCCATCTCGACGTCTTCCTTCCAGGAGAGCGTCGTGCGCAGCTCCAGCCTCAGCCGCGGATACGTCGGATGATGTCGCACGGTCTTGAAGCCCACCGCCAACAGATGATCCGCGGGCAGCACACAGGCCGGCTCCTTCCAACGGGCGTCACCGAATGCCTCGATCGCCTTGAACCCGCGTCGCAGCAGATCCTTGGCGACCGTCTGCACCATCGTCCGCCCGATCCCCTGCCCCTGATAAGCCGGCATGATCCAGGCGGTCATCAGCTGCACCGCGTCCGCGGAAACCGGACTCGTGGGAAAGGCGGTGGAGCGAGGGACATACGCCGCAGGCGCGTACAGCACGAAGCCGACGGGCACCTCGTCGACGTAGACGACCCTTCCGCAGGAACCCCACTCCAACAGAACGGCGGAGATCCACGCTTCCTTCTCCAGCTCGGGTCTCCCCGCGTTCACCGCAGCCTCCCCGCTCACCGGGTCAAGCTCCCAGAAGACACAGGAGCGACACCGGCGTGGAAGGTCCGGAAGGTTGTCCAGCGTGAGTGGTACGAGCCGACGCCCCACGGCTGTTCCTCTCTTCCCACTGCCTTCGCAGCACGGATTGCCTCACAGAATCGTATCGATGGGACGTTCGGGGCGATACCGCACCCAGGCAAAGGGACGGGCCGCGCCCCGGCTTCACCGGAACACGGCCCGCGGGAGACGGCCGAAGGGCTCAGCCGTCACCATCCTCCTCGGCATGCTCGGAACTCCCCTGGTCCATGACGCGCCCCTCCCCAGGGGCCAGTGTCGAAAGAATCCGCTCCAGATCGTCCATCGAGGCGAACTCGACGACGATCTTTCCCTTCTTCTGTCCCAGATCGACCTTCACCCGTGTCTCGAAGCGATCGGAGAGACGGGAAGCCAGCTCGGTCAGGGCGGGGGAGACACGCGCTCCGGCTCGCGGCCCCTTCGGCTTGACCGCCGCCGTCGGCTCCGAGCCCATCAGGGTCACGATCTCCTCGACCGCACGAACCGACAGCCCCTCGGCGACGATCCGGTACGCCAGCTTGTCCTGGGTCTCCGGGTCGTCCACGGAGAGCAGGGCCCGAGCGTGCCCCGCCGACAGCACACCAGCGGCAACGCGCCGCTGTACCGGGGGAGACAGGCGCAGCAGACGCAGGGTGTTGGAGACCTGAGGTCGCGAACGCCCGATACGGTCGGCCAGCTGGTCGTGCGTGCAGTTGAAGTCCTTCAGCAACTGGTCGTAGGCCGCGGCCTCTTCCAACGGGTTCAACTGCGCCCGGTGAAGGTTCTCCAGGAGCGCGTCCAGGAGGAGCTTCTCGTCGTCCGTGGCCCGGACGATCGCGGGGATGCGCTCCAGGCCGGCCTCACGGCAGGCCCTCCAGCGACGCTCGCCCATGATCAGTTCATAGCGCTCGACGCCGAGCTGCCGAACGACGACGGGCTGGAGCAGACCGACTTCCTTGATGGAGGTGACCAGCTCCGCGAGCGCGTCCTCGTCGAAGACTTCACGCGGCTGCCGTGGGTTGGGCGTGATGGAGTCCAACGGCAGCTCGGCGAAGTGCGCTCCGGCAGGAGACTCCGGTTCGACCTCCGCGGGGCTCTCCATCCGAGGGGCCACCGGGTCCGGGGACGGGGTGCTCTGGGGGAGGGTGGCCACCTTGGCGGCTGCCACCCCTCGATCGGAGGACAGCACCGAGGCTGCCCCGACCGAGGCTGAGCCCGTAACCGCTCCGACCGCCGGCACCTGCCGCTCCTGGGGAGCCGCAGGAATCAGCGCACCGAGCCCACGCCCCAATCCCCTACGTCGCTCGCTCACTGGATCCCCTCCGACATGTTGCTCTGGTTGCTCTGGTGGCCCACGTGGGCGTGCTGGGTGTCGTAGCGGATACCGACCCCGCGCAGGGCGATCTCACGGGCTGCCTCAAGATACGACAGCGCTCCACTGGAGCCGGGATCGTAGGTGAGGACGGTCTGCCCGTAGCTCGGTGCCTCCGAGATACGGACCGATCGCGGAATGCTGGTGCGCAGGACCTCTTCACCGAAGTGACTGCGCACCTCGTCCGCCACCTGTGAGGCGAGCCTGGTCCGGCCGTCGTACATCGTGAGCAGAATCGTCGAGACGTGGAGCGAGGGGTTGAGATGCCCCCTCACGAGCTCGACGTTCCGGAGGAGCTGGCCCAGTCCCTCCAGCGCGTAGTACTCGCACTGGATCGGGATCAGCACCTCGGCTCCCGCCACCATCGCGTTGACCGTGAGCAGACCCAGCGAGGGCGGGCAGTCGATCAGGATGTAGTCCAGAGGCTGCTCGTATGCCTGGATCGCGCGCTGAAGCCGGCTTTCCCGAGCCACCAGGGACACCAGCTCGATCTCCGCACCGGCGAGATCGATGGTGGCAGGGGCACAGAAAAGACCCTCCACGTCCTGGACGGGCTGGACCACGTCGGAGAGAGGCTTGCTTTCGACCAGCACGTCGTAGATCGAGGGGACCTCGGCATGGTGATCAACACCCAGGGCCGTCGAGGCATTGCCCTGCGGGTCGAGGTCGACGACCAGGACCCGGGCGCCGTGCAAGGCCAGGGAGGCGGCGAGGTTGACCGTGGTGGTCGTCTTCCCCACTCCGCCCTTCTGGTTGGCGACCACCATGACGCGTGTCTGGGGAGGCCGGGGGAGCCCCTCACCGGCTCGACCCAACGCCTCTACGGCGAGTTGGGCAGCACGACCAATGGGGGTGTCGTCCATCGGGGGCGGTGTTTCACGTGAAACATCCTCCCCCAGCGATTCGGTTCGGGGACCGGGGACCGGTTCGGTCATCGGTCCCGCGATGTTGGCGTCGGACCGCAAGGATTCACTCTCCTCGGCTTCAGGCTCGCGATGCAGAGAGCCTGCCATGCTTTCGGGGTCGTGAACCAGCGAGGCCCCTGGTTCTGTGGGTGAATACACCTCTGTGGACAATCCCGTCACCCGCGCGGGGGGCTTTGCGGGGGGTTTGCGGTCCCGGGGCGTGGCAGCCGCGCGACCGCGGCTGATGATCCCCTGCAGCAGTGAGCGACGTTTCACGTGAAACACGATGCACTCGCCGTTGATCCGGGACTGCTCGACACTCCGAAAAGGGTACGTATGACAACGGGTAAGGATCAGTAAGGCCGTATCGGCGTCTCAGCGACGGCGTCGCGTCCTGCTCGGACGTGCGGCCTTGGCCCGCTTGGCAGCGAACCTCACGCCACCCGGGCTCTCGCCGACCTCTACCCGGACGACTGTCGTCATGGGGTCCACGACTCCCTCGCCGACCTGGAGGACCGAGGTCTCCACCACACCGAGCTTGGCGAGCGCGGCACGGGCACCTTGGATCTCCTCCTCGGCCGTGTCGCCCTTGAGGGCGAGCATCTCCCCGTAGGGACGGAGCAGAGGCACGCCCCAGCCCGCGAGCCGGTCGAGCGGGGCCACGGCGCGGGCGGTGACGACATGTACCGGGGGGACCTTGCCCAGCATCTCCTCGGCACGCCCACGGACGACCGTCACATGGTCCAGCCCCAGCAGTTCCACGACCTCCTGCAGAAAATTGGTCCGCCGGAGCAGCGGTTCGAGGAGCGTGATCTTCAGGTCGGGCCGGACGAGGGCCAGGGGAATACCGGGAAGACCGGCACCCGAACCGACATCGCAGACCGAGACCCCCTCAGGGACCACCTCGGAGAGCACCGCACAGTTCAGCAGATGTCGCTCCCACAGACGGGGGACCTCACGGGGACCGATCAGCCCTCGCCTGACTCCCGCGTCCGCGAGGAGCTCCGCGTAGCGCACGGCCTCCGGGAAGTACTCACCGAATACCGCCCGTGCCTGCTCAGGCGCAGGGGGGAGCTCCGCTGCCTCCGTCACGGGAACCGTCCTTCCGTTTCGCACGCGTGCTGTCCGAACGCACTGTGGTGGCTGACTATCAGGCTGACAAAGATCGGCCCCGCCTGCGAGCAGACGGGGCCGACACTGCGAGGGGGCTCAGACAGGGAGGACGACGACGAAGCGCTGCGGCTCCTCGCCTTCGGACTCACTGCGCAGACCCGCGGCGGCGACCGCGTCGTGCACGACCTTGCGCTCGAACGGCGTCATCGGGTCCAGCTTCACCGGGGCGCCGGTCGACTTGGCCTCGGACGCCGCCTTGGCACCGATCTCGGCGAGCTCGGCACGCTTCTTGGCACGGAACCCACTGATGTCGAGCATCAGCCGGCTACGATCGCCGGTCTCCCGGTGCACGGCCAGCCGGGTCAGCTCCTGGAGCGCCTCCAGCACCTCGCCGTCGCGGCCCACGAGCTTCTGGAGGTCCCGGCTGCTCGCGTCGCTGACGATCGAGACCGCGGCCCGGTCCGCCTCGACGTCCATGTCGATGTCACCGTCGAGGTCCGCGATGTCGAGCAGACCCTCGAGGTAGTCGGCCGCGATCTCACCCTCCTGTTCCAGGCGGGTGAGGGTGTCGCCACCCTCTGCGGCGGCGGTGGTGGTGCCTTCCGTCACGGATCGACTCCTTCTACTTCTTGGAAGACGGGTGCTTGGGCCGCTGCTGGCCCTTGCGCTGACCGGACTTGGCCTGGCGGGAGGGCCCGGAGTTCGCACGGCTGGGCCGTACGGACTGGTCGCCCGAAGCCTCGTTCGCCGTGTCCTCGGCGTCCTGGGGCTTCTTCTCCAGCGAGGTGGTGGGCTCAGCCGAAGCGTCGTCGGGCTCCTCGCCCTTGTCCTCGGCGCCCTTCGGCATACCGGGGTGGGCGGCGGCCTGGCGCTTCGCCTTGGTCTGGCGCTTGGGCTGCTGACGCTTGGCCGCGCCGGCGCCCTCGGCCTCGGAGGCGGCCGTGTCGCTCTTGATCACGGTGCCGTCCGCCTGGGCGGCGAACCCGGCCTTGGCGAGGCCGGTGAAGAAGCGGCGCTCGTTCTCGTTGCGGTCGCCGCCCTTGGCGACGATGACCTTCACGATGGTCTTCCGGCGACGGCCGCGCACCTCACCGTGCGAGGTGACGCTCTTCAGCAGTCGCTGCAGGTAGGCGTCCTGCGCCTTGCTGCCCGGGGTCGGGTTCTGGTTGATCACGTACATCTGCTGGCCCATGGTCCACACGTTCGTGGTCAGCCAGTAGACGAGCACACCGACGGGGAAGTTGATGCCCATGACGGCGAAGATCAGCGGGAAGATGTACATCAGCATCTTCTGCTGCTGCATGTACGGCGTCTTCACCGAGAGGTCGACGTTCTTCATCATCAGCTGGCGCTGGGTGAAGAACTGCGAGGCCGACATCATGATGATCATGACCGCGGTGACGACGCGGACCGCGGTCACCGAAGCGTCCAGAGCGGCGACCTCGGCGGCGGTGTCGGTGAACTTCGAGGCCAGCGGGGCGCCGAAGATGTGCGCCTGACGGGCGCTCTCCAGCAGGGGCTGGTCGATGACACCGATCGTCTTGCCCTCGGCGATGTGGGAGAGCACGGCGTACAGCGCGAAGAAGAACGGCGACTGCGCCAGGATGGGAAGGCACGAGGAGAGCGGGTTGGTTCCCGTCTCCTTGTACAGCTTCATCATCTCTTCGGACTGACGCTGCTTGTCGCTCTTGTAGCGCTCCTGGATCGCCTTCATCTTCGGCTGGAGCGCCTGCATGTTCCGGGTCGACTTGATCTGCTTGACGAACAGCGGGATCAGACAGATCCGGATCAGCACCACCAGGGACACGATCGACAGGCCCCAGGCCCAGCCCGTGTCAGGCCCGAAGATCGCCCCGTACAGCTCGTGGAACCGGACGATCACCCATGAGACAGGTGTGGTGATGAAGCTGAAAAAATTGGCAATCGTGTCCACTAATCAGGCTCCTTGAGCATTGGGCGAGGTCTCTGCGGCCGGGCTCGTCTCGGCGGTGGACCCGCCCGTGTCGCCGCGCAGTGCGTTCCGCAGCATTTCGTGCCAGCGAGGACGCTTGCGTGCGGGGACATGGTCCACGCCGCCGGGCGACCACGGGTTGCACCGCAGGATGCGCCAGGCGGTCAGGGCTGTGCCCTTGATCGCGCCATGCCGGTCGATGGCCGTGAATCCATAGTGGGAACACGACGGGTAGTACCGGCAGACGGGCCCGAGGAGCGGGCTGATCGTCCACTGGTACAGCTTGATGAGAGCCAGCAGCGGGTACTTCATCGCGCGCCCCCTCCCAGGAGCCGCTGGAGAGCGGCGTCCAGGTCTCGGGCCAGCTGAGCGTGATCGGCGTCACCGGCTCCGGGCAACGCCCGTACGACCACCAGGCTACCGGGGGGCAGCTCGGACAGCCGATCGCGGACGAGGTGGCGGAGCCGACGCTTCACCTGGGTGCGTACGACCGCTCCGCCTACGGCCTTGCTCACGACGAAACCCGCACGCGTCGGGGAAGCGCTCTCCCCAGGCGCGTGCGGGTCCGTTGCACCGCTGCGTAGGTGGACGACGAGGAGTGGGCGACCGGCCCGGCGCCCTCGGCGTACCGCGGTTGCGAAGTCCTCGCGCCGCCTCAGCCGATTCTCGGTAGGCAGCACGTCATGACCTGTTGAAGCGGATCAGGCGGACAGGCTCGAACGACCCTTGGCGCGGCGGTTCGCCAGGATGGCGCGGCCGGCGCGCGTGCGCATCCGCAGGCGGAAGCCGTGGGTCTTGGCGCGACGACGGTTGTTCGGCTGGAAGGTGCGCTTGCTCACTCGGGGGCTCCAGAAATGATTCGTGTGGTGGCGGGACATCGCCTGGCTGTCACCGTGCGCCCACGAGTAGCTCGCAATACGCCCGAGTGCACCGCTTCACGATCACTGACCGTGATCATTGCCCATCGGAGGCAGGCGGCAGCAGCCATCGACAACTCGACCTGGTCACGGTACGCGCGGCTACGCCATCCGGTCAAACCGACCTGTCACCGGGGTCCATTGTGCACAGGCTGTGGACAACGACTTGAACCGCGTCAGCCGCCACGACTACCGTGGCTGGACTCCTGAATCTTTTTCCCTTCTGTCCTTACCTGTCCTCACGGACTTCGACCTACCGTCCCGAGAACCACACATTCGTGGGACCTGCGAGAAAGCGTGCCCTGTGGCTGACGTACCTGCCGATCTTGCCGCAGTGTGGCCACGCGTGCTGGAGCAGCTCCTCGGAGAAGGCCAGCAGGGCATCGAGCCCAAGGACAAGCAGTGGATCGAGCGCTGCCAGCCCCTCGCCCTGGTGGCCGACACCGCGCTCCTGGCCGTCCCCAACGAATGGGGCAAGCGGGTGCTCGAGGGGCGGCTGGCCCCGCTGATCAGCGAGACCCTGAGCCATGAATGCGGTCGTCCGATCCGCATCGCGATCACCGTGGACGACTCGGCGGGCGAGCCCAGCCCGCCCGCCCCGCCGGTCCAGCAGCCACAGCACTACGACGAACGCCCCCCGGTCGACTCGTACGAGGGGTACGGCCACCGGCCGATGCAGGAGGACGGGCTGCCCACCGCGCGCCCGGCGTATCCGGACTACCAGCAGCAGCGCCCCGACCCGGGCGCCTGGCCGCGTGCCCAGGAGGACGTCTCCTGGCAGCAGCAGCGGCTCGGCGGCTTCCAGGAGCGGGACCCGTATGCCGGACCCCGCCCGCAGCAGCCCCAGCCGCCGCGCTACGACGAACGACCGTCGGCCTACCAGCAGCCACAGCGCCCGGAGCGCGGTGTGCCCGATCCGCAGGGTCCGGGGGCCGGCCAGAACGCTCGTCCCGGCGCCGGCCCGGGACGTCCGGTCGGTGCCGGACACGGCCAGGGCTCCGGCGCACCCGGTGAACAGCACGCCCGGCTGAACCCCAAGTACCTCTTCGACACCTTCGTGATCGGTTCGTCGAACCGGTTCGCGCACGCCGCCGCCGTCGCCGTGGCCGAGGCACCGGCGAAGGCGTACAACCCCCTCTTCATCTACGGGGAGTCGGGTCTCGGCAAGACCCACCTGCTGCACGCCATCGGGCACTACGCGCGCAGCCTCTATCCCGGCACCCGGGTGCGGTACGTGAGCTCCGAGGAGTTCACCAACGAGTTCATCAACTCGATCCGTGACGGCAAGGGCGACACCTTCCGCAAGCGCTACCGCGACGTGGACATCCTGCTCGTCGACGACATCCAGTTCCTCGCGAGCAAGGAGTCGACGCAGGAGGAGTTCTTCCACACCTTCAACACGCTCCACAACGCGAACAAGCAGATCGTGCTCTCCTCGGACCGGCCGCCCAAGCAGCTGGTGACACTGGAGGACCGGCTGCGCAACCGCTTCGAGTGGGGTCTGACCACCGATGTGCAGCCGCCTGAGCTGGAGACGCGGATCGCGATCCTCCGCAAGAAGGCGGTGCAGGAGCAGCTGAACGCGCCGCCGGAGGTGCTGGAGTTCATCGCCTCCCGGATCTCCCGCAACATCAGGGAGCTGGAGGGCGCGCTGATCCGGGTCACGGCCTTCGCCAGCCTCAACCGGCAGCCGGTGGACCTGGGGCTGACCGAGATCGTCCTGAAGGACCTGATCCCGGGCGGCGAGGACTCGGCACCGGAGATCACCGCCGGCGCCATCATGGCGGCGACGGCGGACTACTTCGGGCTGACGGTGGAAGACCTCTGCGGATCCTCGCGCAGCCGGGTCCTGGTGACGGCGCGCCAGATCGCGATGTACCTCTGCCGGGAGCTCACGGACCTGTCGCTGCCGAAGATCGGTGCGCAGTTCGGCGGCCGGGACCACACCACGGTGATGCACGCGGACCGGAAGATCCGCGCGCTGATGGCCGAACGGCGGTCCATCTACAACCAGGTCACCGAGCTCACCAACCGCATCAAGAACGGCTGACGCGGAGCTCGCGCAGGGCCCCGAAGGGCGCCCGGGACATATTCCCGGGCGCCCTTCGCGTTGCCCAGGTCCTCCGTCCCGGCGTCCCCGGAGCCCGTGCGCCCGCCGTCCCGGAGCTCCTCGCCCGCCTCTCGGGGCCCCGCCCACGCTCCGGGGGGAGGCCGAGCACCGACCCTTCCGGGGGTCCGGGGGCTCCGCCGACGGCTCCCGGAGCTCCTCTGGCGCCCTTCCGCGGACGCCTGGCGAGGCCGGTCGTCCCTCGGCGCACGGTGGGGCGTGTTCGAATCCGGTCCGCCGCTGGTGTGTTCTCCACAGATTGGGGGATGATCTTCCGTCCACAGGGTGGGGACTGCGAGGTTATCCGGATGATGTCCACAGGGTGGTGGGCTTGGGCACGATCACCCCAGGTCAAGGGGATGTGGATTTGTTGGCAACTCGCATCCACAGCCTGTGGACGAATCTTTCGTCCACAGGCGCCCGTCTCGGTTGTCCACCGGCGACCCACAGGTGACCGTCGGTTGCCCACAGCTTCTCCACACCGCTGTCCACTGTTCGGCAACGGAACACCCGCGCTCACTGTGTCGAGTGAAAGCGGTCACACCGAGGGCGACGATTGGCCTGTGGGGAACCTGGGTAAAGCTGGGGACGGCGCTGGGGAGAACTCCCCGTGGCCTGTGTACCGGGTGTGCAGAACTTTCGGGCGTCCACAGAACGCCCCGGTTGTCCACCGGTCCCACCCACAGGCGCGGTGGACAAAAAACCGACTCTGACCTGCACAGACGGGGTTATCCACCGTTTCCACAGGCCCTACTACTACTCCCACATAGAGTTAGCCCGGAATTCGCTTCGAAGTGGGTGCTGTGCACAACTCGAGCCCGGACCCCCGGCTGCCTCTTGTCGTGACTTGACCCCGAGCCGCACCGAGTGTCGGCGGCGTGCGTCAGACTGGTTCCCGCAGTCGACGAAGAGCCAGCAACAGCAGGAGGCGGTTCCGGTGAAGATCCGGGTGGAGCGCGATGTACTCGCGGAGGCGGTGGCCTGGGTGGCCCGCAGCCTTCCGGCCCGTCCGCCGGCGCCCGTGCTCGCGGGCCTTCTGCTGAAGGCCGAGGACGGCGCGCTGAGCTTCTCGAGCTTCGACTACGAGGTCTCGGCCCGGGTCTCCGTCGACGCGGAGGTCGAGGAGGACGGCACCGTCCTCGTCTCCGGCCGCCTGCTCGCCGACATCTGCCGCGCTCTCCCCAACCGTCCGGTGGAGATCTCCACGGACGGTGTACGGGCGACCGTGGTCTGCGGCTCCTCCCGCTTCACCCTCCACACCCTGCCGGTGGAGGAGTACCCGGCGTTGCCGGAGATGCCCACCGCCACCGGCACCGTCCCCGGCGAGGTATTCGCCTCCGCCGCCGCCCAGGTCGCGATCGCGGCCGGCCGCGACGACACGCTGCCCGTCCTGACCGGTGTGCGCATCGAGATCGAGGGCGACACGGTCACCCTGGCCTCCACCGACCGCTACCGCTTCGCGGTCCGCGAGTTCCTGTGGAAGCCGGAATCCCCGGACGCCTCCGCGGTCGCGCTGGTGCCCGCGAAGACCCTGCTGGACACCGCGAAGGCTCTCACCAGCGGCGACACCGTCACCCTGGCGCTCTCGGGCTCCGGCAAGGGCGAGGGCCTGATCGGCTTCGAGGGCGCGGGCCGCCGCACCACCACCCGCCTGCTCGAAGGCGACCTGCCGAAGTACCGCACGCTCTTCCCCACCGAGTTCAACTCGGTCGCGGTGATCGAGACAGCCCCCTTCGTCGAGGCGGTCAAGCGTGTGGCGCTGGTGGCCGAGCGCAACACCCCGGTCCGCCTGAGCTTCGAGCAGGGCGTCCTCATCCTGGAGGCCGGGTCCAGCGACGACGCACAGGCTGTGGAGCGAGTCGACGCGGTGCTGGAGGGCGACGACATCTCGATCGCCTTCAACCCGACCTTCCTGCTGGACGGCCTGAGCGCGATCGACTCCCCGGTCGCCCAGCTCTCCTTCACGACCTCCACCAAGCCCGCGCTGCTGAGCGGCAAGCCGGCCCTGGACGCCGAGGCGGACGAGGCATACAAGTACCTGATCATGCCGGTGCGTCTGTCAGGCTGACACCCGTCGACTGAGCGGCTGACCCCACAGGTGTGCACCCGTGTCCGGGCGTAGGCTCGGACACGGGTACGAACCGCACACGACGCTTAAGGAATCTCTGATGGAGCTCGGTCTCGTCGGTCTCGGCAAGATGGGCGGCAACATGCGCGAGCGCATCCGCCGCGCAGGCCACACCGTCATCGGATACGACCGCAACCCGGACCTCGCGGATGTCCACAGCCTGGAAGAGCTTGTGGGCAAGCTCAAGGGTCCGCGCGTCGTGTGGGTCATGGTTCCGGCCGGTGCCGCGACCCAGTCCACCATCGACGAGCTGGCCGACCTGCTCTCCCCCGGCGACATCGTCGTGGACGGCGGGAACTCCCGCTGGACCGACGACGAGAAGCACGCCGGGGAACTGGCCGCCAAGGGCATCGGCTTCGTCGACTGCGGAGTCTCCGGCGGTGTGTGGGGGCTGGAGAACGGCTACGCGCTGATGTACGGCGGCGACGCCGAGCATGTCGCGAGGGTCCAGCCGGTCTTCGACGCGCTCAAGCCCGCGGGCGACTTCGGCGCGGTCCACGCCGGCAAGGTGGGTGCGGGCCACTTCGCCAAGATGGTCCACAACGGCATCGAGTACGCCATGATGCAGGCGTACGCCGAGGGCTGGGAGCTGCTGGAGAAGGTCGACTCGGTCACCGACGTCCGCGAGGTCTTCCGCTCCTGGCAGGAGGGCACGGTCATCCGCTCGTGGCTGCTCGACCTGGCGGTCAACGCCCTGGACGAGGACGAGCACCTGGACCGGCTCCGCGGTTTCGCGCAGGACTCCGGCGAAGGCCGCTGGACGGTGGAGGCCGCCATCGACAACGCCGTGCCGCTGCCCGCGATCACCGCGTCGCTGTTCGCCCGTTTCGCGTCCCGTCAGGACGACTCCCCGCAGATGAAGATGATCGCCGCGCTGCGCAACCAGTTCGGCGGCCACGCGGTCGAGTCCAAGAAGTAGTCCACAGGCTGTGCACCCTCCGGTGCGCAGCAGTCGGGGGAAGGCCGGCGCATCTCATGCACGTCACGCATCTGTCGCTGGCCGATTTCCGCTCCTACGCCCGGGTCGAGGTCCCGCTCGATCCGGGCGTCACCGCTTTCGTCGGGGCCAACGGCCAGGGGAAGACCAACCTGGTCGAGGCCGTCGGCTACCTCGCCACCCTCGGCAGCCATCGCGTCGCCTCGGACGCTCCGCTCGTCCGCATGGGAGCCGACCGGGCCGTGATCCGCGCCGCGGTCACCCAGGGCGAGCGCTCCCAGCTGATCGAGCTCGAACTCAACCCGGGCCGCGCCAACCGTGCCCGTGTCAACAGGTCCTCACAGGTCAGACCGCGCGACGTCCTCGGGATCGTACGGACCGTGCTGTTCGCGCCGGAGGATCTGGCGCTGGTCAAGGGCGACCCCGGCGAGCGCCGGCGCTTCCTCGACGACCTGATCACCGCGCGCGCGCCGCGCATGGCCGGAGTGCGCGCCGACTACGAGCGGGTCCTCAAGCAGCGCAACACCCTGCTGAAGTCCGCCGCCATGGCCCGTCGGCACGGGGGTCGTGGCATGGACCTGTCGACCCTCGACGTCTGGGACCAGCATCTGGCCCGCGCGGGCGCCGAGCTGCTCGCGCAGCGGCTGGATCTCGTCGCCGTACTGCAGCCGCTGGCCGACAAGGCGTACGAACAGCTGGCGCCGGGTGGCGGACCGATTCTGCTGGAGTACCGGTCGTCCGCGCCGGGCACCGGACACACCCGTGAGGAGCTGTACGAGCAGCTGATCGCCGTGCTCACCGAAGTGCGCAAGCAGGAGATCGAGCGGGGCGTCACCCTCGTCGGCCCGCACCGGGACGAACTGTTGCTCAAGCTCGGCGACCTGCCCGCCAAGGGCTACGCGAGCCACGGTGAGTCCTGGTCGTACGCGCTGGCGCTGCGGCTCGCCTCGTACGACCTGTTGCGCGGTGAGGGCAACGAGCCGGTGCTCGTCCTCGACGACGTCTTCGCCGAGCTGGACGGCAAGCGGCGCGAGCGGCTCGCGGAACTGGTGGCTCCCGGCGAACAGGTACTGGTGACGGCCGCGGTGGACGACGACGTCCCGGGGGTCCTCGCGGGCATCCGGTACACGGTCGCGGGAGGTTCGGTGGAGCGGCTGTGAGCGCGCGCGAGGCCCCGGAGGGCACGCCGAAGACCCCCGAGCCCACCGGTGTCGACCTCGCCCGGGTCGCGCTGCGCGCCGCCAAGGAACAGGCCAAGGCGAAGGGCGCCGCCGCCCAGCAGAGGAAACAGGCCCGGCGGGGCGGCGGGCTGCGGTCCGGCTCCGGTGCCGACGGGCGCGACCCGATGGCGCTCGGCTCCGCGATCAGCCGGCTCATCACCGAACGCGGCTGGGAGACGCCGGCGGCGGTGGGCGGTGTGATGGGCCGCTGGCCGCAGATCGTGGGCGAGGACCTGGCGAAGCACTGCGTGCCCCTGAAGTACGAGGAGGACCCCGAGGCCAGGGTGCTCACCGTCCAGTGCGACTCGACGGCGTGGGCGACCCAGCTGCGGCTGCTCGCTCCGCGGCTGGTGTCCCGGCTGAACGAGGACCTGGGGCACGGAACGGTCCGGATGATCAAGGTGCTCGGGCCCGGTGGCCCGCGACGGGGGTACGGGCCGCTGCGCGCGCCCGGCTCGGTCGGCCCCGGCGACACCTACGGGTAGACCGTCACACGGTCCTGGTCCGGCACGTCTCCGCCGACACCCCGGGCGTTTCCCCGGTCCGCCGGGCGCGGCTCCCGCCCCACGGGTTCACCCCCGTCCCACGGGCCACCCGGCCCTTCGAAGCGACGGGTGGCCCGTCGGCGCCCGGTCTCCGGCGCCCGTACGGAAGGGGGATGCCGGACGGTGGGCGGCCCGGCCGCCACCCGGCCTGGCGGGCCGCGTGCACGCCTCCGGCCGAGCCACCCGCGGGGCACCCCCGGGAGGTATCCCGGCCCCCGCGGAGCGGTTGCCCACTACGCGCTACGACCCGAAGCGCTGGGTGGCCGTCAGAGGCGTTTGGAGGCCCTTCCCGAATATGGGGAGTCGGGAAGGGCCCGCCCAGGGCGGCACATGCGGACTCAGGTACCGGCAAACCCCCACTCGTGTCAGAGCTACCGGTAGACTGGTAGATAATCCCGCCACCCCGCGGAACATGTCGAACGACGCAGCCGCTCCCGCTTGCCCGGAGAACGGCCTGTGCTGTGCCAGAAAGGGCGCTTCGTGGCCGATTCCGGCAACCCCAACGAGAACAACCAGTACACCGCCAGCAACATCCAGGTCCTCGAGGGCTTGGATGCGGTGCGTAAGCGCCCGGGCATGTACATCGGCTCGACCGGCGAGCGCGGCCTGCACCACATGGTGCAGGAGGTCGTCGACAACTCGGTCGACGAGGCCCTGGCCGGTCACGCGGACACCATCGACGTGACGATCCTGGCCGACGGCGGCGTCCGCGTCGTCGACAACGGCCGAGGCATCCCCGTCGGCATCGTCCCCTCCGAGGGCAAGCCGGCCGTCGAGGTCGTCCTGACGGTCCTCCACGCGGGCGGCAAGTTCGGCGGCGGCGGCTACGCGGTCTCCGGTGGCCTGCACGGCGTCGGCGTCTCCGTCGTCAACGCCCTCTCCACCAAGGTCTCGGTGGAGATCAAGACCGACGGCCACCGCTGGACGCAGGACTACAAGATGGGCACCCCCACGGCGCCCCTCGTGCAGCACGAGGAGACCGACGAGACCGGCACCTCGGTCACGTTCTGGGCCGACCCGGAGATCTTCGAGACCACCGAGTACTCCTTCGAGACGCTCGCACGCCGCTTCCAGGAGATGGCCTTCCTCAACAAGGGCCTCACCCTGACGCTGACCGACGAGCGTGACTCCGCGAAGGCCACGGTCGGGGCCGACGACCCGGACGCGGAGGCCGCGGAGCCCACCGCGCGCACGGTGAAGTACCACTACGAGGGCGGCATCGTCGACTTCGTGAAGTACCTCAACTCCCGCAAGGGTGAGCTGATCCACCCGACGATCATCGACGTCGAGGCCGAGGACAAGGAGCGGCTCCTCTCGGTCGAGATCGCGATGCAGTGGAACTCGCAGTACAGCGAGGGCGTGTACTCCTTCGCGAACACGATCCACACCCACGAGGGCGGTACCCACGAGGAGGGTTTCCGCGCCGCGCTGACCACGCTGGTCAACAAGTACGCGCGCGACAAGAAGCTGCTGCGCGAGAAGGACGACAACCTCACGGGCGACGACATCCGCGAGGGGCTGACGTCGATCATCTCCGTCAAGCTCGGCGAGCCGCAGTTCGAGGGGCAGACGAAGACCAAGCTCGGCAACACCGAGGCGAAGACCTTCGTGCAGAAGGTGGTCCACGAGCACCTCACGGACTGGTTCGACCGCAACCCCAACGAGGCCGCGGACATCGTCCGCAAGGGCATCACCGCCGCCACCGCGCGCGTGGCCGCCCGCAAGGCCCGTGACCTGACCCGCCGCAAGGGTCTGCTGGAGTCGGCGTCCCTCCCCGGCAAGCTGAGCGACTGCCAGTCGAACGACCCCGCCAAGTGCGAGATCTTCATCGTCGAGGGTGACTCCGCCGGCGGCTCGGCCAAGTCCGGCCGCAACCCGATGTACCAGGCCATCCTGCCGATCCGCGGCAAGATCCTGAACGTCGAGAAGGCCAGGGTCGACAAGATCCTGCAGAACACCGAGGTACAGGCTCTGATCTCGGCCTTCGGCACCGGAGTCCACGAGGACTTCGACATCGAGAAGCTCCGCTATCACAAGATCATCCTGATGGCGGACGCCGACGTCGACGGCCAGCACATCAACACCCTGCTCCTGACCTTCCTCTTCCGCTTCATGCGTCCGCTGGTCGAAGCCGGCCACGTCTACCTCTCGCGCCCGCCGCTCTACAAGATCAAGTGGGGCCGGGACGACTTCGAGTACGCGTACTCGGACCGCGAGCGCGACGCGCTCGTCGAGCTGGGCAAGCAGAACGGCAAGCGGATCAGGGAGGACTCGATCCAGCGCTTCAAGGGTCTGGGCGAGATGAACGCCGAGGAGCTGCGCGTCACCACCATGGACGTGGACCACCGGGTCCTCGGCCAGGTGACCCTGGACGACGCGGCCCAGGCGGACGACCTGTTCTCGGTGCTGATGGGTGAGGACGTCGAGGCGCGGCGCTCCTTCATCCAGCGCAACGCCAAGGACGTTCGCTTCCTCGACATCTGAGTCGGTCTCAGCTGACCGTACGAAAGGACTGACGACCAGCAATGGCCGACGAGAACACCCCGATCACCGAAGCCACCGAGGAAGACCAGCAGCTGCGGATCGAGCCCGTCGGGCTCGAGACCGAGATGCAGCGCTCGTACCTCGACTACGCGATGTCCGTCATCGTGTCCCGCGCGCTGCCGGACGTACGGGACGGCCTCAAGCCGGTCCACCGGCGCGTGCTGTACGCGATGTACGACGGCGGGTACCGCCCCGAGAAGGGCTTCTACAAGTGCGCCCGCGTCGTCGGTGACGTCATGGGCACGTACCACCCGCACGGCGACTCCTCGATCTACGACGCCCTGGTCCGCCTCGCGCAGCCGTGGTCGATGCGCATGCCGCTGGTGGACTCCAACGGCAACTTCGGCTCCCCGGGCAACGACCCGGCCGCCGCCATGCGCTACACCGAGTGCAAGATGGCTCCGCTGTCCATGGAGATGCTCCGGGACATCGACGAGGAGACCGTCGACTTCACGGACAACTACGACGGCCGGAACCAGGAGCCGACGGTTCTGCCGGCGCGCATCCCGAACCTGCTGGTCAACGGATCGGCCGGCATCGCGGTCGGAATGGCGACCAACATCCCGCCGCACAACCTCCGCGAGGTCGCGGCCGGCGCCCAGTGGGCGCTTGAGCACCCCGACGCCACGCACGAGGAACTCCTCGACGCGCTCGTCGAGCGCATCAAGGGCCCCGACTTCCCCACCGGCGCCCTGGTGGTCGGCCGCAAGGGCATCGAGGAGGCGTACCGCACCGGCCGCGGCTCGATCACGATGCGCGCCGTGGTCGAGGTCGAGGAGATCCAGAACCGCCAGTGCCTGGTGGTCACGGAGCTTCCCTACCAGACCAACCCGGACAACCTCGCGCAGAAGATCGCCGACCTGGTGAAGGACGGCAAGGTCGGCGGCATCGCGGACGTCCGCGACGAGACCTCGTCACGGACCGGCCAGCGCCTGGTGATCGTCCTCAAGCGCGACGCCGTGGCCAAGGTCGTCCTGAACAACCTCTACAAGCACACCGACCTGCAGACGAACTTCGGCGCGAACATGCTGGCGCTCGTCGACGGTGTGCCGCGCACGCTCTCGCTGGACGCGTTCATCCGCCACTGGGTGACGCACCAGGTCGAGGTCGTCGTCCGGCGGACCCGCTTCCGCCTGCGCAAGGCAGAGGAGCGCGCCCACATCCTGCGCGGTCTGCTCAAGGCGCTGGACGCGATCGACGAGGTCATCGCGCTGATCCGGCGCAGCGACACCGTCGACGTGGCGCGTGAGGGCCTGATGGGTCTGCTGGAGATCGACGAGATCCAGGCCAACGCCATCCTCGAGATGCAGCTGCGCCGGCTCGCCGCTCTGGAACGCCAGAAGATCGTCGCCGAGCACGACGAACTGCAGGCGAAGATCAACGAGTACAACGCGATCCTGGCCTCGGAGGAACGCCAGCGCCGGATCGTCAGCGAGGAACTGGCGCTGATCGTCGACAAGTTCGGCGACGACCGGCGCTCCAAGCTGGTGCCCTTCGACGGGGACATGTCCATCGAGGACCTGATCGCCGAAGAGGACATCGTCGTCACCATCTCGCGCGGTGGCTACGTGAAGCGGACGAAGACCGAGGACTACCGGTCGCAGAAGCGTGGCGGCAAGGGGGTGCGCGGCACGAAGCTGAAGCAGGACGACATCGTCGACCACTTCTTCGTGTCCACCACGCACCACTGGCTGCTCTTCTTCACCAACAAGGGCCGGGTCTACCGCGCCAAGGCGTACGAGCTGCCGGACGCGGGCCGGGACGCCCGCGGCCAGCACGTCGCCAACCTGCTGGCCTTCCAACCGGACGAGCAGATCGCCGAGATCCTCGCGATCCGCGACTACGAGGCCGCGCCCTACCTGGTGCTCGCCACGAAGGCCGGTCTGGTCAAGAAGACCGCGCTGAAGGACTACGACTCGCCGCGCTCCGGCGGTGTCATCGCGATCAACCTTCGTGAGGCCGACAGCGGCGCGGAAGGCACGTCCGATGAGCTGATCGGCGCCGAGCTGGTGTCGGCGGAGGACGATCTCCTGCTCATCAGCAAGAAGGCGCAGTCGATCCGGTTCACCGCGACGGACGACGCGCTGCGTCCGATGGGACGGGCGACGTCCGGCGTCAAGGGGATGAGTTTCCGCGAGGGCGACGAACTGCTCTCGATGAATGTCGTCCGGCCCGGTACGTTCGTCTTCACAGCCACTGACGGTGGGTACGCCAAGCGCACCCCCGTCGACGAGTACCGCGTCCAGGGTCGCGGCGGCCTCGGTATCAAGGCCGCCAAGATCGTGGAGGACCGCGGTTCGCTCGTGGGTGCGCTGGTGGTCGAGGAAACGAACGAGATCCTCGCCATCACGCTGTCCGGTGGTGTGATTCGTACGCGAGTCAACGAAGTCAGGGAGACCGGCCGTGACACCATGGGCGTCCAGTTGATCAACCTGGGCAAGCGGGATGCCGTCGTCGGCATCGCGCGGAACGCCGAGGCGGGCAGCGAGGCCGACGAGGTCGACGGTGCCGAAGACGCCGAGGGTGTCGAGGCCGTGGAAGGCGTAGAGACCGCGATCGCGGTCGAGGCAGCCGAGGGCACCCAGCCCTCGGCCGGGGAGCACGAGGAGTAGAGCGTGAGTGGAGCCACGGGCGCCGGATCGGCCGCTGCTGGAGCGAACGGTGCCCGTGGCTCTGCCACGGACTCCCAGGGGGTTGCGGTGACGGACACTCGAGGGCCCAATCCCTCGTACGAGACCTACAACGGGCCGCTGCCCGGCGAGCGCGCGGGAACGCAGCAGCCGAGCGGGCCCTACCACCCGCCGCAGGCGTACGGTGCCCAGGCACCGGGCGCGGACGGCGGTGGCCAGAACGCCGGTGCCGTGCGCCGGCCGCGTACCGGGGCACGCACCACGCCGCGGACGCGCAAGGCGCGACTGCGGGTGGCCAAGGCCGACCCGTGGTCGGTCATGAAGGTGAGCTTCCTGCTCTCCATCGCGCTGGGCGTCTGCACGGTCGTGGCCGCGTCCGTGCTGTGGATGGTCATGGACGCCATGGGCGTCTTCTCGACCGTCGGCGGCACGATCAGCGAGGCGACCGGGTCCAACGAGTCGAACGGCTTCGACCTGCAGTCGTTCCTCTCGCTGCCGCGGGTGCTCATGTTCACCTCCGTGATCGCGGTGATCGACGTGGTCCTGATGACGGCGCTCGCGACGCTCGGCGCGTTCATCTACAACCTGTCGGCCGGCTTCGTGGGCGGCGTGGAGCTCACCCTGGCGGAGGACGAGTAGCGACACGGCGGGGCCGGAGGAACCGATTTTGGGACTGGCCCCCACGTGCGCTAATCTTCAGAAGTCAGCGCGCGGGAACACCGCAGGCGCGGCGGGGCTATAGCTCAGTTGGTTAGAGCGCATCCCTGATAAGGATGAGGCCACAGGTTCAAATCCTGTTAGCCCCACCAACACGAAGACCCCCAGTCAATCGCGACTGGGGGTCTTCGACATCTACGGCTGACATCGGCCGATCAGCGGGTCTTTCCGTGCGTGTCCTTCCAGGTCGTTTCCTCACCGACGCCCTTCCGATCCGGCTCCGGCGGCTCCCCGAGGTTCGTCGGGTCCCGGCCGCGTCGTGATGCTCCTCCCCGCCCGGGCCCGCCCCGCCCGCTTACCTCCGAGGTCATGGTGGCGTGCGTCGGCCCTGGCTACGTTGGTGTCGTCCTACCGGAACGAACGAAGGGGCCGGACATGCCCGCCTATGGTTTCGCCCACCTACGGGACCGTCGCCCGCACCCGGAGATCCTCGAGTACCTCACACGCATCCAGGACACCCTCGACCCCTTCCGGGGCCGCTTCCTGATCCACGGCCCGCCGACCGTGGTGGTGGAGGGGAGCTGGCCGGGCAACATGGTGCTGATCGAGTTTCCCGGCATGGCCGAGGCCCGCGCCTGGTACGCGTCCCCCGAGTACCAGAAGATCCTGCGGCTGCGGGCCGACCACATCGACGGCGACCTGGTCCTGGTCGAGGGCGTCGCCCCCGGCTACCACCCGCGTGAACGCGCGGAGAAACTGCGGGCGGCGGCGGACGGGGAGCAGGCGGACGGCGCCCCGTGATCGACCGGGTGGGGACGGGGACCGCGCGATCCCGTCCGGTGAGCCCCACGGCCTGTCGTCTTCGGGTCCGTGATGCGGGCGCCGGCGTCAGGACAGGTCACCGATCGGTATCGGTCGGTGTGTAGAGTGGGCGTCAGAAGTCCCCTACGTCAATGAAGGACGAGGTCGCGCGGTGAAGAAGCTTCTCCTGGTCGCACTGGCCGCCATCGGCGGGCTCCTCGTGTACCGCCAGATCCAGGCGGATCGCGCCGAGCAGGATCTGTGGACGGAGGCGACCGACTCCGTGCCCGCAGGTTCGGGTGTGTGAGTCGCAGACTGTTCGTGGGTGAGGCCCCGGCCGCGTGAAGCGGCCGGGGCCTCATGCTGTCCGGGGCGGCGAGCCCCTCTCGATTCACCACGGCGATTCACCACGGCGAATTGTCCCTTGTGAGGACAGAGCGGGTAGCCGGAGCGCCGCACGGGGTGCGGAACCCCGCCGCGCGCAGACAGCGGGGGGACGGGCGGGGCAGGATGGCCGACCGCCGGGACGGCCGCCTCGTCCGGGTGGTGACACAGGACCCGGGGGCGGGTGCGGCGCCGCACGAGCGGAAGGATTCCACGGATGCGAGGGAGAGGCGCGTGAAGATGCGTACGACCGGGGCCCTGATCGCGGCGCTCTGCGCCACGGTGGGCACGGCTGTGCTGCCGCCCGGACCCGCCCAGGCGGTCGAGGTGAGCCCGTACGCCTTCGACGGCGACGCTCAGCGGATCACGGGCGCCGCGTCCAGTCTGGACGCCCAGCCGCTCAAGGCCGGAGCCACCTACCGGGACACCATCAAGAAGGACGGCAAGCTCTACTACCGCGTCGACCTCGACGACGAGGACAACGCGTACGTCTCCGTGGTGGCCGTGCCCAGGCCGGGGATCGAGGCCGCGTACGGAGACGGCATCAGGGTGAGTCTCCAGGACGGTTCCGACCACCGGTGCGGGGCCCAGGACGTCACCTTCGGGTCCGCCGGGTTCACCCGCCCGCTGGCCGCCTACGCCCACCGCACGATCGAGACCGGCGGATCCACCTGCCGGCAGGCGGGCGCCTACTACGTCCTGGTGGAGCGGACCTCCGCTTCCGCCTCCGCGAACGACGACTGGGAGCTGGAGATCCGCCATCTGACCGAACCGGCGGTGCGGGAGCCCGGCCCCACCGCCCTCCCGGAGACCTGGCCCTCCTCGACTCCCCCGCCGCCCGCGGGCGGCCCGCGTCGGCGCCAGGGAGGTGCCGGTTTCCAGAACGCCACGTCCCTGCGGCAGGGGGAGTGGCGTGCCGACATCGCACCGGGCCAGACGCTGTTCTACCGCGTGCCCGTGGACTGGGGGCAGCAGATCTTCGCCACCGCCGAACTGGGCAGCAGCCTCAGCGGCGACGGCTACGTCGGCAACGCTCTGGTGCTCTCGCTCGACAACCCGGCCCGTGGCCATGTCGACCGGGGCACACTCGGCTACGGCGGTGGCCCGGCGACGCTCGCCCTGGGGCCGCAGCGGCCCGTGGCCTTCACCAACCGCTACGCCTCCGGCAACGCCACGAACGCCCTGCGGTTCGCCGGCTGGTACTACCTGTCGGCGACGCTCAGCCCGGACGTCGCGCAGACATACGGCGACAAGCCGATGCCGCTGACCGTGCGGGTGAGCGTCACCGGGACCGCGAAGACCGGGCCCGCCTACGACGGCGACCCCGGTCCGTTCGCGGTCACCGCCGACGACCGTGACGCGGCGGCCAGTGGGCGGAGCGGCCCGCAGGCGGCGAAGAGCGACTCCATGCGCTTCGTCGCGGCGGCCGGGTTCGGCACCGGGGCCGCCCTGCTCCTCGGCCTCGGTGCATGGACGGTCCTGGCGCGGCGGCGCACGGCCTGACACCGACGGCGCGCCCCCGGTGGTTTCGGCGCGGGCCTTCTCCGGAGCGCCGTGCCGCCCGGCGCTCACCGTCCTCAGACCTGGGTGAGCGCCCATACGCCGACGGCGAAGCAGACCAGCGCGAGGAACAGCACCGGGACCACCACCTTCGGGGGCGGCCCCGGCCGTCCGGCCGGTGCGGTGCCCCGGGCGCGGGCCCGCGGGTCGACCGGGCCGGCCATCCGGACGTCGGCGGTGTACTGGCGCGTGGCGCCCGGCGGGTACGCGGCCACCGGCGTCGGGGCCTGGCCCAAGGGGACGGGAGTGGGGTGGGAACGGCCCGGATGCGGGGCGACGGAGTGGCCGGGGGCCGCGTACGCCGCCGGGGGCTGTGCGGGTGCCGAGTGCGCGGCCGACGGGGCCGGAGCGACGGTCTCCCGGGGCGGCGGGGGCAGGTGGAAGCTGCCGGTCTCGGAGGGGCCGGGCAGCGACCGCCGCGGGTCGTCCGGCCGCGACTCCGGCCGGGATCGTGACGCCGTCCCGGATTCGGGCTGTGGTGGGGGTGGGGGCGGCGGCCGGTGTGCCGCCGGTGAAGGCGCGGTCGCCGGTGTGGGGGTGTCCTGGGTGGTGTGCGGTGCGGGCCGGTCCGCCGGGGGCTCGGGGCCGGTCGGACCGAAGCCGGCCGGCAGCGGGCCGATCTGGTCGAAGACCTCCACCGGCTCCTCGGCCTGACCCGGATCGGGCAGCAGCTCGACGGCCGAGGCGAGGGCCTTGCGCGCGCCCGTCGCCGTCCGGAAACGAAGCTGCGGGTCGGGCTGAAGCAGCCCGGCCAGCACCTGCCACAGCGGCTCCGCGATGCCCTCGGGTGCTCCCGGTGTGCCGTGCGTCATGAAGTGCTCGATCAGAGCACGGGAGTCGGGCTTCCGGCCCTGGAGCAGGTACAGGGCGACCAGACCGACCGCGAAGAGGTCCGCCGGGAAGTCGGGCTCCGCGCCCAGCATCTGTTCCGGCGCGAAGTATCCGGGCGTCCCCACCACGTAGTCGGTCTCCGTCAGCCGGGGCTCGCCTTTGCGCATGGAGATGCCGAAGTCGGACAGCCGCAGATGCGGCCGTCCGGTCCCGGTGACGTCGAGCAGGATGTTCGCCGGCTTGATGTCACGGTGCACGACCCCCTCGGCGTGCACCGCCGCCAGACCGGCGAGCAGCTGGTCCAGCAGGACGCAGACGAAACGCGGCGGCAGCGGGCCGTAGTCCCCGATCACATGCGCCAGGGAACCGCCGGCCACCAGGTCCATGGTGAACAGCACCTTGTCGTCGTCCGCGGCCCAGCTGGCCGGGGCGAGGACGTGCGGATGATCGATCCGCAGGGCCTGCTCGCGCACGAAGCGCAGCAGGGTGTGGGCGTCGCTCTGCTGCAGCACCTTCGCCGCCACGTAGCGGCGGCGGCGCTGGTCCCAGGCGCGCCATACGGCGCCGACCCCACCCCGCCCGATCGGATCGACCAGTTCGTACCGCCCGGCGAAGACCTCACCCATCGCGTTGCGCTCGCTCCCCCTCGTGCCGTGCCGGCCCCGCCGGATCCGCCTGCCTCGGGGCCCCGCGTCAGTTCTGGTGCGACTCGTAGTGCGCGACCGCGTCCGCGGTCCGCCCGGCGCCGTACACCCGGAGGAACTCTGCCAGCTCCGGGTGGGCCGGGGCGAGGGAGTCCGCCGCCTCGATGATGTCCCCCGCCGCCGACACCGACCGCAGCAACGACTGGATCTCGCGCACCACCCGGCGCACGGTCGGCGCGCCCGAACTGGTCGTCGTCTGGCTGGTGCCGGTCAGGACCGAGCCGCCCTGAGACTTCTTGATCTCGTCCATCCGGTCCGTGGCCTCGGCGGCGCTCACACTGCCGTCGGCGACCTGACTCGAGAGTTCCTGCAGGGCCTGGACACGCTGTACGACGGCCGGGTTGCCGATCTTGGCGCGCTGGCCGCTCATGAGCTGGGAGAGCATGGGTGCGGACAGTCCGAGTACGGCCGCCAGCCTCGCCTGGTTCAGCCCGAGATCGTCGATCAGCCGGCGGAAGAGCGCCCCCAACGGCTCTCCGTACCAACTGCGCTGAAGCTCCCGGGCTCTTGCCGTGGCTTCCTGCTGCGCTGCATCCATTACTTCTCCCCATCCCTGCGGTTCGCCACTGCGAACCTCGGTCAGCATCCTACGGAGCGGGCTCGCTCACCGGGAGTCCCCATGTTTTTGCGAGATACGGGGGATGACCCGGTACGCTGTTCTCGTTCCGGGGCCTTAGCTCAGTTGGTAGAGCGCTGTCTTTGCATGGCAGATGTCAGGGGTTCGACTCCCCTAGGCTCCACTTGCTTGCACCCCTCTGATCTGCGGAAACGCGGTCAGGGGGGTGTTTTTTGTCCCGATTTTCTGTGCTGACGTGTCAGCGCGATGGTGCTGACAAACGGTGGACGCATCTCTGGCTCCCGTGGGCTGGAGCCTCTCCTCCTCCCCGCTGGATCCCCCGGGTACGGCGCGGTGCAGTGGAGGCGGTTCGGGTGGGCCGCGCTCGGGCTCACCGGTGAGCAGCGCACGGACGCCGTGGCGGAATCTGCGGGTACTGGTCACTACCTTCGAGCAGCGCTCGGCCGCGGTGGCCGACTCGGGGATCTTCTCAGCCGAGTACCCGGAGATCTTCGCTGAGCCGTACGACGCGGACCACCTCTTCCTGACCGTCCGTGCTCCGGAGCCGGATGGGCACGGCACGGGCGTCTGACATGTTGAGATCTGTCATCGAGGCCGTCCACGCCCGTACGAACAAGGCCAGGCTGAGCTGCCTGCTGTCCGGCCTGCGAGTGATCCCGGTGGGCGATGAGGAGGCCGGGCGGCCTCGACGCTGCTGATGGGGGCAGGGCCGCACGGTCATGAGTACGCCATTGACGCGGCTGTGGCCGAGGCCGCCCCTGCGGCAGCAGCGTCCAGTGGTCATGCTGACGTCGGACATCGACGACATGGCTAAGCTCTGCGGCGATCGGGTCCGGCTCGTGGCCGTGTGAGGCGGCCTTGTGCGTCGTTCGGCACCCGGACGGTGGCGACGCATCTGAAGAAGACGTCCGGCCTGCTCGGCAGCAACAGCCGGGCACAGCTTGCCTACTTCCTGGCCCAGACCGGTCTCCTGGACAGTCCGCCGGCCACGGGTACCGGAGCGGCCCTGGACCCGGCGGGCGAGGCGCCGGGCGACTGCGCCTGCGGGAAGCACGGGAGCGAGGAGCACCGGGCCTGACGCGGTGGTCCGGTGGTCCGGTCCACCGTGTCCGTGGGGGCCCCGCCGACCCCGGCTCCCCGAGGGGGCGCGCGGGTATCCGGATTCCGCCACGGCCCCGTGGGTGCGGGAGGGCGTGGACTTCCCGCGCCCACCCCCGAGAGCCCCTCGCCGCCACCTCTTCGAGCTGGGGGAACGTGCGTGGTGCGGAGGGTTCGTGCGGGTATGGGTGATCGCTAAAGTGTCGGCAAATGACGGCGTCATCGGGCCACCCGCGGGGTTAGTCTGACGCTCCGCGCAGCGTCCCGCCGACGCGAGCCCAGGGGAACGGCTCACGGCAGGGGCGGCGCAGAAGGGGGTACATCCATGCCTGTGCCCGAGCACTCGGGGCAGACGGACCGGACGCTGTACGGGCTCATCTACCGTCATCCCGGTTGGTCCCTCGAAGCGGTGGCCGCCGAGGCCCGCTGTTCCACCGCCGAGGCGGAGGAGGCATGCGACCGGCTGAGCGCGACCGGGCTGCTCGCGCCGGCACCCGAATCACCCTGCGGATTCACGACGGTGGACCCCGATGCCGCGCTCACCCGGCTCTTCTCGGTGGAGGAACGGCTCGCGTCCGCGCATTTCCAGCAGGTGGCGAGGATCCGCACCGCCATCTCCTCGCTGGTGCGGGACTTCGCGGACCTGCGTGACGAGCGACGTGAGGCGGTGGAGATCGAGACGCTGGAGACGCCGGCGCTCGCGAACGCCTTCCTGGACGACGCGGGCAGCATGGCGCAAGGGCGCATGCGGTCGATGCATCCGGGCGGCCCGCCGCCCGAAGCGGTCATCGACGACATGGTGCTCCGTGACACCGAGATGGAGAGCCGGGGCATCAAGGTGGAGGCGCTGTACCAGCGCAGGACGGCGGAGATCCCGTACGTCGCGGCGTATCTGGCGGACGCCGTACGGCCGGGCAGGGAGGCGCGGGTGGCGGACTACCTGCCGCTGCGGATGATCCTCTTCGACGACGACCTGGCGGTGCTCCCGATCGATCCGCAGGACAGCGGTCGTGGCGCCTTCGCGATCCACGGGGAGGCGCTGGTCAAGTCGTTGCACGCCTTCTACGACTACTGCTGGCACAACGCCGCGCCCCTGCAGCGGGCGCCCGAACACCGGCAGGCTGTCGAGACGGCGCTGGACAGCCAGGAACTGGTGGTGGTCAAGCTGTTGGCGGACGGGGTCAAGGACGAGGCGATAGCGCGTCAACTGGGGATATCGTCACGGACCCTGAGCCGGCTCGTCTCCGGGATCATGGACCGGCTCGGGGCCACGACGCGGTTCCAGGCCGCCCTGCGCATCGCCGAGTCGGGCCTGCTGGACTGAGAGCCTGCCGGGAGAGCGCGCCGGGAGAGCGCGCACCGGACGGGCAGCCACGCGGAACGAGCGGGAGGAGGCGGGTCACCCGGGCATCGGCCCCGGGTGACCCGCCTCTCCCCATGTCCCCGGCCGGCCGCCGTGGGAAGCGGAGAGAGGCGGACGGAGCAGCTCCGATGCCGTCTCGCATAGCGAGACGGCGGCGGTTCGTGGCCGGGTGCCGCCATGACGGGTCACCGCCGTGCCGATTCCTTGATCGAGGGTTTCCCCTCGCCCAGCATGGTCATGCGAGCTCGCCCGAGGCCGGCCGCCCGGCTCCGAGGCGCTCCACTCTCGCCACTTCCGACTCATGTCTCCGGGGGACAACCATGTCTGCAGCCTTCCGCGCCCGCTTGTGTGCCGCCGCCCTCCTCGCACTCGCCCTGACCGGTGCGGTACTGGCCACCGGACCGGCTTCCACACAGCCCGGGGACACCGCTCAGACCGTCACCTTGGCCGGGACCACCGACGACAACGGCTGGTGGTAGGGCGAGCGCGCACCGCAGCCGAGCCAGCGTCCGCCCGTCCGTCCTCGAGGAGCCGAGATGGATCTCATCGCCACCGCGCCGCCGACACCCGACCCGGCCGCCGTCCCCCACCAGAGGCCGACCCACGTCCCGGGCCTCACCCGTACCGTCGAGGTAGCCGTCGTCGGCATCGGCTACGCGGGTCTGCCGCTGGCTGTGGCCGCCGCGGCCGCCGGACACCGCACCCGCGGGCTGGACCTCAACGAGTTCCTGGTGGCACAGGTGAACGTCGGCCGCCCGCCGGTGGACACCGTGACCGCCGCCCAGCTCGACGCCGTCGCCGACCGGCTGGACGCGAGCACCGACCCGGCGTTCCTCCGCGAGTGCTCGGTCATCGCGCTGTGTGTGCCCACCCCGGTGGACACACATGGCGTTCCCGACCTGGGGCCGCTGCTGTCCGCGACCCGCACCGTCCGCGACCATCTCGTGCCGGGCCGGCTGGTGATCGTCGAGTCGACCACCTATCCCGGCACCACGGACGGGATCATCCGCGAAACCCTGGAGGAGTCCGGCCTGGTGGCGGGCGAGGACTTCTTCCTCGCCTTCTCCCCCGAACGCGTCGACCCCGGCAACGAGCACTTCGGCTTCCACAACACGCCCAAGGTCGTGGGCGGCCTCACGGACGCCTGCCGGGTACGGGCGGCGGCGTTCTACCGCGAGCTCACCGAGCAGGTGCACGTCACCCGCTCGACCCGTGAGGCCGAGGCCGCGAAGATCCTGGAGAACACCTACCGGCAGGTGAACCTCGCGCTGGTCAACGAGTTCGCGCAGATCTGCCACCGGCTGGGCGTGGACGTCTGGGACACCATCGACGCGGCGGCCACCAAACCCTTCGGATTCACCGCCTTCCGCCCCGGCGCCGGCGTCGGCGGCCACTGCATCCCGGTCGACCCGCTGTACCTGGTGCACCGTGCCACCCAGGAGGGCCTGCCTTTCCGCATGGCCGAGCAGGCCCAGCGCGTCAACGACTCGATGCCCGTCTGGGTCGCCTCCCGGGCGAGGGACCTGCTCTCCCGGCACGAGGCCGGGGTGCGCGGGGCGAAGGTGCTGCTCCTCGGCGTCACCTACAAGCCGGACGTCGCCGACGTGCGCCACTCGCCCGCCGAACCGCTGGCCGTCGAACTGCTCGGCATGGGTGCGGAGGTGAGTTTCCACGACCCCTACGTGGACGCCTTCTCGGCTCGTGGCCGGGCGCTGCCGCCCAGCCGGGACGCCGCGGCGGCGGTCGCCCAGAGCGATCTCGTCATCGTCGTCCAGCGCCACCGCGCGTACCGGGACGAACTACTCGCCGGGGCCCGGCTGCTGCTCGACACCAGTGGCCCCGCCACGATCGGAAGCGAGGCGGCACGGCCGTGAGCACGAGGACACCGCTTCACCCGCACACCGCGACGACCGAGGCGATCCACGAACGGGTCCTCGCCCGGCCGTCGGCGACCGCCCTGCGGACGCGTCACGAGACCATCGGCTACGCCGCGCTGTGGGAGCGCGCGGCGCGGACCGCCGACACCCTGCTCGCCCGGGGAGTCAGCGCCGGGGACGTCGTCGCCGTACGACTGCCCTCCGGTCCCGGCGCGGTCATCGCCATGCTCGGCACCTGGCTGGCCGGTGCCGCCTTCCTGCCGATCGACGTCCACACGCCCGAGGACCGCCGCACCTTCCTGCTCCGCGACGCGCGGGCGGTCGTGTCGATCGGAGCCGAGGGTGTCACCACCCTCGGCCGCCCCGAGCGGGCGGCCGCCGAGCGGGCCGGTCGCGCGCAGGACCGTCCCGCGTACGTCATCCACACCTCCGGTTCCACCGGCGCGCCCAAGGGCGTACTGGTCGGACATGAGGCCCTCGGCCGCCATGTCGACGCCGCCGTCGGCCTGTTCGGGCTCACCGCCGCCGACACGGTCCTCCAGTTCGCGAGCCTCGGCTTCGATGTCGCGCAGGAGGAGATCTGGCCGACCCTGGCCGTCGGCGGGACCCTCGCCTTCCACGCCGGCGGTGTTCCCGACAGCGAGGGGCTCGCCGCCACGGTCCGGGAACTCGGCGTGACGGTGCTTCAACTGCCCACCGCATACTGGCGCATGCTCTGTGGGGAGCTGGACGGGGCGGACCGGCCGTCCTTCGCCGGGGTGCGGACGGTCGTCATCGGCGGCGAGAACGCCACGGCCGCCGACGCCCGTGCCCACCAGCGCACCCCGTTCGGCCACACCACCCTGGTGAACGGTTACGGACCGACGGAGACGGTCGTCACCGCCACCGCCCTCGTGATCACGCCGTTCGGGCCGGTGCCGCCGACGGGCGGGCTGCCCATCGGCGGCCCGGTCGGAGACCGCCGGCTGTACGTGCTCGACGAACACCGCCACCCCACCGCGCCCGGAGAACCCGGGGAACTGTGGATCGGCGGCCCCCTGCTGGCCACCGGCTACCTCCACGACCCGGTGCGCACCAGCGAGCGTTTTCCGCCCGACCCGTTCGCCGCCGAGCCCGGCGCGCGCATGTACCGCACCGGCGACCTCGTCCGGTGGCACGCGGACGGGAACCTGGAGTTCCTGGGGAGGGCCGACAACCAGGTCAAGATCCGCGGGCACCGCGTCGAACTCGACGAGGCCGACCGCCACCTCCTGGACACCCCCGGTGTCACCTCCGCGGCCTGCTTCGCCCTGGACGACGGGGCGGGCGGACAGGTCCTCGCCGCGGCCGTCACCCTCGCCGCCGACGGCCCGAGCCCGGAGGGCGTACGCGAACGGCTGCGCGCACGCGTCCCCGGATACCTGGTTCCGGGCCGGATCGCGGTGCTCGACCGCCTGCCCCTCACCACCTCCGGAAAGATCGACCGCCGGGCCGCCGCCCGACGGGCCGACGCCCTGCTGAGGGAGCGCGCGGAGGGAACCGGGGAGGAGGAAGGGCTGTCGCCCCTCGACAGCGTCCTGACCCTGCTGCGCGGACTCCTCCAGGTCCCCGGCTTCGGCGCCGACGACGACTTCCTCGCGCACGGCGGAGACTCGCTGATGGCGATGCGCGCCTGTGCCCACCTGCGGACACGCGGGGTGCCTCTGCGGCCCGCGGACCTGCTCACCGGGCGCACGCCGCGCACCGCCCTGGCCCGCGCCGAGGAGCGGAGCTCCGTGCCGCCCGCCGCCGTCGAGGAGGAACCTGCCGGTCCGCTGGACCTGCTGCCCGCACAGCGGCGCTGGCTCCACGACGGGGAGCTGCCCGACCCGGACCACTTCTGCCTCAACGCGCTCTTCACGGTGGACACGGGACTCGGAGCGGAACGCCTCACCCGGATCGCCGGCGCTCTGCTGGCACGGCACTCCGCGCTGCGCACGGCGCTGGCGGACGACGGCAGCGCCGTGCTGACCGCTCCGGACCCGGTGCGTGCCGTCACATGCCACGACCTGTCCGCGGTGCCCGCGTCCGCGCGCACCGCGCGTCTGGAGGAGGTGCTGGCCGCGGCGCAGACGTCGATGTCGCTGGCCGACGGCAGGGTGTTCCACCTGCTGTACGCGGAGACCGGCGACGGAACCGCCCGTCTGCTGATGACCGTGCACCACTTCGTCCTGGACGGCGTGTCCATGGGGCTGCTGGTGGACGACCTGGAGGCGCTGCTCGACGGCCGGGCACCGGAGTCGACGGCCGTCGTCGGCCCGCGGGCGGTCGGCGCGGCGCTGCGGGTCTGGTTGGACGGGGCCGAGGCGCGCCGGGACGCCGCCTCCTGGGCCGCCGGGACGACGGGGTTCACCGTTCTGCGCCCCGCGCTCGACGGCCCCGACCGGCTGCCGAGCCTGAGGGTCCACCGGTTCCGGCTCGGCGCGGGCGCCACCCGTCGGGTCACCCGCGAGCTGCCCCGGGCGGGCATCGCCCCGCACGACTTCGCCCTCGGCTGCCTGGCGGGCGGCCTGGCCCGGTGGACGGGTGAGGCGGTGCACGGGGTCGACGTGTACGCCCACAGCCGGGACGTCTCCCCGGGCGACCTGGAGCTGTCGCGGACGGTCGGCTACGTCCAGAGCACCTTTCCCGCGGTCCTGCGCTGGGACGGTCGGGGCATGGCCGCGCTGCGAGCCGCGCTCGCCTCGCTCCGGTCGCTGCCCGAGCGGCGGTACGGCTTCGACGCCCTGCGGTTCGGCTCGCCCCGTCCCGCCGAGCGGAGGGTACTGGAGGTGTGTCCGCGTCCACAGGTGCGACTGAACTTCCGCGGGCACCTCCTGCGCCTGGAACAGCGTGCTCCCGGAGCCGTGCTGCGCCCGGCGTCCGAGACCTTCGGCGCCCACCGCTCCCCGGCGCAGCGCGAACGCTATCTGCTGATGGCGGAGGGCGACATCGTCGACGGCGCGTTCGAACTCAGCCTGAAGTACTCGACGGGCCACTGGAGTCCGGAGTCGATCGAGGAGCTGGCCGCCGCGGTCGAACAGGTGATGGCCGAGGTTCTCGCCGACACGGAGGCGGAGGCCGGTCTCGGCTCCGGTCCCGGGGACACGGCCGAAGGCGGGGACGGGGCGGACGCCCCGACGGTGACGGCGGAAGGCGCCCGATGACCGCGGCGACGACCCCCCTCCCGCCGGGCGCCCCCCTCGTGCCGGGCATCCCCGTCGAGCACCAGCCGGCGACGGGAAGCGCCCCGGGCCACCCCCTGGTGCTGTACTTCCACCACGTCCACCCCGAGGTGCGGCACTACACCGCCCTCACACCCAGGGAGTTCGCCCTCGGCATGGAACGGGTTCTCGCGGACTTCGATCCGTATGAGCCCTCGGACCTCCTCGCCGAGGGAGGCCCCCGCCGTCCGGAGCGGCCGACGGTCCTGGTGACCTTCGACGACGGCTACCGGGACAACGTCGTCCACGCCCGTCCGATTCTCGAACGGCTCGGCGTCCGCGCGCTGTTCTTCGTCTGCACCGGGCTGCTGGGGCAGCGCGGCGAGCAGCCGCGCGCGGACTACCTGACGCGGGGGGAGTGCGAGTCGCTGGCCGGCGACGGCCATCTGATCGGGGCGCACACCCGCACCCACCCGCACCTCGACCGGCTGCCCGCCCGGGAAGCGCAAGAGGAGTCCCGCGGGTCGCTCGCCGACATCGCGGACTGGTTCGGGCCCGGCCCCGCCCGGCTCTTCGCCTACCCCTACGGGGGTGTCCCGGACGAGCCCGGCCTGCCCGAGGACGTCCTGGCCTTCGGGACGGTGCGTTCCCCGGCCCGGCCGTGGGAGGCGGCCCCGCAGGCGATCCGGCGGACGTATCTGCCCTCCGGTGCCTCCGGGAGCTGGGACGGCCTGGTCCGCCACTGGCGGGGCCGGTGGCCGTCCGGCGACCCCGTCACCGACCCGGCGCCCCGGACTCCGTCCAGGACCCGGCGCGGCTGACCCCGTCCGGGCCCGAGGGGCCCCCGGCCCGGCACCGCGGGTCCGTCCCGACGATTCCACGAGGAGAACCATGACCGAAGAAAGCACCTGGCGCGCCCGGTTCGTCCGGGCGATGCCCGCCACCCGGGAGTCCCGGATCATCGCCGCGAACGCGTTGGTCGGGTCGGTCGGTACCGGCATGTTCCTGGCGGGCTCCGCCCTGTACTTCACTCGGTTCGGCGGGCTCACGGAGACCCAGCTCGGTGTCGGTCTGGCCCTCGCCGGTGTCGTCGGCCTTCTCACCACCGTGCCCATCGGCCGGCTCGCCGACCGGTTCGGACCGCGCGACATGCTGCTGGTGGTCTGCATCTGGCGGGCCGTCGGCTACCTCGCCTACCTGCGGGTGCACGGCTTCACCGAGTTCGTCGTGACGGCCTGTCTCCTGTTCGTCATGGACCGGGCGGGCCAGCCACTCAACCAGGCGCTCGTCGGACGGCTGATCACCGGCGCCGAACGCAATCGCACCATGGGGTTCATCCGCTCCCTGCGCAACCTCGGTTTCACGGTCGGCTTCTCCCTCGCGGGCGTCGCGCTGACGACGGACTCGCCCACACTGTTCCGCTGGCTGTTCATCGGCAACGCGATCAGCTTCGTCTTCGTGTTCTTCTTCCTCACCCTGCTTCCCCGCGTCGGTCCCGCCGCGGGCCCGGCCGATGCGAAGAACGCGAAGAACGGCAAGGACGCGGAGAACGGGGGGAAGCCCGGACAGGGAGTGATCCCGCCCATCCGCGACTGGCGATTCGTCGCGGCGACGGCCGCCAACGGCGTGCTCTTCCTGCACGACGCGATCCTCATCACCGTGCTCCCGTTGTGGGTGGCCGAGCACACCCGCTCGCCGATCTGGATGATCACCGTCCTGGTCACGACCAACACGGTGATCACAGTGGTCGCCCAGGTCAGGGTGACCCGGCACATCGACGACATGGCCACCGCGCGGCGGGCCACCAACCGCTCCTCGGTCCTGCTGACGGCGTCGTGCCTCGCCTTCGCGCTCAGCGGCGTGCTCGGCGCACCGGGATGGGCCGCCGTGGCCCTGATGGCCGCATTGCTGTTGCTGACCGTCGCCGAACTGCTGCACTCGGCCTCGTCGTGGGAGATCTCCTTCGCGCTCTCCCCCGAGGCCGCCCAGGGCCGCTACCTGTCCTTCTTCAACATCGGCTTCTCGGCCGCGGAGATCGCCGGCCCCGCCGTGGTGCTCTGGCTGCTCTCCCGGGCCGGCCCGGCCGGCTGGCTGTTCCTCGCCGGAGCGTTTCCCCTGGCCGCGGCGCTGAGCTGGGTGGGCACCCGCCCGAAGCCCACGGACACGACGCCGGGGACCGGTGCGGCGGACCCGGCGGCGGACGCCGGAGCCGAGGCCGCTTCCGTACCCGCCGCAGCGGGCTCCTGACCCACCCCATCCCGTACCGACGGAGGTTTCCATGTCCGACACACCGGCTCCCCTGCACCTGCTGATCGTCAGCGGTGGGCGCGACCTGCCCGACCGCGCGCGTGACGCCTGGCCCGGGCTCCGGACCACCGTGATCTGCCGCCCCGAGGTCGTGCCCCGGCTGCGCAGCCGGGAGAAGATCCAGCGGCTGATCGTGCTGCGGGAGGACGCGCCCGTCGACGAGTGGGTGGCCGCCGCCCGCTTCGTACACGCCGTCGACCCGGTCGACCGCCTCACCAACTTCACGGAGAAGGACACCGAGAAGACGGCCGCGATCGGCATCGCGCTGGGTCTCGACTGGCACAGCCCCGGGACGGTGCGGGCCGTCGCGGACAAGTGCGAGATGCGCCGGGTCCTCGCCGAGGCGGGCGTGAGCGGGACGCTCGCCGAGACCGTCCACGACCGGGAGGGTGTCCTCAAGGTCGCCGAGAGGACGGGATACCCCCTCATCTGCAAGCCGGTCCGCGGGGTCGCCAGCAAGGGCGTGACGCGGATCGACGGACCCGGCGACATCGACCGCGCGCTCGGCTGGGGCGCCACCGGGGCCGACGACCTGGATTCGGCGGAGCTGCTGGTGGAGCCCTTCCTCAGCGGCGACGAGTACAGCGTGGAGTCCGTCAGCGAGGACGGCGACCACCTGGTCGTCGGCATCACCCGCAAGATCTCCGAGCACGACCACTTCGTCGAGGTGGGCCATGTCGTCCCGGCCTCCCTCCCGTCCGCCGACGAGGAGCGCATAGCCGCCACCGTGCGGGGCATGCTCGGCGCGCTGGGCGTACGGCGCGGGGTCACCCACACCGAGGTCATCGTCTCCGAGGCCGCGGTGCACATCGTCGAGACCCATCTGCGTCCCGCGGGCGACGAGATCCCGGAACTGTGGGCGCGGGTCAGCGGAGTCGACCTGATCGACGTGGTCGCCCGGCAGGCCGTCGGACTGAAGGTCCTCGACGAGGTACGGGCCGCGCTCGGGCGGGCACCGGAGGAGCCGCGCGCGGCGGCGATCTGGTACGCGTGCCCGGACGCCGTCGGCGAGATCGTCGAGGTCGCCGGCGTGGACGAGGCACGGGCACTGGACGGAGTGGTCGACGTCGAGGTACTGCGCGAGCCGGGCAAGCGACTCAAGGGCGTCACCGGGTCGTTCGCCCGGGGCGCCCACGTCTGCGCCGTCGGCGCAGACCAGGACGAGGCGCTGCGCCGGGCCCGGGACGGTGTGCGGAAGCTGAGCTTCACCGTCCGCAGCGACGGCATGGCCGCCCGTCACGAGGCGCTGGCCACACTGGACTGACACGGAGTCTGCCGCCCGGCGCGGTGACCCGGAGAAACCCGACCCGGAGAAACCCGACCCAGAGAAGAAGGAAGACGCACCATGAGCACCGAGAACACCACCGAGAACACCACCGAGTACGCCTTCGGCGGCCTGCACCACGTTCAGCTCGCCATCCCGCCCGGCGCAGAGGACCTGTGCCGGCAGTTCTGGGGCGAGGCGCTCGGCATGACCGAGCTGGCGAAGCCGCCGGTCCTCGCCGCCCGTGGCGGCTGCTGGTTCCGGGGCGGCGGCCTGGAGGTCCACCTCGGCGTGGAGCAGGACTTCAGCCCGGCGCGCAAGGCCCACCCGGGCATCCTCGTCCGCTCCCTCGGCGACCTCGCCAAGCGGCTGGAAGCCTGCGGCCACGAGGTCACCTGGGACGACAACTTCCCCGGCCACGACCGTTTCTACGCCTTCGACAAGCTCGGCAACCGGCTGGAGTTCCTGGAGCCCAAGACCGCCTCCTGACCGTATCCCGCCGGCACTGACGAGGAGTCAGCAATGACCGAAACAGCGGGCCGCCGGCCCGTGCTCCGCGTGGCGGACCTGATCGTGGCCGAAGGGCCCGAGGGGGCCGAGCGCATCCTGGTACCGGGACTGACGACCGCTGTGGCCGCCGGCGAGATCGTCGCCGTCCTCACGGACGACCCGGTGTCGGGGGCCGCCCTGACCGACGTGCTCGGCGGGCTGCGGCGCGCCCAGTACGGCGTCATCACCGTGGGGGACGGCGGGCGGGCGCGCCGCGTCGCCCCGGCCCGCCCCTCCGGGGTGACCGTCCTGCGCATCGGTCGCCCGGCACCCGTGGCGAGGCCCTCCGCCCCGCCGGTCACGGTCGTCGACGCGACCTCGCCCGCGGCCCTGGCAGCGGCCGGCGGGGCGTTCGCGGACGAGGCCGCCGAAGCGGCGCGGACCGCCGCCCGGAGCGGCAGCGCGGTACTCCTCGTCACCACCGACCCCGAGGCCGCGGCTGCGGCCGACCGGTTCGTGCACCTGAACAGGCCCCCGCGGCCCGGCTCCACCGGGCGGACCCCGGAGCCGGCAGCGGGATTCACCATCGAGGCGCTGACCGAGGCCGCCACCGGCTCCCTCACCGGCGCCGGGGTGCCCGCCGAGCGGGCGGCGCTGGTGGCCCGCGTCCTGGTCGACGCCGACGTGCGGGGACACTTCTCGCACGGCGTCGGCCTGCTCCCGATGTATCTCGACCGCATCGAGCGCGGAGGCATCGATCCGGCCGCCGATCCCGAGTGGCTCACCGAAGGCGGCACGGTCGCCGTGCTCGACGCCCATGGCGGCTTCGGCCAGGTCGCCGCCGAACTCGCGGCCGAGCGCTGCGCCCGCCGGGGAGCCGAGACGGGTCTCGCCGCCGTCGCCGTCCGCGGCAACAACCACATCGGGATGCTCGCCGCCTACCGTGAGCACTTCGTGCGTCACGGGGTCGTCGGCCTCGTCCTCAACATCTCCGGCCCGTCCGTCGCCGCGCCCGGCGCCGGACGTCCCACGCTGGGCAACGACGCCGTGTGCATGGTCGTCCCGCGCACCGGACAACGCCCGCTGATCGTCGACTTCGCCACCGGCACCGTCGCCAGCGGCAAGATCCGGCACGCCGCGCACCGGGGCGAGCGGGTGCCCGCCGAATGGCTGGTGGACCGTCAGGGAAGGCCCACCACCGACCCCGAGGAGCTGGACCGGGGCGGCGCCGTACCGGTCTTCGGCGGCCACAAGGGTCTGGGCGTCGCCGTGATCACCGAGGTCCTGGCCGGAATCCTGGCGGGCGGCACGGTCAGCCCGCTGGTGCACAAGCAACGCGCCGAGCCGGAGCGTCCGATGGACTGCTCGCAGCTCTTCCTCGCACTGTCCCCCACGGCCTTCGGCGATCCGCCGGTGGACGAGCTGCTCTCCGTGCTGTCCGGCGCGGTCGCCGCCGGATACCCCCAGGGTGCTCCTCCGGTCCATCTTCCGGAGCAGCGGGAGGAGCTGGCGGAGTCGGCCGCCCGGAACCACGGCGTACCGGTGCCCGCGGCCGTCGCCGAACGGCTCGGGTGGACCGGGAACCGCACGCTCGCCGCCGCCGGGGAGGCACGATGAGCCTCGGGGTGGGAATCGTCGGCTTCGGCGTCGCCGGTCGCCAGCACGCCGCCGCCCTGGACGGGCTGGCGGAGGCCGAGGCCGTCTCGGTGCTCGAACACGACCCGACGGCGGACGTCGGCGCGCTGCGGCGCGCGGGCTCCTGGCGGGAGCTGCTGTCCGACCCGGCGGTCGGACTGGTGGCGCTGTGCGTGCCTCCCGGCGGACGGGCCCGCCTGGCGGTGGAGGCGCTGGAGGCGGGCAAGGCGGTCCTCATCGAGAAGCCGCCGGCGGTGTCGGAAGCGGAGATCGAGCGGGTGACACAGGCCGCGACACAGGCCGGGAAGCCGGTCGGTGTCATGCTGCAGCACCGCATGCGGCTGCCGGACGCGGCCCTGGTCACGGACTGGGCGTCCCCGGCCACCACCGCGATCCTCGAGGTGTCGCGCTTCCGGCCGCCCGCGCACTACCGGCGGGCCGACTGGCGCAGTGACCCGGCCGCCGCCTTCGGCGGCATCGCCGCCCACCTGGGCGTCCACTATCTGGATCTCGCGTGCCAGCTGCTCGGCCGGCCCGAGACCGTACGGCTGGCCGGCAGCAGGGAACTGGCACCCGGCATCGACACCCGGGTCACCGGGCTGGTCGAGTTCCACACCGGAGCCACCCTGGCGTTCACCGTGACCGCCGAGTCGGCGGTGCGTACCGAACGGCTCCAGGTGCTGGGTCCGGCCCGGGGCCTGTGCGTCGCCGACGGCACGGTGAGCACCCAGATGGGGGACACCGAGCAGACCTGGCCGACACTCGCCACCCCCCAGTTGCGGCGCGCGGTCTACCAGGAGATGGCCGAAGCCGTCGCCTCCGGACGCCCGCCCCGCCGCTGCCATCTGGAGGGCGCCCGCGGCGTGACCGAGATCCTCTCCGAGGTCGCCCGGCAGCGGGTGGTGATGGCATGACGACGCTGATCGGTCTCTCCTCCGGCTCGGCCCCGCACCTCGGCGGCGCGGAACTCGCCCGGCACACCCTCTCGTCGGGCGGGACCGTCGTCGACGTACGGGCGGGCAAGGGGCACGCCTGGGAGGCGGAGGGCCTCGCGGGCCTGCGTGACGCCGGCTGCGAGGTGTGCTTCGTGGGGATCGGCGACGTCCTGGGCGAGGCACCCGGCAGGCCGGGAACGGGGCCTCTGGAGCAGGGGCTGCCGGTCAAGGTGTTCGCGGCGGCGGGATGCACGGCGCCCGGCCGGCGCGCGGCGACGCTGCGTCACGTCGACGCCCTGGCCGCCCTGGTGGGCGACCGCGGCCGGGTCCTGGTGGAAACCCATCACGGCTACGCGGACGTCCCCGAACTCGTCGAGCTGTGCGAGCGGGCCGGCACCGGCGTCCTGCTCGACACGATGGGCCTGGCCCGCATCCACCCCGATCCGGTCGCCGCCGCCGCCCGCCTGGCGCCCTGGACGTCGTACGCCCAGGTGAAGGGCTTCGACTGGGAGGCGCCCGGAACCTCCCGGCACCAGCCGCTCGCCACCTCCTGCGCCGCGGCGACCCGCGAGGTGCTCGCGGCGGCCGGCGCACTGCGCGCGGTCACCGTCGAGTCGAAGGCACCGGCCCTCGCCGAGGACCTCGCGCTGCTCCGCGCGTGGTACCCCGCGGAACGCCCGCCCACCGGAACGTCCCGCCGCGCCCCCGCCCCTTCCCCTGCTCGTGCCACGGAGGCCCCCCAGTGAGACTCGCCGTCATCAACGACGAGCTGTCCCAGGACATCGACACGGCCGCGACCGAGGCCGCCCGGCTCGGCTTCGGCGGTCTGGAGATCCGCTCCTCGGGCTGTGTGCCGCCGCACCTGATGGACGACGCGCAGCTCGCCGCCGTCCGGGACGCCGTGACCGGCCACGGTCTGGAGGTCGCCGGCTTCGACCCCCCCGCCCTCAAGTGCGCGCTGCCCCGCACCGACGGCGAGGTCGCGTCCGTCCGCGCTCTGGTCGTCGACGCCGTGCGGCGGGCCGAACTGCTGGGCGCGCCCTTCGTCCGGATCTTCACCTTCTACCGGGAGGGCGACCCGGACCCCCGCCGGGCCGCGAACGCGGCGCGCGAGGTGCTCGACGGCGTGCCGGCCGACCGCGTCCCGCTGGTCGTGGAGACGGGCATGCGCACGAACAGCCCCACGATGCGCCACACCCTGGAGTTCCTCGACGCACTCGGCGACGACCGGCTCGGAGTGCTGTGGGACCCGGGCAACAGCGTCTTCAGCGGCTGGGACCCGGCTCCGTTTCCGCAGGACTACGCCCTCGGCCGGGACCGTATCCGGCACGTCCACGTGAAGGACCCGAACGGCCGCGACGGCTATGTCCGCCTGGGCGACGGGGACCTTCCCTGGCCCGCGATCCTCACCAGGCTCGCCGAGGACGGCTACCGGGGCTGGCTCTCGCTCGAGACGCACTGGCGGATCGGCCGGGAGCCGCTCACCCAGCGGCAGCGCGACGAACCCTGGGGCGAGGAGTTCACGGCGGGCGGCTTCGAGGCCAGTTCACAGTGCATGCGCCTGCTGCGCGAGATGGCGGAGACGGCACGGACCGCTTCCTCGGACGGAGCGAAGGCCACCGCATGACCCCCTCACCGATCATCCTGCTCGGCGGTCAGCGCTGCGGCACGACCGCCCTCGCCTACGCCCTGAACCTGGCGTTCCACCACGCCGGCGGCCACTTCACCGTCAACGGCAAACTGCCCTATCTGCTGCACCGCTGGCTCACCCGCGCGGACCTGGCCGACCGCCACCTGCGGACCGACGAGATCCTTCACGCCCTGGACCGACGGCCGCCGGACGGCGCCGGCGCGGACCACTGGCGCACCCGTGTCGAACACGGTCTGCGCGCCGCCGCCCGCGAGGTGGCGGAAGGCACGGCGGGCGACGACCCCGTCGCGCTCGCCCGGCGCATCCTCGCCGAGAGCGGCGGAGACCTGCCGTTCTGGGGCGACAAGTACAACGAGTACCTGCTGCACCTGCCCTGGCTCGACGCCGTTCTGCCCCGGGCGCGCTACGTCCTGCTGATACGCCACCCCGAGGAGGCCGCCCGTTCCATGCTGCGGTGGACCGGTGACCGCCCCTGGCTGCCGGTGACCCGCGAGGCGGCACTCGCCAAGTGGACCGCGTGGAACACCCACGGTCTCGACCTCGCGGCGCGGACTCCGGGGGACCGGCTGCTGGTGATCGAGTACCAGGCCCTGTGCCGGGGAGAGGAGACCGCGCGCCTCTCGGAGTTCACCGGACTCGACCTCACGCACGCGCTGCGGGGCCTGTGCCCCCGCACCCCCGCCGTCACGGACGACGACCTTCCGCCGGCGACGGCGGAGGTCTGGCGGGCGCTGCGTGACGCCGCGACCCCCACACCCGCCGCCGATTCCCCCGCTCCCGCCACGACGACCCCCTGAAGGTGATCCCCCTGTCCTCCCAGCCCTCCGCAGCCCGCGTCCTCGTCCTCGGCGGCAAGGCCGGCATCGTCCGCAAGGCCGCCGAACTCGGTTTCGAGGTGGTGCACGTCCAGAAGCCGTCGGCGTTCGACCCCGACGTCGTGGCGCACTGCGCCCAGCTGCTGCTGGTGGACTACCAGGACGTGCCGACCGTCACCGCCCTGGTCCGCGCGCTCCATGAGCAGCAGCCCTTCTCCAGGGTGTTCACCCAGACCGAAGCCGCCCAGGCGGTGGCCGGGCATCTCACCGACACGCTGGGTCTGCCGGGCAACGGCGCCCGCACGACCCGGCTCCTGCACGACAAGCCCGCCCTGCGGGCCCTGCTCAACGAACGGGGCATCGGCCCCGTCGCCACCCTCACCGACCCGGGCCACGAGGAGCTGCGCGACTTCGTGGCCACGCACGGCGCGGCCGTGCTCAAGCCGACCATGGGCTCCGGCAGCCTCGGCGTACGCAAGATCCACTCGGTCGACGAGGTCGCGGCCGCCTGGGCCTGGCGGGAGGAGTTCGGCCTCGACGCGTTCATGGTCGAGCAGCTCCTCGTCGGCCGGGAGCTGAGCGTGGAGAGCTTCTCCGCGCGGGGCCGGCACCGGATCGTCGCGATCACCGGCAAGGACACCGGAGGCGGTGTGGTGGAACTCGGCCACACCGTCCCCGCCTCGCTCGGCGACGACGAGCGGCGCTCCGTCGGCGAGCAGGTGACCGCACTCCTCGACGCCGTCGGTCTCACCGACGGACCCGCCCACACCGAGGTCGTCCTCACCGCCGACGGGCCCCGGGTCATCGAGTCGCACAGCCGCCGGGGTGGCGACCGCATCAACGACCTGGTGCGGCTGGTCCACGGCGTCGACCTGGAGGAGGCCACCTACCGGCTCGCCCGGGAGGCCGACCCGCTGCCCGCCGACTGTCCGGCCCGTGGCGCGGCGGCGATCCGTTTCCTGGTCGCCGAACCCGGCCAGGTCACGGCCGTGACCGGCGTCGCGGACGCCGAATCGGCCGAGGGCGTGGTCCAGGTCGACGTGCGGGTGTCGGCCGGCGACACCGTGCACGAGCTGCGCTGGTCGGAGGACCGGTGCGGATACGTGATGGCGTACGCGGCGGACACCCGGACCGCCGAGCGGCTGGCCCGGGAGGCCGCCGCCCGCATCGCGATCACCACGACCCCGGTCGCCGACACCTCCCCGGCCACCCTCGGCGACCTGCTCGGCGAGGTGGACGAGGTGCTGAACCCCTTCGCCACGACGACGCCGTGAGCCACCCGACAGCAAGGAGTAGTACGGCCATGAGTACGGCAGAGCACATACCGCCGCACGTCGGAGCTGACACCGAGGACCGGGCGCCGGCCCGGAGGCGCAAGCGGGTGTCGGTCGTCGTCGCCACCCGCAACCGGCCCGCCGACATCCGGGAGCTGCTCCAGGCGACCGCTGTCTGCGACACGGGCGTGGTCCACGAGGTCGTTCTCGTCGACGACGCCTCCGAGGTGCCCCTGCGGGTCGACGCGGCGCCGTACCCCTTCGAGGTACGGCTGATCCGCAATCCGCGACAGCGGGGCGCCGCCGCCAGTCGCAACCTGGCCGCCCGGGAGGCGACCGGTGACGTCCTGGCCTTCCTGGACGACGACGCCCGGCCGCTGCCGGACTGGTTCCACGTCCTCGACACCGCTCTGACCGAGGACCGGGCGGCGATCACCGGCCGCGTCCTGCCCTTCGACAGCGGAGTGGTGGCCCGCGCGCGTCAGTACCGCTACGAGCTGCGCTACGCCCAGCACGCCGCGGACAGCCCGGTCACCTTCTTCGCCGGCGGCAACTCCGCCGTGTGGACGGAGTCGTTCCTGGCGGCCGACGGCTTCCCGGACGTCGTCACCGCGAGCGACAACGGGCTCGTCGAACGGCTGTCGGCAGGGGGCGGCCGGGTCCATTTCGCCCCGGCCCTCCGGGTGGCGCACCGCAACAGCAAAGGCGCGGGCATCGCCTTCCGCGAGGCATGGCGGGCCGGCCGGCTGGCGCCCCGCAGCACCCCCGCCGCCGCCTTGCGCCGGTTCACCGCCAGCGCCCGGATCCAGCCCTGGTCCGACGATCCCGCCGCCGCGGGTCTCAACCTCGGCCTGCAGGCGGCGAACTCACTGGCCACCGCGCTTCCGGTGGGCTGAGCGGTGGCGAGCGCACGAGGCCCCGAGGCCGTCGGGGGGCCCGGCCCCACGGGGCCGGGTGCGACGGTCTGGCTGACCGGTCTGCCGAGCGCGGGCAAGACGACCATCGCCCACGAACTCGCGGGACGGTTGCGGGGTGCGGGCCATCGGGTCGAGGTGCTGGACGGCGACGAGATCCGCACGTTCCTCTCCGCGGGGCTCGGCTTCGGCCGCGCGGACCGGGACACCAACGTCCAGCGGATCGGCTTCGTGGCGGAGGCCCTGGCCCGCAACGGGGTCGTCGTCCTGGTGCCTGTGATCGCTCCGTACGAGGACAGCCGGCGTGCGGTCCGGGAGCGCCACGACCGCGGCGGCACCGCGTACCTGGAAGTGCATGTCGCGGCGCCGGTGGAGGTGTGTTCGGTGCGTGATGTGAAGGGGCTGTACGCCCGGCAGGCGGCGGGTGAGATCAGTGGTCTCACCGGGGTCGACGACCCCTACGAGGAGCCGCGCGATCCCGATCTGCGGATCGAGTCCCACAACCAGACCGTGCAGGAGTCAGCGGCGGCGCTGCACGCGCTGCTCACCGAGAGGAGCCTGGCATGACCGTGACCGTGGCGGAGTCCTCCGGCGTCCCTCGTCGAGGCGCGTCGGGGGGTGATGCCTTCGCCCTGTCGCATCTCGACTCGCTGGAGTCGGAGGCGGTGCACATCTTCCGTGAGGTGGCGGGTGAGTTCGAGCGGCCGGTGATCCTGTTCTCCGGTGGTAAGGACTCGATCGTGATGCTGCATCTGGCGTTGAAGGCGTTCGCGCCGGCGCCGGTGCCGTTCACGTTGCTGCATGTGGACACCGGGCACAACTTTCCCGAGGTGCTGGAGTACCGGGACCGGACGGTCGCCGCGCACGGGCTGCGGTTGTATGTCGCCTCCGTGCAGGACTACATCGACGACGGCCGGTTGCGGGAGCGCCCGGACGGGACGCGTAACCCGTTGCAGACGGTGCCGTTGACGGAGGCGATCCGTCAGCACCGGTTCGACGCGGTGTTCGGTGGCGGCCGGCGTGACGAGGAGAAGGCGCGGGCCAAGGAGCGGGTGTTCTCCCTGCGCGACGAGTTCTCGCAGTGGGACCCGCGTCGTCAGCGGCCCGAGCTGTGGCAGCTGTACAACGGGCGGCACGCGCCGGGTGAGCACGTGCGGGTGTTCCCGTTGTCGAACTGGACCGAGCTGGACGTGTGGCAGTACATCCAGCGCGAGGACATCGCCCTGCCCCGGATCTACTTCGCGCACGAGCGGGAGGTCTTCGCCCGTGACGGGATGTGGCTGGCCCCCGGAGCGTGGGGCGGTCCGAGGGACGGCGAGCGGGTGGAGAAGCGGCTGGTGCGCTACCGCACCGTCGGCGACATGTCCTGCACCGGCGCCGTCGACTCCGACGCCACCACCCTGGACGCCGTGATCGCCGAGATCGCCGCCTCCCGCCTCACCGAACGCGGCGCCACCCGCGCCGACGACAAGATGTCCGAGGCCGCGATGGAAGACCGCAAACGCGAAGGGTACTTCTAGCCATGACCAGCACCACCGAACAGTTCGCCGACCTCTCCGCCACCACCCTGCTGCGCTTCGCGACCGCCGGCTCCGTCGACGACGGCAAGTCCACCCTCGTCGGCCGCCTGCTCCACGACTCCAAATCGGTCCTCACCGACCAGCTCGAAGCCGTCGAACACGCCTCCCGCTCCCGCGGCCAGGAAACCCCCGACCTCGCACTGCTCACCGACGGCCTGCGCGCCGAACGCGAGCAGGGCATCACCATCGACGTGGCCTACCGCTACTTCGCCACCAGCCGACGCCGCTTCATCCTCGCCGACACCCCCGGCCACGTGCAGTACACCCGCAACATGGTCACCGGCGCCTCCACCGCCGACCTCGCCCTCGTCCTCGTCGACGCCCGCAACGGCGTCGTCGAACAAACCCGCCGCCACGCCGCCGTCGCCGCACTCCTACGCGTCCCGCACGTCGTCCTCGCCGTCAACAAGATGGACCTCGTCGACTACGCCGAGCCCGTGTTCGCCGCCATCGCCGAGGAGTTCACCCGGTACGCCACCGCGCTCGGCGTCCCCGAGATCACCGCCATCCCCCTCTCCGCGCTCGCCGGCGACAACGTCGTGGAACCCTCCGCGCACATGGACTGGTACGGCGGCCCCACCGTCCTCGAACACCTGGAGCATGTGCCGTCGGGTGTTTTCCCGCGCCGCTCCCGGGCCGAGGCCCGCTTCCCGGTGCAGTACGTGATCCGTCCGCGGACCGCCGAGCACCCCGACTACCGCGGCTACGCCGGGCAGATCGCCGCCGGAGCCTTCCGCGTCGGCGAACGGATCACCGTGCTCCCCTCGGGCCGGACCAGCACCATCGAGGCCATCGACGCCCTCGGCGACCCGGTCGACATCGCCTGGGCACCCCAGTCGGTCACCATCCGGCTCGCCGACGACATCGACATCTCCCGCGGCGACCTCATCGCCCCCGCCGACGACGCCCCGCCCACCAGCCAGGACGTCGAGGCCACCGTCTGCCACGTCGCCGACACACCGCTCACCCTCGGCCAGCGCGTCCTGCTCAAGCACACCACCCGCACGGTCAAGGCCCTCGTCAAGGAGATCCCCTCTCGCCTCACCCTCGACGACCTCTCCCAGCACCCCCAGCCGGGACGGCTCGTCGCCAACGCGATCGGCCGGGTCGTGGTCCGCACCGCCGAACCCCTCGCCCTCGACGCCTACGCCGACTCCCGCCGCACCGGCTCCTTCCTCCTCATCGACCCCGCCGACGGCACCACCCTCGCCGCCGGCATGGCCGGCGAATCCTTCGCCCGTACCGGGACGCGAGCCGGCGCCGGTGACGACGCCGGTGACGAGGGTTGGGACTTCTGACCACGGCGCCGACCCACACGGGTGACCGCGCGCCTGCCGGGACAGGATGCGCCGGGATCGTCCGGAGACGACCGTGTGTCGACGTCCGCCGGACCGTGGCGGTCGGTGTCCGGGCACCAGCGGGTAGGTTCTGACCTGTGTTTTTCGCTCCTGCCGTTCCCGGTGCCAGCGGGCGGACGGCCGACCGCTGATCCTGCGTTTCGCGCACGAGATGAACGGCACCTGGTTTCCGTGGGGCCGTGGGTGACGCTCGCGGTCCTCGCTCTGGGAGCCGTCCTCCGGGCCGCCGCCGAGATACGGCACTCGTCCGGAGCGCTCGCGTACACCGGGCCCGTGCCCCGCGGCGCCCCGTCGGGTTGCCCTGTGAGGGCGTCGGACGGCGATTCGCGGGCAGCGGCTGAGCCGGTCTGGGCCGGACGGGTGGTGTTCATCGGAAGAACTGCGCGGCGGCGGCGTCGCTCCGAGCATTCCGGGACCGCGTACACATCATGAGAAAGGTATGTAAAGCGCGCAACCCGAAATGAACCATCCGAGAGCGTCATACAAGAGAAAGCGAGGGGCCATGGCCACCGCCAAGGTCAAGCAGTTCTGGTCCGCCTTCATCTCCGTACTCTTCGCCCTGCTCGCCTCCGTCGGCCTGACGGGCACCGCCACCGCCGCCCAGACACCCTCGGTCCAGCAGCCCGAGGAGGCCGCCGCCGGCGCCGCGGTCCGCGCCGAGGGGACGCGCGTCCCGACCGCCGCACCGGTACAGCGGTCGCACCCGTGGAACCCGGTCCGCGACCGGTCGCTGCCGCCCACGATCAAGCAGCGGATCGGCGCCGAGGCGCACGGTTCCTCTCCGTCCGTACGCCACCCGCGCGCCGACTCGTCGCTCGACACCGAGCTCGCCGAGCTCGCCGAGCCGGCGCTCACCGCGGCGGCGTAGAGGTGTCGCGCGGCTTCCGCCGGGTCCTCGTGCCCGCGGTCAGGTCCGCCGCCCCGCCGGCCCGCTCGGGCGAGGTCTCCCGTGGTCCCGCGGAAACGTCCCGAACGCCGGGGCACTTCTCAGGACACGAGAAGTCCGTCAGCTCCCCGCACACCCCACCCTCGGCCGGACAGCCGGGAGCGGGACGGTCCGTCCGGTGCGCGCCGCCCAGCCGGCCGACACCGCACGAAGCGTCCGTGTCCGCCACGCAGCGCATGCACCGCACGCCGGACGCGCACACCCACCACATCCGCGTCCCTCACCCGCACCGCCTCCGGTGCGCGCCACACCCGCCGCCCACCCGGCACGGGACGTCGCGTGGTGAGAACCCGGGTCAGCGACGCTCGTCGCGCTCGGGAGAGTCCTCGTCGGAGGTATCGGCCTCGGCCTGCTTGGCCGCCACCTCGTCTTCGGGAGACCCACTGCCGTCGACGGACGACAGGGGAGCCTTCTCGTCGACCTCGGTGGGAGCGGGGGGTTCGACCAGCCAGTCCGGGTTGGCCTGCCTGTCCCACCACTTCCAGGCGGCGAACGCGCAACCGGCCAGCAGGCCGACGACCGCGAACCGCTTGGCGACGCGTCCGGCCGTGGCCCGACGCTCGTGCTTCCTCACGATCTTCCGAATCTCCTTCGGCGTCACCTGACCGCGCAGCGCCGCCCAGGCGGCGACGGAGCGCGCACCGGCCTCATCCAGCACGGGACCGGTCGCGGCGACCGCGTGTTCGACACGCGGAACGGTGAAGTCGGCCGCCTGCCGGGCGGCCTTGCGGGTCTCGAGCGCGGCGCGGAGCGCTGCCTCCTCGACCTGCGGCGGTACATGCGGTGCGACATGGCAGTCGTACTGCGCGAAAGCCTGCGCACGGGCCTGCCGGGCGGCCTTCGAGACCTTCGGCCCGAGCCGGACGCGTGCCTCGTGCGCGTAGAGCGTGGCGTGGTCCTTGGCCGTGCCCGCGTACTGCACGGCGTGGTCCCTGGCCGTGACGGCATAGGGCGCCACCACATCCGCCGCGTGCTGCACGCTTTCCCTGGCCGAATCAGTCGCGGCGCGCACGCTGTCCATCCGGGTCACGAGAACCTCCTCCTCGGTGGCGGTTGGTTTTTCGCCTTTCCACCCTTTTCGAAATCATGCCTGCCCTTCCGTGGTCCGGCATGCGGGGCTGGCATCCGGGGCATGCGAGGATCGGACGGCCAGAGGAGACCGACGGAAGGCACACCGTGGCCGAGCAGCTTTACGCCACCCTCAAGACCAGCCAGGGCGACATCGAGATCCGGCTGCTGCCGTTCCACGCTCCGAAGACGGTCAGGAACTTCGTCGAGCTGGCCAGGGGCGAGCGCGAGTGGACTCACCCCGCCACCGGCCGGGTGTCCACGGAGCCGCTCTACGACGGCACGGTCTTCCACCGGGTCATCAAGGACTTCATGATCCAGGGCGGCGACCCGTTGGGGAACGGCACGGGCGGCCCCGGCTACGAGTTCGCCGACGAGTTCCACCCCGAGTTGTTCTTCGACCGGCCCTACCTGCTGGCCATGGCCAACGCGGGTCCGGGCACCAACGGCTCGCAGTTCTTCATCACGGTCGGTGCGACGACCTGGCTCAACCGCAAGCACACGATCTTCGGTGAGGTGGCCGGCGCGCAGAGCCGGAAGGTCGTCGACGCGATCGCCACCGCGGAGACCACCCCGCGCACCGAGCGCCCGGTCCAGGACGTGGTGATCGAGACCGTCGTGATCGAGACCCGCTGACCTTTCCCGCGTTTTCCGGCTTCCCGCACCGGCGCGCGCCTTCCCCGCCCTCCGCGCGGACGGGCGGGAACCTTTTCGCCCCGCTCGTCCGTATGGAGGGCGGGGCGGTGTCATGGGTGCCGCCCCAGCCGTCCATCGTCCCGGGAGGACCTCCATGGAGCCGGAGTCCGGCCTGCCGCATTGCTACCGTCACCCGGACGTCGCGACCGGCATCCGCTGCACGCGGTGCGAGAAGCCGATCTGCCCCCAGTGCATGGTGTCCGCGGCCGTCGGCTTCCAGTGCCCCGACTGCGTCCGGAACGGCTCAGGTACGGGCCACGCGGCCGACGCCAACCAGCCCCGTACTCTCGCGGGCGGCCGGGTCGCGTCCGACGGGCGTCTCGTCACCAAGATCCTCATCGCGGTCAACCTCGCCCTCTTCATCGCCGTCCAGGTCGCCGGGGACCGGATCGTGGACGAGCTGGCGCTGATCGGCTACGCGTACGACCCCGCGCTCGGCGAGGTGGTGGGCGTCGCGGACGGCGAGTGGTACCGGTTGCTGACCTCGACGGTGCTCCAGCAGGAGATCCCGCACTTCGCCTTCAACATGCTGGGCCTGTGGATCATCGGCGGGATCGTCGAGCCCGAACTCGGGCGCCTTCGCTACGCCACGCTCTGCCTGCTGTCCGGACTCTCCGGATCGGCGCTCGCCTATGTGGTGTCCGCCCCGAACCAGCCCTCGCTGGGCGCCTCGGGCGTCGTCTTCGGGCTGATCGGCGCCTGGGCGGTGCTCGCCCGCCGCCGGCGCTACGACATGCGTCCGGTGGTCCTCTTCGTGGGCCTGTCGCTGCTGCTCACCTTCACCCGCCCGGGGATCTCCTGGGAGGCCCACATCGGCGGCCTCGTCGGCGGCGCTGTGGTCGCCTACGGCCTGCTGCACGCACCGCGTGCCCGGCGGGACCTGGTGCAGTACGCGGCCTGTGGACTGGTGCTGCTGGTCGACCTGGGGATGATCCTCGTCCGGTCGGCGACGCTCACCTGAGTGAAGCGGCCGGTGCCCCACCGCGCGCCAAGCTTTCCCCAGAGTTATCCACAGTGCGTGGCGGATCTTGTGCATCCCGTGGGGAACGACACCGCCCCTTGCCCCTGAGCTGGGATTCTCCAGCAGGGGCAAGGGGTGGTGTGTTCCGTGGACGAAGCCGCGGCAGTCACACCGGCGTCAACCGCGTGTGAGTTATCCACAGATCTTCGTAAGTTATCCAGGGGTGTGCACAACGCTGTGGATAACCTCAGGGCAAGGCTTGACGGGCGGGGCCGGAAGGAGCTACTTCCACTGCGTCGAGACGCCGAATCCGGCCGCGATGAAGCCGAAGCCCACCACGATGTTCCAGTTGTTGATGGACTTCACCGGCAGCGAGCCGTCGGTGACGTAGAAGACCACGATCCACACCAGCCCGATCAGGAACAGCGCCAGCATCACCGGCGCCACCCAGCTGCGGTTGGTCAGCTTGATGTTCGTGGTCTGCTTGGCGGGCGGAGGCGTGAAGTCGGCCTTCTTGCGGATCCGTGACTTCGGCACGAGGGACTCTCCTGTCGATGCGCTGCGTGACCGCGCAGGGAACTGTGGCTGGCGCCGGGATGTGACGCAGGAGGACCACTGCGTCCCCCGGGCGTCCGTTAGCGTAGTGCTTCCGTGGCACCGAAGGGGATCAGGGTACGTTGAGCAATTCCGCCGACACTCCCTCCGGGCCCGGCCGACCTGGACGATGGCGGCCGGTCCGGCTGCTGACCGCTGCCGTTTTCGCCCTCGCCGGGCTGATCTTCGTCACCAGCTTCAACACCGCCAAGGGCACCAATCTGCGCACCGACGCCTCGCTCCTGCGGTTCTCCGACCTCATCGAGGAGCGCAGCCACAAGAACGCCGGTCTGGACGAGTCCACCGCCGTCCTGCGCGCGGAGGTCGACGCCCTGGCCGACCGGGACAACGGCTCCACCGAAGCCGAGGACGCGCGACTGCACGCCCTGGAGGAGGCCGCGGGGACCACCGAGACCTCCGGCCCCGGACTCACGGTCACCCTCGACGACGCCCCGCCCAACGCACAGGCCGCCCCCGGCTACCCCGAACCCCAGGCCAACGACCTCGTCATCCACCAGCAGGACCTCCAGGCGGTCGTCAACGCCCTCTGGCAGGGCGGCGCCGAGGGCATCAAGGTCATGGACCAGCGGCTCATCTCGACCAGCGCCGTGCGCTGCGTCGGCAACACCCTGATCCTCCAGGGCCGCGTCTACTCCCCGCCGTACAAGATCACCGCGGTGGGGGACCGGGACGCGCTGCGCCGGGCGCTGTCCGACTCCCCGGCGATCCAGAACTACCAGCTGTACGTGAAGGCGTACGGGCTCGGCTGGAAGGTCGACGAGCACAAGGCGGTGACTCTTCCCGGCTATTCGGGCACAGTGGATCTCCACTACGCGCAGCCGGTGGGCTAGCGGGGCCGTTCCGCGGGGTGCCCGGCACGGGGACCGGCCGAGGGGAGGTCAGGTCCGGTGTCGGTGCGACTGATCGTCAGGACGTTCAGCGAACTCTGCGTCACCCTCGGAACCCTGATCGTCCTCTTCGTCGTCCACCTCCTGTTCTGGACCGGTGTCGAGGCCGACGGCGCCAGCGCCGGGCAGCTCCGCACCCTCCGGAACGCCTGGGAGACCCGACCCCGGCCGGACCCCTCCTCGACGGCCGCCCCGGCCGCTCCCCGCCCCTACGCCCCCGGTGAGGGCCTCGCCGTCATGTACGTCCCCCGCCTCGGCGGGGACTGGGAGTGGCCCGTCCTCGAGGGCACCGCGACCGGCACCCTGAAGAAGGGCCTCGGCCACTACACCGGCGGTGCGCGGCTCGGCGAGACCGGCAACTTCGCCGTGGCCGGCCACCGCCGCACGTACGGAGATCCGTTCAGGGACTTCCCCCGGCTGCGGCCCGGTGACGCCGTCGTCCTCACCGACGGCACCACCTGGTACACCTACCGTGTCGCCCGCGCCCCGTACCGGACCGTGCCCACGGACACCGGGGTGATCGCCCCGGTCCCGGCGCCGCTGCGCACCGACGCGGCCGTCTTCGACGGACCGGGGCGCTACCTCACCCTCACCACCTGCGACCCGGAGTGGGGCAGCAGCCACCGGCTGGTCGTCTGGGCGCACCTGGACGCCACCCAGCCCGTGACACGGGGCAGGCCGCCGTCTTTGGGCGGCTGACACCCCGCCGGAGGCATCGCCACGTACTCTGGGTCCGGTAACGAACGGAAGGGGCGGCGGACGTCATGTACGGCTGGATCTGGCGGCATCTGCCGGGCAACGCCTGGGTGCGGGGACTGCTGTCGCTCGTCCTGGTGCTCGGGACCGTCTACGCGCTCTTCCAGTACGTGTTCCCCTGGGCGGAGCCGCTGCTTCCGTTCAACGATGTGACGGTGGACGGTCAGTGAGCGCGCGGATTCTCGTCGTCGACAACTACGACAGCTTCGTCTTCAATCTCGTCCAGTACCTCTACCAGCTCGGTGCCGAGTGCGAGGTGCTGCGCAACGACGAGGTCGAACTGGGCCACGCCCAGGACGGCTTCGACGGCGTCCTGCTCTCGCCCGGCCCCGGCGCACCCGAACAGGCCGGGGTCTGCATCGACATGGTGCGCCACTGCGCCGCCACCGGCGTCCCCGTCTTCGGCGTCTGCCTCGGCATGCAGTCCATGGCCGTCGCCTACGGCGGCGTCGTCGACCGAGCCCCCGAGCTGCTGCACGGCAAGACCTCGCTCGTCACCCACGGCGGCCAGGGCGTCTTCGCCGGACTGCCGTCACCGTTCACCGCGACCCGCTACCACTCGCTGGCCGCCGAGCCGGCGGCGCTGCCGGACGAGCTGGAGGTCACCGCTCGCACCGAGGACGGGATCATCATGGGCCTGCGCCACCGTGACCTGGCCGTCGAGGGCGTGCAGTTCCACCCCGAGTCGGTGCTCACCGAGCACGGGCACCTGATGCTCGCCAACTGGTTGGAGCAGTGTGGCGATCAGGGGGCGGTCGGGCGGTCGGCGGGCCTCGCGCCGGTGGTGGGCAAGGCCGCCGCGTGACCGAGGGGTCGCCGTGGTTCCCAGCGCCGAGGACACCTGAGGGGGAACCGGAGCCCACCCAGGCGCCCCCCGCCGGAACCATGGCCGCCCCGGCGCCCGGAGCGCCCTACACGCCGCCGACCGGGTACGAGGCCGTCTCCCGGCCGGACCACACGACCGGCCGGCCGGGCACCGGGTACGAGCCCGCCGCCCAGGAGGCCACCGGGTACGCGGGCACCGGCTACGGCACGGCCTCCCAGGACGCCTCCTCCCACGCCGCCGACGCCTACGGGCCCGAGCGGGCCCACGGGCACGTCTCCGCGTACGACGGGGCCGGGGCCATGGTGTCCCCCGAGGCCGCGTACGAGCCGACAGCGGCCCCACAGGCGCCCTACGAGCCGCCGTACGACGAGACGGTGGCACTCCGGTCCGTGGAGAGTGCGCCGCTACCCGTCCCGGGCCCTGGCAGGGCCGAGCGGCGCCGGGCCGCCAAAGGGCGCGGCCGTCGTGCCGGGCAGCCGCCGGCCGCCGTGGCTCCGACGGCTCCCCTCTCGCGCGTCGAGGCCCGGCGGGCCGCCCGGGCCCGCAAGGAGAGCGTCGGCGTCGTCGCCAGCCGGGTCATCGGCGAAATGTTCATCACCTTCGGCGTCGTCATGCTGCTGTTCGTCACCTACCAGCTGTGGTGGACGAACGTCCGGGCCGGACAGCAGTCCGACCAGGCCAAGCAGCAGATCGAGGACGACTGGTCCCGGGGGCGCGACGGCGACGCCCCGGGCGCCTTCGAGCCCGGCCAGGGCTTCGCCATCATGTACATCCCCAAGCTGGACGTGGTCGTCCCCATCGCCGAGGGCATCAGCAAGCCCAAGGTGTTGGACCGGGGCATGGTCGGCCACTACGCCGCGGGCACTCTGAAGACGGCGATGCCCTCCGACAAGGAGGGCAACTTCGCCGTGGCCGGGCACCGCAACACGCACGGGGAACCGTTCCGCTACATCAACCGGCTCCAGCCCGGTGACCCGATCGTGGTCGAGACCCGCGACGCCTACTACACGTACGAGATGGCGAGCATCCTTCCGCAGACCTCCCCGTCGAACGTCTCCGTGATCCGTCCGGTGCCGGAGGGCTCGGGCTTCAAGGAGCCCGGCCGCTACATCACCCTCACCACCTGCACTCCGGAGTTCACCAGCACCTACCGCATGATCGTCTGGGGGAAGATGGTGGAGGAGCGCCCACGCAGCAAGGGGAAGCCCGCTGCCCTCGTAGGCTGAGGCGCTGAGATCGATCTCCAATCCTCCAGACGGGACGACCTAGTGGCACGCGCGCGCAACCGGATCGCCGGCATCATCAGCGTCCTCGGCGAGCTCCTCATCACGGCCGGACTCGTGCTCGGACTGTTCGTCGTCTACTCGCTGTGGTGGACCAACGTCGTCGCCGACCGCGCCGCCGACAAGGAGGGCGACCAGGTGCGTGACCACTGGGCGGCCGACGCGGGCGGCCCGGGGGCCCTGGACACCGGGGACGGCATCGGCTTCCTGCACGTCCCGGCGATGGACGACGACGAGATACTCGTCAAGAAGGGGACCGGCGCCGCCGTCCTCAACAAGGGCGTCGCCGGCTACTACACCGACCCGATCGAGTCGGCTCTCCCGCAGGACGAGCAGGGCAACTTCACCCTCGCGGCGCACCGGGACGGGCACGGGGCGAAGTTCCACGACATCCACAAGATGAAGAGCGGCGACGCGATCGTCTTCGAGACCCGCGACACCTGGTACGTCTACAAGGTCTTCAGGACCCTGCCCCAGACGACGAAGTACAACGTGGACGTCCTCCAGCCCGTCCCCCGGGAGTCGGGCCGCACCAAGCCGGGCCGCTACATCACGCTGACGACCTGCACCCCGATGTACAGCTCGGACTTCCGCTACGTCGTGTGGGGCGAACTCGAACGCACCGAGAAGGTCGACGCCGACCGGACGCCCCCGGCCGAGCTGGGCTGACGACCCGGCGCGCGGCCCGGAACGCCCGACACGGTGTGAGCCCCGGCATCCAGGAGGATGCCGGGGCTCACACCGTCGGGCCCGTGGGCGGGGTCAGCCGAAGATGCCGCCGCGGTCGTTGCCCCCCGCGGTGAACACGGTGACGGTGTCGCCCTGGTTGACCGTGCTGCCGGCGGGCGGGTTGGTACCCAGCACGGAGGCGCCTTCCTTGTCCGATCCCTGCTGCACGACCACCAGGCCCATGGCCTCCAGCTGACGGCGTACCTCGGAGAACCGCTTGCCCTGGACGTCCGTGGGGATCTGGACCTGGGTCTGCTGGGGCCCCCTGGAGACCTTCAGGGTGATCTGGACGTCCTTGGTCTGCGCCGTGTTCCCCTTCGGGGTCTGGTCGACGACCGTGTTCGCGGGCTCCTCGGAGTCGACGTCCTGACGGGCGACGTTCTCGAAGCCGAGCAGCTTCAGATCCTGGACGGCCTGGTCGTAGCTGCGGCCCCTGACGTCCGGCAGCTGAGACTTCGACTGCACGGCCACCGTGATCGTCACCGGGGAGTTCTTCTCCGCCTGGCTGCCGCCCTCGGGCTTCTGCCGCAGGACCGTGCCCGGGTCCTCGTCGGACTCGGCCTGCTTGACCTCGACCGTGAAGCCCTTCTGCTTGAGCTGAGCCTCGGCGCTGTCCCGGGACTTCTCGGTGACGTCCGGGACCTCCACGAGCGGCGCGCCCTCGGAGACGGTGACCGTGATCGTGTCGTCGACCTCCATCGTGGCGGTTCCGTCGGCGACCGGGGTCTGCTTGCAGATGGCGCCCTTGGGCTGCTCGCAGCGCTCGGTGCCGCTGGACACGACCTTGACCTGGATGTTGGCCGCCAGGCCCTCGGCTTCCTTCAGCGTCTTGCCGACGAACTGCGGCACGGTGACCGGGTCGGCGCCGTCCTTGCCCTTGAAGATCGAACTGCCGATCAGGATCGCTCCGACCAGCACCAGGACCCCCGCCAGGACCAGCAGGACGGTCGAGGTGTTCGACTTCTTCTGACGGCGGCGGTCCGGGCGGTCGTCGTAGCCGTATCCGCCGTCGTCCGGGTTCATCGGCGGAAGCATGGACGTCTGGCCGGCCGGATCGGTCTGGCGCAGGGCCGCGGTCGGCTGGTCGTCCGGCGGGTATCCGCCGTATCCGCCGCCGTACGCCACCGCACCCATCGCCGCGGCCGCCGCGACGGGCTGACCGTCGAGGCATGCCTCGATGTCGGCACGCATCTCGTCGGCGGACTGATAGCGGTAGTCGGGGTCCTTGACCAGTGCCTTGAGGACGATGGCGTCCATCGAGGGCGTGATCTCGGGGTCGAAGTTGCTCGGCGCCTGCGGTTCCTCGCGGACGTGCTGATAGGCGACGGCGACCGGGGAGTCGCCCACGAAGGGCGGCCGGACGGTCAGCAGCTCGTAGAGCAGGCAGCCGGTGGAGTACAGGTCGGAGCGGGCGTCGACCTGCTCGCCCTTGGCCTGCTCCGGGGAGAGGTACTGGGCCGTGCCGATGACCGCCGAGGTCTGGGTCATGGTCATGCCCGAGTCGCCCATGGCGCGGGCGATGCCGAAGTCCATGACCTTGACCTGACCGGTACGCGTCAGCATGACGTTCGCCGGCTTGATGTCGCGGTGCACGATGCCGGCCCGGTGGGAGTACTCCAGGGCCTGGAGGATGCCGACCGTCATCTCGAGCGTGCGCTCGGGCAGCAGCTTGCGCCCGGAGTGCAGCAGCTCACGCAGGGTCGAGCCGTCGACGTACTCCATCACGATGTACGGGATGGACACACCGTCGACGTAGTCCTCGCCCGTGTCGTAGACGGCGACGATCGCCGGGTGGTTGAGCGAGGCGGCGGACTGGGCCTCACGGCGGAACCGGGCCTGGAAGGACGGGTCGCGGGCGAGGTCGGCCCGCAGCGTCTTCACGGCGACGGTGCGGCCGAGCCGGGTGTCGTGGGCGAGGTAGACCTCCGCCATGCCACCGCGGCCGAGCACCGAGCCCAGCTCGTACCGGCCGCCGAGGCGACGCGGCTCTTCCATAACTGATCCAGCCCTCTCCGTCTGTCCCGACCGCACCGGTGTGCGGTCCGGCGGTGTGCTGTTCGCGCATACGGTACCGGCCGCGGGAGGGGGTTCCGCCCGCGACCGGCACCTGATACCTGACCGGTACCTGGCCGGTGCCTGGCCGTGGGGTCAGCTCCTGGTCTTCAGTACCGCCTTCATCACGGCCTTGGCGATCGGGGCCGCGAGGCCGCCACCGCTGATGTCCTCGCGGTTCGTGCCCTCGGAGTCCTCGACGATGACGGCGACGGCGACCGGGGAGCCCTGCGCGGTCTTGGCGTAGGAGATGAACCAGGCGTAGGGGCGCTTGGCGTTCTTCTCGCCGTGCTGGGCGGTACCCGTCTTGCCGCCGACCTTCACGCCGTCCATGCCGACGTCGGCGTTGCCGCCGGTGCCGTTCGTGACCACGTTCTCCATCATGGTCTGGATCAGCTGGGCGTTCTGCTGCGAGACAGGGCGGCTCATCTCCTCCGGCTCGGTCTTCTTGATCACGTCGAGGTTCGGGGCGCGCAGCTCCTGGATCATGTACGGCTTCATGAGCTTGCCGTCGTTGGCGATCGCGGAGGCGACCATCGCCATCTGGAGCGGGGTGGTCGCGGTGTTGAACTGACCGATCGAGGAGAGCGCGTTACCGCCGCGGTCGGCCTTCTTGTCGTAGACGGAGGCGGCGGACCGGACCGGGATGAACTGCTCGGCGTTGAAACCGAACTTCTCGGCCGTCTCGACCATCTTGTCGCGGCCGACGTCGTCACCGAGCTTCGCGAAGACCGAGTTGCAGGAGATCTCCAGGGCCCGGTTGAGGCTGGCGTTCGCGCAGCCCTGGGCGTGGTTCACCATCGTCTTGGTGGACAACGGGATCTTCCAGCCCTCGGGCGTGTCGGTCGCCGCGTTGATGTCCGTGACCGCGCCGTTCTCCAGCGCGGCGGCGGCGGTGACGACCTTGAAGACAGAGCCGGGCGGGTAGATCTCACGGATCGCGCGGTTCAGCTTCGGCTTGTTCTTGTCCTGCTCCAGCGCCTGCCATGCCTTGGCGTCCTCGTTGTGGTAGCCGGCGAAGGACGCCGGGTCGTACGAGGGAGTGGACGCCAGTGCCAGGATCTTGCCGGTCGACGGCTCGATCGCGACGACCGCGCCCGTCTTGTCGCCGAGGCCCTTGAACGCGGCCTTCTGGGCGGCACCGCTGAGGGTGGTGACGACGTCGCCGCCCTTCTTCTTCTCGCCGGTGAACATCGCGAGGGTGCGGTCGAAGAACAGCCGGTCGTCGTTGCCCGTGAGGATGCCGTCCTCGATCTTCTCGATCTGGTTGGCGTCGAATGCCTGCGAGGCGTAGCCGGTCACCGGGGCCCACATGGGGCCGTCGGTATAGGTCCGCTTGAACTTGAAGTACGTGTCACCGGAGTCGACGGAGCCGGTGATCGGCTTGCCGTCGACGATGATGTTGCCGCGCTCGTTGGCGTAGCGCTCGATCCGCACACGCGTGTTCGCGGGGTGGGTGGTCAGCTCGTCGGCACGTACGTACTGGATCCAGTTGTCCCGCAGCAGGAGCGCGAGGACCAGCAGGCCGCAGAAGACGGCGACCCGGCGCAGGGGCTTGTTCACGGACGGACCACCTGGGTCATCTCGGCGTCGGGGGACGGGGCGGGGGCGGGCGCCGGGCGACGGGCGGTGTCGCTGATCCTGATCAGGATGCCGATCAGGGCCCAGTTCGCGATCACGGACGATCCGCCGTACGCCAGGAACGGCATCGTCATGCCGGTCAGCGGGATGAGGCCCATCACACCGCCGGCGACGACGAAGACCTGGAGCGCGAAGGCGCCGGACAGGCCCATCGCGAGCAGCTTGCCGAAGGGGTCGCGGGCCGCGAGGGCGGTGCGCACACCCCGCTCGATGATCAGGCCGTAGAGCAGCAGGAAGACCATGACGCCGGTCAGGCCGAGCTCCTCGCCGACGGTGGCGAAGATGAAGTCGGAGTTCGCCGCGAAGCCGATCAGGTCGGAGTTGCCCTGCCCGAGACCGGTGCCGAGGATGCCGCCGGACCCGAAGGACATGAGCACCTTGCTCATCTGGTCACAGGCATCGGACGTCTGCATGCAGGCGAAGGGGTCCTGCCAGGCGGCGACACGGGCCTGCACATGGCCCGCGAACGAGGCGACGCCGACCGCGCCGGCGGCGGACATCAGCAGACCCATGACGATCCAGCTGGTCCGCTCGGTCGCCACGTACAGCATGATCACGAACATGCCGAAGAACAGCAGCGAGGTGCCGAGGTCGTTCTCGAAGACCAGGATGAGCAGGCTGACGGCCCAGATCGTGAGGATCGGGCCGAGGTCGCGGCCACGCGGCAGGTAGATCCCCATGAAGCGGCGGCTGGCCAGGGCCAGGGCGTCGCGCTTCACCATCAGATAGCCGGAGAAGAACACCGCGAGGACGATCTTGGCGAACTCGCCGGGCTGGATGGAGAAACCGGCGACGTTGATCCAGATCTTGGCGCCGAAGACGTCCGACCCGAGGCCCGGGACGAGCGGCAGCAGCAGCAGGATGAGGGCCGCCACCATCGAGATGTACGTGTAGCGCTGGAGGACCCGGTGGTCCTTCAGCAGCAGCAGGACACCCACGAACATGGCGATGCCGATCGCCGAGTACAGCATCTGCTTGGGGGCGTCGGGGCTGAAACTGTCGAACCGCCGCATGGAGTCGGCGATCAGCCGGGGCGACTGGTCCAGCCGCCAGATCAGCACCAGGCCGAGACCGTTGAGCAGCGTGCCCAGCGGCAGCAGCAGTGGGTCCGCGTACGGCGCGGCCTTGCGCACCACGAGGTGGGCGACGGCCGCGAGCAGGCCGAGGCCCAGCCCGTAGCCGAGCATGCCCGGAGGTACCTCGCCGTCCAGCGCCAGGCCGACGTTGAGGTACGCGAACACCGGGATGACGACGGCGAACGCGAGCAGCGCCAGCTCGGTGTTGCGGCGGCTCGGCGCCTCGATCGCGCCGATGGTGGTCGTGTTGGTGACAACGCTCATGGTGGTGAAAGGCCCCCTACGGGTGCTTACTGCTTGCCGCAGTTCGAGGCCAGCTTCTGCTCGTCCTCCGAGAGGCTGGGGCCCGGGGACGGAGCGGCTGTGCTGGGCTGGGTGGAGGGCGCGGTCGTCGGCGCGGTCGGGTCGGCCGACGGCGGCGGCGTGCTCGCCTTGTCGGCGGCGTCGGCAGCCGCCTCACGGCGCTGCTCGGCCTTCTCACAGGCCGAGGCCTGCAGCGCGAGTTCCTCGATCTTCGTCTGCGCCTTGGACAGGCTGCCGCCCGCGATCGTGTCCTCGACCTGCTTGCGCTGGTACGCCGGGAGGTACTTGAGTTCGATCTCGGGGTGGTCCTTCTCCACCTCGGACAGGGACACCCAGGCCAGGTCCTGGCTGATGCCCCGGTACAGCGCCACGTGCTGGTCCTTGGAGCCGACGAAGTACTGCGTCTGCGTCCAGCGGTAGCCGCCGTAGAGGCCGCCACCGATCACGGCGAGGCCGAGCAGGAGGAAGAAGCTGCGCTTCAGCCACTTGAGGCCGGTGCGCGGCTTGGTGAAGTCGTCGTCGCCGTACTCGCCGAAGGAGCCCTGAGGCGGCATCCCGTCGTAGCCGTGCTCGCCGCCGCCGCTTCCGGGCGGGCCGAATCCGCCGGCCGGGGGCTGCTGGTGCGGTGCGGTACGCCCGAGTCCGGCCGCACGGCCGGCCGGGGTGTGCATGGCCCCGCCGTCGTTCGGCTGGGTCTGGTTCTCGGCGACCGCGCCGACGATCACCGGGGTGTCGCTGAGCTGTCCGGCGAGGGTGTCCCCGCCGTCGACGTCGAGGACGTCGGCGACGATCACGGTGATGTTGTCGGGTCCGCCGCCGCGCAGGGCGAGCTGGATCAGCTCCTGGACGGTCTCCTGGGGGCCCTGGTAGCTGGCGAGGGTGTCCTCCATCGTCTGGTGCGAGACGACGCCGGACAGCCCGTCGGAGCAGATGAGGTAGCGGTCGCCGGCCCGGACCTCACGGATCGACAGATCGGGTTCGACGTGGTCGCCGCTGCCCAGCGCGCGCATCAGCAGGGAGCGCTGCGGATGGGTGGTGGCCTCCTCCTCGGTGATGCGCCCCTCGTCGACGAGCCGCTGGACCCAGGTGTGGTCCTGCGTGATCTGCGTCAGCACCCCGTCGCGCAGCAGGTACGCGCGGGAGTCGCCGACATGCACCAGGCCGAGACGCTGACCGGTCCACAGCAGGGCGGTGAGCGTGGTGCCCATGCCCTCCAGCTGCGGGTCCTCCTCGACCATCATCCGGAGCTGGTCGTTGGCACGCTGCACGGCGACACCGAGCGAGGTGAGGATGTCCGAACTGGGGACGTCGTCGTCGAGTGTGACGAGGGTGGAGATCACCTCGGAGGAGGCGACCTCGCCGGCGGCCTGGCCGCCCATGCCGTCGGCGATCGCGAGGAGACGGGGGCCGGCGTAGCCGGAGTCCTCGTTGCCCTCGCGGATCATTCCCTTGTGTGACCCGGCGGCGAAGCGCAGTGACAGACTCATGCGCACCTGCCCTGTCGACGCTGCGTCGGGGTACAGCCGGTCTCGAGCCACACTGCCCACCCTCCGGTCGGGAGCCCGTGCCGGTCCGTCGTGCGGTCCGCCGTGGGGACCGCCTCGGCCCGCTCGCTCCGCTCGCTCATTGTCGTACTACTTCCGCAGCTCGATGACGGTCTTGCCGATGCGGATCGGCGCGCCCAGCGGAATCGGCGTCGGGGTGGTGAGACGGGTCCGGTCGAGATACGTGCCGTTGGTGGACCCGAGATCCTCGACGATCCACTGACCGTCCCGGTCCGGGTAGATCCTGGCATGCCGGCTGGAGGCGTAGTCGTCGTCCAGCACGATCGTCGAGTCGTGGGCGCGGCCCAGCGTGATGGTCTGTCCCTGGAGGGCGACCGTCGTGCCGGTCAGGGTGCCCTCGGAGACGACCAGTTTGGTCGGGGCGCCGCGGCGCTGGCGCCCGCCACCGCCGCCGTTCTGCTGCCCCCGCTGTTGCGGGGGCGCCGCCGTCTGGCGCGTGTTCTGCTGCGGCCGGGCGTCCTGGCGGCGTGAGCCGCGCTGCGTGACACGCGTGCCGAACAGGTCGCTGCGAATGACCTGGACGGCCACGATCACGAACAGCCACAGAACGGCTAGGAAACCCAGCCGCATGACCGTCAGGGTCAGCTCTGACATTGCCCCCGCTTCACCCTTCGGCTTGCCGGTAAACGATGGTGGTGCTGCCCACGACGATCCGCGAGCCGTCGCGGAGCGTAGCGCGGGTGGTGTGCTGCCCGTCCACCACGATGCCGTTGGTGGACCCGAGATCCTGGATCGTCGAGGGCGTTCCGGTCCGGATCTCGCAGTGCCGGCGGGAGACGCCGGGATCGTCGATCCTCACGTCCGCGTCGGTGCTGCGGCCGAGGACCAGAGTCGGGCGGGAGATCTGGTGGCGGGTGCCGTTGATCTCGATCCAGCGTCGCACCTGGGCGCCGGATACGGGAAGGGGGCTGGGGCCACCGGTCGTGGGACGGCCTGCCTGAGGTCCCTGTCCGGGGCGCTGATGCCCCCCGGGCGGCGGGGCGGCGGGCATCGGCGGAGCACCGGCCGGAGGGTAGCCGTAGCCACCGGGTGCGCTGCCCTGCTGGGCCGCGTCGGCCGGACCCTGCGACTGTGACGTACTCGACGCGAGCGTGCGGCTGCGCACCCGGTACAGGCCGGTGTCGAGGTCGTCCGCCTTCTCCAGGTGCACCTTGATCGGGCCCATGAAGGTGTACCGCTGCTGCTTGGCGTAGTCCCGCACGAGGCCCGAGAGCTCGTCGCCGAGCTGGCCCGAGTAGGGACTGAGCCGCTCGAAGTCCGGCGTGCTCAGTTCCACGATGAAGTCGTTGGGCACGACGGTCCGCTCGCGGTTCCAGATCGTCGCGTTGTTGTCGCACTCGCGCTGCAGCGCGCCGGCGATCTCCACGGGCTGGACCTCGGACTTGAACACTTTGGCGAAGGTGCCGTTGACCAGACCTTCGAGTCGTTGCTCGAAACGCTTCATGACTCCCATGGGGCACCTCCTCCGTCGTCGCCGTCCTGGTACTGCTTACTGATCGTATCCACGCGTCGGGAAATCGGCTGGTTCCCCTTCTCTGCCCTGTGGATGAGTGTCACCTCTCACAGACCTTCCCGATGGATCGTAGGGGCGGCCCCCGGACAGTGTCCCGCACCTGGGGAGCAAGGAGGGGGAGCGGGGGGAAGCGGCGGCCGGTCAGCAGGCGCGAGCGGGGCGGTCTGTGAGCTTTCTCCCTTTTGTCCCGCACGTCCGTCGCCTCCGCGTGCCCCTCCGTCTCCCATGGCTCCCGCTTCCCGCGCACTCCCCCGCTCCCCGTCGCCCCCTGGCGAAGGTGCTTCCGCAAGTGCTTCCGCTTCCCTCCCGGGACTCCTCAGGGGGCCCTCCCGGTTCCCCTGGGCACTCCTCCGGGCACTCCTCCGGGGCCTCCCGGTTCCTCGCGGGGTCCTTCCGGGGAGGCCCCGTGGTCCTCCCGGTGCGCTGCCCGGACTCCGTGCCGTTCGCTCTCGCCCGTCCCGTGCTCCATGGCGAGGCGGTCGCGCGGCGCTTGTGGGGGCCGGCCGCCCGATGCCCGCCGCCCCGCTCCAGCCGCCCGTGGAGTACCGGTCCGGGCGTTCCCGAAGTAGCCGGGTACAGCGCCGCATCTCCGCGTGGCGCACGGAGGGTTCCCCCACGCGGCCCCCGCTCCCCACCCCTGCCGGGCCCCTTCGCCTGCCGCGCCGCGCCACGTCTCTCCTCCTGTTCACCGGAGGGCGGTCCGAAACAAACGGATGTGAATCCACGGTCTGCGACGTGCTAATCTTCAGATGTCGCCAGGCGGTCGCACCGAAGAGGTGAGAAGCCCGGAGACACACCCAATGCGCGGGTGGCGGAATAGGCAGACGCGCTGGATTCAGGTTCCAGTGCCCGAAAGGGCGTGGGGGTTCAACTCCCCCCTCGCGCACCAGACGAAAGTCCCGTAGGTCATCGACCTACGGGACTTTCGCGTTGTTCGCCCCTGTTCGTCCGGACGGTCCGTGAGATCCCCGTCGGGGCTGCTGCCTTCGTCGCATCGGGGCGAGACGAAAGCGGTCGGCGGTCTGGGCGGGCGCTGCCCAGGGCGCACGCGGACGCGTCTTCGAGGATCACGGCGGGCGCGGTCGCCGGGTGGCGGTGGCGCACGGCGCCGGGCATGTGGTCGCGCCGCAGGACCGCCGGCGAGGCCGTGCTCGCGGTGGCCATGGGGCGGCCGGTGACCGCGTACGAGGCGGTACGGATCGGCACGGCCGAGGAGAAGGTCCGAGAACAGCTCCCTTCCGGCGACGCGTTCGCCAGCACGGGCCTGCACGGCAAGGGTCCGCGGGAGCCCGCGGGGTCCACCTGCCTGGACCTTGTCCTCGGAGGAGGGCGAGGCGCTGGACACAGGACCGGTGTTCCGGTTCTGCTTCAAGGGCGCCAAGCCGATCGTGAGGAGCCGTCGAACGCGGACGCCGGGCGTCGCCTGCACCTGAGCGAGGCCACCGTGAAGACGTACGTGAGCCGGATCCTGGCCAAGCCGGCCTGCGGGAACCGGGTGCAGGCGGCGTCGTCGGCCCGTGACGCGGGCTTGTGGACGGGGCCGCCTGCCCGGGGCGCCCCGGCCGGAAACCCCTCCGCTCGTCCCTCGTCCGGTGGACGCACTTGTCCACAGCGGGCCGCTCGTCCACCGCCGGAAGACGCCCGGCCGGCGTCGGCTGTACCTTCATGGCCAGTCGCTGTGGGACAGCGAATCGTACGAGGCCGGGGGAGGGCGTCCGATGGGCGACAACCGAGCAGTGGTGCCGGGGCAGCGGGACACGGGAAGCGGACGCGTCCCGTACGTGCCGGGATTCGCACGGCGCGCCGCCGCGGGGACGACCGACTCCCCCAGGACGCGCGGCAAGGCCCTGCGGGAGCGACTTCCCCGCTCCGCACACGGCGAGCTGACGCTCTCCCCCGGCCGCCCGGACGCCGTCCGGGCCGTGGAGGAGTCCAACCGCGACCGTGTCCCCGCGCTGGCCCCGATACGGGTCGGCCGCATGGCCGCCGGCCCCTTCGCCTTCCTCCGCGGCTCCGCCGGCCTGATGGCGCACGATCTGGCCGGCTCACCCGTCACCGGCATCGCCGCCCAGATATGCGGAGACGCCCACGCGGCGAACTTCGGGCTCTACGGCGACGCCCGCGGCCGCCTCGTCATCGACCTCAACGACTTCGACGAGACGGTCGTCGGCCCCTGGGAATGGGACCTCAAGCGGCTTGCGACCTCCCTCGTGCTCGCCGGGCGGGAGGTCGGCGCCGACGAGGACACCTGTCGTGCCGCGGCCTTCGACACCGTGGGCGCCTATCGCCGGACCATGCGCCTGCTCGCCAAGCTCCCCGTTCTCGATGCCTGGAACGCCATCGCGGACGAGGAACTCGTCTCGCACACCGATGCCCATGACCTGATCGGCACCCTGGATCGGGTCTCCAAGAAAGCCCGCGGCAACACCAGCGCCCGCTTCGCCGCCAAGTCGACGGAGGCGGTCGCCGACGAGGCCGGGGGAGGGCGCCGCTTCATCGACGCTCCGCCGGTGCTGCGGCGGGTCCCGGACGAGGAGGCCGCTGCGGTCGCCGCCTCGCTCGGCGCGTATCTGAGGACCGTTCCGGAGGACCGACTGCCGCTGCTGGCGCGGTACGCGGTGCACGACGTCGCCTTCCGGGTCGTCGGCACCGGAAGCGTCGGCACCCGGTCGTACGTGGTGCTGCTGCTGGACCACCGGGGCGAGCCGCTGGTCCTCCAGGTGAAGGAGGCGAGACCCTCGGTCCTGCTGCCGTACGTGGAGTCCGTCGGCTTCGCCGCACCGGAACCGGTCCACGAGGGGCGCCGCGTGGTGCTGGGGCAGAAGCGGATGCAGGTCGTCAGTGACATCCTCCTGGGCTGGACCACGGTGCGGGGGCGGCCCTTCCAGGTGCGTCAGTTCCGCAACCGCAAGGGCAGCGTCGACCCGGCGGCGCTCACCCCCGCGGAGGTCGACGACTACGGGCGCATCACCGGCGCCCTGCTGGCGCGGGCCCACGCGCACAGCGCCGACCCGCGTCTGATAGCCGGCTACTGCGGCAAGAACGAGGAACTGGACGAGGCGATCGCCGCCTTCGCCATGGCGTACGCCGACCGCACCACGGCGGACCACGCCGACCTGGTGACGGCGGTGAAAAGCGGCCGGATGGCGGCCGAGACGGGCGTCTGACGGCCGACGACCACCGAAGGCGGTCACGCCCCGCCGCCGTGCGCCGGCGTCGAGCGGGGCCACGTGGCGTGGGGCGGTGTGGGCCGGCCTGCCGTGCGAAGGCGCGCCGATGCCTGTGCCGGCCTGGCCCGCGACACCGCTGGGTGCCGTGCCATGAGGTCGGGCGAGCCGGCGAGCCCGGTGGGAGGGCGGTGGGGGCGGGGTGGGAGGGGGGAGGGGCCCCCGGAGGACCGTAGGCTGGAGGGGTGACGGACCCGAACGAGGACGTGGACGTGGAGCAGGGCGCGGGTGGTGAGCCCGGTACGGAGCGGCCCGAAGCGCGGCTGGAGAGAGCCGTGCTGGTGGCCGAGCAGGCGTTGATCGAGTTCGAGATCGCCGTCGAGACGTTCCGGGTCGAGGTGGACAACTTCTCCCGGCTGCATCATCAGAAGCTCGGCCCGATGTACGCGCGGCTCGACGAACTCGACGCACTGGTCGCCGAGGCCAAGGCGGAGAAGACCGGCGACCCGGAGGACGGGCGACGGGCACGGGAGGCACGCGCCGCCGTCATGCCGATGCCGGGCGTCGACGAGCTCTTCCACGACTGGATCGGCTCCGACGGTTTCTCGCCCGAGGCCGCGGCGATGCTGACCGAGCAGCCGGTGCAGCCGCCCAAGCGGGTGCGGCCGGGCGAGGAGGCCCGCAAGCTGTACCGGGAACTCGTGCGCCTGGCCCACCCCGACCTGGCCCGCGAAGAGGAAGAGCGCAAGCGCCGCGAGGAGTTCATCACGCGCGTCAACGCGGCGTACGCGCGCGGTGACGCCACGCTGCTGCGCGAGCTGTCCGCCGAATGGGCCGCCGGGCCCGTTCCGGAGCAGGCGCGGCTCAGCGAGAGCGAGGAACTGTACGCCCGCCTGGAATGGCTGTCGCAGCGCAAGGAACTGCTGACGGTGGTCGCCCGGGAGCTGGAGGAGAGCGCCATCGGGGCGATGTTGCGGATGGCTCCGGACGACCCGGACCGGCTTCTGGAGGAGATCGCCGAGCAGTTGCTGGCGCAGGTCTCCGAGCGGGAGGCGGAGCTCGCCGCCCTCGTGCAGTAGGTTGCGCGGGAGCCCGTGTTCGGTCGGGCACCACAGACAGACGAGAGAAGGCCGGTCCCATGAATTTCGCCCCACTGCCCTCGGTGGACGTGGCCTCGGTGCCCGCCGACGCCCTGGTGCTGGACGTCCGGGAGGACGACGAGTGGGCGGCCGGTCATGTCGAGGACGCCCTGCACGTACCGATGAGTGACTTCGTGGCCCGCTTCGGTGAGGTGACCGAGGCGGTCGCCGACGGCCGGCGGGCCTATGTGATGTGCCGGGTGGGTGGCCGCTCGGCGCAGGTCACGCAGTATCTGGTCCAGCAGGGGATCGACGCCGTGAACGTCGACGGCGGAATGCATGCCTGGGAAGGCGCGGGGCGTCCGATGGTCGCGGACAACGGCACTCAGGCGTTCGTGCTCTGACGTCGGTGACGGTTCCACCGCTCCGCTCCGCTGTCGGGCTGCCGGGCCGTTCCGGCTCCCCCGGGATGACGGGGCTCGGGATTCCGGGAGCGCCGGGGAATCGTCAGCCGAGGGGATGGTCCGCGAGCAGGTCGCCCAGGGCCTCCTCGTGGGCGGCGGCCGGCCCGAGGGCGAGTTCGAGCTGCTTCGCCCAGGCGTGGTAGCGGTGCAGAGGGTAGTCGGTATCGGCGCCGATACCGCCGTGCAGGTGCTGGGCGGTCTGTACGACGCGGCGTACACCTTCCGAAGCCCATATCTTGGCGACGGCGATGTCCGCGGCGGGCGGGAGCGGGCCGCCTGCGCCGGTGCCGATGCGCCATGCCGCCTGCCAGAGCGTGACCTCCATGGCGCGTAGGTCGATGTAGCGGTCGGCGGTCTGGACGGCGACGGCCTGGAACGTGGCGACCGGGTGGCCGAACTGCTCGCGTTTCCCGGTGTACTGGCTCGTCATCGCGAGAACGCTCTCCCCGAGACCGAGGGCGAGGGCGCAGGTGCCGGTGGCGAGGACGCCACGGAGCCACTCCCAGGCACCGTCGGTGTCGATGACGTGGGCGTCCGTGAGGCGTACGGAGGCGAGTCCGATCTCGGCGAGGAGTTCGCCGCTGGTGGAGAACTGCTCGGCCAGGGTGAGGCCCGTGTGCCTACGGGGGACGAGCGCGAGGACCGTACGTCCTTCCGGGGTGTGGGCGGGGACGGCGATGTGATCGGCTGCGTGCGCCCAGGGGACGGCGGTCTGGATTCCGTCGAGGGTCCAGCCGGCTCCGTCGCGGCGGGCCGTGACCGCCAGTTCGGCGGGATCGTGGCCGCTGCGGCCGTTGGAAGCGACGGTGAGGACGAGATCGCCGCGGGCGACGCGGGGCAGGAGGTCGGTCGCAGTGGCCTCGGGGGCGTAGCGCTCGACGGCCATGGCGACGGCACCGGTTTCGAGCAGGGGCACGCGGGCCAGGGCGCGGGCGGCTTCGCGCAGCACGAGGCAGAGTGCGGTGGTGTCGAGGCCGGACCCCTCGCGCTCGGGTGAGAGGACCAGGCCGAGCAGCCCCGAGGCGGCGAGGCGTGACCAGAGGGGGCGGTCGATGTCGTCGTCGACGGCCCCTGGTGTGCGTGCGGGGCTCGGCACGGCGTCGGGTGCCAAGCCCGAGAAGACCGCTCTGGCTGCCTCCACGGCCGCCAGCTGTTCCTCGGTGAAGGTGAAGTCCACGGCCTTGCCCTCCCGTTTCCCAGCTCGACCATCCATATCTGACGGATCGTCAAGATAGGGCAGGTGTCACGGGAAGGGAAGGGAAGGCGGAGGCGTCGGCTGTCAGCGGTCGAAGTCCAGCTCCACGTCCGCCGTGGCCGGGTGGGACTGGCACGCCAGCACGTATCCGGCCTCGGTCTCCTCCGGTTCGAGGGCGAAGTTGCGGTCCATCCGTACCTCGCCGCCGACCAGGAAGGCGCGGCAGGTGCCGCACACTCCGCCCTTGCAGGCATAGGGCGCGTCGGCGCGTGCCCGCAGCACGGTGTCGAGGAGCGTCTCGCCTTCCTGGACGGGCCACTTGCCGGAACGTCCGTGCAGGGTCGCCGTCAGTGTGGCGTGGACGGGTGCGTCCGTGGTGACCGCCGGGGCGGGCGCGGACCCGTCGTCGACGTGGAAGATCTCCTGGTGGACCCGGCCGCGTTCCACTCCCAGACCCCGCAGGGCCTTCTCCGCGCCCTGGACGAGTCCGAAAGGACCGCACAGGAACCAGCCGTCGATCTCGTCGACAGGCAGCAGCGTCGGCAGCAGGTCGGCGAGGCGTTCCTGGTCGAGGCGCCCGGACGGCAGGCCCGCCTGCTGTTCCTCCCGGGAGAGCACGGTGACGAGCTGGAAGCGGTCGGGGTAGCGGTCCTTGAGGTCGGCGACCTCGTCGAGGAACATCGTCGAGGACGCGGTGCGGTCGCTGCGGATCAGGCAGAACCGGGACAGCGGTTCGCCGGCGAGCAGGGTCGCGGCCATCGACAGGACCGGGGTGATGCCGCTGCCGCCGACGACCGCCGCGAAGTGCCCGGGGCGCGGAGCCAGGACGAAGCGGCCCGTCGGCTCCATGACCTCGACGGTGTCGCCGACGGCCAGCTCCTTGAGCGCGTATGTGGAGAACTCTCCGCCGTCGACCAGCCGGATGCCCACGCGCAGCACGGGGGCCTCGCAGGCCGGGGCCGCTGGGGCGCAGATGGAGTAGGTGCGTCGGATCTCCTCGCCGTCCCGTGCGGTGCGGCGCAGGGCGAGGTGCTGGCCGGGGGTGTGGCGGTAGGTCTCGCGCAGCTCGGGCGGGACCGTGAAGGTGACGGCCACCGAGTCGTCCGTGAGCTGCTCGACCTCGCTCACCCGGAGCGGATGGAACATCTACAACTCCTTGAAGTGGTCGAACGGTTCGCGGCAGGCCGTGCAGCGGCGCAGTGCCTTGCACGCGGTGGAGGAGAAGCGGCTGAGCAGTTCGGTGTCGGTGGAGCCGCAGTGGGGGCAGCGGATCGCCAGGGTCAGGGGCACCGGTCCCGCGGCCGGACCTTGGGGGCGTGGCGGCGCGATGCCGAACTCGGCCAGTTTGCGCCGTCCTTCCTCGCTGATGTCGTCGGTCGACCAGGCGGGGGAGAGGACGGTGACGACGGACACCTCGGGCACGCCGTGGGCGTGGAGGGCCCGCTCGATGTCGGAGGACATCGCCTCGATCGCCGGGCAGCCGGTGTAGGTGGGGGTCAGCGCGACCTCGACGCGGCCGGGGCCGAGGACCTGTACGCCCCGCAGGACGCCGAGGTCCTCCAGGGTGAGGACGGGCAGTTCGGGGTCGGGAACGGCTCCGGCGACGTGGCTCAGTTCCCGCTCCAGGGCCGTCATGGTCACCATGTCGCTCCCGGGTGGCTGCGGTGGAGGTGCTGCATCTCGGCGAGCATCCGTCCGAAGGGCTCGGTGTGCAGGCCCTGGCGGCCGGCGCCCGCGGCCCAGGCGCCGGTGCGCGGGCCGTCCGGCACGGTGAGCGTGGCTTGGGTGAGGACGGCGGTGACGGAGTCGAGCCAGGCGTGCTCCATGGCGGGCGGGTCCACGTCCAGTCCTTCGACGGGCTGGAAGAGTTCTCCGGTGTAGCGCCACAGGGTGTCGCAGGCGCGCTGCATGCGCTGGTGGCTCTCGTCGGTGCCGTCGCCGAGGCGAAGGGTCCAGTGCTCCGCGTGGTCCTGGTGGTAGGCGACTTCCTTGACGGCCTTGGCCGCCAGTCCGGACAGCGGGCCGTCGCCGGTGGCCAGCCGGTCGTACAGAAGCCGCTGGTAGGTGGAGAAGTAGAGCTGTCGGGCGATGGTGTGGGCGAAGTCGCCGTTGGGCTGCTCGACGAGCTGGCAGTTACGGAAGGCGCGTTCCTCCCGGAGATAGGCCAGTGCGTCCTCGTCGCCGACGAGGGAGAGCAGGATGCGTGCCTGGCCGAGCAGGTCGAGCGCGATGTTGGCGAGGGCGACCTCCTCCTCCAGGACGGGGGCGTCGCCGGCCCACTCCCCCAGCCGGTGCGAGAGCACGAGGGCGTCGTCCCCGAGGGCGAGGGCGGCTGTGGTGATCACGGCGGTGTCGTTCACAGGTGCTTCACCCCGTCCGGGATCTCGTAGAAGGTCGGGTGGCGGTAGGGCTTGTCGGCCGACGGCTCGAAGAAGGGGTCCTTCTCGTCCGGCGAGGAGGCGGTGATCGCGGTGGAGGGGACCACCCAGATCGACACGCCTTCGTTGCGGCGGGTGTAGAGGTCACGGGCGTTGCGCAGGGCCATCTCGGCGTCCGGCGCGTGGAGGCTGCCCGCGTGGGTGTGGGACAGTCCGCGGCGCGAGCGCACGAACACCTCCCACAGCGGCCATCCGTCGGTGGTCATGCCCGTGCCTCCCCGTGCTGCTGGTCCGTGTGGTGTTCGCCCTGCCGGTCGGACGACCCGGAGGCGTGTTTCGCGGCGTAGGCCACGGCGGCGTCCCTGACCCAGGCGCCGTTCTCGTGTGCCGTGCGCCGCCGGTCGAGCCGCTGTTCGTTGCAGGGGCCGTTGCCCTTGAGGACGTCCCGGAACTCGGCCCAGTCGATGGCGCCGAAGTCGTAGTGTCCGCGTTCCTCGTTCCACCGCAGGTCGGGGTCGGGGAGAGTGAGACCGAGGGCCTCGGCCTGCGGGACGGCGATGTCGACGAACCGCTGGCGCAGCTCGTCGTTGGAGTGCCGCTTGATCTTCCAGGCCATCGACTGCGCGGAGTGCGCGGACTCGTCGTCGGGCGGCCCGAACATCATCAGGGAGGGCCACCACCAGCGGTCCACCGCGTCCTGGGCCATCGCGTGCTGGGCCTCGGTGCCGTTCGACAGGGCGAGCAGTGCCTCGTACCCCTGACGCTGGTGGAACGACTCCTCCTTGCAGACGCGCACCATCGCGCGGGCGTAGGGGCCGTAGGAACAACGGCAGAGCGGTACCTGGTTCGTGATGGCGGCGCCGTCCACGAGCCATCCGATGGCGCCGACGTCGGCCCAGGTCAGCGTGGGGTAGTTGAAGATCGAGGAGTACTTCTGGCGGCCGGAGTGGAGCTTGTCGAGCAGCTCGTCGCGGTCGGCGCCGAGGGTCTCGGCCGCGCTGTAGAGGTAGAGCCCGTGGCCGGCCTCGTCCTGGACCTTGGCCATGAGGATCGCCTTGCGGCGCAGCGAGGGCGCCCGGGTGATCCAGTTGGCCTCCGGCTGCATGCCGATGATCTCGGAGTGCGCGTGCTGCGCGATCTGGCGGACGAGGGAGGCCCGGTAGGCGTCGGGCATCCAGTCGCGCGGTTCGATGCGCTCGTCCGCGGCGACGGCGGCGTCGAACACGGCCTGGTAGGCGGCCGGCGTCGCCGCGGCGGCCGTGTCGCCCTCGGAGCGCGCGCCCTTCCCGGACTGCGTGCCCGGGGTCACTGCTGTCGCTGCTGTCCCTGCGGTCATCGGACTCCCTGCCGACCGATCGTTCGGTTGAATGACTTCAATGGTGAGTCGGCGGCCCGTATGGTGTCAACCCTGTGGATAACCGAGGTGGACCGAGCGGGATCGGGGCGGGGATGGACTCGTACGGCGACGGGGGCGTGCGCGAGGGGGACGACGCCCCGGGAACACCGGCTCAGACCCCGGCTCAGACCCCGGCCGAGGGAGCGTCCGCACCGGCTTCCGACCCGCTCGCCGACCGGACCGCGATAGCCGGCACCGCCCCTTCGGCGGACACCTCCCCCGGGCCCTCGGCCGCTCCGGACCGCCCGGCGCAGGTGCCCGGCGCGGGCGTGCTGGCGCTGTCCCTGCCCTCCCAGGTGATCGCCGCCGTCGCGCTCGCGGTCATCGGGGTCTTCGCCTGCGTCCACCTCGCGATGGTGTTCCTGCATGTCGCACCCTCGAACACGGTGACCAAGCAGCACGGCGACGCCGTCGACGGCTGGATCTTCCCGGAGTTCGAGCAGAACTGGAAGCTCTTCGCTCCCAACCCGCTTCAGCAGAACGTCGCCGTCCAGGCCCGCGCGGAGATCGCCGCCGACGACGGCACGCGGCGCACCAGCGACTGGATCGATCTGTCGGCGCAGGACGCCGCGGCGATCCGCGGCAGCCTGCTGCCCAGCCACGTCGACCAGAACGAGCTGCGCCGGGGCTTCGACTTCTACCTCAACTCCCACACCGACGACTTCCGCCCCCGTGGCGTGCGCGGAAGCCTCTCGGAGCGGTACATGCGACGCATCGTGATGCTCCGCCTCGACGGCGAGAGCCTTGGTGGAACGGTGCGGCAGATACAGCTCCGCTCGAAGACGCGCGCCGTCCAGTCCCCGTCCTGGAGCGGGGTGCGGATCAACACCCAACCCGCCTACCGGGTCCTGCCCTGGTGGCAGGTGACCGCCGCCGACCTGCCGGCCGGCGGGCGGAGCGACGACCGTACGGAGGCCGGCCGGTGAGACGCCCCGCCCCGGACCGGGCCGTGACCACGCCGGCCGACGTGCTGTCCGAGCCGTACGGGCCACCCGGGACACCCGGAGGGCCCGCGCCGCGTCCGGCGGCCCGCGAACCCTTCGACCGAGCGCTGGCCCGCGCCGTCCAGCGCGTCACGGCCACCGCGCTCGGCCCCTACCAGACCGCGGTCGTCAGGATCGGCTTCTCCCTCACCTGGCTGCTCTTCCTGCTGCGCGAGCTGCCCCACCGCCATGAGCTGTACGGCCCCGACGGCCCCTGGTCCTGGGAGATGGCCCGTCGGCTGATCGCCGACAACCATGCCTTCTCCGTGCTGATGTGGTCCGACAGCGGACTCTGGTTCGAGATCGTCTACGGGCTCGCGGTGCTCTCCTCGGCCTTGATGCTCCTGGGCTGGCGCACCCGCGCCGTCTCGGTGGTCTTCATGGCCGGGGTGCTGTCGCTGCAGAACCGCTCCATCTTCATGGGCGACGGCGGCGACAACGTCGTGCACCTCGTCGCCCTCTACCTCGTGCTGGTCCGATGCGGCCAGGTCTGGTCGCTCGACGCCCGCCGCCGCGCCCGCGAGGCCCGCGAGGCGGACCTCGGCCGGCCCGCCCGCCGCGACGTCGTCGGTCCCCTGCTCTGGACCGTGCTCGGCGTTCTCCTGCTCGTCGCCACCTCCTACTCCCCCGTCACGGGCGAGTGGTGGCTCATCGTGCTGCTGTGGGCGCTCTGGGCGGCGCAGGCGCTGTGGTGGCTGGCCTGCCGTCACGCCCCCGGTGAGCCACGCACCCTCCTCGACGTGCTCGCCAACCTCACCCACAACGCGGCACTCCTCGTGATCATGGCCGAGGTCTGTCTGATCTACGCGACCGCCGGCTGGTACAAGATCCAGGGGTCACGCTGGCAGGACGGCACAGCGCTGTACTACCCGCTCAAGCTGGACTACTTCTCCCCGTGGCCGGCGGTCTCCGACCTGCTCGGCTCCAGCGCGCTGATGGTGCTGCTGCTGACCTACGGAACCGTCGCCGTGCAGGTCGCCTTCCCGTTCACCCTCTTCAACCGCAAGGTGAAGAACGTCCTGCTGGTCGCGATGATGCTGGAGCACGCCGGGATCGCCGTGATCCTGGGCCTGCCCTTCTTCTCGCTGGCGATGATCTCCGCGGACGCGGTCTTCCTGCCGACGGCCTTCCTGGTGTGGCTGGGATCGCGGGCGGAACGGGGCAAGGACCGACTGCTCGCGCGCCGGCCGGCCGGGGCGATGCCCGGACCACGCCGTGCCGACGAGGATGAGCCTCCCCGTACCCTCGTCGGGTGAGCACCACCGAACAGCCGAGCGCGTCGCCCCCGACGGCGGGCCCCGCCGGGCCCGCCCGGCACGAACCTGCCCTCCAGGGCCCGCCCGGCCCGGAGGCCGGCGGCGAGCCCGTCCAGTACGACGAGGGGTACGCCCCCGAGGTCGGCGTCGGGCCGCATCCCCTGCCCTGGCCCCAGGACGAGCGGTACGACCCCGAACTTCTGGCCGCCGGGGACCGCCGCAACGTCGTCGACCCCTACCGGTACTGGACGCGGGAGGCGATCGTCGCCGACCTGGACGCCCGGCGCCATGACTTCCACGTCGCGGTGGAGAACTGGGGCCACGACTTCAACATCGGTTCGGTGGTGCGGACCGCCAACGCCTTCCTGGCGAAGGAGATCCACATCGTGGGGCGCCGTCGCTGGAACCGGCGCGGGGCGATGGTCACCGACCGTTATCAGCACGTGCGGCACCACCCGGACACGCGGTCACTGACCGCATGGGCGGCGGCCGAGGGCCTGCCGATCATCGGCATCGACAACCTGCCGGGCGCGGTGCCCCTGGAGCGGACCGTGCTCCCGCGCCGCTGCGTGCTGCTCTTCGGGCAGGAAGGCCCGGGGCTCACCGAGGACGCCCGCCGGCACGCGGCCCAGGTCTGCTCGATCGCCCAGTTCGGCTCCACCCGGTCGATCAACGCGGGTGCCGCCGCCGCGATCGCCATGCACGCCTGGGTGCAGCGCTACGCGGAGATCGCCGACACCCCGTAGGGAGCGCGGAGGCCCGACGCGCCTCCGCGCACCGTGCGTCAGGCATGCCGACGGACCTCCACCACCCGGAAGCGGCTGGACACGAACGCGCCGTCGCACAGCGCCGCGTTCGCGGCCGGGTTGCCGCCGGAGCCGTGGAAGTCGGAGAACGCGGCGGTCTGGTTGACGTAGACGCCACCCGTCAGGTTCAGCGAGAGCTGGGCCGACTCCTCCAGGCAGACCTCCTCGATCGCCCGCTCGGTGGCCGCCGAGGTCGTGTACCCGCCGACCGTCATCGCGCCCTTCTCGCGCACCGTCCGCCGCAGCAAGTCCAGGGCGTCCTCGGTCGAGTCGACCGCGACGGCGAAGGAGACGGGGCCGAAGCACTCGGAGAAGTAGGCGGCCTCCGTGTCCGGCTTGGAGCCGTCCAGCTTCACGATGACGGGCGTCCGGACGACCGCGTCCGGGAAGTCCGGATGTACCACCTCGCGGGAGGCCAGGGCGACCTCGCCGAGCCCCGCGGCGGCCTCCAGGCGGGCCTTCACGTCCGGGTTGACCAGGGCGCCCAGCAGCGCGTTGGCCCGGGCGTCGTCGCCCAGCAGCCCGCCGACCGCGGCGGCCAGATCGGCGACCACCTCGTCGTACGACTTGGCGCCGGCGTCGGTGCTGATGCCTTCGCGGGGGATCAGCAGGTTCTGCGGGGTGGTGCACATCTGGCCGCTGTACAGGGACAGCGAGAAGGCCAGGTTCGACAGCATGCCCCGGTAGTCGTCGGTCGAGTCGACGACTACCGTGTTGACGCCGGCCTTCTCGGTGTAGACCTGCGCCTGGCGGGCGTTCGTCTCCAGCCAGTCGCCGAAGGCCGTGGAGCCGGTGTAGTCGATGATCCGGATCTCGGGACGGACGGCGAGGGTCTTGGCGATGCCCTCGCCGGGCCGCTCGGCCGCCAGGGCGACCATGTTGGGGTCGAATCCGGCCTCGGCGAGGACCTCGCGGGCCACGCGGACCGTGAGCGCCAGGGGAAGGACGGCGCGCGGGTGCGGCTTGACGAGCACCGGGTTGCCGGTGGCCAGGGAGGCGAACAGGCCGGGGTAGCCGTTCCACGTCGGGAAGGTGTTGCAGCCGATCATCAGCGCGATGCCGCGGGCGACCGGGGTGAACTCCTTGGACAGCTTCAGCGGGTCCCGCTTGCCCTGCGGCTTGGCCCAGTCGGCGCTGCCCGGGGTGCGGGTCTGCTCCGCGTACGCGTACGCCACGGCCTCCAGGCCGCGGTCCTGGGCGTGCGGGCCGCCGGCCTGGAGCGCCATCATGAACGCCTGGCCGCTGGTGTGCATCACGGCGTGCGCGAACTCGTGGGTGCGGGCGGAGATACGGGCGAGGATCTCCAGGCAGACCAGGGCGCGGGTCTCGGCGCCGGCGTCCCGCCAGGCGCCCATGCCGGCGCGCATCGCGGGCAGCAGGACGTCGATGTCGGCGTGCGGGTACTCCACACCGAGCGCGGGGCCGTAGGGCGAGACCTCGCCGCCGGTCCAGCCGTCCGTGCCGGGCTGGTCGAGTTCGAAGCGGCCGTCGAGCAGCGCGGTGTACGCGGCGAGGCCGGCGGCGGCGTCCAGGGAGCCGTTCTCGCCGTACGCCTTGGGGTGCTCGGGGTGGGGCGACCAGTAGGCACGGGTGCGGATGGTGTCGAGAGCCTGGTCGAGTGTCGACCGGTGCTTCTCGGCCAGGGCGTCGGTGGTCAGCAGAGCGGCGGCCATTGCGGGACCAACTCCTCGTCGAGCTGGGCAGGGACGGGCGGACAGAGTTAGAGTAACCGAACGATCGGTCGGGACAAGGGGGTCTGTCGAAGCTGTGGACAACCCATCGGGGAGGATCAGTCTTATGACCGCCAATGTGAGCGACGTCCCGCCGGGCAGCGGGGCCGACGCCATCGACCGGAGCCGTACCGTCGCCGTCGTGGGCACGGGCACCATGGGCCAGGGGATCGCCCAGGTCGCGCTGGTCGCGGGCCACCCCGTCCGTCTCTACGACAGCGCGCCCGGCAGGGCCGAAGCCGCGGTGACGGCGCTCTCCGCCCGCCTGGACCGGCTGGTCGAGAAGGGCCGGATGGACCGGGCCGCCCGCGAGGGCGCCGTCGCACGGCTGTACGCCGCCACGGACCTGACTGACCTCGCCGACGCCGCTCTGGTCGTCGAGGCCGTCGTCGAACGGCTGCCGGTCAAGCAGCAGCTCTTCGCCGAGCTGGAGAAGATCGTCGGCGACGACACCGTCCTCGCCACCAACACCTCCTCCCTCTCCGTCACCGCCATCGCCGGCGGACTGCGCCTGCCCGGCCGGTTCGTCGGACTCCACTTCTTCAACCCCGCCCCACTGCTCCCGCTCGTCGAGGTGGTCAGCGGTTTCGCGACCGACGCGTCCGCCGCCACGCGCGCCTTCGAGACGGCGAAGAGCTGGGGGAAGACGCCGGTGCGCTGCGCCGACACCCCCGGGTTCATCGTCAACCGCGTGGCGCGCCCCTTCTACGCGGAGGCGCTGCGGGTGTACGAGGAGGGGGTGGCCGACCCCGCGACCATCGACGCCGCCCTGCGCGAATGCGGGGGCTTCCGGATGGGGCCCTTCGAGCTGACCGACCTCATCGGCCAGGACGTGAACGAGGCGGTCACCCGCTCGGTCTGGGAGTCCTTCCACCAGGACCCCAAGTTCACGCCCTCCCTGGCCCAGCGCCGCCTCGTGGAGTCGGCGCGGCTCGGCCGCAAGTCGGGCCACGGCTGGTTCCCGTACGGGACGGACGCGCCGGCCGCCGCGCCGCACACCGCGCCGCCCGCCGAGCCGCCGGCCTCCGTGGTCGTCCAGGGCGACCTGTATCAGGCCGCGCCGCTGGCCGAGCTGTTCCGGGAGGCGTCGATCGCCGTAGGCTTCGAGGAGGACGCGGTACCCGGCTACCCGGGGTGGATCGAGCTGCCGAGCGGGACCCGGCTGTTCCTGGCGGACGGCACCGCCGCCGACGACGCCGAGATGCCCGTGATCCACTTCGATCTCGCGCTGGACTACCGCACCTGTGAGCGCATCGTGCTGGCCCCGGCCGTGACGGTGGACGACCGGTCGCTCCGGGATGCGATCGGCCTCTTCCAGGCGGCCGGCAAGAAGGTCAGCGTGATCCGCGACGTGCCCGGCATGATCGTCGCCCGCACGGTCGCCATGCTCGTCGACTTCGCCCTCGACGCCGCCGCGCGCGCCGTGGCGGACGCCGACGACATCGACACCGCGATGCGGCTCGGTGTGAACTACCCGCGCGGTCCACTGGCCTGGGGCGAGGAGCTGGGGGCCGGCTGGGTCCTGGAGATCCTGTCGAACCTCCACGAGGAGTACCCGACGGGCCGCTACGCGCCCTCCCAGGCGCTGCGCCGCCGGGTCGCCGCCGAACTGGCCGCCCAGGCCCGCGCCGAGCAGTCCGCGGCGGGCGAGGAGAGCGCGTCATGACGACGGCGAAACGCGACACGTACACCCCCGAGACCCTGCTCTCCGTCGCCGTCCGGGTGTTCAACGAGCGCGGCTACGACGGCACCTCGATGGAGCACCTGTCCAAGGCGGCGGGGATCTCGAAGTCCTCGATCTACCACCACGTCACGGGCAAGGAGGAACTGCTGCGGCGGGCCGTCAGCCGCGCCCTGGACGGGCTCTTCGCCGTGCTCGACGAGCCCGGGGCCACCCGCGGCCGGGCCATCGACCAGGTCGAGTACGTCACCCGCCGCACCGTGGAGGTGCTCATCGCGGAGCTGCCGTACGTGACGCTGCTGCTGCGGGTCCGCGGCAACACCACGACCGAGCGGTGGGCCCTGGAGCGCCGCCGCGAGTTCGACCAGAAGGTGGCGGAGCTGCTCAAGGCCGCCGCCGCGGACGGGGACCTGCGGGCGGACGTGGACATACGGCTCGCCACCCGGCTGCTCTTCGGCATGATCAACTCGCTGGTGGAGTGGTACCGGCCGCATCCGGGCGCGGAGGCGGAACGGGAGCAGCTGGCCGACACCGTCGCCCACCTCGCCTTCGACGGGCTGCGGACGGCCCGCTGAGAGGCCCCGAGGGGGTGGCTTCGGGGCTCCTCGACGGGTCCGCCGGGCGCTCCCCTCGCGGTCGGGCCTCCCGGGCCTGCCGGCCGTCGCCGGGGCGCGGTCCGGGAGGGGCCGACGGCCCGACCCCGGGTACGCACGCCTGCCGCCCGCCCGGCTTCCCGGACTCTGTCGGCGCGCCCGGACGGCGCCCGGCCCGCCTGCTTGCCGCCCGCCCCGCCCGCCCGTCCTCGTCGGTCGCCCGTTCGGCCGTGCGCCCGCGTGTCCGTTCGGCCGTCCCTGCCCGCGGGGCTCCCCCGACGGTGTGCGCGCGGGGTCCTCAGCCCGGGTGGTCCGGGTCCAGATCGGTCTCCTCGAAGACCAGCAGAGTGCGGGTGGAAAGCACCTCGGGGATCGACTGGAGCTTGGTGAGCACCAGCTCGCGGAGCGTCCGGTTGTCGGGGGTGTGCACCAGGAGCAGAACGTCGAAGTCGCCGCTGACCAGCGCGATGTGGGCGGCCCCCGGCAGCGCCTGGAGCTGTTCGCGCACGGTCCGCCAGGAGTTCTGGACGATCTTGAGAGTGATGTAGGCGGACGCTCCCTGGCCCGCCCGCTCGTGGTTCACCCGGGCACTGAAGCCGCGGATCACCCCGTCGTCGATGAGTCGGTTGATCCGGGCGTACGCATTGGCCCGGGAGACGTGGACCCGCTCGGCCACGGAGCGTATCGAGGCGCGTCCGTCCGTCTGGAGGATGCGCAGGATGTCCCGGTCGACGGCGTCCAGCGGCCGGGCCGAAGGGCCGCCCTGGGGCGTTCCGACGACACCCGGCGACGCGCCCCCGGAGGCGGCGCCCTGGGCCTGGCCGTGTGCCGCTCCCGGGGCCGCTCCCTGTGTCTGACCCGGGCCCTGGCTCAGCGCCCGCTCCCAGCCGTCGGCCATTTGTTCATCCGTCATGTCCCCCCGCCTCTCTCCCATGGACGACATGTCTCCATCCCAGGCTGTGGAGAACCGTTTGTCCACAGGCTGAGGGTGCCTGTAGCCAAAATGCCTCCGCGACCGAACAATCGGTAGGTGAGGCGCGCCACACCCCGCGCCACCCGTCTTCGGGTCTTATGCCCGCTCCCATGGAGGAGGTGGACTCGTTGCAACAGCGCAGTTCGACAGTCCAAGAGCCGCCCGCCACCGTTGCCTACCGGCCCATCCCGCCCCCGGCGTGGAAGCCGCGCACCGACCCCGGCCCGCTCCTGCCCGACGCCGAACCGTTCCGTGTCCTCGGCACGGACGCGGTGGCCTCGGCCGACCCCGAGCTGTTGCGACGTCTCTACGCCGAGCTGGTGCGGGGCCGCAGGTACAACGCGCAGGCCACCGCTCTCACCAAGCAGGGCCGTCTCGCGGTGTACCCGTCGACCACCGGCCAGGAGGCATGTGAGGTCGCCGCCGCGCTCGCCCTGGAAGAGCGCGACTGGCTCTTCCCCTCGTACCGCGACACCCTCGCCGCCGTGGCCCGCGGCCTCGACCCGGTCCAGGCGCTGACGCTGCTGCGCGGCGACTGGCACACCGGGTACGACCCGCGCGAGTACCGGATCGCCCCGCTGTCCACCCCGCTCGCCACCCAGCTTCCCCACGCGGTCGGCCTGGCCCACGCCGCCCGGCTCAAGGGAGACGACGTGGTCGCGCTCGCCATGGTCGGCGACGGCGGCACCAGCGAGGGCGACTTCCACGAGGCGCTGAACTTCGCGGCCGTCTGGCAGGCCCCCGTGGTCTTCCTGGTGCAGAACAACGGCTTCGCGATCTCCGTGCCGCTCGCCAAGCAGACGGCCGCCCCCTCCCTGGCCCACAAGGCCGTCGGCTACGGCATGCCGGGTCGCCTCGTCGACGGAAACGACGCCGCCGCCGTCCACCAGGTGCTCGCCGAGGCCGTGGCCCGCGCACGGCGCGGCGGCGGACCGACGCTGGTCGAGGCCGTGACCTACCGCATCGACGCCCACACCAACGCCGACGACGCCACCCGCTACCGCGGGGACGGCGAGGTCGAGACCTGGCGGGCCCACGACCCCATCCTGATCCTGGAGCGCGAGCTGACCGAGCGCGGCCTGCTCGACGACGAAGGAAAGCGGGAGGCGGCGGAGGCCGCCGAGACGATGGCGGCCGCCCTCCGCGAGCGGATGAACGCCGACCCGGTGCTCGACCCGATGGACCTGTTCGCGCACGTCTACGCCGAGCAGACGGCACAGCTGCGCGAGCAGGCGGCGCAGCTGCGCGCCGAGCTCGACGCCGAGAGCGAGGCGTGATGACGACGAAGACGGCGGCCAGGGCGGCCAAGCCGGCCACGATGGCGCAGGCTCTCCAGCGCGCCATGCGCGACGCGATGGCCGAGGACCCGACCGTCCATATAATGGGCGAGGACGTCGGCACGCTCGGCGGTGTCTTCCGGGTCACCGACGGCCTCGCCAAGGAGTTCGGCGAGGACCGCTGTACGGACACCCCGCTGGCCGAGGCCGGCATCCTGGGCACGGCCGTCGGCATGGCGATGTACGGGCTGCGGCCGGTCGTCGAGATGCAGTTCGACGCCTTCGCCTACCCGGCGTTCGAGCAGCTCATCAGCCATGTGTCGCGGATGCGGAACCGTACGCGCGGCGCACTGCCGATGCCGCTGGTCGTCCGGGTGCCCTACGGCGGCGGAATCGGCGGGGTGGAGCACCACAGCGACTCCTCCGAGGCCTACTACATGGCGACACCGGGACTTCACGTCGTCACCCCGGCCACGGTCGAGGACGCCTACGGGCTGCTGCGGGCGGCGATCGCCTCCGACGACCCGGTCGTCTTCCTGGAGCCCAAGCGGCTGTACTGGTCCAAGGCCGACTGGTCCCCCGAGGCCCCGACGGCGGTGGAGCCCATCGGCAAGGCCGTGGTCCGCCGCAGAGGCCGGAGCGCCACCCTGATCACCTACGGACCCTCCCTGCCGGTCTGCCTGGAGGCGGCCGAGGCCGCGCGGGCCGAGGGCTGGGACCTGGAGGTGGTCGACCTGCGCTCGCTGGTGCCCTTCGACGACGAGACGGTCTGCGCCTCGGTGCGCCGCACCGGGCGAGCGGTCGTCGTGCACGAGTCGACAGGCTTCGGCGGACCGGGCGGGGAGATCGCCGCGCGGGTGACCGAGCGCTGCTTCCACCACCTGGAGGCGCCGGTGCTCCGGGTCGCCGGTTTCGACATCCCGTACCCGCCGCCGATGCTGGAGCGGCACCACCTGCCGGGCGTGGACCGGGTGCTCGACGCGGTCGCGCGCCTCCAGTGGGAGGCGCAGAGCTGATGGCCCAGGTACTCGAGTTCAAGCTGCCGGACCTCGGCGAGGGTCTGACCGAGGCCGAGATCGTGCGCTGGCTGGTCGACGTCGGCGACGTCGTCGCCATCGACCAGCCGGTCGTCGAGGTGGAGACGGCCAAGGCGATGGTGGAGGTGCCCTGCCCCTACGGCGGTGTGGTCACGGCCCGATTCGGCGAGGAAGGCACCGAACTGCCGGTCGGGGCGCCCCTGCTGACGGTCGCGGTCGGCCGTGCGGCCGGCCCCGGAGCCGCGGCGTCCGACGCGACGGAGACGGAGCCGGCCCCCGCCCCGGCGGAGGCCCCCGCCGCCTCGGAACACTCCGGCAACGTCCTGGTGGGCTACGGGACGGCCGGGCCAGCGGCACGACGGCGCAGGGTGCGCAGAGACGTCGTGCCGGCGGTTGCCGCGGCACCGGCCGCTCCGACGCCCGCACCGCCCGTGTCCGCCCCCGCGGTCCCCGTCGTGGCCGTGGAGGGACCGGTGCCGGTGATCTCGCCGCTTGTACGGAAGCTGGCCCGTGAGCAGGGGCTGGACCTGCGGGAGATCCCCGGGTCGGGGCCGGACGGGCTGATCCTGCGGGCGGACGTGGAACGTGCCGCCACCGGGTCCGTGCGCCCCGCTCCGGCCGTCGCCGCCCCGGTGTCCGCGGCGGCGCCGGCCGCAGCCGGTGAGCGGGTTCCGCTGCGCGGTGTGCGCGGCGCGGTCGCCGACAAGCTCTCGCGCAGCCGTACGGAGATCCCGGACGCGACCTGCTGGGTCGACGCGGACGCCACCGCCCTCATGGCGGCACGCTCCGCGATGAACGCGGCGGGCGGTCCGAAGGTCTCGCTCCTCGCGCTGCTCGCCCGGATCTGCACCCACGCCCTCGGGCGCTTCCCGGAGCTCAACTCCACCGTGGACACGGCGGCCAGGGAGATCGTCCGGCTGCCTTCGGTGCACCTCGGGTTCGCGGCGCAGACCGAGCGCGGCCTGGTCGTCCCGGTGGTCCGCGAAGCGGGCGCGCGGACGGCGGAGTCGCTGACGGAGGAGTTCGCCCGGCTGACGGCGTCCGCCCGTGACGGGAAGCTGACTCCGGCGGACCTGACCGGGGGGACGTTCACCCTGAACAACTACGGGGTGTTCGGGGTCGACGGCTCCACGCCGATCATCAATCACCCCGAGGCGGCGATGCTCGGAGTCGGCCGGATCATCCCCAAGCCCTGGGTCCATCAGGGAGAGCTGGCTGTCCGTCAGGTCGTCCAGCTGTCGCTCACGTTCGACCACCGGGTCTGCGACGGCGGCACGGCGGGGGGCTTCCTCCGCTACGTCGCGGACTGCGTCGAGCAGCCCGCGGTCCTGCTGCGCACGGTCTGACCCCCGGCGCGCGGTGGCCCGAGCGCGTACGCGCACGGGCCGTCCGCGCGCCGGTGCCCACGCGTCCCGGCTGCCGGGCACCCGCGTACGGACGTTCCGACGGTGCGCGGGTCCGTGCGTCCCGACACGCCCCGCCGGTCCGGAACGCCCCTTCGTCCCGTCCGGCCTTGGGGGCGGGGCGGCGTGCGTCGGGTGAGGGCGGGCCGTCTCCGTGGGCGAGACAGATCGACGATCTTCGGGGTCTGCTCCCCGGGAAGCGGCCCATACTGCTGGGATGATGACCGAGTATGACGCCGTCGTCCTGGCGGGAGGCGCCGCCAGGCGACTCGGGGGCGTGGACAAACCCGGCGTCCGGGTCGGCGGCCGGGCCCTTCTCGACCGGGTCCTGGCCGGGTCTCGCGGTGCCGGGAAGACCGTCGTCGTCGGTGGGCGGAGGACCACCGTACGGCCCGTCGAATGGGCCCGGGAAGATCCGCCCGGCGGGGGACCGCTGGCCGCGCTCGAGGCCGGCACGCGCCGGACCACGGCCGCCGTCGTGCTCGTACTCTCCGCCGATCTGCCGTTCTTCCGGGAGGAGACCGGCCGGCGTCTCCTGGACGCCCTCGCAGCCACGCCCGGGGCGGACGCCGCGTTCCTGGTCGACGAGGGCGGACGTGACCAGCCTCTCGTCGCCGCCTACCGCAGCGCCCCGCTCCGGCGGGCGCTGCGGGACATCGCCACCGAGCACGGCGTCCTCACCGGTCTGCCGCTGCGCCTGCTCGCCCGTGAACTCGATCTCACCCGGGTCGAGGCCGGGCCCCTGACCTCCTTCGACTGCGACACCTGGGAGGACATCGCCACGGCCCGAGCCCACATCAGGGAGCATGAGTACGTGCTGGAAGAATGGATCACCGCAGTCAAGGACGAACTGGGCATCGAGCTGGACGTCGACACCGGCGTACTGCTCGATCTCGCCCGCGACGCCGCTCACGGCGTCGCCCGCCCCGCCGCTCCCCTGACCACCTTCCTGGTCGGTTACGCGGCGGCCAAGGCGGACCCCGGCGGCGGGCCGGAGGCCGTGGCCGAGGCCGCGCGCAAGGCCGTGGCGCTCGCCCACCGCTGGGCGGCCGAGGCGGACCAGGGCGTGTCGGGCGAGAGTGTGTCGGACGAGAGCAGGACAGGCCAGGACGAGGCAGGAAGATGACCCCGCAAGAGCGCGCGGCGACCGAGCCGGAGAGCGACGGAGTGGACGAGGCATTGGCCCTCGTCGCCCCGCCCCGCCCCGCCGAGCCGCATCGCGCCACCCCCTGGCCGGACGCCCGGTCGACGTCCGCACGCGCCGGAGCGGCGGCCCGTGCGGCCGGCGCGGCCGGCGGCGCACCCCGCCATGTCCCCCTCGGGCGAGCGCTGGGCCGTATGCTCGCCGAGCCGCTCCGCGCCCTCACCGATCTGCCGTCCTTCGACACCTCCGCCATGGACGGCTGGGCGGTCTCGGGCCCGGGGCCCTGGAAGATCCACGAGGAGGGCGCCGTCCTCGCCGGACACGCCCCGGCCGCCGCACTGGCCGACGGCACGGCGGTGCGGATCGCCACCGGGGCGCGGATTCCCTCCGAGACCACGGCCGTCATCCGCAGCGAGCACTCCCGGTCCTCCTCCGGCGGACAGGTGCACGCCCTGCGAGAGGTCCAGCCCGGTCAGGACATCCGTCCACGCGGGCAGGAATGCCGTTCCGGCGATCCGCTGCTGCCCGCCGGGACACCGATCACCCCGGCCGTCCTCGGCCTCGCCGCCGCGGCCGGATACGACGACCTGCCGGTCCTGCCCCGCCCGCGCGTGGAGGTCCTGGTCCTCGGCGACGAACTGCTCACCGCCGGACTACCCCACGACGGCTTCATCCGCGACGCACTCGGCCCGATGCTCGGTCCCTGGTTGGACACACTCGGCGCGGAGGTCCTCGCCACCCACCGGGTCGGCGACGACGCCGAGGCCCTGCGCGCGGCCGTCACCGGATCCGAGGCCGATCTGGTGATCACCACCGGCGGTACCGCCGCCGGGCCTCTGGACCACGTCCACCCCGTCCTCGCGTCGGCGGGTGCCACCCTCCTGGTGGACGGTGTGAAGGTCCGCCCCGGCCACCCGATGCTGCTCGCCCGCCTCGGGGGTGAAGCGCCGGGCCGCCACCTGGTCGGACTGCCGGGCAACCCGCTGGCCGCCGTGTCGGGCCTGCTCACCCTCGCCGAACCCCTGCTCCGGGCCCTCACGGGCGCCCCGGTGCCTCCGCCCCGCCGGGTGCCGGTCCGCGACGAGGTGCACGGCCATCCGCAGGACACCCGACTCGTCCCGGTCGCGTACGACGGGGACCGGGTCGTCCCTCTGCACTACAACGGGCCGGCGATGCTTCGGGGGATCGCGGCGGCCGACGGAATGGCCGTCGTCCCGCCCGGCGGTGCGCGGCCCGGCGACCCGCTGCAGATCCTCGACCTCCCCTGGTCGGTGTCGCTCGCCCAGGAGCGGGCTTCCGTCCGGTCCCAGACTCACGGCGTGCCCGAAGGAACGTGTTTCACGTGAAACTACCCAGCCGTGACGTCATGGCCCGTCAGGCCGAGGAGAAAACGGCCCCCACCCGGGTCAGGATGCCCCGACGCGTCGTCGAGAAGCCTCTCCAGCAGGTGGGCAAGAGGCTGTTGATGGCCTTGGGCGTGCTGGCCGTCACCACGCTGATCGTCTACATGGACCGGTCCGGCTACCACGACAACGCCAACCAGACGCTCGACTTCCTCGACTGCGCCTACTACGCGACCGTGACGCTCTCCACCACCGGGTACGGCGACATCGTCCCGTACAGCGACTCGGCGAGGCTCGTCAACATCCTGCTGGTCACGCCATTGCGCGTGCTGTTCCTGATCATCCTGGTCGGCACCACTCTCGAGGTCCTCACCGAACGGACCCGGGAGGAGTGGCGGCTGAACCGCTGGAGGTCCACCTTGCGTGACCACACCGTCATCGTCGGCTTCGGCACCAAGGGGCGGTCCGCGATCCAGACGCTCTGCGCGACGGGACTGCGCAAAGAACAGATCGTCATCGTCGACCCGTCCAGCAAGGTGATCGAGACGGCGAACGCCGATGGCTTCGTGGGTGTGATCGGTGACGCGACCCGCAGCGACGTGCTGCTCCGCGCCGAGGTGCAGAAGGCCCGTCAGATCGTGATCGCCACCCAGCGCGACGACACCGCCGTGCTGGTCACGCTGACCGCACGCCAGATGAACAGGGGCGCGAAGATCGTCGCCGCCGTCCGCGAGGAGGAGAACGCGACGCTGCTGCGTCAGTCCGGCGCGGACGCCGTGATCACCAGTGCCAGCGCGGCCGGTCGGCTGCTGGGCCTCTCCGTGCTCAGCCCCAGCGCGGGCACGGTGATGGAGGACCTGATCCAGCAGGGCTCGGGTCTCGACCTGGTCGAGCGGCCGGTCATAAAGTCCGAGGTCGGCAAGAGCGTGCGGGAGACCGAGGACCTCGTGGTGAGCGTCCTGCGCGGGCACCGGCTGCTCGGCTACGACGATCCCGCGGCCAGCCCGCTCCAGTTGACGGACCGTGTGATCACGATCGTGCGGGCCGAGCCCGTCACCCCGTTGAGCACCCCGCGGCAGGACTGACAGACCGTACGCCCGCGAGCCGGAGTAGCCTCGCGGCCATGTATGCGATCACGATTCCGGACCCCGGTGGCCCCGACGCCCTCGTGTGGGCGGAGGTGCCCGATCCCGTGCCCGGTGAGGGCGAGGTTCTCGTCGAGGTGGCGGCGAGCGCCGTCAACCGCGCCGATCTGCTCCAGCGCCAGGGCTTCTACGACCCGCCGCCGGGCACCTCGCCGTACCCCGGTCTCGAATGCTCGGGCCGGATCGCCGCGCTCGGCCCGGGGGTGTCCGGCTGGTCCGTCGGGGACGAGGTGTGCGCGCTGCTGGTCGGAGGCGGCTACGCGCAGAAGGTCCTCGTCCCCGCCGGCCAGTTGCTCCCGGTACCGGACGGCGTGGATCTCGTCACGGCCGCCGCGCTGCCCGAAGTCGCCTGCACGGTCTGGTCCAACGTCTTCATGATCGCCCACTTGCGTCCCGGTGAGACGCTGCTCGTCCACGGCGGGGCGAGCGGCATCGGCACGATGGCCATCCAGCTGGCCAAGGCGGTCGGCGCCCGGGTCGCGGTCACCGCGGGCGGCCCCGGAAAGCTGGCGCGCTGCGCGGAACTGGGCGCGGACATCCTCATCGACTACCGCGAGCAGGACTTCGTCGAGGAGGTGGGCAAGGCGACGGGCGGAAACGGCGCGGACGTCATCCTGGACATCGTGGGCGCCAAGTACCTGGACCGTAACGTGAAGGCGCTCGCGGTCAACGGGCGTCTCGCCGTCATCGGGCTCCAGGGCGGCGTGAAGGGCGAGCTGAACCTGGCCGGACTGCTCGCCAAGCGGGCCGCGATCACGGCGACCACGCTGCGTGCCCGCCCGCTCCATGAGAAGGCCGCCATCGTCGCCGCCGTCCGCGAACACGTCTGGCCGCTGATCGGGGCGGGCACGGTGCGTCCGGTCGTCCACCGTACGGTGCCGATGGCGGAGGCCGCGGAAGCCCACCGCGCCCTGGAGTCCGGCAGCCACGTCGGCAAGGTCCTACTCCTCGCCCCGCGGGACTGACGGTTCCTCCGCACCGGAGCCGTACGGTGCCGCACCGGGGCCGTGCCGGGCCCGCACCCGCGCCAGGTGGTGGGACGGCAGCACCGCGCCCCGTCGGCCCGCAGGCCGACGGGGCGCGACAAGCGGGACCGGCCCGCGGACGGACGGCGCCTACAGATACGGACCGGAGCGGAGCGTGTGGCCGTGGTCGCCTTCGCCATCCTCGTGCGAGACGCCCGGGGGCAGCGCACGGCGCATCTGCTCCAGCTGCGCCCGGGCCGCCATCTGCTGGGCGAACAGGGCCGTCTGGATGCCGTGGAAGAGCCCTTCGAGCCAGCCCACCAACTGGGCCTGCGCGATCCGCAGTTCCGCCTCGGAGGGGATGGCGTCGTCGGTGAACGGCAGGGAGAGCCGCTCCAGCTCCTCCACCAGCTCGGGCGCGAGCCCGTCCTCCAGCTCCTTCACCGAACCGGCATGGATGTCCTTCAGCCGGACCCGGCTCGCCTCGTCGAGGGGGGCCGCCCTGACTTCTTCCAGAAGCTGCTTGATCATGCTACCGATGCGCATGACCTTCGCAGGCTGCTCGACCATCTCTGTCACCGGGACCTCGCGGGACTCGTCGTCGCCATGACTGCCGCCGAGCGCCATCCCGTCCTGTCCGACGATGAGGACCGGGGGACTCTCCTGCGACCGTTCATTCCTCGGCATATCCATGCCGCCATTCTCTCGCACACGTGCCTCCTCACACGGTGTGCCCCCGTACGGGGGTGATCCACCCTCGTACGGGGGCACAAGAAGGCCCTGAACCGGTCAGATCGCCGCGCGGCGGGCGAGTGCGCCGTGTGAGCGGGTCACGAGCGCGGCCAGCAGCGCCGCTCCGAGCGGGACGGCCACCAGCAGGAGTGCCAGCGTCTCCCAGGGGACGACGACGGGCACGTACGGCGGTTCCTGGAAGAGTCCCCAGCCCTCGTCCAGCGCGACCTGGTAGAAACGCTCCTGTTCCCGCTGCTCCGTGAAGCGCAGTCCCACCGCAGGCAGCACACCGGCGGCGGAGCCGAGGATCACACCCATCGCGGCGACCACACCGCACTGGAAGCCGCTGAGGGTCCGGCGGACCCGAGGCGAGGCGCCGACGGCGGCGAGCGTCTTGAGATCGGCCTCGGCGTCGGCCTGGGCCAGGCCGGTGGCGATTCCGGCGGCCCCGATGGTGACGAGACCGGCGAAGATGGTCAGCAGGGCGAGCACGATGCTGTTCTTGCTGACGAAACCTTCCTCCAGGGTGAGGTCGACATCGCTGCCGAGCTTGGCGATCTCCGCGTCGAGCTTCTGCCGCTGCTCGGAACTCGGCATGTGGTCGGTCGAGTAGTACGACCCGATGGGGACCGTGGTCAGGCCGACGGCCTTCGCCGCGGCCGGGGTGAGCAGGCCCTGGAGACCGTACGACCGCTCGCTCTTCGGCATCAGATAGGCGGGCAGGGACCTGACCTCGCCGGGCACGGGCCGACCCGCCCGCTCGGCCTCCTCGGCCTTCTCCAGGTCCGTGATCAGCTTGATGCCGATCATGCCGGTCTTGTCGACCTGCGCCTTGGCGAAGGTGACGATCTTGCCGTCGGCGAGGGCCCGCTCGGCGCCCGCGTCCTGGATGCCGAGAACCTTCAGCATCCGGGCGTCACCGACCAGCAGCCCGCCCTCGACGTACACACTGCCGGTCTCACCCTCCTTGCAGCGCCAGTCCTCGGCCAGCCTCTGCCGCTCCGCTTTGGAGAACCGGTCGAAGGGGTCCTGGCCGTCGGGGACCGAAGCCCACAGCGGGCACACGTTCGGCTCGGGGATGACGACCTCGTACCGACCACAGCCGGCACCTTCGCCCCACGGGGCACAGCCCGGCTTGCCGACCACGCCGCGTGCGACGTCCGCCTGGACGTCGATCGGCATCAGGCGCTGGACGGCCTCGCGGACCGCCGGGACATCACGGCCGCCTTCCTCCACCACCAGCGCCGACATCGTTCCGTGCGGCAGCCGCGCCTGGTACGTGTCCCGGTTCTGGGCCTCGCTGCTCGCCGCGTAGGTGGCGACGGCGACGGTACCCGCGACCGCGGCCAGCACCGCGGCGACGGCGGGCGCCGTGCGGCCGCGGTTGCGCACGGCGTCCCGCAGCGCCAGGCGCGGGGACAGCGGCATCCAGCGCCCGGCCCGGCCGAAGAGGCCGACCAGTGCCGGGGTCAGCGCGACGACGCCGAGTTCGGCGATGGCACTGCCGCCCGCGACGACCACGAACTGGTCGGAGACCATCGAGCCGTACAGCGCGATCACGGCGCCGAGCAGCACTGCGCCCAGGCCCACCAGAGGCAGGACCCGGCTGCTGTGCCGGACTCCGCGACGACCGGTGAGCGAGGCGAGAACGGTCTGACGCGAGGAGGTGACGGCCGGGACGATCGCGGCCAGCAGGCCGGTCAGCACGGCGAGCAGGGCGATTCCCAGAAGCTCCACCGGTCGCATGTCGAAGCCGCCGAACCGCTTCCCTATGTAGTCCTCGAGAAGGGGCCGCAGGGCGAAGGTCAGCACCAGTGCGAGGACCGTGCCGATCACGGCCGCGGCGACGCCGATGACGAGTCCGCCGCTCAGCACGATGGCGCGGATGTGACTGCGGTCGCCGCCGTTGGCCCCGACGAGGCCGAGCTGGCGCCGTGAACGGCGGGCCCCGACGGCGAACGCGGGCCCGGCCAGGAGGCAGATCTCCAGCATGGCGAGACCGACCGCGGTGCCGACCGCGGCGAGCTCGGCCGCGCGGGCCGCCGTGCTGACCTCGTAGGTGCCCCAGCCCTCCTTCTGGTAGAGCGGGACCTCGGAGTCGGCGGGAGGGTCCAGCAGGACGGCACGCGAGGAGACGGCCACGCCCTTGGTGTTGATCTGCTGGACCATGTTCCACGTGAAACCACCCGACAGCTTCACCAGATACGTGGTGGAGAAGTCGGGCTTCACCAGGCCGGCCTTCTCGGCGGCCTTCGCGTGAGGCGCCAGGAGGGCGCCGGGCAGGGCGTTGACCTGGTCGGCCTTCAGCTCGTCGGGGAGCTCGTAGGAGCCGACGATCCGGTACGGCTTGTCGAAGCCACGGGCGGTGAGGGTCGCCCCGACGGTCAGACCGCTGGTCTCCAGGAAGTGGGTGGTCACGGCGACCTCGTCCGCCTTCCGGGGGAAGCGGCCCTCCTGGAGGGTCATGATGCCCTTCGCGATCGGCTCGGCCGCCCGGAGTTCGCGGATGTCGGTCCGCAGCAGCCCGTGCGTGGTCGTGAGCTTGACCTGCCCGATGGTGTCCGTGAGGACCTCGGAGCCGGCCGGTATCGCCTGGGTGACATCGGTCGGGCCGCTCGGCCAGGCGGCCCGGTCGTCGTACTCCTGCGCCGGGGCGTTCATCTGGTGGTCCGGAGCCTGGAGGATCGGCACACCGCCGTACTGGGCGTCGACGAAGCGGGCGTCGGCCGCGCCCAGGGTGCGGTCCAGCTGTTCCTCGGTGGAGAGCTGGGAGCTGCGGAAGGTGAGATCGGCGGCGCTCACCCCGAGGATCGGCAGGCCGATCATGGCCAGGACCAGGAAACTACGCCCCTTGTAGCGCCAGGCGTCGCGGCGCGCGATGCGGATCGCAGCGCGCCAGGAGGAGAGCCATGTGCTCACTGTTCGACCGCCTGACCGCTCAGGAGGGAGTCGGCCCCGGTGCGCACGGTCTGGTCGACGACCGCGCCGTCACGCAGGAAGACGACGCGGTCGGCCCAGGCGGCGAACCGCGGCTCATGGGTGACCAGGACACCTGCCGCACCGCCGTCGCAGCGGCTGCGCAGCAGGGCGAGCACGGATTCCCCGGTCTCGGAGTCGAGGGCGCCGGTCGGCTCGTCGGCCAGGACGAGGCGACGGTCGCCGACGAGGGCGCGGGCGATGGCCACCCGCTGCTGCTGGCCCCCGGACATGTCGTCGGGGAAGCGGTCGGCGAGGTGGCCGAGCTCCATCTCCGTGAGTGCGGCGAGTGCCTCGCCACGGGCCCTGCGTGCGGAGACGCCGTCCAGCTCGCGGGGGAGGGCGATGTTCTCGACGGCGGTGAGAGCGGGGATGAGGTTGTAGTCCTGGAAGACGTAGCCGATGCTGCGTCGGCGCAGGGCCGCGAGCGTCTTGCGGCCGGCGGTGGTGATGTCGGTGTTCTCGACGATCACCCGGCCGGAGGTGGGTGTGTCGAGTCCGCCGGCGATGGTCAGCAGAGTGGACTTGCCGGAGCCGGACGGGCCCATGACGGCGACGAGTTCACCGGCGTGGACGTCGAGGTCGATACCCCGCAGGGCGTGCACCTCGGTGGCGCCCGAGCCGTGGACACGGGTCAGGTTCTGGAGTCGCAGCACGGGCTGCTGTGCGGACATGGAGAGGTCCCCCTTGGTCGTGCGTCGAGTGACGGTCGCGCGGGGTCCGGGACGGACCGGCGGCCGGTCGAGGTACGCGGTGGTCGGAGAGGTACGGAGGGGTGCCGCCGGGATCTCCCGGCGGCGGGGTCGTGCGAGGTCCGGGGCCCGCGCGGCGGCGGAGCGAGGGCGTGGCGCGCTGCCACGCGCCGCCGGACGCGGATGGCATCCGGTGCGGCACCGGGAGGCACGAAGCGGCACGGCTTGACCCGCGGCGGAGCCGCGTGCGATGGGGCCGCGTGCGATGGGGCCGTGAGTCGGATACGGAGGGACGCGGTGGGGTGGGGCGTGCGGAGGGATGCGGGGTGTCGCGGTGAGCCGGGTGCGGAGGTCCGGCGCTCGGCGGCTCGCGCTCAGCGCAGCGGCGTCGGGCGGACCTTCCCGGGTGACGCCGCTCGGCTCCGCTCGGGTGGCTGGGCCTCGGCGGGTGGGCCGGCCAGGGCCGAGAGCCGGATGAGCCGGGCCTCGCAGTGATCCAGCCAGCGGGCCTCGGCCTCGGTCTGGAAGATGAGCTGTTCCAGGACGAGCAGCCAGGCCAGGTCGTCCCGCTCGTGGGACTCCCCGTTCTCGAGTGCGGAGATCGCCTGGGCCTTGAGCCGGGTGTAGTCCTGCATCGCCTTCACGGTGTGGTGGCGCTGGGACTGGATGACGCCGCGGATGTCGACCCCTGGGGCGCCCACGGCCATGGCGAGTTTGATGGCCAGCTCGTCACGAGCCGGACTGGTCCGGTCGACCGGCTTCTCGAACCAGGTCCGCAGCTCGGTACGTCCGTCCTCGGTGATCGTGTAGAGGGCGTGCCCGGCCGGGTCCTCGCCGCTCTGCGCGACCAGTCCGTCGCGTTCGAGACGGCTGAGGGTCGTGTAGACCTGGCCCACGTTGAGCGGCCAGGTGGCTCCCGTGCGGGACTCGAACTCCGTACGGAGCTGTGAGCCGTAGCGAGGGCCGCGTTCGAGGAGGGCCAGAAGCCCGTGGCGGATCGACATACTCAGTATGTATACCGAGTATGTCGAGGAGGACAAGCGACCTCGGACGGAGTCTCCGGGTCCGTCTCAGGGGGGACTCGCGGCCCGCTCGGGTCTCAGCGACGGCGTATCCGGACTCCGAGGAATCCGATGCCGAGTCCCATCAACGCGAGCCCGGCGCCCAGCGTGAGCACGGGAATCCGCCGGTCGGAGAGGGGGGAACCCGAACCGGCGGCGATCCGCCCGGCGGCGTCCGGCGCGCCTTCGGGCGCGTCGTCCGACCCCGGGGACTCCGCCTCGGGTACCACCTCGTCCGCCTCGTCCACGCCGACGGCGGGGCCGTCGGCTGTTGCCGTTTTGGTACGTGACGGCCCGGCCGACGGGGTCGGCGCCGGGGGGAGGGCGGGCGCCGTCGCGGGCCGGCCGGGCCGCTCCCGGCCCTCGCCGGCGGGGCGCCCCGCGAGGGAGGGGGAGGGCCGGGGGCGCGGGGACGTCCCCGGACGCGCGGTGCCTTCGGTGCCGGCCGTGTCCACTGAGCCTTCGGGCCGAGCTGAGCCTTCGGGCCCCGCCTCGCCACCGTCTCCGCCGTCCCCACGGTCCCCGCCGTCCCCGGACGCGGAGGCCGGGGCGGTGTCCGGAGCGGAGCCGGGACCGGAAGGGAGCGTGGTGTCTGCCGGCGCCGACGGCTCCGCGGGCGCTGACGTGCCGCTCGGCGAGGGGTGCGCGGAAGGTCCCGGCCGTCCGGGGGGCCCGTGTCCGCGCCAGGGAGCGGGGGCGGAGGCGGAGGGGTCCGCCACGGCGGTGCCCTCCGCGCCGTGGGCGACCGGTACGCCTCCGATGGCGAGCCAGCACGCGAACGCCGGGCCGAGCGCCCGTGTCCGCGCCCTGTGGAGTCCTGGAGTCACGGGGATTCCGCCTCCCGTCCCGAGCAGCCGAGCTGGTCAACCGAGCCAGTCGACTCAGCGTCACATGACGGCACGCTTCCGGCATCCGGGGCGGGTGCGGAGGAAGGAACCCGGGAACGACCGGCCCCGGCGGCCTGCCCCGAGGCTCCGGGGCGGCCCGGCCGGTGCCGCTACTGCGCCGGGTCGCCCGTCGAGATCTCGAGGGTGAACTCGGCCTCGTCGGCCGTCGCGTCCTCACCGGCCGGCGGATACTGGCTCAGGACCGTGCCCTCGCCGTAGGTGTTCTCGTCGACCGGCGTCTGCTTCGTGATCTTCCAGCCCGCGGCCTGGATGCATGTCTTCACGGACTGGATGTTCTTGTACGTGAAGTCCGGGATCTCGAACTTCGCCGGGTCCTCGCTCGACTCCCGCGGGTCCGTGCACTTCTTCGAGGCGATGGTCTTGCTGAGGTCGGGCCCCTTGTGGTCCGGGTCGGCCGACTGGTACTGGCTGGGGTCGCCGCTCGCGTCCGCGTCCGAGTTCCTCCACATCGACAGCGCCGTGACGGTGCCGCCGATGACGAGCAACGCCACCGCGATCGCGCCCACGAGGACCGGCGTGTTCCGCCGTCCGCCCGCCGGAGCCGGCGGGGCCGACCGCTGCGGCGGCATCGTGTACGGCCCGGGTGCGGGTGCCTGGTACATCGGGGACGGGGACGGGGACGGGGGCGGGGTCGGCGCGTGCGGCGGATAGCCGTAGGCGGCGGACGGAGCCGGAGCCGGCGTGCCGTACGGGCCGGGCTGTGGGGTGGGGGGCTGGTAGGGCTGCTGGATCCCGGGCGTGGAGGGCGGCGGTGTCTGTCCGACCGGGGGGAAGACCGCCGAGCCCACGCCCGAACCGCTGCTGACCGGACCACCCGCGACGATCACCGGCGCGCTCGTCTGTCCGGCCGACAGGACCCGCAGGCACTCGTCCTGCATCGCCGAGGCGTTCGGGAAGCGCTCGTTCGGGTTCTTCTTGAGCGCGCGGGCGACCAGCGCGTCCATCGCCGGTGTCACGGAACGGTTGACGGAGGACGGTGCGACCGGCTCCTCCTGCACATGCGCGTACGCGATGGCCAGCGGCGAGTCGGCGTCGAACGGGAGCCGGCCGGTCAGCAGCTGGAACAGCATGACGCCGACCGAGTAGAGATCGGAGCGGGCGTCCACGCCGCGGCCGAGGGCCTGCTCGGGGGAGAGGTACTGGGGTGTGCCGACGACCATGCCGGTCTGCGTCATCGAGGTGACACCGGACTGCATGGCGCGGGCGATGCCGAAGTCCATGACCTTGACCACGCCACGCTTGGTCACCATGACGTTGCCCGGCTTGATGTCGCGGTGGACCAGGCCCATCTCGTGGCTGGTGTCCAGGGCGGCGAGCACGTCGGCCGTCACCTTCAGCGCCTTGTCGGCCGGCATCGCGCCGTGCTGCCGCACGTCGTCGGCCAGCACCGAGCCGAGCGGCAGGCCCTCCACGTACTCCATGACGATGTACGGCATGACCGCGCCGTCGAGGGCGTCCTCACCGGTGTCGAAGACGGAGACGATGTTGGTGTGGGACAGCTTCGCGACGGCCTGCGCCTCGCGGCGGAACCGCTCGCGGAAGGACTGCTCCCGGCCGAGCTCGGTGTGCAGTGTCTTGATCGCCACCTGACGGTCGAGAGCGCTGTCGTAGGCGAGGTACACGGACGCCATGCCGCCTTCGCCGAGCAGGTCGCGAAGCTGGTACCGGCCGCCCGCGACGGAACCGCCGGCATAGCGGCCCTGTGCGCCGTCCTGGCTCATTCGTGCTTCCCCCTACACGCGCATGGCGGCGCTGTTCCGGATTTTCTCGGCCAAGTCTGCCCCAGGGCAGTGACACGTCAAGCCGGGTGCCCGATCCGTGACCCTCCGCAGCACAAGCGTCTCGGAAGCGTTACACGAGCGGCCCGGAAGGCGCGCGGGGCCCGCGGAAGGCGGGGGCGGCCGGGCCGTCCCGGACCGTGATGCCGGACGGAGCCTGTAGCGTGACCGGAAGGAAAGAGTGCCGGCGTGACGGTACGGCGAGACCCGAAGAGCGATGACGGCGAGGACTGATGGCACCCGAATCCGAAGCAGGCGGCGGTGTGTCGGACGCTGCGGAGTCCTGGGGCATCGGCGGTGTCGTCGGTGACGGACGCTACCGGCTGACCCATCGTCTGGGGCGCGGCGGCATGGCCGAGGTGTTCGCCGCCGAGGACGTCCGGCTCGGCCGCACGGTCGCGGTCAAGCTGCTCCGCTCCGACCTCGCCGAGGACCCGGTCTCCAAGGTGCGTTTCACGCGCGAGGCCCAGTCGGTCGCCGGACTCAACCACCACGCCATCGTCGCGGTGTACGACTCCGGCGAGGACGTCGTCGGCAGCCAGTCCGTGCCGTACATCGTGATGGAGCTGGTCGAGGGCCGCACCATCCGGGACCTGCTGGTCAGCGCCGAGGCACCCGGCCCGGAGCAGGCACTGATCATCGTCTCCGGGGTGCTGGAAGCCCTCGCGTACTCGCACCAGCACGGCATCGTGCACCGTGACATCAAGCCGGCGAACGTCATCATCACGCACACCGGCGCGGTGAAGGTCATGGACTTCGGCATCGCCCGTGCCCTGCACAGCGGGCAGGCGACGATGACCCAGACCGGCATGGTCATGGGCACGCCGCAGTACCTGTCCCCCGAGCAGGCGCTCGGCAAGGCCGTCGACCACCGCTCCGACCTCTACGCCACCGGCTGTCTGCTCTACGAACTGCTGGCGCTGCGGCCCCCGTTCACCGGCGAGACCCCGCTCTCGGTGGTCTACCAGCACGTCCAGGACGCGCCCGTGCCGCCGTCCGACGTCGCCCAGGCGGCGCCGCCCGAGCTCGACGGACTGGTCATGCGCTCGCTCGCCAAGGAGCCGGACGACCGGTTCCAGAGCGCCGAGGAGATGCGCGGCCTGATCCAGTACGGCCTGCAGATGCTCCAGCAGCAGGGCGGGCACACCGGCACGTGGAACACGGGACCGGTGGAGGTCTTCCAGGGCGGGCACACCCCGTCCGGCGGGATGGCCGCGACCGCGGCGCTCGGCCACCCGATGCACCACGACACCGCGCACAGCCCGATCCTTCCGCCGATGAACCCCGACGACGGCGGCGTCGGCGGCTACGACAGCGGTGGCTACGCGCCGGCGGGCTACGGCTCCCCGGGCGGCCGTCGCGGTCGCGGCAAGGTGGTGCTGTTCGTCGCGCTGGCGATGATCGCCATCATGGCGGGTGTCGTCTACGCGCTGGACAAGGCCGGCAACAAGGGCACCACCACCACGGACAAGCCGACCGTCAGCAACCAGCCCTCCGCGCCTGAGGATTCGCCGTCCCCTTCGGACGAGCCCTCCGAGGACGTGGAGGAACCGGACACCTCATCCGGCGGTGACCAGTACCCCTCGTACCCTCCGACCAAGCATTCCTACCGGCCGACGACACCGAGCACCCCGACGGGCTCGCCCTCGACGGACCCGGTGGACGGCGGCACCACGGAGGGCGGTGCCGCGGACGGCGGCACGGAGGGGACGAGCGAGGGCTCGACGGAGGGCAACTCCAACACGGGCACGTCGACGGGCAACGCCAACACGGGCACGTCGACGGGCACGGGTACGTCCAGCGGGACGTCCACGGGTACCACAGCCGGTACGACGGTGGGCTCCAACGGCGAGCCCACCGGGGGCAGTACCCCCTGACGGGCGGTCCGCCGCGGTGCGGTCCGGCGACCGCACCGCGGCGCCCTTCGCCGTCAGTCCGTGAACGCGTCGCGCACCGCCTCGTATTCGCGGGTCCACCACACCGCCAGGGCCGATGACGCGGGGAACAGCGGGTCGGCCCTGCGGTCGTGCAGGCGATATCGCCAGCGCAGTATCCAGAAGTCGTTGAGCCGCTCCCACCACACCCGGTGCACGGCGGCGGCCAGTTCGTCCGCGTCGGCGTCCGCCGCCCGCCGGTAGGCCCGCGCGTACGCCCGCACCTTCTCCAGTGCCAGTTCGCCCGTCGGCCGCACGAAGAAGAGAGCGGCGGCCCGGACCGCTTCCTCGGCCCGGGGCTGCACCCCGAGCCGGTCCCAGTCGACGATCGCGGCCGGCTCGGCGCCCCGGTAGAGCAGGTTCAGCGGATGGAAGTCGCCGTGCACCCAGCCGGCCGCGGCGGCGGGCGGCGGGCGGCGGTGGGTGTGCAGGGCGAGCAGGTCGCGGCGTTCGAGCAGCCGGTGCACGGCGAGTTCGTCGAAGGTCTCGCGGGGGCGGCGGGCGCGGGCGAGACGCAGCAGGTCGTCGATGAGGTGGAAGGTCTCCTCGGGGCGGGCGCTCTCGTACCGCTCGCCGGGGGCCTGTGACCCCATCACCTGGTCCAGGCAGGTGTGGACGTGTCCGAGGAGCAGGCCGAGCCGCCGGGAGCCGCCGGTGGAGAGCTGGGTGCCGTCGCGGTGGCGCCCGTCGACCCAGGGGTGCAGGGCGTAGCACCGGCCGCCGATCACCGCGACGGTACGGCCCGCGTCGTCGGCCAGCGGCGGGGCGACGGGCAGTCCCAGGGCGTGCAGCCGCTGGGTGGCGTGGTGCTGGCGGCTGATGGTCGTCCGGTCGGCGGTCGGGGCGTCCAGGTGCTGCTTGAGGAAGTAGGCGCCGCGGGTGGTGGAGACGCGGTAGCCGCGGTTGAGCAGCCCTTGGGCCACCGGTTCGCAGGACAGGGGTTCGCCGGTGCCCCGGTAGCGGCGCAGCAGAGGGCCGAGTGGCGGAACGAGTGTTTCAGATGAGCGCGGCACTCCCCAGATGTTAGATCACGCTGTGTGGTGCGTGTGTCGCTCCGTGGGGGCGCTCGGCCGCGGACGCGCCGGGCGCGTCCGGCATGCCGCGCGCCGGTGGGTGCCCCGACACGCGAGTCCGGTCGTCCGTCGATGCCGGCGATGTCCGCGGGGCGCGATCGAGGCCCTCGGGGGCGTGATCGAGCGTGTGCACGGTCTCGAACCGGGGCTCGACGCGCAGATAGACCGCGTCGAAGGGTTCGCCGTCCACGGCCCGGGGGCAGTGGCCGAAGGCCGTGAGCTGTTCCGTGGTCGGTTCGGCGATCTCGGCGGTGCCCGTGACCTGCACGGACCACAGGTGCCGGGCACCGGAGCCGAGGTTGTCGGCGCCGTAGGCGACGACCCCGCCGGAGCACGCCCGGTGGTAGCCGAGGCCCCGGTGCATGCGCAGCAGGACGCCGCCGTCGACCACGATGTGCCGGGCCGGCGCCACGAACGGCATGGCGCGCATGCTCGTCGCCACCCGGCCGTACGACACCCCGGTCAGCAGCTCGATGGCGTGGATCTCCTCGGAGGACATGCCGTCCACCCTCCGGCACCACGGCCCGACGCGGGAAGGGGCGCCCGCCCCGGCCGGCCAGGGACGTAGGTCCCGAATCCGGGCTCCCCGTCGGGCCCGGGTCCCTTCGCGACTCCCGGGCGAGGGGTTCCCTCCGTGTGCGGGCCCGCCGAAAGCCGCCCGTCGGGGAGCGGTCAGCGCCGCTCGGCCTGGAGCCGCGCCACGTAGGCCGCGGCCTGGGATCGTCGTTCCATGCCCAGTTTCGACAGCAGGCTGGAGACGTAGTTCTTGATGGTCTTCTCCGCGAGGTGGAGGCGCTCGCCGATGACCCGGTTGGTCAGGCCCTCGCCGATCAGGTCCAGGATCCTGCGTTCCTGGTCCGTCAGCTTGGCGAGCCGGTCGTCACCCTTCGGATTGTTCCCGTCGCGCAGTCGCTCCAGGACTCGGGCGGTCGCCACCGGGTCGAGCAGTGACCTTCCGGCCGCGACGTCGCGGACCGCCGAGAGCAGTTCGTTCCCCCGGATGGCCTTGAGGACGTATCCCGACGCTCCGGCCATGATCGCGTCGAAGAGCGCTTCGTCGTCGGCGTACGAGGTGAGCATCAGGCATCCGATGTCGTCGTTCTGCGAACGGACCTCGCGGCAGACCTCGACCCCGCTGCCGTCGGGCAGCCGGACGTCGAGAACGGCCACATCGGGACGCGTCGCCGGGATCCTGACCAGCGCTTCTGCCGCTGTGCCGGCCTCTCCGACCACCTCGATGTCGTCCTCCACGGACAGCAGCTCGTGGACGCCGCGCCGGACGACTTCATGGTCGTCGAGCAGAAATACCCGGATTTTTCCCTCTTCGTGCACCGGGTCAGTCTCACATATTGGCTCTTCCCGTGCCCGGGGGTGGCGGGATAACGTGCCCGTGTTCCGGCGACCTCCAGGTCGTTGCACTGCGCTGACCAGCTACGTTCCCCCATTTCTCGATTTACTTGGAAATCCAAGCAAAATCGCAGGTCAAACGGGGTTTCGCAGGAATGCGGCGCACTGGGTAACGTGCCTATGGCAGGGCGCTCGCCGGGGCACCTGTCACGCCCGACCCCGGCCGAGCGCACCCACCCCGTGCGCGGGCCGGAAGGGCGAGCCTCCCCTTGCCTGCGGTAGGGGGACCCCAGGCCTTGCCCGGCAATCCCGGGGGCCGGACCGACGGAGGAGCACGCACGTGACCGTGGAGAGCACTGCCGCGCGCAAGACGACGCGACGCAGCAGCGGCACCAAGCGCACCGCCAGCGCCAGCGCGAAGAAGGCACAGGATTCGCAGAACTCCGAACCCGAGCTCGTTCAGCTGCTGACGCCCGAAGGGGAGCGCGTACAGCACCCCGAGTACGACATCGACCTGAGCGCCGACGAGCTGCGCGGGCTGTACCGGGACATGGTCCTGACCCGCCGCTTCGACGCCGAGGCCACTTCCCTGCAGCGTCAGGGCGAGCTGGGCCTGTGGGCGTCGCTGCTCGGCCAGGAGGCCGCGCAGATCGGCTCCGGCCGTGCGCTGCGCGACGACGACTATGTCTTCCCCACCTACCGCGAGCACGGTGTGGCCTGGTGCCGTGGCGTCGACCCGACCAACCTGCTGGGCATGTTCCGCGGTGTGAACCACGGTGGCTGGGACCCCAGCACCAACAACTTCCACCTGTACACGATCGTCCTCGGCTCGCAGACCCTGCACGCCACCGGCTACGCCATGGGTATCGCCAAGGACGGCGCGGACTCCGCCGTGCTCGCGTACTTCGGCGACGGCGCTTCCAGCCAGGGCGACGTGAACGAGTCGTTCGTGTTCTCCGCGGTCTACAACGCTCCCGTCGTGTTCTTCTGCCAGAACAACCAGTGGGCCATTTCCGAGCCCATCGAGAAGCAGACGCGCGTCCCGCTCTACCAGCGCGCCCGCGGCTTCGGCTTCCCGGGCGTCCGTGTCGACGGCAACGACGTCCTCGCGTGCCTGGCCGTGACCCGTTCGGCCCTGGAGCGTGCCCGGCGCGGTGAGGGCCCGACCCTCATCGAGGCGTTCACCTACCGGATGGCCGCCCACACCACCTCCGACGACCCGACGCGCTACCGCCGCGACGCGGAGCGGGAGGCGTGGGAGGCCAAGGACCCGATCCAGCGTCTCCGGACGTACATGGAGAACGAGGGGCACGCCGACGCGGCCTTCTTCGAGGCGCTCGAGGCGGAGAGCGAGGAGCTCGGCAAGCACGTCCGTGAGGTCGTCCGCGCCATGCCCGTTCCGGACCACATGGCGATCTTCGACAACGTGTACGCGGACGGGCACGCGCTCGTCGACGAGGAGCGCGCGCAGTTCGCCGCCTACCAGGCGTCCTTCGCGGATGGAGAGGCCGAGTAATCATGGCTGTTCAGAACCTTCCCCTCGCGAGGGCGCTCAACGAGTCGCTGCGCAAGTCCCTGGAGAGCGACCCCAAGGTCGTCATCATGGGCTTGGACGTCGGCAAGCTCGGCGGCGTCTTCCGGATCACCGACGGCCTGCAGAAGGACTTCGGCGAGGACCGGGTCATCGACACCCCGCTCGCCGAGTCCGGCATCGTCGGCACCGCGATCGGTCTCGCCCTGCGCGGCTACCGGCCGGTCGTGGAGATCCAGTTCGACGGTTTCGTCTTCCCGGCGTACGACCAGATCGTCACCCAGCTGGCCAAGATGCGGGCCCGATCGCTCGGCACGGTGAAGATGCCGGTCGTCATCCGCATTCCGTACGGCGGTGGCATCGGCGCCGTCGAGCACCACTCCGAGTCCCCCGAGGCGCTCTTCGCGCACGTCGCGGGCCTCAAGGTGGTCACTCCGGCGAACTCCTCCGACGCCTACTGGATGCTCCAGCAGGCGATCCAGAGTGACGACCCGGTCATCTTCTTCGAACCCAAGCGCCGCTACTGGGACAAGGGCGAGGTCGACACCGAGGCCATCCCCGGCGAGCTCCACAAGGCCCGGGTCGCCCGCGAGGGCACGGACCTCACCCTCGCCGCCTACGGCCCGATGGTGAAGACCTGCCTGGAGGTGGCCGCCGCGGCGGCCGAGGAGGGCAAGTCGATCGAGGTCCTGGACCTGCGTTCGCTGTCCCCGATCGACTTCGACACCATCCAGTCGTCGGTCGAGAAGACCCGCCGGCTGGTCGTGGTCCACGAGGCCCCGGTCTTCTACGGCTCGGGCGCGGAGATCGCCGCCCGGATCACCGAACGCTGCTTCTACCACCTGGAAGCCCCCGTCCTGCGGGTCGGCGGCTACCACGCGCCGTATCCGCCGGCGCGCCTGGAGGAGGAGTACCTGCCGGGCCTGGACCGTGTGCTCGACGCCGTCGACCGCTCGCTGGCGTACTGAGGAGAGCCCCGTGACCATCCGCGAATTCAAGATGCCCGACGTGGGCGAGGGCCTCACCGAGGCCGAGATCCTCAAGTGGTACGTCCAGCCCGGTGACACGGTCACCGACGGGCAGGTCGTCTGCGAGGTCGAGACGGCCAAGGCGGCCGTCGAACTGCCGATCCCCTTCGACGGCGTGGTCCATGACCTGCGCTTCGGCGAGGGCACCACGGTCGACGTCGGCCAGGTGATCATCTCCGTGAACATCGGCGGTTCCGCGTCCGCCGGGACTCCGGCCGCACCGGCCGCAGAGACCCCCGCTGCCGTCGAGACCCCCGTGGCCGCACCGGCCGCACCGGCCGCACCGGCCGAGGAGGCCGAGGAGGCCGAACCGCAGGGCCGTCAGCCGGTCCTGGTCGGCTACGGCGTCGCCGCGACCTCGACCAAGCGCCGGCCGCGCAAGAGCGCCACCGTGCCCCAGCAGGCCGCCGCCGCTATCCAGGGCGAACTCAACGGGCACGGTGCCGCGAGCGCCGTCCGGCCACTGACCAAGCCGCCGGTGCGCAAGCTCGCCAAGGACCTCGGCGTCGACCTGACGGCCGTGACCCCGACCGGCCCGGACGGGATCATCACCCGCGAGGACGTCCACGCGGCGGCGGCCCCGGCGCCGTCCCCCGTGGCCGAGGCGCCCGCCCCGGTCGCCGCTGCCGCCGCACCGGCTCCCGCCGCCGCACCGGCCGCACCGGCCGCGACGGACGCGCGGGAGACCCGCGTCCCGATCAAGGGTGTCCGCAAGGCCACCGCGGCGGCGATGGTCGGCTCGGCCTTCACCGCGCCGCACGTCACCGAGTTCGTGACCTTCGACATCACGCGCACGATGAAGCTGGTCGAGGAACTCAAGTCCGACAAGGACATGGCGGGCCTCCGGGTCAACCCGCTCCTCCTCGTCGCCAAGGCCGTCCTGGTCGCCGCCCGGCGTAACCCGGAGATCAACGCGGCCTGGGACGAGGCGAACCAGGAGATCGTGCTCAAGCACTACGTCAACCTGGGCATCGCCGCGGCCACCCCGCGCGGGCTGATCGTGCCGAACATCAAGGACGCGCACGCCCAGACCCTGCCGGAACTCTCGCGGTCCCTCAGTGAACTGGTCGCCACGGCCCGCGAGGGCAAGACGACCCCGGCGGCCATGCAGGGCGGCACCTTCACCATCACCAACGTCGGCGTCTTCGGCGTCGACACCGGCACGCCGATCCTCAACCCCGGCGAGTCGGCGATCCTCGCGGTCGGCGCGATCAAGCTCCAGCCGTGGGTCCACAAGGGCAAGGTGAAGCCGCGCCAGGTCACCACGCTGGCGCTGTCGTTCGACCACCGTCTGGTGGACGGCGAGCTCGGTTCCAAGTTCCTCGCGGACATCGCCGCGATCCTGGAACAGCCGAAGCGCCTTCTCACCTGGACGTAGCACGTCCCGCGCGTCATCCACGAGGTGTGACGCCCGAGTTCGCGTGTTTCACGTGAAACGCCCGGCCGGTGCCATCCCGGCCGGGCGTCCTCGTCTTCGACCTCGCCGGGCTCTCCGTCCGTATCGCGGACGAGCCCACGGGTTGCACCCCTCTTGTATCTATGCTGTGTCCATGGCATCCGCACCTCCCGCAGCCGAACGCGTCTACCTGCACGTCAAGCAGGCCGTTCTCGAGCGCCGCTACGAAGGCGGCACCCTCCTCACCGAGGGGGAGCTCGCCGAGGCCGTCGGGGTCTCCCGCACCCCGGTACGGGAGGCGCTGCTGAAGCTGGAGATGGAAGGGCTGCTCAGGCTCTACCCGAAGAAGGGCGCCCTGGTGCTCGCGGTCTCCGCCCAGGAGATCGCCGACGTGGTCGAGACCCGGCTGCTCGTCGAGGAGTTCGCGGTGCGCCGCGCCGTCCCCGCATCACCTGCGCTGATCACGCGGCTCGAGGAGCTCCTGGAAGAGCAGAAGCGCCGCGCCGAGGCCGGCGACCTCGCCGAGGTCGCCGTCACCGACCGCTGCTTCCACGCCGAGATCGTCCGGTACGCCGGCAACCAGATCCTCGCCAGGCTCTACGACCAGTTGCGCGACCGACAGCTGAGGATGGGGGTCGCCGTCATGCAGTCCCACCCCGATCGGATCGCCAAGAACATCACCGAGCACGCCGAGATCCTCCAGCGGATCAGGGACGCCGACGTCGAGGGCGCCGCCGCCTGCGTCCGGCACCACCTCGGCCGGGTCGAAGTCCTGGTACGGGGTGAGGCACGGTGAGCGGACGGGGACACGGCGCCGGCGTCACCCTGCCCGGTGATCCTCCCGGCGGCCGGCGAGCGGCCCTGGTCTGGGGCGTCGGCGTCTCCGTCTACTTCGTCGCCGTCATCTTCCGTACGTCCCTGGGAGTCGCCGGACTCGACGCGGCCGACCGGTTCGACGTCAACGCCTCCGCCCTCTCCACCTTCTCCATCCTCCAGCTGCTGGTCTACGCGGGCATGCAGATACCCGTCGGCCTGATGGTCGACCGGCTCGGCACGAAGAGGGTCCTGACCCTCGGCGTCGTCCTCTTCACCCTCGGCCAGCTCGGTTTCGCCCTCTCCCCCTCCTACGGCATGGCGCTCGCCTCCCGGGCCCTGCTCGGCTGCGGCGACGCGATGACCTTCATCAGTGTGCTGCGGCTTGGTTCCCGCTGGTTCCCCGCCCGGCGCGGCCCGCTCATCGGCCAGGTCGCCGCACTGTTCGGCATGGCCGGCAACCTCGTCTCCACCCTCGTCATCGCGCGGGCGCTGGACGACTGGGGCTGGACCGCCACCTTCGTCGGCAGCTCGGCCGCCGGCGCCGTCGCCCTGACGCTGTTGCTCCTTTTCCTCAAGGACCACCCCGAGGGGCACGCGCCGGCCCCCGCCCCGCACGCGGGCGTGGCCTTCGTCCGGCGCCAGATCGCCGCGTCATGGAGCGAGCCGGGGACCCGGCTCGGGATGTGGGTGCACTTCACCACCCAGTTCCCGGCGATGGTGTTCCTGCTGCTGTGGGGCATGCCCTTCCTCGTCGAGGATCAGGGGGTCCCGCGGGACGTCGCCGGTGAGCTCCTGACGCTGGTGGTGCTCTCCAACATGGTCGTGGGCCTCGCCTACGGTCAGATCATCGCCCGCCACCACGCGGCGAGGGCGCCGCTGGCCCTGGGCACGGTCGCGGCGACCGCGCTGTTGTGGGCGGCCACGCTGCTCCACCCGGGCGACCGGGCCCCGATGTGGTTGCTGATCACCCTGTGCGCCGTGCTCGGCGCCTGCGGCCCCGCCTCGATGATCGGCTTCGACTTCGCGCGCCCCGCCAACCCTCCGGAGCGTCAGGGCACCGCCTCCGGAATCGTCAACATGGGTGGTTTCGTCGCCTCGATGACGACCCTGCTCGCGGTCGGCGTCCTTCTCGACGCGACCGGCGACGACTACCGGATCGCCTTCTCCTCGGTCTTCGTCCTGGAGGCGCTGGGCGTCCTGCAGATCCTCCGCCTCAAGGCCCGTACCGCGCGGCTCGAGCGCGAACGACTCGTGGCGAGCCGGGTGGAAGCCGTCCACGTACCCGCGTGAAGGCCCCAGGGGGCGGGGGCGGCGTGCCCAAGCCCTCCGCACCCAAGCCCTCCGCGCGAGAGCCGGCGCCGAGGCCCTCCCCGCCGGTCACGGACTCTCCCGGACCGCTACGGAGCGGACCTAACGGGGCGTCACCGTGAAGTTGTCCAGGATCGTCCGCACCAGGTCCGGGTCGCCCTCGGCCCTGACCCGGTCGGCGACCTCGGCCGGCCGGACCCGTCCGCAGGCCAGCCGGACGTACGTCTCCCAGTCCGTCGCCAGCGTCGCCACCGGACCCAGCGACGGAGCGCCGTCGACCGATCCGCGCCCGTCCGCGTCCACCCGCACCGTCCGCAGGAACTCCACCGGGCCGTGTACGTCGATGACGACCGCCGAGTTCACCGGCGCTCCCGCCTCCTTGGCGACGACCTTCGGCAGCCCCTCCAGCAGCACGTCACGGACGATCAGCGCGGCCGGCGAGTCCAGGTTGCCCGGCCGGCCCAGCGTGGTGCGCAGGTCCTGTTCGTGTACCCACACGTCGAAGGCCCGCATCCGGTAGGCCGTCTCCAGCGTCTGCTCGGCTCCGAGCGGCGCACGGATCAGATGCTCCGGTCCGCGGTTCTCGTTGCGCAGCCGGCGCGCCCGGCGGATCAGGACGTACTCCAGCTCCGAGGTCATCTCCGGACCCGTGTGGTGCCGGCGCACGTCGACCTGCATCTCCATGTACCGGGCGAACTCACTGCGCACGTGGTAGAGATCGCGGGGGAGGGAGTGGATCGGACGCGGATCGCCGAGCATCTCGCACTCCATGCCGATCACATGGGACACGATGTCGCGCACCGACCAGCCCGGACAGGGGGTCGGACGGTTCCATTCGCCTTCCACGAGCGGCTGGACGAGTTCGGATATCGCTTCGATGGAGTGGGTCCAGGCGTCGGCATAGGTCTGGAGGCTGGGATGGACGGTCACGGGACCCCTCGGCGGTTCTGCGGTGCGCGGGCTGAAAACAAGACTGCTTGGGAGGCTCGGACGCTAAGTTACGCTGCCCGAAGGCACCCCGGCAGTGCTTTCGTGTGACGATCGTAGGCCCGTGTTGACGGCTCGAATGCCAGGACGGTGGTAGTGTGCGCGCCTCCCTCATCCAGATCGCAGTAGACCCGGACGAAACGATCGAAGCCCGCCGCGCGCGGGTGGCCGGTCTCGTACGGGAGGAACGCGGCGCGGCCGATCTCGTCGTGCTCCCCGAGTTGTGGCCGATGGGCGCCTTCGCCTACGAGGCGTTCGCAGCCGAGTCCGAACCACTGCGCGGCCCCACGTACGAGGCGATGGCGGAGGCGGCCCGCGACGCCCGGGTGTGGCTGCACGCCGGGTCGGTCGTCGAGGCGGCCGGGGGAGCGCTCTACAACACCTCGCTCGTCCTCTCCCCCGCCGGCGACCTCGCGGCCGGCTACCGGAAGATCCACCGCTTCGGCTTCGACAAGGGCGAAGCGGTGATGATGGCGGCCGGCAAGGAACTGGTCACGGTCGCCCTGCCGGAGCTGACCGTCGGTGTCGCCACCTGCTACGACCTGCGCTTCCCCGAGCTGTTCCGGGGTCTGGTGGACGCCGGTGCCCAGGCGTTCGTCGTCCCGGCGGGCTGGCCCGCCCGGCGGCGCGCGCACTGGACGCTGCTCGCGCGGGCACGAGCCGTGGAGAACCAGGCGTACATGCTGGCCTGCGGCACCGCCGGAACCCACGCGGGCGTGGAACAGGCCGGGCACTCGATCGTGGTGGACCCGTGGGGCGAGGTCCTCGCGGAGGCGGGGCCCGGCGAGGAGATCCTTCGGGTGGTCCTCGACCCGGCGAAGGTCGAGACGACGAGGGAGGAGTTCCCCGCCCTCAAGGACCGTGTCCTGGGCAGGACGCCCTGACCCCCTCGCCCACGGCGCCGTGCCCGCCCCGCCGGGCGGCCGGTCAGTCCTCCCGCTCGGCCATCCGGATCACGCACACCGCCACGGCGATCAGCAGCGCCGCGTCGGTGTCCTCCCGCACGACGTTCACGGCGTAGGTGTCCCGCAGGCGGAACCACCGCCTGGAGATGTGGGCCAGGAGTTCACCGTCGTACTCGACCGTGAACTCCCGGTCCAGAATCCGACCGGAGACGTCCAGCTCGGTGCCCTCGACCAGACCGACACGGTAGTGGTTGCGGAGCAGCGAGAGCCGCTTGCGGCGGATCGTGGCGAGCGGCCGGTCGTCCCGCTCGATCGTCATGGCGTCCCGGAGGCTGAACATCTTCTGCCGCAGCGTGATCAGGACCTGTCCGAGCGGGTCCTTCAGCTCCAGCGTGTCGCGCAGCCGCAGGGCCTTGCCGTCGACGAGGAAGGCGTGGCGGCCGTCCTCGTCCTCGATCCAGTAGTCGTCGCCGAGCGCGAAGATCTTGTCCCGTACGAGGTATTTCATACCGCCACAGCTTCCCCGGCGGCCTCCGCTTCACGCGGCGCGAAGGAGTGGCGACGGCCCGAGGGGTCGTGGTCCGGCGGCTTCGGATCGTGTCGGAGCCGATCAGCGACTACGTGCGGTACGAGTGCGACCGCACCTTCACGAACATCGCGGCGGGTGAACTGGTCCGGTGGCTGCCACGGCGGCAGACCACGGACTTGGCCGTGCCGGGTACTGACTTCTGGCTGTTCGACGGTGGGCAAGCGCTGTTCCACCACTTCACCGGGAACGGGCAGTTCGACCAGGACGGGCGGGAGTACACGGACGAGCCCGAGCGGGTGAAGCTGTGCGCCGTCGCATTCGAAGCGGCCTGGCAACGGGCCGTTCCACACGAGGAGTACCGACCGCGCTGAGCTGTCACCACCATGGCCGTCTCACCATCAAGTGCACAGCAGGCCCGGCGGGCTCTGGCGAACCGACTCGCTGAGCTGTGCCGGGATGCCGGCCTCACCGGACGGGACATCGCCCGTCTGTGCTCCTGGCACCCGTCCAAGTCATCGCGGATCATGAACGCGCGCACGCCCCCGTCCGCTGACGACATCCGGGCGTGGTGCCAGGCGTGCGGGTCGGAAGATCAAACGGAAGACCTGTTGGCCTCGCCGCGCACCGCCGAAGGCATGTGGGTCGGGTGGCGGCGTATGGAGCGCGCCGGGCTCAAGCAGGCACAGGAAGCCCGTCTCCCGCTCTTCGAGCGAACCCGCCGGTTCCGCTCCTACTCCTCGTGGTTCGTTCCGGGCCTGATTCAGACCTACGGCTACACGGAGGCCGTTTTGCGCGCGGTCCAGCGCAGGCGGGTCGCAGTGGACGACGTTGCCGCTGCGGTCGCCGTCCGCAAGGTCCACATAGACAGAGGGCGCTCCGGCTACAAGACCGTTGAGCGCAAGGGCTTCGACGCCGCCCTGGCGGCCGTCACGGCGGGCGTCGTGGGCACGCTGATCGTCTGGAAACTGGACCGCCTGTCCCGCAAGTGCATCGGCCAGGTCGGCAAGGTGCTGGACGACATCGAGAAATCCGGCGGCCGTCTCGTCTCGGTGGTGGACGGTCTCGACACCTCGAACGACTCGGCGCGCATGGTCGTGGCGATGCTCGCCGAACTCGCCCGATCCGAGTCGAAGAATCTCGGCACACGCGTCGGCCATGCCAAGCGATACCTACGCAGCGAGGGTCAGTGGATCGGCGGACAGCCTCCGTACGGGCTGCTCATCGACCCGCAGACCAAGAAGCTCGTCCATGACCCGGAGCACGCCGTCTACGCCCGTCTCATCGCGGATGAAGCGCTCGCCGGAACGTCGCTGGTCAAGATCGCCCGACTTCTCAACGAGTACGAGATCCTCTCGCCCAGGGGCGGGCAGTGGAACGCCGCCAGCATCATGCAGCTCCTGCGCTCTCCTGCGCTCGCCGGCCTGATGCCGGAGACCGAGACCGTCGAGACGGACGACGGTGAGCGGAAGTACACGGGCAGGGTCTTTCCGTACCGCGATCCCGAGACTCTGGACACCGTCGGGATCGGCGAGGGGATCATCACGGTCGGAGAGCGTGAACAGATCATCCGCACCCTGGAATCCAGGACGTTCGTGCACGCAGGAAAGCGGCGGCCGAAGCCCGAGGGGACCGCGCTGCTCACGGGACTCGTCTACTGCGCGGTACCCGGCTGCGGTCGCCGGACGCACCGTGTGGGAGGCAGCTACCAGTGCATGGCTCGCCGCGCGGGCAACCAGTGCATCGGAGCGTCGGCGCTGGCTGAGGCGGTTGACCAGTACGTGACGGAACAGTTCCTCACCAAGCTCCCAGCGCTCGAACCGGACGACCCGCTGCTTGTCGCTATCGCAGATCGCTGGGTGCATCGGGTGGACCCGGAGACCTTCGCGAAACGTGATGCGCTTACTGCTGAGATCCAGGACGAGGAAGCCCGCCTTGCCGATCTGGAGGACGCGCGATACGTGCGCGGCGAGTTCAGTGGCCCCGCAGCCGTGGAGCGCTACAACCGGCTTGCAGAGCGCCTGAGGGGGCGCATCGAAGGGCTCGGCACCGATCTTCGTAAGCTCCCCATGCCGTCCGTGGACGTGTCACCGATGCTCGACGGCCTCATCCTGCGTGAGGCGTGGGCTGAGGCGACAAACGAAGACCGGCGCGGCCGGTTGTCACTCGCGATAGACCGGGTTGAAGTGACCAAGGGAGTGCGCGGACAGCGGATCATCCCTGAGCAACGGATCCAGATCCATTGGGCGAAGATGGGTACCGACAGCGCCACCTGAGCACCCGCGTAACCCCTCCAGATGCCGGCAGCGGACACGCGTGACGAAGTGACGAAATCACGCTCTCCCCCGGTTATCTCTTATAGGAGTGTCGTTGTTTCCATGAGTGGATCAGAACTAATCGTCATTCCGTCACTTCGTCACCCGGGATGTCCAAAGTTCAGGCGCAGCCCTCACCGCGACCCCGGCCCCAGCTCGGAAGGCGCACGCTGGGTGTGACTCCGTTTTTCGGGCCCACCGTGGCTCTGACCAGCGCATATCGATCGCCGAAGGTGCGAGAGCGGCACAGTTAACGCCCTGCAAATCCCGCCGAAGGCCCCACCCGTGGGGTCTTCGGCCCATCAGGTGCTCCGTCGGATGTCACTCCGGCGGCTGGCTGTACCTCTCCAGCGTCGCCTTGCTCGTGGACCGGTCCACCAGCCGCAGTTCCCAGGGGCCGGTATTCACGTCGAAGTCCTTGCCGAAGCCGACCCACTTCCCGGCCATACGCCGCCCGGTCGGCTCGACCAGGAGTTGGATGGCCCCGTGGTAGCGGGCCCCGTTGTAGTAGCCGTCTGCGGCAGTCTGCTCGACCCACGTACCCGTGACCACGTTGCGATCAACGGTCAGATCCAGCGTGAGCGGGCTGTCCGGGTTGCTGCTCGCCCCAGGCAGACTCTGAACGGTCAGCCGGTTCCCATGCTGGACGATCACTACGTAGTGCTTACCCTCGTACGAGTCGCCCCGGCTCGAAGAGAAGAACTCGTAGCGGCTGAGCCACACTCCCGAAAACGTCTCCTCACCCGTCTGCGCGGCGGGCTGCGCGCCTACAGAGGCAGACGCGACACCGGTTGTGCCGGTCTCCATGTCATGCCCTCCTTTCCCGTCTGCGTGGACTCGTGCCGTCGGCACCGACAGGGCGAACCCCAGTGAGCAGTGTGCATCGTGAAAACTGCACGTCAGATGGTCTGGTGTGCGTAGGCGTCGGGACGCTCGGCGAGGTCCGGGGCGGTAGTCCAGCGACAAGATCATCGGTCATCAGCGGGCGACTTCCTGGTTTGTCAGCACCAGCAGGGCCCGCACCAGCGTGGTCGCCCACCTCGGATCCGTGCGGACCTTGCCCAGGACTCTCCAGTTCTTCAGGTGGGCGAAGCCGTGCTCGACCGGGGCACGGACCGTGGCCAGCGCTTTGTTGGACAGTTTCTGGCCGCGGGTCAGGGGCCGGTTCCGGGCGGCCTTGTAGCCGGTGATCACCGCCGGGTCGGTGTCCGGGCCGCTGTCGTCGAGGCCGATGAACCCCAGGTCGGCGATGGCTCCGAGCCCGGCGGCCCGCAGGTGGGCGGTGAGCTTGTCGTGACGGGAGGCGGTGATCTCCGAGGTGCGTCCGGGACGTGCGGCGGAGACCCAGATCAGCCGACCCTTGTCGTCGGTGAGTGCGATCACCAGCAGGCCATGATGTTTGTGCTTGCCGGAGTAGTTCTTCCGGTTCGCCGTGCCGGTGCGGCGCCGGGTGCGGATCAGGGAGCCGTCCAGCAGTACGATTCCGCCACCCTTTCGGGCGATCTTTTTCAGCGCGCGGTCCAGGCGCGGGGCGCGGGCGGCGAGCAGGCCGACGACTTCCCGCACCCAGCGGGTGACGGTGGTGCGGTGGATGCCGTTGCCGCCGGCCAGGTCGCCGGGCCGCTGGTCACAGCGCAGTACTGCCAGCACGATGCCGGCGATCTTCCCGGCGGGCAGCGCCCGCCACCTGGAGCCGATCTTCTTGCAGTGGCCGCGTATCAGGTCGGCGAGCCAGTTCAGGGTGGCGCTCGACAGCGGCAGGCGGGCGGTGTAGACAAGGCTGTCAGGGCCCTCGGCGGACCCGTTGTTTTTCTTCACACCAAACTCAACTGCCGCCGGGGGCCTGTAGGTTACGCCCCTTGCCGTCCCCGGTCCGGTACTGCTACAGGCGCGCGGTGAACTTCCCGTCGGGCCGTTTGTGCAGCCAGCCACGATCGGCGAGCTTGGTCATCTTTGCCCGCAGCGGCTCCAGCTTCCCGCGCAACCCCACCTCAAGCCCCAGCTCCTCGCCCACCGACTTGACCTGCACCGGGCCGCCGGCGGCCCGCACGATCGACAAGATCCGGCGGTAGTCACCGGGCAGCGCGGCCTCGTCGCCGGTCTCACCGCGGTGCGGGATCAGCAGCACCGCACGCCCCGCCACCTGCGCTTTCATCGGGGCTTCCACCCCGGCGGCCTCCGTATCGGCCCGGTCCTGTTCGGCCAGACGGCGCAGGACCCGTTCAGCGATCCCCAGCTCCTCCCGCTCGGCCTCGACCTCCCCAAGCCGCTTCGCCAACTCCTCGGCGAGCGCGTCCAGTTCGCTCCGGCGAGCCGTGATCCGCTCCAGATCGGACATCCCCACACCCTCCTCACGATCTCCGGCGTACCGGCACGGTGACGGATCGTAGGCGGCCCGCTGACGCAGGCGCAGCAGAACCAGAGAACCCTCCTGGCCGACCAGTCAGGCGATCTTCACCACGGACACCCGCCACCGACCAGCCCGAGCACCCCCGACCCCGCGCACACCAGCCCGCCCGACCTGCACTTTTCACGATGCACACTGCTCAGTGCCTCGACCGGACGCCCAGTGACCCGTTCTAAGGCCCTGGCGTACACGCCCCGAGGCGTCTTGCTCGTGCCGGACTCCCAGCGCTGCACCAGCCGCTTGGAAGCCTCGTTCGGTTCCCCCAGTTCCGCACCTGCCCGGCGGAGCGCCTTGGCAAAATCGTCCTGGCTTAAGCGCAGGCCGATACGCACGGCCCGCAGCACATCATTCGGCACCACGGCGGTCGTCGTCATGACGTCAAAGCTAGACCGAACAGCCATGCAATGACACCGGTTTGACGCCCTGGAGGGCGTCATTGACACCCCACTGAGTGACGCCCAGGCGACGCCCGAAGCGTCGTCGTTCCGACCGACCGGCGGCGGGAGCATCGCTTCACCAACCGGACCCGGCAAGCGGAAGGCCAACGATGACCATGACCGTGCGGGTGTCTCGCGACTCCGGCCAGACGTTCGGCTCTGAGGTGATCTACCCCAGCAGCAGCGCCGAGAAGCCGTTGACCCCCATGGCTTCCGCCGCCTGGCCCCCCTGCAAGTGCCCCCGATGTTCCTCACAGACCAGGAAGGCACAGACGTGACGATCACGGACACGACGAAGACCGTGTACGACCTCATCACCCCCGAGCTGAGGGCCGACCTCATCACCATGGTCCGCGAGGACTCCTGGCCGGAGATGACCGACGACCAGGGCCGGCGCGGCGTCGACCAGGTGGCGGCCTTCCTCGCCGTCGCCGCGAACACCACGGAGAGGGCCACGCCCAGCCTTCGCGTGGACCTGTTCTGGCACGCACTCGTGCTCCACACCAAGGACTACGCCAGGGTCTGCGACGCGCTCGGCGGCGGGTTCATCCACCACGTCCCCGACCGCAACAACGGCCACAGCCCGGCCGAGGGCCGGGCCGCGATGCGTCGGACGGCCGAGATGATCCGATCGGCCGGCTTCGACGTGGACCCGGAGTTCTGGCCGATCAACAGCGCAGCAGACTGCACCCAGAGCTACGCGGGCTGCTCCGACAGCCCCGTCGCCAAGTAGCTCCGACTCAAGCGGAGCGACTGACCCACGAGAGCTTCAGCCGCCCGGTATCGTGCCGGGCGGCTGTCGCCGTGAACGAGAACGGACAGGTAGTGACTGACGCTCGCAGCACCGCATGGGACACCTACTCGCAGAGCAAGCCCCAGCGGCGGAAGACCAACGCCAAGGGCGAGACCACGTGGTTCAACTGGACCCAGTACCCGGACCACGGCCCCCGGGTCGACGTGCTCAAGCTCAACCCGGGAGACAGGGCACTCGACCTCGGGTGCGGGTCTGGAGGAAACGCTGCTCACCTCGCAACGCTCGGCATGAAGTCCATCGGAATCGACCTCTCCGCCAAGCAGCTCGACAAGGCACGTGAGCGGTGGCCGGGCGTGAACGAGATGGAACTCCACCAGGCCGACGCGCTCACCTACCTCGGAGACACGTTCACGATCTTCGATGCGGTCTACAGCGTCTTCGGCGCTGCCTGGTTCACCGACCCCGGTCCACTGCTGCCTTTGGTTCACGCGACCCTCAAGCCAGGTGGCGTCTTCGCCTTCTCCCAGCGGCCCCCGGTTGAAGGGTGCTACGGCTGCCAGGCGTCATACATCCCGCGCGGGCCCGAAGAAGACCCCGCTGTCGTCAAGCGGTGGGACTACGAACCCGATGTGTGGGCGCTGATTCTCAAGGAACACGGCTTCGTGGACGTGTCAGCGTCCGTGCTTGCCCCACCCGCCGGGAGCCGGCGCACAGGAACTCTGTTCGTCCGGGGCGTCCAAGGAGGCTAGTCCGTGGTGGAGCGGATCCCATAGCTGCGCAGGACAGCGGCGTCGTACGGTCGTGATCCGGTGTTCATGGGCCAATGGCAAGCTTGAAGGATGAACGATGCTGCCCCGGCGCCCACCCCCGCGCCCGCACCCCGCAAGCGTGCCCGTGTCCGTGCCCCCGAGCTGATCGGCAAGGGTGGCTGGATCAACACCGGCGGGAAGGATCTGAAGCTCGCCGACTTCCGAGGTCGCACATTGATCCTCGATTTTTGGACCTTCTGCTGTATCAACTGCCTCCACGTCCTCGACGAGCTGCGCGAACTGGAGGAGAAGCACCGCGACACCCTCGTGATCGTCGGCGTGCACTCGCCGAAGTTCGTCCACGAGGCGGAGCATCAGGCCGTCGTCGACGCCGTCGAGCGCTACGAGGTGCACCACCCCGTCCTGGACGACCCCGAGCTCGCCACCTGGAAGCAGTACGCCGTCCGGGCCTGGCCGACGCTCGTCGTCATCGACCCGGAGGGGTACATCGTGGCCCAGCACGCCGGTGAGGGACACGCGAACGCGCTGCGCGCCCTTGTCGAGGAGCTGGAGACGGAGCACGAGGCGAAGGGGACGCTGCGGCGCGGCGACGGGCCGTACGTGCCGCCGGAGCCGGTCGCGACCGATCTGCGTTTCCCCGGCAAGGCGCTGGCGCTGCCGTCGGGGAACCTCCTGGTCTCCGACACCACCCGCCATCAGCTCGTCGAGCTCGCGCCGGACGGTGAGACCGTCGTGCGCCGTGTCGGCGACGGGGAGTTCCGTGAGCCGCAGGGGCTCGCCCTGCTTCCCGACGGCAGGGTCGTCGTCGCCGACACCGTGCATCACGCGCTGCGTACCTTCGACCCGGTCACCGGCGTGATCGAACGGGTCGCCGGCACGGGCGCGCAGTGGTGGCAGGGCTCCCCGACCTCCGGGCCGGCCCTGGAGGTCGCGCTGTCGTCCCCGTGGGACGTCGCCTGGTGGCAGGGCAAGGTGTGGATCGCCATGGCCGGTGTCCATCAGCTGTGGACCTACGACCCGGCCACGGGCACGGTGGAGGTCGCCGCCGGCACCACCAACGAGGGGCTCGTCGACGGGCCGGCCGCCGAGGCGTGGTTCGCCCAGCCGTCCGGGCTCGCCGCCGCCGGGGACCGGCTGTGGATCGCCGACTCCGAGACCAGCGCCGTCCGCTGGATCGACACCGAGGGCGCCGTCCACACCGCCGTCGGCACCGGGCTCTTCGACTTCGGACACCGCGACGGTGAGGCCGGTCAGGCGCTGCTGCAGCATCCGCTGGGCGTCACCGCCCTGCCCGACGGCTCGGTCGCGGTCGCGGACACGTACAACCACGCGCTGCGCCGGTTCGATCCGGCGTCCGGCGAGGTCACCACGCTGGCCACGGATCTGCGCGAGCCGAGCGACGCGGTCCTCGTCGGGGACGACATCGTGGTCGTCGAGTCGGCCCGCCACCGGCTGACGCGGCTGCGGCTGCCGGAGGAGGCGGTCACGGTCGAGTCGGTGGCCCACCGCACCCGGCGCGAGGCGACCGCGGTGGCCCCGGGGCGGCTGCGCGTCGACGTCGTCTTCCAGGCGCCGGCGGGCCAGAAGCTGGACGAGCGCTACGGTCCCTCGACCCGGCTGCTGGTCTCCTCGACCCCGCCCGAGCTGCTGCTCGACGGGGAGGGGACGGGGACGGACCTGTTCCGGGAGGTCGAGCTGAACCCGGAGTTCACCGAGGGTGTGCTGCATGTCTCGGCGATGGCGGCGTCCTGCGACGACGACCCGGCCAACGAATACCCGGCCTGCCATGTCCATCAGCAGGACTGGGGGGTCCCGTTGAAGGTGACCGAGGGCGGCGCGGTGCGTCTGCCGCTCATCCTCGCGGGGATGGACGCCCAGGCGTAGGGGCTTGCGGGGCGTCGCCGCGGGGCCGCTTTGGCGGGCGCTCAGTAGCGGCGGCGTTCCTCCTCGACCACGGTCGGTGCCGCCGACGGGACGACGACCCGTCGGCGCCGCGCGATGCTCGCGAAGGTCGCCGTGCCGATGAGACCGACCGCCATCATGATCAGTCCCACCAGGTCGAGGTTGATGCCGTCGAGCTCCCAGTCCGTGGCGAACGTGAGGATCGCGCCCACGGCGATCAGGATGATGCAGCCTCCCAGGCCCATGACTTCCGCCTCCTCGTGGTGTGGTCGGGATCGGGTACCCGGGTCCGCGCGCGCTATCCCCCACGAGGGCCCGGTACTTCCCGGCCCTGCCCGCGGCGTTCGGCGTCCGCGGGCGGGGCGCTCCCTGGAGGCGGCGGGTCCTCGGAGGCGGCGGGAGTGTGGGGCCGCTATCCCTCCAGGAAGGCGACGAGGGCGTTGGCCAGCAGGTACGGGTCGTCCGCGCCGCAGAGTTCACGGGCGCTGTGCATGGACAGGCAGGCGACGCCGATGTCCACGGTGCTGATGCCGTGGCGGGCGGCGGTGATCGGGCCGATGGTGGTGCCGCACGGCATGTCGTTGTTGGAGACGAAGGACTGCCACGGCACGCCCGCCTTCTCGCAGGCCGCGGCGAACACGGCCCGGCCGTCGCCGTCGGTGGCGTAGCGCTGGTTGACGTTCACCTTGAGGATCGGGCCGCCGTTGGGGCGCGGGTGGTGCGTCGGGTCGTGGCGCTCGGCGTAGTTGGGGTGGACGGCGTGGCCGACGTCGGAGGAGAGGCAGACCGAGCCGGCGAAGGCGCGGGCGCGGTCCTCGTAGGCGCCGCCGCGGGCGTAGACCGAGCGTTCCAGGACGTTGCCGAGGAGGGGTCCCTGGGCGCCGGTGTCGGCCTCGGAGCCGTTCTCCTCGTGGTCGAAGGCGGCGAGGACCGGGATGTACGGGAGGTCCTCGTGCCTCGCGACGGCGGCGAGCGCGGCGACTCCGGCGTGGACGGAGATCAGGTTGTCCATGCGGGGGCCCGCGAGGAGTTCGCGGTCGCGGCCGAGGTAGGCGGGGGCCTCGACGGCGTGGACCATCAGGTCCCAGCCGGCGACGTCCTCGGCGTCCACGCCCGCCTCGGCGGCCACGAAGGAGATGAGGTCGCCCTCGTGGACCTCGCCGAGGCCCCAGACCGGCTGCATGTGGCGCTGGCGTTCGAGCTTGAGGCCGTCGTTGGCCTTGCGGTCGAGGTGGATGGCGAGCTGTGGGACGCGCAGGACGGGCCGGTCGACGTTGACCAGGTGGTGGCTGCCGTCGCGCAGGGTGAGGCGGCCGGCGAGCCCGAGGTCGCGGTCGAGCCAGGTGTTGAGCAGGGTGCCGCCGTAGACCTCGACGGCGACCTGGCGCCATCCCTGGCTGCCCATGTCCGGCTGCGGTTTGACGCGCAGGTTGGGGGAGTCGGTGTGGGCGCCGACGACGCGGTACGGGGTGTGGGGGGTGGCTCCCTCCGGCACGTACCAGGCGATGATCGCGCCGCCGCGGATCACGTACTTCCCGCCGCTCGTCCCGTCCCAGGCATCCGTTTCCTCGACCTTGCGGAAGCCGGCCTTCCCCAGGTGTTCCGCCGCGTTCGCCACGGCGTGGTACGGCGAGGGGGAGGCCGCGAGGAAGGTCATGAGGTCATCGGTGTGGCCGCGGTCGAAGCGGGAGGGTGCGCTACTCATAGGCTCACCATACGCAGAGGCCCGGAGGTGGTGTCCGGGGTCCCGGACGCGGAGCCGGTCCGGCCGTGGTGGCGGTAACGCGGAACGGCCCGCTCCCCTCCCCGGGAGCGAGCCGTTCGGTGCGGACGGAGGCCGCGTACTAGAACGCGGCCTCGTCCAGGTCCATCAGCGAGCCGTCGACGGCCTCGGCGAGCGTGCGCTCGGCGCCGACGCCCGGCAGGACGTTGGCGGCGAAGAACTTCGCGGCGGCGATCTTGCCGGCGTAGAAGGTCTTGTCCTTGGCGGAGGCGCTCTCCAGCTTCTCCGCGGCGACGGCCGCGCCCTTCAGGAGGAGGTAGCCGACGACGACGTCGCCGGAGGCCATCAGCAGGCGGGTGGTGTTGAGGCCGACCTTGTAGATGTTCCTGACGTCCTCGCCGGTGGCGGTGAGGTCGGTGAGCATCGTGCCGACGATGCCCTCCAGGTCCACGGCGGCCTTGGCGAGCGCGTCGCGGGCCCCGGCCAGTTCCTCGCCGCCGGTGCCGAGGGCGAGGAACTTCTTGATCTCCTCGGCGAGCGTGTTCAGGGAGGCGCCCTGGTCGCGGACGATCTTCCGGAAGAAGAAGTCCTGGCCCTGGATGGCCGTGGTGCCCTCGTAGAGGGTGTCGATCTTGGCGTCCCGGATGTACTGCTCGATCGGGTACTCCTGCAGGAAGCCGGAGCCGCCGAAGGTCTGGAGCGACTGCGCGAGCTGCTCGTAGCCCTTCTCGGAGCCGTAGCCCTTGACGATCGGGAGCAGCAGGTCGTTGAGGCCGTGCAGGGCCTTCGCGTCCTCGCCGTTCGCCTCGGTGAGCTGGATCTCGTCCTGCACGGCGGCCGTGTAGAGGACGAGGGAGCGCATGCCCTCGGCGTACGCCTTCTGCGTCATCAGCGAGCGGCGGACGTCGGGGTGGTGCGTGATGGTGACCTTGGGGGCGGCCTTGTCCATGAAGTTCGCCAGGTCGGTGCCCTGGACGCGCTCCTTGGCGTACTCGAGGGCGTTGAGGTAGCCGGTCGAGAGGGTGGAGATCGCCTTCGTGCCGACCATCATGCGGGCGAACTCGATGATGAGGAACATCTGACGGATGCCGTCGTGCTTGTCGCCGATCAGCCAGCCCTTGGCGGGGTGCTGGTCGCCGAAGGTCATCTCGCAGGTGTTGGATGCCTTGAGGCCCATCTTGTGCTCGACGTTGGTGGCGTAGACGCCGTTGCGCTCGCCCAGCTCGCCGGTCTCCCAGTCGAAGTGGTACTTCGGCACGAGGAAGAGGGACAGGCCCTTGGTGCCGGGGCCGGCGCCCTCGGGGCGGGCGAGGACGTAGTGGAGGATGTTCTCCTCCATGTCGTGCTCACCGGAGGTGATGAAGCGCTTGACGCCCTCGATGTGCCAGGAGCCGTCCTCCTGCTCGACGGCCTTGGTGCGGCCGGCACCGACGTCCGAGCCGGCGTCCGGCTCGGTGAGGACCATGGTGGAGCCCCACTGGCGCTCGACGGCGATCTGCGCGACCTTCTTCTGCGCTTCGTTGCCCTCGTTGTAGAGGATGCCGGCGAAGGCCGGGCCGGAGGAGTACATCCAGACGGCCGGGTTGGCACCGAGGATCAGTTCCGCGTACGCCCAGATCAGGGAGCGCGGGGAGGTGGTGCCGCCGATCTCCTCGGGCAGGCCGAGGCGCCAGTACTCGGAGTCCATGAATGCCTTGTAGGACTTCTTGAAGCTCGCCGGCACCGGGGCGGTGTTGGTCTCGGGGTCGAAGACCGGCGGGTTGCGGTCGGCGTCGGTGAAGGACTCGGCCAGCTCGTTCTCCGAGAGGCGGGTGAGCTCTTCGAGCACGCTCTTGGCGGTCTCGACGTCCATCTCCTCGAACGGACCGGTGCCGTACACCTTGTCGCGCCCGAGCACCTCGAAGAGGTTGAACTCGATGTCGCGGAGATTCGACTTGTAGTGCCCCATGGCGACGGCTCCGTAAGGATCGGGGAGGCGGATGTCCTCGCGCGTACTCGTACTACCGGTGAGTAGCGCACGCTCTCTACGATGATGCTACCCGTCGGTAATAAGAGCAACCCCTCTCGGGCCATCTGTGACGCGAGACGCACCGGAGGGCTCCCGCGCGGGGCACCGGAACGGTGTGCCGCGCGGGAGCCCTCCGTGCCGGGCCCCCGGCCCCGCGCACCGGATCAGAAGAGGGTGTCCAGGTCGGTTCCCTCGGGCGCGCGGAAGCAGCCGGAGACGACGTTGACGACGATCAGGTGCTTCTTGCCGGGATCCGTGCCGCCGACCGACAACTCCGCGTTGACGGCGAAGCGGTCCTTCCCCGAGTCGGCGGTGAGCTCCAGGTTCCTGGCCTTGCTCTTGTTGGGGCCGTACGAGACGACCTTCCAGCCCTGGGCGGGCAGGGCGTGGCGCAGGCGCTCGAAGCCCTGCTTCAGCTCCTCGTCCGAGACGCCGTAGACCGACCAGGGGTGACGGGTCGCGTACAGGTGCTCCGGGTCCTGGGCGCACACGGAGGCGCTGGGACCGGTGGGCGTGGTGGTGGCCCCGGGCAGTCCGATCATGTCGAAGACCTCGCTGGAGACCTGCTTGGTGCGGGTCTTCGCCGCGTCCACGTCCAGCGTGGCGGGGGTGTAGTCGAGGTCGTCCGTGTCGTTCATCGAACATCCCGTCGCGAGCGTGGTCAGGCAGAGGAGGAGGGCGGGAAGGGCGGCACGCGCCCGGGAGACGGAGCGAGCCGTCGCCGTGCGGGCCGGACGGTGGTCGTCGCGGGTGGTCATCAGTCCTCGTTCACTTCGTCGTACCGGCCGGCCACGACTTTCGCCTGGTTCTTCAGGCTCTCCGAGTCGGCGGTCCAGTAGTCACTGTGCCCGCTCGTGTCCACGTCCATCCGGTGCCCGCCGAACAGCTCGTCCGATGGCACGGTCTGTACGTATCCGGCGTTGAACGGGATGCCGTTCCAGGTCTCCACGCCCCAGGTGTAGCCGCCCAGCCCGGCGACTTTGCCGCCGGCCGGTACCGGGTCGTTCCACGCGGCCTCCGACCAGACGTGGCCCTTGGGGGCGTCGAGGTCGTCGGCCCTGCCGGTGAGCATGCCGGGGCTGCCGACCGCCACGATGTCGTCGGCCGGGAGGTCGCCCCGCTGGGAGGCGTCGCCCACCACGGTCGAGCCGTAGCTGTGTCCGATGATCGTGGTGTGACTCCGGTCGGCACCGCCCTGCACGGTCTCCAGCCCGTCCATGAACCGGAGCAGCTTGGGTGAGCCGTCGTGCGCCCAGCCCTTCTGCATCGCCTCGGGCACGATCGACTGCGGTGCCTCGTAGCCGAACCATGTGATGGTGGAGGTGTTCTCGCCGGGAGCCCATGCCTGGGTCTCCGTCCACAGCGCGGTCATGCGGTTGATGTCGCCGCCGATCGATTCCAGTCTCGTCGTCGTGCCGGGCACGTACACGGCCGTGTGGTCCGCGGTGTCCGGGTTGCCGTTGGCCACGATCGCCCGTCCGATGCCGTCCTTGTCGAAGCCGAGCAGGTACGCCTCGGGGAGGCCGTCGCTGCCGGTGGCGTCGAAGCGCGCCTGGATGGCGTCCATGCCCTTCAGGCTCGCCTCCAGTTCCTTCCTGCGGTCTCCGTACTTCTCGTTCCACTCGTTCCACGCGGGGTTCTTGACGACCGCCGGGTAGCTGCCGTTGGGGTTCGGGAAGTACTCCCGGGGCTGCTTGGGGATGGCGTCGAGGTCCAGCCGTGCCTGGGCGCGGGTCTCGGCGAGCACCATCCGGTTGGCGTCGTCGCGGACGGTGGAGGGGATGCCGTCGAGCGCGCCGACGGACGCCGGGTAGAGCGTGGCGTACTCGTCGCGCTGCTCCTGGGTCAGCCCGTTCCACCAGGCGGCGTTCTCCTTGGGGGACTTGCCGTGCGGGATTTTGTCGTCGTCGGCGTACGTCCCGGCGGCGTCCTGGAGGGCCTTGGTGTCCCTGGCCGCGTCCGCGAGGGTCTCGTCGCTGACGGTCAGGCCCGGCTCGGCCTTGAGCTTGCGCAGGGCGCCCGCGTACCGGCCGTCGATCTCGGCGGCCTCGCGCAGGGCGTCGCCGATGCGCTGGGCGATGTCCTCGGCCTTGCCCTTGTTGGCGTCGCTGCTGCCGATGCCCTCGGCCTTGCCGGGCAGGTAGGGGATGGGCGCGCCGTCCTGGGCGGTGGCGGCGCCCGGCTTGAGGACGAAGGACTGGGTGGGGTACTCGACGGAGCCGTCGGGTCTGACCGTGAACTTCAGGTTCTCGGCGTCCTCCAGCGCCTGTCTCAGCTTCCGCTGTGGTGCGGCGAGTTCGGAGGCCAGGCCGTTGAGCGCGGTGCGGATCAGTCCGCATTCGGTGTGGAGGTACTGGAAGTTGCGGCTCAGCTGCTGGACGTCGCCGGTGGCGCCCTTGGCTGCCTCGCCCTTCTGGGTGTCGTGGATGCGGGCGAACATGCCGTTGTCGACACGGTCCTTGTCGGAGTTGGCGCGGGAGCTGACCTTGCCCCAGCCGTCCGCCGCGTCCGTGTACTCGCTCAGCTTCACGTCGCGGAGCTGCTGCCAGGTGGGCATCCGGTTCAGCCCTCTTTCTTCCGGGCGGGGACGGGTGTCTCGGCGGCGATCCTTCGCTGGGTGTCGGCCTCGCGTTCGCCGAAGTCGCGGCCGGCGCTCCTGAGGGCGGTCTCCAGCCGTCCGCACTCGTCGCGGACGGCGGTGAGCCGGGTCTTCCAGGTGCCGAGGATCTCGGTCAGCGCGGCGGAGGAGTCGAAGCCGGCTGTCCCGCCGGTGACGCCCTCGTTCGCGGTGCCGAGGTCGGTGAGCGCGGTACCGGTGGAGACGCGCAGTTCACCGGAGGTCCTGCCGGCGCCGTGCCAGGGACCCTCGTCGGCTTTCAGGTTCGCGTCGCCGCCTCCGCCGCCGCGGTCTTCGGCGGGAAGGCCCGCGAGGGTCATCGACGCGGGCCGACCGGACGGTCCGGTACCGCCGAACAGCTCTTCCCATGTGGCGTTCAGCGTCATGTCCCACCCCCGTGGCAACCGGAAATTGCTCAAGCGAACCTAGCAAGGGATGAAGGCGGCGCGAAACAATGTGCGAAGGGTGGCTTCCGCGCGGCCGGTGAGCTCGCCACGGGGGTGCCCGCGGTGGCGCTCCGTTCCGGCCGGGGGTGCGCTCCGTCTCGGACGGCCCGGAGCGCGCTGCCCGGGACGCCCGCTCGCTCGTGCCGCGTCAGGCGGTGCCGGCTTTGTCGCGACGCCCGGCACGGCGGGTCGAGGCGTCGCCGCGTCAACCGTGCGGGCCCCTGCGAGGTCGATCCGGCGCTTCGCGATCCACCGCACCGGACGCCGTTCCTCGACGGGTGAACATCGCCGGACGCGGCACTAGGCTGGGTGCATGTACGGATACGGCCAGCACGGCGACGGCAGCGCCGCGCAGCAGCAGTACGCCCCTCCGCAGCAGCCCATGCAGGACGGGTACGGGCAGCAGGCCCCGCTCTACCCCGAGCCGTCCCCGCCCTCGCTCGCCGACGCCGTACGGGCCTTCACGACCGGTTCGCTGGCCGCCGAGGACTTCCAGCAGATCTTCGCGACGTCGAAGGTCTACTGCCCCCGGGGCGACAACCCCGGTTTCCTGGCGCTGCACAACACCCAGCAGCCGGTGATCCCCATGTTCACCTCGCTCAAAGAGCTGCGGCGGTACGCGGGCAAGGAGTCGAAGTTCTTCGTGATCACCGGCGCCGAGGTGATCGACCTGCTGCCGACCGGCTACGGCTTCGTGCTGGACATGGAGGGCGATCACCGGATGGTCTTCGACGCGAAGGCCGTGGAGCAGATGGTCGAGTTCGCGATGCGGCGGATGTACGGCTGACGCGTGCCGGCGGCACGCGCGGGAGCGCCCGGGGGGAATTCCTCCCGGGCGTTCCGCGTTCCGGGTGGCAGGAAGTTCATTGTTCAACTAAAGTGGTCGCACAAGGAGGCCCTCCCATGCCCGCTGTGACTGTCGAGAACCCGCTCACCCTGCCGCGCGTCGTCGCCCCGGCCGACGCCGCCGCCCGTCCCGTGCTCGCCGTGACCACGGCGCCCTCCGGCTTCGAGGGCGAGGGCTTCCCGGTGCGCCGCGCGTTCGCCGGGATCAACTACCAGTATCTCGACCCGTTCATCATGATGGACCAGATGGGCGAGGTGGAGTACGCCCCCGGTGAGCCGAAGGGCACCCCGTGGCACCCGCACCGGGGCTTCGAGACCGTCACCTACATCATCGACGGGATCTTCGACCACCAGGACTCCAACGGCGGTGGCGGCACCATCACCAACGGCGACACCCAGTGGATGACCGCGGGCTCGGGCCTGCTGCACATCGAGGCGCCGCCGGAGTCCCTGGTCGTCAGCGGCGGGCTCTTCCACGGCCTCCAGCTGTGGGTGAACCTGCCCGCCTCCGACAAGATGATGACCCCGCGCTACCAGGACATCCGCGGCGGCCAGGTGCAGCTGCTGACCTCGCCGGACGGCGGCGCGCTGTTCCGGGTCATCGCCGGCGAGCTGGACGGCCACCAGGGTCCGGGCGTCACCCACACCCCGATCTCGATGATCCACGCGACCGTCCGGCCGGGCGCGGAGGCGACCCTGCCGTGGCGCGAGGACTTCAACGGGCTGGCGTACGTGCTCGCGGGCCGCGGCACGGTCGGCACCGACCGCCGCCCGGTCCACATGGGTCAGACCGCCGTCTTCGGCAAGGGCGGCTCGCTGACGGTCCGCGCGGACGACAAGCAGGACGGGCACACCCCCGACCTGGAGATCGTCCTCCTCGGCGGCCGGCCGATCCGTGAACCGATGGCGCACTACGGACCGTTCGTGATGAACAGCCAGGCCGAACTGCGCCAGGCGTTCGAGGACTTCCAGGCGGGACGGCTGGGCACGATCCCGGCGGTCCACGGGATGGGCGAGTAGGCGCGGGGACAAGGCCCCCGCCCGCCGCGGGGCGGGGGCGTGCGCGGACGGTGACGGCACGGCGCGGGCGGCGGCCCGGCTCCGCCGTGCCGCGCCGGTCGGGCCGACACGTCCCTGACGGAGCGTCACCCGTCCGGGCTCGCAGCGCAGGACGACACGCCGCGGGGCGTGGTCCGGTGGACGGGTGCAGACGCAGCCGGAGCCGCCCCGACCGCTCCTTCCCGAGCCCGCGCGCCGCGCCGCCGCCTGGTGCGTCGTCGCGCTGCTGCTCATGGCGGTCGCCGCCGTCGCTATCTGGCTCTGCGTCGCGCTCCAGACGGCCGTCACCCCCGTGCTGCTGGCCCTGCTCGGCACCGCGCTCCTCGGCCCCCTCTACCGGCGGCTGCTCCGCATGAGGGTGCACAAGACGGTCGCCGCCGCGCTCACCGTCGTCGCCGTCCTCGCCGTCGTCGGCGGTGCGGCCTATGTCGTGGTCGTCGCCCTCGTCGAGACCGGCGACCAGATCATCGAGTCGCTGCGGCAGGCCGCCGCCGACATCGCCCGGCACCTGGGCGCGGCCGGCACCTCCCTGGACGACGTCGCACGGAACGCCAGGTCGCTGTTGCAGCAGTTCGGCGGGACCGCGGCCTCCGGGGTGCTCTCGGGCCTCAGCGTCGTGGGCCAGATGATCGCCACCGCCGTCCTCGCGCTGCTGCTGATCTTCTTCTTCCTCCGCGACTCCGACCGGGCCGTCGACGCCCTGCGGTCACTGGCCCCCCGGGCGACCGGCGACACGGTCGAGGCGATGGCGCGCCGGGCCTTCGAGGCGGTCGAGGGCTTCATGCGCGGGACGACCTTCGTCGCGCTCGTGGACGCCTTCCTGATCGGCGCCGGCCTGCTGGTCCTGCGGGTGCCCGGCGCGGTCGGGCTCGCCGCGCTGGTGTTCGTGACCGCCTACATCCCGTACCTCGGTGCCTTCCTCTCCGGGGCCGTCGCCGTCCTCGTGGCGCTCGCCGACCGCGGCTTCCTCATCGCCCTGTGGGTCCTCGGCATCGTCCTCGCCGTCCAGGTCCTGGAGGGCAACGTGCTCCAGCCGATGGTCCAGAGCCGCACCGTGCAGATGCACCCCGCCGTCGTCATGCTCGCGATCACCGCCGGCGCGTCCGTGGCCGGCATCCTGGGCATGCTGCTCGCCGTCCCGCTGACGGCCGCGGCGTTCGGCGTGCTGGGAGAGCTGCGCGACCGGTACGGTACGGCGCCGCCGGTACCGGAGGAGCCGGCGGCGGAGGAAGCCGGCTGACCCGACAGGCTCTCAGGCTCAGTTCAGACCCAGACTCAGGCCGGCGCGCCGCCTGGTTCGAAGGACGCCAGCATCTGTTCCAGGGCCGCCTGGTCGGGGCCGACGAAGGGGTCCGCGTCCGGCGCCAGCGTGATCGTCTCCAGCATCGTGTCCGTCATCCGTACGGCGGGCGGCAGATGGGAACCGAGCACGATCTCCGGGTTCATGTCCCGCAGCGGGACGAGCGTCGACCGGTACTTCCCGGCGTCCACGACGTGCACCCAGGGGCTGTCCACCGTCGCCCACAGGAGCTGTGCGGCGCGCAGTTCGTCCGGCCGCAGGTCGCTCGCGTGCCCGCTCTGGGCGAGTTCGGCGGTCGGCATCGGCGCCCCGAAGCAGTCGGAGCTGAAGCAGATCCGGGTCTTCTCGTCGAAGAAGCCGACGGTCGCCGGGTTGTCGAACAACGGCGGTCTGAAGGCGTCCAGCTTGCGGTCGCCGACGTCCAGCGACTGCCCCGGGTTGAGGAAGTAGACCCGGTCCATCGGGAGCGGGCGTTCCGTGGTCATGATCCCGGCACCGAGGAAGGTGGTCACCACCCGCGCCTCCGGCGCCGCCTCCAGCAGCGCGAAGATGCCGCCCGTGTGATCGCGGTCGGGGTGTGTGAGCCAGATCCAGCGGACGTCGGCGGGGTCGACGACCGAGCCGAGCGCGGCGACGAAGTCGCGGTCCGCGACGGAGAGCCCGGTGTCGACGACGACCGGTTCCCGGGCGGTGAGGACGTAGGCGTTGACCGGGATGTGACCGATTCCCGGGATGTCGAGACTGTCGGCCAGGACGGTGGTGTCGCTCCCGACCCTGTGGGTGTCCATAGGAAACTCCGTGGTCCCCCCGGCGGCCGTACGCGTCCAGTCTCCTCCGCTCGTCGGCGCTCCGCGAGGCGAGCCGGTCCGGGCACCGGGAGTGACCGGAGGCGCCGGAGGTCAGCCGACGGGCTCCGGGCGGGGACCGCTCTCCGCCCGCGGCGGCTCGTGCAGTTCGAACCAGATCGACTTGCCCTCGCCCCGCGGGTCCACGCCCCACGCGTGCGCCAGCATCTCCATCAGCACCAGCCCGCGGCCCGAGGAGGCCATCTCCCCCGGGTGGCGTTTGTGGGGCAGCTCGTCGCTGCCGTCGGAGACCTCGACGCGCAGCCGGCGGGTCTTGTCCGCGCACGTCACCTCCGCGACCAACAGTGCGTCCCCGTCGGTGTGGATGAGGACGTTGGTGACCATCTCGGAGACCATCAGGACCGCCGAGTCGACCTGTTCCTCGTCGGTCCAGTCGTGCAGGAGCTGGCGCAGGTGCTGCCGGGCGGAAGCGATGCGCTGCTGCTCCGCCTGGGGGACGGTCATCATCGTGCGTCTCGGGGCCCGCGATACGGCCGCTCCCCGCCGGGAGAGCAGGAGGAGCGCGATGTCGTCCTCGCGGCGGTCGGCGAGCGGTCCCGTGGTGTGGTGGGAGCCCGGCCCGTGGACGGCCTCCACCAGGCGGTCGGCGAGCTCCTCCAGGGAGTTCCCGTCATGCCCTTCGAGCAGGGCGCGGACCCGCTCCCAGCCCGTGTCGAGGTCGTGTCCGCCGGTCTCCAGAAGCCCGTCGGTGCACATCATCAGGGTCTCGCCGGGCTCCAGCGTGAGCCGGGTGGTCGGGTAGTCGGTGTCGGGGTCGATGCCGAGCGGCAGTCCGCCGGCCGTCGGCCGCAGCAGAACCGTTCCGTCGGCCATGCGGAACGCCGGGTCGGGATGACCGGCACGGGCGATGTCCAGCGTGCCGGAGACCGGGTCGATCTCCATGTACAGGCAGGTCGCGAAGCGCGTTCCGGCGTCCCCGGAGTGCGTGCCGTCGACCTCGCCCGGCCGGGGGGCCGTGCCGCCACGCGGGTACTCCGTCTCGCCGTCGGTGATCCCGTAGAGGAAGCGCGAGGCGCGGGAGAGCACCGCGTCCGGGCGGTGGCCCTCGGCGGCGTAGGCGCGCAGGGCGATGCGCAGCTGCCCCATCAGGCCGGCCGCGCGCACGTCGTGGCCCTGGACGTCGCCGATGACCAGGGCCATGCGCCCGCCGGGCAGGTGGATCATGTCGTACCAGTCGCCGCCGACCTGGAGTCCGCCGCCCGTGGGCACGTAGCGGGCGGCGACGTGCAGGCCGGGCAGGCCGGGACCGAGGACCGGCATCATCGCGCGCTGGAGTCCGAGCGAGAGTTCCCGCTCGGATTCGGCGACACCCGCGCGGGCGAGGGCCTGCGCGAGCATCCGGGCCACGGTGGTGAGGACCGAACGCTCGTCGGGAGTGAAGGGGACCGGGTGTTTGAAGGCGGCCATCCAGGCGCCCATGGTGCGTCCGGCGACGATGAGCGGGAGGTAGGCCCAGGACTGGCGGCCGAAGCGGCGGGCCAGCGGCCAGGTCACCGGGAAGCGCCGCAGGTAGTCCTGCGGCGTGGGCAGGTAGATCGCCCGCCCGGTCCGGGCGACCTCGGCCGCCGGATAGTCGGTGTCCAGCGACATGGAGCTGAAGGGCTCCTCGTCGCCCGCGTGATGTCCGTGGTGCCCGATGATCGTCAGCCGGTCGCCGGCCACCCCGAAGACGGCGAGCCCGTCGGGTGAGAAGCCCGGCATGGAGAGCGAGGCGGCGACCCGCAGCACCTCGGCGGTCGACCGCGCCTCGGCGAGCGCCCGGCCGGCGTCCAGCAGGAACGCCTCGCGCGAGCGGCGCCAGTCGCCCGTGACGGGGGTGCGGGCGGCCGTACCGGGCTGCGGCTCCGCCACCTCCTGGAGGGTGCCCACGAGCTGGTAGCCGTCCCCGTCGACGAACGGCTTGGACCGGCTGCGCACGGTACGGATCACCCGTCCCCGTTCGTCCATGATCCGCAGTCTGGCCTCGGCGAGGGTGCCCTCGACCACCGCCAGGTGGACCACCCCGTCGATCTCGTTCCAGTCGACGGGGTGGAAACGGGAGCGTACGGCCGCCTCGCTGAGCCGGACGGGCCTCGCGGGCAGCCCGAGCAGCCGGGCGGCCTCGGCATCGAGCGTGACGATCCCGGAAGCGTTGTCCCAGCGCCACATGCCGGTCGCGATCGCGGCCAGGACGTCCTCGGTGCGCATTGCCCCACTTTATGAATATCGGACCGCTGGTCGCCACTGAGAGTATTCGAGGGCCGGTCCCGGGCAGCCCGGTACCCTTGACGGGCCTGGAGGTATCCGGGCTTCCCACCGATTCCGAAGACTGGATGAACGACGATGCATCGGTACAGGTCCCACACCTGCGGCGAGCTCCGCGCCTCTGACGTCGGCACCGACGTCCGGCTGAGCGGCTGGCTGCACAATCGGCGCGACCTGGGCGGCATCCTCTTCATCGATCTGCGCGACCACTACGGCATCACCCAGCTCGTCGCCCGGCCGGGCACCGCCGCCGCCGAGACGCTCGACAAGTTGACGAAGGAGACCGTCGTCCGGGTCGACGGCAGGGTCGTCTCGCGTGGCGCCGACAACGTCAACCCGGAGCTGCCGACCGGTGAGGTCGAGATCGAGGCCGCCGGGATCGAGGTGTTGGGCGCGTCGAAGCAGATCCCGTTCACCATCAACGCCGACGACGGCGTGAACGAGGAGCGGCGCCTGGAGTACCGCTTCCTCGACCTGCGCCGCGAGCGCATGCACCGCAACATCATGCTGCGCTCGGCCGTCATCGCCTCCATCCGCTCGAAGATGGTGGCGCTCGGCTTCAACGAGATGGCGACCCCGATCCTCGCCGCGACCTCTCCCGAGGGCGCCCGCGACTTCGTCGTCCCGTCCCGGCTCAACCCGGGCAAGTTCTATGCCCTGCCGCAGGCGCCGCAGCAGTTCAAGCAGCTGCTGATGATCTCCGGCTTCGACCGCTACTTCCAGATCGCGCCCTGCTTCCGCGACGAGGACGCCCGCGCGGACCGTTCGCCGGGCGAGTTCTACCAGCTCGACGTCGAGATGAGCTTCGTCGAGCAGGAGGACGTCTTCCAGCCGATCGAGAAGCTCATGACCGAGATCTTCGAGGAGTTCGGCGGCGGACGGCACGTCACGTCCCCCTTCCCGCGCATCCCGTTCCGCGAGTCGATGCTCAAGTACGGCAACGACAAGCCGGACCTGCGCACCGACCTGGAGCTCGTCGACATCACCGACGTCTTCGCGAACTCCGAGTTCAAGGCGTTCGCCGGGAAGCACGTGCGGGCACTGGCGGTGCCGGACACGGGTGACCAGCCGCGCAAGTTCTTCGACTCCCTGGGCGACTTCGCGGTCTCCCTCGGCGCCAAGGGCCTGGCCTGGGTCCGGGTGGGCGAGAACAACGCCCTCACCGGTCCGATCGCCAAGTTCCTCACCGAGGAGAACGTCAAGGTCCTCGCCGAGCGCCTCGGCCTGGAGCCGGGCCACGCGGTCTTCTTCGGCGCGGGCGAGTTCGACGAGGTCTCCAAGATCATGGGCCCGGTCCGGGTCGAGGCCGCCAAGCGGGCCGGCCGGTTCGACGAGAACGTCTTCCGCTTCGCCTGGATCGTCGACTTCCCGATGTACGAGCGGGACGAGGAGACCGGCAAGATCGACTTCTCCCACAACCCGTTCTCCATGCCGCAGGGCGGCATCGAGGCCCTGGAGACCCAGGACCCGCTGGACGTCCTCGGCTGGCAGTACGACATCGTCTGCAACGGCATCGAGCTGTCCTCGGGCGCCATCCGGAACCACGAGCCCGAGATCATGTTCAAGGCATTCGAGATCGCGGGCTACTCCCGCGAGACCGTCGAGCAGGAGTTCGCGGGCATGCTCCGCGCCTTCGAGTACGGCGCCCCGCCGCACGGCGGCATCGCCCCGGGCGTGGACCGCATCGTGATGCTCCTGGCCGACGAGCCGAACATCCGCGAGACGATCGCCTTCCCGCTCAACGGCAACGCCCAGGACCTGCTGATGGGCGCCCCGACGGAGCTGGACGAGGCCCGCCTGCGCGAGCTGAACATCCAGCTGCGCAAGCCGGTCGCGAAGGAGAAGCCGACCGACGGCCGTCCGGTCACGGACGCGGTCCACCCGGACGCGGCGCGGTAACAGCGCCCTCCCGCCTCACCGAAGGGTCCGGGCAGCCGCCGGTACGTACGGCGCTTCCCGGGCCCTTCGCCGTGCGGGGGAGGGTCGCGGACCGGGGAAACGGGTCGCCCCGTCCTCCGCCCTTGTCCCGTCCCCCGTCCGGTCCCGGACGCCCCGCCACGGGGGCGGGTGCCGTGCCGGTGCGGCAGCCACCGCAGCGACCCGGCTCGGCGGCCCGGAAGGCGCGGTCGCAGACGTCGCAGTTCTGCAGTGGGTGACGGACGGCCGGTGCCGCCTCCGGGGCGCGGAAGGGCGGCAGTGGCGGCAGCCGTACGGCGAGCCGGTGGGCCAGGACCGCGGCCGGACGACGCAGGGGCTCCGCCGGGAGGCCGTCGGTCAGGGCACGGTGGACGTCCTCGGGGGTGAGCTCGCGTTCCAGCCAGGCCGCGACCCCCGGGACGAGGTGCTCGGCATCCGTGGCGGACAGCAGGAGGCGGGGGTCCGCGCGGCGGAGGCCGGAGAGGACCCCGAGGGCGGTCCGGAGGAGATCGGGGGCGGGATAGGCGGGCGTCGGGACGGCGGGGAGCGCGCGGCGCGGTGGAGCGTCTTCGCGGTGGGCGCGGCGCGGTGGCGCTTCCTCGCGGTGGGCGCGGCGCGGTGGCGCTTCCTCACGGTGGGTGGGGCGCGGTGCCGGTGTTGCCTTGGCCGCGGCACCGGCCCGGCCCGGCTGGTTGCAGGAGACCGTGTGGGTGACGAGCCGGCCGCCTTCGGTGCGCTCACGCGTGCGGCGGAGATAGCCGTGGGCCACCAGTTCCCGCAGGGCGGCGGCGATCCGGATCTTGCCCTCGGGGAAACGCGCGGCGAGGGCCCTGATGTCGATGGGGGCGCCGGCGGGCAGGGACTGGATGTGGACGGCCAGGCCGATGGCCAGCAGCGACAGTTCGGCGTGCTGCGCGAGATGGTTGCCGACCACCGTGAAGCACTCGGTGTGACGGGTGTTGTCGTGGATGACCCCGCCGCGACGCGGGTTCGCGCGGACGCGCCGGGAGGGGTGGCTTTCCCCGGAGTTCCGGGACTGGGCGCGCGGGCGCACGCTAATGTTCGTGGTACCCATCGGGAAGGTCCTGCTTCCTCGGTGGTCAGGCCCTCGCCCTGGGATTGCCGTCCCGGCGGGGGCCGACGCATGTCAGCGGTGATGTGGTGTGTCGCGCTGAGCGTAGATCAGGCGACCCCTGACGAAGCCGGCGTATTCGGTGTTCTTCACCCGGGCGAGTGAGTGTGTGCGCCGTGGGCGGGAGGGGTGGGTGGGGATGGTTCCTTGCTCTCGTTCCTTGACCGGAGGGGATCGTCCCCGCCACCGGAGACCCGTGGGCGGGCCTCCGGTGGCGGGGACGATGGGCGCAGGCCGGCAGGTCAGCGGCCCGGCAGATCAGCGGCCCGGCAGGGCGAGTTCGGCCCAGACGGTCTTCCGGGGGACGGGACCGGAGGCGACACCCCAGCGGTCGGCGAACGCCTCGACGAGGAGCAGGCCGCGCCCGGCGGCGGCCTCGGCGGAAGGCTCCCGGAGCCGCGGGAGTTCGTCTCCCCGGGTGTCCGTGACCTCGATCCGGAGGACGTCCGGCCGGACGACGAGCGCGAGGCGGAAGTCCCGCCCGCGGACCCGGCCGTGGGTGGCGGCGTTCGCGGCGAGTTCGGCGACGACGTGCGCGGCGCTCTCGGTGACCCGGTACGGCAGTTCCCGGGCGCGCAGCCACTCGGCGGCGAGCAGGCGGGCGAGTCGCGCCCCGCGCGGAGTGGCCGACAGCAACACCGTGAAGTGCGGGGCGGACGGGGCGAGTCGGGAGGTCATCTGATGGTTCACGGCACCGAGCGTGGCGGCCCGGCGCGCGGGTGAACAGTGACGGCGCCGATGCGTAGAGTGACTGTCCGGGCTTTGTCCACCGCTGTCCGGGCTGTCGGGACTCGGCCGACGGGTAGGGGTGTTCGCGGCACGGAGGAACGGACGGGAGAGGTGCGGGCATGTCGGTGGAGGACGGGGCCGGGGCACGGCGACTCGAGGACGAGCCGGACGAGCCGGGCTGGGAGGTCGACCCGGACGACGACTGGGGCGTGGCCGTCGTCGCCACCGTGGGACGGCAGTTGAGGCTGCGGCGGGAGGCGGTCGGGATGCGCGCCGCCGACTTCGGGGTGGCGGTCGGCTACGGCGAGGACATGGTTTACAAGCTCGAATGCGGGAAGCGCATCCCGCGTCCCGAGTTCCTGGACAGGGCGGACGAGGTCCTGGCCGCGGGCGGCCTGCTCGCGGCCATGAAGGAGGACGTGCGCAAGGTCCGGTACCCGAAGAAGGTACGGGACCTGGCGAAGCTGGAGGCGATGGCGGTGGAGCTCCAGCTCTACGACCCGCTCAACATCCACGGGCTTCTGCAGACACCCGAGTACGCGCGCGGGCTGCTCCTGATGCGGCGCCCCGCGTACACCCAGGACGAGGTGGAGGGGATGGTGGCCGGCCGGATGGCCCGCAAGGCCGTGTTCGCGCGGGACCCGGCCCCCGAACTCGGCTTCGTCGTGGAGGAGTGGACGCTCCGGCGCCCGCTGGGCGGCCGGGCCTCGCTACGCGGCCAGCTCGCACACCTGCTGGAGGTCGCACGGTCGCGGAACGTCGAGCTGCAGGTGATGCCGATGGACCGTGAGGAGCACGCCGGAGTGGACGGCGGTATCGAGGTGCTGAAGTTCGGGGACGGAACGGCGGTCGGGCGATCCCCGGTCGTGGCCAACGGCCGCCCGGTGACCGAGCGGAGACAGCTTCATATCCTGGAGATGCGGTATGGCATCATCCGGGCTCAGGCCCTCACGCCGCGTGAGTCGACCGCCCTCATCGAGCAACTGCTGGGAGAGACATGATTCGCACCCTCTCGACCGGGGACGCCTCCGAACCGGTCTGGTTCAAGAGCAGTTACAGCAGCGGCAGCGAAGGCGACTCCTGCGTCGAGGTCGCCACCACCCCCGGCACCGTGCACGTCCGCGACTCCAAGTGCCTCGACGGTCCCCGGCTCGCGGTCGGGCGGGGTGCGTGGAGCGGCTTCGTCGCCTACGCCTCGGACGCCCACTGACGGGGATGCCCCGCCGCGCGACGGACCGGCGCGCCCTGAGGGCACCCCGGCGGCCGGCGTGGCCGTCTCCGGCGGTCCGGGCCGGCGGGCGCGCCTGACCCGCGTCGGCCGATTCGAACACCTGTCTGGAATGCTGAATGCTTCTGGACTCGATCTTCCGTCCGCATGCCGCATGCGGGAGTCTTCGTGCGTCTCGTCGGATCCCTTGTCAGCGCCGCGAGTGCGGCGGCCCGCGCACTCACCGGCACGGCGGCCCTCGCCCCCGCGGCCCGCGCCGACAGCGTGGCCGGTGTCGACGCTCCGCCCTCGCGGTACGTCAGCCACAAGCTGTGCGGCAACGTCTGCTCGGACACCGACGGGTACGACGACAAGCGCCGCGTCGACACCGTCGTCGGCGAGGCCACCGGCGCGACCTGACGGCGGGCCGTGCAGGACGCGGAGCCCCGGAAGTCCGTCACCGGACTCCGGGGCCCTCGCGTCTTCGGGTGGGATCACGCGGTTGTCTGGGCACACCCAATTTGCCGGTGGTACAACCGATGCACGGTGTTCGCTCGTTATGTCGGGGGTAGCGTGGACCACGAGGAGATCCTCGGGAACGAGGCCGAACAAGCCGCTGCCAAGGAGGCGTTACGCCTCTGGTTACCAAACGCGACCCTGCACCTCATCGAGGTGCCGCAAGGCCGGTCGGGGGCCCATGTGGCCGGGATCGACGTCAGCGGCGACACCGGTGAGTTCGCGGCGGGCGTCTACTTCCTGCGGGTCGGCCCGGACGATCACGGGCAGACCCAGTCGAACGACCGTGCGGCACACGATCTGCTGCGCGCAGCGGACCCGGACTTCGCCCGGGAGCACATTCCCCGCCTCCTGCATATCCACAGCGTGGGCGAGGGAACCGGCCGGCTCGTCGTCACCCTGCACGAGATCGCGGGTGGCGGGCTCCGCCAGTACGTCTCGCCCCGCACCCGCACGACCGGGCTGCGCCGCGCCGCCCGACGCCTGTCCGCCGAAGTGCTCTCCGCCTGGGCGGACCCGAGCGACATCCGGATGATGACCCCGTACGAACTGCTGGTCGACCTCGTCGGGCAGGACCGTGCCGGTGCGTGCCTGGACTCCGCCGAGGCGTTCTTCCCCGGAGGCGGCACGACCGAACGGGGCGGCTACGCCTTCCTCGACCCCCGTGAGATCCTCGGCCAGGGCAAGGCCGGCCCGGTGCCGGTGATGCGCGGCCACTGCCACGGAGACCTCAACACCGGCAACGTCCTCGTCCCCGTCGACGAGCGCGCCGACACGGACACCGGCTACTGGATCGTCGACCTCTCCCGTGCGCGGAAGGGCGCGGCGGGCTTCGACCTCGCGTATCTGGAGGTCAGTGTCCTGGTCAACCTGCTGCCGGACCTCCGGGGCCCCGTACTCGCCCGGTGCCTGGCGAGCGTGGAGGACGTCATCGTCCGGTCCGTACCGGACGACACCGACTGGCTCATGGCCTTCTTCGAGGAGTCCCGTCAGGGCATCCAGGAGTGGATATCCCGGCAGCAAGGGCGGGTGGACCAGCTCGACTCCCAGTTCCTGTTGGTGCGCATGGTCGCCGGGCTGCTCTGGGCACGGCGCTTTCCGCCGAACGATCCGAGCGCCGAGATCTGTCTCGCCTACGCGGGCTGGTACGCGCTGCGCTACCGCCGCGCTCTCGCCGACGACACCTCACCGGAAGGGCGGGCGACCGAGGGCGAAGCCCCGGTGACGCGGGCCGAAGCCGAGGAAGAGCTCTGGCAGTCGCTGTGGGAAGCGGCGTCGGGCTTCTCGCCGCACGCGGCCCGCTACGTCCTGGTCGCCGAACGCATGCCCGACACGCCGTCGGTGGCCGCGCTGGGCCGAATCCCCTGGTCGCTGATCGTGGACCTGGACCCCAGGTCGGACGGCGAGGGCCTGCACCACCACGCCGGCCCGGTGCTGGAGTCCCAGCGGGCGGTCCACCTCTACACCCGCGACCAGCCGCTCGTCGACTACGCGCGAGGGACGGCCTGGATGCTCGCCGTCGGCTCGGTGCTCCGCAACGAACCCCCCGACGACCTCCGGAACTGGGGCTACAAACGCCTGGGCCTCATCCGCCAGTTGACGGCGTCCTTCCGCCAGGCCGCCGGTGACACTCCGGTCTTCGTGGTGATCGTGGAGGGCGAGTCCCGCAGCGCGACCGGCACGGAACGCGAACGGCTGCTGCGGACGGTCGGAGCGATGGACGAGATGCTCCAGGGACGCGCGACCTTCCTGCACATCGGCGGGGCAGGGCTCGCCACCAGTGTCGAGACGACCCTCTTCCCGCTGTCGCTGCCCGCACTTCTCGACCGGCTGACCGACACCCTCGGGCTGGCGCCGGAGCAGGCCGACTACACCGTGCCGGCCCTGGGACACGGCACCGCGGCGATCTCCCCCGAGACCATGCAGAAGCTCCGGGAGCACCTCGTCGTCCTCCACGACGGGATCGAACTCACGGTGGCGCCCTACGGGGACCGCCACAACGACGAGTTCTGGCGCGGGGGCCTGATCAGCTGGGCCGATCTGGACATGGGGCGGGACGTCCGCCGCACGGTGACCGAGTCGCTGGTGTCGGGCCTGCGGGAGAGACTGGAGCAGCACCGCACACGCACCGTGCTGCTGCACCACCGGCCGGGCACCGGCGGCAGCACCGTGGCGCTGCGGGCCGCCTGGGACCTGCACCACGAGTACCCGGTGGCCGTCCTGCCGCACGGGGTGACCGTCGACCGGACCCGGATCCCCCTCATCGCGGACCGGCTCAACCTGCTGCACAGCAGGACGCAGAAGCCGGTGCTGCTGGTCGCCGAGTCCGGAGATCTCAGCGAGGCCGACCGCGAGGTGCTCTACCAGGAGCTGGCCAAGCGCAGTGCCCGCGTCACCGTGCTCTACGTGCGGCGCGGAGTGGGGGACCCGGCAGCCGGAGTGCCGGCCCTCGAAGAGAGTCTGGACGAAACGGAGGCGCGGGACTTCGAGCAGCGCTACGGAGAACTCGTCCTGGAGCCCTCCCGGAAGGGGGAACTGCGACGGCTCGCGCAAGAGCAGTACCGGCAGTACCGCACACCCTTCTTCTACGGACTGGTCACCTTCGAGAGGAAGTTCACCAAACTCTCCGACTACGTGAGCACACACCTGGCGCAGGTCAAGGGCCGAGCGGCCGACGTCATGACCCACCTGGCCCTGGTGACGATCTTCTCCAACACCGGACTCCAGCGGGAACTCGTCCACCATCTGATGCGGCACTCCTCCGTCTCGCCGGAACTCGAACTGGCCGACGTCCTGGGCCCCGAGGCGGCCCGCCTGGTGACGGTGCGGTCCGGCAGGGTCCGGCTGCAGCACCAGCTGATCGCCGAACAGGTCCTGACGGAACTCCTCCAGGACAAGCACTGGGAGTACTACCTCAGGGATCTCGCGATCAACTTCGTCGAGGCACTCGCGCTGTCCACCGACGTGTCGTCCGAGCCCGTGCGCGTCCTGCTGCGCCAGATGTTCGTGGACCGCCAGGGCGGCACCGTGGACGGCGTCGAGGACCGGGGCTACTTCGCCCCGTTGATCGAACGCCTCGACGTGAACTCGGCACACGAGGTCCTGCGCTCCCTGACCCGGCACATCCCGAACGAGCCGCACTTCTGGAACCACCTCGGCCGGCACCAGATGTACCGGCTCGACCGGGAGTACGACAAAGCGGAGGAGTACGTGTCCCGGGCGGTCTCCCTGGCCGAGCACGACTTCATCCACCACCACACCCTGGGCCTGACCCGTCGCGGGATACTGAAGCAGGAGCTCAAGCGCGCCAAGCCCCTGGGCGTGGCAGCCGTCATGAAAGTCGTCGAGGAGCACTTCGAGCAGACCGTGGACTGCTTCAGGACCTCGCGGCGGCTCAACGGGGAGAACCTGCACGGCTACATCACCCACGTCCAGACGATCGTGACGGTCGCGCAGACGGTGAAGGCGGCGGCCCGCGTCAAGTCGATCGCCGACCTGGACGCCGCCGCGGGGGACTGGGTGGCCGACAAGATCGGGGAGGCCAACGCGCTGCTCCACGAGGCGACCCAGGCATACGGCACCCTCGACGACCAGGACAGCTATCTCGTGCGCTGCCGCGCCGACATCCGTCAGCTGTACGGCGACCTGGACGCCGTGGTGGAGACCTGGGAACTCGCGGTCGCCGGCCGGCGCTCGAACCCCATGGTGCAGCGGGCGCTGGCCCAGGCCTACTACACGCGGGGGGAGCGCAGGTGGCGCAACCTCAGCCATGCGGAGCTGCGGCGCATCGTGGAGCTGGCCGGCCACAACCTGTCCCGCCACGACTGCCGGGAGGAGGACTACCGGCTCTGGTTCGAGGCGTACAAGCAACTGCCCGAGTTCGACGTCGACGAGGCCCTTTCGCAGCTCCAGCTGTGGTCCGAGCGCTTCCCGTTCTGGCGGGCCCACTACTACCGCTACTGCCTGCTGTTCCATCTGTGGTTCAGTCGGCGCAGCAACGACGTCGAGTCGTTTCGCCACGCTCAGCAACTCAGCCGTGAGCTGGTGTTCGGCCGGTCCCAGCGCTCGTATCTCTGGCTCGCCAAGGGGCCACAGTGGTACCCGGTGATCGCGGACGGCGACCTCGGCGAATGGGACCGCAAGCGGATGTTCTGGAAGAACACCGAACCCCTCCAGCGGGTCAACGGTCTGATCGACGTGATGCACAGCCCATGGGCCGGCAAGATCAAACTCGACGGTGCCGTCACGGCGTTCTTCGTGCCCAGCCGGGACGACTTCCTGTCGGACAGCGACGAGAACACCCGCGTCAACTTCTACCTCGGCATGAGCGCCGACGGTCTGCGGGCCTGGCAAGTGCGCCCCGGACACCTCGACTCCGCGGTCTCGGCGCGGGACGGGATCGCGCCGCCGGCCGTCCCGAAGGGCGAGGAGCCGGCCGTCGACGCGGCCGACGAGACACCGGTCGCCGTGCTCGCCGACCGGGCCGCACGCATCCGGGACGACCAGAAGCTGGCCTTCTGTCTCGCGTTGCTGCGGTCCTGGCAGCAGGTGGACCAGACGCCCCGGCTGTCCGCACTGACCGCACGCGTCAAGGCGCGCTACCGGTACGACGGCGCCGACATCGAGGCCCTGCTGGAACGCTCGGACCAGGTGCTCTACATCGGCGGCGGCGACGACCCCGAGATCCGCCTCGTCGACGCCAACGGACGACGGAACGGCGCGCCGCGCCCGGGGAGGGCCGGGGCGAAACGCACGTCGGCCCAGCCGGGACGCAAGGTGCTGGGGCGGGCCATCCAGGTGTACGAGGCGAAGCGCAGCGTGCTCGTGATGTGCGGGGACGGCTCGATGGCGAACCTGAGCATCGAGGACGTCGTGGAACCGCCCGAGGCCGTCCCGCTGCGCGGACAGCTCCTGTGGATGGAACGGGAGCTCGACCAGCGGGGCGGCGGTGTGGCTCGCGAGGCCGAGCTGCTGCCGCTGACCTCGACCATGGTCGGCGGCGAGCTGGTCGCCGAGGACGCGCTGAGGGACCGGGTCGAGAGCGACCTGCGGGACGAACTGGAGAACCGCCTGGGCGGGGACGCGGCCCGGGTCACCGAGGCCGAGATGACCGACTGGCTGGAGTACCGGTTCGCCGGATGCCTGCCGCTGGCGGAGCGGCTGGGGATCAGCGACCTCTCGAAGCTGTGGAACGGGCTGGACTGGCTGCGACGAGGTGGCGGCGGCGAAGGGGCCGTCCTGATGCTGGCGACCACGGCGGTGTTCGGGCGGGTCGCGCTGCCCGCCCAGGCCGACCGGTCGGCCGCGCGGCGTTCCGGGACTCCGCTGCCTCGGTTCGGCGAAGCGCTGGCCGCGGCGGTCGACGGGCTGCGGAACCGCCCCGGTGCGGCCGACCCGTCGTTCCGCGAGGTGATGAAGGCACTGCGGGCCTCCCTCGGAACGGACTTCACTCGGGTGGTCGGCCGGGAGCGGGGCAAGTCGCTGCGGGCACGGATCCTGAAGGAGCCGGGCTGGGAGCTGGTGGGCAGGCCGCCCCATCCGGAGGTGGTGAGACGTGTGAGCGGCGGGATTCTCGCGGAGGCCGTCCACACGATCGAGGCCGCGGGTGTGGAGCCGACGCTGGCCATGCTGGGCAACACCCTGCGCCGGAGCCTGGCCACGGACTACGGCAGCACGGTGGGGTCCTCGCTGAAACGCTGGATCGAGCGACAGCCCGGCTGGGAGGTGGTGGCCGAACGGCCCGGTCACGAAAGGGTACGGCGGGTGGGGGCCGCCGAACCGGACCGGAGGGAGGAGGCTCCGGCCACCGCCACCGCCACCGCCACCGCCACCGCCACCGCCTCCGCCCCGGCCCCGAGGGAAGCCGTCGGCGACGCAGAGCAGGATCTCGGCCCGGACGTCGGTGCCGCCCTCGCCGAGATCGTCGCGGAGCTGTCCGGACAGGGAAGAGAGACGACGCTGAACATGATCGGCTCCGCCCTGAGCACCCGTTGGGGAACCGAGACCTATCGGAAGATCACCGCCCGGCGACGCCTGCCGGCACTCGCCGCGGACCACGGCTGGGAGGTCGTCGAGTTGCGCCCCGACGTGCACTTCCTGCGCCGCCCGGACACCTCGGCGGGCCACGAGGGGGAGGCGTGATGGGCGAAGCGGCGCGGGCGCACGCGGCTGAGCTGCTGGAATGCCTCGCGGCCCAGCAGGGGACTCCCGCCACGGCGGAGGAACTGGGACGGCGCGCCGGGCTGACACCCCCGGACGCGGCGGCCACGGTCCCCGTCATGCTCGCGCTGGTGGGTGCCTTCGGCGTGTTGAAGGAGGAGACCACGCCCGACGGCACCCCCGCCGTGGCGGTGATCAGTCCGGCCGCCGCCTACTTCCTGCGCGGGCTGGCCGCCTACCTGCGCGCGGGACACGCGATCCTCGACAACTGGGAGCGCGCCGGCACCGAGCCCGGACCGTACACCGACCGTCAGGTGCTGGCCGGACCGCAGTTCCTCCTGCTGACGGAGAGCCGCCGTCTGGCCCTGGACGCCGACGCCGTGCCGCTGCGGGAGGTGGACGTCGTCCAGATCGTGGTCAAAGCCCGGCACCGGGGCGCCGGCGGGCAGGCCCGCTACCTCCTCCAGTACGACGAACGGGCCCGTCAGTACCAGCTGCCCGGCGGACACGTGCGTGCCTCGGACGCGGACCACCGCGCGGCGGCCGTCCGGGAACTCGAGGAGGAACTGGCGGGCTACCGCCACGACGGCGACCGGGACGTCCTCACCGAACTGGGCACGGTCGAGGCCGTCCAGCCCTCCCGCACCTTCGGTGTCGTCAGTGCGTACCGCGTCGCGTTCTTCCAGCTCACCACCGACGCTGAGCGTCTGCTGCTGGGGCCAGGCGCGCACTGGGTGGCCCAGGACGAGCTGCTCGACCCGGACTTCCGTGTCGGGCGTGCGAGCCTCAACGTCACCGCCCTGGAACGTCTGGACGCCACTCTGCCGGGCGGTCTGACCGGTCTTCCGCTCAGCGTCCCCGCTCCGCTGCGCCGCACCCTGGGACAGATCGTCCGGGACCGTCCGTGGGAGTCGGCGGGGCTGGCACTGGGAGTGGTCGGCCTGCTGGTGTCACTCGTTCCGCTGTTCCTCTGAGCGGGGAGGCACCGGCCGACGCACGGAGCGGTGGCGGTGGGGGCCCGGCCGGGCCCCCACCGCCACCGGAGCTCACTGCTCCTTCTTCGGGTCCTCCAGGCGGGGGAAGAGCACCGCGCCCTTCGTCACCGTCGCGCCCGCCGGGAGCTGCCCCCACGCACCGGACGACTGGACCGGCTGGGCCGCGAGGGCGCCCAGGGCCGCCTCCGCGCCCAGGGAGTCCCAGAGGGCCTGCGAGGTCTCGGGCATGATCGGGTTGAGCAGGACCGCGACCGCGCGGAGGGACTCGGCGGCCGTGTAGAGGATCGTCGCCAGGCGCGCCCGGCCCTCCTCCGACTCGTCCTTGGCCACCTTCCACGGCTCCTGCTCCGTGATGTAGCCGTTGACCTGCTTCACGAAGTCGAAGATCGCCAGGATGCCGGACTGGAAGTCCAGTTCCTCGCCGATCTTGCGGTCGGCCGTCGCGACGGCCTTGGCCAGGCCCTCGTGGATCGCCTTCTCCGCGTCGCCGTCGGTCGCCGAGGCCGGCAGCTCGCCGCCGAAGTACTTGCCGACCATGGCGGCCACCCGCGAGGCGAGGTTGCCGTAGTCGTTGGCGAGTTCGGAGGTGTAGCGGGCGGTGAAGTCCTCCCAGGAGAAGGAACCGTCCTGACCGAACGCGATCGCCCGCAGGAAGTACCAGCGGTAGGCGTCGACGCCGAAGTGCGAGGTCAGGTCCTGCGGCTTGATGCCGGTCAGGTTCGACTTCGACATCTTCTCGCCGCCGACCATCAGCCAGCCGTTGGCCGCCACCCTGCCCGGTACCGGCAGGCCCTGCGCCATCAGCATCGCCGGCCAGATCACCGCGTGGAAGCGGAGGATGTCCTTGCCGATCAGATGGACGTTCGCCGGGAAGGTCTCCTCGAACTTCGCCTGGTCGGCGCCGTAGCCGACGGCCGTCGCGTAGTTCAGGAGCGCGTCGATCCACACGTAGATCACGTGCTTCTCGTCCCACGGCACCGGGACGCCCCAGTCGAAGGTGGAGCGCGAGATCGAGAGGTCCTGCAGGCCCTGCTTGACGAAGTTCAGGACCTCGTTGCGGGCCGACTCCGGCTGGATGAAGTCCGGGTTCGCCTCGTAGAACTCGACCAGCCGCGGGCCGTACGCGCTCAGCTTGAAGAAGTAGTTCTCCTCCTTGAGGATCTCCACCGGCTTCTTGTGGACCGGACACAGCTTCGTGCCGTCCTCGGCCTCGATGAGGTCGCCCGGGAGCTTGAACTCCTCACAGCCCACGCAGTAAGGGCCCTCGTACCCGCCCTTGTAGATCTCGCCCTTGTCGTGCAGGTCCTGCACGAACTCCCGCACGCGGTCGGTGTGACGCTTCTCCGTGGTCCGGATGAAGTCGTCGTTCGCGATGTTCAGGTGCTCCCAGAGAGGCTTCCACGCCTCCTGGACGAGCTTGTCGCACCACTCCTGCGGGGTGACGCCGTTCGCCTCCGCGGTGCGCATGATCTTCTGACCGTGCTCGTCCGTGCCGGTGAGGTACCACACCTTCTCGCCGCGCTGACGGTGCCAGCGCGTGAGCACGTCGCCTGCGACGGTCGTGTAGGCGTGGCCCAGGTGAGGAGCGTCGTTGACGTAGTAGATGGGGGTCGAGACGTAGAACGCCTTCGCCCCCTGCTTCTCGGATCCAGTGGCCGCCATGGTCGAAATCCTAACGGCCTGAGCAAGATCCACTCACATCGTTAAGCGGCCGTGGGAGCACGGAGAGGTCCGCGAGACGTCCCCGGACGTGGAAAGCCCCCACGCGCCGCAGCGAGGAAGAGGACACGCGCGCCGGGCGCGGGCGGCCCCGGTGGTGACGGCGACCCCGCCGGTCACCGTCACCACCGCCGCGGAGGACCGGGCAACCGCCCGGACGCCCTAGCGGGAGCCCGCGCCCTCCCAACCGGAGAGCAGCCCGCGATAGAAGGCGGGATGCGCCGTCTCGCGGGGCGCCGGGCCGGCCAGGAAGTGGCCGGTGTGCGGGGCGTCGAGCCTGCGGAGGAAGTCGAACGCCTTGTTCTCCTCGTCGCCCCAGGCCACGAACCGCCAGTGGACCGGGCGCTCCGCCGCCGCGGCGAGGGCCTGGGCGGCGGCGGTCTTCGACTCCGGCGCTCCGTCCGTCTGGAAGACGACGAACGCGGGCCGGGCCGGGTCGGTCTTCTCGTGGTGGGCGAGGACCTCCTCTACCGCGCGGTGGTAGTTGGTGCGGCCCAGCCGGCCGAGACCCGCGTTGATCGTGTCGATGCGGTTCTCGTCGAGAGTGGCCGGGGTGAGCTCGGCGGTGCCGTCGACGTCGGTGGAGAAGAAGACGGCGGTGACGGCGGCCTCGGCGTCGAGGTGCGCGGCGAGCGCCACGGTCTGCTCGGCGAGGCGCTGGACGGAACCGTCCTTGAAGTAGCCGCGCATCGATCCGGACCGGTCGACCACGAGGTACACGGCGGCCCGTGCCCCGCTCAGCCCCTGCTTCCTGAGCACGGTGCCGGCGGCCCTGTAGGCGTCGGCGAGATGCGGTGCCACGGCCTTGACCTCGGCGAGGGAGAGGGCGGGGCTGCCGGCGGGGGCGGCCGAAGCCTCCTCGGCGTCGGGGGCGGCGGGGGCCGGCTCGGCGGTCGTGTCCGCCGTCTCGTCCCCGGCGGCCTCGACCGTCACGTCCGCCTTCGGGGCGGGTGCGGACACCTCGGGCTCGGGCTCGGGGGTGGCGGACTCGACGGGCTCGGTGACCTCGGGCTTCGTGACCTCGGATTCCGTGGCCGCCGCCTTCGGGGCGGGTGCGGACACCTCGGGCTCGGGCTCGGGGGTGGCGGACTCGACGGGCTCGGTGATCTCGGGCTTCGTGACCTCGGATTCCGTGGCCGCCGCCTTCGGGGCGGGTGCGGACACCTCGGGCTCGGGCTCGGGGGTGCCGGACTCGACGGGCTCGGTGACCTCGGGCTCGGTCGCCTCGTCGGCGACAGCCTTCTCCGGAAGCCCGGCCGGCCCGTCGGCGGGCGCACCGGACTCCGCCTCCGGTGTCCCGGCCGGCTCGTCGCGGTCGGCCGCCCGAGGCTCGGGGACCTCCGCCGTCGCCTCCGCCGTCGCCTCCGTCTTCGTCCCGAGGGTTTCGGCCTCGGCCTCCGTGGTGTCCGCCTGCGGGGCTTCCGGCTCCGGGGTCTCCGCCGCCACGGCGCCGGCCTCCGCCTGCGGCTTCGCTTCCGCTTCCGCCTCCGCTTCCGCTTCCGCTTCCGCGGCACGGGCCTGGGGGATCTGCGGGTTGTCGAAGGCCGCCGCCACCAGGTCCGAGACGCCGCGCTCCGAGGTGGTGTCCGCGCCCTTCGGGGACGGCAGCGTCACGTCGGAGGCGGCGGCCTCCCGCTTCGCCTCGTCCCGTGCCTCGACCGGTTCCGCGACCTCCGCCGCGGGCGGTGCCACGCGTTCCGTCTGGGGCGGGACGGAGGTTGCCGGGGTTTCGTTCTGCTCGGCACTGTCGCGTCCGAACACTTTGCGCAGCAAGCTCCGAATGCCCATGGGCGAACCCCTTCGCATGAGTTGGGTGCGTGTATGTCCGTACTGGGCGCTTCGGGAGTTTCATCCCTGGCCAGGGCGGATACGTAAGGTTAGCGGTCTGTTCGGCGCCACCCACGGCGCCCCGCCTCTCGTTGTCGTCCCCGGTCGCTCCGGATTCATCCCGCGTTCATTCCCGCGCCGCCGTAGTGCAGGGGTGCGCACATAGCGTCACCGCCGGATGGATTCCCGACACAGTGTCGGCGCGGTGTGCGCCGGAGGAGGACGAAGTGCGCAAACTGCTGCCGCTGCTCGGCACCCACTCGCACGGAGGCGGCCGTTCCGCCCTCACCTGCCGGTACCGCTGCGGTGACGCCTGCTTCCACGAGGTGCCCAACACCAGCGACAACGCGTACGTCGGCGACGTCATAGCCGGTGCGCTCTCCCGGCGTTCGATGATGCGCGCCGCCGCCGTCGTGACGGTGGCCACCGCGGCCGGGACGGGCGTCGCCTTCGGGAACGCGCCGGTCGCCGAAGCCCGTCCGCACCGCCCCGGCCGTCCGGACGGTGCCCGCGGCCTCCGCTTCGAGGCGGTCGCGCCCAACCGGGACGACCAGGTCACCGTCCCGTCCGGTTACGCGCAGAACGTCGTCATCCGATGGGGTGAGCCGATCCTCCGCGGCGCCCCTGCCTTCGACGCCGACCGGCAGACGGCCGCGGCGCAGGCCGGCCAGTTCGGCTACAACAACGACTTCCTCTCGCTGCTCCCGCTGCGCGGTGAGCACGGCCGTCAGGTCCTGGTCGCCAACCACGAGTACACCGACGAGAACCTGATGTTCCGCGGCTACGACCCGCAGAACCCGATCCGCGAGCAGGTCGAGATCGCCTGGGCGGCCCACGGGCTTTCCGTCGTCGTGGTCCAGGAGGAACGCCGCTCCGGCCGGCTCGGCCCGGTCACCCGGCACCACCTCAACCGCCGTCTCACGGCCACCAGCGAGTTCCGCCTCACCGGACCCGCCGCCGGTTCCCCGCTGCTGCGGACCTCCGCCGACCGCTCCGGCCGCACGGTCCTGGGCACGCTCAACAACTGCGCCGGCGGTACCACCCCGTGGGGCACGACCCTGCACGGCGAGGAGAACTTCAACCAGTACTTCGCCAACGGGTCGAGCGCCACCGACAAGCGGTACGGCGTCGGCACCGGTGCCACCGAGCGCAAGTGGGAGCGGTTCGACAAGCGTTTCGACCTGAGGCAGGAGCCCAACGAGGTGCACCGCTTCGGCTGGGTGGTCGAGCTCGACCCGTACTCCCCCCACTCCACGCCCCGCAAGCGCACCGCGCTCGGCCGTTTCAAGCACGAGGCCGCGCAGCCGCGTCTGACCGCCGACGGCCGCCCGGTCGTCTACATGGGCGACGACGAGCGCTTCGACTACCTCTACAAGTTCGTCTCCTCGAAGCGGATGAAGAAGGGCGGCTCGCGGGCGGCCCGCGAGCACAACCTCACGCTGCTCGACGAGGGCACCCTGTACGTCGCGAAGCTCACCGGCGACTCGCCCGGCGAGATCGACGGTTCCGGGAAGCTGCCGGCCGACGGCGAGTTCGACGGCTCCGGCGTGTGGATCCCGCTGGCCACCGGTGACGTCTCCCACGTGCCCGGCATGAGCGCCGAGGAGGTGTACGTCTTCACCCGCCTCGCCGGTGACAAGGTCGGCGCCACCAAGATGGACCGTCCCGAGGACGTCGAGCCGTCCCCGCGCAGCGGCCGTGTCTACGTCGCGCTCACCAACAACTCCAACCGCGGCAAGGCGGGTTACCCCGCCGCCGACGAGGCCAACCCGCGCAACCTCAACAAGCACGGACAGATCCTGGAACTGGCCGAGCACTGGGACGACCCGGCGAGCGACGGCTTCGCCTGGCGCCTGTTCCTGGTCGCCGGCGACCCGGACGACCCGGCCACGTACTTCGCCGGCTTCCCCAAGGAGAAGGTCTCGCCCATCTCCTGCCCGGACAACGTGGCCTTCGACCCGCACGGCAACCTGTGGATCTCCACCGACGGCAACCAGCTCGGTTCGCACGACGGCCTGTTCGGCGTCGCGACCCAGGGTGAGCGGCGCGGTGAGCTCAAGCAGTTCCTCACCGTCCCGGCCGGCGCCGAGACCTGCGGTCCGATCATCCAGGACCGTCGCGTCCTGGTCGCCGTCCAGCACCCGGGCGAGGTCGACGGCGCGTCCGTCGAGCAGCCCGCGTCCGTCTGGCCGGACGGTCCGGGCCGGATCGTCCGCCCGGCGGTCGTCGCGGTGTGGCGCAAGGACGGCGGCGACATCGGCGTCTGATCCCGGTGCCAGGTGGTGTGAGGGGCGCGGGGGGCGCTCCTCACACCACCCCCAGCCCCTCGTGGAAGCGGACGAACTGCTCGGCCGGGTCCCCGGTGTACACCCACGGAACCCAGGACGCGCGGGCGCCGAGCATGCCCAGTACGTCGCGTGCCACGTCCGTCTGGCCCGCGTAGCACGCGGCGTGCGCCAGGTAGTTGAGGTCGGTGACCTCGGAGGGAAGCACCGGTCGTCCCGTTTCCCGGCCGCCGATCCAGCGCTGGTAGGTCCGGCGCAGTTCGGTCACCGCGAGCTCGTGCTTCCAGTGCTGGTCGAAGCCGCGCACCGGGCCCCGGCCGAGGGCGCCGTCGGCTATGTAGCGGTACTCCTCCACCCGGGCGAGCTGCACCAGCACCGGCAGCGGCGAGCCCGGCGGGGCCACGCCCGCCGCGTCGCGGGCGAAGTCGTACATCGAGCCGTGTGTGCCGTGCCAGCGGGCCGACCAGTAGCGCAGGACCTGTGCGTGCCCCTCGGTGCTGTACGGGTCGCGCCGCCGCAACTCGTCGAACCAGCCGCGCAGTTCGCGGCGCCGGACGCCGCCTTCGTAGAGCCGGGCGACGGAGAGCAGCGCCACCCAGGGCATCGGGTCGGCGGGCGCCGCCTCCGCCGCGCCGAGACAGGCGTCGACGATCGAGTCCAGCCGCGCGCGGTCCATCTGCGTGCCACGGCCGGCGGCGATGGCCGTGTCGAAGACGCGGACGACCTCGGTGGCCGCCATCAGTACGGCCGAGTCCGGGTTGTCCGGTTCGGCGGCCCGCCATGCCTCGGCCGTGGAACTGCCGGCGGCGGCGTGCGCGAGCAGGCGCAGCCGGTGGGTGCGCCGCACCCAGTCGTCGCCGGTGGCCCGCAGGAGGTCCCGCACTCCCTGCCAGCGGCCGATGACGATGTCGTGCCGGGCGTCGGTGAGGGCACGGTCTCCGAGGTCCGGGTCGAAGTCGGGGGTGAAACGGGACGGGCGGGACGGGCGGCGGCGTGCGGCCATCGGTCTTCCTCCCTCGGTAGCTTCGGGCGGGGCGGCGGAGCTGCCCGAAGGACGGCGGCGGCGGCGCTGCGCGGCCGGTGGCGATGCGGTCCAGTGTGGTCCAGTGCGGTACGGGTGGGGTGCGGGTGCGGTTCAGGTGCGGATACGGCCGGGCCGGTGCGTACGGGGGTGGCGGGGCCGTCCCGGGCCGGTGGCGGGATGGTCGGTGTGCGGGGGCGGATGGTCGTCGGGGGTCGGTGTGCTGGTTGGTGGGGGTGTCGGCTCGGCGGGTGCGCGGGCGGCGGGTCAGAAGTCGGTGGCGAGCGTCTCGTCCGCCCGCCGCTCGCCCCGGGTGCTGGGCGTGAACGGCCCTGCCGCGGCGAGCGCTTTGGCCGCGTCGAGCCGGACGGGGCGGTAGTACGCGCTGCCGTTGCGCCAGTACACGGTCATCGGGATCAGTCCGGCCAGCAAGCCGCCGAGGCCGATGGTCAGCGCGGTGGCGGACAGTTCGCCGAGCGACTCGGCGAACGCCCAGAACATGAACGCCGAACCGAGCAGCGGCCAGACCCCGCCGATGAGGAAACTCCACACCGAGCCGAGCAGCAGCCCGCGGTACGCCACGACGGCGGCGAGGCCCGCGAGTCCGTAGTAGAAGGCGATCTGGAGGCCGATCGCGGCGACCGCGTCGCCGAGGATCTCCTCCACCGATCCGGCGACCGCCGCCGCGCCGAACAGCACCAGGGCGGCGGCGCCCACCGCGACGATCGCGACCCACGGCGTGTTCCACCGGCGGTGCACCGTCCCGAGCGCGGCCGGAAGCGTCCGGTCCCGGCCCATCGCGAACAGCGAGCGGGTGACCTGGATGAGGGTGGTCTCCAGGGTGGCGACCGTGGACAGCAGAACGGCCATGATCAGCAGCTTGCCGCCGACGCCCGGCCATATCTCCTGGCCGAGGACGGCCAGGACACCCGCGCCGCCGGCCTCGATCCGTTCGGCGCTCAGCAGGACGTTGACGGCGATGGTGAACGCCTCGAACAGCAGGAATACCACGCCGAGGCCGACCAGCGCGGCGAGCCCCGCCGTCCGCCGGCTGTCGCGGGTCTCCTCGCTGAGGTTGCTGGTCACGTCCCAGCCCCAGTAGTAGTACGCGGCGATCAGCGCCCCGGAGGCGAAGCCGGCCGGACCGTCGAAGTGTCCGAGGCCGAACCAGGACCAGTCGAAGGCGGTGGCGTGCCCGCGGTGCGCCAGAGCGGCCAGGATGAAGACGACGAGGATCAGCATCTCGACGGCCGACAGGAAGAGTTGTGCCCGGACGGTCAGCCTGGCGCCCCCGAGCACGACCAGCAGCATGAGCAGGAACCAGCCGGCGCCGACGGCGGAGGCCAGCGGGGTGTTCCCGGTCAGGCCGGCGTCGAAGAGCGAGAGTGTCAGCGCGCCGGCGGGCAACGCCCCGGCCACCATGAAGACGGTCGTGGCGACCACCAGGGCCCAGCCGGAGAGGAAGCCCAGGAACGGGTGCAGGGTGCGGCCGACCCAGGAGTAGCCGGCTCCCGCGTTGACGTCGATCCGGCCCAGCCGGGCGTAGGCGAGGACGATGCCGAACATCGGTATCGCGCAGTAGAGCAGCGCGGCGGGACCGGCCAGGCCGACCGCGGCGAAAAGCACGGCGGTGGTGGCGGCCAGGGAGTAGGCGGGGGCACTGCCCGCGACCGCCATGACGATGGTGTCGAACGTCCCGAGAACATTGGGCTGGAGCCCTCTGCCGGTGGTGGTGCGCATGGCGGATGTCCTTGGGTGGCACGGGAGGTGATGCAGGACGACATGACCCTGTCACCGGGTCGGACGGTCACCCCGGCGAGCGCGGATCAAGGTGAATCGAGCGCATCGTAGTCGGCCCCGTGGAATCCGTTGACGGCGGCGGGGAGAGTTCCGCTGGGTGACCGCGGGTAAGTGCATCCGGCCATCCCGGACGGCGGGTTCAGGCCTTTTCCGCGTGGGGGGAGGCGATGGCCCGGGCCGCCCGGACCTCCTGGCGCAGCGGCGCCAGCACCCCCTCGTCGTCCCCGAGCAGTTCGGCGCGCACCCCCACCAGGACGGCGCTGCTGCGCAGTCCGTCCGCGAGTTCGCTCAACTGCCTCTCGACGGAGACGACCTCGCTCGGATCGGGGGGCGGCGCGCCGTGGTCGACGCGGACCCGGGCGGCGGTCGTCGCGTCCACGATCCGCTCCACGGCGACGACCAGCGGCCACCAGGCGGCGGCGAGGGCGCCGGTCGGCGGCGGCTCGGTCAGAGCCCGCTGGAATTCGGAACGGACCGCCGAGAGGTCCCGGTACAGCGCCCGCCGGGCCCGCACCCGGACGGCCTGACCGCCATCGGTCTCGGGGCCGAACGCGCGGGCCACGTAGTGGGCCGTGTCGGCGACCGCGTCGGCGAGCCGGTCGCCGATCCGGGCGTGCCAGGACTCCGGCCAGAGCAGGTATCCGGCGATCAGCGCGATGGCGCAGCCGAGGAGGGAGTCGTAGAGCCGGGGCAGGACCAGTCCGAAGCCCTGCTTGTTGAGCAGGTCGGACAGAAGCAGGATGACCGGGGTGATCGCCGCGGTCTGGAAGGCGTAGCCCTTGGCGGAGAAGGCCGGGATCAGCGCGCCGAGCACCAGCATCACCGGCACGTCCCACCAGCCGCGCGGCACCTCCGCCAGCAGCAGCGCGGCCACGACCAGCCCGGCCGCGGTGCCGAACGCGCGGAGCACGGCGCGGGAGAAGACGGAGCCGAAGTCCGGCTTCATCACGAAGGTGACGGTGAGCGCCACCCAGTACGAGCGGGGCACGGTGATCAGCGAGACGAGGGCCTGGGCGAGGCCGATGCAGAGGGCGAGGCGCAGTCCGTACCGCCAGGAGGGCTCGGACATCATGACGGCGCGGGCCGTGCGGCGCACCCGAACCCGGAGGACGGCGGGCCGCCCGAGCCGGTCGTCCACGTTGTACGGATCGGGTTCCGCATGGTGGACGACGGTCGCCGCGTAGCGCAGGGCCTGGTCGACGGCCCTCTCGGAGGGCCGGGCGGCCTCGGGCAGCCGGAGGGCCGGTGCGCCGGTGCGGCCCTCCTCGACGGCGGCGGCCAGGTCGCGCACGGCCGTGGGGATCTCCGGCGGCACCGGGCGGTGCAGGCGCCCCGCCGCGAGATGCGCGGCCGGCGCGGCCTCCACCAGCGGGATCACCGCGTTGAGCTGGGCGAGCAGGCGCACCAGGGCGGGGGTGCGGCCGTGCCGGCGGGTGCGGCGGGCGAGGACGAGGTCGTAGGACCGGTCGAGGGAGGTGGTGACGGCCCGGCGGCGCGCGTCGTAGGCGTCGGAGCCCGCGGCGTCGAACAGCGCGGCGACGGCGCGGTAGGTGCCGGCGACCGCCGTGCGTTCGGGGACGCCACCACGCAGCGGCCAGCCGAGCAGCGTCAGGGCGAGGACGACGGCGCCGCCGAGGCCGAGCAGGACGGGCGCCTTCCACCAGGGCGCGGGCAGCGGCAGTCCGGCGCCGACGACCGCGTTCAGGAGGAGCAGCAGGCCGGAGACGGAGGCCACGGAGCCGATCGAGGAGATCATCCCGGAGACGAGCGCGACGAGGGTGAGCACCGCGACCGCGAGCCAGCCCCTGCCGTACACCAGGGAGCCGAGGGTGACGCCCAGGGCGCCGAAGAGCTGGGGGACGGCGATGTTGTAGAAGCGCATCCGGTACGCGTCGGCGGTGTCGCCGATCACCCCGGAGAGGGCGCCCATGGAGACCAGGGCAGCGGAGACCGGTTCGTCCAGGGCGAAACCCACGGCGAGCGGCGCGGCGAGGGCGATCGAGGCGCGGGCCACGGCGGCCCAGGGGACCGGCGCCGGCTCCGGCCGCAGACCCGCGGTGAGCCACGGTGGCGGCGCGAGCCGTGAGGGTCCTGCCATGTGCCTCCCGCCCGCGGGGCCCGGTCACGGCCGTCGGGCCGGCGGCGTCAGTTGCGGTAGCCCTCGACCTCCGCCGCCGGCCGGACGGCCGCCGTGTCCGGGTCCTCGCCGAACTCCGTCTTCGCGCGCCGCTGGCGCAGGAGGTCCCAGCACTGGTCCAGCCGAATCTCCAGCTCGGCCAGCCGGGACCGCTCCTCGTCGAGGAGCCCGCCCACCCGCTGCCGCAGGGAGCGCTCCTCCTCTACGAGGGAGCCGATGTTCTCGAGGATCTGCGCATCGTCGTACATGGCGTCCATGTCATCCAGCGTGGCCGATCGGGGCTCCGCGTGCAGGTCGAGGGCGAGGGCCGGCACGCGGTCAGTGCCGCAGCGCCTGCCCGATCTCGGCCTTCGTGCTGCCCGACAGCGTCCGGTTGGAGCGTGCCGTCCCGGTCTTCGAGGCGCCCGGCTGGACGCCGTCGATGTTCAGGACGACCGCGTCGAGCAGATTCCCCTCGTCGTCACGGAAGTCGACCAGGATCGTGTAGTCCGCTTCCTTGTCGGTGGAGTTGGTCGCGGTGATCTCGGAGACGGTCCGGTCGCCGTCGGTGTCCGTGGCTCCGGCCTCGACGTCGCCGGTGGCGTTCACCCCGTCCTTGACCTCGTTCATCTTCTCCTGGGCGGCGGAGGCCACCGCCGAGGTCGCGGAGGCGACGATGTCGCCGGCCGCGTCCGTGGCCTCGTCGCATCCTGCGACGGTGGCCGTCAGGAGGGCGGCGGCGGCCAGCGTGCCCGCCGCCCGGAGTCGTACGCGTCGCGTCGGTCGTCCCATCGGTGCCGCCTCAGGCCGTCTTGTCGTCGACGCGGGGGCCGTCCGTGGCCAGGGCCCAGATCACGAAGACGGAGATGGCGATGGAGAACAGCGCCCACCACGGTTGGTAGGGCAGGAACATGAACTGGGCGAGGGCGTTGAGGGACGCCAGCGCGATACCGGCGATCCGGCCCCACTCGGTGTCCACGAGGATGCCGAAGCCGGCGACGGCGAGGACGATGCCGAGGATGAGGTGGATCCAGCCCCAGCCGGTCAGGTCGAACTTGAAGACGTAGTTGCCGACGCGGGCGTACACGTCGTTGTCGGCGAGTTCGGCGATGCCCTGGAGGATGTCCGCGATACCGGCGACCAGCATCAGGACACCGGCGAAGAGCGTGCCGCCGGAGGCCCAGGTCGTGCCGGCTTCGGGGCCCGGGGTGCGGGGTGCGGTGTTCTGGCTCATGGCCTCATCGTCGGCCCGCGGGTCCGCGGGCGGCCTCCCGGCGGAAGCGAACGGGTGAACGGCCCTGGGAAGGGCGGGCCCCGGGTCAGCGCTCCGGCGGGGCGAGGGCGGCGAGGAAGGCCGTCAGGGCCGAGTCGAACTCCTCGGGCCGCTCCAGGTTCGGCAGGTGCGCCGCCCGCTCGACCACCACGAGCGTGGAGTGCGGCAGCGCCGTGTGCATGGCCTCCGCGTCCCGTACCGGCGTGTAGGTGTCGTCGCGGCCCACGACCACCAGGGCGGGCACGGACACGGTGGTGAGCAGTGCGCGGTAGTCGGGGCGTTCGGCCCGGCCGCGCAGGGCCGCCGCCGCGCCGGCCGGGTCGGTCGCGCACATCATGCGGTGGACGTGCGGCGCCGCGTGGGTGTTGTACGGGGCGACCATCCGGTCCATGACCTCGTCGGCGTACCCGCGCATGCCTTCGGCGAGCAGCCGGTCGGCCTGGGCGTTGCGGCCGGCCCTCCCCTCCTCGGTCTCGGCGGCGGCGAAGGTGTCGACGAGCACGAGCCCGCGTACGCGCCCTGGGAAGAGGCGGTAGCACTCCATGGCGATCTGGCCGCCCATGGAGAGCCCGGCGAGGACGAACTCCCCGATCCTCAGGTGGTCGAGGAGCGCGGCGAGGTCCCGCGCGAAGACGGACAGCGCGGTGGCGCCGGGGACCACGGTGGTCTCCCCGTAGCCACGGAGGTCCGGGGCGACCACCCGGTGCGTGGCGGAGAAGCGGTCGACCTGCGGGTGCCACATGGTGCGGTCGAAAGGGTGGCCGTGGACGAGGACGAGCGCGGGGCCCGTGCCCTGGTCCTCGTAGCCGATGGTGAGTCCGTCGATCTGTGCGGAAGGCATGGTCAGAGGCTAGGCAGGCCCAGCCGGTCGGTGCAATAAGATCTTTGCTCTCGGTGCAATCGGCGTGAGTGGGGGAATGACGGTGGAGGACTACCGCGGGATCGCCGACCGGGTGGCGGCACGGATCGCCGACGGGCGGCTGCGGCCCGGCGACCGGCTGCCCCCGCAGCGGGTCTTCGCCCGCCGGCACCGGATCGCCGGCTCCACGGCGATCCGGGTGTACGGCGAGCTGGCCCGCCGGGGCCTGGTCGTCGGGGAGGTCGGGCGGGGCACCTTCGTCCGGGCCGCTCCCCCGCTGCCGGGGTTCGCGCTCGCCGAGCCGACCGGAGTGGCGCCGGTCGACCTCCAGCTCAACTATCCGGTGGTGGAAGGCCAGTCGGAGCTGATGGGGCGGGCGCTGGCGGCGCTCGCGCGGGCCGACGTCCTCGGTGAGGCGACCGGGCTTCCCGCGGCGGCGCGCGGCACGGCCCCGGCGCGGGAGGCCGCGGCCGGTCTGCTCGCGCGCGCGGACTGGACGCCGGACCCCGACGGTGTGCTCTTCGCGGGCAACAGCCGTCAGGGCATCGCCGCAGCGGTCTCCCACCTCGTCCCGGCCGGAGGCCGCCTGGGGGTCGAGGAACTGACGTATCCGCTGGTCAAGGCGGTGGTGGAGCGGCTCGGCGTGCGGCTGACGCCGATCGCCACCGACGGCGAGGGGATGCGCCCCGACGCGCTGGCCGCCGCGCACCGGGCGACCCCGCTCTCCGGCGTGTACCTCCAGCCGACGCTGCACAACCCCACCGCGACCACGGCGGGTACCGCACGCAGGGGCGAACTCGCCACCGTCCTGGGGGAGTCGGGACTGACCGCGGTCGAGGACACGACCTGGGCGTTTCTGGAGCCGGGCGCCCCGGCGCCGCTGGCCGCGTACGCCCCGGAGCGGGTGATCCTCGTCGACAGCCTCTCCAAGCGGCTCGCGCCCGGACTCACGGTCGGCTATCTGGTGGCCCCCGCGCCCCGGCGGGAGGCGCTGGCGGCGGTGCTGCGCTCCGGCGCGTGGACGGCGGGCGGCCTCGCGCTGGCCGCGGCGACGCGCTGGGCCGGTGACGGCACGATCGCGGAGGTCGAGGCGGCGAAGCGGGCGGACGTGGCGGTCCGGGGCGCGCTGGTCCGGCGTCACCTCGGGGCGTTCGGCCTCCGTACCGCGCCGCACGCCTACTCCTGCTGGTGGGACCTCCCCGCCCCCTGGCGGGCGGAGAGCTTCGTCGCCGCGGCGGCCCGCGCGGGTGTGGCCGTGACCCCGGGCAGTGCCTTCGCGGTGGGCGCGGCGGCGGCCCCCGACGCGGTTCGGATCGGTCTGGCCTCCCCGCCGCCGGAGGTGCTGGACGCGGCACTGGCGAGGCTGGCCGCGCTCGCCGCCACGAGACCCTGAGGGCCTTTCGGATGGCCTTCGACCGCCCGGTCAGAGGCCACCCGACAGGCTCCGAGAGGCACCACCACGGCGCCGGGCCGATTCCGGCACCGTGCTCCGTCACCCGAGTGGGCGCGGACTCCCGTCCCAGGCGGCGTACCCCCGCTGATCCAGTTGCGTGCCCGGGGGCCCGGGTGTGCCCTGGAGGGTGAAGGGGGCGAGGGAAGGAGTTCCCGCCATGGCCGCACACGCAGCGGTGCCCGCACGACGGCACCTGAGCACACACGGCTTGGGGCTGCCCGTCACCCTGGGCCTCGCCTACGGCATCTACACGGCGGCCGTCCAGCGCTCCGGTGGCGTCATCACCTGGGGTCAGGTCCTGCTCGGAGTGGTCTCCGGGGTCCTGCTCGCCGGGGGTGTGTACGCGCTGCGCCGCTGGGGCCACGTCCTGCCGCGCGAACCGCACGCGGCGGCCTGGGGGGTGCTCGCGGGCGGCGCCATCGGCTTCCTGTTCAGCCTGTCCGACGCGAGCGTCCTGTCCTCGTCGGTCCTCGGCCTGATCGTGGCGGCGTGCACCACGATCACGGCGTTCTACCTCCTCTACACCCACGAGGACGTCCCCGCCCGGCCGGTGCGCCGCACGCCCTGAGACCGAGAGCCCGTCGGGCGGCCCTCGCCCCGTCACACCCCCCCGGCCCGAGCACGCCGCCCAGTGCGGCGGCGTCCCCCTGCCGGAGCCGGGCGGGCCGACACCGGCAGGGGACCGGCACCCCCGGAGGCACCCATGGCGCGAACCCGAGCGACCGACGCACCCGACGTACTGATCGTCGGAGCCGGCCCCGTCGGACTGAGCACGGCGGCCGAACTCCGCCGCCACCGGGTGACCTGCCGGCTCGTCGACCGGCTGCCCGCCCGCCTGCCCTACGCCAAGGCGGTCGGCATCCAGCCCCGGACGCTGGAGATCTGGGACCGGATGGGGCTGGTCCGCGACGTCCTGGAGGCCGCCGTCCCGCTGCGCGGCCAGCTGCTCTACGTCGACGGCCGCGAGGCGGCCCGGATCGACCTGGTGCTGCCGCCCGAGGTGCCCTACACCTTCGCCGCGCTGCCGCAGTACGAGACCGAGCGACTCCTGGAGGAGTACGTCGCGGGCCTGGGCACGGTCATCGAGCGCGGCACCGAGCTGCTGTCGTTCGACCAGGACGCGACCGGGGTCACCGCCCGGCTGCGCACCTCGGACGGGGCCGAGGAGGAGGTCCGGGCCGCGTACCTGGTCGGCTGCGACGGCGCGCACAGCACGGTCCGCAAGGGGCTCGGCCTGTCCTTCGAGGGCGGAGCCTTCCCGGAGGAGTTCATGCTCGCCGACGTCGAGACCGACTGGGACCTGCCGGACGGCTACGGTCTGCGCTCGCTGCACCGGTCAGCCGACGGCGCCACGGACGACCTGCTGGTCTGCATCCCGCTGCCGGGCGGCAGCGGCGCGCGCCGCTACCGCATGTCGATGCTGGTCCCGCCCGAACTCTCCGCCCGGCGGGGCGGCCCCCCGGCCGCCGGGGGCGACGGCGTCGCGCACGGAATGGAGGGCTCCCGCCGCCCGGAGCTGTCCCACGTGCAGGCCGTCGTCGACCGACTGGCTCCCCGGCCGGCCGCCGTGTCGCACCTGCGCTGGTCCTCCGTCTTCCGCATCAGCCACCGGATCGTCGACCGGTACGGCGACGACCGGGTCTTCGTCGCGGGAGACGCCGCGCACATCCACCCGCCCACCGGCGCCCAGGGCATGAACACCGGCATACAGGACGCCTGCAACCTGGCCTGGAAGCTCGCCCTGGTGCTGCGCGGCGAGGCCGGGCCCGCCCTGCTCACCGGCTACGACACGGAACGCCGTCCGGTCGGCGAGGAGGTCGTCGGGAGGACCGTCCGGCACGCCACAGAGGCCGGAGTCCCGGCCGACGCGGACGATCCGCGGACCATGATGCTCCGCGAGGCCCAACTGCTCGTCTCCTACCGCGGCGGTCCGCTCGCCGGACCGCCGCACGGCCCGCGGGACGCGCCCCAGCCCGGCGACCGGGCACCCGACTGCACCGGCCTGACCGCGTCCGTCGCCGCCTACCCGCTGCGCCTGCTGGACGTCCTGCGCGGTCGCACCGGCCATGTGCTGATCCGCTACGGGGCCGCCCCCGCCGAGGCGGCGGACGCCGACGGGTCCGCTCCGGTGACCGTCACCGTTCTGCCGCGGACGGCCGCGAGTACCGGGGCCGGTGACGCCCGGCCGGGCGACGGCGGCCCGGTACCAGGCGCGGGCGCCGTGTACCGCGACGCCGCCGGGGAGTTCGCCCGGCTCTACCGCCCCGACGGTCCGACCGGATTCCTCGTCCGCCCGGACGGATACCTCGCCGCCCGCTTCCCGCTCGACGGCACCGCACGGGCCCTGGCCGGCCACCGCGGGGTCCTGTCCGCCGCCCCGGCACCGCCGGCGCCCGGGGACCCCGGCGCGTGAGGGCGCCCCGCGCCGCCGTCACCGGCCACCGTCGCGGAGCGCTCCCGGGGGACTACTCGCCGCGGACGACCACCACGGGGCACGGCGCGTGCTGGGAGACGTTCGTGGAGACCGAGCCGAGGACCGCGGCCGCGAAGCCGCTGTGGCCGCGATCACCGACGACCAGCAGCGACGCGCCGCGTGACTGGTCGATCAGTGCCTGCGACGGATTGCCGCCGACGACCGTGCGGGTGACGGAGGCGGTGACGTCCGGGGCGAGGGCGCGCTCCAGGGACTCGTCCAGGATCTGCCTCGCGAGCCGTTCGGGGTCGAACTCCGGCGGCACGCCCGGCATCAGCGTCGCCCAGGACGCCGGGTACTCCCAGCCGATCACCGCCTGAAGCGCGTCCCCGGTGAGAGCCGCCTGCGCGGCGGCCCACTTCAGCGCCCTGATCGAACGCTCCGAGCCGTCCACGCCCACCACGATCCTGCCGGTCATCGCCGACCTCCGTTCTGTTCGGTTCGCCGTAGGGTCCGCCTGCCCCCGATCTCTCCCCCGTAACGAATGCTCCTCTTCCAGGCCCGAGCCGGCCATGAGGTGCTCGAAGGGCACCACGGCCTCCTCGTCCGTCGCGCGGGGCCGGACGGGCCGACACGGCGTCCGCGAGTCCGTGACCCGCCCGGACGATCCGGGACGGCAGGCCGTCGGTGTACCCGTCGCCGGCCGCGCCCCCGGTCCCCCACCCGGCCGGGCCGAGCGCCCCGGAGCGGGCCCCCGGAGGCGCTCCCGTAGAGTTCGCGGACGTGAGCACCGTTCCCCCACCTGCGATATCGGTCGTCGGAATCGGCGCGGACGGCTGGGACGGACTCCCCGGAGAAGCCCGCCGCACCCTGCGCACCGCCGAGGTCCTCATCGGCGGCCCCCGCCAGCTCGACCTGCTGCCGGCGGCCGACTGCCCCGGCGAGCGCGTTCCCTGGCCCTCCCCGCTGCGTCCCGCCGTACCCGGGCTGCTCGCGGCCCACGAGGGCCGGCGGATCGCGGTCCTCGCGAGCGGGGACCCGATGTTCCACGGGATCGGCCGCACGCTCACCGAGACGGTGGGCGCCGACCGGCTGCGCGTCCTGCCCCACCCGTCCTCGGTCTCGTACGCCTGCGCCCGTCTCGGCTGGCCCCTGGAGGCGGTGGAGACGGTCTCGCTGGTCGCCCGGCCGCTCGCCTCGCTGACCGCGGCCCTCCACCACGGCCGCCGGCTGCTCGTCCTCAGCGAGGGCGCCGGCACCCCGGCCCGGATCGCGGGACTCCTGCGCGACAAGGGCTACGGCGGAAGCCGGCTGCGGGTCCTGGAACGGCTCGGCTCACCCCGTGAACGGATCGTGGAGGCGACGGCGGACGACTGGGCGCCGGACCGGGCCGCCGACCCCCTCAACGTCGTCGCGCTCGACTGCGTACGGTCGGCCGGGGCGCCCCGTCTCGGCCTCACGCCCGGCCTGCCCGACGCGGCGTACGAGCACGACGGCCAGCTCACCAAGCGCCACGTCCGCGCCGCCACCCTGGCCGCGCTCGCCCCCGCGCCCGGGGAACTGCTGTGGGACGTCGGCGGCGGCTCCGGCTCGATCGGCGTCGAATGGCTGCGGGCGCACCGCTCCTGCCGGGCGGTCGCCGTGGAGAGGTCCCCTGAGCGGGCCGCCCGGATCGCCCGCAACGCCGCGGCCCTCGGCGTGCCGACACTCACCGTCGTCACCGGACCCGCCCCCGCCGCCCTCGCCGGGCTGCCCGCCCCCGACGCGGTGTTCATCGGCGGCGGCCTCACCGTGCCCGGCCTGCTCGACACCTGCTGGGAGGCGCTGCCGCCCGGCGGCCGGCTGGTGGCGAACACCGTGACACTGGAGTCCGAGGCGCTGCTGGCCGAGCGGTACCGCGAGCACGGCGGCGAGCTGATCCGGCTGGCCGTCGCCCAGGCGGTGCCGGTGGGCGGCTTCACCGGCTGGCGCCAGGCGATGCCCGTCACGCAGTGGTCCGTCACCAAGGGTCCGTAACCAAGGGAGAAGCAGCACCATGACCGTCTACTTCATCGGCGCCGGCCCCGGGGCCGCCGATCTGATCACCGTGCGCGGTGCGCGGACGCTCGCCTCCTGCCGGGTCTGCCTGTACGCCGGGTCCCTGGTCCCCCGCGAACTCCTCGCCGAATGCCCGCCGGACGCCCGTCTCGTCGACACGGCCGACCTGGACCTGGACCGGATCGTCGCCGAGATCGTCACCGCCCACGAGGCCGGCGAGGACGTGGCACGCCTGCACTCGGGCGATCCGTCGGTCTTCTCCGCCGTCGCCGAGCAGATGCGGCGCCTGGACGCGGAGGGCATCCCCTACGAGGTGGTGCCCGGCGTCCCTGCCTTCGCCGCCGCCGCCGCGGCGCTCAAGCGCGAACTCACCGTCCCGACGGTCGGCCAGACCGTCATCCTCACCCGGGTCGCCCAGCAGGCCACCCCGATGCCGCAGGGCGAGGACCTGGCGACGCTGGGCCGCAGCGGCGCCCTCCTGGTCCTGCACCTCGCCGCCCGCTACGTCGACCGCGTGGTCGACGAACTGCTGCCGCACTACGGCGCCGACTGCCCCGCCGCGGTCGTCGCCATGGCCAGCCGCCCGGACGAGATCGTCCTGCGCGGCACCCTGGACGACATCGCCGCGCAGCTGAAGGACTCCGGGATCACGAAGACGGCCGTCATCCTGGTCGGCCGGACGCTCGCGGCCTCCCAGTTCCGCGACAGCCACCTCTACGACCCGGCGCGGGAGCGGCACGTCTGCTGAGCTGTGGGCCTGTCGGGTGGCCTCCGCGCGGTCAGAGGCCAACCCGTCCCAGCGGACGGCCCCCCGCCGGGGCGGGCCCCGGCACACCCGATCACGCGCGGGGCCGGCACCCCGTCCGACGACGTACCGGCCCCGCGCGGTCAGCGGCTCACGGCCTCATCAGGCGTTCGGCCGCTTGCCGTGGTTCGCGCCCTTCTTCTTGCGGGCCCGGCGCTTGTTGCCTCGCTTCGACATGGGAGTCCCTCTCGGTCGGGGGCAGTGCCTTGGTAAGCCTAGTGTCGCGTCACGCAACCTTCGCCCTGTCGCGACGCTCCTCGACGGGCGAACATTCCCTGACGCGCCAGTCGTATCGCCCCGTGAGGTCGGGACGCGGCCCGCATCCGGTGCCCGCGGCCGTCCGCGCCGGGCGCTGGGCCCGCCGACCTGCACCGCGGCCCGCGCCGCCGCCCGCTCAAGCCTGTCGGCCGAAGGCCACCCGACAGGCTCAGCCCCGGCCTGGGCCCCGCGTCGCGGACCGGCCCACCACCGTGCCCGCGCGGTCGACGCAGACCACGTCGACCGCGACCGGCGCGCCCCGGAGGACGGCGAGGGCCTCGTCGCGGGCGGTCGTCGCCACCAGGTCGCCGAGCGGGACGCCGGCCGCCTCGCACAGGCGCAGCGCGGCGAGGCCCGTGTTCGCCGTGGCGATCTCCGCGGCCAGTGCCTCGGACGCGCCGCCCGCGCGGGCCAGCTCCGCCAGGAACGGCTTGTCCACCTGGGAGCGGGCGGAGTGCAGGTCCAGATGGCCCGCCGCCAGCTTCGACAGCTTGGCGAAGCCGCCGCACACGGTCAGACGGTCGACGGGGTGCCTGCGGATGTACTTGAGCACGGCGCCCGCGAAGTCGCCCATGTCGAGCAGGGCGATCTCCGGGAGCTCGTACAGCGTGCCGACGGTCCTCTCCGAGGTCGAGCCGGTACACCCGGCCACATGGGTGAGGCCGGCCGCGCGGGCCACGTCCACCCCGCGGCGGATCGAGTCGATCCACGCGGAACAGGAGTACGGGACGACGATCCCCGTCGTGCCGAGGATCGACAGGCCGCCGAGGATGCCGATCCGGGGGTTCCAGGTGGAGCGGGCGATCTCCTCGCCGTGATCGACGGAGACCGTGACCTCCACGTCGCCCGGGGCGCCGTGCAGGGCGGCGATCCCGGCGATGTGCTCGGTCATCATCCGGCGCGGCACCGGATTGATCGCCGGCTCGCCGACCTCCAGGGGGAGGCCCGGGAGGGTGACCGTCCCCACGCCCGGGCCGGCCCGGAACACCACGCCCGAGCCGGCCGGCAGCAGCCGTACCGTGGAGCGGACCAGCGCCCCGTGCGTCACGTCCGGATCGTCGCCCGCGTCCTTGACGACCGCCGCCATCGCGTGGCCGGATGCGCGTTCCTCCGCAGCCAGGGCGAAGGCCGGGCGTCCGCCGCGCGGCAGCGTGATCGTGACCGGGTCCGGGAAGTCGCCGGTCAGCAGGGCCGTGTACGCGGCCGCGGTCGCCGCGGTCGCGCAGGCCCCGGTCGTCCAGCCCGGCCGCAGGCCGGTGTGCTTGAGTTGGGCGTCACGCCCGCCTGAGCTCAAGGATCGACTCCCATGCACGTACTGGTACTCGGAGGGACCACCGAGGCGAGGGAACTCGCCGAGGCGCTCCACCCCGCCGTACGGGTCACCAGCTCGCTGGCCGGCCGGGTCGCGCGGCCCCGGATGCCCGCCGGAGAGGTTCGGATCGGGGGGTTCGGGGGAGCGGAGGGGCTGGCCCGGTGGCTGGCCGAGCACCGTGTGGACGCGGTCATCGACGCCACCCATCCCTTCGCCGAGCGGATCAGCTTCAACGCGGCCCGTGCGACCGCCTCCGCCCATGTTCCCCTGCTGGCGCTCCGCCGGCCCGGGTGGGTCCCGGCGACGGGGGACGACTGGCACGAGGCGGCCTCCCTCGACGAGGCCGCCGCGCGCCTGGACGGACTCGGGGACCGGGTCTTCCTGACGACGGGCCGCCTTGGCCTGGCGGCCTTCGCCGCCTGTCCCCAGTGGTTCCTGGTCCGCTCGGTCGACCCCCCGGACACGCCGCTGCCGGCCCGCGCCGAGCTGCTCCTGGACCGGGGCCCGTTCACCCTCGACGGAGAACGCGCGCTGCTGCGCCGCCACCGTGTCGACGTCCTGGTGACCAAGGACAGCGGCGGCGCGGCGACGGCCCCCAAACTGGCCGCCGCCCGCGAGGCGGGCATCCCGGTCGTGGTGGTCCGCAGACCGCCGGCGCCCCGGGGTGTCCCGGTGGCGGACCACCCGGAGGCCGCGGTGCACTGGGTGCGTCTGCTGGCGGCCCGGTCTTAGCTCGGAGCCTGTCGGGGGCCGCCGCCCGGCGGGTCCTACCCCCGTGGGGACTCCGGGTAGCGGCGCGGGGTCCAGGCGATGGTGCGGCCGTCGCCGCGTTCCACCGCCACCGTCTGCGACGAGCCGATCAGCAGCAGGGTGCGCATGTCGACCTCCGACGGTTCCAGCGTCTTGAGGGTCACCACCCGGACCGACTGCTCCGGACCGCCCACGTCCCGCGCCACCACGACCGGTGTCTCGGGGGAACGCAGCGTGAGCAGCAGCTCGCGGGCGGCGGCCACCTGGTGGGTACGGGACCGGGAGCCCGGGTTGTACAGCGCGAGCACCAGGTCGGCGGCGGCCGCCGCGCGCAGCCGCTCCGCGATCACCTCCCAGGGCTTGAGCCGGTCGGACAGCGAGATCGTCGCGTAGTCGTGGCCGAGCGGAGCGCCGGCCGCCGCCGCCGCCGCGTTCGCCGCGGTCACGCCCGGCAGCACCCGGACGGGCACGTCCGTGTACCGCGCCTCCGAGGCCACCTCCAGAACCGCCGTCGCCATGGCGAAGACCCCCGGGTCGCCGCCGGAGACGACCGCGACCCGCCGGCCGCGCCGGGCCAGTTCGAGGGCGAACTCGGCCCGCTCGGACTCCACCTTGTTGTCGGAGCCGTGCCGGCGCTGGCCCGGCCGCAGGGCCGGGACCCGGTCCAGATAGGTGGTGTAGCCGACGAGGTCGTCGGCGTTGACCAGCGCTCCGCGCGACTCCGGCGTCAGCCAGGGCGCGCCCGCCGGGCCGGTGCCGACCACGACCACCTCGCCGCGTTCACGGGCCCGGGGTGTCACCGCGTCGATCCGCGAGGGCAGCACGGCCACCGAGAAGTACGGGACGGAGGCGGGGTCGATGTCCGTCAGGGCACCGGTTCGCTCCCCGGCCATCGTCGCCCGCTCGACGTACCGCGCGTCCTCGGCGCGGCCGGCCCGCTCCAGGGCCCGGCGCACCGTCGGGAACGTCCGGCCCAGCTTCATCACGACCGCCGAGTCCGTGGCCGCGAGACGGGCCGTCAGCTCGTCCTCCGGCAGGGTGCCGGGGATGATCGTCAGGACCTCCTCGGCCTCGCACAGCGGTTCGCCGAGGCGCGCCGCCGCCGCGCTGACCGAGGTCACGCCCGGGATCACCTCGGTGTCGAAGCGGTGCGCGAGACGCTTGTGCATGTGCTGGTACGAGCCGTAGAAGAGGGGATCGCCCTCCGCGAGCACGGCGACCGTACGCCCGGCGTCGAGGTGCGCGGCAAGGAGCGCCGACGCCTCCTCGTAGAAGTCGTCCAGCGCGCCCCGGTAGCCGCCGGGGTGGTCCGTGGCCTCCACGGTGAGCGGATACATCAGCCGCTCCTCGATGTGGTCCTCGCGGATGTGCCCGGCCGCGATCGACCGTGCGATGGAGCGGCCGTGCCGGGCCGAGTGGTAGGCGACCACGTCCGCCTCGGCGATGGCCCGCGCGGCGCGCAGCGTCATCAGGTCCGGGTCGCCGGGGCCGAGGCCCACGCCGTACAGCTTGCCGCTCATGCCTGGATCTCCTCCTCGGTCGCCATCGCGTTGACGGCGGCGGCGGTCATCGCGCTGCCGCCGCGGCGGCCCCGGACGACGAGGTAGTCGAGGCCCAGGTCCTGTGCCGCCAGCGCGTCCTTCGACTCGGCGGCGCCGATGAAGCCGACCGGGATGCCGAGGACGGCGGCGGGACGCCCCGCGCCCTTCCCGACCATCTCGAGAAGGCGGAAGAGGGCGGTGGGCGCGTTGCCGATGGCGACGACCGAGCCTTCGAGGCGGTCGCGCCACAGCTCCATGGCCGCCGCGCTGCGGGTGGTGCCCAGCTCGGCCGCCAGCGCGGGCACGGCGGGGTCGGAGAGCGTGCAGACCACGTCGTTGCCGGCGGGCAGGCGCTTGCGGGTGACGCCGCTGGCGACCATCTGGGCGTCGCAGAGGATCGGCGCGCCGGCGCGCAGGGCGGCGCGTGCCCGGGAGACGACCCCCGGCGAGTAGGCGAGGTCCCGGACGAGGTCGACCATGCCGCAGGCGTGGATCATCCGCACCGCGACCTGGCTGACGTCGGCGGGCAGACCCGCGAGATCCGCCTCGGCGCGGATCGTGGCAAAGGACTGGCGGTATATCTCCGCCCCGTCCTTCTCGTAGTCGAACATCCTGTTGCTCTCGCTCATCTCGTGGGTGTGGACGGGCGGCGGGCCGCCGCGACGGCGTCGGGGAGGTCTGTACGCGGGACGGGGCGCCCGTCCACCAGGTAGTGGCCGTCGGCGGTGGCGACGACGTCGACCCACTCGCCGGGCCCCCCGGTCGGGTGGCCGCAGCGCCGCTCGCACCCCGAGAACCGGACGGGTGAACCGCCCCCGTCCGTGCCGGGTGTCGCGTCCGCCCGGACGTCGGCGAGCGACTTGGCGCATCCGGGCCGCCCGGTGCACGCGCCCACGTCGAGCCAGGGGGAGTCCGCGCGGGTGAGCAGACCGGCCCCGGCGAGCGCGCCGAGGCGCGCCTCGGCGGCGGGACGGCCGGGGAACCCGGTCACGACGGCTCCGCGCCAGGGGGTGAGCCGCAGCTCACCGGGGGCGGCACCGTCCGGGGTGAGGGCACGGAGCTGCGCGGCGGTGAGCCGCCCGAGCCGCGCGACGACGGATACGGCGTACCTCCCGGTCGCCGGGTCGCCGAGCACACCGGGGCGGGGACCGGCGGAGCCGGGCGGGGTCGTGGGAGTGTGCGGGGCCGCCGGCCGCGCGGGGACGCCCGCGCGGACGAGGGCGCCCGCGAGGTCCGGCTCCACTCCCGCCGGGAGTTCCCGGACGCGCCAGGCCCCGGTGCCCGCCGCGCGCGCGGCGGCGAGGAAGGCGCCGGCGGCGGCGAGCGCCGCACGGGCCGCGTCGGAGCCCGCGACCCGGACGGTCCGGGCTCCGGCCCGGACCAGCGCGTCGCCGTCAGCCCGGGACGTTGAGAACAAGGTCACATCCGCGCCCAGCCCCGCCACGTCCCCGCGGCCGTCGTCCAGAGCGAAGAGAAAACGTCCGGAAAGCGCCGTCGTCCAGTCCTGCCCGCAGAGCAGGCCGTCCAGCTCGCGTGCCCACAACTGCACGTTCCCGCCGCCGATTCCGTCCACCCCGGCCAGCGGCGAGGCGACGATGTTCCGGATCCGCTCGTGCGCGGAGGAGGGCAGCAGCGCGGCGGCCGAGAGCAGCTCCGCCAGCCGGGCGTCGCAGCCCTCGGAGAGGCCCCGCAGCTCCACGTTCCCCCGGGACGTGACACTGATCCGTCCGTCGCCCAGAGTCTCCGCCGCGTCCGCCAGAACATGCGCCTGACGTGACGTCAGAACGCCGGCGGGCAGGCGTAGTCGAGCCAGGAGACCGTCATCGGCTGCGTGCAGCCGGAGCGCCCCGGGGCAGGCGTCGCCCCGGTCCCGCACGGGCGGTTCGCCCCGGTCGGGAAGGGGGGGTGGGATGGGCGGCATGGCGGCGAGCATACCCACGTCGTTCCGGCCGCCATCCCTGCGCCGGGCGGCCAGGATCTACTATGCAGACGGCATGGGGTCCCAGGACCCCGGGGAGGAAGCCCGGTGAGAATCCGGCGCGGTCCCGCCACTGTGAGCCGGCTCCGAAGACGGAGCCGGTGAGTCAGGAACTCCCGCCGTCCACACGACCACCCGGGGCGCGGACAACCCCGAGGAAGGCCTGCGCTCGCATGCGAATTCTGTTGCTGTCGCACTCCGACACCGACCTGCTCAGCGCCCGCGCGGCCGGCGGCCCGGTCGCGTACCGCTTCGCCAACCCCGCCCGCCTCCCGCTCGGCGACCTGCCCGGTCTCCTCGACGGCGCCGACCTCGTGCTGGTCCGCCTCCTCGGCGGCCTGCGCGCCTGGGAGGACGGGCTGCGGGCCCTGCTCGCCGAGGACCAGCCGCGGCCCGTCGTCGTGCTCTCCGGCGAGCAGGCCCCCGACGCCCAGCTGATGGAGTCGTCCACCGTCCCGATCGGCGTCGCCACCGAGGCCCACGCCTACCTGGCGCACGGCGGCCCGGACAACCTGGAGCAGCTGGCCCGCTTCCTCTCCGACACCGTGCTGCTCACCGGCCACGGCTTCGAGGCCCCGGCCGCCGCCCCCACCTGGGGGCCGCTGGAGCGCACCCCGCGCACGACCGACGGCCCGACCATCGCGGTGCTCTACTACCGCGCCCACCACATGAGCGGCAACACCGGCTTCGTCGCCGCGCTCTGCGAGGCGATCGAGGACGCGGGCGCCCAGGCCCGTCCGCTCTTCGTCGCCTCCCTGCGCGCCCCCGAGCCCGAACTGCTCGACCGGCTCCGCGACGCCGACGCCATCGTCACCACCGTGCTCGCCGCCGGCGGCACCAAGCCCGCCGAGGCCCAGGCCGGCGGCGACGAGGAGTCCTGGGACGCGGGTGCGCTCGCCGCTCTCGACGTCCCGATCCTCCAGGCACTCTGCCTCACCGGGTCCCGCTCGGCCTGGGAGGAGAACGACGAGGGACTGTCCCCGCTCGACGCGGCGAGCCAGGTCGCCGTTCCCGAGTTCGACGGCCGCCTGATCACCGTCCCCTTCTCCTTCAAGGAGATCGACGAGGACGGCCTGCCGGCCTACGTCGCCGACCCCGAACGCGCCGCCCGCGTCGCCGGGATCGCCGTGCGCCACGCCCGCCTGCGGCACATCCCGAACGCCGGGAAGAAGCTGGCGCTCGTCCTCTCCGCGTACCCGACCAAGCACTCCCGGATCGGCAACGCCGTCGGCCTGGACACGCCCGCCTCGGCCGTGGCGCTGCTCCGCAGACTGCGCGCGGAGGGCTACGACTTCGGCCCGGTCGAGGACCTCCCCGGCGTGGTCTCCGGCGACGGCGACGAGCTGATCTACGCCCTGATCGAGGCCGGCGGCCACGACCAGGACTGGCTCACCGAGGAGCAGCTGGCGCGCAACCCGGTCCGCATCCCGGCCGCCGACTACAAGCGCTGGTACGCGACCCTCCCGGCCGGACTCCGCGCGTCCGTCGAGGAACACTGGGGCCCCGCGCCCGGCGAGATGTTCCTCGACCGCTCCCGCAACCCCGAGGGCGACATCGTGCTCGCCGCCCTGCGCCGCGGGAACCTGCTGATCCTCATCCAGCCGCCGCGCGGCTTCGGCGAGAACCCGATCGCGATCTACCACGACCCGGACCTGCCGCCCTCGCACCACTACCTGGCCGCCTACCGCTGGATCGCGGCACGCGCCGAGGACGGCGGCTTCGGGGCGGACGCGATGGTCCACCTCGGCAAGCACGGCAACCTGGAGTGGCTGCCGGGCAAGAACGCGGGTCTGTCGGCGGCCTGCGGCCCGGACGCGGCGCTCGGCGACCTCCCGCTGGTCTACCCCTTCCTCGTCAACGACCCGGGCGAGGGCACCCAGGCCAAACGCCGGGTCCACGCGACGCTCGTCGACCACCTGGTGCCGCCGATGGCGCGCGCCGACTCGTACGGCGACATCGCGCGCCTGGAGCAGCTGCTCGACGAGTACGCGCAGATCTCCTCCATGGACCCGTCGAAGCTCCCGGCGATCCGTGCCCAGATCTGGACGCTGATCCAGGCCGCGAAGCTCGATCACGACCTGGGGATGGACGACCGGCCCGACGACGACGGCTTCGACGACTTCCTGCTGCACGTCGACGGCTGGCTCTGTGAGGTCAAGGACGCGCAGATCAGGGACGGTCTGCACGTCCTCGGCGGAGCGCCGGAGGGCGAGGCGCGGGTCAACCTGGTCCTGTCGATCCTCCGGGCCCGGCAGATATGGGGCGGCACCCAGGCGCTCCCGGGCCTGCGCGAGGCACTCGGCCTGGACGAGTCGGCCGCGACGCGCACCACCGCCGACGACGCGGAGGCGAAGGCGCGCGAGCTGGTCGAGGCGATGGAGGCCGCCGGCTGGTCGGTGCACGCGGTCGCCGAGGTCGCCGGCGGGCACGGCCCCGAGGTCGCCGCGGTGCTGCGGTTCGCCTGCGAGCAGGTCGTCCCGCGGCTCGCCGCCACGACCGACGAGCTGACGCACGCCGTCCACGCGCTGAACGGAGGCTTCGTGCCGGCCGGGCCTTCCGGTTCGCCGCTGCGCGGTCTGGTCAACGTGCTCCCGACAGGCCGCAACTTCTACTCCGTCGACCCCAAGGCCGTACCGTCCAGGCTGGCGTGGGAGACGGGCCAGGCCCTCGCCGACTCGCTGCTGGAGCGCTATCGCACGGACAACGGCGCGTGGCCGACCTCCGTCGGACTGTCGCTGTGGGGCACGAGCGCCATGCGCACGGCCGGCGACGACGTGGCGGAGGCCCTGGCCCTGCTCGGCGTCCGCCCGCTGTGGGACGACGCCTCGCGCCGGGTCAACGGTCTGGAGGCGATCCCGCCGGCGGAACTCGGCCGCCCGCGCGTCGACGTCACCCTGCGCATCTCCGGCTTCTTCCGGGACGCGTTCCCGCACGTCATCGGCCTGCTCGACGACGCGGTACGGCTCGTGGCCTCGCTCGACGAGCCCGCCGAGTCCAACTTCGTCCGCGCGCACGCCCAGGCCGACCTGGCCGAACACGGCGACGAGCGGCGCGCCACGACCCGGATCTTCGGCTCACGGCCGGGCACGTACGGCGCGGGCATCCTCCAGCTGATCGACTCGCGTGACTGGCGCACGGACGCGGACCTCGCCGAGGTGTACACGGTCTGGGGCGGGTACGCCTACGGCCGGGGGCTGGAAGGCCGCCCGGCGCGGGCGGAGATGGAGACCGCGTACAAGCGGATCGCGGTGGCCGCGAAGAACACGGACACCCGCGAGCACGACATCGCGGACTCCGACGACTACTTCCAGTACCACGGCGGCATGGTGGCGACGGTCCGCGCGCTCAAGGGCACGGCGCCCGAGGCGTACATCGGCGACTCCACCCGCCCCGAGACGGTCCGCACCCGCACGCTGGTGGAGGAGACCTCCCGGGTCTTCCGCGCCCGCGTGGTCAACCCGAAGTGGATCGAGGCGATGCGCCGCCACGGCTACAAGGGCGCCTTCGAGCTCGCGGCGACCGTGGACTACCTCTTCGGCTACGACGCGACGACGGGCGTGGTCGCCGACTGGATGTACGACAAGCTCACCGAGACCTACGTCCTGGACCCGGAGAACCAGGCATTCCTCCAGGAGGCCAACCCCTGGGCCCTGCACGGCATCGCGGAGCGACTGCTGGAAGCCGAGTCGCGCGGGATGTGGGAGAAGCCGGACCCGGCGGTGCTGGAGGGGCTGCGCCAGGTCTTCCTCCGGACGGAGGGGGACCTCGAGGGCGGCGACGAGGACTGACGGCCGCCCTCGCCCTTCCGCTCGTCCCCCCGGGGAAGGGCGGAAGGGCGGGAGGGGCCTCGCCCTCACAGGTCACGCGGTCAGGCGGTCACCCGGACGTCCGGGCGGACGGCCGTGCGCCGAGCACCCGGACCGCTTCGACGATCAGGTCCCAGAACGCCGGCACGTCGACCTCCATGCCCACGTCGACCTGCGGCGCGCGGCCCGTCACCCCGTCCAGGTCCACCACCGTCGCCCCCCGGGTGTGCGTCCCCGTCAGCTCGACCGACACCGGCGCCCGTACCAGGCTGACCAGCGACGGGTCGATCAGGTGCGCCACGGTCAGCGGATCGTGCAGCGGTGGGGCGTCGAGGCCGAAGACCTCGCGGTACGCCGACGCGAAGAAGGTCAGCAGCTCGACGCAGAGCCGGCTCAGCGGCGTGCCGAGCGCCTCGATCCGTGCCACCACCTCGGGCGTCGCGCGGACCTGGTGGGTTGCGTTCAGACCGAACATGGTCACCGGCAGCCCGCTGGAGAAGACGATGTCGGCGGCCTCCGGATCGCACAGGATGTTGAACTCCGCGGCCGGCGTGGTGTTCCCGCGCCCGGTCGAACCGCCCATCAGCACGATGCGCTCGATCCTCGGGGCCAGTTCCGGATGGGCGAGCAGCAGGGTCGCGATGTTCGTCAGCGGCCCGGTCGGTACCAGCGTCACCGGCTCGGGCCGCGCGAGCAGGGTGTCCCGGATCAGGGTGAGCGCGTCGCGCGGGTCCTGGGGCACGCCGGGTTCGCCCGCGCCCCAGCCGGGCCCGTCGAGTCCGGTGCGGCCGTGGATGTTCTCGGCGACACGGGGCGAGCCGTGCAGCGGCCCGGCCCGTCCCGCCGCGACGGGCACGTCGTCGATGCCCGCGGCGGCGCACACCCGGCGGGCGTTGAGGGTGGTCTTCTCCAGCGACTGGTTGCCGGCCACGGTGGTGACGGCCAGCAGGTCGACGGCGGGATGCGCGGCGGCCAGCAGGATGTTGAACGCGTCGTCGTGACCGGGATCGCAGTCGAGGATCACGGGTACGGGCATGGGCCCACCGTCCCACACGCCCGCCTCCGCCGTCGCCGGTCCACGCCGTCCCCGGCCGGGGACGGCGTGCCGGGGCGCGTCACGCGTCGGCTTCCGCCGTCCCCGGCCCGGCCGACGGCTCGCCGAGCCTCAGGTTCCAGCGGCCGGAACGGCCCGTGAGGTGCACGGCGGCCAGGGGACGGACGTCCAGCCGCCAGAACGTCCGGTCGTCCGTTCCGAGGGCGTGGACCACCGCCGCCCGGACGACGTCCGGCTCGGCCACGGCGAGCAGCCGGCCGGCCGGACGCGGCGTGTCCAGCCACCCGCCGACGCGCTCACGCAACGCCCGCAGCGACTCGCCGCCGTGTGGGGCGGCCCCCGGGTCCGACAGCCAGGCGGCGACGGACTCCCCCTCCTCGTCCGCGACCTCCGCCAGGGACCGGCCCCGCCAGCGGCCCATCGCGCAGCCGGCCAACGCCGCCAGCGGCTCGGCGGTCTCCAGGCCGAGGGCCAGCGCCGTCTCCCGGCACCGCGCGGTGGGCGAGGAGAACACCGCCTCCTCCCGAACGCCCCAGGACCGCCGCACCGAGGAGGCGTGCGCCCGTCCCGCCTCCTCCAGAGGCCCGTCGTCGTCGAACCGGGCCTCGCGCAGCGCCGCGTTCACCGCGGGCGCGACCAGCGTGATGCGTACGGTCATGTGTGACATCCCTCAAGCCTCCGCGCGCCCTTGGCCCCGGAGGTCCGGCGCGGTACGGTCTCCGCGACAATTCCACACTCGACGACGGCACGACGGAAGCCGGTGCAACTCCGGCACGGTCGCGCCACTGTGTGCCGCGCCCGACCCGAACACGGGTTGGGGAGCGGTGAGTCAGACCCGAAAGCCGTCGTCGCGCACCACCGTATGGGACGCGAGTTCCCGAGGAGGTACCACCATGGCCGAGGCCGTCGCCTCATCCGCCGTCTCTTCACTTCCCTCCGCCGCGCCGCCGGCCCCACTTCCGGTCCGCGCGGTGCTGCCCTGGGCGGTGTTCGCCGGAATCCTGATGCTGGTCGCGCTCTACTTCGTCGGCGCCGAGCAGGGCGCCACCTCCGTGTTCGCCGGCAGCGACTTGCACGAATGGGTGCACGACGGACGTCATCTGCTCGGCTTCCCCTGCCACTGAGGGGCGTCGGGTCCATGCGTACCACTACTGGCTCGACCGTGGGCAGACTGCTGTTCCGCGGCATGCTGGCCGGCCTGATCGCCGGCCTGTTCGCCTTCGCCGTCGCCTATGTCGCGGGTGAACCGTCCGTCAACGCCTCGATCGCGGTCGAGGAGGCCGCCGCCGGGGCGGACCACGCGGACCACGGCGCCGAGGCCGGCGCCGTGTCCGGGCACGCGGCCGAACACGCGGCCGAGGAAGAGGAGGAACTGGTCAGCCGTGGCGTCCAGTCCACGGCCGGGCTCGCCACGGGAGTACTCGTCTACGGGGTCGCCCTCGGCGGCATCGCGTCCCTCGCGTTCTGCTTCGTCCTCGGACGGGTGGGGCGTTTCACCCCGAAGGCGACCGCGGCGATCGTCTCCGCCGCCGCCTTCACGACGGTCTACCTGGTGCCGTTCCTGAAGTATCCGGCGACCCCGCCGGCGGTCGGCAACCCGGACACCATCGGCAAGCGCACCACGCTGTTCTTCCTGATGATCCTGCTGAGCGTGCTGCTCGGCGTCGCCGCGGTCGTGGCGGGCCGCCGGCTCGCCCCGCGGCTCGGCAACTGGAACGCGACCCTGGTCGCCGGAGCGGGCTTCGTCGCCGCGGTCGTGATCGCCTGCGCGGTCCTGCCGGGGAACGAGGACGCCGTGCAGGCGGGCTTCCCGGGCGCGGTGCTCTGGGAGTTCAGGATGGCGACCCTGGGCATCCAGGCGGCACTGTGGGCGGCCTTCGCGGTCGTCTTCGGCCTCCTGGCGCAGCGGCTCCTGTCCCCGGCGGTCGCCCCGGCCCCCACGGCGGGAACGGCCCCCGCCCTCTGAAACCCGGCGACGGCCCCGTCCCTCCTTGCGGCGGGACGGGCACGGGCACCTCAACCAAAGGCCGCCGCCGGACGCTCATTCTCAGAGCCTGTCGGTCGGAGGCCATCCGACAGGATCTCAGGCGCCGATCCGGATCAGCGCGAGCGTGATGTTGTCGGGACCGCCGGCCTCGATGGCTGCCTTCCACAGTTCGAAGGCCGCACGGCTGTCGTCGTGGCTCCGCAGCAGCCGGTCGAGCACCTCGTCGGGGACCGGGTCGGTCAGTCCGTCGCTGCACACCAGGAAGCGGTCCCCGACGGTCGAGGGATGTCTCCGCACGTGCGGATCGACGGCGCTGAAGACCCGGCCGCCGCCGAGGGTCTGGGTGACCAGCGACGTGGTGTGCCCCGGTTCGGACGGCGGGCTGTCGTCCACGCTGAGCCGGCGCAGCGGGCCGGCGCCGGCCGCGTAGACCCGGCTGTCGCCGACGTTGAAGACCAGCAGCGCGTCCGGCAGCACGACGGCGCCCGCGACCGTGGTCCCCATGGTGGCCCGCCCGGGTTCCCCGCTCGCCGCCTCGTACACCGCCCGGTTGCAGTCGTTCATGGCGTGCCGGACGCCCTCGGCGCTGACCGGCCACGCGGCCGGCCCGGCCAGCCGGCGCACGACCAGGCCACTGGCCACCTCGCCGGCCGGATGCCCGCCCAGCCCGTCGGCGACGGCGACCACGAGGGGCGTGCCGAGCGGGAAGAGGAAGGTCTGCGGATTCTCGGTCACCGTGCCGCACAGGGTCCATGGTCCGACGACGAGGCTGTCCTCGTTGTGCTCCCGGACCAGCCCGGCATGGCTCAGCGCGGTGACGGCCGTGTACGGCACCTCGATGCCCCGCTCTCCGTCGTGGCGGACGGTTTCCTCACCCCCATTGTCCCGCCGGCATGCGTCCCGCGGCCCGCCGGAGCACGCTGGTCCCGGAGCCGCCCGTCCCTCCGACCGGCGACCCGGACCACGAAAGGACGTCCGCGGATGTTCGCGAGGCTGAGCACCTACCAGGGATCACCGGTACCCGCGACGGGGGACCTGGCCGCCAACGCGGTGACCGTCGTCAGCCAGGTCAAGCACCTGCCCGGTTTCCTCGGGGTCTACTACCTGGTCGACCGGGCCTCGGGAAAGGCGAGGACGCTGACCCTGTGGGCGAACGAGGACGCGATGCGGGAGAGCGAGGAGGTGACCTCCCACATCCGCGAGGAGGTGGCCGCCCGAGAGGGCCAGCGGGTCCTGTCGGTCGAACGCTTCGAGGTCGGCTTCAGCCATCTGAAGCCCTGACCTGCCCGCGCTACGGCCCCGCGCCGGAACGGCGGGCGAAGCGGTCCCGGACGGGGTGCCGCCGCACCGGGAGGCGCCGGAGCGCGCCGCGCTTCCCCGTCCGCCGAAGAGCCGCCCCGTCATCCGCGGCGGGCACACGGGGACGCTATGGCACCCCGCCGCGTCGTCGCATCGCCCGCATGCCGCTCCGGGGGAGGGCGGCCCTCCGCCGTGTGACGCGCCGCCCGACGCCCCGCGCTGATCCACCGGGGACGAGGGGACAGCCCATAGCCTCGGCGGCATGCTGCGTATCGCCGACTCCCGGACCGGCCGCCTCGTCGAGATCCCCGCCGCGCCCCACCGCCACCTGCTGCGCGTCTGCGTCCGCCTCGACCCGGCCGGAGAGGCCGGCACCGCGCCCCAGACGATGGACCCGCGGGGGCCGCTGGTCGGCGATCTCCTGGCGCGCGTCGCGGAGCTCCAGGGACTGCAGTCCCACACGGTGCTCGTCGTACCGGACCCGGCGCCCTCCTCGCCGTCCTCGCGGGGGTCCGCGCGGGGGTCCGCGCGGGAGTCCGCGCGGGAGCGGAACACGGCGGCGCTCGGCCGGGCGCTGTCCGCCCTCGGCATCCATCCGCCCGCCGTGACCGGCGCTCCCCCGGCGACCGACGCCCTGTGCGCCGCCGCCGACGTCCACGTCCACGCGGACAACGGCGCCCTCGCGGGCGCCCTGCCGGAGCCCCCAGGCGCCGCGTTGATCGAGGTGAGCGAGGGCGGCGCCCTACCACTTCGGCTCCTGGACGCCGCCCCATCGGACGGCCTCCTCCCAGGCTCCGGCCCGCCGCACGATCCGCTCGCCGTACGGCTGTGGCTGCTCCGCCGGCCGTACGCCGCCCCGGCCGCCCCGGACGACGCCGGCCTCGACGATGCCCGGCGGACCCTCGCGCGCTGGCGCCGGCAGGTGGCCGCCTGGGCGCGCGAGCCGTCCCGTCCGGTGCCCGCGGAGGTGCTGAGGGAGGCGCAGAACGCGCTGTCCGAGGACCTCGACGTGCCCGCCGTGCTCGGCCTGCTGGAAGGTCTCGCGGACCGCGGCGACGTACCCGCCGGTGCCAGGTTCGAGACCTTCGCCCTTCTCGACCGGGTGCTCGGACTGGACCTGGCGCGCGAGGTCGGAGGCTGAGCGCCTGTCGGGTGACCTCTGGCCGGGCGGTCACGCCCTGGCCCCGCCCCGCCGCCCGTCGCGCGCTCCCGGTTGAGGCCCCGGGCCATCGGCGTAGCGTAGGAGAGGAGCTCGTAGGAGGAGCGGTGGCCATGGGCAGGCTCTCGACCGACCAGCTACGCGAACGGGTACGCGGAATCGTCGTCACCCCGGGGGACGACGGCTACGAGGAGGCGCGCAAGGTCCACAACGCCATGATCGACAGAACGCCGGGTGTGATCGTGACCTGCGCCAACGCGGGCGACGTCATGGCCGCGGTGGACTACGCGCGGGAGAACGAGCTGGACTTGGCGGTGCGCGGCGGCGGCCACAGCGTGCCGGGCTTCGGCACCTGCGACGACGGCGTGGTCGCCGACCTGTCGGGGATGCGCGGTGTCCGCGTCGATCCCGTGAGGCGGACGGCCCGCGCGGAGGGCGGGGCGACCTGGGGCGACCTCAACGCGGCGACCCACGCCTTCGGTCTGGCCACGACCGGCGGGATCATCTCCACCACCGGCATCGGCGGACTCACCCTCGGCGGCGGCATCGGCTACCTCGCCCGCGGGCTCGGCCTCAGCTGCGACAACCTGATCTCGGCGGACGTGGTGACCGCGGACGGCCGCATGGTCGTCGCCGACGAGAAGCAACACCAGGACCTGTTCTGGGCGCTGCGCGGCGGAGGCGGCAACTTCGGCGCGGTGACGTCGTTCGAGTACCGTCTGGCCCCCGTGAAGGATGTCTACGGCGGGCCGATGTTCTTCGAACTCGAGAGCGCCGGCACCGTGCTGCGTGCCTTCCAGGAGCTGATCAGGGACGCGCCGGAGGAGATGGGCGGCTTCCCCGCCTTCCAGATCGCCCCGCCCCTCCCGTTCGTCCCGGAGGACCGGCACGGCGACACCATGGCCCTGATCGTGGCGTGCTGGTCCGGCCCGCTGGAGGAGGGGCCGAGCGCCGTCAAGCCGTTCCGCGACATCGCGCCGGTCGTCGCCGAGCACGTCGGCCCGATGCCCTACCCCGCGCTCAACAGCGCCTTCGACGCTCTCGTACCGCCCGGTCTCCAGCACTACTGGAAGGCCAACTTCGTGACCGAGCTGACCGAGGACGCGATACAGGCGCATCTGCGGCACGGGCCGGACATCCCCACCGTGAACTCGGCGCTGCACATCTACCCCGTCAGCGGCGCCTGCCACCGGGTCCCCGCGGACGCGACGGCCTTCGCCTACCGCGACGCCTCGTTCGCCACCGTCATCGCCGGCATGTGGCCCGACCCCGCGGACAACGAGGCCAACACGGCCTGGGTGCGCGACTACTACGAGGCCACCGCGCCGCATTCCGAGGAAGGCGGCTACATCAACTTCATGGCCGGCGACGACCAGAGCCGGATCAAGGCCAACTACCGTTCCCACTACGACCGTCTGGTCGAGGTCAAGCGGGCCTACGACCCGGGGAACCTGTTCCACCTGAACCAGAACATCAAGCCGTGAGCCCCCGCGCGGGCCACCGCCGCCCGTCCCACGCCACAGGAGGGCGCCCGGGTGGCGGCGCGGCCCGGACCGGGACCGCGGCGCGCGCCGTCCGCCGGGCGCACCGCGGCTCCGGTCCGGGTACGAGCTGAGGAGGGCGTCATGTCCACCCTGGCCCTGCATCGCGCGGTCCTGCGCGACGGGACGGCCCTGCCCTACGCCGAGGCGGGATACCCCGGGGGCACGCCGGTCGTCATGCTGCACGGCTACACCGACTCCTGGTGGACGTTCGAGCCGGTGCTGCGGCGGCTGCCCACCTCGCTGCACGGGTACGCGCCCACCCAGCGGGGGCACGGGGACGCCGACAAACCCCCGGAGGGCTATCTGCCCGAGGACTTCGCCGCCGACGCCGTCGCCTTCATGGACAGCGTGGGCATCGACCGTGCCGTGCTCGTCGGGGGCTCCAGCGGCGGTGTGCAGGCCCGCATCGTCGCGGGCCGCTATCCCGACCGGGTGGCGGGGCTCGTCCTCCTCGGCGTGCCGGCCACCCTCGCGGACAAGCCGGCGGCCACCGGCCTGTGGGAGAGGGTGCGGCGGTGCGAGGACCCGTTGGACCGGTCCTTCGCCGAGGAGTTCGCCTCCGGGATGACCGAGGCACCGGTGGGACGCGGCTTTCTGGAGACCGTCGTCGAGGAGAGCCTGAAGGCACCGGCGCGGGTGTGGCGCGAGACGCTGCGCGGTCTGATGGAGACCGATCTGCGGGCGACGCTGGCCGGGATACTGGTCCCCACCCTGGTCGTGTGGGGGGACAAGGACCCCCTGTTGACCCGTGAGGACCAGCAGACGATCCTCGACTCGGTCCCCGGCTCCCGGCTGATCGTCTACGAGGGGACCGGTCACGCCGTGTACTGGGAGAGCCCGGAACGGGTGGTGCGGGACATCGCCGCCTTCGCCCACCAGGTCTTCCCGCCCCGGAGCGGGTGAACGGCCGTCGGTCCGCGCGCGGGTGTGCGGGTGCCGGGGCCTCCCGCGGGAGGCCCCGGCGACAGCTCGCCCGCCGGGCACCCAGCCGCCGGGCGCTCAGCCGTCCCGGAGCATCCGCGCGACGGCGCCGGGGGCGATCCGGTGAAGCACCGTCAGAACCCTTGTCCTGCCGACGCGGACGACGGGACGGCCGCGGTCGAGACCGCGCAGCAGCGCCGCGGCGGCCTGGTCCGGCCCGATCTTCCCGCTGCCCCGGCCCGCGGTCATGGCGGTGTCGACCAGCGGCAGCATGGCCTCCACGACGCGGATACGCCGTTCCTCGCCGGCGAGCTGGTATCGCAGCGCGGTGGTGTAGTTCCGCAGTGCGGCCTTGGTGGCGCAGTAGACGGGCGCGGAGCGTTTCGGGCTGAGCGCCAGGGCCGAGGTGACGTTGACCAGGGCGCTCCCGGGCAGCATCAACGGCAGGGCCAGCGTGGTGAGTTTGACCGGGCCGGTGAGGTTCGTGCCGATCTCGGTGTCGGTGCGGCGCAGGACCTCGAGCGGATCGTCCTCGGTCAGCCGGAGGCCGAACTGGACGGCCGCGTTGTTGACCAGCAGCCGGAGGCCGCCCCGCTCGCGCAGCAGGTCCACGAGGTCCACGAGGTCGCTCTCCACGGCGAGGTCGCGGCGTACCGCCTCGATGCCCGGGAGCGCCCCGGCCGCGGCCACGCGGGCAGGGTCGCGGCCGCAGACCACCACCCGCTCACCCCGTTTTGCGAGTCGGCGGGCCAGTGACAGGCCCACGCCCGCGGTGCCCCCCGTGACCAGGGCGACCCCTGGTCGCGCTGCGGTGTCGTCGCCGTTCTGCGGCGCGGTGGTCGGCATGGCTGCTCCTTGGTCACGAGGACGGCGAAGGCTCATTACATTACAGCGCTGTACTGTAATGTAAATGGGGATGGCGCCGGACGGCGCACGTGCGGAGGGAGTACGGACCGTGAGGTACGTGGTGATCAACATGCTGCAGTTCCAGCCCGCCTGGCTGCGGCTCGAACGGGGCGAGCGCGCCCACGTGTGGGAGACCGTCAAGACGCTGGCCGGCCGGGCGCGGGGAGTACGCCTGCGATGGTTCGACGCCGAGGCGTTCTCCGCCGAGTACAGCGACGTCCTGTTCGTGGAGACCGACGACCTCGCCGCCTACTACATGTTCTGGGAGGCGGTCCGCGACACCGAGCTGTTCACAGTGCCGTACGTCGAGGTGAAGCAGGTCGTGACGGCGGTCGAGGAGGGCTTCGCCGCCTACGACGCGTCCCTCGCCGCCTCCGGGGAGCCGACCGGTGACTGAGGCGACGCCCCCGGCGGCGGGGCGGCCGCGCAGCGGTGAGGCATCCGTCCGCATCCTGCGGGCCACGGTCGAGCTGCTGGCGGCCGGCGGCGCCGCCGGCCTGTCCGTCGAGGCGGTCGCCGCCCGGGCGGGCGTCTCCCGGCCCACCGTCTACCGCCGCTGGCAGGACCGCACCGAACTGATCGCGGCGGCCGTCCGGGACGCCTTCGCCCGCGCCAACCCCGAGGCCCCGCACACCGCCGACCCGGCGGCCGACCTCGTCACCGTGCTGTCCAACACCATCCGGCTGCTCACCGGGACCGATCTCGGCCGCGTCATCGCCGGCCTGGTCAGCGAGCTGCCCCGGGAACCCGGACTGGCCGCCGCGCTGCACGAGGTCGAACGCGAACGCCGGCTGATCCTGCGCGAGGTGCTCGACCGGGCCCGACAGCAGGGCCGGCTGCGTCCGGCCGATGTGGACCTCGCCGTCGACATGCTGCTGGGCCCGGTGTACCTCCGCCTGCTGGTCACCGGGGACCCCGTCCCGGTATCCCTGGCCGAGGAGCTGGCCGCGGCGATCGTCACCCCCCTCCCGCCCGGGGCACCCACCGCGTCCTGACACCGCCGCGCGCGCCGCGCCGACGCCGTGCCGCGGGGCCGCCCGCGAGGACCCGGGGACGCCGTGCCGCGCGGGCTCTCAGCCCACTCGGGCGTCGAAGCCGGAGGTCCTCCAGACCCGGCCCTCGGGCGTCACCCCGAGCCCCTCGTACCCGGCCAGCGATTCCAGCCAGGCCCGGGCCGACTCACCGCGGGCGAACGCCGCCGTGGCGTAGGCGTCGGTCATCGTCAGCCCGGGGCCGACGACGGTGACCGAGGCCAGACCCGTGGCAGGCGTCCCGGCGTGCGGATCGAGGATGTGCGCCCCGCGCTCCGCCGTGCCCGAGGTCGCGACGGCCAGATCGCCGTGCGCGGTGACGACGGCGACCCGGGCCGCGGGACGCGACGGGTGGGCGATGCCGACGCGCCAGGGCGTGCCGGGGGCGGACCGGCCCCGGAGCCGGAGGTCGCCGCCGCCGTTCACACAGGTGTCGTGCGCGCCGGCCTCGTACAGCATCCGTGACGCGTTCTCCACGGCCCAGCCCTTGACGAGGCCGGAGGGGTCGAGGGCGCCGCCGGCCAGAACGCTGAACCAGCCGTCGCTGGTGTGGGCGGCCCGAGCGCACAGCGACAGCACCTCATGGACCTCGGGCGGACAGTCGGCCGACCGGATCTCGCCGCGGTCGAGCCTGCGCACGGCGCTGTCGGGCCGGTAGGTGGAGAAGACGGCGTCCACGGCGTGCAGATGGCGGACGGCGTCGGCGAGGGCGCGGCGGATCGCGGGCGAGGGCCGGTCGCGGATGTCGAAGGAGAACACGGTGCCCATGACGTGTTCGACGTGACGCAGACCGCGTGGGGCGTCAGCCACGGGCCTGGTCCAGCGCGCTCTGCAGGGACCGCCGGTAGCCGTCGCTGGTGTAGCTCGCCCCGGACACGGCGTCGATGTCCGCGCTCTGCGCGCCGAGGGCCTCCCGCGCCAGCCGGGGCAGGGCGTAGGCGGACAGCTCCTGGTCCCTGCCGTTCCCGTCCGGTGCCCGGAGGACCTGTATCCCGGTGATCCGTCCGCCGGTGAGGGTGACGGAGACCTGCACCGGTCCGTACCGGGTGCCGATGGCGTCACCCGTGAACGTACCGGTGCGGCTGCTCCCCCCGGCCGAGGGCGTCGCCGCCCCGGACCCGGGGGAGGAGGAGACGGGCGACCGGGCCGGACCCTCCGCCAGGGGGGTCTGCTGATGCGGTTTGAGCGCCAGCAGGACGACGATCAGGACACTGGTCCCGGTGGTGGCGAGGACGGCACGGCGCACGGCGGTTCTCCTCAGAACGCGAAGGACTCGTGGTGGATGCGGCGGGCGGGCACCCCGGCCTCGCGCAGGGCGAGCACGGCCGCTCGTGCCATCGGCGGCGGGCCGCAGAGATAGACGTCGTGGGAGGCCAGGCCGGGAACGAGACCGGTCAGCGCGCGCGCCGTCAACGGCGAGGAGAAGCGGGCCGGTTCGTCGACCACGTAGTGCACGGTCGCCCCGCGGCGGGCCGCGATCGCGTCGAGTTCACCGCGCAGGGCCAGATCCTCCGGGCGGCGGGCCCGGTAGACGAGGGTCACCTCGCCGGGCAGCGTCTCGAACAGCGCCCGCAGGGGGGTGATGCCCACGCCGCCCGCCAGCAGCAGCACCCTCGGCGCGGTGCGGCGGTCCGCGGTGAAAGCGCCGTACGGCCCCTCCGCCCAGACCCGGGTACCGACGGCCAGCCGGGCCAGCGCACCGCTGTGACCACCGGCGTCCTTCACCGTGATGCGCAGCCGACGGGGGTGGGCGGGCGCCGACAGGGAGTACGGACTGGCCGTCCACCACAGTCCCCGGGTGAGGAAGCGCCAGCGCAGGAACTGCCCCGACGCCCCGCCCAGCTCCTCCAGGTGCTCGCCCCCGAGGTGGACGGACACGACGCCCGGCGCCTCCGGACAGACCGCCACGACCCTCAGCCTGTGCCGCAGTCCCCGCCGTACGGGGACGACGAAGCGATACCAGACGACCAGCGCCGCGACCCCGAGGTAGAGCGTGTACCAGGCGGCCTGCGCGGACCGGTTGCCGACGAAGTCCGCGCCGTTGGAGAGCTGGTGCCCGAAGGCGAGGAAGACCGCCAGATAGGTCGCGACGTGCAGGTAGTACCAGGTCTCGTAGCTCAGCCGCCGGCGGGCCGCGCGGGCGGAGAGCACACCGGTGCCGACGAGCAGCAGGAATCCGGCGGTGCCCCCGAGAAGGTCCGGATAGTCCAGCACCAGCGTCGTGGCCTCTCCCACGACGGACGTGTGGGACACCACGGAGTAGCCCCAGACGACCAGCAGTGTGTGGGCGAGGGCCAGCGACACGGTGCACCGTCCGCCCCAGGCGTGCCAGCGGGCGAGCCGGTCGGTGCCGACGCCGTGATCCAGCAGGGGCGTCCTCGCCATCAGCGCCAGCAGCACCGCGCACGCGTATCCGGCCAGCAGACCGGTCATGCGGCCCGCGCCGGTCAGCCAGTCGGCCGGACCGACGACGGAGGACGTGTCGCTCCACCACAAGGCCAGCACACCGGCGGCTCCCGCCCAGATCGCGAGCGGCGCGAGCACGGGGACGAGAGCGCGCCGCGGCGGCCTGCGGCGCGCGCCGTTCCGCTCGTGCGCCATCGTGGACGTGGTCATGATCGCTCCTCGGAGCTCGCTCCGTTACCGGCCGGCCCAGCATCACAGCCGAACCTTTGCGTACCCTCTGAGAGCCTGTCGGGTGGCCTCTGACCGGGCGGTCACGCCCTGGCACGCGCGCTGCCGGCGTTGCCGACACGCCCCGGTAGCTCCGCTACAGCGGCATCCCGGCGCCTTGGAATCGCACACACCAGACCGCGCCCGCCTGTCGATCGAAGGCCATCCGACAGGCTCTGAGCCGCCCGCCGCAGCGGGTCTCTCAGAGGGAACTCACAGAATCGCCGCCCACCGGGGGCGGCGCGCGCGAGGGATGCTGGACTCACCATGGAAGAACGTCACCCACTCCCCGCCCTGCACCGGCCCGACGGGAGCCCGCCGCGGGTCCTGGTCGTCGACGACGAACCCGACGTCACCGACGTGCTGTCCGGTGCCCTGACCGACGAGGGCTGGCAGGTGCGGACGGCGGCCGACGGCACGTCCGCGCTCGCGACCGCCCGCGACTTCCGCCCCGACGCGGTCGTCCTGGACTGGATGCTGCCCGACGCCGACGGTCTGCACGTCCTGCGCGAGCTGCGACGCGAGGCCCGCCGGGTGTGCGTGCTGTTCCTGACGGCCCGCGACACGGTCGAGGACCGCATCGCCGGCATCACGGCGGGCGGTGACGACTACGTCACCAAGCCCTACAGCCTGGAGGAAGTCCTGGCCCGGCTGCGCGGCCTGCTGCGCCGCGCGGGCATGACCGCCGAGACGGACGCGAACCTGCTGGTCGTCGGCGGTCTCACCATGGACGAGGAGGCCAGGGAGGTCCGCCGCTCCGGCACGGTGATCGAGCTGTCGCCCACCGAGTTCGAACTCCTGCGGTTCCTGATGCGCAATCCGCGACGGGTGCTGTCCAAGACCCGGATCCTCGACCGCGTCTGGGCCTACGACTTCGGCGGCCGGGCCCACATCGTCGAGCTCTACATCAGCTACCTGCGCAAGAAGATCGACGCGGGCCGGCCTCCCATGATCCACACCGTGCGCGGCGTCGGCTACGTCCTGAAGCCGGAAGCACCGTGAGGCGTCCCCTGCCACGCACCCTGCGCGGCCAGCTCACCGCCGGGCTGCTGGTGCTGCTCGCCGCCGCCTGTCTGGCGGTCGGGATCACCACCGTCATCGCGCTCAAGGGATTCCTGGTGGCACGTCTCGACGAACAGCTCACGGCGACGGGAGGCCGCTTCGCCGCCAGCCTGGAACACGAGCGGACACCCGACGCCGACAACCGCCCCGACACCCGCGGGCAGGCCGAGGCCACCTTCGGCGCCCGCCTGCTCGACGGCACCGTCACCCAGGCCGCCGTGGTGACGGACACCAGCGACCGCCCCGTCACTCTCACGCCCGCCGACCGCGACGCGCTGACCGCGGTGCCGGTCGACGGCGGGGGCCACCGGGTCCGTCTCACCGGCCTGGGCGCCTACCGTGTCGTCGCCGTACCGGGTGACGACGGCGACATCCTGCTCACCGGCCTGCCGCTGCGCCCCGTGGAGGCGACGCTGCACCGCCTCGAAGCCGTCGAGGCGGCGGTCTTCGGCGGCGCGCTCCTCGCCACCGGAGTCGCGGGGGCGCTGTGGGTACGGATCTCCCTGCGCCCCTCCGCCGGGTCACCGAGCACGCGGCCGGCGTCGCACGGCTGCCCCTGGCCGACGGCGACGTCGCCATGCCGGACCCCCTCCCCGAGGCCGACCCGCGCACCGAGGTGGGCCAGGTCACCGTCGCGATCAACCACATGCTCGGACATGTGGAGGACGCCCTCGTCCGGCGTCAGGGCAGCGAGGAACGTCTCCGGCACTTCGCCGCGGACGCGAGTCACGAACTGCGCACCCCCGTCGCCAACATCCGCGGCCACGCCGAACTCGCCCTGCGTCACCACGGCCCCGTTCCCGCCGGCATCCGCCACGCCCTCGAGCGCGTCCAGTCCGAATCCCAGCGCATGACCCGCCTCGTCGACGACCTCCTGCTGCTGGCCCGCCTCGACGCCGGGCGGCCCCTGGAACAAGAGACCGTCGACCTGACCCTGCTCGTGCTCGACGCCGTCGACGACGCGCGCGCCGCGGGCCCCGGCCACCGCTGGCTCCTCGACCTGCCCGAGGAACCCGTGACCGTGACGGGCGACTCCCACCGCCTCCAGCAGGTCCTGGGGAATCTCCTCGCCAACGCCCGCACCCACACCCCGCCCGGAACCGAGGTGACCGTCGTTCTGGCCTCGGGCACCGGTGGTGTCCGGCTGACCGTCACCGACAGCGGACCGGGCATTCCCGAGGAGCTGCAGCCCGAGGTCTTCACCCGCTTCGTCCGCGCCGACCGAGCGAGGTCCCGGAGCACCGGCAGCACCGGGCTCGGGCTGGCGATCGTCCGCGCGGTCGTCACCGCCCACAAAGGCACCGTCCAGGTCACCAGCAGACCCGGACACACCACGTTCCGGGTCGTCCTCCCCGGCTGACCGGGCGTTCCCGGACGGCGCGGGGGGACACCGGCGGCCTGTCCGGTCCGCGTCCGGCTCGGTTCCGCTCGCCCCGGCCCCGTTCGCCCCCCGTTCCCGTTCCCCCCGTCCCCGTTCGACGACGATCACCCGGGCCGCACGGCGCGCGCCGTCAGCCGAGGGACGGGGGCCTTCGCCACCGCGCCGTGAAACGCCTGCGGACCCGGTCGCCGGCCTCACCGATGGCGACGAAAAGCGTGACGGACGCGGCACTCCGCATGAGGCCCGCCGGATGGTCCGCCGCCTGCCCGAGCAGCCGGCAGGCGAGGGTGAGCGTGCTCCACCAGAGGATCAGCGACCGGGCCCGACGCCACAGACGGCCGTGGTCGCGGCGCGCCGCGGTCACGGCGTCGGACCTCGCCACGCGCGACCGCGCGCGACCGTCTCCGGCACGGCCGCTCGGACACACGGGCCGGGGCCGTCCCCCGTCGGCCGACGGGGGACGGCGCGGGGGAGGGAAGTCGGGGCGATCCACTGCCAGGGCATGGGGCCGGCTCCTGTGGGAGGGGTACGCGTCGCACCACCGGGAGGGGGCGCCCATTCCGTACATCAAACCGGTACATGGGTTAGCCTTGGTACATGTCGATGAAGCGCACCAACGTCTACGCCGACCCGGAAGACCTCGCGATCATCAAGGAAGCGGCCAAGCGTCGCGGTATAAGCGAAGCCGAGATCATCCGGCAGGGCATCCACCTTGCCGCCATGGCCAACCGTGTCTGGGACGAGCCGCTGTTCTCCCGTACCTTCGCGGGCCCGGGGCGCACCCTCGCCAAGGGCGAGATCCGTGACGTCGTCGCCGACGCCGTCCAGCGTGACGCCACCCCTGGAGCCACAGTCGCGTGATCATCGTCATCGCCGACACGTCCGGCCTGTTGGCCGCGCTCGACTCCACACATCCCGAGCACGAGGCGGCGCAGGAGGCGATCATGGCCGCAGGACTCCTGGTCATGTCTCCGCTTCTGCTTGCAGAGCTCGACCACGTGGTCACCCGTGAACTCGGCCGCGAGGCCGCGGTGAGCGCGATCGACGACATTCGCGGCTGGATGCGCCGAGGCAGGGTCTCGGTGCCCGAGATCACCGAGACCCATCTGAGCGTCGCCCAATCCGTTCGCGCGCGTTACCGGGGGCTGGATCTCGATCTCGCGGACGCGGTGAACGTGTCCCTGGCCGCGGACTACGACACAGCCGCAATCCTCACCCTGGACCGCCGGGACTTCCGCGCCGTACGCCCCCTGGGGCGGCACAAGGCGTTCCGTGTCCTGCCTGATGATCTCCCTCTCTGAATCGGCTGTGCCCTCTGGGAGTTCAAGGCAACAAACAAGCCCCAGGTTTTGACCTGGGGCTTTGCAGTGGAGCGGATGACGGGAATCGAACCCGCGCTACAAGCTTGGGAATCACCGTCACCGAGCTCGATAATCCCGCTCCTGACCTGCGGAAACACGCTCTGGCGGCACTCGTCCCACAAGCTCTTGGACACCCTTGTCGACCGCTGGTGTCCGTCCTGAAGGGCACGGTTGGGGCACGAGGTGCGGACGCTCGTCCTCACACCCCGATTGCCCACCGGGCGGCCGCGATCACGCCCAGAAGAAGCGGTGGAGCGAGCCACCAGGGACCCATGGCGCGACGGATCGACGGAAGCAGAGTGATCAGCAGGGCGAGTCCGCTCGCGGCGATGGCGAGGACGCAGGACAGCTCGATCCCGGCCCGTGCTTCGTCGTCCCAGCTGCCCGCGGGCCGGATCGTGAGGGCCATGTACACGAACCATGCGGCGATCACGTGGAGGAGCACCAGCGGGACCGCCATGACCCACCGCAGACAGCCGTCGTCACCGGCGGTCCCGGCGAAGTCGGGCCGATCGGACGTCACTGGAGAGCTCCCTTGGCTTCGTCGAGGTTCTTGGTGAAGGCCCGTCCGTAGGACCTGGGCGTCATCGCCCCGCCAGTACGGACCACCGTTGTACCGCGCCGCCAGTTCCTGGCGCTGCTCGGGCGTCATCTGCTCGGGGGGAACGTCGGCGAACTCGCTCTCGGCCTTGAGCTGGGCCAGGTACTCCGCCGCGATGAAGATGTTCTGCCCCGGGTCCTGGAGGGACTCCTCCACGACTGCTCGCTGCTGTTCGGTCATGTGCTGGGGGTCGTAGCCGAGTACTTCGGCTCCGTGGCGGACCTGGATGGCGATGGGTCCGAAGGACGTCTCGTCGGGGGTTCCGCCGAGGCGCCACGGGAGGTTCTCCGGGGAGGCCGGGCTCAGCCCCCAGAGTGCGTCGGCCTGCTCGCGGATCGTGTCCGTGAGGTCGTCGAGGATGCCGGGCTGTCCGCCGATCTCCTGCCAGGCGATCCCGGCGACCACGTCCGCCGGCAATCCGGAGTTCTTCGCCGCGGCTTGAACGATCTCCTTGTTCGCGCTGATCCAGTCCTTCCGGTCCTGGCTCGACGACGGCGGACTCCAGTAGTCCTCCGCACCTGGCAGCGCGGACAACCGCGTCCGGATGTCCTGAAGCGTCGGTGAGACCGGGTTGGTGCCGACTCCCCCGGCATAGTCCTGCTTGGGCGGGCTGCCGGGCAGGTGGGTGAGGGGATTGCTGCCGGCCTCCTTGGCCTCGCTCCTCATGGACGCGATGGCCGACACGATGTCCACTCTCTGGATGGAGCCCATGCGGAATTCGGGCAGTAGCTCGTATGCCTGCTTCAGTCCGTGTACGCACAGGTCACGGGCTTCCTTCTCGGTCGTCCGGGCGAGGTGGAACGCGCTTCCTGCCGCTCGTGGAGCCTGTTCGCCTCTTCCCGGATGTCGTCGACATCCATGGTGAGTTCGGCGAGGAAGTCCAGGACACCCGTGGTGGCGCGCATGTCCTCCCACTGACGCATGGGTTCGGCGTCCTGTGCCTCACGGGTGATCGCAGTGCCTTTGGTGCCGATGAGGGCGGCCAGGCTACGCTCGTTGGCCTTGCCGTCCGAGTAGTGGGGTGTGACCGAGATACGCGCCAAAGGGGCAACGGGATGATCTTGAAGCCCGAACCGCCCGGCCCGTCACCCATTCGGCTCAGTGTCGTTGGTGGTGACATTGAGCGTCACCAGCGGCCCGCGGCGAGTACATCACCGCCTTCAACGAGGAGGGCAAGGAGGTCGACATCTCCTTTGCCACCCAGAACTGGCGCAAGGCCGTCCTCGACAAGACCCGGACCGGGCAGTTCGTCCGCAAGCACTTCGAAGCGATGGTCCTCACCGCACTCGCCGAGGAACTGCGTACCGGCGATGTCGCGGTGGTCGGCTCGGAGGAGTACGCCGACTGGTCTGAGCAACTGCTGGACTGGGAAGTCGTCCAGGAGACGCTGGGGTCCTACCTGGTGGAGGTCGGCCTGTGCGAGCCGGGCGAGAGCGCCCAGTTCGACGCGAAGTTCTTCCGCCGGCGGCTGGAGGACAAGCTGCGAGGCGCTGCCGCGGCGGCGGACGCCGGGTACCCGGAGAACGAGGGCCTGGTCATCGATCCGGAGACGGGCATCCCGTCGCTGAAGGCGTTCAGAGCTGACGGTCAGCGGCCCTCGGCGAAGCGGCTGGAGCAGGAGATCAAGGCGAGGATGCCGGAGCGGTCTCTGATGGGGATCGTGGCCCGGACCGCGTACTGGGTGGAGTGGTGGCGCCGTTTCGGCCCGCCGTCCGGCAACGAGCCCAAGCTCACCGACCCCCTGGGCCGGTACGTGATCGTCACGTTCGTCAAGGGCACCAACATGGGCCCCTACGAGGCCGCCCGGCACATCCCGGGCGTGAGCGGGCACGAGCTGTCGTACGTCGCCAACAAGCACTTCTCGATTCAGCTGCTGAACGAGGCGATCGCCGACCTGGTCAACGCGCACGCCCGCCTGGACATCTCGCAGGCGTGGGGCGACGGCACCGCGGTGGCGGCGGACGGCACCCACATGGACACCTATCTCGACAACCTGCTCTCCGAGACGAGCGTCCGGTACGGCAAGCCGGGAGGCATCGCCTACCACCACGTCTCGGACACCTACATCGCGCTGTTCACGCACTTCATCCCGTGCGGCGTGTGGGAGGCCGTCTACATCATCGAGGGCCTGCTGAAGAACACATCCGAGGTGCATCCGGCCACGGTGCACGCGGATACGCAGGGCCAGAGTTTCCCTGTCTTCGCGCTCGCCCACCTGCTGGGCTTCGACTTGATGCCCCGGAGGAGGCCACAAGTTCAGGATTACCGAAGGGCTGTTGCGGCGGAACCAGAGGGGTCGACAAGGCTGCTTGGCCAGCGTCTACCCTCAAGTTCGGAGGTCGTAAGGTCACCATCATAGGCCGGTCGCCGTTGGAGGCTCGTGAGGCAAAGACTGCGGCACCCGGTGATGTCAGGACACATTCCACTGACCGGCGTTTCCAGAGAATCCGCTGTTCATCGCGAACTGCACTTTGGCGATCTTGGAGGACGTCGGGACCTCGAAGGTGATAAAGCCCAGTCCGGTGTCGCCTGGCGCGATGGTGACACTGCCGGGGAATCCAGGGCCGGCGTTGGTGTCCTCGTAAGTCGCGTCGAACTGCTGGCCCTGGGTGTCCACGACCTTGGCGCCGTTGCTCGGAGAGTCTTTGTAGACGGCGGTCCCGGTGTTCTTGAGTCGGAACTGGACCGCCACGAACCGCATGCCCGCATCTGGACTGGCGTATTGGTTCTTAGCACCCGCCGGATCGACCACCCGTACAACGGTGACGGCGAGTTTCTCGTCGTCACCGATTCCGGTGAGATCGAGGGTGTCTCCCACAGCGGCGGAGGCCCGCGACGGGGTGGGGCTCGGCGACGCCGTGGCAGGCGTCTCCTCGGCCGGTGTACGGCTCACCGGGGGGCTGCTTGCTGGGGTGGTGTTGACCGTCTCATCCGAGCAGGCCACGGCGGCGGCAAACAGCCCAGACAGCGCCAGAGCGAGCATGCGACGCATCGAACCTCCCTGGTGCCAAAGCTCCCACCAGAGCGCGGAAAGTAGAGGCAGGGTCAATGATCCACCTCACCGCCAACGTACGCACTTGGAACCGTGAGAGCTCGAAGTTGACCCTTGAACCGCTCAGAGGTTCGCGGTGGGGTCATGGCGTCCATACACGGCATCGACATACCGCTGGGCGGTATCGGGTCGCAGTCCGAAGACCGCCGCAATGTGCAGAGGGTCGCGGACCCCTGCGGCTTCGACTTCGTCGAGGATCCGGTCCTGCCGCAGAAGATCGAGGCTGGCTTCCTGGCCACGCAGGGCAAGTCCGAGCCACCACCGGCTGACCGGGCCGTCGTGATGGGCAGTCTGCTGAGTGATCAGCAGATGCGTATTGCTCGTACTCGGCCACCTGCGGTTTCGGTAGTCGAGGTACCGCTGGATGGCTTGGCGGGTCAGGTCGTCGAGAGGGCGGGACCGCCCCTGGATGGTCAACCGGCGGTTGGGCAGATCGGCATCCTCCAGCGCCAGGGCCTGGAGGTGTACCGCTCCGAGTGCGTGGTGGCCGGTCAGCACCGTCACCAGCCACGTTGCGGGAGTGTGCGTGATCACTCCGATCTCTTCCAGGACGGAGGCCGGCAGGCGGGTGGGGATTCTCTGTCCCGGTCTGCGGGTGACGTTGCGGCCCAGTCGGCTGGTGGGGTCGGCGAACACCTTCTGCTGGGCCTTGAGGAACGCGAAGAGCGAACGCAGCGCGGTCAGCCGGGTGTGCCCGTCTCCGCCGAATGGCGTCGGCGCTTCGAGGGCGGCGACGACCTCGGCCTTGGATATCTCGCGGAGGGTTCCGTGTTCGGTCGACGAGGACAGGAGGGTCGGCCGGACCTGCATCAGGTAGTTCTTCCAGGTGAGTTCGGCTTTGGGCCGACGGCGGGAGTTGCCGTTCCTCAGGACGTCCATCCAGTCAGCGACGTCGGTGCGGATGCCAGCAGGCAGACAGGCCAGGTTCCGCTCCAGCCATTGGTCGAGGGGATCGGCACGATCGTCTTCGAGTCGCCCGAGCTCGGCCAGCAACTCGATGGTCCGGGTGACGTTTCGCTTACTGCCGTCGGCGAGGAGGGCGATCCGGGAAGCCGAGTATCTGGGGGTCCCGGCTTCGTGGGTGGCGACTACGCCTTCCAGGGTGAGCGTGACGCTCTCGCGCACATCGCGGCTCCAGCCCTTGGCCTCGCCGATCCGGGACACGGCGGGTTCCAGATGCGCGAACCAGGCCAGCCGAGGTCCGTCATCGCTCAGTATCCGGTGGGGCAGCTCGTCGATGGGCAGACTGAAGATCTCGTGGTGGACGGGCCAGTCCATCGGATGCCAAATGCGCAACTTCCCTACGGGCTGGGCAAGTTGCTCTCTAGTTGCTTTGCGCGTCACGCGGCCCGGATTATGACGTGTGATGCGGCGCTGGGTGTCACCGATGAACAGCTGCTGGCCGGTGGCCCGCACGAGGTGGAGAGCTGCGGGCCCGTAGTCACCGGTCTCGCCGGCCAGTATCCGGGCCTGGTGACGACAGAGCCTGCAGTGGCCGTCCGAGAGCGGAACCCGGCGTGCGCAGGTTTCGCAGGAGCCCACTGGGTGCACACGGCTGAAGCTGCGGGGGCCTTGCAGGTCAAGGCATTCATCGGCCCCCAGGAGAAACACGTCCGGCACGAGCGCGGGCGCTCAGACAGCGGCACCAGGCCCGGATGACAACTTCGGCACCAGCCCGACATCCAGAACGGTCCACCGCACCCCCTGCAGGTCGGAGCCACACCGCCGTCGCGCGCACATTCCCAGCATCGCCGGTGCTTGGGGGTCCGGGGCGGCCGAATGCCGCAGCCGGAACAGACCAACTCGCCTCGCAGGGCAGCGATGAACGCCTCGCGATTGTTCACGGCGGTGCCGTGCGACCACTGCGACGGACCGGCCTGACGACGGGCGCCTGCCCGACCGCGACATCCTGCGTGTCGATGTCGGCGACTGGGTGAGCCTGGACCTTTCCAAGCTCGCGCAACAGCAGCTCCTCGGGGCCGCAGCCGAGCGCGTCGCAGATGACCTCCAGGTCATCGAGCCGGATCGAGGTCGGCTGCCCAGACCACAAGGACGACATCTTCCCGACGCTGATCTCCAGTCCGCGTTCGGCCAGCAGCCTGCGCATGTCGCTGGCTTTCCAGATCTCACGGCGGGCCGCCGCCATACGCAGATCCCACTTCATGACCTCACCCCGCCCAGCCGGGCCGCCGATCGGCCCGCAGCCCTCTCCCAGGAATCTTCGATATGACTGATATGCACGTGTATGTACCCCATTGTGGTGGCGACCCATTCGTGGCCGAGGAGTTCCTGGATCGCGACGATATCCACGCCGTTGCGATACAGCGACGACGCGCAGTAATGCCGCAGAACGTGAGGGCTCAAGCGCCCGCGCCAGGACGGCAGATGCCGCTCGACCGCCCTGGCCAGGCCGGCCCTCAGCGTCTCGGTACTGACCCGGCCGCACGAGCCGTCGGTCGCCCTGCGCTCGGAGACGAGGAAGGGGGCACCCGGCTGGTCCCAGGCATCGTCGAACTGCCCGCGGACCTCCTCGACGAACCACACCGCCTGATCGCGGGCCCCGTTGATCAGCGGCACGATGCGCTGCTTGGGTCCGCGGCGACGCGAGCCCTTACCGAATCGAACGTGCAACTTGCCAAGTGGCCCCAACTCCCACTTCAGATCGGCCATGTCGAGCCGGGTCGACTCCCCGATACGCAGGCCCACCTGGGACCACAGTTTCGCGGCGGTGTAGTTGCGGGCGGCAGGCAGGAACTTGCGAGTCGTGGCCACGTGGTCCCGCCAACCGTCGAAGAGCTTGTCGATCTCGGCGTCGCTGGGTGGAATGCGGATGTTGAGCTGCCAGCCGCCCCGGGGCCTGTTCATCTCGTCGATCGGGCACTGCACCAGATCGCCGGTCAGTGTGTGGATCTCCGCTTGGTGCCGCAGCTCCAGGTACTCGAAGAATACGGCGACACCGAACGCCTTGCCGCTGACCGTGCTGTGGGACTGACCTCGACACCGTTCACCGAGGAACCGGTCGGCGTCATCCGGGCGGGCAGTCCACAGATGCCGCCCCATCGAGTCACGGAACTCCGACACGGCTCTGATCTCTGCCTGGATCGACCCGTCCTCCACTCCGGCCGCGGCTCTCGCGAGCACGAAGCCGGCCACGAGGTCCTGCTCGAAGGCGTCGAGGTCCTCATCAGCCGGTGTCGGCCGCACCGAGCGAAGGTCACGCACCAGCGCCAGCGACACCACCGACCTCGCCTTCACCCATACGGCACATCGATCAACGAGGAGGCGAATATTTCAGGAATCCCGACGATCCGTCAACTCTGGCCAGCACGCTGGCCGAGCGCGCGACGCCGCAGGCCACCAGCGGCAGGGACCAGCACAGACGCCCGGCGACTCCCGGGAACTCAAGGGAAAAGAGACATCAGGAACTGGAAGGAACTGACCTTCTACCGGCCCTCCAAGCAGACGGAGTACGTGCACATCGACCCCCTGTTCGGTGAGCCGGGCAAGAACGTCATCGACTTCGACCTGATCGAGTCCCAATTCCGCCACCTGATGCGCGTGGCCGTCTCCGTGCGCGAGGGCGCCATTTCCTCCTCCACGCTGCTCAAGCGGCTGCGCTCCGGGTCGAGGAAGAACGCCACGTACGCCGCGTTCCGCGAGGTCGGCCGCGTGATCCGCACCGTCCAGCTCCTGCGCTACCTCGCCGACGCACCGCTTCGTCGGCGGGTGACTGCGGCGACCAACAAGGTGGAGTCGTTCAACCGGTTCTCCCAGTGGATCGGCTTCGGCAACCGCGGCGTCATCGCGGACAACGAAGATCGACCCGGAGGACCTGGCGCACATCTCGCCGTACCTGACCGAGCACATCAACCGGTTCGGCGAGTACAGCACGCACGAGCTCGGCATCCAGCCCGACGCGTACGACCCAAAGCTCGACGTCGACTTCACCCCGCTGCGCGAGCAGGACCTGACCACCGCCGGCCTCGGCCAAGCCGCGTGAGTCTCGCGATTCAGTAGAGCCGCACGCGCGATGTCGCCGAGGTCACTGGTGTGGTCGGCTCAGCCCTGCGACGAGGAGTTCGACCATGCGGCGTGCGTCGTAGCGGGGATCGCTGTCCGCGCCGATGCAGAGGTTACCGACGCCGCGCATGAGCTGGTACGCATCGATGTCGGGGCGGATCTCGCCGGCGACGGCTGCGGCTTCGAGCAGTTCGGCGCAGACGGGTACGAGGCGGTCGAGGAAGTAGGCATGCAACGCCTCGAAGCCGGCGTTGTCGGCCTGCAGCACTGCGGCGAGTCCGTGTTTGGTGACCAGGAAATCAGCGAAGAGGCTGATCCACTGCCCTAGTGCGGAGTGCGGAGAAGGGCTGGTCGCCAGCAGGGCCGGACCGGCATCAGCGCAGGCGTCGACCTGGTGCCGGTAGACGCCGATGATGAGGTCCGCTCGCGCCGGGAAGTGGCGGTAGATCGTGCCCACCCCGACGCCGGCCCTGGCCGCGATGTCGCGTACCGGCGCTTCCACGCCCGACATGACGAAGACCGCGGAGGCCGCATCGAGCAGGGCCTTCTGGTTGCGCCGGGCGTCCTTCCGCCTAGCCGGGGCCGCCTGCCCTGCGCCCTCGTCACTGTCGTTCACCGCGCCGCTCCTTCCACTCGCCGCTTGCAAAAACGGAACGAGGTTCCGTATCGTTCCGGAACGAGGTTCCGCTTTGTGCATGATGCCAGAGCAGGGGCCCGGCAACCAAGCCATGCAATGCATCACGTTCCACCCACAATGAGGAGACAAGGCCATGCAGTACCGCACTTTGGGTCGCACTGGTGTGCAGGTCAGCACCCTCGCGCTCGGAGCGATGAACTTCGGAAAGATCGGGCGCACCACCCAGGAGGAGGTCACCGCCATCGTCGACGTCGCCCTGGAGGCGGGGATCAACCTGATCGACACTGCCGACGTGTACAGCGGCGGCGAGTCGGAAGAAATGGTCGGCAAGGCCATCGCGGGTCGCCGCGACGACATCGTGCTGGCCACGAAGGCGACCATGCCGATGGGCGACGAGCGCAATCGCCGGGGCAGCTCGCGCCGCTGGCTGGTCACCGCGCTGGAGGACAGCCTGCGTCGGCTCGGCGTCGACCACGTGGACCTCTACCAAATCCACCGGTGGGACCCGAACACCAGCGACGAGGAGACCTTGTCGGCGTTGACCGACCTGCAGCGCGTGGGAAAGATCCGCTACTTCGGCTCCTCGACCTTTCCGGCCTACCGCATCGTGCAAGCCCAGTGGGCCGCCCGCGAGCACCACTTGAGCCGTTACGTCGCCGAACAGCCCAGCTACTCGATCCTGCAGCGCGGCATCGAGGCCCATGTGCTGCCCGTGACCGAGCAGTACGGGCTCGGTGTGCTGGCGTGGAGCCCGCTGGCCTCGGGCTGGCTGTCGGGCGCGATCCGCGAGGGTAGCGAGATCACCACCAGCCGCTCAACGTTCATGCCGCAGCGCTTCGACACCGCCATCCCCTCCAACCGGGCCAGGCTCGACGCCGTCGAGCAACTGGCCAAGGTCGCCGACGAGGCGGGCCTGACGGTGATCCAGCTCGCGCTCGGCTTCGTGACCGCGCACCCCGCCGTGACCAGCGCGCTCATCGGCCCCCGCACGCTGGACCACCTGCACACGCAGCTTGCCGCCGCGGACATCACGCTCTCCGCCGACGTACTCGACGCGATCGACGCCATCGTCGCCCCCGGCACCGACCTTGCCGCGCACGAGAAGAACGACACCCCGCCCGCGCTGCTCGACCCGTCCCTGCGGCGCCGCTGATCGTCCCGGTGACAGCCTCCACATCCACTTGGGGTGCCGTTGACGAACGGCGAACCAAGTGGCAAGTAGCTCTCTGTAGTTAACGTGACGGTCAGTCGCTGGTTCGGGGTGAGGGCCAATTGAGCAGCGGATAGCGGCAGCGGTGATTCCGCTTCGAGGTCGGCTTATCGGACTTCTAGGCTCTGACGCACTATCAGGGTTCTGTTGCGGTAAATGCCGGATTTACTGCGGCGGGTCCTCTGCGGTGATCGTCACGACCTGCGGTGGGTTCTCCGGCCGCCGCAGGCGAGGTGTACGCATTTACTGCGGCAGCGCCGGGAGGGCGGGGCAGACGTGGCGATCAAACCGGTGACCGAACTCGGGAGCGGGGGCTCGCTCCGCCTGCCGCACGCCCGGGTCGTGCCGCTGTCCGCCCCGCCTTCGTCGTACACCGGCGCGGTCGAGCGGTACCTCACCGGTGCGGGCATCACGAAGTCCTCCGCGCGGATCTACCGGATCTCGCTGACGACGTGGGGATGGATGCTCGCCGGCGAACCCGCGCCGACCGGACCCGCCCGCCGGGGCGCGAAGCCGCCCGTCTTCCCCGTCGCCGCGATCGACGACCCGGCGCTGCCCGAGGTGCTGGCCGAGCTGGCGGCGGCGCGGGCGGACGAAATGGACGCCGACACCGTCAACCGCGAACTGTCCATCGCGCGCAAGGCGATCGGCTGGTGGCAGCGCCAGGGCTGGATCGACGGCGATCCGACGATCGGCATCGAGCGGCGCCCGGCGCCGCCCGACCGCACCAAGGCCCTGGCCGAGAACCAGATCGCCGCCCTGTGGCGCCTCGACGTCGGGCTGAGGGAGAAGACGTGCTGGAAGGTGCTCTACGAGTCGGCAGCGCGGGCCGACGAGGTGCTGTGCCTGAACGTGGGAGACCTGTACCCGCAGGACAAGCGAGGCAAGATCACGTCCAAGGGCGGGGCGGTCGAGTGGATTCACTGGCAGTCCGGCACCGCCCAGCTGCTGCCCCGCCTCATCGCCGGACGGACCCGCGGGCCGCTGTTCCTCACCGGCCGCAAGGCCCCGGCCGGCACGCCGTCGCTGGACGTGTGCCCGGAGACCGGCCGGGCCCGGCTCTCGTACCGGCGGGCCGAGGAGATCTTCGAGTACGCCACGCGGCTGCTGGCCAACCCGCTCGCCTCACCCGAAGACATCGAGGACCTGAACGGCTGGACGCTTCACCGGCTCCGGCACAGTGCCCTGACACACGACGCCGAGGGCGGCACCTCCACCCCGATGCTGCTGGCCCGCTCCCGCCACGCCTCCGTGCGCTCCCTGGAGCGGTACGCCCGCCCCGGCGTCGACGCCGTCGCCCGGCACGTCGCCGAGCGAGACCCCGCCGCACGTCGCCGCAGGTGAGTCCGAGCGCAACAGGGCTTCAAGATCATCCCGTTGCCCCTTTGACGCGTATCTCGGTCACACCCCAGTAGTGACTCTTCGCCGTCTCCAGTGCCCACGCATAGCTTCGCAGAGCGCCGGCGGCGCGGCCGTAGCCCTCGGCGATGTGCTGCATGAGTTTGCGTGCCTCAGCGACCCGAGACACGTAGTGCTGGCTTCCTTCGCTGTGCCAGTGGGTCCGCTTCTCCGCGCGCTCGGCCGGCGCGTCGACCTCGACCAACATGTCGTGGAGGCGCTTGAACTCGTCGGCGTTCCGCTCGACGAGGGCGGGGTTGCAGCCTTCGAGGAACTCGACGTCCTTGCGGTAGCTCAGGCCGGTCACTTCGCCTCCGGTGCCACGTACTGGCCATCGCTCAGGACGTTGTCGAGGAAGCGACGGGTATTGGCGTCGTCGACGGCGACGAAGTCGGTCCCCGTGGTCTTGAGACGGGTGGCGAGCGCCGCGAGGAGCGCGACCGTGTCCAGGAACTGATCGTCGGCGAACCGTCCGAAGCGTTCGACCTCGGCGGCGACTTCGGCATGGGATCGCGGTACGCGCGCCATGGTTCCGAGATCACCGTCGGGCCTGCCTTCTTGGAGCAGTCCTGCGATCTCGATCAGCAGGTTCGCGTTCCCGTTGATGGAGTCCGTGTTGTAGTCGAGCGTTCCGCCGGTGGTTGCACCGCCCCGATCCACGGGGAGCTGGTTCAGCCGCATAACGGTCGGGCCGTCTAAGGAACCGTCGGCCTTCTCCTGGGCCCATTCGTCATCGAACGACACGCGTCCCCCTGCGGTTGTCGGTCTCCTGTACGAGCGACCGAAGAGGCTACCAAGGATCGCGACGACACCGTGGTGCGGAGGTGACGCAGGGTTCCCTGAGAGGTCTGGACAACGACAAAGCCCCAGGTCGCTGACCTGGGGCTTCGTAGAAGAGCGGATGACGGGAATCGAACCCGCGCTACAAGCTTGGGAATCACTCGGCACTTGGGCCTGTGAATGACGCCTGACCTGCGGGAACGCGCCCTGGCGGCGGCGTCGTGGCTGCTTCCGCCGCCCCCTTGTTCACTGCTGTTTACCGCACCTACTGGCACGTTGTGGCACGGCTTTCGCGCGGGCTGGATTCCCGAGGGCGCTGTTGTCTGGTCCACCGAGCGGTTGTCTGGTCCACCGAGCGGACAGGTGTACGGGAAAGTGGCAGGTCACTGCCAGAACACCTCCTCGACGATGATCTGAGGGTCGGCGGTGCGTCGGGTGAATGCGTAGTGGATCCAGCCCCGGCCGTGATCGAAGTAGCAGACGTACAGCCCGTTCGGCACCGTCGACCGAAGCGGCGCGATGCGGCAGCCGGGCGGGAGATCCGGGATGTTGTCGATGCCGCGGAAACAGGGGTCCTCGACGGTGACCAGTTCGGCTCGGATGCCGTCGATCAGGTCGCGGACCGGCTTGGGCAGGGAGTCGCGGGTGGTCCGGGCCGTATCGACCCAGTCCATCTGCCAGGGCGGCCCCATGAAGTCGCTCACTGGCCGGGCTCCGCCTTCCCCGCCTCGCGCCGAAGGTGCGCGGCCTGCGTGAGCAACTGCGTGGCTTCGGCGTTCGTCGTCGCGTCGGCTGCCCGGTTTTCCAGATCGTGGATGTGCCGGTCGAGCGCGGGATCGCGGGCGATGGCGAACTCGGCCCACCACTGGGCGAGGAACGCCGGCACCGGGGCGATGTCGTGAGCGTCGCCGATGGCCCACTTCCAGTGGGTGTCGAAGTCGGCGAGGAGCTGCGGTGTGTGCTCGGCGATCGCGGCGCGCAACGCCTTCGTGTTCCGCTCGGGCATGGGCGGGATGCCTGACGGCCTGGGGGCGGTCGTCATGCCGCCACCTCCTCGCTCCCGCTGCCCTGGGCGGCCTGCTTGGCCTTGTAGGCGACGGCGAGGGCGGACGCGTACTGCGGTGTCCACTCCATGTGCCTGGCGACGGCCGGAGCTCCGCCGCGGCCGAGGTCTACGGCGATACGCCCCGCGGTCTCACGGAAGTGCGCGACGGCGTCGTCGGCGGCCTTCTTCGCCCGGTCCAGTTCGAGCTTCTGCCTGTCGGTCAGGGCGGCCTGCGGAGCTCGGGTGCGGGGTTTGTCGGTCATGGGAAGAGTGTGGACCCCACGCCGATAAATCACAAGGATTACTTGTCGTTAAGGGCCCTGCTCGAAAGCGCGGCCGGCGTGTGCGCGGGCGGCCTGTCGTCCTTCTTCTCTGTCGAGGTCAAGCGGGACCTTGGGCGGCTCGCGGAGTGCGGGTGCCGGCGGCACGCGAAAGAACCTCTGGGTGGCGTAGTCCTGCGAGTTGGGGCACGCGAATGGCGCGCGGGCCCGGATAGGTCTAGACAACAAACAGCCCCAGGTCGCTGACCTAGGGCTTTGCCGTAGAGCGGATGACGGGAATCGAACCCGCGCTATAAGCTTGGGAATCACCCGGCACGGGGGTGCGTGCATGTGCTCTGACCTGCGGAAACAATCGCTTCCCGCTCTGATCTGGCCGCCTCGCTGGTCCCTTTGTTGACCGCTGTCTACCGCCCCTACGGGCACGTTGTGGCACGGCCGCCGATGGGCCGGGACCGTGGTGCGGACAGTCAGGGCTGACGCCGGGAGCGGGAGACTGTCGTGGCCGTCACGAGAGGAGAGCAAGGAGCAACCGCCCCGGGACCAGGTAGAGGGTGGCGGCAGCGCTCGCGGCGAAGATCGGCAGTGTGACCAGAACGACGACGGGCAGCCTCAGGAGGGCCCAGCCGTCGAGGACTTCGCCCTCGTCCTCGCGTCCCCGCACATACCAGACGCGCTGATACGGCAGGGGCTTCACGGTGGGACCACTCACCCTCCGTACGTGCTCGTACCGCCGCCCGGAGACGTCGGTGACGACGTGGACATGCTGGTGGCCCGACGAGGCCAGTTCCGAGCGGTCGAAGTCCGCGTGGGTCCGGTGCCCCCGGCGGATCAGCGCCCACAGCCTGGACGCCGACGAGAAGAGGAAAACGCCCGACCCCAACGCGAAGCCCGCCGGGACGTAGCCCGCGGCGAGGTAGACGATGCCTCCCACCGCGTCGCCGACGGCGAACAGGGCGGCCGCGTACCCGAGGAGCGCGGCGACCACTCCCGGCACTACCAGCCTGCCCGAGTCGATACGGTCGCGCGGCGACGGCGCCGGGGCGGCCGGGCGCCGCGCGGGGTGCCCGCTGGCGATCGGGAGCGAGCCTTCGCGCAGGCGTACCTCGTCCGCCGCGCACACCGGGACCGGGCGCCACGTGCCACTCGGGGGCGTCCACGGCACTTCAGCGGTCGACGGTCCGTGCCGGGGGTCGAAGAAGCAGAGCGGGAGCCGCGCGGGCAACGGTCCACCCGTGAGGCGGGACTCCAGACAGGCCAGGGCGTACCGGCCGTCGTCCAGGCACCGAAGGACGTCCTCGCGGTCGTCGTGGCGCAGGGCCCGATCGGCCGCCTCGTACGCGTCGAGGGCGCGCGCCTAGTCCGCCACCGCCTCCGGCGGCGTTCCAGGAGTTCCCGGCCGGAAGGGGTGACCGGCCAGCAGTTCACCGAACTCGGTCACGGCGGAGGCGAGGCTCGCTTCCTGCCGTGTCCTCTCCTTCTTGCGCTCCCGCACGACCCCTCCCGCAGGCTCGTTCGTGTGGTTCAGGGGTCAGGGCCGCGAAGTGGATCAGCCGAGTACGCCGATGAGGAGGCCCGGCATGAGGGCGAGGCCGATACCGCCGAGGAAGAGGAGCATCCCGCCTGTCACGACCGTGATGAACAGAGCGGTGAAAGGGTCGCCCAGGGTGTGGCTCGTCCTCTCGCCGGGGACGAACCACAGGACCCGGACGGGACGCGGTCGGGCGAAGCGGCCCGACGGGCGGAGTTCGTGCTTCCGGACGACGCCGTCGGGGTCGGTGAACTCGTAGACGAACATGGGCCAGGGGCCGCCGCTGCCGAAAGTGGTGCCTCTGTCGACGTATCGGGCCTCGACCCGGATCCCGCGGGTCCAGGGATCCCGTGCACCGACGAATCCGAAGCGGAGGACCGGGGCGATGAGGGCGACCACGGACCACGGCGCGACGGAGAACCAGACCCCGACCGCGCGTGCGGGATGGCCGAGAGCCAGCAGGACGAGCGAGGCGAGCAGGTTCGCCGTCAGCAGCGCGAAGAAGGCGAGCCGGACCGGGGAGTGGCGCTCCCGTAGGGGCAGTGAGCGAATCGGTTCCGTGGTGACGTCGGCCGGCCGCCGCGACCGGTGTCCCCGGTGCGCCGTGCGGGCCTCACGGGCCAGGCGGTCCAGAGCCGTGGCGAAGGGGCGGCAGTGCCGGGCGAGGCAGTTCAGCTCGTAGGGACCGCGGTGCTCGCCGACGTTCTGGCGGAGAGAGATACGTAGCCGCGACCGTGTCTCGTCGTGAGGGGTGACGGTCACCGTCGCGATGGTCTCGTAGGGGATCCGCGTCACGCTTCCGGAGTCCTGCCACAGGACTCCGCCCTCACGGAGCCGGGCCGTGACCCTTCCCTCCCGCACGATCAGCGAAGCCACCGCCGGTCCTGCTTTCGATCCCACAGGTGTCCCCCTCCGCGCCTTTCGTCCTCCGACGCTCCCGATGCTCCTCCGGTCACGCCGGGGGAGCACCGGTGGCGCCCGGCAGAGTCGGCACCACGTTCCCTGCCGGGAGAGGGAAGCCCCTGGACCTCTGAGCGACGTGGACAGGCCGGGAGCACTCCCAGGCTCGCGGACGCCTATCCGTGGCACACCCACCACCTCGACTTCCACCGTCGCCGACTCACCTGCGGCGGTCCGGTGTCCCTGCCGCCTCGATGGATTCGACGCGCGTCTTCGGGAGCGTGGAGGCGAGCGACGGCGGCGAAGCGGTGCTCGGGCCGACCGCGTCGAACTGCTTCCGGGCAGGAGGCGATGGTCTCGTCATGCCTGGTGGGCGCGGTCGAATTCGGCGGGCGGATCGATGCCACCATCATCCGAGGCCAGGCGACTGCGGAACCGTGCCGGGCGACCGAGCCGCGTCAGGAGCCGTCACGGTCGTCAATCCGGTGCCCTCGCCGCGCTCGGCGACAGGGAGAGGACGGGAGAGGAACGGACTACGGCCCTGCGACGGGCGGACGGGTACTCCGCCGCCGGTCCTTCCGGGTGCTCGCACTGCTCGTCCTCGTGCTGTTCGGGGGCGGGTCCGCCTTCGCCGGCTCGCTGCTCGACAGGGTCTACAAGACGTCGGACAAGGCGGCTGCAGAGCTCAGGAAGCACCACAAGCGGCGACGACGTGCGCCTGGGGCGGACGGCCCGATGCGGCGCAGCCTGGTTGCCGATGCCGTGGCGGAGGTGATGCTCCTGTCAGCAGTCGTCCGCGCGGCATGTGCTGTGGCTCTCCGCTAGGCCGTCTGGCGTGGATCACCGAGCGGACCAGAGGAGACGCCCGCGATGTGGAGTCCGTCCAGGTGGATCGTCGCGGGCTTCCCGTGGCGATGCCCTGCCCCGCCACCGGTCGCGTTCGACGTGTTGGGCTGCTTGTGTGCCTCGCGGTCGGAGGAGGCCCGCTGGCGAGCGGTCGACGCATCCCACCCCGTCGCCCTGGTCCGGGCCGGCCTCCGCTTCGAACGCCCCGAGGCTCACGCGGCATGAACGGGATGCCATCATCTGCCGATGACCAGTGCTAAGGACACAGTCCACCAGTTCCTGCTGCAGGTGCGATCGGGGCTGCATCCTGACCGGGCCCACCGCTTCATGGCCGGCCTGGTCCGGGCCCACCAGATCGTCTCGGAGGCGCCGGTGGTCGTGGAGCGGACACCGCAGCAGTACGCCGAGCACGTCCAGGAGATGCTCGACGCCTACGGCGCCTTCGCCCTGACCGTGGACGAACTCATCGCCGACGGCGATCGCGTCTACGCCCGTTGGACTCAGATCGGACAGCATGTCGGATCCGTCGATCACTTTCCGCCGACCGGTGCGCAGATCACCGCGATGACCAGTGCGGTCTATCGAGTCGAGGACGGCCTGATCGTCGAGTACTGGATTCAGATCGACCGGCACGGAATCACAGCCCAGTTGGAGAGAGCCGCTGCCGAGCGCTGAACCAAACGCGACGGATGCGGCCCGGACCCGCACCAAGTCCGCAGTTGTCGGCGCATGGCTGGTACCGGCACATCACCCTGGCCCTGCTCGCGCACACCTTGCCGGCTGTCACGGCGCACCGGCCGACCCAAGAGATCGTCCGTGTCCCCATATCCTGCGGGGCTGAAGGGTGTGCGGACAGAGAGACTCTCTGCAGACAAACAAGCCCCAGGTCGCTGACCTGGGGCTTTGTCGTGGAGCGGATGACGGGAATCGAACCCGCGCTATAAGCTTGGGAATCACCGTCGCTCAGACCGGCCTTATGGCGTCTGACCTGGGAATATGGCGTGTGATCGGCTGTGCCGAGACGGTTCTGAGAACCCGTGGTGACCGCTGTTCACCGCGTTGATGGGCACGGATGGGGCACGCGTCCGTTGGCCTGGGTCGTGCGGCACATCCCCGGCCTCGGTGGTTGCGCCTTGCCTCCTGAAAGTGTGAGGCTTGACGCAAGGGGGTCTAGGCAGGAGACTGCTTGCGTGTTCCCTCCTGATTTCGTGAGGGGAGGCGCAAGGGGATGGTCATGGAACTGCTGTCGGTGAAAGAGGCTGCGGCCCTGCTCGGGGTGGATGATTCCCGTGTCCGTCAGTTGCTGCATGACGGGAAGCTGCAAGGGCAGCGAGTCGGTGGTCGTTGGCTGGTTGCCGGGGATGGTGTCCGGGATCGCAAGGACCGGAGCCCTCGTTCGCGGAGACCGCTGTCGGCCCGCAATGCGTGGGGCGTTCTGGCGATGCTGGACGGCCATCAGCCGGTGAGCCTGTCCGATGCCGAGAAGTCCCGGGTGAGGACGCGGTTGCGGAACCTCCCTGCCCACGGGCGACTAGGTCCGGCCCTGCTCCAGGAGCTTCTTGCCGCCCGCGCCGAGGTTCGCTCGTACCGCGTTCATCCAGGCGTACTGCCGGTTCTGCTCGCCGCTCAGGATGTGGTGAGGGGGGGAGTGAGCGCCGCGGCGCAGGTGGGGGCGGACTACATCGCTCTCGGCCGTGCGGAGATCTACGCGCATCCCGACAGGGTCGACAGGCTGGAAGCTGAGTTCGGCATGGTCCGTGATGAAGAGCGGGGCAATGTCTCGGTCCGAATCCCCCCGGCGGAGATGTGGTCGTTCCTCTGCTCAAGGTCTGAGACGCCTGGGCAGGGCCATGACGCCCCCGCCTCAGTAGTGGCGGCCGACTTGCTGGACCGCCACGAGGGCCGAGCCGCCGCTGCCGCAGCTGGGTTGCTTGAGCCTCTGCTGACTCGCTACGCACAGCCTCGGAGGGTGTGATCATGGCAGCCGATCTGCCCGACGTGCGACTGGAGTCGGACCTGTTCACCGGTCCACTGGTGGAGTTGTGGGGCGTGCTGTTCGACCTTTCGGAGCAGGTACCGGATGCCTGGTCGCTGATCGGTGGGCAGATGGTGCTCCTGCACGGCCTGGAGCACGGTCGGACCCCACCGGCGGCGAGCGCCGACCTGGATGTCCTGGCTGACGTGCAGTCGGACCAGCAGAGCTTGCGCCGTTTGGTCGCGGCGCTGGAACGGCTCGGGTTCTCCCCCGCCGGCATGTCGCCGCAGGGCAACCTGTTGCACCGCTATCAGCGTGGTGTGGAGCCGCAGCGGTTGGTGGTGGATCTGCTGGCGCCCGACAACCTCGGCCCCCGTGCAGACCTCACGACGACGCCGCCCGGCCGCACACTTGAGGTGCCGGGCGGCCGGCAGGCCGCGCAGAGAACCGAGGCTGTGAGTGTGCGACTGGGGCCGCGGACCGGCCGGATTCGTCGCCCCAGCCTGTTGGGGGCGATCGTGGCGAAGGCTGCGGCGGTGAGCATCAAGACCGCTTCACCGGAGCGCCACTACCGCGATCTGGCGTTCTTGCTCTCGTTGCCCGCCAATCCGCTGCAACTCAGAGATCAACTCGACAAGGGCGACCGTAAGAAGCTCGCGTTCGCGAAAACTCTGCACGATTCGCAGCATGCCGCGTGGCGTCAACTGCCCGACGAGAGTGTGAGGGCTGACGGCCAGGCCATGTACGCATTCTTGTCTCCGTCTCCGTCTCCGTCTCTGTCTCCGTCTCCGTGACGTGAGGGCGCCCGAGCGCCCGTGACCTCGTCGCCGTCGAGGCGGTGCGCAAGTGGTGCAGGACTCCAGGATCGGTCTAGACAACAACTAAGCCCCAGGTCGCTGACCTGGGGCTTAGTTCAAGAGCGGATGACGGGAATCGAACCCGCGCTACAAGCTTGGGAATCACCCGGCGCTTGGGTGTGCATATGGATTCTGAGCTGGGTGAACGTTCGGCCGAGGTCCCGTCTTGGCTGCTGTTGACCGCTCCTGCTGGCATGTTGTGCCACGGTCTCCCCCGCTGGCGTCAGGGGGATGGGGAGCGGGCGGTGGCGAGGATGCGGCCGCATGTGTGTCACCGCGCCTTGCGGGACCACTGCCGGCGGTAGGGCGTGACGCTGGGGTCGTACGCGCACGTGACCAACGCCCCGTTGGCGGCCCGCAGTATGCGTCCCCGGTCAGGCGCCACGGCCGCGGGCGGGTGCTACTGGGGGAGAGGGACGGAGGGGAAGTCGAGCTCGGTGCGGCCGACGGAGTTGAAGTAGTTGGTGAATATGTTGAGGGCGACCGCGCCGATGATCTCGCCGATCTCGCCGTCGCCGTAGCCCGCGGTGCGGACGGCCTCGATGTCCGCGTCGGCGACGAAGCCCTTGTGGCGGACGACGGCGCGGGCGAACCGCAGCGCGGCGGCGACCTTGGGGTCAGCTGCCTCGGCGCGACCTCCGGCGGCGAGGTCCGCGGTGCTGACACCTGCCTTGGCGCCGAGGACGTGATGGGCCGCGTAGCAGTACTCGCAGGAGTTCTCCACGGCGGTGACGAGGGCGATCTGCTCACGGACCGCGGCGGAGAGGTGCCCCTTGGCCAGGGCGCCGCCGAAGGAGAGGTACGCGTCCAGGACGGCCGGCGAGGAGGCCATCGCCCGCATCATGTTGGGCGTCGCGCCCAGGGCGCGCTCGACCCGGTCGAGCTGGGCCTTGGCGGCGGGGGTGGCGGTGTCCGGGTCGACGGTGGACAGGCGAGACATGAGCATGCTCCTTCGGGCGGCGGCCGAGTCCGACCGCACGTCAGTTTGTTGGCAGTGCCAAGAACTGTTGGCGCTGCCAAATATAGTTGGCTCTGCCTAGAATGCAAGCCGGAGTTGAGAACGGTCCGGCTCGGTGTTCGGTCAAATGGTCATGAAGGAGGTTCATCGTGGGTGATATGCCTGGGCTGTCCCCCAGCGAGCAACTGCTCATCGGGCTTAGCCGACTTGGCCAGGCGGTCCGGTTGAGCGCATGGCACAACGCAGGGCCGACGAAGCTCACCCCGCTGCAGTCCGACATCCTGCTGTTCCTGGACGGTGACCGCCGGCCCCGCCGGCAGGGCGAGATCGTCTCGGCTCTGGCCTCCACCGCGCCGACCGTCAGCGACGCCGTGCGCGCCCTGGCGGGAAAGCGCCTGGTCGACCGTCAGCGCGACCCTGTCGACTCACGCGCCATCACTCTTGTCCTGACCGAGACCGGACGGACCGAGGCCGCTCGGCTCGCCACCATCCCCGAGCCACTGCGCGCGGCGCTCGACGGACTCGGCGAGGAGGATGTCGCCGCAATGCTGCGCGGAACGACCAGCATGATCCGGATCCTCCAGCAGTGGCACGCGATCCCGGTCTCCCGTACCTGCGTCACCTGCCGGTTCTACCGTCCCGACGCCCACCCTGGCGATCTCCGTACCCCGCACCACTGCGCCTTCGTGGATGCCGCGTTCGGGGACGTCGACCTCCGGCTCGACTGCCCCGACCACCAAACGGCCGACGGCTGACTTGATCCCTGGACTCGGATCCCGAACGAGTCGGGACCGACTAGGTACTGAGCGTTTTCCAACCTCATGCTGATGCGTGGTGAAGGACGAGTACGGCCTTCACGACGTCGGTGATTCGGTTGGTGCTGCAGCGGAGCTTCCGCAGGAGGCGCCACCCCTTGAGGGTGGCCATGGCCTGCTCGCCGAGGCAGCGGATCTTGGCGTGGGTGGTGTTGTGGCGGCGCTTCCATCTCTTGAGTCGGCGGCCCCGAAGCGGTACCCGGACGGGTCCGCCGGCTCCTTGGTACGCCTTGTCCGCCCAACATCTGAGTCCTGCTTCGGTGAGGGCTTCGATGATCCCGTGCTGTCGAGCGGCGGTCAGGTCGTGAGCCGAGCCGGGCAGAGCCGGCGAGGCCCAGAGCAGCCGTCCGAACGGATCGGTCAGGACCTGCACGTTGATGCCGTGAGCCTTTTCCAACCTGACGGTGCTGGTCGCGTGTTATGGCTGAGCGCTTCAGATGGCGGATGAGCGCTCTGGTTGGCGGGGCTGAGTACTTCGGTTGGCGAGCGGTATGGCGGGGATGGACTCGGCTGAGGTGTGACGGCCAGCAGTCGGCGGTCCGGATCCAGGTATACGCCGGTTCTGTCCTCCCGTAACGTCATCGTCTCAAAGATGCCGCCGGGCTGATCGACCAGTTGCTCACACGTGTCCATCCCGGAGACGGAGTCATGGGGTTGTCCCGGCACCCGCCGCATTCCCCGCAGGCTGGTCACCCCATGCTGAGTGGGCGATCAGGTCGTGCCAGTCGGACAGTGTGCCTTCCGGCAGATGGCGGCGCAGTACCTGGCCGGGAAAGCTCAACGGGCTGGCCTTGGCCGGGTTCTCCAGGGCCTGCGCGACGATCGCGTCGGTGATCGCATAGGCCAGGTCGTCCCGGGGGAATGCGGCGTGGACACGGTCCGCGAAGCCTGGCGGCAGTTGCTCCCCGCCGCGTCCCAGCACGTCAACGGCGGCGCCTGCCTGGGTCAGCGCGACTTCCGGACCCTTGCGGTGCGCAATCCCGTCCGATGTGTGCAGCGCGATGGCGTCCCACACCACCGCGACCCGCGCCTCGTCTGCCCCGTGTTCCCGCAGGAACCGGGCGGCCAGGTCGGCCCCGTCCACCTCGAACCGCTGGCCTCCGTTGCCCTGCTCGCACAGGCCCAGATCGTGCAGGACGCAGCCCAGGAACACCACCTCGTCGTCGTAGTCGGCGCCGGGCCGCAGTCCCTGCAGGTCGGCCAGGGCGCGGGCGAACAGATAGCTGCGCACGCTGTGCCGGTACAGGAAGCCGGGCTCGGCGTCCGCGACGAACCGCAGCGCACGTGAGGTCAGTTCGGTACGCGGCAGGTCGAAGTCCGCACACGGGTCGGGGAGGGAAAGGTCCACAGTGGGCTCCTCAGCAGGTCGGGGTTGCTCCGATCCTGCGGCAGCTCCAGCCCCCCGGACAGTGGCTGGAATGCCAGCATGCGCTAACTTCTAGCCATGTCGGTCATCGCCATCCTTGCTCTCGACGGCGTCCTGCCCTTCGAGCTGTCCATACCCGGCCAGGTCTTCGGCACGGCCAACGAGGTCGCCGCCACCCGGCACTACCAGCTGCGAGTGTGTGCCCCCAACCCGACCGTCACCACCTCACCGGAACACGGAGCGTTTCGGATCCAGGTGCCGTACCGACTGGACGCCCTCACGGAGGCGGACACCGTCATCGTCCCCGCCCACGCCGGCTTCCTCGACCCTCCGCCCAACCTCGTGGTGACGGCCCTGCGCGACGCGGCAGCCCGCGGCGCCCGCATGGCCTCGATGTGCGTCGGCGCGTTCACACTCGCCGCCACCGGTCTACTCGACGGGCACAAGGCAACCACCCACTGGCAGTACGCGGACGAACTCACCCGCCGCCATCCGCGCGTGGCCGTGGACAGCGGTGTCCTGTTCGTCGACAACGGCGCCCTGATCACGTCAGCCGGCGTCGCCGCAGCGCTGGACCTGTGCCTGCACCTGGTCCACCGCGACTTGGGCGCGGACTGTGCGGCGGCTACCGCACGCCGCACAGTGATGCCGTTGCAACGCGACGGTGGGCAGGCCCAGTTCATCGAGCCGTCCCAGACTGCGACGACCGGCACCACCCTGCTGAGCCCGACACTGCACTGGATGGCCGGCAACCTGCACCGCCCGCTCACACTGGCAGATATCGCGGGTCACGCGGCGATGAGCGTGCGCAGCCTCAACCGACACTTCCGCGCACAGACGGGCACCACGCCGCAGCAGTGGCTGCTGCGCGCTCGCGTCCGCCGCGCCCAGCAACTCCTGGAGACGACCGACCTCCCGGTCGAGCGCATCGCCGACGCGAGTGGCTTCGGCTCCGCAGTGACGCTGCGCCACCATTTCGCCCGTGTGGCAGGCACGTCACCGCACGCGTACCGCACTGCGTTCCAAGCACGGTGACGCCCAACGCGAACAAGTGGCACCTGACTCGCAATGTCACGCCGCTCGCCAACTGAAGTGCTTGACCCCGCCACCACAAGCGCTCACCCGCCAGGTGAAACGCTCAGTCACACTTGTTGGACAGCTCTGCAGAACAGCGAAGCTCCTGGTAGACGGGTTCTCGACCAAGATCGCCCGCAGCCACCAGGAGCTTCGCGTGCTTGCCTACCCGTCGTCGATTGACCTGTCCAGTCGCACCTTGCGGTGCCTGGCCGGACACCTCGCCGTCCGGCGAGGGGAGGTCGGGACCCGGTGGCGGCGGCTCACCACCGGACGGCAGGCCCTCCTCGCCCTGGCGCATCTGCGGTGCGGTGACACCTACGCCCAGCTCGCCGCCGGGTTCGGTATCGGCATCGCCACCGTGTACCGCTACATACGCGAGGCCGTCGAAGTGCTGGCCGCGCTTGCGCCCACCCTGGCCGAGGCGATGCGTGTCGCACCCCTCCCTGACATCGTTGGGCGAGACACCCCGGCGTGATCAGTTAGCCTGGGTGGACGAGCGAGCAGGAGAACCACCCGTATGACCAGCACTAGGTCCTGTCTGAAGTCCAGATCACGAATGTGTGGGATCGCCTGCGCGCGACGGGGTGTCCTTGGTAGTTAAGTGGCCATGGCGCGAGGCGATCTCACCGACGAGCAGTGGTCCCTGATTGAGCCCCATCTCCCGATCGCCGCGGTCGGGCCTATCCCCGACCTGCGGAAATACTTCAACGCGGCGATGTGGCGCTTTCGGACCGGCAGCCCGTGGCGCGACCTGCCGGAGGAGTTCGGCCCCTGGCAGAGTTCCTACGACCGCTTCCAGGTCTGGGCGAAGCAGGGCATCTTCCAGAATCTGATGGAGATGGTGATCGCGGAAGCTGCCGCCCGCGACCAGGTCGACCTGGGGCTGGTCAGCGTGGACTCGGCGACAGCACGGGCACACCACCATGCCGCCGGGATGATCCTGGATCCGGAGCAGCTGGCAGCCCTGGAGGCGGCTGTCGAGGCCGAAAAGGGGGTTTGGTGGAAGGACAACAGCCGCAAGACCGGCAGGAAGAGGACCCCGCCCGCGAGGAGCGACGCCGGGTTCGCCGACGGTACCGGATCCGCTTGACCGCCGCTGACCTGGGGCGTTCGAGGGGTGGGCTGACCAGCAAGATTCATCTGGCGGCTGACCGGCGCTGCCGTCCGCTGGCGTTCGTGCTCACGCCCGGGCAGTGCGGTGACAGTCCGCAGTTCGTCCCGGTGCTGGAGAAGGTGAAGGTCCGCGGGCCGGTCGGGCGCCCGAGGACCCGGCCGGACGCCATAGCCGGCGACAAGGCGTACTCGTCCCGCAGCAACCGTGCTCACCTGCGCAAACGCAACATCAAGGCCGTCATCCCGGAGAAGAAGGACCAGGCCGCCAACCGGAAGAAGAAAGGCCGCAAGGGAGGCCGCCCCGTCAGCCACGACTCCGCGCTCTACAAGGAGAGAAACACCGTCGAGCGGTGCATCAACCGTCTCCGAAACTGGCGGGGCATCGCCACCCGCTACGACAAGACCCCAACCAGCTACGAAGCCGGACTGCACCTGTGCGGTGCGATGCTCTGGCTCCGCAGCATCACACCGCCCTCATGATCCGAACTTCAGACAGGACCTAGCGGCCCCGGTCCCGATCCGGCGCCGAAGCCGAAGCGCCGCACCTTCACCGCCGAGTACAAGCTGAGGATCGTCGCCGAGTACGACGCCGCCCCGGCCGGCGAGAAGGGTGCCGTCCTGCGCCGCGAGCGCCTGTACCACTCCCACATCATCGAGTGGCGGGCCGCCCGCGACGCCGGCGCGCTCGCGCAGCTGACCGACCACCGCACCAGCCCCGCCCGCCCCAGGAAGCACCCTGCGGAAGCCGAGAACGCCAGGCTGCGGCGGGAGAACGAGCGGCTGCGCACGGAGGTGGACCAGAAGAACGCGGCACTGGAGGTGCTGGGAAAAACACACGCGCTCTTGCAGTCACTCTCCAGGGGCGCGGGCTGAACCAGGTCCTGGACGGTCACCTGCACCTCGCGGTCGAGGAGTTGAGGCTGCTGGTGGGCATCGTGGACGCCTGCCGGATCACCGGACGCTCCCGGGCGACCCACCACCGACGGGCTCACCCCAGGCCGCCGGCGCCCACGCGACCGCGTCCGGCCCCGGTCACCGCACTGTCGGCCACCGAGCGGGCCGCGGTGCTGGCGCTGATGAACAGCGACGAGTACGCGGAGCTGCCGCCGGCGCAGATCTACGCCCGCGAACTGGACGAGGGGCGCTACCACTGCTCAGAGCGCACGATGTACCGGATCCTGAAGGAGGCCGGGCAGGACGGCGAGCGGCGCCGGATCGCCACCCACGGCGCCAAGACCGTGCCCGAGCTGGTCGCCACCGCGCCTTCGCAGGTGTTCACCTGGGACATCACGAAGCTGGCCGGTCCGGACAAGGGCATCTGGTACCACGCCTACGTCATCATCGACATCTACAGCCGTTACATCGTCGGCTGGACGGTGGAGCGGGCCGAATCGGCCGAGCGGGCCGAGGAGTTGATCCGCGAGACCATCGAGCGCAACGGCATCGTGCCCGAGACCGTGCATGCCGACCGGGGCACCTCCATGACCTCCAAGAAGGTCTCGCAACTGCTGATGGACCTCGGAGTCACCCGCAGTCACTCACGCCCCAAGGTCAGCAACGACAATCCCTACAGCGAGGCACACTTCAAGACCACCAAGTACCAGAGCGACTTCCCGCAGAGGTTCGACTCGCTGACGCACGCCCGGGAGTGGATGGACGGCTTCATCAGCTACTACAACCACGTCCACCGACACTCCGGGATCGGCTACCACACACCGGCCAGCGTGCACTTCGGCACTGCAGAGCTGGTACGCGAGCAACGAGCCGTCACCCTCCAAGCGGCCTACGAACGGCATCCGGAGCGGTTCAACCGACGCCCCGTCCCGCCATCGATCCCCCGCCAGACATGGATCAACGATCCCACCGGGTGTGTCCAGTAGACGGCTGATCCAGTTTTTGTAGGGGTCAGTTGGCGGCCGGGGTGAGCCGGCCTTCGAAGGCGATCTGGAAGGCGTTCAGGGGCGCCTTCCAGCGCATGGTCCACCGCTTGCGGCCCTTGCCGGTCGGGTCCAGCGACATGAGGGCCATGTAGACGCACTTCATGGCCGCGGCCTCGTTGGGGAAATGGCCGCGGGCGCGTACTGCCTTGCGGATGCGGGCGTTGACGGACTCGATCGCGTTCGTCGAGCAGATGACCTTGCGGATCTCGACGTCGAAGGAGAGGAAGGGCACGAACTCGGCCCAGGCGTTCTCCCAGAGCCGGATGACCGCCGGGTACTTCTTGCCCCAGGCTTCCTGGAACTCGCCGAACCGCTCGGTCGCGGCGGCTTCGTTCGGCGCCGTGTAGACGGGCTTCAACGCCTTGGCGATCTTGTCCCAGTCCTGTCGGGCCGCGTGCCGGAAGGAGTTCCGCAGCAGATGAACGACACAGGTCTGCACAATCGTTCGAGGCCAGACGGCCTCCACCGCCTCGGGCAGGCCCTTCAGTCCGTCGCAGACCAGCATCAGGACATCGTCGACGCCCCTGTTCTTCAGGTCCGTGAACACGCTCAGCCAGTACTTCGCGCCCTCGCCGCCGTCACCGGCCCAGATCCCCAGGATGTCGCGGTGGCCCTCGGCGGTCACGGCCATGACGACGTAGATCGGACGGTTTGCCACCTGCCCGTCCCGGATCTTGACGTTGATCGCATCCACGAACAGCACCGGATAGACGCGGTCCAGGGGGCGGTTGGACCATTCCGCCATCCCGTCCATCACCCTGTCGGTGATCGTGGAGATGGTCGCCTTGGACACGCTCGCGCCGTAGACCTCGGCCAGGTGGGCGGAGATTTCCCCGTGCGTCAGTCCCTTCGCGGACAGCGACAGCACCATTTCGTCCACCCCGGACAGGCGCCGCTGCCGCTTCTTGACGATGGCCGGCTCGAACGTTCCGGCCACGTCCCGGGGGACCTTGACCTCGACCGGGCCGACATCGGTCAGCACCGTCTTCGCCCGCGTCCCGTTGCGGCTGTTGCCACTGCCCCGACCTTCGGCGTCATGCTTCTCGTATCCGAGGTGATCGGTGATCTCGCCCTCCAGGGCGGACTCCAGCACCCGCTTGGTCAGCTGCTGGAGCAGCCCACCCTCCCCAGTCAGCTGCAGGCCCTCCGACCGGGCCCGATCCACGAGCATCGCAACCAACTGCTCGTCACTCGCCGCCACGGCCCCCGCCGTCGGCTCGCTGCCCGGTATCTGCTCGATGGTCGTGTCGCTCATCTGGCGTCTCCTTGATCATCGGATCCGCCGATCATTGAACACTCCCATCCCACCAAGCGACGCCATGAACCGTTCCGGGTTTGGTAGGGACTCGATCATTTGAGAGGATCGAGTCATGGCACGTTCTTCCCATTACCCGCTTGAGCTGCGCCGTCGTGCGGTGCGGATGGTCGCCGAGGTGCGGCCGGATTACGACACCGAGTGGGCCGCGTTGAAAGCGGTCGCCCAGAAGCTGGGCATCGGCACGACCGAGACGCTCCGCAAGTGGGTGAGGCAGGACCAGGTCGACGCCGGAGTGCGTCCTGGCGTGACCACCGAGGAATCGGCCGAGCTGAAGCGACTGAAGAAGGAGAACGCCGAGCTCAAGCGGGCGAACGAGATCCTGAAAGCCGCGGCGTCTTTCTTCGCGGCCGAGCTCGACCGGCCACACACACGCTCGTAGCGTTCATCGACGAGCACAAGGGCCGCTTCGGCGGTGTCGAGCCGATCTGCCGCGTGCTGACGATGCACGACTGCAAGATCGCCCCCTCCACCTACTACGCCCACCACCAACGCCAGGCCGCACCGTCCGCCAGGACCGTGCGGGACAGCGAGCTGAAAGAGCTGATCCAGCACGTCTACGACACCAACTACCGCGTCTACGGGGCGAGGAAGATCTGGCGGGAGCTGAACCGGCAGGGCGTCACGGTGGCCCGCTGCACCGTCGAGCGCCTGATGCGGGAACTCGGCATCGCAGGAGCGGTCCGCGGCAGACGTGTGATCACCACGCTTCCCGGCGGCCAGGCCGACCGGGCCCCCGACCTTGTGGACCGGGACTTCATCGCCGGCGCCCCGAACCGCTGCTGGGTCGCGGACTTCACCCACGTGAAGACCTGGGCCGGCGTCGTCTACGTCGCCTTCGTCGTGGACACCTTCTCCCGCCGGATCGTCGGCTGGTCCGCGGCCACCGTGAAGGAGACGGTCTTCGTGCTGGACGCCCTGGAGATGGCGATCTGGCAGCGCGACCGCGACCAACACCCCGTTCAGCCAGGCGAGTTGATCCATCACTCGGACGCCGGGTCGCAGTACACGAGTTTCCGGCTCGCCGAGCACCTGGACGCAGCCGGCATCGCCGCCTCGATCGGCTCGGTCGGCGACGCCTATGACAACGCTTTGATGGAGAGCACGATCGGCCTGTTCAAGACCGAGCTGATCAAGCCCCGACGGCCATGGAAGACGCTGTCCGACGTCGAGCTCGCCACCGCCGAGTACGTCGACTGGTACAACCACCGACGACTCCACGGTGAGATAGGCCACGTCCCGCCCGTCGAATACGAGAACAACCACTACCGAGCAACCACGAAACCCCAGGTCACAACCAACATCTGAGATCTCTACCGAACCCGGAACGGTTCATTCCACGGCAATTCCACGTACTGGAGGCACCTGAAGTCTAGCGGCACCATTCCACCTGACTCCAAGGAAGCCTACGATCAGGCTGCCCAGAAGTTGAGGAGTCTGGCCGGACTTACCCTCGATGACGACGTCCGAGACTTGGTCGATACCGCCAACGACACGGTCAGTCAACTGAACCTTGGAGTGGTGACACAGAGTGGCACCCCCCGGAAGACCGTTCCACAGGCGCGCTACGACCTTGAACGGGCGCAGTACGCGGCGGCCTCACGACTGCGAGAGGTCTACAAGACAAACGGCAACTCCGCATAGCCGCAACTGACCACCGGCGGTTGTGACCTGCGGCCGCGCCGGCGTCGCGCAGCCACCCTCGGACGCCGCCTCGTAGGCTGGCGCTGCTGCCCCGGCCGATCGGGACCCTAGGGGGTGTGCGTGCCCTCAGTCTTCGGTGCTGCCGCCTGTGCCCGTGTGCCGTTCATCGCGGCGTTGTCGCGCGCGGTGTGAGCTCGCTCCTGGATGCTGGTGCCGAACTCGCTCCATCCGAAGAACATCGCTATAAACGCGGCCCCCGTTGCCGTCGCGAAGGCCGCCGTGGCCAATAGGCGGGCCATGCTCGCTGGTGGGTACGCGAAGATCCTCACGTGGGTGTCTATTGCGAGGTCGGCGCAACGCCCGGCCCACAATTCGAAGCCTTGCGCGGCCCGCGCGAGGAGCACCGCCAAAGCCGCGAAGAAGAGGGCAGTGAACAGCAGCCCTCCTCCGCTACGTTCGAGCCAGCCAGCATGCGTTTCCCCGCCGAGGGGCTTGCCTTGGATGGCCAGGCGGAAAAACCCGGCACCGCAGGCGGCGGTCAGGAAGAGGGAGACAACGAGAGGCGTGCCAATGCCGTCGTAGTCGTCATCTGGGAGGCTGGATCGGCTCTCTCTGTCCGACGAGGTGCGGCGGTGGGAGGGTGCGAAGTTATTGACGATGTAGCCAAAGAAATTCCCGCCCACGAAGGTACCCGGGCCGCGGTTCGTCTGGTTGACGACCTTCTTGTGGTCCTCGGGAGGGGGCTCGGTCACGCGGTGGGCCCGCCGTGGTTGATCGTCAGACCGCCGTGGTTGTCACCGCCGATGAAGACACCCTCCCCCGTGTTGTGCTGGTTGTAGACCGTGGGCCCGGTGGCGGTCAGGGCCTTGAACTCGGTGATCGCCTCCGGGAAGGCGTCGAGGTGCGCGTGGAGGAGCGGGATCACGCGCTCGGCGAGCTCCTCCGGCGTGGCCTCCTGATCGTCAAGCATGGCGATCACAGCGTCCTGCTCGGCAGCCGTTCCACGATGCATGAGCGTACGCACCTTCGTGCGGACCCAAGTGGCTCCGCTGGTGATGGCTCCGGCGGCCAGAGTGCCACCCGCCCCGCCAGCGACCTCAAGAGCAAAATCCGGAAGACTCACGGCAGTTGATTCCCCTTGGTCGTACAGATGAGAGCCACACGGTACCGGCGGGCACGTCGCGTGGACGGGCCTTTCAAACATGTTGTCCGTCGCCGGGACGTCTGACGACGGCCCGGCTCCCTGTCGCTGCACGAAGCGCGTCATTGCCAGACCGCAGCCACGCTCCAAGCAGGACAGCCCGGACAGCTTTCCTCGGAGCTGTCCGGGCTTTTTCGCTGGTCAGAGCCACAGTGGGACAGATGGGACAGCCGGCCCTGCAACGGCTGATCACTCAGGGGCAACCTGACGCCAGATCCGCATGCAGGTTGGTGCGTCCTTCAAAATGCCCACCTCGGCGCCAAAGGACCGTCCATCGGGGTGGCTGAAGGCAAAGTGGAAGCTGCGGTTCGCTGCGTCAGTCTCGGATCGAGACAGCGTGAGGCTGTCGCCCTCCACGCCGTACTGACTCGCGATGCGTTGCTTCGCCACCGCAACAGCGGTCTCCTCTGAGATCACATCCCCCCAGTGGTCGCCCTGAGAGCGTCCCCGGAGCTTTGAGTAGAGCTCCTTGACTGCCGCGGAGACAGCTAGCGTTGCAACGCCTCCCAGGCCGCTGGAGCTCATCTCAAGGACGAACTCCATGAACGAAGATGAGGCACCCCAGTTGGTGACGCCCTGCCGAGCACTGATGTGACTCATGACCGGGTACTCGGCTCCAGGGAGCCACGTCAGAGCCTCAAGTTCCTTGATGACGTCGTCCGCCGGCATCTGGAAGGTATCGAGGCTGAGAACCCAAACCTGGTCTGGTTCCGACGTGGGGTGTTCGGTGAGCTTCACGACGAAGGTAGCTGTTATGTATTCCACTGTTCTCCGCTGCTCATCGCTTGGGTAGTTCGCAGCAGAGTAGCCACTGATGGGTGGCCATACGGGGGTTTTGTGGGCCTCACCTCGGCCACCACCCACCTAACTCCCTTCCCGTCTGCCGTCGACCCACACACCGTGGAGCGGGCCCGGTGCCGTGTCCTCCCGAGCAGGCGAACTCCTGACGTGACCTGGGAGTGCACTCCCAGGTTTCCCGTCGAGGCATGAGCCGGACCACCGCCCACATCGGCGGGCTCCGGGGCGCGCAGTTAGCCGCCGCGGCGGATTCCCTGCCGACGCGGTCTGCAATTACGAGAAGGCTGGCTTGCTGTCCGCCCTGTGACGCACGGCAGCCAGCTATCGCACCAGCGACGAGGCCGCCGTCGACGGCTGAACTCACCCAGGGTGGCTAGTGTCGGGGCAGCGGCTGCGCGGGATTCGCGACCTGCCGGCCATCCGCAACACCGGCAGTCCGGAGCGGGCCTGCCAGTCCTGACCCTTGGCGGAGCGTGCGGGGTGGTCCCGTCCGAACGAGGCCGGACGCAACCAGAAGTGCAACCAGACCTTGTTCGTCACCCGGAACCGAGCGGTTGCGACACAATCCGGCAGCGCGCCGATTCGAGACACCCGGGACAGCGCTCAGACGGGGGCAGGGACCACGGCCTCCTGCACCTCCACCAGCTGGAGCACTCGCTCCATCTCGGCGAAGACACCGTCCGGGTCACCGGCCTTGAGGATCATCAGGATCACTTCATCGAGGAATCGACTGAGCGTTTCGCTGCTGGTCTTCTTCTCTTCCTCGATGTACTTCAGGGCGTGGGCCACCTTCGGCCGGGCGGCGGTGAAGGCACTGGGCAGCAGTTGGAGAGCGTCAGCCAGGTCCCAGCCCTCCGGGACGCAGTAGGACGCCTGCGCCATGTCATCGCCGAAGATCTTCACTACGGGTTCCGTGATCCGCGGCCCACTGGTGAACTGCACGTCCAGGAACAGCTTCGACGCTGCGCGAAACAGGGCCGTCAGGTCCATTGCGTGCCCTTCGAGGATCACCTCAGAGATGGTGATCCCTTCACAGGAGAGGCGAACGCGGCCGAGGTAGACAGCCATCTCGACGGAGGTCCGCTGTGGGTCGTAGGTCGAGATGACGCGGTCTCCGTCGTAACGCGCCATGATCGGCATCTCCTGCCGACCGTCACCCCGATGCACGTGGAGCGGTGCAACGCGAAGGCCCTCAAGCGACTGCGTCATGAGGACATCTCCGTCCGCCGCCAGCTCCGCTGGGAGACGTCTCGGTGATCACCGCTGTGGCCGTGCTGTCGGGTACACGGCAGGCGATCGGGGAAGGTGTCGTCGGTGTCGGACTGGCCATCGAGGCGGTCACCGGTCAGCGGATCGTGACCCGGGCGGCGCTCCAGACACTCGGAACCGACGCAGTTGGAGAGGAACTTTCGCAAGGGGCTGGGCTCGACACTGGCACGCTGGTCGGCGATGGCCCTCAGTGCCGCGGGAACGATTTCGCGGAGCGCCTCGACAGCAGCCAGCGGGTCGTCGGCCTGCTGACAAACGGCGGCCAGGTCCTCGGCCACCTTCGCGATGAGTAGTTCTCCGATGGGCGTGATGCGACCGTCTTGGACGACGAGGGTGTCCGGAGGGATCGCGTCGAGATCTATGCCGGCGGTGGTCATGCAACGGTCCTTCTTCTCTTCCGTGGGCGCGAGGCGGATGCCTCTGCTGGAGGAGCCTCGCGGCAAGCCTGCTGGCCGGTCAGACACTGCTGCTTCGTATGGGGGCATCGCTGTCAAAGATGGTCAGTTGGAGTGCAAAGAGTGCTTCGATGAGAGATTTGGCCTCGATCAGCTCTGGACCGGTGGCGGGTTGATGGCGATGTCAGCGGATGGTGAGACGTTGGCGCGGGGCGATCAGGGCATGGCCTTGCGGACGAAGGCTTCGACCTGTGTGGAGGTGCGGGCATGGCACTGGGCGGCGACGTCGACGTAGTTGTAGCCGTAATCGACAAAGGCGCGAGGCGACTCCATGCTCCGGGTGATGGGTGAGGACCCTGCCGTTTCGGTCAATGACATCGGCGTTCTGCTCTGGCCCGCACGTCAAGATCAGGTGAATGCCCCCTGGCGGAAGGCGTTACGGACGTCTGTCAGGGGCTGGCGGTCGCGGGTGTAGTAGAGCTTGTTGGTCAGCAGCACCGCCCACCGGTCCTGGGCAGGGGAGATCCACATGCCGGTGCCGGTGAAGCCGTAGTGGACCCAAACGTCCTGCTCGTCGGTGGTGCCGGGGGCCGGGTGCCAGAACAGGCCGCGTTCCGGCTGTAGGCCGCCGGTCTGCACGGTGAGGGAGTGGGCGCTCCACTCGGCGCCGAAGCCGGCCTCGGTGGGGGCCGTGGTGTGGTCGAGCATGTAGCGGAGGAAGGCGGCCAGGTCGTCGAGGACGGTGAAGGTGCCGGCGATGCCGCAGACTCCGCCGAGGAGCCGGGCGGAGAAGTCGTGGGCGGTGCCCTTGAGATGGGTTCCGGTGTCCTGGTCGAGTTCGGTGGGGGCGCATCGGGCGGCGATGTCGGCGGGCAGCGGGCCGAAGCGGGTGGAGTCCATGCCCAGCGGGCGCCAGGTCCTCGTCTCGCAGAGCTGGTCGAGGGGCCGGCAGGAGAGGTGTTCGGCGAGGTAGCCGAGGATGAGGGCGGCCCGGTCGGTGTACTCGACGGCTTCGCCGGGCGGTCGGTTGAGGGCTTCGTGCAGGACTCCGCGGCGGATGGCGGCGGGGTCGGTGCCGTAGAGGTGCTTCAGCTGGGCCCGGAGGGGGAGGCCGGCGGTGTGGGTCAGGAGCTGGCGGGCGGTCACAGCGCCGAGGGGGTGGCCGGTGACCTCGTCCCAGAAGGTGCCGAGCGGGGCGTCGAGGTCGAGGACGCTGTCCTCCCACAGGGCTCCGGTGGAGGCCCAGACCGCGAGGATCTTGGTGAGGCTGGCGGCGTCGAAGACGGTGTCCGGCCGCATCTTCACGTCCGGTTCGTCGGGGTCCAGGACGCCGGTGGCGCCCGTCGCCCGAATTCCGCCGGAGTCGCCGACGGCCCACACCGCGCCCGGGTAGACCTTGTCGCGGACGCCTTCGCTCAGCAGGTGCTCGATGCGATCGGTGCGGTACGGCATGGTCTCCCTCTTCGTATGGGACATCCCAGCGGCCAGCGTAGTGAGGTGGGCCGGTCGGGCCGGGCAGCGGCGTGCCGGTCGGCGTGGGCCGTTCTCAGGTGAGTCGGCGGCCGAGCTCAGCCAGTTCGCGGGCGGTCTTCGACAGGGGGTACAGGGCGGCGTTGGCATATCCGGCGTGCCGCAGAGTGGGGAGAAGGGCGGATTCGGTACGCAGCCGGTTGAGGTCCCGAGCGACGGCTGGGGGATGGGTGAAGTCGGTGGCCATACCGGAGCGGGCGAGGGCTTCGCTGAGGCCGGGGACGGGCTGGTAGAGGACGGGGAGGCCACAGGCTTGGGCTTCCAGGGCTACCAGGCCCATGGCCTCCAGGGTCGTGGAGGGCATGACGAGCACGTCGTGTTCGGCGAACGTTTTCCACAGCTGGGGACGGCGGAGCCAGCCGAGATAGCGGACCCGCACCCCGGCCCGTTGCAGCCGTGGGGCCAGCGCACGGAACTGAGCGATGGGGGCGGCGATCGACAACTCGACGCCCTGGAGCGGGGCCACGCTCCGGATCAGGGCCTCGACGCCCTTCTCCGCCGTCAGCCGGCCCGCGTACAGCAGGCGGAGGTGGCTCTTGGTCCTGTGGGCGGTGCGGGCGGGCGGGTGGGTGAGGAGTCGGTCGGGGATGCCCCAGGGGATGTGGGTGATCTTGCGGCGGTCGGTCTGCGGCGCGAGCTTGAGGAGGCGGTCGGCCATGGCGCCGGTGGGGACGACGATGGCGTCGGCGGCCCGGGCGGTTGCCCTCAGGACCTGGAGTTGGTCGCGGTGGGCTTCGGCGAAGAGCAGATCGGTGCCGTGGACCAGGGCGATGCGAGGGTGCGCGGGCAGGGCCCTCATCAGGGCGGGAGTTGCGCCGAAGGCGAGGTGGTGCAGGTGCAGGACGTCGATCCGGGATGGGGTGATCGCCGCCGTCAGGGCTCTGCACAGGGCGGCGACGTAGCGGCCGAAGGCCGGCCCCTCCAAGCACTTGCCGCCCGCCCTGAGCAGGTCGAGGCCGGCCGGCGTCCGGGGACGGGGTCCGGCCGGGGCGAGCATGAATGCCCTTGCGGGGATGAGGGGCTTCTCGCCGGTGTAGAGGTCGAGGAACAGCTCGACGCTGCCGCCGGGGCTGCCGGCGGGCAGGTCCAGGAAGGTGGCGGCCATCGGCCCCGGGGCGGGACTGGCGAGGGAGTTCATCGGCTGCTTCCGCCGATCTCCTCGTAGAGGCGCGAGATGTCGATGCCCTCGGTGGCGGCGTACTTCGCGAGCTGCTGCTGGTAGCTGGCCGGTGTGCCCTGCGTGGTCAGGAAGACCAGCTTGCCGAAGGTCATGCCCGGATAGACGCGGACGGGCCGCGCGGCCCGGATCTCCAGGGTCCAGCGGATCGCGTGGCCCTGGTGGCCGAGCGGGGCGGAGACATGGACCCAGATGCCGAGGGCTCCGATCGTGCGGTCGCCGTTGAGCATCTGCGCGTACGTCTCCGAGCCGGTCCGCTCGTGGGTGACGCCGAGGTAGAGCAGTCCGGGCTGGAGGACCAGGCCGGTGGTGGGGATCGTCTGCTCGGTGTAGGTGGTGGGGGCGGCGGCGTCGAGATCGCCGGCGCAGACGCGGAGGGTGTTGCCGAGGCGCCAGTCGTAGGCGTTCGGGGAGACGCGGGCGGGGTCGTACGGGTCGATGGTGATCTCGCCGGCGCGGAAGGCGGCGGTGATCGCGGGGCCGGTGAGGATCACGAGGCGACCGCCCCGACGCGGGTGGTGTCCCGCCAGTAGCGGGAGGGCTGGGGGCCGTCGGCGGCCTGGTACTTGCCCGCGTACAGGTCGATGTCGCCGGTGGAGACGAAGAACATGATCTGCCCGATCTTCATGCCCGCGTACACGCGCAGGGGGCGGATCGGGGAGAGCATCAGGGTCCACTGGCCGTGGAAGCCGATGTCGCCGATGGGGGCGGTGATCTCGACGAACAGGCCGAGCCGGCCGACGGAGGAGCGGCCGAACAGCAGCGGGACGAAGGTGTCGGAGCCGACCTGTTCGAGGGTGTGGCCGAGGTAGAGCTCTCCGGGCTGGAGGACGTACCCGTCCTCGCCGATCTCGACCGTTGCGGTCGGGTTCGCCTGGTGGGCGTCGATGACCGTGGTCGTGTAGGTCAGCAGAGTGGGGCCGAGGCGGACGTTGTAGCTGTTGGGGTTGACCTGCCCGGGTTCGAACGGGCTGATCGCCAGGCGGCCGTCGTGGGCGGCGGCGGTGATCTCGGGGCCGGTGAGGATCATCGTGTGCCTTCCTCCTGGTCGGGCAGCGGGGTGGCGAGGGTGCGGCGGACGGCCTCGCCCAGGCGGAGGCCGGCCTGGTGGGTGCGTCCGCCGAGGTGGGTGTCGGCGAGGTAGTCGGTCGTCAGGACGGACCGGATGCCCTGCGGCAGCGGCCAAGGGGCGAGGGCCAAGGGGCCGGTCTGCTCGGTCAGGTGCTTGAGCAAGCTGTCCGGGGCGTCCGCGTACCTGTCAGGGAGGAAGGCGTGGACGAGCTGGTTGTCGAACGGCTCGATGGCCATCAGGTCGCCGAGCGTGAGGACGTCGCCGAGGCGGGTGGGGCGCAGGGCGGTGTCGTTGAGGACGACGGCGTCGGCGCCGAGGCCGGTGTGGAGCCGGGAGGCGATGTCCTGGAGGAGCTGGCGGCGGTCGAGGACGGTGTTGCGGTAGGGCTCGTTGACGGTGCCCAGGGGAGTGGCGAGCATCCGGCAGGTGGAGGCGATCTTCTCGTCTAGGGCGGCGAGGTCGTCCGGGACCGGTGTTGGGGCGGGGAAGACGGCGGTACGGGCGGCCCAGCCGGAGCCGACGGGTTCGGCGGCGGCGTATCCGGCGGCCAGCTCACGGCCCTTGACCACGAGGGTGTCGCCGACGTGCACCGGACCGTAGGCGTCGCTGTGGCAGTGACCGGCGAAGATGACGTCCACGAACGGGCAGGCCCCGGCGAGCTTGAGGTCCTCGTCGAAGCCGGAGTGGGACAGCACGATCCACGAGTCCACGTGGTGGTGGTGCTCCAGCATCAGTTCGCGCAGCGCGGTCACAGGGTCGGTGACGCGGTGTCCGGCCCGCTGGCCGGTGGGGATGGTGTGGAACGCGCTCTCACCGATGACCGCGGTAACGGCGACCTAGCGGCCGTGTACGTCGACGACACGGAGGCGCTCGAACAGCGGTTGCCCGGTGGCGTCGTCGAGGGCGTTGGCGCAGACCGTCATCTCGCGCAGTCCGGGCTCGAAGTAGTGGGGCCACCCGTGGTTGCCGGGAGCGATCACGTCGTACAGCGTCGTGAGGATCTCCCGCTCGATGGTGCCCCTACCCAGCCGGTAGTAGCCGGTGCCCTCGAAGAAGTCGCCGCAGTCGGCGACGAGGCTGTCGTGCCTCACGGCGTGCAGGTGCGTGAGTACCGGCACGGCGTCGGCGAAGGCCGAGTGGACGTCGGTGGTGGCGATGATCCGATGGAAGCGCCTGGCTGGGGTCATGGGGTGACCTCGCAGATGTCGGCTCCGAGGGCGAGGAGTTTTCCGGGCAGGTCGGCGTGGCCGCGGCGGATCTGGTCGACCCCGCCGAGGGTCGTGACGCCGCGGGCGGTGAGGCCGGCGACCATCAGTGCCGAGCCCGTGCGGATGTCGGTCGCCTCCACTCCGGCACCCGTCAATCGCTGGGGGCCGGTGAACCGGCACTCGGTGGAGGACAGTTCGGTGATCTCGCCACCCATGCGGACGAGCTGCGGGATGAGGTTGCTGTGGCGCCCGGGGTTGATCGGGTCCGAGAACACGTGGGTGCCGGGGAAGCCCAGGGCCAGGCCGAGGAGCGGCGGTTCGAAGTCGGCATCGAGGCCACCGGGGGCCAGGGAGGCCATGGCCCGCAACGGCCGGCCCGTCGGCTGAATGTCCCGACCGCGAACGACTAGGGTCCCCGGTTCGTCGGTCATCGGGATACCCATTCGACGCAGGGCGGTGACCAACGGCGCGACGTCAGGTCCGTGGACGCCCTCGATCCGAGCGGTGCCGCAGGTGGCGGCCACGGCACAGGCCAGGGTCCCGGCCTCGATCTTGTCGCCCGGAACGTTCCATACGGGCACGTCCTCCGGATCGGAGGAAGGCGGGGCGAGTGTGAGGACGCGCTCGCCGGCACGGCACTCGTACCCCACGGCCGTCAGCGCGTTCAGGACGCCGAGGACCTCCGGGGAGAGGTTCGGTTGTCCGAGCCTCAGGGGCGTGCCCGCTACCACGGCGCGCAGCACCGCGGCGATCGTCGCCCCGCGCGAGCGGAATGGCAGCACCAGGGACACCGTGTCACGGACCGCCTTGCCGGCTTCGACGACGTACCCGTGGTCGTTCACGCGGACGCGGTCGCCAAAGGCTTCGTACACCTTGAAGTGCTGCTCCATGCCGCGGTCGCCGATCCGGCATCCGCCCGGCCAGGGAAGCCGTGCCCGGCCGCAGCGGGCGATCAGGCCGGGGACGAGGTAGTACGAGGCACGGATGCTGGACGCGGCCTCGCCCAGGCCGTCAGGCGTCGGGGTCGCCTTGCCGGGGAGGACGAGGACGGTGCGGCTGTCACCGACTGGGTGGGCGGTGTTCCAGCCCGCCTGCCGCAGCAGGCCGAGCAGCGTCTGGACGTCGGAGCTGGCGGGCACGTTGTCGAGACGGACGGGGCGAAGGAGGGCTGCTGCAGCGGCTACGAGTGGCAGTGCGGCGTTCTTCGAACCGTCGACCGTCACGGCACCCTTGAGGGGCCGACCGGGCCGGATCGCGATGACCTGAGACGTGACGGCGGGGACGCGGGTACTCACGTACAACTCCTCTGCGCGGGAAGGGACAAGGCGGAAATGGCGCCGTCCGGCAGCGAGCCGGACATGTCGATCTCGGCCCAGCAGCACTTGCCGGACTCCGTCGGCGCCGTGCCGAAGCGGTCCGCGAGGACACCGACCAGGAAGAGCCCACGTCCGCCCTCGCTGTCCTGGTCCGGCAGAGTCGGCGTCGGAAGAGCGGGGCTCGCGTCGCTGACCTCCACCCGCAGAACCGCGTCGGAGAGCTGGGCCACGACGCTGATCGGCCGGTGACCGGCGTAACGGACCGCGTTCGTGACGAGCTCGCTGACGACCAGCTCGGCCGTGTGGACGGCTTCCGACGTCGCGGGCAGCGTCGGCCAGGCGGCTATGGCCTCCCGCACCTGGCGTCGTGCCGTGGGCACGGCGATCGGTGTCGGCGGGAGAGTGAAGGTGAGCTGGTGCGCTTCCACGAGCGGCCTCCAGGAGTCGGATCGACCACCCCAAGGAACCGCGCAGGAACCGCCGTTCGCGATGCCCTGTGCCCGTCCCGCATCTTCTATGCAGAAGCTGCATGACGCCCCGGAACCGCTCGCCTACGCTCGACCGCAGGGGCATGCTCGACGCGGACGGAAGGGCATGGATGGCAGACGTGAAGACCGAGGCCGAGAAGATCGGCGAGACGATCAAGCACGCCCGACAGCGCACCGGCCGCTCGCAGACGCACGTCGCCACCGCGCTGGGCTACCACCAGTCGAAGCTCAGCCGCCTGGAGAGCGGACGGGGCACGGAAGACACCCGGGTCTTACGCGCAGTCGCCGCCGAACTCGGCATCCCGCTCCACGTCCTCGGCCTGAGCGACCCCGCCCCGTCAGCAGCACCAACCGACGATCCCGAGACAGAAGACATGCGCCGCCGCACCTTCCTCGCCGCGAGCATCGCGTCCCTCACGGCCCCCACCACCCCTGCCACGGCTGCCCACGACGACCTCGTCCGCGCCCTCCTCCCCAGCCCGCGGACGGTCTCCGGTCAGGGAGGCTCTTCAGATACGGGCTCCCTGGAAACCAGGGTCGCCGCTGCCCGGCGCCTGTTCTGCACGTGCGACTACGCGGAGCTGGAGACGACCCTGCCTGGTCTCCTCGCCGACTTGCGGGAAGCCGCAGGCGACCACCGCAACGAGGCCGAGATGGCCGGACTCCTGGCCACCGCGTACCAGACCTCGACCAGCCTGCTGCTCAAGCAGGGGGACCACGGCAACGCCTGGCTCGCGGTGGGCCGCGCCCTGGCCGAAGCCGAGCGCTCGGGCGACCCCGTCGTCCTCGCTTCCAGCGTCCGTGTGCACGCCCACGTCCTAACCCGCGAGAAGCACACCACCCAGGCGGTCACACTCGTCCGGCACACGGCGGGCCAGCTCGCGGGCGCCTACGACCAGCGCTCACCCCGCTACCTCGCCGCCGTGGGCCTGCTCCTCCTGCGGGGCGTCACGGCCGCCAGCACCGCCGGCGACCGCGCCGCCACTCGCGAATTCCTGGACGAGGCCGGGGACGTCGCCCGCTACGTCGCGCTCGACCGGCCCGACGCCTGGGCGAACTTCAGCCCGACCAACGTCGCCCTTCATGCGGTGAGCGCCGCGGTCGCCTTCGGTGACGCCGGCATCGCCCTGAACACTGCCGCGCCTCTCATGCGCCGCCACATCCCCGTCCCCGAACGCCGAGCGGCTCTGTGGGTCGAAGCAGCCCGCGCCTACAACCAGCAGGGCCGCCTCGCCGAGGGCTACCAGGCCCTGCGGATCGCCGAGACATGCGCCGCCCAGGACGTACGCCGCCCCGCAGTCCGCGACCTGGTCGCCGACATGGCCGCCCGGGACCGGCGACGTACGCTGCCCGAGCTCCACCACTTCAGCCGCCGACTGGGAGTCCCCGCGTGACCGCACAGCCGTTTCTGTACGTCGTCGTCTGCGCCGCCGGCATCGCGGACGACGCCCACAAGCTGATCACCGCCGCGCAGGAGCAGGGCTGGGGCGTCGGGGTCATAGCCACACCCCAGGGGCTCGGCTTCCTGGACACCGAGGCGATCGAGGCCCAGACCGGCCACCCGATCCGCTCGGCCTGGCGCAGCCCTGGTGACCCGCGCCCGCTCCCGCCGGCCGATGCCATTGCCGTCGCGCCCGCCACGTTCAACACGGTCAACAAGTGGGCAGCCGGCATCGCCGACACCCTCGCCCTCGGCATCCTGTGCGAGGCATACGGGATGGGCATCCCGACGGTTGTCCTGCCGTACGTGAACGCAGCCATGGCCGCCCACCCGGCGTACGGCCGCAGCCTGGATCAGCTGCGCGACATGGGCGTGCTGGTCGGGTCGTACGAGCCGCACCGCCCCAAGGCGGGCGGTGGAGCGGACCGCTTCCGGTGGGAGGAGGCGCTGGAGCTGCTGCATGGCAAGATCGCAGGCTCTTCCGGAAAGTGATCGCCGTTCCTTTGGGGAACGCGACGGCTGTTCCCCAAGGGAACGCATTCGATGTTCCTTTGGGGAACATGGCGGGGCGGCGACTGCAGCGCATTCCGGGGCACCGCGGCCTCGATGTCACCCGGTCGTCATAGGACTGCCCGGCCAGTCGCACCGGTTGCTTGCCCCGTTCATTCAGTGAACAAGGAGGCCGTTCACGGAGTGAACGCCCCAGCTGTTCACTCCGTGAACATGCCGCCTCAATAGAGGGTGATCCCGGCCGAGGACGGCCCAAATTGGCCTGCACGAGCCGACCATCTTGCGCCCTCGGCGACACGTCGTCCGATCAACGCCGCCGCACGTGCGGCTGCTGCTGCACGACGGTTGGCGTGCCTGTCGCGGGGCGGATCGGAGCGTTGGGGCGTCGTGTGGTGCTGCGGGCAATGGCTGCCTGAGCGAGGGGGCCCGGTGCGTGGCGTTGGCCGAGGCGGTGGATGCGCCAGGTCAGGGCGCGGGCGGGGTTGCGGGCGTCGTCGAGGGTGCGTTGGCCGAGGGCCTGGCCGAGGAGGGTGGTCGGGTTGTGGCCGGCCGTTTCGGCGTCGGCGAGGACGGTGGCGAGGGCGTCCCAGGTGGGGTCCTTCAGGATGCGGTCGGCGTGGTCGGGGGCGGCCTGCTGGAGGTGGCGGGCGTAGCGCTGCTTGGTCTGCATGCCGGGGGTGCGGCGGGCGAGGTCGTCCAGGACCGGGACGGCGACCTGGGCGTATGCGGTCTGGAGGTGGACGAGGGCCTGCTGGGCTGCTGCTTCCTGCTGGGCGTGTTGGTGGGTGCGGTGCCAGTGCTTCGCGAAGGCCACGGCGATGAGGGCGGCGTCCAGCAGCATCGCCAGCCCGGCGCCGTCGCGAGTCGCGGCGGGGGTGCGCAGGATCGTCTGGACGCTGCGGCGCAGGACGCGGGCGCTGTCGGCGTCGGCGGTGATGCGGGAGCGGGTGGCGCGCTCGAAGAGGGCGGCGGCCCGTTCGAGCTCGCTCCTCGCGGCGGCTGGTGCGGCGAGCGGGAGCAGGTCGAGGGCTCCGCCGAGGGCGACGAGCTGGCCTTGGGTGATGTGGTCGCTGCTGTGGGTGAGGTGGTGGGGGATGCGTTCGGTGGCGGCGGTGGCCGGGTGCCAGGGGTCGGCCTGCCGGGCGGTGACCGGTTCGGGGACGGTGTCGGTGAGACGGTGGCGGATCTTGGGCAGGGAGAGATCGCCAGCGAGGGTGGAGCCGGAGAACCACACCGGTTCGCCGTGCTTGTTGAGGTCGCCAGGCAGGGCGACGCTGTAGCCGAGGACGTCGCCGGACGGTCCGGTCTTCGGACGAACGGTCACGCCGGTCGCCTCCAGCAGGGCGAAGAACTCGGTCTCGGTGGAGGCGGCTGCCACGGCGCGGCGGACGCGCATGCGCAGGATCTCGCGGGTGGTGGTGTCCTGGCCCTGGCGCTTGGCCTTGAAGTGTTCCTTGCTGGTGGGGCGTTTGGCGGCGGTGCCGTCGCCGGGGTTGAGGCGGCGCAGGCCGAGGTCGGCTTCGATCTTGCGGGCTTCGCGCTGGACGGCGCGGATGTCGTGGTCGCGTCGGGGGCGGCGGCCGTCCTGTCGTACGAGGGTGGCGGCGATGTGGATGTGGTCGTCGGCGTGGCGTACGGCTACCCAGCGGCAGGCTTCCTCGTCGCCTTCGGGGGCGATGCCGGCGGCGGCCACGATCCGGCGGGCGATGTCCGCCCACTGGGCGTCGGTCAGGATCGGATCCTCCGGGGCGGCACGCACGGGGCAGTGCCACACCGTGGTCGTCGGGGCCTTGTCGCCGAGCATCCTCACGGGCTGGTCGAGCTGTGCGGCGAGCTGGTCCTCGACGTCCCTGGGGTTGCGGCGGGGGCTGCGGCCGGGGTCGGGGGCGAAGCCGTTCCAGGACGCGACCAGGTGCGGGTCGGTGTGCTCGTTGGCGGTGCCCGGACCGTAGAGGTAGCCGATGAGGCGGCGGGTGGCGCGGGCGCCCTTGCCGAGGATGATCTTCGGTATCACGTGGTCACCGCCCCGAGATCACCTGGGCGACGGCCACGTCCACGTCGTCGACCGATGCCTCGACCCGGCCCAGTAGCCGCGCCACGATGTCCTGCGCGGGCCAGGCGCCGTCCTTGTTGAGGTGCCAGGCGAGCTGGTTGAGGTTGTTGCCGATCAGCGCGAGCTGGCGATTGGCGGCCATCAGCGCCTTGACCATGGCTCGGTAGTCGGCGACCGCAGCGGTGGGGTCGTCGGAGCGGGCGGCGGCGAGCGAGGTCTCGGCGACGTAGCCGCCGACCGACATGCGGCTGAGGTGAGCGGCTGTCGCGAGGAGGGCGAACTCGTCGTGGCTGTAGCGGGGGTGGACGCGCTTCTCACGCAGCGTGGGTTCGCGAAGACGGCGGCGCGGCGCGGACGGCTGCGTGGCTTCTCCCCGAGTCGGCTTCCCCGGGCCGGCCGACACCGGCGCCCCCTCGGCGCCGGACGCCTCCGCCTCCCCCGGGGCGGAGGCCGGGTAAGGACTCCTTACCCGACAACTTGCTGCGCTGTTGAGGCCGGTGACTATCTCCTGCTGGGTGGTGGGGAGTTCGTGGTTCGGGTCGTGCATGGGTCGGTTCTCCGCTGGGTGTTTGGTTGTGCGCGGTCTCCGGGTCCCTGTGCGTTCGGATGCACGGGGACCCGGGATGCGGACGGAATGATGGGGGCGGTGCGAGGGTCAGGCGATGCCGACGGGGGCGGTGGCGCCGTCGTCGAGTGACCCGATGTCGGAGCTGTCGTACAGGGCGGGCTGGTCCTGGCCGGTCCGCTCGGCCTGCAGTCGGTCGCGCAGGATACGGGCGCGCTTCTGGCCGATCCGTAGTTCGGTCCGCAAGCGCTCGGCGGTCAGCTGGTCACCGGTCCAGTCGGCCGTCAGGAGTCGGGCCTTGTCGAGGACTTCGTCGTCGGTGAGGGTCCGGTCGACGGTCGACTTGGCAGCGGCGGGGACCCGACCGGTCGCTCGACGCGGGGCAGCTCCGGTCGACTCCGCCGCTGTGACCGACCGGGGCGGTCGGGCGCCGGGTGCTGCGTCGACTCCCTCGGCCGGCCCCGTCACGGGCACTTCGGTGACCTTCATGGGGGTCGACTCGGTCAGCTGCTCGGGGATCGATCCGGGCCGGTCAGGCGTCGACTGAGGGGCCTGCTCGCCGACCGACTGGGCGGAGGCCGTTTCGGGGGAGTCGGCCGACTTGTGGTTGTGGTGCAGCACCTTGGCCACGAGGTCCGACCCGAAGTAGATCGACCCGACCGGCAGTGAGGTTGCCAGCAGGACGAGGGCCCAGTTCGCGTAGTCCAAGTCGGTCAGTCGGCCCCACTGGATCGAGTCGGTGTGCAGGGCCGGTACGAGGCCGTGCACGTAGTTCAGCAGGAGGCTGGCGATCGTATAGGTCGCCAGGACCCGCAGAGCGAACTTCCGGTCGGCGTCGGTCAGCACAAGTGTGGCGATCAGCGCGAGGGCCATCAGGCCGTCGACGACGATCGGGTAGAGGAAGGCGGCGGTGGAGTCGGCGCCGATGGCACGAGCCACGTCGGACAGCGCGTTCCACGAGACCCGGAAGGCCATGAGGATGACGGCTACCAGGCCGATGACGAGGGCGATGCGTCCCGTGCGGTTCACACGACGACTCCCCGCGGGTGCGGGTGTTCGGCGCGCGTCGCCGGGATCGGCACGCCGCTTGAGGTCGTCGTTCTTGGTGCCGGAGGCGAACCGCGCGATACCGGCGCGGATGCTGCGCATGGCTGCCGGGGCGCTCGGAGCAGGGAGGTGCAAGGTGGAGGGCTCCAGGGCTGGGTGTGGCCGTCGGCGTGGGCGGCCGTGAGCGGTGGGGACTCGTCCCACCCGTCCCGCCGCTGGTCAGGGCAGGTACGGGTGGGGCGGTGATGTCGAGTCGACTCGTTGCGGGTCGCTGACTCGTCCCCGCGCTGACCTGCGCGGGGACGAGTGGGACGAGTCGGGGAGGGTCAGGCGCCGGGCTCGACGGGGAGCGTTGCGGCTGCCTCGGGCGGGCAGTAGCGGGTCCAGGCGTCGGTGAACTGGGCGCGGGTGAAGCCCTTGGCCTGGGTGCCGCCGGGGAAGCGGCGGTTGGCCGACTTGATGCCGTAGTCCTGGAGCAGGATCTGCAGGCCGCGCGGGGTGAGCCCGTGGGGGCTGTGCTCGGCCCAGGGCGCCTCGGGGTCGGCGTTGAGGATCTCCAGGAGGCGGCCGGTGCGGAGTGCGGGCTGGTCGCCCTCGGAGGTGAAGGCGCGGCGGATGTCGGCGAGGATGCGGATCTTGAACCCGCCGTCCTCGTCGCGCCCGGACTCGTAGTCGGTCATGGCCGAGCACGCGGTGCGGGCCAGGACGGGCCACTGCCCGCCTGCGAGGTCGGCGACGCTGATCAGCGGTGCCCAGGTGTCGGCGGCGCGGTCCTCGACCGGCATCTTCGGCTCCAGGGCGAGTGCCTTCTCGCGTACGGAGGCCAGCCAGGCCGCCAGCCGCGTGCGGAGCTCGCGGACTGCCAGGTCGTCGCGGCCGTAGCGCCAGAAGCTGACTTTCTCGGTCTCGGCTCGGCGGCGCATGCGGATGACGACCGACCGGTCCATGATCGTGTCGGGAAGGTCTCCGATTCCGGCGAGGGCGGCCATGGCGAAGGTGTCGAACTTGACCACCTCGTGGTTGGGGCCGGTGACGCGCAGGGTGGGCCGGTTGCGCTGGTGGCCGGCGTTGAGCAGGCCGCGCATCTCCTCGTTCTTCTCCGCGACCTTCGGGCTGCCGAAGATGGTGTCGACCTCGTCGACGAGGAGCGTGGGCGGGTCTCCCTCGCCGATTGAGCGGAAGATCGCGGCGGCGGAGGCGTTGACCGTGATCAGCGGTTCGTGGACCGCCTCGATCAGGACCTCAAGGAGCCGCGACTTCCCACACCGCTTGGCGGGACCGACCACCGCCAGGCGCGGCGCGTGCTGCCACACCGTCTGCAGGTGGGTCGCCGCCGCCCACAGCGTGGTCGCGGTCAGGGCCTCGTCGCTCGGCATCACGACGTAGCGCCGGATGGCAGCCCGGAGCAGGTCCAGGACCTCTTCGCCCTCGGGGTCTGTGGCGGGCGTGGGGGCGGTCGGCTGGCCGGGGACCGCCGCCGGCGGCCACTCGACGGGAAGCAATGGCGTGTTCGGGGTGGCTTCGTCCATACTGGACATCGAGCTCCTCAATCTGCGGGCCACACGGGACGGCAATCCCGGCCTTGCAGCTAGTCGTTCAGGGATGGGCGGCGTGAGGTTTGCGCTTTGAGCCCCTCGGTGTCGCAAGCACTGGGGGGCTTTTTGCATGTCTGGCTAGGTGCTGGCGGTCTCCTGCGGATAGCAGCGGTCCAGCAGAACAACCATGCCATACGCATAGCGGCTATGCAAGCGGCAGAAGATGATGTACTGTGGTACCTGTCCCTGCGGATTGCAGGAAGCTGCTGCGAAAGGAAGGAGGTGGGGCTGATGTCCGAGGACGAGCACGACGAGGCGCCCGAGGGCGTGCTGCTCCAAGGCGAGGACAACGCCGCGCAGAGAATCAAGGCCGAGCGCGAGAAGCGGGGCTGGAGCACCACCACGCTGTCCGATCGCGTCAATGAGGCCGGGTACGAGATGAACCCGTCCGCGGTCTGGCGGATCGAGAACGGCAAGCGCCGCATCAACCTCGACGAGGCGATCGGCTTCGCCTCCGTCTTCGGTGTGTCCCTGTCCAACTTCGTCGGCCCGCCAGCCCTCGCCGCAGCCGGCCGTGCCATGGAGCTGATCGACGCCGTCGTGGCCGCCAACCTGGCTGCTCAGCGCGCTCAGCACGTGTACCGCCGGGCGACCGGCGAGCTGGTCGCCTACCTCGACGAGCATCCGGACATCCGCGAGGAGGCCGACGTGATGGTCAGCAATGCCATCGCCGAGAACACCATGAAGATCAACCAGGAGGAGTTCGGACTGCCGCCCCAGCCGTAGCTCGCTCCTCCGGCCGCCCTGGATCGCAAACCCCAGGACCCCGGCCAGCCACACGCCCATCCCATCCCTGAACGACACCGGCCCGGCCGGGGTTGCCGCCCCACCAGCCGAGGCCAGGAGAGGACCCCGCTTGCGCCACACGGCGATACCTCATGCCTCCGCCCAGCCCCGCCCGGCGAAGGAGGTGAACAACAGCGACCGCCTGCTCACGGTCGACGAGGCCGCCGAACGCCTCGGCACCGGCGTCCGCTTCATTCGTCGGCTCATCCAGGAACGCCGGATCCGCTACGTGAAGCTCGGCAAGCACGTCCGCATCGCCGACAGCGTGTTGACCGCGTACGTCGAGGAGCGCACCGTCCCCTCCCTCCGCGAAGCGCGCTCCCGCTTCGGGAAGGCGGCCTGATGGCGGGCCGCAAGCCGCAGCGGCGGCGCGAGTTCGGCAGCGTACGCCAGCTACCCTCGGGGCGTTGGCAGGCCCGCTACTGGGCGCCGGACGGGTCCCGACGTACCGCCCCGGAGACCTTCGAGACGAGGACCGATGCCCAGGACTGGCTGACCCTCACCAAGGCGGACATCCAGCGCAACGTCTGGGTGGACCCGGAAGTCGGAGCGGTCAACTTCGAGGAGTACGCCTTGAAGTGGGTGGCGGAGCGCGGCCTGTCCGCCACCACGGACGAGCTGTACCGCCGCCTCCTGCGGCTGCACCTCCTCCCCTTCTTCGGCGAGGTGGACCTCGACGAGATCACCCCGCCAGCCGTGCGGACCTGGCGGGCCGAGCGTTTGGCCGCTACGGGGGCCACGACCGTCGCCAAGTCCTACCGCCTGCTCAAGGCGATCATGGAGACAGCGGCGGACGACGAGCTGATCAGGCGCAACCCCTGCCGGATCAGGGGCGCCGGCAGCGAGAAGGCGAAGGAGCGCACGACGGCCACCGTCGAGCAGGTCGACGCCCTCGCCGAGGCCCTCGGGATCCGCTGGCGGCTGATGGTGTACCTCGGTGCCTATGGCCCGATGCGCCCGGAGGAGCTGGCGGCCCTGCGCCGGGCCTCGGTCACCCTCGACCCGCTCGCCGTGCGGGTTACGGAGGCCGCTCCGGAACTGAATACCGGCCGCCGTGTCGAAGGCGACACCAAGTCCGCGGCCGGCGTGCGCACCATCCACCTGCCGGCCTTCCTTTACATCGAGGTCAAGCGGCACCTGGACTGGTTCGCGGAGAAGGAACCTGACGGGCTGCTGTTCGTCGGAGAGAAGGGAGCACCGTTCCGGCGGACCACCTTCGGCCGGAAGTGGGCGAAGGCCCGCGCCAAGGTCGGCCTGCCGAAGGACTTCCGCTTCTACGACCTCCGGCACACGGGCCACACCCTCTCCACCCAGTCCGGCGCCACGCTCAAGGACACGATGGTCCGCGCCGGCCAGTCCTCGGAGAAGGCCGCGATGATCTACCAGCACTCCGACGACGCCCGCCAGCAGGAGGTCGCTGGAGGCATCGACGCCAAGGTCCGTGGCGCTCGACAGCGGGCGGCCGCCAAGCCGCCATTGACGCGCGAAGCCTGAGAAGGGTAGTGGGCGTGCGGCACTGAGTCGCACGCCTACCAGGCCGCACGAGCTGGCGGTGGTGGCGGAAGTGGAGGTGACTTGCCGCCGAGAAATAGCAGATGTGCAAGAAAGTCGAGATCAACTAAAGTTTGTGCGGTAGCCTCCTCCAAGGAACGCAAGCTGTCGTGGATCGGAGTTGTGCGTGGACGCGAACGTCGATGGGCCGATGCCGGCCTGGGCCAGTGCTCGTTTTGGGGAAGACGTCGTCGGTCTTCGACTGGCGATCCAGATGGGGCTTCTCGACACCGAGTCGGCCATGCTCGAGTCGCATGTGGCCGGTCGGTCCAAGCACAAGTTCGCCGCGGGAGCGGCTCGCATGACCAATCAGTACGACCGGATCGCCGAGCATGTGCTCGACCTCGGTATCCCAGGCACTGAGCTGATCAAGCCGGGCACCTTCTACGAACTCGCGTTGGTGCACAACACCCTCCTCTTCCCCTACCACGTGGAGTCGGTCGACGGCTTCGAGCCGGGTGACAAGTGGCCGAAGAAGCTGTCGCGCGTGATGCGGGAGCTGTTCGCGCTCACTGACGCGCCGAAGCCACGCTGGGTCGCCGATCCGCTGTTGAAGGTGGAAGGGGAGGAGCTGGTTCTCCGGCGATCCCTGGCCGATCTGGCTGAGCGGGACCCGCGCCCCGGCCTGGTCCTCATCCCGTACGAGATGAACATGAGTGGCCTGCAACGAGCCTGGTGGGGGCAGGCTAATCTCCTGGACGAGGCCGGAAACCTTCACTGGGTGACCGAGAAGTCTCTCCTCACGACCGGTGCTGAGAGCCGTCTCTATGCGGTGCCGGACCAGCGTGCGGGGGATAACTTCGCCTCTGGTGATCTTCCCGAGGTGGCGCTGTCCACGCGCAGCGAGGCAGCCCGTGCCACGGGAACCCCGCCGCAGACTGAGATCGAGTACGACACGTTCGTGAGCGCTGCTGAGGGCAATGAAGATTGAGCAACCACTACTCCCAGGGACAAGCCTGGGCGGTACGTCGCCGAGAGCGGTCTGGGACGGCTTCCACGCGCCCCGACTGACACAGGCGCGGCGTCTCGCCGGGCTCACGAAGCGCGAGGTCGCAGACGGCATTGGTGTGTCTGCGGCCGCTGTGGGCCAGTACGAGGCGGGCACCAGCCGCCCTCGCCCTGAGCTGATTCCTCGGCTCGCTGAAGTGCTGGACGTGCCGATTCAGTTCTTCGTCGCTGGCCGGCCGATGGGCAAGGTCGATACCTCCATGGCGCACTTCCGGGCTCTGCGTTCCACTTCCGGGGCCCAGCGAGAGCGAGCCCTCGGCTTCGTCGAGCAGGTATGGGAACTCACTCATGCCCTTGAGAAGCGGGTGCAGCTTCCACCCGTGGACCTTCCAGGCTTCACAGGGGGCGAGGTGTACCCCGGGGTCGATCTACCTGACGATCCGGTGGGCGCTGCACGAGCGCTACGGCGCCACTGGGGACTGGGCGATGGACCGGTGCGCCATCTGGCACGCCGGATGGAGTCACACGGCCTCATCGTGGTGGCACCTGTAGAGGCCGACGAGGCGGCATCCAAGGTCGACGCCTTCTCCAGTTCCGGCCTACTGCGTCCTGTCGTCGTGCTCACCCCCAATCGCGCTGATGATGTCTACCGATATCGCTTCAGCGCGGCCCACGAGCTTGGGCACCTGGTCCTCCATGCAGGTGCCACCGGTGACAGCCGTCTGGAACGGGAGGCAGATGCTTTTGCCGCAGAGTTCCTCACCCCTCAGAAATCGATCCTCCCTCTGCTGTCGCGGCGGGTGGACCTGGCGCAGCTGGCTGGCCTGTCCCAGACCTGGGGCGTGTCAGTGAGTTCGCTCATTTACCGGTACCGGGAACTCGGGCTCGTCTCAGACGCGACGATCAGCCGCGCGTACCAGCGGCTCCGGGGCCTCAGCGGCCAGCCGGGCTTCGCCCCGGAATCGGTCCGCGGTTACCCCGGGGAACAGCCGGTGATGCTTCGCAAGGCATTCGAGCTGGCGGAACAGGACACTGGACTGACGATCCGCGCGCTTGCTGCGGAACTTGCTTGGAAGCCGGCGAGGGTGCGTGAGCTGCTGGGGATGCCCGACAGCCGCCCTGTGCTGAGACTTGTCTGACGAGTGGCTGGGGGAAGGGACTTGCGCCGCTCCCCCAGCGACTGCCAATTCCATTGCCGATGGACGAGGGTCAGAAATCCATCAAGAGCCCGCATTCTCCAGGTACTTGATGACGTAAGGGGTCCCATCGCTTGAGTGACATAGAGACTGCCCTGACCATCGCCACGCGCGTACTGGTGCTGGGCGTCATCGTCGCGGTACCGACCATCGCCTTCGCCGCCGCCGAGTCCAAGGTGGGCCGGTGGCGGCGGAGACAGGCCGACAGAGTCCGCACCCTCCGCAGACGGCTGACCGTCCGCTTGGCACGGCACACGCTCACCCGGGCCGACGAGGCGATCTCCCTGGTGCTCCCCGACAACGGACTGCACACCAGGCCGCTGATCGAGCAATCCATCACGCGCTGGTGGCACGAGGCCGTGATCGGCCTGCCCGTCGGCCTCATCTTCATGGCCTTCTTCGGCTACCTCGCCTCGTACGCGGTGGAGGTCTCCGAGGTCATCCGCCGACCGCTGCCCCCACCGAACGCGAACCCACAGGAAGGGGGAGGGGCGTACAGCGGCCTTGACCCTCTCGCCAGCCTCTACGCCGGGACCAGGGACGCGGTCCTGTTCACCGTGGACCAGGCGGAGGATCTGGTACACCGCCTACAGAAGCTGTGGGGCCAGCCGTGGGAGAAGCCCTGGGACACGGCCACCACGCTCGTGTTCCTGATGCTCGTATACGTCGTGATCGACATGGCCCGCCGGCTACTTCCCGCGATCCTCGCCGCCTTCGGGGTAGCCCGCAGGAAGAAGGAGCCGACCGGTGGCCTGCCGCCGTCGCTGCGCTCCGGCCTCGGTGTCGTGTTCGCCCCAGCCGTCGACAACCATGACGAGCAGCAGCACCGGCCGGTCGCAGTGATCCTCAGCTACGCCACCGGCGCCGCCCGAGCCCATCAGGAGATGGGTGAACGGTCCCCTCTGGACGCCCGGCGAGTCTCGGTGCGCGGCGTCGAACGCGTCATACGACGGGCCTGGAAGGTCCGCCACGGCAAGCCCAAGCCGCCCCACCGTCGTGAACTCAAGACCCACGCCGCGAAGGTCGTGGGCGCGCTGCGCCGGGCCGAGGAACGCCAGTACACCGACGAAGACCCGGGCATGGCGCTGAAGGACCTCACTGAGATGCTGCTCACCATCGCCGAGCGATACGCGGAAGGCCGCACCGGACAGCTCCTGGACGACGTCGACGAGATCGAGCCGGTGACCGACCGGACCGCGCTCCGCGTGGCCGGCGCCGCCGCCGTGTTCCTCCTCATCCTGTTCGGCGCCCCCAAGCTCGGCCTGCCGGACTCCGTCACAGGATCACTCCAAGGGATCGCCGCTATCGCGGCCGTCGCCCTGTTCTTCAACCACCGGTACAACGCCACAGACCTGGTCGACATCTTCCGAGGCGCCGACCGTAAGTGAGAGGCCCGGCCGGCGTGGGGCTGGCCTGCGATCCGAAGGCAGACACGTGTCTCCTCCCTTGCCTGACGCTCCGCCGGACAGGTGAGAAACCACGGAAGGCTGTGCCGGTGCTCTCGACGCCGTTCGATCGCACCCACGATGAGGCCATGACCCGCTCCTTCGCCGTGGCACGCCCACCAGCCCCTCAACTCCACACCAGTACCGCTAGACAGAGCTGCTCCGCCAGGGTCCCTGATGAGGCGGTGTGACACATGACAACGATCATCAGGATCGCCGAGCGGATCAGGCGGGAGCAACAAAGCCTGCGCCCGCCCGCATGGCAGTTCCTCCGCAATTCGCCGGCTTGGCTGCTGGTCCGGTCCCCCACCTGGTCCATCAGCAACACGGCCGCGGCCTGGCTCAATTCGGCGCTGAGAGCCTTGCCCGAACCACCGGGGCTCGAGCGACTCCGCATCTGGACGGTCTGGCAGCAGCAGCTCCTGACCTCCCTGTCCCTACTGGAACAACTGACTCCTCCTATCCGACCGGCGGCCCGGCTACAAGAGACCCGTCAGCTCCTGGACGCGTTCAGCGAGACGCGGTTCGTTGAGCTGAGAGAGAGCCTCACGCCCCTGGAGGATAAGGAAACCATCGAGATCCAGGCACTGGCCGACCGATTCTCGGACGCACTCGTCGACCTGCCACCGGACCAGGCGCGACGCTGGCGTGTGGAGCTCCTCGCGGCCACCATCCTCAGCGGCTGCCCCAAGAAGATCGAGGAGATGAGTGACGAAGCCGCCGTCGATTACATTGACGACACCATGCGTATCGTCCTAAGCGTGATTGAGTTCTGGGAGCGGTAGGACCCCGCATAAGAAGGCGACTTCCGCGCGTTCTCTTGTCGTTCAAGCCATTCAGCAGCGGCTCGTCGACACCCGGCACGGCTGCGACGCTGCCGACCCGCCCGCCCACAGGCACGGCATCGATTCCCTGAGTGGGCGTTAAGTCCGTTTCTGGTAGCGGCCTCGTCCGGGTTGGGTGAGGAAGCCTTGGCGGACGAGGCGTCCGAGGCGGCTGCGGGTGACGTTGACGGATGCCTCGTCGGTGGGCATGCCGAGGAGTTCGTGCAGCTCACGGGCTCTGAACACCTGGCCGGGGTGCTGGTTGAAGGCGTTGACGATGGCCTGGTAGGCGGTGCCCGTCTCGGGCGGGTCGGGTTCGGCTCCTGCCGGCGCGACCTCTGCGATGACCTTCCGGGCGGTGTCCAGGTCCACGAGTCGAGCCTCGGTCTCGCGCAGGGCAGCGGTCAAGTGCTCGATCTGACCGCGTAGCTCTGCGGCTCGGGCGGTGACCTCGTCGTGCTGGGCCTGGAGGCCGGCGAGGAGTTCGGCGACGTTCACGCGGCCAGTCCCAGGCAGTCACGCCAGGCGGGACTCGGTGTGGTGAGGCGGCGGGTCATGTTCGCGGTGGAGGCCCAGTAGACGCGCGAGACGGAGGTGTCGGGCCGGTGGTCGTACTCACGGGCCAGACGCCGGTGCAGCAGCAGCGTGCCGTTCGTCTGCTCCACCACCCACCGCTTCGGCTGCGGGACAAAGTCTTTGCCCTGGTCTGCGGGGTTGCGGCGGACGACCTCGACGTCGATGTCCATCAACGCACCGTGGATGACGACTTCGTCCTTGAAGCCCTGGTCCACCAGGGCCTTCTCCAGGCGCATCCCGCACCGCTCGGCGGCCTGGTCGAGCAGGGCGGTGCCGGCGGCGTTGTCGTGGGCCGAGGCAGCCAGGACGACGACGCCGATGATCAGCCCCAGAACATCCACGGCCAGTCCCCGCTTGCGCCCCGACACCTTCTTGTTGGCGTCCAGCCCCGTCGTGGTCTTCGGGACACCCGCGGCCGCACGCACGGACCGGGTGTCGAGGATCACGAGGGACGGGTCCTCTAATCGCCGGGCTCTCTCGCGCACCTGGCAGCGCAGGAGTTCCTGGATCCGCTGGTCGAGGCCGTCCTCGCGCCACAGTCTGAAGTAGTAAAACACCGCCGACCAGGCCGGTAGATCATGCGGCAGGTAGCGCCACTGACAGCCCGTCCGGTTCTGGTAGAAGATCGCATTCACGACCTCCCTCAGGTCACAGGAACCGGGATCGCCGGTCGCCGACCGCGCCACCCGGTCCTGCTTCCAGGCAGTGATCATCGGCTCGATCAACAACCACTGCTCGTCCGATAAGTCGCTGAGGTACGGCTCTCTCTTCACACCCCGCATCTCAACATGGACATGCCCACCAGGCCGCTCGTACGGCGATCAGTACCACGATCGAGCGATCACGAACCGAGGAAGATCGGACTTAACGCCCACTGAGAAGTCCTGGGTCTCCAGGTAGAAGCGGCAAAGAGCGTTGAGCGTGGATCGCGCCCTGTGGTTGGTGAACTCGCGCATTGCCGTCCTGTTCGTCCTCTCTTCTGGTGTGGCCGTACGGGCGGGCTCAGAGGTGCTGAGTGAATGCGGTCTCCAGGCGCTCGACGGCGTCTCCATGGGCGCTCAGATGCGGCTGCATCACCCATACGTCCTCACGGAAGGGCTCGAACCCCAAGGACCGCCACGTGCGTTGCACCACAGCCTTCTCCCGCGCTTCCCGGGCCGTGTCCTCCCGTTCGGCGACAGGGATGTCGATCGGGTACGGATGTGTCGCCACGAGCGCCGCTTGGCCGGCCATCCAGCGGAGCAGCCGGCCGATCAACAATCGGCCGACCCCGCCCAACCCGCGCCATGCCGGTGCGATCCGAACCCGGTCGATGATGACGACCTGGTCACCGCTCACCAGGCCCTCCTCCAGATCGGAGTGCAGGCCGAGATCCCCCGACTTGTCGAAGAGCGGTGCGAAGTGCTCGTAGTCGGCGTCGCGCGAGTCCAGCGACTCGTAGACGTTCCCGATGCGCCACAGATCCAGCGTGAGGCCGGACATGGCGAGGATCGTCAACTCCTCGCGCTCACCCTGAGACGACTGGGCCAGCGATACGCCAGGGGCCAGGAGCCGCGCATTGGCGGCCTCGGCCTCGTCATCGTCCGGCTCCCACAGGGGCAGGACGGCGCGGCAGCGCCATTCCAGCGTTGCGGGATCGTCGTGGGCATCGGATGCGACCAGGGAAGCGGACGAGTCGAAACGTAACTCCAGACGGTTCAGATACGTCAGGAGGTCCGCCCCGGAGGGTGCGGCGTCGGTCATAAGGCCACACGCTAGCCACGCGGCCGGCCTCGGATGTGGCGATTCCCAAGACAGGCGGCGATCCTTTCGGCGGGCACTCCGGCGCAGGTGGTGCGAGACGGTGCGCCACGTGCCCTCCGAACAGGGCCTTCGTGCGAGATGGGGCACGCGGAGGGCACGGCAGCCCCCGACAGGTCTAGACAACGACGAAGGCCCAGGTCTCTGACCTGGGCCTTCGTTCAAGAGCGGATGACGGGAATCGAACCCGCGCTATAAGCTTGGGAAGCTCATGTTCTACCATTAAACTACATCCGCGCAGCGGACCCGAAGATCGGTACCGCAGACCGATACTGTACCTCATGCCGAAGTCGAGGCGTGGCTGTCCGTGGCGGAGTGCCGCCTGGAGTGCCGTCCTGTTGATCCCCTAATGTGGCTGTCTCGTCCACCACTTGTCGGGGAAGGGACTTGATGGGTTCGATGGAGCGCACCGTCGTCCGTTGTGCCGAAGGGCACGTGTTCAGCACCGCTTCGTTCCCGTTGCAGCAGCTCGGGGCCGGGCGGATCGGACCCGGGCGGCTGCTCCGGTGTCCGCGGTGCGCCCGATTGCGGCGCGCGGTACCCGTGGAGCTTGAGCAGCGCTGATGATGTCCGGGCGCGGAGTCTTCCCGATTGGGGGAGGCCCGCGCCCTCTGCGTATCGTGGGGTCGTGCTTCTCTCAGACAAGGACATCCGGGCCGAGATCGATGCCGGACGGGTGCGCATCGACCCGTACGACGTAACCATGGTGCAGCCCTCGAGCATCGACGTGAGGCTTGACCGCTTCTTCCGGGTGTTCGAGAACCACCGCTATCCCCACATCGACCCCGCTGTGGAACAGCTCGACCTGACCCGTGAGGTCGAGCCGGAGGGTGACGAGGCGTTCATCCTCCACCCGGGCGAGTTCGTGCTCGCCTCGACCTACGAGGTCATCACCCTGCCGGACGACATCGCGTCGCGCCTGGAGGGCAAGAGCTCCCTCGGCCGGCTGGGGCTCGTCACGCACTCCACCGCCGGGTTCATCGACCCGGGTTTCTCCGGGCACGTGACCCTGGAGCTGTCCAACCTCGCCACCTTGCCCATCAAGCTCTGGCCGGGAATGAAGATCGGGCAGCTGTGCATGTTCCGGCTGAGCTCGCCGGCCGAGTTCCCCTACGGCAGCGAGCGGTACGGCTCGCGCTACCAGGGGCAGCGGGGCCCGACGGCCTCCCGCTCGTTCGTGAACTTCCATCGGACCCAGGTGTGAGGCGGCAGGCGGCATGAGTGAGGTACGAGAGAACCTGACGTACGAGGGTTTCGGCCGGGCCGTGCGCGAGCTGGCGCAGACCATCGCCGACGACGGCTACGAGCCCGACGTCGTGCTCTCCATCGCCCGCGGCGGCGTCTTCGTCGCCGGCGGTCTGGCCTACGCCCTCGACTGCAAGAACATCCACCTGGTGAACGTGGAGTTCTACACCGGTGTCGGCACGACGCTGGAGATGCCGGTGATGCTGGCACCCGTGCCCAACGCGATCGACTTCTCCGACAAGAAGGTCCTGATCGCCGACGACGTCGCCGACACGGGAAAGACCCTCAAGCTCGTCCACGACTTCTGCGTCGACCACGTCGCCGAGGTCCGCTCCGCGGTCGTCTACGAGAAGTCGCACTCCCTCGTGAAGTGCGAGTACGTGTGGAAGAAGACCGATGAGTGGATCAACTTCCCGTGGTCGGTCCAGCCGCCCGTCGTGAAGCGTGAGGGCCAGATCCTCGACGCGTGAGCGGGTGATCAGGTAGCGGAGAAGGTCCCCCGTCGGCGCGTCCGCGTCCGGTGGGGGACCTTCCCGTATGCCCGTGTGGGCCGACCTACAGGGTGCCGAGCTTGATGAGCGAGAGCAGGGCCACCAGCTGGATCGCCGAGGCGCCCAGCGCCTTCGGCCAGGGCAGGTCGTGCGAGCGGCTCACCATCAGGGTGAAGAGGGCTCCCGCCGCCAGCCAGGTCGCCCAGCCGATGATCTGCACCAGGCCGTTCTCGCCGCCCAGGAAGAGCGCGAAGAGCAGCCGGGGCGCGTCGGTGATCGACATGATCAGCATCGACAGGCCCACGGTGGGCTGCCACGAGCCGTCGCCGCCCAGTTGGCGGGCCAGGGTGTGCGTGACGGCGCCGAGGATCAGACCGCCGACCACGAAGCCCGCACCCGTCATCAGGACGTAGGGGATCGCCGTCGACAGCGTGGCGTTGATCGCCTCCTCGCGCGCCTGGTCGAATCCGAAGATCGCCAGCAGGCCGTAGAGGAAGGTGACGACCAGTGCGGGGCCCCAGACGGCGTGGTCCCGCGTCCGGAGGAACGTCGGGGCGGGGCGCAGCACGATCCCGCTCAGCAGCGCCTTCCACGGCAGACGGGGGCCGGAGGGCACGGGGGCCGCGCCCGAGTGGTGGGAGGCGGCGTCACCGTACGGGTCGTCGTGGACGCTGAACATCTGGGTGTGGCCGGGGTTGTTCGCCGCGACGTGCCGCTGTTGCTGCTGCGGGGAGGGGTCGCCGAAGTACTCCGGCTCACCGTGCCCCTGCGACCCGTGCCCGTGCGACCCGTGTCCCCGTGACCCGTGCCCCTGGGGTGCCTGCGGCTGCCCGTAAGGGGCGCCCTGGCCGCCTCCCGGGCCCTGGGGCCACTGCTGCTGCGGGTAGGGCGGTGGGGCCGCGTTGTACCCGTACGGCGCCTGCTGCGGTTGTTGCTGCGGGGGGCGGTTGTCCCGCCCGCGTCCGTTCCTGAATCCTGCCACGCCCTCGAACGTACCCGCTTCCGCGGGAAGGGCGCTCCTTTGCCACGGAGCTGTGACATCCCTTAGGGGGCGTCAGGGGATGTACCAGGGACGTTCAGGGGACGGTTCAGGGGCGCCGGGGCGGCCCCGAAGCCCCTTCCCCTCCCCGGGGCGGCAGCCGGAAGGGGCCGCCCCGCGCGACGGCGCGGGACGGCCCCTCCTCATGCGTACCGGAAGCGTTACTGTGCCGGCTCCGGCGCGGGTTCCGCCGGGACGTCCTCCGCCGGCTTCTTCACCGAGTCGAGGAGCAGCTGGGCCACGTCCACGACCTGGACGGATTCCTTGGCCTTGCCGTCGTTCTTCTTGCCGTTGACCGAGTCGGTCAGCATGACGAGGCAGAACGGGCAGGCGGTGGAGACGATGTCCGGGTCGAGGGACAGGGCCTCGTCGACGCGCTCGTTGTTGATGCGCTTGCCGATCCGCTCCTCCATCCACATCCGGGCACCGCCGGCACCGCAGCAGAAGCCGCGCTCCTTGTGGCGGTGCATCTCCTGCTGGCGCAGGCCGGGGACGGCGGACATGATCTCGCGCGGCGGCGTGTAGACCTTGTTGTGGCGGCCCAGGTAGCAGGGGTCGTGGTAGGTGATCAGGCCGTCGACCGGGGTCACCGGGGTCAGCTTGCCCTCGTCGATCAGGTGCTGGAGCAGCTGGGTGTGGTGGATGACCTCGAACTCGCCGCCCAGCTGCGGGTACTCGTTGGCGATCGTGTTGAAGCAGTGCGGGCAGGTGGCGACGATCTTCTTGGCCGACTTGGGCTTCCTCGTCGACTCGTCCACCCCTCCGTCCTCGTCGAGGGACTCGCCGAACGCCATGTTCAGCATGGCGACGTTCTCCTGGCCGAGCTGCTGGAACAGCGGCTCGTTGCCCAGGCGGCGGGGCGAGTCACCGGTGCACTTCTCCTCGCCGCCCATGATCGCGAACTTGACGCCCGCGATGTGCAGCAGCTCGGCGAAGGCCTTGGTGGTCTTCTTGGCCCGGTCCTCCAGGGCGCCGGCGCAGCCGACCCAGTACAGGTAGTCGACCTCGGTGAGGTCCTCGACGTCCTTGCCGACGATCGGGACCTCGAAGTCGACCTCCTTGGTCCATTCGACGCGCTGCTTCTTCGCCAGGCCCCAGGGGTTGCCCTTCTTCTCCAGGTTCTTGAGCATCGTTCCCGCCTCGGACGGGAAAGCGGACTCGATCATCACCTGGTAGCGGCGCATGTCGACGATGTGGTCGATGTGCTCGATGTCGACCGGGCACTGCTCGACGCAGGCGCCGCAGGTGGTGCAGGACCACAGGACGTCCGGGTCGATGACGCCGCCCAAGACATTGTCAGGGGCCTCGGCGGTGCCGATCAGCGGGCGTTCGGCTTCGGCCAGGGCCGCGGCGGGGACGTCCTTGAGCTGCTCCTCGGTGGCCCGCTCGGTGCCCTCCATGTCCTTGCCGCCGCCGGCCAGCAGGTACGGGGCCTTGGCGTGCGCGTGGTCGCGCAGCGACATGATGAGCAGCTTGGGGGAGAGGGGCTTGCCGGTGTTCCAGGCGGGGCACTGAGACTGGCAGCGACCGCACTCGGTGCACGTGGAGAAGTCGAGGATGCCCTTCCAGGAGAACTGCTCGACCTGGGAGACGCCGAAGACGGCGTCCTCGGCCGGGTCCTCCCAGTCGATCTCCTTGCCGCCGGTGGTCATCGGCTGGAGTGCGCCGAGGGCGGTGGAGCCGTCGGCCTCGCGCTTGAACCAGATGTTCGGGAAGCCGAGGAAGCGGTGCCACGCGACGCCCATGTTGGTGTTCAGCGAGACCGTGATCATCCAGGTGAAGGACGTGACGATCTTGAGTGCCGCGAAGAAGTAGGTGAGGTGCTGGATCGTGCTCAGGTCCAGCCCGTCGAGCAGTGCGATCAGCGGGTACGAGGCGAAGAAGCCCGGCTCCCAGCCGGTCACATGGTGCTGGACGCCTTCCAGGGCGCGCAGCGTCATGATGCAGACGCCGACGATCAGGATGACGGCCTCGACGAAGTACGCCTGGCCGGTCTTGGAGCCCGCGAAGCGGGACTTGCGGCCCGCCCCGCCCGGCCGGTTCAGCTGCCGGATCACGATCAGGGTCACGATGCCGAGGACGGTCATCAGGCCGAGGAACTCGGTGAAGATCTCGTACGGCAGCCAGTCGCCGATGACCGGGATCAGCCAGTCGGCCTGGAAGAGCTGGCCGAAGGCGTTGACGATGGTGAGCAGCAGGGAGAAGAAGCCGACCGCCACGAACCAGTGCGCGACGCCGACGACGCCCCAGCGGTTCATCCGGGTGTGGCCGAGGAACTCCTTGACCAGGGTGACGGTGCGCTGCTTGGGGTCGCCGGTGCGCGTACCCGCGGGCACGGGCTGACCGAGCCGCACGAAGCGGTAGATCTGGCCGATGGCGCGGCCGAACAGCGCGACGGCTACCACCGTGATGACGATCGACACGACGATCGCGGCGAGTTGCATGTGGGGCTCCTCGAGCGGGCCTGCGAGGCGGAGCGCCGGCACGGTCGAGTGTGGCGCTACTAAGCGGTAACTTATCCAGTCCGTGCTGAGATTACCCCGTCCCGGCCCCGCGCTGTAGCGGCGCCCGCGGTGATCTGTGTCGCTCAGGCAAGCCTTGCCCTGCCTCCCGGCGCCTCCCTTCCGGAGGGCCGCGACGTTCAGGCGGACCGCGCCGCGCGGCGTCTGCGCACTGCCGGAAGCGTACGCGCCAGGACGGCCAGGTCCGTCCCGAGCCAGTGGTGGTCCACATAGTGGAGGTCGAGCAGTTCGCGCTCCTCCCAGGGCAGCTCCGAGCGTCCGCTGACCTGCCACGGGCCGGTCAGTCCGGGGCGCACGGAGAGCCGGCGCCGCGCCTCGCCCGTGCACTCGCGGTGCCCGGGGGTGAGGGGGCACGGTCCCACGAGTGACATCTGGCCCCGGACGACGTGGAGGAGCAGGGGGAGGGCCGCGAGCGGCCCGGGGGTGCGGAAGGTCAGTATCACGAAGGGCCGCCCGTCCCTGCCCGCCATCGTCCGGCGTCGCAGGGTGCCGTGTGGGCCGCCCGTGAGGGCGGTGGCGAGCGCGACGGCGGCCATCGGGAGCGCGAGGAGGAGCAGCAGGCTGAGTCCGCCCGTGAGGTCGAGTACACGCTTGGCCGTCATGCCCCACACCCTTTCGTGGGATATTCGCGGGATACACCTGCTTTGCCCGACTGCGGTATCCCGGACTCTCTCACGGCCGGGCGGGTCCGTCCCGGAACCGACGCGCTCGATCCCGGGTCTTTGAGCGGGAGTCAGCGCGAAGAGTTGAGCCCCCTTCGCTCAGGTCTGTTGACTCGGCGGGGCGGGTGGTGCATCCTTGAGTCAGTTCCACTCAAGTCAGCTGGAGGAATCGAAATGGCACGTGCGGTCGGCATCGACCTGGGCACGACTAACTCCGTCGTCAGCGTTCTCGAAGGCGGCGAGCCCACCGTCATCACCAACGCCGAAGGCGCCAGGACCACGCCGTCCGTCGTCGCCTTCGCGAAGAACGGCGAGGTGCTCGTCGGCGAGGTCGCCAAGCGCCAGGCGGTCACCAACGTCGACAGGACCATCCGGTCGGTCAAGCGCCACATGGGCACCGACTGGAAGATCGACATCGACGGCAAGAGCTTCAACCCGCAGCAGATGAGCGCCTTCATCCTGCAGAAGCTCAAGCGGGACGCCGAGGCGTACCTGGGCGAGAAGGTCGTCGACGCGGTCATCACCGTTCCGGCGTACTTCAACGACTCCGAGCGTCAGGCCACCAAGGAGGCCGGTGAGATCGCGGGCCTCAACGTCCTGCGCATCGTCAACGAGCCGACCGCGGCTGCGCTCGCTTACGGCCTCGACAAGGACGACCAGACGATCCTCGTCTTCGACCTCGGTGGCGGCACCTTCGACGTGTCCCTCCTGGAGATCGGCGACGGCGTCGTCGAGGTGAAGGCCACCAACGGCGACAACCACCTCGGTGGTGACGACTGGGACCAGCGCGTCGTCGACTACCTGGTGAAGCAGTTCGCCAACGGCCACGGCGTCGACCTGGCCAAGGACAAGATGGCTCTCCAGCGTCTCCGCGAGGCCGCGGAGAAGGCGAAGATCGAGCTGTCTTCCTCCACCGAGACGTCGATCAACCTGCCCTACATCACGGCCTCCGCCGAGGGTCCGCTGCACCTGGAGGAGAAGCTCACCCGGGCTCAGTTCCAGCAGCTCACCTCCGACCTCCTCGAGCGCTGCAAGACGCCGTTCCACAACGTCATCAAGGACGCGGGCATCAACCTGTCCGAGATCGACCACGTCGTTCTCGTGGGTGGCTCCACCCGCATGCCGGCCGTCGCCGAGCTCGTGAAGGAGCTGACCGGCGGCCAGGAGGCCAACAAGGGCGTCAACCCGGACGAGGTCGTCGCCATCGGCGCCGCCCTCCAGGCCGGTGTCCTCAAGGGCGAGGTCAAGGACGTCCTGCTCCTCGACGTGACCCCGCTGTCCCTCGGCATCGAGACCAAGGGCGGCATCATGACCAAGCTCATCGAGCGCAACACCACGATCCCGACCAAGCGGTCCGAGATCTTCACGACGGCCGAGGACAACCAGCCGTCCGTGCAGATCCAGGTCTACCAGGGCGAGCGCGAGATCGCGGCGTACAACAAGAAGCTCGGCATGTTCGAGCTGACCGGCCTCCCGCCGGCCCCGCGCGGCGTCCCGCAGATCGAGGTCGCCTTCGACATCGACGCCAACGGCATCATGCACGTGACCGCGAAGGACCTGGGCACGGGCAAGGAGCAGAAGATGACCGTCACCGGCGGCTCCTCGCTGCCGAAGGACGAGGTCGACCGGATGCGCCAGGAGGCCGAGCAGTACGCGGACGAGGACCACCGCCGCCGCGAGGCCGCCGAGAGCCGCAACCAGGGCGAGCAGCTCGTCTACCAGACGGAGAAGTTCCTCAAGGACAACGAGGACAAGGTCCCCGGTGAGGTCAAGACCGAGGTCGAGGCCGCCGTCACCGAGCTGAAGGAGAAGCTCAAGGGCGACGACACCGCGGAGATCCGCACCGCCACCGAGAAGGTCGCGGCCGTCTCCCAGAAGCTCGGTCAGGCGATGTACGCCGACACCCAGGCCGCCCAGGCCGCGGGCGGCGACGCCCCGCACGCCGAGGCCAAGGCCGATGACGACGTCGTCGACGCCGAGATCGTCGACGAGGACAAGCCGAAGGGTGGCGCGGCCTGATGTCGGAGGAGACCCCGGGTTTCGAGGAGAAGCCCGACGTCCCCTCCGGCGCCACCGCTGACGACGCCGCCGCAGCCGCCGAGAACTCCGACTCCACCGTGGAGGGCTCGGCGGCCCCGGCCGGGGACGCAAGTCGGAACACAGGCCCGAAGCAGGCCGAGACCGCCGGTCTCACCGCCCAGCTGGACCAGGTCCGCAGCGCGCTGTCCGAGCGCACGGGGGACCTCCAGCGGCTTCAGGCCGAGTATCAGAACTACCGCCGCCGCGTGGAGCGGGACCGGGTCACGGTCAAGGAGATCGCCATCGCGAGCCTCTTGACCGAGCTCCTGCCCGTGCTCGACGACGTCGGCCGGGCCCGCGACCACGGCGAACTCGTCGGCGGGTTCAAGTCGGTTGCCGAATCGATGGAGACCGTCGTCGCCAAGATGGGACTCCAGCAGTTCGGCAAGGAGGGCGAGCCCTTCGACCCGACGATCCACGAGGCCCTGATGCACTCGTACGCGCCGGACGTCACCGAGACGACCTGTGTGGCGATCCTGCAGCCGGGGTACCGCATCGGCGAGCGGACCATCCGGCCCGCCCGTGTGGCGGTGGCCGAGCCCCAGCCCGGGGCGACGCCGGCCGTGAAGGAAGAGAAGTCGGCAGACGAGGAGAGCGGTGGCCCCGACGAGGCCGTGTGATCCGGTTCCCCGTGGACACCCACGGGGAACCGGGGCGCACGCCCCGCGGGCCGGCGCAACGATCGTCCGGGAGGAGGGACGTCGATGAGTACGAAGGACTTCGTCGAGAAGGACTACTACAAGGTTCTCGGCGTCCCCAAGGACGCCACCGACGCCGAGATCAAGAAGGCGTACCGGAAGCTCGCGCGCGAGAACCATCCGGACGCCAACACCGGCGACACCAAGGCGGAAGAGCGCTTCAAGGCGATCTCCGAGGCGAACGACGTCCTCGGTGACCCCAAGAAGCGCAAGGAGTACGACGAGGCCCGCGCGCTGTTCGGCAACGGCGGTTTCCGCGCCGGACCCGGTGGCGCGGGCGGCTCCTTCAACTTCGACCTGGGCGACCTCTTCGGCGGTGCCCAGGGCCCCGGCGGCGGGGCCGGCGGCTTCGGCGGCGGCGGGCTCGGCGACGTGTTCGGCGGACTGTTCAACCGCGGCGCGGGCGGCGGCGCGGGCACCCGCACCCAGCCGCGCCGCGGCCAGGACATCGAGTCCGAGGTGACGCTCAGCTTCGTCGAGGCCGTCGACGGCGCGACCGTACCGCTGCGGATGTCCAGCCAGCAGCCCTGCAGGGCGTGTTCGGGCACCGGCGACAAGAACGGCACGCCCCGGGTGTGCCCGACCTGCGTCGGCACCGGCCAGATCTCGCGCGGCGGCAGCGGGTCCTTCTCCCTCACCGACCCGTGCGTGGACTGCAAGGGCCGCGGCCTGATCGCGGAGAACCCCTGCGAGGTCTGCAAGGGCAGCGGCCGGGCCAAGTCCTCGCGCACCATGCAGGTGCGCATCCCCGCCGGGGTCACCGACGGCCAGCGGATCCGGCTGCGCGGCAAGGGAGCGCCGGGCGAGCGCGGCGGTCCCGGGGGCGACCTCTATGTCGTCGTCCACGTCGGAGCGCACCCGGTCTTCGGCCGCAAGGACGACAACCTCACCGTCACCGTGCCCGTCTCCTTCGCCGAGGCGGCACTCGGCGGTGACGTCAAGGTCCCGACCCTCGGCGGCCCGGCGGTGACGCTGAAGCTGCCCGCGGGCACACCCAACGGCCGGACCATGCGCGCCCGTGGCAAGGGCGCGGTCCGCAAGGACGGCACCCGCGGCGACCTGCTGGTGACCGTGGAGGTCGCGGTGCCCACGGAGCTGGACGACAAGGCGCGCGAGGCTCTGGAGACCTACCGCGAGGCGACCGCGGGCGAGGACCTGCGGGCAGAGCTGTTCCAGGCCGCGAAGGGAGCTTGACGCGATGGACATCCGACCAGGGCGCAGCCGTAACCCCTACGAACTGACCGACGAGACACCGGTGTACGTCATCTCGGTGGCGGCCCAGCTGTCCGGCCTGCACCCGCAGACGCTGCGCCAGTACGACCGCCTCGGTCTGGTCTCCCCGGACCGCACCGCGGGCCGGGGGCGGCGCTACTCGGCCCGCGACATCGAACTGCTGCGCACCGTGCAGCAGCTGTCGCAGGACGAGGGCATCAACCTGGCCGGCATCAAGCGCATCATCGAACTGGAGAACCAGGTCGCGGCGTTGCAGGCACGGGTGTCCGAACTCTCGGCGGCGGTCGAGGGCGCGGCGGCGACGCTGCGCCAGCGCGAGGCACAGGTGCACGCCTCGTACCGCCGGGACCTGGTTCCCTACACCGATGTGCAGCAGGCGAGCGCGCTGGTGGTGTGGCGCCCCAAGCGCGGCGAGTAGCCCGGCCGCCCGCACGGCGGACACGCCCCGCCCGACGGCACCCCACGCCTTACGCCGGAGCCCCCTTCCTCGACGGGAGGGGGCTCCGGCGTGTGCGCGTGCGGCGGGCGAGGTGGTCAGGACCCGGAGGCCCGCCGGGGACCGGCACGGTCGTCGAGGCCGGTCGTCACGCGCACGGCCGGTCGTCCTGCTCCAGGATCCCGGACCGGGCGATGAGGTAGCCGAGCTGGGCCCGGCTGCCGCTGCCGAGGGCGGAGGCGAGTTTCGCTATGTGGGCGCGACAGGTCCGGACGTTCATACCGAGGCGGCGGGCTATGGCCTCGTCCACATGGCCCTCCACGAGGAGTTTGGCGATGGAGCGCTGCACGCCGCTGATGCCGTCGAGGGCGGTGGTGTAGGACACCACCCCCTCCTCCCAGGGGACCCCGTGCAGCCAGAACTGGTCGAAGACACCCACGAGGTACTGCACCAGCCCCTCGTGGCGCAGCTCCAGGGCGACCTGGCGGTCGCTGCGCGCCGGCACGAAGGCGACCTTGCGGTCCACGATGATCAGCCGGTCGATGATCTCCTCGAGGGTCCGCAGTTCCAACCCGTAGGGCGCGACCCGTTCCACGTAGGCCAGCGTCGCCGGATGGTGCCGTGCGGTGTGCTGGTAGAGGGTGCGCATCCGGACACCGCGGTCGAGGAGCGGCTCCATCCGCTTGAGCGCCTTCTCCAGGGTGTCGGGACGCCGTCCGCTGCCGGGCTGGATGGTCAGCAGCTCCTCGGTGCACTCGGCGGTGACACGGTCCAGCGTGGCGTTGATCATGCTCAGGCCCTCGAGCACGGTGATGGCGTGCGAGGCCGACGGGTCCAGCCGGTTGATGGTCATGAAAGGCTCGAACGTGTCGGCCAGTGATATCGCCCGCTGTCTGCGCGCCTGGATCTCCTGCTCGAGAGGGTGTATGAGCTGGTTGAGCGCGATGGAAGGCGGCACGGGCAGCAGCCACTGACCGTCGTCCGGATCCGGGTGCAACAGGGCGAGGCGGACGAGGCAGGGCGCGGCGTCAGTCTCGGAACGGGTGATTCTGCCCATGCGCAACGCGTTCGCATACAGGGTCTTACCCACGTCGCATAGTTCACCGTGACTGTGGATGTGTCCTGTATCGCCTCTTTCTGTCCGCATTTGCACCCCCCTCAGGGTTTTGAATTACAGGAACATGATGCCTGGGTTCGCTGGTGGAAGGGTCGAGAGTGAGCCATCGTCTTATTCGCGGGGGAGGAGGTAATGATCAAAAGAGGTGGAGATCGGCCATGACCAGGATGGTTCGTGCACTTAGCGCCATAGCCGTTGCGGCGGCTGCTCTCGGCGTACTCGTCGGCACCGGCGAGCCCTCGTGGGAGAGCATCCCCACGGACGCGGTGACGGCGACCCCGGGCGAGCCCTCGTGGGAGAGTGAGCCGGCGGGCTCGGTGCTCGCTGCCCCCAGCGAGCCCTCGTGGGAGTTCGCCCCCATGGGGCAGACCGGCCCCGGCGGGGCCTTCGTCCAGGCGGGCGCGGGCGCATGACCTTCCCGCCGGACGACCGGGTCTTCCGCCGCGAGATGGCGACGGCGTACCGATCCGGGTGGCATTTCATCGATCTCGTCACGGCAGTGCCGCACGGTGGCGAGTCGTTGATGGTCACCCTCTTCGGCGAGCCGATCATCATCGCGCGGGGCGAGGACGAGGAGATCCGCGCCTACCGCTGCCTGCGCCGCCCCCGCGGCGCCCCGCAACCCGTCCGCTGTGCCATCCGGTACGGCATGATCTTCGTCAACCTCGACCAGCGGGACCACCAGCTGCTCGAGCCCGAGACCATCACCGCCACCCCCCGCAGTGCCTGAGCGGTTCCCCCGTCGTTCCAAGATCGCTCAGGTACTTCCCCCACACAGCGGCGCCATCGCGGACCTGAAACGCGATGGCGCCGCTGTGCTGTCCGGACGCGTCCGGTGGCCGGCGTGCGTCCCGTGGGCCCCGGCGGCGCACCCGTGCGCGGCAGGGGTGCGGTGCGTCGGGGCTACGCCCGGCCCATGGCCCGGGTCAGCGCGATCTCGATGACCACCCGGTCCGGGTTCGGCGCCGGGACCCTGCCGTAGCGCGCCGCGTAACGCTCCACCGCGTCGGCGACGACGTCCGGCTCGGTGCGGACGCGTGCCACGCCCTCGAGCGTCGCCCAGCGCCCCTTGTCCACCTGGCAGACGGCGACGCGTGCCCCCTCCGCGCCCGCGGCCATGACGTTGGCGACCTTCCGGCTGTTCTTGTTGGTGATCACCCGGGCGATGCCGTTACCGCCGCCGTCGGGGTCGTAGGTCACGCCCACCGCGACCACGTGCGGGGTGCCGTCCGCGCGCGGGGTCGTCAGTGTGCACATGTGGTACTCGCGCCAGAAGCCGAGATACGAGTCCGAGGGGTTCCGCGGGTCAGTCGCCATGTCCCGGAACCTACCCGCGGAGGACATCTCTCCAACAACTTGAGCGGAATAGGCTCAACTTTGTGTATGTTGGAAGAGTCATAACCGGCAGGACCGCAAGGAGGAGACCCCGCACGTGGACGCCGAACTGACCAACAAGAGCCGGGACGCGATCAACGCGGCCACCAGCCGTGCCGTGTCCGAGGGCCATCCCGATCTGACCCCCGCGCATCTCCTCCTCGCGCTCCTCGCGGGTGAGGGCGGGCAGGCTTCGGCGAACATCGTCGACCTGCTCGCCGCCGTCGACGCCGACCAGGCCGCCGTCCGTTCGGCCACGGAGCGACTGCTGGCCGCCCTGCCCAGCGTGACCGGCTCCACCGTCGCGCCGCCGCAGCCCAACCGCGAGCTGCTCGCGGTCATCGCCGACGCCGCCGAGCGGGCCCGGATGCTGGGGGACGAGTACCTTTCCACCGAGCACCTGCTGATCGGCATCGCCGCGAAGGGCGGACAGGCCGGCGAGGTCCTCGTGGGCCAGGGGGCGAGCCCGGTGAAGCTGCTCGACGCCTTCGAGAAGACGAGGGGAGGGCGCCGGGTGACCACTCCCGACCCGGAGGGCCAGTACAAGGCCCTGGAGAAGTTCGGCACCGACTTCACCGCCGCCGCGCGCGAGGGCAAGCTGGACCCCGTCATCGGGCGCGACCACGAGATCAGGCGCGTGGTCCAGGTCCTCTCCCGCCGCACCAAGAACAACCCCGTCCTCATCGGCGAACCCGGCGTCGGCAAGACCGCCGTCGTCGAGGGACTGGCGCAGCGCATCGTGAAGGGCGACGTCCCGGAGTCCCTGAAGAACAAGCGCCTGGTCTCCCTCGACCTCGGCGCGATGGTCGCGGGGGCCAAGTACCGGGGCGAGTTCGAGGAACGGCTGAAGACCGTCCTCGCCGAGATCAAGGCGAGCGACGGACGGATCATCACCTTCATCGACGAGCTCCACACCGTCGTCGGCGCGGGTGCCGGCGGCGACTCCGCCATGGACGCCGGCAACATGCTCAAGCCGATGCTGGCCCGCGGCGAGCTGCGCATGGTCGGCGCGACGACCCTCGACGAGTACCGCGAGCGGATCGAGAAGGACCCCGCCCTGGAGCGCCGCTTCCAGCAGGTCCTGGTCGCCGAGCCGACCGTCGAGGACACCATCGCGATCCTGCGCGGCCTCAAGGGACGGTACGAGGCCCACCACAAGGTCCAGATCGCCGACGCCGCGCTGGTCGCCGCCGCCTCCCTCTCCGACCGCTACATCACCTCCCGCTTCCTCCCCGACAAGGCCATCGACCTCGTCGACGAGGCGGCCTCCCGGCTCCGCATGGAGATCGACTCCTCGCCCGTCGAGATCGACGAGCTCCAGCGGTCCGTGGACCGGCTCCGCATGGAGGAGCTGGCGCTGAAGAACGAGACCGACGCGGCGAGCGTGCAGCGCCTGGAGAAGCTGCGCCGCGACCTCGCCGACCGCGAGGAGGAACTGCGCGGGCTCACCGCCCGCTGGGAGAAGGAGAAGCAGTCCCTCAACCGTGTCGGCGAGCTGAAGGAACAGCTCGACGGGCTCCGCGGCCGGGCCGAGCGCGCGCAGCGCGACGGCGATTTCGACACCGCCTCCCAGCTGCTGTACGGCGAGATCCCGACGCTGGAGCGGGAGCTGGAGGAGGCGACCGAGGCCGAGCAGGAGGCGTCCAAGGACACCATGGTCAAGGAGGAGGTCGGCTCGGACGACATCGCCGACGTGGTCGGCTCCTGGACCGGCATCCCCGCCGGCCGCCTGCTGGAGGGCGAGACGCAGAAGTTGCTGCGCATGGAGGCCGAACTCGGCAGGCGGCTGATCGGCCAGACCGAGGCCGTACGCGCCGTCTCCGACGCCGTCCGCAGGACCCGGGCCGGGATCGCCGACCCCGATCGGCCCACCGGCTCCTTCCTCTTCCTCGGTCCCACCGGCGTCGGCAAGACCGAGCTGGCCAAGGCCCTCGCCGACTTCCTCTTCGACGACGAGCGGGCCATGGTCCGCATCGACATGTCGGAGTACGGCGAGAAGCACTCCGTCGCCCGGCTCGTCGGGGCGCCCCCCGGCTACGTCGGCTACGAGGAGGGCGGCCAGCTCACCGAGGCGGTGCGCCGCAGGCCGTACAGCGTCGTGCTGCTGGACGAGGTGGAGAAGGCCCACCCGGAGGTCTTCGACATCCTGCTCCAGGTACTCGACGACGGCCGGCTGACCGACGGGCAGGGCCGGACGGTGGATTTCCGCAACACCATCCTGATCCTGACCTCCAACCTGGGCAGCCAGTTCCTGAGCGGGCCCGCCCCGCTCGGCGCCGAGGTCTCCGACGAGGAGAAGAAGCGGCAGGTCCTGGAGGTGGTCCGGGCCTCCTTCAAGCCGGAGTTCCTCAACCGGCTGGACGACCTGGTCGTCTTCTCGGCCCTCGACCGGACGGAACTGGGCCGGATCGCCCAGCTCCAGATCGACCGCCTCGGCCGCCGGCTGGCGGAACGCCGGCTCACCCTGGAGGTCACCCCGGCCGCGCTGGAATGGCTGGCCGAGGAGGGCAACGACCCGGCCTACGGTGCCCGGCCGCTGCGCCGTCTGATCCAGACGGCGATCGGCGACCGGCTCGCCAAGGAGATCCTGGCGGGCGAGGTCGAGGACGGCGACACGGTCCGGGTGGACCGTGCCGACGACGGCCTGGCGGTCGGCGTGGCGCGGTAGCCCCACGGCGTCCGGCTGCGTCCGGCACCCGTTCTCTCCCCCGATCCGCGCCGGATCTTGTCAGCCCGCAGCGGATCGCGGGTGGCGGGGGTTGCCACGGACCGCCCGGGATGGGAGAGGATGGCGGCAACCGTACGAAGGGATATTCACGGTGAGCATCGACCCGTCCTCGATTCCGAATTTCGGGGGCCAGCCCCAGCCTCAGGCCGCAGGACCGGCGGGCCCCGTCGTTCCCGACCAGGATCTGGTCAAGCAGCTCCTCGACCAGATGGAGCTGAAGTACGTCGTCGACGACGAGGGTGACCTCGCGGCGCCGTGGGAGGAATTCCGTACGTACTTCATGTTCCGTGGCGAGGAGGACCAGCGCGTCTTCTCGGTGCGGACGTTCTACGACCGGCCGCACTCCGCCGACGACCGTGCCAAGGTCCTCGACGCGATCGACGACTGGAACCGCCGCACCCTGTGGCCCAAGGTCTACACGCACCTGCACGAGGAGGAGGACGGCTCCGCCACCCTCCGCCTCATCGGTGAAGCCCAGATGCTGATCGGCACCGGCGTCGCGCTGGAGCACTTCGTGTCCTCCACCGTCAGCTGGGTCCGCGCCTCGATCGAGTTCGACAAGTGGCTCGTCGAGCAGTTCGGCCTGGAATCCCCCGAGGACAAGGCCGAGGGCGACACCGGCGACGAGGGCTGAACGACCGGCCCGCCCCCGTGAGCGGGGGCGGGCCGCCGCCCGTCCCGTCCCGGATCCGCGTCTCTGCGCCACGCGACCGAACGCACTGTGCGGCCGGGACGGAATCGGTGGACCGCAGGGGCATCCCGAGCCTCATGCTTCGAGGAGCGGCGGCGGCGCGGGCAGGGCCGGCAGGTCGGTGCGTGAGGCGAAGGCGGCCCGGCGGGATCGCCGGTCCGCGCCGGGGGTGCCGCGGGGCCTGTGCCTGCGGTTGCCGCGTACGCTGCGGCTTCGACGGAGGCGCGGGCGGTGTTGCGGCTGCCGAGCTCGTCCATCAGCTCCCGCTCGTCGCGCCCCCGCAGGAGCAGCAGCACGAAGGGGTCGCGGTCCAGACGCCGGGCGAGCTGGTAGCAGAGGGCCGCGGCGTGTTTGCAGGGGTAGCCCCAGTCCGGGCAGCTGCACGCGGGGTCGAGCTCCCCCGGGCCGGGCGGCAGCGGGACACCGGCGGCTGCCGCGTCGTCGGCGAGCCCGGCGGGCATCTCGCCGTCCAGCAGCGCGGCGATGTTGGCGGCCCGCTCGGCGATCATGTCGAGCAGCCGGTCCCACTGCTGGTCCGTCAGCTGCTCGACCTGGACCGTGGAACGGTACGGGGTGCGGCGGCTGCCCTCCACCGGGGCGGCGGCCGAGCCGGGGGTGACGGTGACCGATCCGACCGCACCGCCGCGCGCGTAGGTCCGGCCGCGCGAGAGGCGGCCGGAGTCCAGGGAGGACTCCTCCAGGGAACGCAGCCATGCGCGGCCCCACCAGGAGTCGGCGAAGGGCGCACGGCTGCCCTTGGCCGGCGCGAGTGCCTCGAAGGTACGGGCAGCCGACCCGCCCGGCCGGCTACGCCCGGTCATCGTCCCGTCCTTCGCAGTGTGACCAGTTCGGGGCGGTCAGCCCGCGAATGCCTTGCGGAGCCGTTCCGCCGCTTCTGTCAGTACCTCGGTGCGCTTGCAGAACGCGAACCGGACATAGGGGGCGCCCGCCTCCGTGTGGTCGTAGAAGACCGCGTTGGGGATCGCGACGACGCCCGCGCGTTCCGGAAGGGCACGGCAGAAAGCGGCACCGTCGCTCTCGCCGAGCGGGCGGATGTCGGTCGTGATGAAGTACGTCCCGGCCGGCCGGGAGACCCGGAAGCCGGCGTCGGTGAGTCCCGCATCGAGCAGATCCCGCTTGGCCCGCAGATCGTCGCGGAAGGCGGTGAAATAGGCATCGGGCAGACGCAGGGCCTCGGCAACGGCGTGCCGGAAGGGCCCGGACGCGACGTACGTCAGGAACCGCTTGGCGGAACGGGCGGCGGAGGTGAGCTCTCGGGTCGCCGTCACCCAGGCCACTCCGCGTTCACGCGCCTATTGGTCCGGGTTTCGGGCCGGGCTGAAGCAGTGGGGCCTGTAGATGCCATTCACCTTGAGCGATGGAAATCAGAGCACAGTCAGAGTATGGTCTGAGTATGAGCATCGGGCACCTGGCATTCGAATCGGAATCTGTCTCGTTCACCGATCTGTCGCGGAACCCGAAGGCCGTCGCCGCCAGGGCCGCTGCCCTGGGACGCCTGCGCGTCACGCACCGGGACGCGCCCGACATGGTGCTGACCACGGCCATACACGCCGAGCGCACCGAGGAGAACCTGACCACCGCGTCCCGGCTCTTCCTCGCGTTGATGAAGCAGGATGACGGGGCCAAGACGCTTCTGCTCGCGCTGCCCGAGGTGTTCCCGTGGGTGCGGCACCTGAGCGACGAAGAAGTCCGGGAGTTCACTGTCGAGCTCCTGGACGCGCTGTCCGATGCCGCTGAGCTGGGCGCCAGGGAGGCTGCGCACCAGGCGATCGTCTCGTGGCGGGCGACCGCTCGCATCAACGCCGACCCCGACCAGCTCAGGGAAGCGCGCCGTCCGCTCGGTGACGTCGACCTCGGCCCTGTCGAGGTGCACGAGTGAGCCCGAAGAAGGGCGATCGGGTCAGTGTGCCTCCGCTGAGTGGTTGGAACGTCATCTTCGGGACGACGGAGGCCGCGACCGGCTGGGAGGAACTGTGCCGGGTGGCGCTGCCGAACGCGCATCGCTGTCTGGAGGTCCTCCGCGCGGACCCTCTGTCGCGATCCAACTGGAACCGTCAGCACCAGCTCCGAGGCAGGCATGCCACCAGGGAATGGAAGGGCTCCGAGCTGGAACAGTGGGAGTACGAGATCACCAGCGGCGGCCGGGTCCGCTACCTGGTCAGCCCGGAAGCCTCGACCGTGATCCTCGTGTACGCCTCCCCGCGGCACCCGAAGGACACCGAGTAGCTCCCGTGCCTTGGCCTCGCTGAGGCCAGCGAGCCGGGTCGCCCGTGTCCTCGGCCGGGTTTCGCGGCCATGGTTCGGCGGTAGCGTGCCACCGCAGGGATGGCTGCGAGCAGGCAGGACGGGTTACATGCGGATGAGGTTCGAAGCCGAGGCCGAGGAGGAGTTCGAGGCGGGGAGGGAGCTGTTGGTCGACCGCCTGATCCGGTGGGCCGGGGAGCAGGAGCTGCCGGTGGACGGGTTCACGGCCGAGGCGGCGCTGGAGTACCGGCACCGTGCGACTGCCGACGGCCGGCTGGGTCTGTGGGAGACGCGCCACGTGGAGGAGCTCCTGCTTTCCTGGCTGCCCCAGAACGTCACCGAGCTTCCAGCAGAGGAGCGCCCGGACGCCTCGGGCACACTGCGCACGCTTCTGCGCTATCTGCACGCCATGCAGTTGGCGGACCCGCGCGGCCTCTCACTCCAGGATTCCCTCGCCGCGGTGGACAGGGTCGCGGAGCAGTACCCGGCGGCGATGGCCGACCGCACTCGCTGGGGTCTGGCGAAGTTCTGGGCGACGACGGCCGCCGAGCAGGGCGTGGACGTCCGGGACGGGGAGGCGTTGCAGCGTTTCGCGGACCGGGCACGGCGCGGAGAAGCCGCCTATGACGAGCAGGCCCTCGACGCGATCATGGAACGGCGGCTGACCGGCCGCGCGCTGTCCGGCGCGGCCCGCGCCGAGCCGCAGCTGCCTGTGGCGCTTCCTCAGGACGCCGAACTGCGCCGGTCGGCCGGGCTGTCGACGGCTGTCGCCCAGTTGCGCGGACTCACCGAGTGGGCGGGACGGGACGGCCGCCCCGTGACGGCGACGGGGCGGCTGCGGATGGCGGACGCCCGTGAGCTGGCGGGCCTGCTCGGCACCGGGGACAAGACCGACGGGGTGCGCTCCTCGGCGGACCTGCCGAGGCTGGGACTGCTGGTGGAGTGGGCGAAGAAGGCGCGGCTGGTCCGGGTGGTCAAGGGGCGCCTGTACGCGGTGGCCAAGGCCCGGCCGGTGCTGGCCGACCCACTTGAGCTGTGGCTGCGCGCCTTCGACGCGTGCTTCGAACTGAGGCAGCCCCTGCTCGGGGCGCGTGGCGGCTGGCACGTCGAGTCGATGCTCTTCGACGTGTACGAGGACGTCCTGGGGGACGTGCTGAACACGCTCTACAGCCTGCCGTACCCGATGCCCTGGCCGCGGCTGCGCGACACCGTGCACCTGGTCTATCAGACCGCCTTCCAGTTCGACGGCGGGTCGGACCTCCCGCACCGGATGTGGTTCGAGCACGCCGACCGGGACCTGCGCACGGTGCTCGACCTGCTGGACGACCTGGGCGTGATCGAGCGTGAACGCGGGATGGCCGACCCGGTGTTCCTCGATGCCGGCCTCTCCGACGTCGACCCCGAACTGCTCGCGGACATGCCACCGGAGCTCGCGGAGCTGCTGGGCGTCCCGGGGGCCTCGCCGGACCCGGCAGCGCGGAAGCGGGCCGATGCACGGCGCGCCGAACTGACCGCCGGGCCGGTCGAACTCATCCGCCTCACCGATCTCGGCACCCGGGCCGTACGGCAGCGGCTGCTGGCCGTCCGCAGGAACGCACCGCTGATCGGTGAACTCGGCCAGGCACCGGCGGCCGGGCTGCTGGGCGTGCTGGCCGAGGAATACCCACCAGATGCCGCCCGGGCGGAGCTGGCCGGCTGGATCGCGGCCCACGGCGAGCGTGCGGACGCACTGCGGCAACTGACCGACGCCGTGCGGACCATGACTTTCCGCACGCGTGCGCAGGCCATGCTCGGCGTGCTGCCGGCGGCGCTGCCGGACGGCGAGGGCGAGCGGCTGCTGCGCACACTGCGCCGCGACTCCGGGCTGGCGCCGCTGGCGCTGAACGCGTTGGCACAGGAAGAGTTGCTGTCTCCGGAGGACATGACCGACGCCGAGCATCTGCTGGTGCTCGCCGAGAACCTGCTGCAGCTCGTGGAGCTGGCGGGCGGCCCGGGCGGTGCCGAGGAGGCGCTGCGCGCCCAGGGCCCTGAGGTCAGAGAGGCGATCACCGTCGCCTCGGATTCGGCGCATCCCGACCGGGCCGGTCTGGAGGAGCTCAGGCAACTGGCGGCCCGAGCGCTGCCCGTGCCCGCCGTCCGTCTTGGCCGCGCCCACAAGCGCGGGCGTGGCACCGGCCGCAAGCGGCACTGCTGACGAGCGACGGCGGGCGCCGCCCGCCGTTCAGGTGGTGAGGCGTCGCAGCCGGTCGGCGGCCTCGTGGAGGACGTCGTCCTTCTTGCAGAAGGCGAAGCGGACCTGGCTGCGGCCGGCGTCGGGGTCGTCGTAGAAGACGGAGTCGGGGATGGCGACGACGCCGCAGCGTTCGGGGAGGGTGCGGCAGAAGGTGTGGCCGTCCTTCTCGCCGAGGGGGGTGATGTCGGCGGTGATGAAGTAGGTGCCCCGGGGCTGGTAGACCTCGAACCCGGCCGCGCGCAGGCCGTCGCCGAGCAGGTCGCGCTTGCGTCGCAGGTCGGCGCGGAGGCCGTCGAAGTACGCGTCCGGGAGGCGTAGCGCCTCGGCGATCGCGTACTGGAAGGGGCCCGAGCTGACGTACGTCAGGAACTGCTTGGCGGAACGGACGGCGGAGGTGAGCTCTCGGGTCGCCGTCACCCAGCCGACCTTCCAGCCCGTGAAGGAGAAGGTCTTGCCCGCCGAACCGATGGTGACCGTGCGCTCCCGCATGCCCGGCAGGGTGGCGATCGGCACGTGCCCGGCCCCGTCGAAGACCAGGTGCTCGTACACCTCGTCGGTGACCACCAGCAGGTCCCGTTCGACGGCCAGCTCGGCGACCGCGGTGAGTTCGGCGCGGGTCAGCACCGTGCCGGTGGGGTTGTGCGGGGAGTTGAGGAGGATCAGCCGGGTCCGGTCGGTGACGGCCGCCCGTAGTTCGTCCAGGTCGAGGACGAAGCGCCTGCCACCGGCTCCGCCTCGGGGCTCCGACTCGGGACGCAGAGTGACCGGCACGCGTGTGCCCCCGGCCATGGCGACGCACGCGGCGTAGGAGTCGTAGTACGGCTCCAGGGCGACGACCTCGTCGCCCGGCTCCACCAGAGCCAGCAGCGAGGCGGCGATCGCCTCCGTCGCCCCCGCGGTGACCAGCACCTCGGTGTCCGGCTCGAAGTCCAGGCCGTAGAAGCGGCGCTGGTGGTCGGCGATGGCCTGGCGGAGCTCCGGAACGCCCGGACCCGGCGGGTACTGGTTGCCGCGCCCGTCGCGCAGTGCCCGGACCGCGGCCTCGCGGATCTCCTCGGGGCCGTCGGTGTCGGGGAAGCCCTGGCCGAGGTTGATCGCCCCGGTCCGGGCCGCCAGAGCGGACATCTCGGCGAAGATCGTCGTCCCGAAGCCGGCGAGGCGGCGATTGAGCAGCGGTCGATTCATGAGGGTCATCCTGCGGCGAAGCTCTGGAGTTCCTCAAGAGAGGATGAGGCCGTGTCCGGGCGGGGCATCCCCCTCAGGACGCGATGAGCGATCATCGCGAGGACCCATGGAGGTGACACGGATGGAAGCGTTGTTCTTCGGATTCCTGGTGCTGGTCGTGGTGGCCGGACTGGCGTCCTCGGGAGGGAGCCGCAGGGGCCGTCGGCGCCGGCGTCGCAGCTGGTCGGAAGGGGGCGGTGGCGCCTCCTGCGGCAGCGGCCACTCGTGCGGCTCGTCCTGCGGCAGCGGCCACTCGTGCGGCTCCGGTTCCTCCTGCGGGGGCGGTGGCGACTGACCCGGGGGGTCCGTCCTCGCCGCTCCCGGTTGTCCGGTCGGTCCTTGACCGGCCGGACACCTTCGTGTCGGAGGCCCGCGGTGGATTCCGATTGGACAAGTGAACGTTGGGGTCCCCGAGGGGGATGGAAACCCCGTCAAGTTGGGTAAAAGCGCTGCGAGTCGCTCGAAGTCCATGATTCCCTCGCTGTTGAGAACATCCAGCCCTCGGACCGTGTGTGGACCCGAGCCGGCGATCCCCCACTCCCGTTGAACCCTTCTCCGGGGCGCCCCCGGCCCACCCGTCAAACCGTGTTTGCGGAGCCGACCCATGCTCACGACCCTGAAGACCTCCTATACCGACACGCGTGCGGCCGATCTGGCCTGGGCCCTGGGGCGCGAGCCGCTGCCCGCCCTCGCCGTGCTCGACCTCGACCTCGCCGGCGCCAAGCTCCAGTTGCGTCTGCTCGGCGCCTCCCACCAGGTGCTGCTGGAGGAGGAGGGCCGCAACTGCTCGGAGACCGTCGCCTGCATGCCGGGCAGCAGTACACCGCTGCCGCTGGGCGTCTCCAAGCGGATCGGCGGCTGGGAGTACGCGTTCGCGGCGCGCGTCGAGACGCTGTCCGACGGCTCCTTCGCGGGCCGCGCCCAGGAACTGCTCGCCCTGGTCGCCGACCACCCCCACGGGCTCGCCGGGACCTTCCCCGGCTCCCCTTACGCCTTCACGGCGATGCTGGCGCAGCACCACGAGGGCCAGGTGCGCTGGCGTACCTGGCACGCGTACCCGCAGGAGGGGCAGTTGGTGGTCACTCGCACGCGGATCGGCGCGCGTATGCCCGCCACGCTGTAGTGCGCCGTCCAGGAGCCGCAGGTGCACTCGTGTGGGTGACAGGCGGCGAAACAGGTGTGACGTAGCGTTACGAACATGATCGATTCGCCCGTGACCACTCCACCCGAGCGGGTGAACCGGCCGCTCGCGCGGCCGAGCGCGGTGCGGTATCCGGTCCTCGCCGTGGTCTTCGTCTGCGCCGCCTGCGGCCTCGTCTACGAACTGGAACTGGTGGCGCTCGCCTCGTACCTGATCGGTGACTCGGTCACCCAGGCATCCGTCGTGCTCTCCGTGATGGTCTTCGCGATGGGAGTCGGCTCGCTGCTCGCCAAGCGGCTGCGCTGCCGGGCGGCGGTCGCCTTCGGCCTGCTCGAAGCGGGACTCGCGCTGATCGGGGGCTGCTCCGCGCTGGTGCTGTACGCCTCGTTCGCCTGGCTCGGCGAGTCCCGGTACGTCCTGGTGGCGTTCTCGCTCGCCATCGGTGTGCTCATCGGGGCCGAGATCCCGCTGCTCATGTCGCTCATCCAGCGTGCGGAGTCGGCGCGTTCGCCCGGCATCCGGCAGCGGGACGACCCGGCCGGGACGGTCGCCGACCTCTTCGCCGCCGACTACGTCGGCGCGCTCGTCGGCGGCCTCGCGTTCCCGTTCCTGCTGCTGCCCTGGCTCGGCCAGCTCACCGGCGCGCTCGTGACCGGCGCCGTGAACGCGCTGGCGGGCGGCGGACTCGTGCTCTGGCTGTTCCGGCGGGATCTGGCCGTCCGGTCCCGGGCGCTGCTGATCGGTGTGAACGTGACCGTGCTGGCCGTGCTCGCCACCGCCACCGTCCTCGTCGACGACTTCGAACACGCGGCGCGGCGCGCGGTGTACGGCGACAGTGTCCGGATCGCCGTCCACACCCGCCAACAGGAGGTCGTGGTGACCGGCGAGCGGGGTGCGCCTCCCGCCCTGTTCCTCGACGGGCGCCTGCGGGTGGCCGGTCAGGACGAGTACCGCTACCACGAGGCGCTGGTGCACCCCGCGATGCGAGGGCCCCATGCGCGGGTGCTGATCGTCGGCGGCGGGGACGGCCTCGCGGCGCGTGAAGTGCTGCGCTACCCGGACGTCGCGCAGGTCACCGTCGTCGAGCTGGACCCCGGGGTCGTCCGCCTCGCCCGGACCGACCCCGAACTCGCCGCGCTCAACCGGCAGGCATTCCGGGACCCGCGTGTGCGGGTCGCCTACGCCGACGCGTTCCGCTGGCTCCGGGGGACGGGTGCGAGCCGCCGCTTCGACGTGGTGATCTCCGACCTGCCCGATCCGGGCATCACCGCGAGCACCAAGCTGTACTCGGCGGAGTTCTACGGCCTGCTGGCCCGGTCCCTCGCGAACGACGGGCGGCTCGTGGTCCACGCCGGTTCGGCCTCGGCTCGCCCCCACACGTACTGGACGGTGGACGCCACGCTCCGGGCGGCCGGCTTCGCCACCCGGCCGTACGACGCGCGGGGGCGAGCCGCCGGCTTCGCCGCCGGACCCGACCGGGTCGAACGGGCGACCGGCACTGAGCGGGGCCCGCGGGACTGGGGATTCCTGCTGGCCGCCCTGGGGGCGAGCCCGCCCGCGCTGGGCCTGGCGGCGGACGCGCCCGCGCTGAGGTCGCTCACCGAGAGCGGCCTGGTGCTCGGCGCGTGGAACGCGGAGGCGACCCGGGACGTGGACGGCTCCGCACCGCAGCCCTCGACTCTGGTGCACCCGCGGTACAACGGCTGAGAGCCCGTCGGGTGGCCTTCGGCCCGGCCAGAGGCCACCCGAGAGGCTCTGAGACGCACCCCGGAGCGGGCAAGGGCCCGTGAGGTGGCGGCGCGCGCGGCGGAGGGGGAGAGGAAAGGCACCGGGCGTGGCCCGGAGCGCGGAACGAGGCGGGAGCGGGGACCGGCGGGGCGGGCCGGGGCGCACAAACAGGCGACGAGGGCGCCGGGGCTGAGTAGGCTCGTTTCCCATGGAGCATGAGGTGTTCGTTCCGGTTCCGGCCGAGGTCCTGCGCGCGACGCTCACGGACCCCGCACGGGTGGCGCGCTGCGTTCCCGGCCTCCAGCAGGACGCCGACGCGGAGGCGGGCCCGCTCTCGGGCCGGCTGCGGGTCCGGGTCGGTGGCAACACCATCACCTACCGCGGTGCCCTGCGGCTGGCGGAGCGGGACGGCACCTATCTGGCGGAAGGCGAGGGAATCGAAGCCCGCGGCAAGGGTTCGGCCACGCTGGCGCTGACGCTCGTGCTCACCCCGGTGGCCGACGGCACGAATCTCGCCTTCAGCGCCACGCTCACCGCCGGCGGACGGCTGGCGGACCTGTCGGAGGAGTCGGCGGCCTCGGCAGGCCGTCGCCTGCTCGACCGCTTCGCCGCGTCCCTGGCGACCGCCGCCGCGCGGACGACCACGGACGGGGCCACCACCGCGCCGGACGAGAACGCGGCCGGGGACGCCGGCCCGGGCGGAGGGACGGACAGCGACGCCCACGGGGCCGGGGCCGGGGAAACCGCCCGCCCGTCCGTCTTCGACACGCCGGTCCCTCCGCCCTCGCTCGACCCGCGACCGGACGAGGAGTTCGGCGAGAAGCCGGTGGAGTTCCCCGCCGAGACTCCGGCGGTCGAGGCCGCACACGCCCGGCGGACGATGATCGGCCGCAGTGCGGAGGAGGTCGACCACGCCCCGCCACGCGGCCGGTACGCCCCCGTTCCCGCTCCGGACTCGGGCGGTTCGGGCGCCACGCTGCGCTGGATCGCCCCGGCCGCGGCGCTCGCGCTCGCCTCGGCGGTCGTCCTGGGCCGGGCGCTGCGCCGCCGGCGTTGACACCGGCGTTCCGGGACGGCTTCGCCCGGGACGGGGAGCGGGCTCCGGAACGCGGGAGAGCCCTTAGGGTCGAGGGGTGAGCGAGCAGAAGCGACTGACGGCGGACGACGCCGAGTTGACCATCGACCCCGACAACGGCTGCCGGATCGAGAGCCTGCGCATCGGAGGCCACGAGTTGCTACGCCAGGGCGAGGGGTACGGCAGCTTCCCCATGGTTCCCTGGTGCGGGCGTATGGCGAACGGGCGTTTCCGGAACGGTGCGACCAGCCATCAACTGCCGCTCGACGCCGGGCCGCACGCCATCCACGGCACCGGACGGAACGCCACCTGGAAGACCGTCCGGACCGGTGAGCGCGAGGCGGCCTTCACCTACGACCTCGCCGAGCCCTGGCCCTACCCCGGGCGGGTCACCCAGCTCTTCGAGCTGAGCGAGGACGCGCTCACCCTCACCCTCGGCGTGGAGGCGGCGGACGACTCCTTCCCGGCCCAGGCCGGCTGGCACCCCTGGTTCCGACGGAACCTCGGCGACGGCGGGCAGGACCTCCGGCTCGACTTCACCGCCGACTGGCAGGAGGAACGCGGCACCGACCACCTCCCCACCGGCCGCCGGATCGGCCCCACCCCGGGGCCGTGGGACGACTGCTTCGGCATGACGGGCGGCGTCGACATCACCCTGACCTGGCCGGAGCGGCTGGCGTTGAGGATGACCAGCCGCGCCGAGTGGGTCGTGATCTACGACGAGCAGGCGGAGGCGGTGTGCGTGGAACCGCAGTCCGGACCGCCGAACGGTCTCGACACCCGCCCGCGCCTGGTGACCCCGATCGATCCACTGGAGATCACGACCACCTGGACCTGGCGGCGGCTATGAGAGCCTGTCGGCCGAAGGCCACCCGGCAGGCTCTGAGCGGACGACGACGGCTTTAAGCTGCTGAGCATGACTGACGTACGCGCTGAGCTGCTCCAGCAGATCAAGGACAAGGCCGTGGTGCACGGCAAGGTGACCCTCTCCTCGGGTCGGGAGGCCGACTACTACATCGACCTGCGCCGGATCACGCTGGACGGCGAGGCCGCGCCGCTCGTCGGCCGGGTCATGCTGGATCTGACCGCCGATCTGGACTTCGACTGCGTCGGCGGCCTCACCCTCGGCGCCGACCCGGTCGCGACGTCGATGCTGCACGCCTCCGCCGCGCGGGGGCAGCGTCTGGACGCCTTCGTCGTGCGCAAGGCGCAGAAGGCCCACGGCATGCAGCGTCGCATCGAGGGCACGGACGTCAAGGGCAGGCGGTGCCTGGTCGTCGAGGACACCTCCACGACCGGCGGCTCGCCGCTGACCGCCGTCGAGGCGGTCCGCGAGGCGGGCGGCGAGGTCGTCGCCGTCGCCACGATCGTGGACCGTGGCGCGGCCGAGGCGATCGCCGGGGCCGGTCTTGCCTACCTGACCGGCTACGAGCTGACGGACCTCGGTCTCGGCTGAGAGTCTGTCGGATGGCCTCTGACCGACGCGAAGTCGTGACGTAGCGCCCGGACGACCGGTGGAACCGGTCTGACCTGCGGCTTTCTTCAGGGGTGGAGTGTTTCACGTGAAACGCTCCACCCCTTCGTCCTGGTGTCCCCGGGAGAGTCTGGAAAGATGGGCCCCGACGATGACGTCGCCCCAGGTCAGGGTCAAGCAACGCACATACCGCACATCACAAGGAGCGGACGAATGCCCATCGCAACCCCCGAGGTCTACAACGAGATGCTCGACCGGGCGAAGGCAGGCAAGTTCGCCTACCCGGCCATCAACGTGACGTCTTCCCAGACGCTGCACGCTGCGCTGCGCGGCTTCGCCGAGGCCGAGAGCGACGGCATCATCCAGATCTCGACCGGTGGAGCCGAGTTCCTGGGCGGCCAGTACAACAAGGACATGGTCACGGGTGCCGTCGCCCTGGCCGAGTTCGCGCACATCGTCGCCGCGAAGTACGACATCACGGTGGCTCTGCACACCGACCACTGCCCGAAGGACAAGCTGGACGGCTACGTGCGTCCGCTGCTCGACATCTCCGCCGAGCGCGTCAAGGCCGGTCGCCACCCGCTGTTCCAGTCCCACATGTGGGACGGTTCCGCCGAGACCCTCGCCGACAACCTGGCCATCGGCCAGGAGCTGCTCGCCAAGGCCGTCGCCGCGAACATCATCCTCGAGGTCGAGATCACCCCGACCGGTGGCGAGGAGGACGGCGTCACCCACGAGATCAACGACGAGCTCTACACCTCGGTCGACGACGCGATCCGTACCGCCGAGGCCCTCGGCCTGGGCGAGAAGGGCCGCTACCTGCTGGCCGCCTCCTTCGGCAACGTGCACGGCGTCTACAAGCCGGGCAACGTCGTGCTCCGCCCGGAGCTGCTCAAGGACCTCCAGGCGGGCGTCGCCGAGAAGTTCGGCAAGGCCGCCCCGTTCGACTTCGTCTTCCACGGCGGCTCCGGCTCCACGGCCGAGGAGATCGCCACCGCGCTGGACAACGGCGTCGTGAAGATGAACCTGGACACCGACACCCAGTACGCCTTCACGCGTCCGGTCGCCGACCACATGTTCCGCAACTACGACGGCGTCCTGAAGGTCGACGGCGAGGTCGGCACGAAGTCGACCTACGACCCGCGTACCTGGGGCAAGCTGGCCGAGGCGGGAATGGCCCGCCGTGTGACCGAGGCGTGCGCCGCGTTGCGCTCGACCGGCACGAAGATCAAGTAGTCCGATACCCGACCGCTTGACCGGGGTCCGGCACGACCGCATCGGCGGATGTGCCGGGCCCCGTGAGTGAAGGGCCCCGCGTGACGACGAACGCGTACGACTTCGACCGGGTGATCGACCGGCACGGCACCTGGTCGGTCCAGTGGGACGGCATAGCGGACCGGTTCGGCACCGGGGACCTGCTCCCGTTCACCATCTCCGACATGGATTTCGCCTCCCCTCCGGAGGTCCTGGCGGCGCTGCGCGAGCGCGTGGACCACGGGGTGTTCGGGTACACCGACTGGCGGCTCGGCGGCTTCCGGGAGGCGGTCCGGCACTGGTACGCGACCCGGTACGCCACCGCACTCGACATCGAGACGCTGGTCTACGCCCCCTCGGTGCTGAGCCAGCTCTCGCAACTACTCCAGACGTGGACGGGGCCCGGCGACGGGGTGGTCGTGCACACCCCCACGTACGACGGCTTCCGCAAGGCGGTCACCGGCCTGGGCCGTGAGCTGCGCGGCGTCCCGATCGGGGACACCGAAGCGCTGGAGGCCGAGCTTTCGCGGCCGGACGCGCGGATGCTGCTGCTCTGTTCGCCCCACAACCCGACGGGCCGGGTGTGGCGGGAGCACGAGCTGGCGGAGTTCGCCCGGCTCGCCGAGCGTCACGGAGTCGCGGTGGTCAGCGACGAGATCCACGCCGACATGATCGCGGCGGGTCACCGGCATCTGCCCTGGACCCGGTTCGCCAACGGTGCGCACGACGGACGGTGGGCGGTGATCACCTCGGGCACGAAGTCCTTCAACTTCCCGGCGCTGAGCGGCTCCTACGGGATCATCGGTGACCCCGGCGAGCGTGAGGCGTTCATCCGGCGCATGGAGACCGGCGAGGGGCTCGCCTCGCCGGCCGTGCTCTCGCTGACCGCCCACATCGCCGCGTACCGGCGGGGCGGGGCCTGGCTGGACGCGCTGCGGTCCTACGTGGCGGGCACGATGCGGCTGCTCGCGGAGCGGGTCCGGGAGGGACTGCCGGGGGTGGAGTGGACGCCACCGGAGGCGGGGTACCTGGCCTGGATCGACCTGCGTCCGCTCGGCGTCGACGAGAACGCGCTCCAGCGGGAACTGGTGGAGACCGAGAAGGTCGCGATCATGCCGGGCGGGGTGTACGGGCAGCCGGGGTTCGTCCGGTTGAACGTCGGCTGCCCGCGGGCGAAGGCGGAACGGGGAGTGGACGCGCTGGTACGGGCGGCGGCGAGACTACGGACCCGCTGAGAACACCGGAGCACCGGCCGGGCCCCGCCCGGCCGCGCGCCACGGGGGCGGAGAAGCTCCGGAGGGGCCGAGATCCCCGGTCGGCAGGCGCGGCCTCGCCGTTCGCGGGACCATGCAAAGCATGGACATCAGGCTCGGCACGGGGACGGGACGGTGGATCGTCTTCACCACCGTGCTCGGGTCCGGGATGGCGCTGCTCGACTCCACCGTCGTCAACGTCGCCCTTCCGCACATCGGCGAGGACCTCGGCGCCGACCTGGCGGACCTCCAGTGGACCGTCAACGCGTACATGCTCACCCTGGCCGGCCTGATCCTGCTCGGCGGGGCGCTGGGTGACCGCTACGGGCGGCGGAAGGTGTTCGTCGTCGGGGTGGTGTGGTTCGCGTTGGCCTCGCTGCTGTGCGGCCTCGCACCGAACGCCGGTGTCCTGATCGCGGCCAGGGCCCTCCAGGGCGTGGGTGGCGCGCTGCTCACCCCGGGTTCGCTGGCGCTCATCCAGGCGTGCTTCCATCCGGACGACCGGGCCCGCGCCGTCGGACTGTGGTCCGGCTTCGGCGGAGTCGGGGCGGCGATCGGGCCCTTCGTCGGCGGCTGGCTGGTCGACGGGCCGGGCTGGCGCTGGGTGTTCCTGCTGAACGTGCCGCTGGCCGCGCTGTGCGTGCCGGTCGCGCTGCGGCACGTCCCCGAGTCACGGGACGAGAGCGCCCATGACCGCTTCGACGTGCGGGGAGCCTTCCTCGGCGCCACCGCTCTGGCGCTCGTCACCTACGCGCTGATCGGCGCGGCCTGGTGGGCGGGGGCCGTGGGGGTCGCGGCCGGAGCCGCCTTCGTGTCCGTGGAGCGCCGACGCGGCGAGGAGGCCATGGTGCCGCCGTCGATCTTCGCGTCCCGGCAGTTCACCGCGGTCAATCTGGTGACGCTCTGCGTGTACGCGGCCTTCGGCGGCTTCTTCTTCCTCGCCGTCCTCCAGCTCCAGGTGGTGTCCGGATACTCGGCGCTCGGTGCCGGGGCCGCCCTGCTGCCGACGACGCTGCTGATGCTGCTGCTGTCGGCCAGATCGGGCGAGCTGGGGGAGAGGATCGGGCCGCGGATTCCGTTGACGGTGGGGCCGCTGCTGTGCGCCGTCGGGATGCTGCTGATGCTGCGGGTGGGGGAGGACGCCTCGTACGTCTCGGACGTGCTGCCGGCACTCCTGGTGCTCGGCCTCGGGATGACCACGCTGGTGGCGCCGCTGACGGCGACGGTGCTCGCGTCGGTCCGGGTGACCCGGGCGGGGCTGGCGAGCGGAATCAACAACGCGGCCGCGCGCGCGGCGGGACTGGTCGCGGTGGCGGCGCTGCCGCTGCTGGCCGGGATGGGGCCGGAGGCGTACCGCTCGGCCTCCGAGTTCGGGGCGACGTTCCGGCGCGCGATGCCGATGTGCGCGGGGGTGCTGGTGCTCGGAGCGGTGCTGGCCTGGACGCTGGTCCGGCTGCCCACGCCGATCGAGGAGGCACGCTGTCACCCGGAGTGCAGGACGCACTGCGGCGTCACATCACCGCCGCTGGACCCGGGCGAGGGAAAGGCCGCACCCGGAGCCTGACCCCGCGCGAGGAGCGGCCGGGCCTGGCCCGGCGGTGCCTCCACTGCTGAGCAGCGGAGGCACGGCTGATTCCGGCCGCGTCGAGCGCTACCGCTTCAGCGCGGCGTACGCCTCCGTGCTGCTGTCCTGGAGGAACTGCCAGCACCGTTCCGTCTCGTCCTTCTCGTTGATGTCGCCGGCGGCACGCGCCAGGGCGGCGAGGCAGCGCAGGAAGCCGCGATTGGCCTGGTGGCTCCAAGGGACGGGGCCGTGCCCCTTCCACCCGGCCCGCCGCAGCTGGTCGAGTCCGCGGTGGTAGCCGGTGCGGGCGTAGGCGTACGACTCGACCACGCGCCCCGCCTCGTAGGCGTCGTCGGCGAGCTGCGCCCACGCAAGGGAGAACGTGGGGTGCTTCGCCGCGACTTCGGCCGGCGCGAGGGACTCCTCGCCGAGCAGGCGGTACGCCTCTTCGTTCTCGGGCAGGTAGGTCGGCTCCGGGCCGCCGAGCAGGTTCTTGTGCGTCGTCATGGAATCAGTCTGCCAGTTGTCCGTGGGCCCTCACCCCGGAAGCCGTCGCCGTGCGGTCCGGACCGGAGCCGGGCGACGCGGGGCGGTGGGCTGCCGATCCCGTCCTCGGCCCTCGCTTCCGCCGCCCTGGTCGGACGAGCGCCTGTCGGGCTGCGCGAACAGTGGCAGAAGACGGGGGCTCCATACCGGGCTCGATCGTGTCATGATGCGCGTGGGACCGCGCGCGACGCCGTACACGGCCCCGAGGGGACCGGGGCTCCACTGCCGAACGGAAGGAGCGGACCGCTACCCGGTAGCACGTATCGAGGAGACAGCGATGTCCACCTTCCCCGATGCCTCCGGAGCCGGTTCGGTCGATGACCCGAACCTCGACTTCGCGGGCACGACGCCGTACGAGGACTACGTCCAGGCGGACGTTCTCACCCACCTCCAGCACCTGCGCTCCGACGACCCCGGCGAGATGGTCTTCCTGGTCACCACCCAGGTCATGGAGCTGTGGTTCACCGTCATCGTCCACGAGTGGGAGACCGCGAGCCGCGCGCTGCGCGAGGACCGCGTCCCCGTGGCGAGGGACGCGCTCAAGCGGTCCGTGCGCGAGCTGGAGGCCCTGAACCACTCCTGGCGCCCGCTCGCCCAGCTGACCCCGGCGCAGTTCAACGCCTACCGGGCCGCCCTCGGCGAAGGCTCCGGCTTCCAGTCGGCGATGTACCGGCGGATGGAGTTCCTGCTCGGCGAGAAGTCCGCGTCGATGCTGGTCCCGCACCGCGGCGCGCCCCGGGTCCACGCCGAGCTGGAGAAGGCGCTCCAGGAGCCCAGCCTGTACGACGAGGTGCTCCGGCTGCTGCACCGGCGCGGTCTGCCCGTCCCCGCGTCCGTCCTCGGCCGCGACCTGGCGCAGAAGTACGAGCCGTCGCCCGAGGTCGAGCGGATCTGGACCGGGATCTACGCCGACGCCGACCAGAACGGCGAACTCGTCCGGCTGGGCGAGGCGCTCAGCGACGTCGCCGAGCTGGTCTGGCGCTGGCGCAACGACCACCTGGTCGCCACCCGCCGGGCCATGGGCTCCAAGACGGGCACCGGCGGCTCGGCGGGTGTGGCCTGGCTGGAGAAGCGGGCGCAGAAGAACGTCTTCCCCGAGCTGTGGACGGCGCGCAGCCATGTCTGAGGCCCTGCGCGAGGACGCGCTCACGAGGGACGAGAAGGACCCGCTGGGCCCGCTGCGCGAGCGGTTCGCCCTGGACGAGACGGTCTATCTCGACGGCAACTCGCTCGGTGCGCTGCCGGCGCACCTGCCCGACCGGATGGCCGACGTCATCACCCGCGAGTGGGGTCGGCTGCGCATCCGTTCCTGGGACGAGAGCGGCTGGTGGACCGCGCCCGAGCGGATCGGCGACCGGGTGGCACCGCTCGTGGGCGCCGCCCCCGGCCGGATCGTGGTCGGCGACTCGACCAGCGTGAACGTCTTCAAGGCCGTGGTGGCCGCCGCCCGGCTCGCCGGTGGCGGACGGGACGAGATCCTCGTCGACGCGACGACCTTCCCCACGGACGGCTACATCGCCGTGTCCGCCGCACGGATGACCGGACACCGGATCGTGCCCGTCGCACCGTCCGAGGTCCCGGACGCCGTCGGCCCCCGTACGGCCGCCGCGCTGATCAACCACGTCGACTACCGGACCGGGCGCCTCCACGACCTGCCCGGTATCACGGCCGCGGTGCGCGCCGCCGGTGCGCTCGCGGTGTGGGACCTGTGCCACAGCGCGGGCGCGCTGCCGGTCGGTCTCGACGAGCACGGGGTCGATCTGGCCGTCGGCTGCACCTACAAGTACCTGAACGGCGGACCGGGTTCGCCCGCGTACCTGTACGTCGCCGAACGTCATCAGGCCGCCTTCGACTCACCGCTGCCCGGCTGGAACTCGCATGCCGACCCCTTCGGTATGACGCCCGGCTACGCGGCCGCCGACGGCGCGCGGCGCGGCCGGGTCGGCACCCCCGACATTCTCTCCATGCTGGCGCTGGAATCGGCGCTCGACGTGTGGGACGGGGTTTCCGTCGAGGACGTCAGGGCCAAGTCCCTGGCCCTGACGGACTTCTTCCTGGAGTGCGTCCGGGCGTACGCGCCGCCCGGGCGGGTCGAGTCGCTGACACCGGAGGCACACGCCGAACGCGGCAGCCAGGTGGCGCTGCGCTGCGCCGAGGCCCCCGCCGTCATGGCGGAGACGATCCGGCGCGGAGTGGTCGGCGACCTGCGTCGTCCGGACGTCCTGCGGTTCGGCTTCACCCCGCTCTACGTGGGCTTCGCCGACGCGGAACGGGCCGCGAGGGTACTGGCCGAGGTACTCGTGGAGATCCCGGCGGGCCCGGCCGAAGCGGTTCCCGGCCACTGAGCACGGATCGATGATCACCTGATCTGCGGGCGCTCCACTCCTGGTACGGTCCCCGCAGGTCAGGTCGATTCGGCCTGTATCGGAGAGGTTGGAACAGTATGCCGGACCCCGCCGCGCGCGACGCAGCAGAAGAGGCATCCGCCTTCTCGCACCCGGCCGTCGCCCCGGACGCGTCCGCCGCGTACGGCGAACACCCCGATCAGGTCGTCGACTTCTACGCCCCGCGAGACGGCCGGCGGCACGCTCCGCTCGTCGTCGCGCTGCACGGCGGCGCCTGGCGGGCGCCGTACGACCGACAGCACCTGACTCCTTTCGTGGACTTCCTCGCCCGCCGGGGCTTCGCGGTGGCCAGCCTCGAGTACCGGCGGGGCGGCTCCCTCCCCCGGCAGGGCGCCACCGGCCCGATCGCCGGGCGCTGGCCCGAGACCCTCGACGACGTGGCCGCCGCGCTGGACGCCCTTCCGGAACTGGCCGTGGCGCACCTGCCACTGGCCGACCCGCGCCGGATCGTGCTCACCGGCCACTCGGCGGGCGGGCACCTGGCGCTGTGGGCCGCCGCACGCCACGTCCTTCCGCCGGACTCGCCCTGGCGGCTGGCCGCCCCGCCGCCACTGCGCGGCGTGGTGGCACTGGCCCCGATCGCGCACTTCGATCGGGCCGTGGAACTCGGGGTGTGCGGCGGCGCGGTCACCGAGTTCCTCGGCGGCGAAGGAGAATTCGACGTCCGTGCCCGTCACGTGGACCCGGCGCTGCTGCTGCCGACCGGCATCGCGACCGCGGTCGTGCAGGGCCGCGAGGACGTCGTCGTCCCGCAGGCCGTCGCACACGCCTACGTGCGGGCGGCGGCCAGAGCGGGGGAGGAGGTCGGCTTCACCCTCCTCGACGACGTGGGCCACTTCCCGCTGATCGACCCGTCGGCCGACGCGTGCGCGGTGGTGGCGGAGGAGATCGCCCAACTGGCCTGGTGACCGCGGCCGACGCGTCACCGGGCCCGGCGGACCGGCCGCCGCAGGGTCCGGCCGGCGCCGCGCGCTCCGCCGGCGCCTCTCCGTCACCGTGCCGCGCCCGCCCCCTGATCAGCGAGGTAGTACCTGGGACGGACGCGGAAGGATCCCCCGTCATGGGGACGACCGGTCCGCCCCGCCCCCGTACCGTGGCGTACGTGACCCAGACCTCCGAGCAGGGCCTCAGCCCCGAACTCCGCCTGGCCCAGGGCGCGCTCTCCGGGCTGCGCCAGGACCTCTTCCACGACGCGTTCGCCTACCGGCCGCTGCCCGCGATGGCGACCGACGGGCCGTTCACCCGCCGCCTGCCGCGGCGGATGCGGGACCGTCTCGGCTGGACCCCGCACGTGGTGGTCGCGGCCTGCGCCTTCCTCGTCTTCCTGATCGGCGCAGCGGAGGCGGAGGGCGCCGCTCCTCCGGTCCTGGCGCTCTACTCGTCCGGGCCCGCGCTGATCGTGCTGCTCACCCTCGTGCGCCCGGTGCTCGCCTTCTGGGCCTCACTGGCCTCCACCCCCTTCCTCGGTATCCTCGGCGATCTCGGCGGCGGACTGCTCTGGGCGCCGAACTCCTTCGCCGCGCACCTCGTCGTCCTGACCGTGGTCGCCGCCCGGACCCGGCCCCGCGCCGCCTTTTGGATGTGGTTGCTGACCGGCGGCTACGCGGTTCTCACCGGGGTCTTCCTCCAGTCCGGGGGCCGCGGCGACGCGGCCCCGCTGCTGTTCTGCGCCGCGCTCTCGCTGCTCGTGGTGACCGTCCTCCAGGTCCGCCGCCAGGCCGCGCGGGAGGTCACGGCCCAGCAGTCGGTGACCGCCGTCGAGCGTTCCCGCCGTACCCTGCTCGAGGAACGGACCACCATCGCCCGCGAACTCCACGATGTCGTCGCCCACCACATGTCGGTGGTCGCCATCCAGGCGGAGGCCGCTCCCTACCGGGTCGAGAACCCGCCGCCGGAGCTGGAGCAGGCATTCGTCACCATCCGCGAGAACGCGGTGGCGGCCCTGACCGAGCTGCGGCGCGTGCTCGGCGTCGTGCGGGCGGAGGGCTACGAGGCTCCCGACGCCCCCCAGCCCACCCTCGCCGACCTGGACGGGCTGGTGGCCAACGTCCGGGAGGCCGGGCTCGACGTGGCGAAGACGGTGACCGGCGCGGTGCGCGAACTGCCGCAGGGCGTCGAGCTCTCCGCGTACCGGATCGTCCAGGAGGCGTTGAGCAACGTGCTGCGGCACGCGCCCGGCGCGGAGGCGAAGGTCGAGGTCGGCCACGTGCTGGGTGGGCTGGGCCTGCGGGTCGTCAACGGTCCGGCGCGCGGGCTGGTGAAGCCTTCCCCCGGCGCGGGCCACGGGATCACCGGCATGCGGGAACGGGTGGGCATGCTGAACGGAGAGATGACCGCCGAGGAGACCGGGGACGGTGGCTACGCGGTGACGGTGTTCATCCCGGTGGCGCGGACGGAGTCGGCGGAATGACCGTGAGGGTACTCATCGTCGACGACCAGATGATGGTCCGTGAGGGCTTCTCGGTCCTGCTCGGCGCGATGCCGGACATCGAGGTCGTCGGCGAGGCGGTCAACGGGCGCGAGGCGATCGCGCAGGTCGCGGCGTTGCGTCCGGACGTGGTCCTGATGGACATCCGGATGCCCGAAGTGAACGGCATCGAGGCCACGCGGGAGATCGTCGCGGCGGACGCCGACGCCAAGGTGCTGGTCCTGACGACCTTCGACCTCGACGAGTACGTCTACCAGGCGCTGCGCGCCGGGGCTTCCGGATTCCTGTTGAAGGACGCCTCCGCACGCCAGCTGGCCGAGGGAGTCCGGGTGGTGGCGGCCGGCGAGGCGTTGCTGGCGCCGACCGTGACCAAGCGGCTGATCACCGAGTTCGCCAGGGCGGCGGAGACGCCGCGCGAGCCCACCGCGGCACAGGTCGGCGACCTGACCGAGCGGGAGACGGAGGTGCTCGTGCTGATCGCCCAGGGGCTGTCCAACGCGGAGATCGCCGACCGGCTGGTGGTGGCCGAGTCGACGATCAAGACGCACGTGAGCCGGGTCCTGGTGAAGCTGGGCCTGCGGGACCGGACGCAGGCGGCGGTCTTCGCGTACGAGGCGGGGCTGGTCCGGGTGGGCGGGTAGCGTCCGCTCATGAACGCCGCACCCGAGAACCTCTTCGCCCCCGAGTCCCCGGACTTCGTCGCCGACCCCTACCCCGCGTACGCCGCGCTGCGCGCCGGGGGCCGCGCGCACTGGTACGCGCCGACCCGGCAATGGCTGATCCCGCACTACGAGGACGTGTCCGCGCTGCTGCGCGACCGGCGGCTCGGCCGCACCTATCTGCATCGCTTCACCCACGAGGAGTTCGGCCGCCAGGCGCCTCCGGCGGCGCACGAGCCCTTCCACACCCTGAACGACCACGGCTTGCTCGACCTGGAGGCGCCGGACCACACGCGGATCCGGCGGCTCGTCTCGAAGGCGTTCACCCCGCGGACCGTGGAGCGGCTGGTGCCGACGGTGCGCGGCCTGGCCGCGGGCCTGGTCGACGGCTTGGTGGAGCGGGGCGGTGGCGATCTCCTCGCGGAGGTGGCGGAGCCCCTGCCGGTCGCGGTGATCGCGGAGATGCTGGGCGTCCCGGAGGAGGACGAGGAGCGGGGGCGCCTGCGACCCTGGTCGGCGGACATCTGCGGGATGTTCGAGCTGAACCCGTCGAAGGAGACGGCCCGCCGCGCGGTGAACGCCTCGATCGAGTTCTCCGGGTACCTGCGCGAGCTGATCGAGCGGCGTCGCGCGAAGCCGGGCGATGACCTGATCTCCGCCCTGGTCGGGGTGGCGGAACTCACCGAGCAGGAGATGATCTCCACCTGTGTGCTGCTGCTCAACGCGGGCCACGAGGCGACGGTCAACACCACGGCCAACGGCTGGTGGACGCTGCTGCGACACCCGGAGCAGCTGGCACGGCTGCGCGCGGAGCCGGAGCGACTGCTGCCCACGGCCGTGGAGGAGGTCCTCCGGTACGACACTCCGCTCCAGATGTTCGAGCGCTGGGTCCTCGACGACATCGAGGTCGGCGGCCAGGTCATCCCGAGGGGCTCCGAGGTCGCTCTCCTCTTCGGCTCGGCCAACCGCGACCCGGCCCGCTTCGGTCCGGCCGCCGACGTCCTGGACCTGGCCCGCGCCGACAACCCGCACATCACCTTCGGTGCCGGTATCCACTACTGCCTGGGAGCTCCGCTGGCACGGCTGGAACTGACGGCCGTCTTCGCTGAACTCCTGCGCAAGGCGCCGCGGCTGCGGCTCGCCGCGGAGCCGCGCTGGAAGCCGGGATACGTCATTCGGGGCGTCGAGGAACTGCGGGTCGCGCTGTAGCGGCGACGGCGGGGCGGCGACGGAGCACCCGCTGCTCGTCCTCTCCTCCCGCCCAGCCGCGGCCGTGGCCGTGAGGGGTGCTCGCGCCGAGGTCCCGGCCGAGGGCGACACCCACCTCGGCCGGGACGAACATCGCTGTGCGGGACCGCGGGTGACCTGACGGGGAGCCTTCCGGGTCCGGGTCTTCCGGGCCCGGGTCAGCCGGACAGGTCCCGGCGGCGCAGGCTCGCGAGACCCGCCGCCGTCAGCGCCGCCGCGAGGACGGTGAGGACCAGGAGGGGGGCCCAGTCCGTCTCCGGGCCCGGCAGCTTCGGCAGGTGACCGAAGGGCGACAGTTCCAGCACGCTCCGGGGCAGGTCCAGGGCCGGTCCGACCCAGCCCAGCAGCAGCGCCAGTCCGGCCGCTCCCCAGGCCGCGCCCGCCGCCTTCGGGGCGGCGCCCCACAGCAGGACCGCAAGGCCCGCGAGGGTCCAGACCGCCGGGAGCTGGGCGAGCGACGCGCCCAGGACCGGGCCGAGGTCCCTCCCGTAGGAGAGGCGGAGGCCGACTCCGGCGAGCAGCATGATCCAGACCGACCCGCCGAAGGCGATCACCAGGTGTCCGGCGGCCCACCGCAGTCGCCCCACCGCGTTGGCGAGAACCGGTTCGCCCCGCCCGGAGGTCTCCTCCGCGTGCAGGCGCAGGACCGAGCCCACCGCGTACAGCGCCGCGATCATTCCGAAGAGTCCGACGATCGTGGCCAGGAACGCGTCCGTCAGCGCACTCTGCCCGCCCATCCGTTCGAATATCTCCCGGGCCCGTTCGTTGTCCCCGACGAGGTCGGCGGCACCCTCCGCCATCCCGCCGAAGACGAGCCCGCCGACCAGGAACCCGAGGGACCAGCCGAGGACGGAGCCGCGCTGGAGCCGCCAGGCCAGTGCGCCCGCGGTACCGAGCCGTCCCACCGCCGGGCCCGGCCGGGCCGGCAGGAAGCTCATGCCGAGGTCGCGCCGCTCGGCCAGCCCGTACGCCAGGGCCGCCTGGACGACCGTGGCGCCGCCGGCCAGCGCGAGGACCCACCAGCGTTCCCCGGCGAAGGCGCGGACGTTCTCGCTCCAGCCGACCGGGGACAGCCAGGTCAGCAGGGACCCGCCGTCGGCCGTGCCTGTGTCCCCCGCCGCCCGCAGGACGAAGGCGAGCCCCAGGACGGCCGCCGTGGCGCCCTTGGCGAGCCGGGCGCTCTCGGTCAGCTGGGCGACGATCGCCGCCGTGGTGGCGAAGAGCATGCCGGTCGCGCCGACCGCGAGGCCGAGCGCGAGTGCCCCGCCCGCGCCCTGGCCGGCCAGGGCGGCGGTGATGAGAAGCGCGACGGCCGTGTTGGCGGCCAGCGCTGCCAGCAGCGCCGCGGTCAGCGGGGCCCGCCGCCCCACCATCCCCGCGGAGAGCATTTCCTGGCGGCCCGTCTCCTCCTCCTCCCGGGTGTGCCGGATGACGATGACCAGGCTCATCACGGCGGCGAGTACGGCGGCGAGGGTGCTGAACCGCCAGGCGACGAGCCCGCCGACGGAGTCGTCGAAGACCGGTCCGTAGAGCGAGCGCATCGAACGGTTGGCGTTCATCGACGCGGCCAGTTCGGAGCGCTGGGCCGCGCTGCCGTAGAGGCCCTCCAGCGAACTCGCCCCGGCGGCCACCAGACCGCCGACCACGAGGACCCACAGCGGCGTGGTCAACCGGTCCCGGCGCAGGGCGAGCCGGGCCAGGGTGCCGGTACCGGTGAGCGGGACCGTGAAGGCGCTCATCGCGCGCTCACCGCGGTGGCGTCGTCGGCGTAGTGCCGGAGGAAGAGTTCCTCCAGGGTGGGCGGGGTGCTGGTGAGTGACCGCACCCCGGTCTCGGTCAGGGAACGCAGTACGGCGTCCAGCTTGTCGGTGTCGACCCGGAGCCGGACCCGGTGCCCGCGGACGTCGAGGTCGTGGACGCCGGGCAGGTGGGCGAGTCCGTCGGGTGTTCCGGCGAGTTCGGCCGTGACGCTCGTCCGGGTCAGATGGCGCAGATCCGCCAGGGAGCCGCTCTCCACCGTACGTCCTCCGCGGATGATGCTGACCCGGTCGCAGAGGCTCTCGACCTCGCTGAGGAGGTGCGACGACAGCAGCACGGTCCGTCCCCGGTCGCGTTCCTCGGCGACGCAGCGCTGGAAGACCTCCTCCATCAGCGGGTCGAGGCCGCTGGTGGGCTCGTCGAGGACCAGCAGGTCGACGTCGGAGGCGAACGCGGCGACCAGGGCGACCTTCTGGCGGTTTCCCTTGGAGTACGTCCGGCCCTTCTTCGTCGGGTCGAGCTCGAACCGTTCGGTCAGTTCGGCCCGACGGGCCTTGTCCAGCCCGCCGCGCAGCCTGCCGTGCAGATCGATGACCTCGCCGCCGGAGAGGTTGCGCCAGAGCGTCACGTCACCGGGGACGTAGGCGATGCGGCGGTGCAGCGCGACGGCGTCGCGCCAGGGGTCCCGGCCGAGGACCCGGCAGCTGCCCGAGTCAGCGCGCAGCAGGCCCAGGAGGACACGCAGCGCGGTGGACTTCCCGGCGCCGTTGGGCCCGAGGAATCCGTGGACCTCGCCCGTCTCGACGGCGAGGTCGAGGCCGTCCAGCGCGTGGGTCCGGCCGAACGACTTGTGTAGTCCGGCCACGGTGATTGCCTTCGTCATGACTCCGAACGTACGCTAATTTCAGAAACTTGTGAAGATGAGGAAGCGCATAAAGTAGGTGCCATGACGACGACCAACGACGAGGCGGTCTCCCGCTTCGTGGAGCGCTTCGCCGCCGAACTGACCGAAGCCGGCATGCAACGGATGGCCGCGCGGGTCTTCGCGGCGCTCCTCGCCTCCGAATCGGCCTCCCTGACGTCGGCTCAGCTCGCCGAGCAGCTCCGGATCAGCCCGGCTGCCGTCTCCGGCGCCATCCGCTACCTCTCCCAGGTCAGCATGGTCAGCCGGGAGCGCGACCCGGGGACCCGGCGCGAGCGCTACGTCCTGCACAACGAGCTCTGGTACGAGACCTTCACACGGCGGGACCAGGTCCTGACCCGCTGGGAGAAGGTGCTGCGCGACGGCGCCGAGACGCTCGGACCGGACACGGCGGCGGGCGCCCGGACCGCCGAGACGGCGGAGTTCTTCGCCTTCCTGCAGGAGGAGATGCTCGGGATGATGGACCGCTGGCGCGCCCGGCGGGAGGGACGCGCCACCTCGTAGGGGGCGGCGCCCGCCCCACCGGCGGTTGCCCGGTGCCGCGGGGCCGTGTGGGGAGGGCCCCTCACCGCGGCGGCCCGGAAGCCGGCGGAGCCCGCCGCCCGTCCCCGCCGTCGTCCCCCGCGGCGGTCCTCAGCGGTGCGTCTCCGGGGCCCTCGGCAGGGTCAGCCCCCATGCCTGCGGTCGTACCGTCCATGTCCGGCGCCGCACCGGGCCCGACACCACGCTGTCCGCGCGGTAGCGGAAGTCCGGGCCCGAGACCGTGAGGACGCCCGCGGTCGTCTGGAGGGGCGGGGCGGCCGGGGGGTGGACCGTGACCTCGGCCGCGCCGGCCAGCGAGCGGACCGTCACACCCTCCACCGGCTCGTTCACATCGCTGAGCAGGACGCCGTCCGCCTCCACCCGCAGCCGGTGGGTGCGGACCGCGACCTGCCCCGGGGCCGGCCGGACGAGCGTACGGACCAGGGAACGGCAGGTGTCCCAGACCGAGGGCGGCACGGGGGAGGCCGCCGTGGCCCGCGTCGCCGGGATGCTCAGATCGCCCAGGACGACCCCGTCACTGTCGTCGACGAGCAGATCGAGGCGGCGGACGGTGCCGTCGAGCACCGCGCGGGCCGCCGACACCGCGTTCTGTGGCACGCCGAGCGCCCGCGTCACCCCGAGAGAACCCGGCGGACCGACCGGTACCAGCGAGAGCGCGCCCCCGGAGAGCTCACGCTCCCGGTGCAGCAGCGTCACCGTGCGTAGCAGTGCACGGTCGTCGCCTATCACCACGGGGCGGCGCGCCCCTCGCCTGGCCAGCGCCCGGGAGAACTCCTCCGGGCTGCTCGGGAGGCAGATCTTCGCCTCTGCTCCCGCACACAACACATCTTTCGCGATCCGTACGGACTCGCCGTCATTCCGGCGGGCGACCGGGTCGATGACCACCAGCAGCTGGTCGTGAGCCGACACCTCGGTCCTTCCTCGGGTAGCATCTTTGTGCAAGAGCCCCTTGCGCTATTGCGCCAGGGGCTTCGTCTATTCCGGGGCACACCGGTGAGGCGGCTTCGGCCCCCTGACCTTGGACATGCCCCGCCCGGAAGGGGTGTACGCCTGTGCCCGCACTTGTGCTGCTCGGTGCTCAGTGGGGTGACGAGGGCAAGGGAAAGGCCACCGACCTCCTCGGTGGATCCGTTGATTATGTGGTGCGATACCAGGGTGGCAACAACGCCGGCCACACGGTCGTCGTCGGCGACCAGAAGTACGCACTGCACCTTCTCCCTTCCGGAATCCTCTCCCCGGGGTGTACCCCGGTGATCGGAAACGGTGTCGTCGTCGACCCGGCGGTCCTGCTCTCCGAGCTGAGCGGGCTGAACGAGCGTGGCGTGGACACGTCCAAGCTCCTTATCAGCGGTAACGCGCATCTCATCACGCCGTACAACGTGACGCTCGACAAGGTGACGGAACGCTTCCTCGGGAAGCGCAAGATCGGCACCACCGGCCGGGGCATCGGCCCGACCTACGCGGACAAGATCAACCGCGTCGGCATCCGGGTCCAGGACCTCTACGACGAGTCGATCCTCTCCCAGAAGGTCGAGGCGGCGCTGGAGGGCAAGAACCAACTCCTCGCCAAGCTCTACAACCGCCGCGCCATCGAAGCCGCGCAGATCGTCGAGGAGATGCTCCAGTACGCGGAGCAGATCAAGCCCTTCGTGGCCGACACCACCCTCATCCTCAACCAGGCGCTGGACGAGGACAAGGTCGTGCTCTTCGAGGGCGGCCAGGGCACCCTGCTCGACGTCGACCACGGCACCTACCCCTTCGTCACCTCCTCGAACCCGACCGCGGGCGGCGCCTGCACCGGTGCCGGCGTGGGCCCGACGAAGATCAGCCGGGTCATCGGCATCCTCAAGGCGTACACGACCCGCGTCGGCGCCGGCCCGTTCCCGACGGAGCTGTTCGACGAGGACGGCGAGGCGCTGCGCCGCATCGGCGGCGAGCGTGGCGTCACCACCGGCCGCGACCGCCGCTGCGGATGGTTCGACGCGGTCATCGCCCGCTACGCGACCCGCGTCAACGGCCTGACCGACTTCTTCCTCACCAAGCTCGACGTGCTCACCGGCTGGGAACAGATCCCGGTCTGCGTCGCCTACGAGATCGACGGCAAGCGCGTCGAGGAGCTGCCCTACTCGCAGACCGACTTCCACCACGCGAAGCCCGTCTACGAGATGCTGCCGGGCTGGTCCGAGGACATCACCAAGGCGAAGACCTTCGCCGACCTGCCGAAGAACGCGCAGGCGTACGTGAAGGCCCTGGAGGAGATGTCGGGCGCCCCGATCTCCGCGATCGGTGTCGGCCCCGGCCGGACCGAGACCATCGAGATCAACTCCTTCCTGTAGGCGGTACGCGACCTCGTACGCCGTGCCGAAGGCACGGCACACGGGACCGCGCCGCACACGCGCCGAGGCCCGCCCCGGATCACGGGGCGGGCCTCGGCGCGTCCCGCGGCCGCCGGCAGGGAGCGGCCGGAGCCGCCCCGCCCCGGCGGTGGGGCCCGCCCGGCGGTGGTCCGGCGCCGCTACGAGCGGTGGAACGGGGCGGCGTCGCTGTCGGTCATCGGTGACATCAGCAGCCGCTCCTCGCCCTGCGAGCGGTCGAGCCTCAGGTACTGGGACGGGGCCTCGCCGCACTCGGGGTCCCAGTCGTCGGAGTCGCGGGTCTGCGGGCCGGTGACCAGCAGACCACCCGCGCCGCCGAGGAGCGCGGTGGTGGTGCACGTGACCGTGTCGGGCGTGAGACCACCCTGGTCGTCGAGGCGGGGAAAACTGTGGCGGACGCGGACCAGGGGGGCGCCGACCGGGCCCTGGGAGACGGTCACCTCGTCCCCGTAGCGGTCCGCGTTGTCGCCGTAGACCAGCGGATCCTGACGGGACTTCCAGACGCCCAGGAAACCGGCCGGGACGATGTCGGCGCCCGAGCGCACCCGGCGGAACGTGGCCCGCGCGGCACCCGAGGTCCACACCAGGACGTCGGGCGAGCGCAGTGTCAGGCTCTGGTGGGCCGCCGGGGTGCAGCGTCGCGCCGGCACGCCGGTGGTCACGTCGGACTCCCCGAGGATCAACGCGTCCTCGTCGGCGGAGACCAGCCGTGAGTGGCCCATGCACAGCCGCTCCTCGGTGACCTGGACGTAGCCGACGTTCTTCGCACCCACCGCCCCCTGGGCGATGTCGAAGCGGGCGGTCTCCCGGGGATGTTCGGCGGAGCCGCGCACCACGCCCTCCCAGGAACCGAGGAACGCGGGCGGCACGATGCCCCCCGGGTGGGCGGAGAGGCCGCCGCCGCGGTCACGGTTCTTCAGCTCGCCGGTCCCGGCCGAGGGGTCCGGCCGGAAGGCGTAGGCGAGTCCCGCGGCGACGGCGAGCACGACGGCGGTGGCGACCAGCCCGGTCCGGCGCCACCGTCCGGACGGCCTCGCGGAAGGAACGGGGGTGGTGTCGCACGCGCTCCCGCCTCCGGTCGCCCCGGACGCCACCGCCCGCGCCTGCGCCTCCAGGACCTCCGCGGCGTGCGCCTCCAGGAGGGCGAGCAGGTCCGCCGGGAGCCACGGGCCGGCGAGCTCGACGGTCTCGGCCAGCTCGGTGGCCGTGGGCCGGTCGGCCGGGTTCTTGGCGAGGCAGGCCCGCACCAGCCCGACCAGCTCGGGTGCGAGGCCGGTCAGGTCGGGCTCGTCATGGGCGATGCGGAACATGGTGGCGTGGACGCCGCTGTCCGCCGTACCGAACGGCGAACGGCCGGTCGCCGCGTAGGCGAGGACCGAGCCGAGGCAGAAGAGGTCGGAGGCCGGTGTCAGTCTCTCACCGCGCACCTGCTCGGGAGACATGAAACCAGGGGAGCCGACCACGGCCCCGGTACGGGTCAGGCCCCCGTCGGTGACCGTGTCGACGGCGCGGGCGATCCCGAAGTCGATGATCCGCGGTCCGTCGACGGTGAGCAGGACGTTGGAGGGTTTCAGATCGCGGTGGACCAGACCGGCCGCGTGGATATGGGTGAGCGCCCGGCCCAGCCCGGCTGCCACCCCCCGTACGGTCGAGGGCGGCAGCGGCCCGTGGTCCGCGGCCACCACGGCGCGCAGCGACGGCCCGGGGACGTAGCCGATCGCGACCCAGGGCGAGACGGCGGCGGTGTCGGAGGCGAGCACCGGGGCGGTACCCGCGCCGCCGACCCGTTCCAGGGCGGCGACCTCACGGGTGAAGCGGCGCCGGAACTCGTCCTGCGCGGCGAGTTCCGCGTGCACCACTTTGACGGCGACGGTCCGTCCGTCCGCCGAACGCGCCAGGAACACCCGGCCCATCCCGCCGACACCCAGCCGGCCGAGCAGGCGGAACGGGCCGATACCGACCGGATCTTCCGCGTTCAATGGCTCCACGGGAACAGAGGATGCCAGACCGCCGCGTACCGGCTCACCCCCACGCGCACGGTCCGTCCTCATCCTTCCCCGCAGGCCCTCAGGCCCTGAGGGCCTGCGGGGAAGATGCCCGTGGGCGCGGATCTCGTCCTGGCCGGCGCCCCGGACGAGATAGCCGAGGAAGCCGACGGTGAGCGAGTCGGCGGCCGGTCGGCCCCAGGTGTAGGCGTACTCGATCTCCCGGTACGGGTAGGGAGACCGGCCGATCTCCTCGATGTCCGGCGTCCGGCCGTCGTTCTCGATCCGGAGCGGTACGAGGGTGGACCCGTCGGCGCTGCCGACCTCGCCGGCCCGCACGGTGAGGTCCCCGGCGTTCTCGTCCCGTTCCCGCAGGGGGGGTGTTGAGCTGCACGCGGTAGCCGAGTCGACGGCCGTGCTGCGTGAGGCGTTCGTAGACCACGACCCCGGCCGACACGAGCACACCGAGGAGCGCACTGGCCACGGCGATGACGTGCTCGGCGGTTATCCACTCCTTGACGGTGACGCTCGGGACGGCTGTGCGAAAGGGAGGCCGGTGTCGTGGGGTCGCCACCTGGATTTCCTTGTTCGTTCAGGTGGCCGGACAGAGGTTGCCGGGGTTGTTTGACCATGGGTGTAATGGCGACGCGGGGGGCCGTAGGAAGGAACCGCATGCGTGTCGTCGAAGTGACCGCCTACGGCGGCCCCGAGGTCCTGAGACTGAGCCGCCGGCCCGAGCCCGAGGCCGGTGAGGTACCGGGACGAGTCAGGGTACGGCTGAAGGCAGCGGCCGTGAACCAGTCCGACCTGAGGATCCGCTCGGGACAGGCCGCCGGCCGCCTCGGCGACCTCACGCCGCCCTTCGTGGTCGGTTCCGACTTCGCGGGCAGGCTCCTGGACCCTGCGCCGGGGCTGGAGGCGGGAACGCGGGTCGCCGGATTCGTGCCGTGGTTCGAGGAGGGCACGGGGCAAGGGACCTACGCGGAGGTCGTCCAGGTCGACCCGGCGTGGCTGGCCCCGGTACCGGACGACGTGGACTTCACCACGGCGGCCTCCGTGCCGCTGTCCGCGCTGACCGCTCAGCAGGCCGTCGACAAGCTCCGGCTGCCCGCGGGGTCGGTCGTGCTCGTGACGGGGGCGAGCGGCGTGGTCGGCCGGTTCGCCGTCCAGCACGCGGTGGCCGCCGGATACCGCGTGGTCGCCGTCGCCAACGACGGTGACGAACACGAGGTGGGGGTGCTCGGCGCCGAACGCACCGTGCGGCGCGGCGCACCGGAGGACGTGATCACCGGGGTCCTCGGCTACGCCCCGCACCAGGTGGACGGCGTCTTCGACGCGGCGCTGATCGGCGATCCGCTGCTGCCGGTCCTCAAGGACGGCGGTGTGTTCGTCTCGGCCACGCAGGAGCGGATGCCGGTCGCCGAACGCGGCATCTCCGTGCTCGCGGTGCACGGGACCCCCGACGGGGCGCGGCTGAAGGAGATCCTGGAGAAGGTGGCGAAGCGGGAGCTGATCACCCGGGTGGCCGATGTGATGCCCCTGGAGGGTGCCGCCGAGGCACACCGACGTGTGGAGGCGGGGCACCGCCCCGGCCGTCTGGTCCTGTTGATCTGAGCCGGCTCCGGGCTGGTCCGGTACGGGTAGCCCGTCGCGTCGGTCGCCGCGGTCGAGCCGGTCGCGGTCACCGGGCGCGTCCCAGGGAGTGGCGGTCCGCCCAGGCGGTGATCGCGGCCGCGATCACCTCCGGCCGGTCCTCGGGTGCCTGATGGGCCGCGGGCCCGCAGTGGCGCGTCTCCAGGGCGGATATGTTCTCCGCGCACCAGGCCGCCATGGCCGGGTCGATCATCAGGGTCGGCGAACCGTCGAAGGTCAGCAGCAGCTTGGGTACTTCCGGGCTGGCGGCCAGCCAGTCGCCGTACTTCCCGATACGGGCGACGACCCCGGCCGGCTCGCCGTCCAGCGGCATGGCGCGCGGCCACTCCAGCATCGGCCGGCGGGACGCGGGCGTCGGATACGGCGCCCGGTAGACACGGAGGTCTTCCTCGGCCGGTCCGGACAGGACGGTCTGCCGGAACGAGTCCTCGATGAAGAGGTTCCGCTCCAGGACGAGCTCCTCCCCCACCCCGGGAGTCCGGAACGCCCGGAAGCGGTCCCGCGCCTTCTCCGGAAACTCGGCCCAGGACATCGCTCGCAGGATCGTCTCCATGAACGCCACCCCCCGCACCCGTCCCGGATGCCGGGCGGCCCAGTCGAAGGCGAGCGACCCGCCCCAGTCGATCCCGACGAGTACGACCTCCCGAAGGTTCATCGCCTGGATCCAGGCGTCGAGGTATCGCGCCTGGTCGGCGTAGTCGTAGGAGATGTCGGGCTTCCCGGAGCGTCCCATCCCGATCAGGTCGGGAGCGAGGAGGCGCCGTCCGCCGCCGATCGCCGGCAGGACATTGCGCCAGAGGTGCGAGGAGGTGGGGTTGCCGTGCAGGAAGACGAGCGGAGTGTTGCCGTCCGTCGCTGCGGGCCCCCTCTCCTCGTAGTACATCGACGAGTCGAGGACGTCGATCGTGGGCATGGCGTTCACTCCTCTAACGTTCGTTGAGCTAACGTTTATGACGCTAACGAAGTTACATCGTTCGGACCACTAACGCAACGGGTAATCTGCGCGGCATGAGCACAGAACGTGGAGGCGACCCCGGGGGAGCGGCTTCGGCCCGGCGGGGCGAGGTGTCCGACAGGGGCGAGGTGCCCGACGGCGCCGGCTGGGCCGAGTCGTCGGGCGCGTCGGGCATGGCGCCGATGGCGGCGACGCCCGGGGCCACCGATGCAAGCCAGGGCGCCGAGCCGGATGAACGGCTGACTCCGGCCCGGCTGCGTGGCATGCCCAGCCGCCTGCTCGCGCTGACCGCCGCGCGGGCGGATCGCCTGGTCAGCGCGAGTCTCGCCGAGGAGGATGCCCGGAAATGGCACTACACCGTGCTCGTCTCGCTCGACGAGTTCGGCCCGACCAGCCAGGCCGGGCTGAGTCGCCGGACCGGCATCTACCGCAGCGACCTCGTCGCCGTCATCAACGAACTCGCCGAGCGCGGGCTTGTCGAGCGCGCCCCCGACCCCGGTGACCGCCGCCGCAACGTCATCACGCTGACCGCCCGCGGCCATGCGCGGCTCCGGCGTCTCGACGCGGTGCTCGAAGCCGCCCAGGAGGAGTTGATGGAGCCGCTCTCCGTGGCGGAGCGGGCCTTGCTGACCGGTCTGCTGGAGCGCGTACTGAGGCACTGACCATCCGCCCGCGGGCCCCGTCCGCTCCGTCTGCCTCGTGGGCCCGGTGTTCGCGCGCCCTCGCGTATCCGGTCCGCGAACGGCCTCGCGGCTGAGGGATTTCGGTCCAGACCTTGACAGGTCCAGACCAAGGCGGCTTCGCTTGCCTTCCCCCCACGGAAGGACGCGCGCATGCTGCGACGCCTGCTCATCCTCCTGTCCGCACTCTGCACGGCCGTCGGACTGGCCGTCATCGTCCCCGCGACCGCCGGAGCGGCGCCCGCGTGCGTGGCCGCCTGGAACTCCTCCAGCGTCTACACGGGCGGCATGACCGCCTCGTACGACGGCCGCAACTGGTACGCGAAGTGGTGGACCCAGAACGAACGCCCCGGCACCACCGACGTCTGGCGAGACGAGGGCACCTGCGGGGGCGGTGGGGGTTCGGACCCCGATCCGGACCCCTCCGGTTTCGTCGTCAGCGAGGCCCAGTTCAACCGGATGTTCCCGGGCCGGAACTCCTTCTACACATACAGCGGCCTGACCGCCGCTCTCGGCGCCTACCCCGGGTTCGCGAAGACCGGCAGCGACACCGTCAAGAAGCAGGAGGCCGCCGCCTTCCTCGCCAACGTCAGTCACGAGACCGGCGGTCTGGTGTACATCGTCGAACAGAACACCGCCAACTACCCGCACTACTGCGACACGAGCCGGCCCTACGGCTGCCCCGCCGGCCAGGCCGCCTACTACGGCCGGGGCCCCATCCAGCTCTCCTGGAACTTCAACTACAAGGCGGCGGGCGACGCCCTCGGCATCGATCTGCTCAACAACCCGTACCGCGTCGAGCGCGAGCCCGCCGTCGCCTGGAAGACCGGCCTCTGGTACTGGAACACCCAGAGCGGCCCCGGGACGATGACCGGCCACAACGCCATGGTCAACGGTGCCGGCTTCGGCCAGACGATCCGCTCCATCAACGGATCGCTGGAGTGCGACGGCCGGAATCCCGCTCAGGTGCAGAGCCGGGTGACCAAGTACCAGCAGTTCACCCGGATCCTGGGTGTGCCGACCGGAGCGAACCTGTACTGCTGAGGGCGGCTCTGACGGCCGTGCTCCGAGGGGCCCACCCGACGCGGCACCGGCGGCGGCACGCGCGGACGCCCGGCCGGGGCCCGGATCATGAGGACACGTCGGCGCGTCCACGACGGTACCGGCCCGTCGCCACGGGGCCGGGCGGCGCGTGCGCCCGGCGCCCCACCCGGGTGTTCCGCCTCGCCCGGGACGGTCCGGTCCGCACCCGCCGGCCGGCCGGCGAGAGCCGACGACACGTCAGGAGTCCGAGGTGTCCCCCGCTGGAGCCGCCCGGTCGTCCGTGGCGCCCGTACGGAAGGCGTCCGCGCCGTCCGCCGTCGCGTCGTCCGCCGTATCCCCCGCGTCGATCGCGTCGAGAGCCCGGGAGAGCCGTTCCAGCGCGCGTACCGTCTCGTCGAACGCCTCCTGGCCGCCGAGCGTGTGCGTCAGTCGCCTCGCCAGCTCCGCGTGTCCCGGATCGATCCGGCGGATCGCCGCACGCCCCTCCGGTGTCGGTGCCAGCAGTTTGGCGCGCCGATGCGCGGGGTTCGGTGCGTAGACGGCGAGTTCCCTGGCCACCAGAAGGTCCGCGACGCGCTGCACGCTCTGACGGGTGATCCCCATGGCGCGGGCGATCCCCGCGACGGACAGCGGCTCGGGGAGGACGGCTCCGAGCACCTGCCACCAGGCCGCGGTCAGTCCCGCGGGCTCGGCGAGTCTCTCCGAGACCGCGAGGAGACGGCCGTTGAGGTGGAACACGGCGAGGGCGGTGCGGGACAGCGCGTCCTGCTGGTCGCGGCTCACGACGCCGCGGCCGGCCCGGCCCCGGCGGCCTCTCCGTCCGATGCCTGGAGCTTCTCGTACGCCGCCGGGTCGGAGTCGTGGAAGAGGCGGTACCAGGCGTCGAGCCGCTCGCCCTCGAAGGCGCCCATCCGCCCCAGGACCTCCCGGGCGAACGCGACGGGTTCGGTCGGTCCCGCCGTGATCAGGTCGCCGCCGCCGGTGCCCCGGTCCGTGACCGCGTCCGTGTCGACGTAGCGGGCGCCGCCCTGGTAGCCGGTGGCGGCGAGGTAGAAGGAGACGGCGCTCGTGTGGGCTCGGTCGTCGAGGAGTCCCGCACGGGCCAGTCCGGCGGTGGCGCCGCAGATGGCGGCGACGGGCTTGCCCGCGTCGAGGAAGCGACGCGCCGCGTCCGCGAACGGGGCCAGGTCGTCGCTCGTGTCCCAGAGATCGGCGCCCGGCAGGATCAGGAGCTCGCTGTCGGCCGGGTCCAGCCGGTCGAGGGCCAGGTCCGGCGTGACGCGCAGACCGCCGAGGCTGGTGATGGGCGCGGAGCTCGGGCCGACCGTGCGGACCCGGTGGCCGGTGCGGGCGAGCCAGGCGGTGGTGTGTCCGGTCTCCCAGTCGGCGAGTGTGTCGTAGACGGCGAGGTGAACGGTGCGGGGCATTGCGGGCCTCCTGCGGAATCGTCGACGAGATGCTGCTGACAGCAGGCTGTCAGAACGACAGCTTGCTGTCAATATGTCGAAGGGTGGACGGTGTCCCGTGACGACCGGGTGGGGCAAGGTGTCGGGTCGTCCCCGGTCTCGGTGGACAAGATGGTCATGGCTCGCCCCACCTGCGGTTACCTACGCTCGACCCATGACCCCTCATGTCGCTCCCGATCCCGAGGCCGGTGCGGCCGTGAAGGCCGCCGACCGCGCGCACGTGTTCCACTCCTGGTCCGCCCAGGGCCTGATCGACCCGCTCGCCGTCGCAGGCGCGGAGGGCTCGTACTTCTGGGACTACGACGGAAACCGCTATCTGGACTTCACCAGCGGCCTCGTCTACACCAACATCGGCTACCAGCACCCCCGTGTGGTCGCCGCCATCCAGGAGCAGGCCGCGAAGCTGACCACCTTCGCGCCGGCCTTCGCCATCGACGTGCGTTCCGAGGCCGCCCGCCTCATCGCCGAGCGCACCCCGGGCGACCTGGACAAGATCTTCTTCACCAACGGCGGTGCCGAGGCCGTCGAGAACGCCGTCCGGATGGCCCGTCTGCACACGGGCCGCCACAAGGTGCTCTCCGCCTTCCGGTCGTACCACGGCGCCACCTCCACCGCGATCAACCTCACCGGCGACCCGCGCCGCTGGGCCTCCGACACCGGCTCGGCCGGCGTCGTGCGCTTCTGGGCGCCCTTCCTCTACCGCTCGCCGTTCTACGCGACGACCGAGGAGCAGGAGTGCGAGCGCGCGCTCGCCCACCTCGAGGACACCATCGCCTTCGAGGGGCCGGGGACCATCGCCGCGATCATCCTGGAGACCGTCCCCGGGACCGCCGGGATCATGACGCCGCCGCCCGGCTACCTCGCCGGGGTGCGCGCGATCTGCGACACGTACGGCATCGTCTTCGTCCTCGACGAGGTCATGGCCGGGTTCGGCCGGACCGGCACGTGGTTCGCCGCGGAGCACTTCGACGTCGTGCCCGACCTGATGACCTTCGCCAAGGGCGTCAACTCCGGCTACGTGCCCCTCGGCGGCGTCGCCATCAGCGCCGAGATCGCCGCGACCTTCGACAAGCGCCCGTACCCCGGCGGACTGACCTACTCCGGTCACCCGCTGGCCTGCGCCGCCGCCGTCGCCACGATCCGGGTGATGGAGGACGAGAAGGTCGTCGAACACGCCGCCCACATCGGTGAGACCGTCCTCGGCCCCGGACTGCGGGAGCTGGCCGAGCGCCACCCGTCGGTGGGCGAGGTGCGCGGCATGGGCGCTTTCTGGGCCCTCGACCTCGTCAGGAGCAAGGAGACGCGAGAGCCGCTCGTCCCCTACAACGCGACCGGCGAGGCCAACGCCCCCATGGCGGCCTTCGGCGCGGCGGCCAAGAAGCACGGCCTGTGGCCGTTCGTCAACATGAACCGCACCCACGCCGTGCCCCCCTGCAACGTCTCCGAGGCGGAGGCGAAGGAGGGCCTCGCCGCCCTCGACGCGGCACTGAGCGCGGCCGACGAGCACACCGTCTAGCCGGCCGGGGCCGGGCCCGAGCCGACCCGGGTCCGGAGTCGGCTCAGGTCACCGTCCGGCTCCGGCACCGGGCGGTGACCGGTGTACGAACGGCCCGCGCGGGTCCTCGGGGGTCTGCCTCCGCCTGGACTAGGGTGTCCGACAGCCGGACGGAGGGGGGCGAACATGATGCCCATGAGCGGAGCGGTCACCCGCAGTACGCTTCGGCAGCAGATCGCGGACGCGCTCCGTGACGAGGTGCTCGCAGGGCGTCTCCAGCCGGGCCGGGAATTCACCGTCAAACAGATCGCCGAGCAGTACGGGGTCTCCGCGACACCCGTGCGCGAGGCGCTCGTCGACCTCTCGGCGCAGGGGCTTCTCGACTCCGACCAGCACCGCGGCTTCCGCGTGCACCAGTTCTCGGTGGACGACTACCGGGGGATGGTCGAGGCCCGGATGCTCGTCGTGGACGGCCTCTTCCGCCGCTACCCGTCCGCGCCCGCGCCCGCCACTCCCGACGTGGGCCGCGGGGTCGCCCTCGTCTCCGTCCGACGCCGCGGCGAGGCGGCGGTACGTGCCGCCCGGGCCGGCGACCTCGACGTCCTGATCGGCTACGACATCCGCTACTGGCGCGAGTTGGGACGCCTGGTGTCCGCCAACGACTACCTCGCGGACTTCCTGCACCGGCTGCGGGTCCAGGCGTGGGTCTTCTCCGTCCCCTACCTGCGCTCCGACCGCGAGGTGCTCGGCGGGCTGTGGAGCGGGCACCTGGAACTGGTGGACGCGGTCACGCTCGGTGACGCGGAGGAGGCGATCGCCGTCGTCCGCGCGTACAACGCGCGCTCGCTGGAGTGGGCGGACCGACTGGAGGGGCTCGCCCCGTGACACGCGGGCGTCCCGGGGACGGCGGATCGCCCCGGACCCGGAGCCTCGCACGACAGACGGAACAGCCGCCTCCGTGACGACCGGAACAGGCGTCCTCGTCGCCCACGGCCCGCGAGCCGCGCCGCCCGGCACGGCTCGCGGGTTGACCGGGCGCGCCGACGGGCAGGCACCCTCCGGGTGTGCGTCAGGTATCCCGCGCACTACCCTGGCCGTCCCTGCAACTGACGGAGAGCGAGCCTCCCTTGGCCTGTGACCTGTGGCTGGTCCCCCTTGTCGACGTGCTGTGCCACAGCCCCGACAATCCCTTCGCCGAAGAGATCGCCGCCTACGACAAGGCCCTGACCGCGGCCGGTCTGCCCACCGTCCCCGTGTTCGCCTACATGCCGGGGCTGTCCGGCGACGTCGCGCCCGTCGCCGGGTTCGACTACGACGCCCTGCACTTCCTGCGGCGCGCCTATCTGCTCCAGCTGTGCGGCCTCCCCGTCGAACCCGTCGACGAGTTGGGCGGGGACTACGAGCAGCTGCTGGAGATGTTCGAGGCGACCGCGCAGCAGTCCCACCTCGTCTGGCACTACGACCACGCCGGCGCGTACGTCCCCGTGGACTTCCCGGCTCCGCTTTCCAACGACGAGCTGCTGGAGGGTGGCGGCCCGCTCGGTTCCTCGCACGGGCTGCTGCGGGAGCTGGACATCGTCGCGCCCGCGATCGGCATCGACCCGGCCAACCCGCCCGCCCCGCCGTTGCCGCCGGAGCGGCCGACCTCGCTGGAGGAGCCCGCGGGGACGGTTCCCCGCGACGACAGTCCGTTCGCGCGCGAGCGCCACGTATGGCTGGGCCTGCACGCGGCGGCCACCCGGAGCCTCGGACAGGGCTCGATGATCATCCTCAGCTGACCGAGGGGCGGTACTCCTCGCCGGAGTGCGGCACCTGTCGTTCCGCCCGCGTCAGCGCGGCTCCGGGGGCCGCTGCCTGGGCATGTTCGGGCGGGTGCCCGGAGGGAGCGGGAAACGGGGAGCCGCCGGGCCCGCCTCCGGCCGGGGGAGGGCCGGTCCGGCCGACTGGAGGGCGAGCGGCGTCGGGCCGGAACGGAACTCGACCATCCAGTCCGCCGTCTCCGCCCGCACCAGTTCCGTCACGTCCTCGGAGAACCGCCGCAGCACGCCCAGGCACCGCTCGGCGGCCTCGCTCGCGGTGCCCTCCGTGGGGCCGAGCACCTCGCGCACGCTCTCCGCGGCCCAGTCGAACTGGAGGGTCTGCAGCCGGCGCTGTACGGCCTGCGCCGTGGCCACGTTCCTTATCCACCCGGACGTCAGGCCGAAGTACCGGTCACAGCCCAGACAGGCCGCGCCCAGCAGCAGGGAGAGGTATCCCCAGCCGGCGGCACCGTCCGCTACCCCCGTCAGGTCGAGCAGCGGCAGCGCGGCCCCCACGATGACGCCCAGCGCCGTTCCGATCCGCAGGGCCCTGGCACAGCGGCGCTTCCAGAGACGGTCCGAGAGGTACCACTCGGCCGTCCGCAGTGCCTGGGTCTCGACCCAGCGGTACAGCTCGTCCAGCCGTTCCGCGGGTTCGCCCCAGTCGCCGAGCGGGAACGGCGTTCCGGTCAGATCACGGGGGGCCGGCCCCTCGGGCTGCCCCGGTGGCGGCTGCATCTCCGGCTGCTGGCTCACCGGGGCACTCCTCTGTTCAGCTCAGCGCTCGAGTCCTGCTGTGACGTGCGGTGCACGTGGTGCCTGCCCTTCCTACCGCCGAATGGTGGGCTATGGGCCCGGAATCCCGGGATTTCCGCCCGCAAGAGGGTGTTGATCAGCTAGAGGAGCCCGCAGTTTCTCACTCGAAAGAGTTGGGCGGCAGCCCGGGCGGGGACCACGTAGGCTCGGCGTACCGAACAGTCGTCAGTGAATGCCAGGAGTGAGTGATCGTGATTCCCGGTGGTGGCCAGCCCGACATGCAGCAGCTCCTCCAGCAGGCCCAGCAGATGCAGCAGGATCTCGCCCGTGCCCAGGAGGAGCTCGCCGCGACCGAGGTCGACGGACAGGCCGGCGGTGGCCTGGTGACGGCGACGGTCACCGGCTCCGGCGAGCTGCGCGCGCTGGTGATCGACCCCAAGGCCGTGGACCCGGAGGACACCGAGACGCTCGCCGACCTGGTCGTCGCGGCGGTCAAGGCCGCCAACGACAACGCTCAGCGGCTCCAGCAGGCCAAGCTGGGCCCGCTGACGCAGGGCCTGGGCGGCATGCCCGGCCTGGGATTCTGAGGCCCGGCTTCCCGGCGCCGGGCTTCTAAGCCGGCGCTCCGGCTACTACCGTAAGAATCAAGCAGACCCGAGAAGGGCGTTCCGTTGTACGAAGGCGTGGTTCAGGACCTCATCGACGAACTGGGCAGGCTGCCCGGAGTCGGTCCCAAGAGCGCCCAGCGGATCGCCTTCCACATCCTCCAGGCCGAGCCCACCGACGTACGCCGTCTCGCGCACGCGCTCCTCGAGGTCAAGGAGAAGGTCAGGTTCTGCGCGGTCTGCGGCAACGTGGCACAGCAGGAGCAGTGCAACATCTGCCGCGACCCGCGCCGCGACCAGTCGGTCATCTGCGTGGTCGAGGAGCCCAAGGACGTCGTGGCGATCGAGCGGACCCGTGAGTTCCGCGGGCGCTACCACGTGCTCGGCGGCGCGATCAGCCCGATCGAGGGGGTCGGCCCGGACGATCTGCGCATCCGCGAACTGCTGGCGCGGCTCGCGGACGGTGCGGTCACCGAGCTGATCCTGGCGACCGATCCGAACCTGGAGGGCGAGGCCACCGCGACCTATCTGGCGCGGATGATCAAGCCCATGGGGCTGAAGGTCACCCGGCTCGCGAGCGGTCTGCCGGTGGGCGGCGATCTCGAATACGCCGACGAGGTGACGCTGGGGCGTGCCTTCGAGGGGCGGCGCCTGCTAGATGTATGACCGACAGGGCCGACACGGCTCGTGCGCTCACCCGTGAGCCCCTAGGGAGGCACCCCTGATGTCCGACGCCACGCTGCACGCGCTCACGCAGAACCCGGACGACTTCGCGGTCCAGATCGCGGACTCGATCGAGTCCTTCATCGTGGCCACCACGGAAGTGGCGAAGGGCGACGAGCCCGACAGCGCGGTGCCCTTCCTGTTGCTGGAGATCTCGCAGCTGCTGCTCGCGGGCGGGCGGCTGGGCGCGCACGAGGACATCCTCCCGGACGAGCGCTACGAACCGGACACCGGCCCGGACGTCGACGTCGACGACCTGCGCGAGCGCTTCGCCCGGCTGCTGGACCCGGTGGACGTGTTCTCCGAGGTCTTCGACCCCTACGAGCCCCGCAAGGCGCCGGTGCCCTGCCGGATCTCCGACAACCTCGCCGACATCGTCATGGACCTGCGGCACGGACTGGCCCACTACCGGGCGGGCCGGACGGCCGAGGCGCTGTGGTGGTGGCAGTTCTCGTACTTCTCCAACTGGGGCCCGACGGCCTCCGGCACCCTGCGGGCACTCCAGTCACTGGTCTCGCACGTCCGCCTGGACCAGCCGCTGGCCGCTCTGGACGGCCTGGACACGGACGAGGACCTGGCGGAGGACGACCTGGCCGAGGAGGCCGGGCGGGTCATGGTGGAGGAGATCGCCGGACCGCTGGGCCTGGGGTCGCGCCGCACGTGACGGGGTGTCCCGGGGCCGTCGCACGGGGCTCCCGAGGAGATCACTATGACCATCCTCCGAGCAGCTCGTCTCAGGATGCGATATCCGGAGGGTGAATTCGGGCCGCTCGTTAGACTGAGCCGACCGCAGGGATGGCTGCGGCAGACACCGAGCGAGGAGCGCACGTGGGCCTTGTCGTGCAGAAGTACGGAGGCTCCTCCGTTGCGGATGCCGAAGGCATCAAGCGCGTCGCCAAGCGAATCGTGGACGCCAAGAAGAACGGCCACCAGGTGGTCGTCGTGGTTTCCGCGATGGGCGACACGACGGACGAGTTGATCGATCTCGCCGAGCAGGTATCCCCGATTCCTGCCGGACGCGAATTCGACATGCTGTTGACCGCCGGGGAGCGGATCTCCATGGCCCTGCTGGCCATGGCGATCAAGAAACTGGGCCACGAGGCGCAGTCGTTCACGGGCAGCCAGGCCGGTGTGATCACGGACTCGGTCCACAACAAGGCGCGCATCATCGACGTCACGCCTGGCCGGATCCGTACCGCCCTCGACGAGGGCAACATCGCCATCGTCGCGGGCTTCCAGGGCGTGTCCCAGGACAAGAAGGACATCACCACGCTGGGCCGCGGCGGTTCGGACACCACCGCCGTCGCCCTCGCCGCAGCGCTCGACGCCGAGGTCTGTGAGATCTACACGGACGTCGACGGCGTCTTCACGGCCGACCCGCGCGTGGTGAAGAAGGCGAAGAAGATCGAGTGGATCTCCTTCGAGGACATGCTGGAGCTCGCCGCCTCCGGCTCCAAGGTGCTGCTGCACCGGTGCGTCGAGTACGCACGCCGCTACAACATCCCGATCCACGTCCGCTCGTCCTTCTCGGGACTGCAGGGGACCTGGGTCAGCAACGAACCGCAAGGGGACCGCAAGGTGGAGCAGGCCATCATCTCCGGTGTCGCCCACGACACCTCCGAGGCGAAGATCACCGTCGTCGGAGTTCCGGACAAGCCGGGCGAGGCCGCGGCCATCTTCCGGGCCGTCGCGGACGCCGAGATCAACATCGACATGATCGTGCAGAACGTGTCCGCCGCCTCCACCGGCCTGACGGACATCTCCTTCACCCTTCCCAAGGCCGAGGGCCGCAAGGCCATCGAAGCCCTCGAGAAGGCGAAGGCCGCGATCGGCTTCGACTCGCTTCGCTACGACGACCAGATCGGCAAGATCTCGCTGGTCGGCGCCGGGATGAAGACCAACCCGGGCGTCACCGCCGCCTTCTTCCAGGCGCTGTCCGACGCGGGCGTGAACATCGAGCTGATCTCCACCTCCGAGATCCGCATCTCGGTCGTCACCCGCGCCGACGACGTCAACGAAGCCGTGACGGCCGTGCACACCGCCTTCGGGCTCGACAGCGACTCCGACGAGGCCGTTGTCTATGGCGGAACCGGCCGGTGACCTCGCCGCGCCGCAAGCCGACGCTCGCGGTCGTGGGAGCGACCGGGGCCGTCGGAGCGGTGATGCTCCAGATGCTGTCGCAGCACGCCGACGTCTGGGGCGAGATACGACTCGTCGCCTCCCCGCGCTCAGCCGGCCGCAAGCTGGCCGTCCGCGGGGAGGAGTGCGAGGTCCTCGCGCTGAGCGAGGACGTACTGGAAGGGGCCGACCTCGCCCTCTTCCTTGCGCCCGAGGACATCGCCGCGCGGTGGGCGCCGGTCGCCGCGGCCAAGGGCGCGGTGGTCGTGGACACCTCCGCGGCCTTCCGGGCGGACCCCGACGTGCCGCTGGTGGTGCCCGAGGTCAATCCGCACGCCGTCCGCATGAGGCCGCGCGGGATCGTCGCGAGCCCGGGATGCTCCACGCTGGCGCTTATCGTCGCCGTGGGCGCCCTGCACGCCGAGTTCGGGGTCAGCGAGCTGGTGGTGACCGCCCAGCAGGCCGCGAGCGGGGTAGGGCAGGCGGGTGTCGCCGCCCTGCGGGAGCAACTGGCGCTGGTCGCCGGCACCGACCTCGGAAACTCCCCCGGGGACGTCCGGCGCGCCGTCGGCGACGGCACCGGTCCCTTCCCGGGGCCCGTCGCCCTGAACGTGCTGCCCTGGTCCGGGGACCTGATGGCGGACGGCTGGTCGTCCGAGGAACTGCGCATCCGCGAGGAGACCCGCAGGATCCTCGGCATGCCCGCGCTGCCGGTCGCGGCGACCTGCGTCCGGGTACCGGTCGTCACCGGGCACTCCGTCTCCGTACACGCGCGCTTCGAGCATCCCGTCACGGTCGAGCGCGCCCACGAGATCCTGGCCACCTCGCCGGGTGTGGTGCTGTACGACGATCCGGCCTCGGGGGACTTTCCCACGCCCGCCGACATCGTGGGCACGGACCCCACCTGGGTGGGCCGGGTGCGGCGTTCCCTGGACGACGAGCGTTCGCTGGAGTTCTTCGTGTGCGGGGACAACCTGCGCAAGGGCGCGGCGCTCAACGCCGTCCAGATCGCGGAGACGATCATCCGTCCGGAGCGTCCCGAGCGTCCGGAAATCGGCGTCGGCTGACCGGTCGTCTTTGTAGGATCTGTGAACACCTTGTGATCGATTCGGCCACGGAACGCCCTTGAACTGGGATGATGTCGTGCTCGACGATGCTCTTCGGGCGTACCGCAACCAGCAGTCGGTCGGGGTGCGTCTCCGCGTGCGCCTGTGGTGTGCCACAAATCATGCTGTGAAAACGGGGTATTGGGGAAAAACGGGTGCGCATGAGGGCGATTTGCACACCGTCGAAAACGGTGGCGTACGCGTACAACCCTGACGGGGGGAAACGTGTCCAACAGGCGTGGCAGAGGTACTCGAGATCGCAGCGGTCGTCCCGCTCCGCGGGACGCCGATCATCCCCGTGCGGGGCACGGTCGTGGCTCCCGTCCGGAGCGCCGCGGCGCGTCCGCTCAGGCGGCCGCGCCCAAACGGCGGCATGCCGGTGATCGCGCCCATGCCCGCCAGAGCGCACGCGACCGCGGTGAACGGCATTCCCTCGCCGCGCGAGAGCGCTGAGGACGGCATGGCCGCCGGCACCACCGTCGACCATCTGACCGAGACCTACCGGGCCCACTACCGTTCCCTGCTGGGGCTCGCGGCGTTGCTCCTCGACGACACGGCCTCCTGCGAGGACGTGGTCCAGGAGGCGTTCATCCGCGTGCACTCCGCGCGGAACCGGGTGCGGGAGCCGGAGAAGACCCTCGCCTATCTGCGGCAGACCGTCGTCAACCTGTCGCGTTCCGCGCTTCGCCGTCGCATCCTCGGGCTCAAACTGCTGTCCAAGCCCATGCCGGACATGGCGAGCGCGGAGGAGGGCGCTTACGACCAGCTGGAGCGTGACGCCCTGATCAAGGCGATGAGGGGGCTCCAGCGGCGTCAGCGCGAGGTCCTGGTCCTGCGCTACTTCGCCGATATGACGGAGGCGCAGGTCGCGGAGGCCCTCGGCATATCGCTGGGATCGGTGAAGGCGTACGGCTCGCGGGGCATCGCGGCGCTGCGCGTCGTGATGGAGGCACAGGCATGAGCCCCGGAGAGGTGCCCGGTGACCCGCTCGGCAACGGGGACGCCGGCGGTAGGAACGGGCTGCCCCACGGCGGTACGCACGGGCCGCGCCACGGCGGCCGAGACAGCATGGGACACGGTGTGAACGACGGGCCCGGCGAGGCGCAGGCCGACAGCGGCCTCGGGCGCGACCGCCTCTTCCGAGATGTCCCCGGTGGTGCCGGAGGGGCCGACGAGGCGGAGCTGCGGAGGCTCCTCCAGGGCGCCGTCGCCGACCTCGTGCCCTCGGAGGATGCGCTCGACCATCTGCTCCGGGCGGTGCCCGCACGGCGCGCCCGCAAACGCCAGGCCGTCGTCGGCATCGCCGCCGCGGTGGTGCTGCTGGGCACGGCCGTCCCGGCGTTCGTCCACGTCGCCAACTCCGGCGCGGCCGTCGACGACCACTCCGTCAACGCGGGCCACGGCGAGCAGGCCCAAGGCGGTACCGGCTCCGAGACCGGAGTCGAGGGCGGTGAGCAGGGCGGGGACACGCCGGCCGGCTCCGGCGCAACCCGCCAGGGCGAAGCCCAGGGCGGCGGTACGTCGCAGGAGCCCGGGACCGGCGAGACGGAGGGCGCGGGCACCGACGCGACTCCCTCGGCCGACCCGCTTCCGGTGAAGGCACCGGTGTGTGGCGCGGGACAGCTGGGCGTCAGCTCGGTGCAGTCGGGTGCGCCCGACGCGTCGGGCAAGGTGTACGGCACCTTCCGTATCGCCAACATCTCCGAGAAGGACTGTGTGGTCGGCGGTGCGGGCCGGGTCTCCTTCGAGGCCCGGGGGGCGGCGGATCCGGCCAGGATCACTGTGGTCGCCCATGCGGCCGGGGACGCCGCGAGCGGTCTGCCCGATCCGTCGCAGGAGTCGCCCGCCCTGGTGCTCCAGCCGCAGAACGCCTACGAGGTCAGATTCGCCTGGATCCCCACCGAGACCTGCCCGACCACGAGCCCGCCACCCACCCCGACCGCACCGGCGGAGAGCGGCGGGGCGTCGGGAGGCGCCACCGGGTCGACGGGCGCGGGACAGTCGGCGAACGGCACCGAACCCCAGCTCGGCGCCGCGGACGGGACACCGGCGAACGGCAGCGTCGCGGTCAGCCACACGGCGGAGCCGGGCGGCCCGGCCGCCGCGGCGACGATCACCAACGCCTGCGCGGGCACGATCTACCGGACGGGCGTCCTGGACGCCTCCTGACCCCACGCCGTACGGGCCGGGGGCGGGGTGTGGGGCCGGGCGAGACACCCGTGCGACGGCGGCCGACCTACGGCGTGGCGCCCCGGGCGACCTCCCCGGGGAACGACGGACACCGCTCAGAGCCTGTCGGCCGAAGGCCACCCGACAGGCGCTCAGAGGCCGAGTGCGGCGTCCTTCGACGCCTCCACCTCGCGGCGCAGGAAGCGGAACCACATGAAGGCCACGAAGCCGGCGAAGACGAACCACTCCGCGGTGTAGCCGAGGTTCTGGAATGCCTTCAGATCCAGCGACGTGCCCGCCGCGGCAGCAGCCGGGACCGGGGTCAGCCCCTCCGGCGCGTCGGTGACGGTGACCCAGGCGTCGTAGATTTCGTCAGGGACGAGGTTGACCAGCGCTCCCGCGCTGATCATGCCGAGCTGGCCCTCCGGCAGCCCGCCCGCCGCGTCGACCCCCTTGGTGCCCACGGTCTCGGACGCCTGCAGGGCGCCCTCCACCGTGACCTCACCGGACGGCGGGGCAGGGACCTCCGCCCCGGACGGCAGCCAGCCGCGTACCACCGGCAGCGTCTTGCCGCCGTCCGTCCTGAGCAGCGTCAGCACGTAGCTTCCGGTGCGGCCGTCCAGCTGTCGGCCCGGCACCAGGAACTGCTCCCCGTAGCGGCCGCTCGCCCGCGCGCGCCGGCCCGAGGTCTCCTTGTCCACCGGCAGCAGCGAGTCCAGCGGCTCCGCCTTCAGCGTGCCCGGCCCGGGGGCCCGCTCCGCCTCCCGGTGGGAGTCGACGCGTTCCTCGAACTTCCCCAGCTGCCAGCTCCCCATGAACACGCAGAACGGGATCGCCAGCAGGACGAAGACATGGAGTCCCCACCAGCGGGGCGTTCTCAGGAACCGGTACACCCCTCCACGGTACGCAGCCGCGTCACCCCCCGGCCGGCCGGGTCCCCAGGTGGCGCGCGGCGAAGTCCAGCTCCAGACGCACCTGCCTGATCCTCTCCTCCACCACCAGGGAGCCGTGCCCCGCGTCGTACCGGTACACCTCGTGCACCGCGCCCCGGGCCGCGAGCCGGTCGACGTACACGTCGATCTGGCGGATCGGGCAGCGCGGATCATTGACGCCCGCCGAGATGTAGACCGGGGCCGTCACCTTGTCGACGTACGTCAGCGGGGACGAGACCTCGAAACGCTCCGGCACCTCCTGCGGCGAGCCGCCGAAGAGCGTCCGGTCCAGCGCCTTGAGCGCCTCCATCTCGTCCTCGTACGCCGTCACGTAGTCGGCGACGGGAACGGCGGCGAGGCCCACCGACCAGGAGTCCGGCTGCGTACCGAGCCCCAGGAGCGTCAGATAGCCGCCCCAGGACCCGCCCGACAGGACCAGCTTCGCCGGGTCCGCCAGGCCGGACGCGACCGCCCACGCGCGAACCGCGGCCACGTCCTCCAGCTCGATCAGGCCGATCCGGTGCTTCAGCGCGTCCGTCCACTCCCGCCCGTAGCCGGTCGAGCCGCGGTAGTTGACCCGGACCACCGCGTAGCCGTGGTCCAGCCAGGCCGCGGGTCCCGACGCGAAGGCGTCGCTGTCGTGCCAGGCCGGCCCGCCGTGGACCTCGAAGACGGTCGGGAAGGGCCCCTCGCCCTCCGCGGGCCGCTGCACCAGAGCGTGGACCCGGCCACCGGGCCCCTCCACCCACACGTCCTCCACCGGCACGGACCGCGGAGCCCTCGCACCCGGAGCGTCGAGCACGACCCCGCCCGTCGTGGAGCGCACCGCAGGCGGCTCGGCGGCCGAGGACCACAGGTACTCCACGGAGCCGTCCGGACGCGCCGTCGCCTCCGACACCGAGCCGGCCGGGGTCTCCACCCGCACCAGCGCCCCCGTCGCGATGTCGTAGCGCCACAGCTCACTGCGTGCCTCGAAGCTGTGCACGATCAGCAGGCCCGAGCCGTCCGGATACCACTCGGCCGACACGTCACCCGGAAGATCGAGCCGCAGATCGGTCTCCTCGCCCGTCGCCACGTCCCACAGCAGCGGCTCCCAGCGCCCCCGACGCTGGTGGCCGACGAGCAGCCGGGTGTCCCCGTCCACCGGGGCGAATCCCAGCACCGCCAGGCCCAGCTCCTCGGTACCGCCCCGGGTGTCGTCGAGTTCGGCGAGTACCGAGGAGTCCCCGGCCCGCAGCACCCGCAGGGCCGCGTGCATGGCGTCGCCGTGCTCGGTGTGCTCGATCGCGATCAGCGTCGCGTCGTGCGAGAGGTCACCGACCCCCGCCGACTCCCGGTGGCGGTATATCTCGACGGGCTCCGAGCCCTTCCGCACGAGATGGACCGTCGACCCCTCCTCGTCCGTCGACCGGCCCACCACCAGCGTGCCGTCCCGGCCGATGGCGAGCCCCGCCGGATAGGAGGGTGCGAGGCCGGGCACCGCTGTCTCGTCCGGGCCCCCCTCGAAGGGCTGCCGCATCCACACCCCGAACTCGTCCCCATCCGACGGCAAGTCTGGAACGGAGGAGCCCATGCCGTCGCGGAACCACCAGATCCGCTCTCCATCGGGGGAGAGCGTCCCGTCCGTGGTGCCGTTCGGCCGGTCTGTGACCTGCCGGGTGTGACCGGTCACCCGGTCCCACGCGTACAGCTCGTACTTGCCGGTCGCGTTCGAGACGAACAACGCGCGGTCGGGGGCTTCCTCCGCCCACTCGGGCAGGGAGACGCGCGGGGCGCGGAATCGCTGCTCCCAGACGGGCATGGGCTCTGTGTCACTCATGCCCCTATGTAACCCGATCGGCGCATGGTCGTTTACGGATCACCGGATGGTTCCATGCCGCGCTTCCCATTCGCTTCGGCTCTAGTGCAGAACGACGGCGACTCCACGTACGCGATCGCAGAGGACTTCAACAGGCGCGGCGTCATGACGTGGTCCGACCATCTTCGGTCGGTCAAGGGCAAGCCGGCACAGGGGATCCTTTGGAAGCCCGCCACCATCGCCCGCGTCATCCAGAACCCCGTCTGCGTCGGATACCAGACCTACAACGGGCAGATCTGGGAGACCGAGGAGGGGGAGCCGAGCGTCATCGCGGACAGGCCGATCCTGAAGCTCGGCGAGTGGGAGGCGGCGAACAAGGCGTCGCCTCGCGCACGCGGGTGGAGAAGGTCCGCCGCCGGGAGACCGCGTGCCTGCTCACCGGTACCGCCATCTGCGGTCACTGTGGAAGCCGGATGGTGTGTCAGCACACGACCAAACCCTGAAGACACCCGGACGTACCGCGATAACCGGTGCACAGCCAAGAACCGCTCTGTCGCCTGCACTTCACAGGCGGGTGTCGGCGAGACCGAATTGGAGTCCGTCTTCGCCGACGCACTCATGGACGCCATCGGCCATGCCCCGGAGATGGTCAAGTCGGTGGACCTCGGAGAAGACCACACGGCGGAGCTGGAGCAGAAGCGCGTACGGCTCAACAAGTTGGAGACCTTCCCAGAAGCCGCGTCCGTCTTCGTCACCACGCTGACCACCGCAGCATGACCGCAGACCGGCTCTGAGAGCCCTTCCAGCCCAGAACTATGAATCAGCCCTGGCCCCATGATGCTCCGGTCCGCCGACATTCCGTCGGCATCGTCCGCAGCCTGTGGACAACCTCCGGCGCGCGACATCACCCGGCACCGGCCACCGGCCGTTCCCGCGCTCCTGCCGCGCCCCCCCCGCCCGCCGGCGCCGCGCGAAACGGAACGACGGCCGGACGCACACGGAAACCCGCGGCCCGGTGTCGGAGGCGCCACCTACGATGACGGCATGCTCGCTTTCGCGGTGGCCGCCTTGTTTCTGCTGCTCTTCGGGATCGGCGTGCTGCGCGACCGGCGGCGTTTCGGCAACGCCGTGTATCTCGGACTCGCCGTCACCTTCCTCGGCATCGGCCTGCTCGCCGGCGTCGACAGCGCCCCGCCGGGTGTCGCGACGACGGTGATCGTCGTCGTGCTGCTCGTGCTCGGACTCGGACCGGTCGTGCTCGCCGGACTGCTGTGCGCGAACGGCGTACAGATGGTCCGCAAGGAGGGCGGCCGGCCGGCCAACCTGCTGTCGCTGCTCGCCGGTCTGCTCATCCTGGGCATGCTGGCGTTGATGGCCGTCGCCCTCGTCACACGGTCGAAGGCCCTGGGCATCGCCGTCGGCACGGGCATCGCGGTCCTCGCCTACGTCTCCTTCCTCTTCCTCTGCTTCGTCGGGTACGCCTTCCTCTACGGTCGGATGGGCGTACGGCGCGACGCGTCTTTCGTCGTCGTCCTGGGGGCCGGCCTGGTCGGCGGCCGGCTCGTCTCGCCGCTCCTCGCGAGCAGACTGGACCGCGGCCGCCGCATCTACGAAGCGCTCGAAGCGCGCGCAGGGGTGGTGCCGTTGCTGATCACCTCCGGCGGCCAAGGCCCGGACGAGGAGGTTCCGGAATCCCACGCGATGGCGGACTACCTCGTCGAGCGCGGCTTCCCGGGGGACCGGATCGTGCGGGAGGAACGCTCCCGGAACACCGAGGAGAACCTGGTCTTCAGCAAGGAACTGATGGACGCGCACGCCCCGGAAGCCGGATGCGTGATCGTCACCAACGACTTCCACGCCTTCCGAGCCGCCCTGACGGCTCGCCGGACCGGGGTGGACGGCCAGGTGGTGGGCTCGCCGACCGCCGCCTATTTCTGGCCGAGCGCGACCATGCGCGAGTTCGCCGCGGTGTTCCTGTACTACCGGAAGGTCAACCTCGGGATCTGTCTGATCCTGGTGCTGCTGGGGGTGGCGGCGGGGCTGGCCGGCTGAGGGCGGGACCAGCGGCCCGGTTCCGTACGACGGTGACGGCGACGGCCGTGGCCAGCGCGGCGGCACCGAGGGCCAGGGCTACGGCGGAGGGCCCGGAGTCGTTGACGAGCTCGGAGTGGGGGCCCGGATGGCCGCCTCCAGGGCGCGCCCCGGAATGCTCCCCGGCCGGCGCGGGCGAGGAACTCCGGCCGACTGCCGAGGTGCCGCCGGCGAGGACGAGCGCAGCGGCGGCGGGCAGGACGACGACCCGGGCTATCTGCTGTGTGCGCATGCCTCCAGAGGAACGGACCACGGCTCCCCGAGCCACCCGGGGGACCCCGTTCGGGTCCTCGCGACGGCCGCGACGGAGCTGACCCGATCCGCGACGGTACGGGGAACGCCGGCGTCGCCTGGCCACCCGGTTCCACCCGGGTGTACCGGTTTCGGCCACCTGGCACCCGGCGGAGTCGCTCGGCACGGCGCCCGACGGGCTCTCAGGCGGCCTTCGCCTCGACGGGCGAACGTTCCCGGATGCGGTATTCAGGGGGCGGTGGACGTCTGGCCGGGGTCGGGCGTACCGGCAGAACTGTCCTCCGGCGCGAGCCACGACATGCCGATGAGCAGGAAGACCACGAAGGTGATGCCACCGGCCACCGCGGCCGTCTTGCGCGGACGTCGCCGCGAGAGCTCCGCCAGCCCGCCGTCCGGGCGCCGGGCTTGCCGCCGTACCGGGGCCCGCGTCCGCCCCGCCCCCGCCGACCCGCCGCGCGGACCGGCCGAGGCCACGGTGGGGGGAGGCTGGGCGTGATCCGAGGTGCGCGCCCCCGCCGACCGGTGCGACGAAGGTCCCTGCGCGGGTGCCGGGGGTGCCGTCCGCGGCGCGGGCGCCGGCAGCGGGTGCTCGCGCCAGGCACCCGAGCCGAACCACTCCGTGATCGCCTGCGCGGCGGGCCGTCGCTCGGGCTGTTTCGCCAACAGCGTGAGCAGATACGTCTCGAACGCGTGCGGCAACCCCACCCCGAGCTGTCGGGGCGGAGCGGGTGGCGTGTCGATGTGCTGGTAGAGCAGCGCGGTGGCGGTGTCACCCTGGAACGGAGGCCGACCGGTGAGGAGTTGGTACAGGACGCAGCCGAGCGAGTACACGTCGGAGGCGGAGGAGGCGGGTTGCCCGAGCGCCCGCTCCGGGGCGAGGTACAAGCCGGTGCCGACGATCTGGCCGGTGGTGGTGAGCGCCGCCGACGGGTCGTCGACGAAGCGGGCTATCCCGAAGTCGGCCAGTTTCACCGTGCCGTCCACGTCGAGCAGCAGGTTGCCCGGTTTGATGTCCCGGTGGACGACTCCCTGGCGGTGCGCGGCGGCCAGCCCCGCCGCCGCGTGCGCGGCGACCACGGCGACCCGCTCCGGAGGCAGGACGAGGGCCGTCCCGGACTCGCCCGCGAGGCTGGAACCCTCGACCAGCTCCATCACGAGGAACAGTTTCCCGTCCCAAGTGCCGAAGTCGAAGACACCGACCACATGCGGATGACTGAGCCGCGCCGCGGTCTGCGCCTCCAGTCGGAACCGGTCGGCGGCCGAGGGGTCCGTCTCATGACCCAGCATCAACTTCACCGCGACCGGCCGCCCGAGGACCTCGTCGGTCGCCTGCCACACCTCGCCCATGCCGCCCCGCCCGATACACGTGTGCAGCCGATATCGGTCCGCGACCAGCACCTGACACCCAGCCTTTCGACGGTCAGCCAACCTGACAGAGCACCAGAGTAGAGCGCCGTGACCCCCCTCGCCCCGGCGACCGGTCGCCTGCCCAGCCGGGGGTGCCCCGGGAGCCCGTGAGTACCGGCCGTCCGTGCGCCGGCAGGACGCGGTACCGCCATCGGGACCCTCGCCGCCTACCGCGACGCGGTCGACTTCCCGGTGCGGTGGGGTATCCCGCGGTAGACCACCCAGAACCCCTGTCAGCAGTGCCCCATCGACCGGCCGGGCCACCGGCCCGACGGCCCGGCGGTGCGTCACGGCGGACCACGGAAGCAGCACGGACACGGGCAGTCCCGCCCAGTCGAGGGCCCTGTTCGACCTCGGGGAGACCGCTGACTCGTTCACGGCCCGATCGCGGTGCGTCTCCCGCCACCGCACTACGGGTGGGTCGGCGCGATCGCAGCCTCTACGCCCGTGGCGGGCGGCAGGGCGGTGCGGAGAGGTGCGGGTGCGAGCAGGGAGACGCCGCCTGACACGGGGCCGGCCGGCAACCGCCCGCAGCCGCCTCAGTCGGTGGCGTGATGGGGCGGCTGAGCCGCCGCGCGGCGGTACTCGGCGTTGATGCGCTGGGCCTCTTCGAGCTGGTCTTCGAGGATGATGATGCGGCAGGCGGCCTCGATGGGGGTGCCTTGGTCCACGAGCTCGCGGGCGCGCGCCGCGATGCGCAGCTGGTAGCGGGAGTAGCGGCGGTGCCCGCCCTCGGAGCGCAGCGGGGTGATGAGGCGGGCTTCACCGATGGCACGGAGGAAGCCCTGGGTGGTGCCGATCATCTCGGCGGCCCTGCCCATCGTGTAGGCGGGGTAGTCGTCGTCGTCGAGACGGCCGTACGAGTCGCCTGCTGTCATTGGCACCTCTCTCGTGGAACGCATGGAGGGGCCCTGGTGCCGTACGGCACCAGGGCCCTGAAGGAACTACTACACCATCCGCCGGCCCTGATACCGCGCCGGCCTTCCGTATCCGCGGACCCGACCTGGCTGCTGTCGGGTGTGCGGGGATCGTGATTGCCTGACCGGAGACCACCTCGCTCTCGATGTCCTGCGGTACCCGGGCTGGGCACTCGTGCCCGGGCGATCCTGATGGCGCGGCTTCCTCCGTTCTTCCTGAGCGATCAACCATCCGTGTTCTTACTGCGTACCGCGGTGTCGCGTACTGCGGTGCCGCGAACTGCACGGGCGAGTTCGCATCCCGTCATGACCGCGTCCCCGCTCCGGCGGCCCCTGACGACTGCGGGCCACCCGGTCCGGCTGTCAGCCCCGTTGCCGTCCTACGACCACCCTGGCTTCGGGACTCCACCGCCGCACCGTCCTGCGACTACTGCTGCTCCCGGCAGTTCGTGTCTGCCGGCCCTTCGGACTCTCTGGGCTACGAGAGAAAACATAGCTGTGCTGCTCGCTAATATCTAGTCTCGGCGGCATAGATTTTTGTGTGTCCGGTGGTGAGGCAATCGACCTTGGCTTGGGCAGGTGATCGGGCGGACAGGGCGGCCACGCCGGGTTGACCGGGTACGCGAGAGGGCCCGACCGGCGTGTGCCGGTCGGGCCCTCTCGGCCGCGCGGGTGCCCGCTCAGCGTCTTCCGCAGCCCGCGGTCAGACCGCTGCCGGAGTGCCGAGCAACGCGGAGGCGTGCTGGAGGGAGCTGAGGGCGTCGGCGGGCCGGGGAAGGCCGCGGCAGGTGAAGCCGAGCCGGGTCATGGCCCGGAGTACTTCGGCGGCGCTGAAATCGCGCCTGTCCTGCCGGGTGATGACCTGGCCGACCTGCATGGCGGGGTAGGCGCGGCGGCCGATGATCACGGACTCGCCGGTGACCGGCTCGGGCTTGACGCCCTTCATGGAGTCCAGGACTCCGCTCTTGGTGAGGTCGAAGGGGAAGCGGGCGATGACACAACGCACGATGTCTCACAGGGGGAGGAAGGGGAGGGTTCCGCCGCGATCAGGCGGTTCACGCAAGGGCGAGGGGAGGCAGGTCCAGGGCGCCGCCGTGTTCGCTCACGAGGGGCGGTGCCGCGGGGCCGCGGTGGCACACGCCGTACTCGGAGGCCAGGGCGGTGAGCGAGGTGAGTGGCCCGCCGTGGCCGGGGAGGTCGCGCAGCTGGAGCCGGTCCGTGTAGACGGGGCTGTCGCGGACGCCGGTGAGCCGCCCCAGGGTGACGCGACCGGTGAGCTGCCCGTCGTTGTCGGTGACGAGCAGGAGCCTGGTGCGGGCGCTCGCCATGACGGCCAGGGCCACTTCGACGGTCATGTCATCGCCGACCTGCGGTCCGGCCGTGTCCACGGTGTCGGGCTCCGTCCCACACTCGGTCGTGGCCGGAGCCGGGCGGGGCGGCGTCTGGACGGTCGTCACACGTGCCTCCTGGAGAGGGATCGGCGTTCGGATCACGCGGTGCTCAGGCCGCCGCGTCGAAGGCGGACCGACGTCCGCCGACGCGTCGGGCGGCCGAAGCGGGACCGCGTCGGGCACGGGAGGACGTGCCGCGCGTGCGCCGTTCGGCCGGCGGCACGGTGATCGTCACGGGGATGCCGGAGGGGGTACGGGCGCCGGTGATCCGGCTGAGTTCTTCCCCGCCGGAGCGGACCTGGGTGATCTGGGGCACGATGCCGGCGGCCGCCATGAGGCGGCTGATGCCGCGACGCTGGTTGGCGGTGACCAGGGTCACGACGCTGCCGGACGCGCCCGCCCGGGCGGTACGGCCACCGCGATGGAGGTAGTCCTTGTGGTCGGTCGGCGGATCCACGTTCACCACGAGGTCGAGGTCGTCGACGTGGATGCCTCGCGCCGCGACGTTCGTCGCGACCAGGACGGTGACGTGGCCCGTCCTGAACTGGGCGAGGGTGCGGGTGCGCTGCGGCTGTGACTTGCCGCCGTGCAGGGCGGCGGCCCGGACACCGCTGGCGAGGAGGTCCTGGGTGAGGCGGTCCACGGCGTGCTTGGTGTCCAGGAACATGATCACTCGGCCGTCGCGGGCTGCGATCTCCGTCGTCGCCCGGTGCTTGTCGGCACCGTGGACGTGCAGGACGTGGTGTTCCATCGTGGTCACCGCGCCCCGGGAGGGGTCCACGGAGTGGACGACGGGGTCGGCGAGGTAGCGGCGGACCAGGAGATCGACGTTGCGGTCCAGGGTGGCGGAGAACAGCATGCGCTGGCCCCCGGGACGGACCTGGTCCAGGAGCGCGGTGACCTGAGGCATGAAGCCCATGTCGGCCATCTGGTCGGCTTCGTCGAGGACGGTGATCGCGACCTGGTCCAGCAAGCAGTCACCGCGGTCGATGAGGTCCTTCAGTCGGCCGGGGGTGGCCACGACGACTTCTGCTCCCCCGCGCAGTGCTTTCGCCTGCCGGCCGATCGGCATGCCGCCGACCACGGTGGCGAGGCGCAGCTTCACGGGGCGGGCGTAGGGGGTGAGCGCTTCGGTGACCTGCTGCGCCAGTTCCCGGGTGGGGACCAGGACCAGTGCCAGCGGCTGACGCGGCTCGGCGCGCTGCCCGGCGGTGCGGGCCAGCAGGGCGAGGCCGAAAGCGAGGGTCTTTCCCGAGCCGGTCCGGCCGCGGCCCAGGACGTCACGGCCCGCCAGGGAGTTCGGCAGGGTCGCCCCCTGGATGGGGAACGGGACGGACACGCCCTGCGAGGCGAGCGCGGCCAGCAAGGTCTTCGGCATGTCGAGGTCGGCGAACGTCTCGACCGCGGGGAGAGCCGGGGTGGTCGTCTCCGGCAGGGTGAACTCCCCCTGCGCGGTGGGACGTCGGCCGTGACCGCCGGAGCGAGCCGGAGCTCCCGAACGGCTCGGCGCGGGCGACCCGAAACGACCGCCCCGGGCCGAGCCGCTGGATGAACCGTTCGCGTGGCCGCCGTTGCGGCGGGTACGGGTGGAGCGGCTGTTCGTGCGTGTGGATTCCATGCAGAACCTTCCTTGACACGGCGCGTATCGAGGAACTCCGGCAGCTGAGGAAAAGTGCTGGGAATCACAGGCACGGGCCGAACGAAATGCAAAAGGAGTGGCTTCACCCAAGGCGAAGGAATATGGGCTCGATTGGGTGAGCGAAAAGGTGTGGCGATTCAGGTTTATCGGGAACCTGTGAAACGAATGCAGCTGGGGCCCGCACCCCGAGGGATGCGGGCCCCAGCTACGAATTACGCGCCGGTGTCAGGCGGAAACGATGTTCTCGGCCGTCGGGCCCTTCTGGCCCTGCGCGATGTCGAAGGTGACCTTCTGGCCTTCCTGGAGCTCGCGGAAGCCCTGGGCGGCGATGTTCGAGAAGTGGGCGAACACGTCAGCGCCGCCACCGTCCTGCTCGATGAAGCCGAAACCCTTTTCCGCGTTGAACCACTTCACGGTGCCAGTAGCCATGTCATATCTCCTTTGGGCAGTACATCGGAATCCGTACGGTACGGACGCCGTGTCGCCGCGATGATGCCCTGCCCGGAAATGACCGGAAATGCAAAACGCTTCCCTGTGACACGAGGTCGGCGGGATGCGCCTGAAGCTTTTGGGTACCAAAACTGCAACTGGTTCCGACAGTAGCATGCCTCCGCAGTCCGTGTGCGTCGGATATTTCCCCCTGTGTGTTGCCGACAGAAAGCCTCCGAGCGGGGGTCGCTAAATCCTCAGATCGCGAGCACAGGTATTCGCGTGCTTCGAATGCCTCTTAGGTGTCCTCGCAGTCCTGGACGCACCGGTCACCATGGCGACACACACCGACGTACCGGCCGGTGCCGAGTTCGAGACGTTCGCGTTTCCCGGCCGCGTTCTCGGGATGAATCTCGCGCGCGAGAAGGCAGCAGCAGCAACAGGCGGCGGCATGACCTCGGGTGCGCCGGCCCCACCGGCCTCATGGCGAGTGTCGTCACAACGGCCCCGGCGCATTCACTCCGCCGAGGCCGCCCTTCCGGATCGTCACACGTGAGAGTGCTCGATCCACGTTCAATTGTACGACTGGGGCTCATGCGGGCCGAGCGCGCGACGCTTGCCCTGTCGGTGTGGGGTGGCTGTGACCGGGAGGCCGACGAATGGGCGGGAAGGCGGCGCCGTAGTGGTGGGCGGCGATGCGTGCGTCGTGCTGGGCGTTGAGCCGGTGGATCAGGCGCGTGCCGAGCGCGATCAGCAAGGCGAGGGCGGCGAGCGTGATCAGGGTCTCCACGGGGTCACCTCCGCGGGCGTGCCGGCATGGAGATCATCCGCGCTCCGACGACCGGGTGCCCGAGAGGCGCCGGGGCGGCCCCGCCGGTCGTGGCCTCGTCGGACAACAGGACGCCGGCGGCCAGGACGCCGCCGGGGATGGCTGCGGCCGTCATGAGCCGGGCGGCTGCGGCCGGTTCGGTTTCGGGCGGGATCACCAACAGGTCGCAGCGGCCGACGGTGTAGGAGAGCAGGATCACCTTGTCGGGATCCTGTTCGATGAACCAGCCCACGTGCACGGTGTGCCCGGTGGCAGGAACCTTGTGCGGGACGACGGGCCAGCGGGTGGGGTTCACCGTCATCCGCGTGATGCGCCCGAAGCGGGCCTCAAGCGCGTCGACCAAGGGCGGCAGCTCGGCGGTGAGGTCTCGCGAGCGAGGCCACCACGCGCCGTCCAAGACGCCGGCGAGGGTGGTCTTCGGTGTCAGCGACAGGCGCGCCGGAAGCGAGGGCGCGAGGGTGGCGGTCATGATCGCGAACCCGTCTCCGGGCCGCCCCGCGGGGCGGCCCAGTGTGTTGATCGCCGGAAACGACGTCCGCGTGGGAGCGGGTGTTCGACTTACTCCCGGTACTTTCAGGGTACTCCGCCCAGCGTTCGGATGAGCCGCTCTGACCAGGTGATTTCCCATCCGGCACGCCGTCCGGCCGATGGCGCGGGTATACCACAGGCGTGCGGAGTACTGTATGACCACGGCGGTCTCTCGTCGGCCATGAGGTGTCGGCGGCCCCGCGCAGGCAGGCGGACCACGATGGCCGAATCTGACACTCCCACCCCACGGCAGCTCCTGCCGGACGAGATCCACCGAGCGGTGAATCCGGGCACGGCCCTGCTCCGGCTGCGGACGACGCATTCCCGCGGAGGTGTCCTCGACGGCGCGTGGTGGCCCCGCTCCCGGGACATCGCGACCGAGCTGCCCGCCCTGATCCAGGCGCTCACCGCACACCTCGGCCCCGTCACGCGTGTCGGCCTGGACGCGGACGCCTGGGAGGAGGTCCCGACTCGTGTGGTCGTCGACGACCGGGTCGTGCGTCTCGACTCCTTCCCTGTCGGTGACGACACCGTCCTCATCACCCGTGGCGACAACGACCACTTCGCCCTCCTCGTGGTGCCCCCGGACACGACACCCGACGCGGCACGCGACGCCATGGCCCGTGCGGTCGACGCCGGTAACGTCACCCAGGCCGCCGGGATCCTTGTCGCCACGCTTCCCGGACCAGTGACGGAACACCAGGAGTCGACATGATCCATATGGCGGACATCCGTGAGTGGCGGACCCACGACGTGGTGGACACGAGGGGCCACAGGATTGGCGAGCTGGAGGCGGTCTATGTCGACACCAGCACCGACGAACCGGCCATGGCGACGGTCCGGGTCGGCCTGCCCACCCGCCACCGCCTGGTGTTCGTTCCCCTGGACGGTGCGACCGCGGGGCCGGGCTACGTGAAGGTCGCCCATGACAAGTCGCTGGTGAAACGGTGTCCTTCGGTCGGCACGGACGACGTACTTCCCGCTGGGGACGAGGAGGCGGTCTTCCGGCACTACGACCTCCCCTACCAGTCCGGGGCGAACGGCGAACGGCAGCTGGCCCGCCGCTGAGCTCCCCAACCGAGCTAAGGGGTAGCCCTCATGACACTCTTCCTGACCCTGATCATCATCGCGATTGTGCTGGGCATCATCGGTGCCACCGCCGACGGGCTGGCCTTCCTGCTGGTCGTCGGCATCGTGCTGCTCGTGGCGGACCTCATCTACATCGTCATGCGCATGCGCCGCTCCGCCCGCGCCCGCCCGGTCCGCTGACCTGACGCAGTGTGCGAACCGGTCTGGGCAGCGACGAAGTCGTGTCCTGACTGTGCGGGCGCGCGGGGGCTCAACCGAATGTGGCGAGATGGTCGGCGTTGCCGCCGCGCCACTCGATGAGGAAGATGGTCGCGTCATCGCTGGTGACGCCGCCTCGTTCCTGTTTCAGGGCGTGGGAGAGCGCGCGCACCACCGACCGCACCGCCGTGTAGTCGCGGACGGCTCGGTTGGCGCACTCGATGAGCTGCTCCTCACCGAACTGTTCCCCGCCGGGCTGATGCTCTTCGATCAGACCGTCGGTGAAACACAGCAGCCGGTCCCCGGGCAGCAGCATCCGCTCGCTGACCACCGGCTCCTCGCCGCCGAAACCGACCGGCAGGGTGGTCGGGCTCTCCAGCCGGTCCACCACGGCATGGCCGCGGATCAGCAGCGGAGCCGGGTGACCGGCATTGACCCACTGCAGCCGGCCCGTGGCGACGTTCAGACACATCATCTGCGCGGTGACGAAGTGATCGGGGCCGAACTGCTCGTTGATGGCCCTGTCCATGAACGCGTACACCTGGGACAGACCGGTGTTGGCCCGTCGCGTGTGGCGGTAGGCGCCGATGGCCACCGTCGCCATGGTCGCCGCGTTCAGGCCGTGGCCCATCGCGTCGATCATGGCCACATGAAGGATGTCGCCGTTGAGGGCGTAGTCGAAACTGTCGCCGGCCACGTCGTACGCGGGCTCCAGGATTCCAGCCACTTCAACCTGCGGAACAGTCATCGACAGCGGAGGCAGCAACGACCACTGGATTTCCGCGGCCACGCTCATCGGGGCGCGGCGTCGGGCCTGGAAGAACAGGTCGGTATAGGCGTCTTTGGTGACGATCATGTCGGCTACCAGCCCGGCGAGTCTGCGCAGCAACCTCCGGTCGTCGTCATCGACGCTGTCCAGGGTGACGGCCATCGCCCCGACCTGGTCACTGCCGTCCAGCAGCGGCACAAACATCCGCACGGTGCCGTCCTGCGGTACCTCTACCGTTTCGCAGTTCAGGAACGCCTCCCCGGCGGGAGAGTCCTCGACCGGTTCGGGGTCACCGACCACCAATCCCCGTCCCGGCAGGGGCACCAGCACCATCTGTTCGTAGTCCTGCAAGAGGATCGAGACGTCCCTACCACCGACCCTGGCCACTTCTTCCGCGACGAGCGGGGCGATCAACTGCGGCGGCATCTCGTGAGCCCGGTCCAGCAACAGACCCAGCAACCGCTCACCGAACCCCTCCGACCGGTCCACCCCAGACCTGCCCGGCTTCCGCTCGCCTTCGGACATTGCTGCTCCATCCTTCATCCACTGCGGTCGCGTCCTGGGAAGTGGTGTAAGGGTTCGACCTGATCCAGGGGTTTACTCCGGCGTCGGGGTCAAGCCCCACGCCGGCAGCGCATACGGGTCAATGGTTCGGCCACTGGCCGACGACTGCGACTTCCTGCTGCTCGGTCCACCCGAACGGGAGGTGGACTCGAAGCTTGCGTAGGGATGTGTGGGCAACAAACGTCGTCGTGTTCAGGTCAGAATGGCGGCGGCGGCTCGGAAGGGTTCCGGACGTCGGTCAGCGGATCGCGGTCGCGGTCGCGGGTGAAGTAGAGCTTGTTGGTGCGGAGGGCCACGCAGCGTTGCTGTTTCGGGCTCACCCACCTGCCCGTTCCAATGAAGCGGCAGTGGACCCGGATGTCCTCGGGAGGAGCTGCTCAATGCGCGGGATGTCGAGCGTCATGGTGTTCCGATCGTAGTGAGACGGCCGGCCCTGGTGGGGATACGCCACGGGTGATCAGGCGGAGGGCGGGGATGGTGCCTGGTCGACGGCTTCGTGTCCCTGCTGTCCGACCGGGGCGTCCCTCTTGAGGAGATATCTCGGCTCGTCGGGCACTCTGGGACGGCTGTGACCGAGGAGGTCTACCGGAAGCAGATCCGGCCCGTGATCCAGACCGGCGCCGTGGTCATGGACGGCATTTTCGGCGCTGAGCCGCAGCGACCTTGGACACTCGGGAGCCGGTAGTCACGCACATGGGCAATGCACACGAAAAGGTGAGGCACCTAGGAATGTTCCTAGGTGCCTCACCTGGTGTTTCAGCTGTCGGGGTGGCGGGATTTGAACCCACGACCTCTTCGTCCCGAACGAAGCGCGCTGCCAAGCTGCGCTACACCCCGATGTCGCTGCTCTGTCTTCACTTCGCGGCGACATCGATTACTCTAGCCCACCCGAGCCCGGAGACGAAATCCGGTTTTCGCGGCCTCCGGGCGCCGTCCGGAAGTGGTCGACGGTCACCGGCACCGGGCCCAGGGTGTGGCAGACGGCCCCCAGGACCAGCCCGTTCCGAGGGCGGCCGCCCTGTTCCCCCTCCGTGGGAAGGCGTCCCGTCCCCGGCGTCGGCAGCGGGGCACCCCGGTCAGGGCACGGCGGTGTGAGACCGGTCCCCGGTGGGTGGTTGCGGCGTGCCCGCCGCCGACGTAGGAGGGCGCGGCGCAGAGCCCTGTCGGGTGGCCTTCGCCCGACAGGCGCTCAGGGGTGGGCGGTCAGCGTCAGCAGGGTCGCCTCCGGCGGGCAGGCGAACCGGACGGGAGTGAACCGGTTGGTGCCGCAGCCCGCGGACACGTGCAGGAAGGACGTCCGGTCCGCCACGGTGTGCGTGGACAGGCCCTTCACCCGGTCCGTGTCCAGATCGCAGTTCGTCACCAGTGCCCCGTAGAAGGGGACGCACAGCTGCCCGCCGTGGGTGTGACCCGCCAGGACCAGCTCGTAGCCGTCCGCCGTGAACGCGTCGAGCGAGCGCAGGTAGGGGGCGTGGACCACGCCCACCGTGAAGTCGGCCGAGGCGTCGGGACCGCCGGTCACCCGCTCGTAACGGTCCCGCTTGATGTGGGGGTCGTCGAGGCCGGTGAAGGCGAGATCCAGGCCGTCGAGCCTGAGTCGGCCACGGGTGTTGGTGAGGTTCAGCCAGCCTGCCTCGTCGAAGGCGTCCCGGAGGTCCTCCCACGGGTTGTGCACCGCGCCTTCGACCGGCTTGTTGCCGTTGAGGCCGTGCCTGCCCTGCACCTTCTCCAGGAGGTAGAGGGCGGGGTTGCGCAGCCGCGGTCCGTAGTAGTCGTTGGATCCGAAGACGTACACGCCCGGAAACTCCATCAGCGGGCCCAGCGCGTCCAGCACTTCCGGCACCGCGTCGGTGTCGGAGAGGTTGTCGCCGGTGTTCACGACGAGGTCCGGTCGCAGTCCCGCCAGTGACTGGAGCCAGGCCCGCTTCTTGTGCTGGCCGCACACCATGTGGATGTCGGAGACCTGCAGGACGCGCAGATCGCGCATCCCGCGCGGCAGTACGGGAATCGTCACCCGGCGCAGGCGGAAGGAGCGGGCTTCGAAGCCCGCGGCATAGACCAGTCCGGCGGCGGCTGTCGCCGTGAGACCTGCGGTGATCTTCAAGGGGATTCCGTACCGTGCGCGCATCCCCCCATCGTCGCAGACCGCGGGACGCGGGTCGGGGCAGGAGGGCGTGGCGGGTTAATGCGCGGGCGGGCGTTGCGCGTCACCTGACACACTTGCCCCATGACCACGCTCAAGGCCAAGCTGCAGGACGATCTCAACGCCGCCATCAAGGAGCGCGACGAGCTGCGCTCCTCGACGCTGCGGCTCACCCTCACCGCCATCACGAAGGAGGAGGTCGCGGGCACGACCAAGCGCGAACTCTCCGACGACGAGGTGCAGAAGGTGATCGCCAAGGAGGCGAAGAAGCGCCGCGAGGCCGCGGACGCGTTCGCCCAGGGAGGCCGTGCCGAGTCGGCCGAGCGCGAGAAGGCGGAGGGCGTCGTCCTCGACGCCTACCTGCCGAAGCAGCTCGGTGACGACGAACTGGAGCAGATCGTCGCCGCGGCCGTCGCCGAGGCCGCCGCCGCCGGTGCGGAGGGTCCGCGCGCGATGGGGGCCGTCATGAAGATCGTGAACCCCAAGGTGGCCGGCCAGGCCGAGGGCGGCCGTGTCGCCGCCGCGGTCAAGAAGCTGCTCGCGGGCTGACGCCACGGCTTGACGCCGTGGGCCGGGCGGCTGATCCCGGCCACGGCACCCGGCCCGGCCCGCCGTGACCGCACGGAGCGACCCGGACGCGTTGCGTCGATACGCCGGAGGGCGCCCCCGAATCTCTTGGGGGCGCCCTCCGGCGTATCGCAACGGGGCCGTTCTACCGGCCGCCACCGCCGCCCTGACCGCGGTTGTTCCCACCACCGGCCAGGTCCGGCGGAATGGTGATCCCGGGGAACGGGGTGCCGTCGCCCGGCCGCCCGTCGCCTGGCTTGTCGCCGCCACCGGGCTTGTTCCTGTTCCTGTTCCTGTCCCTGTCCCTGGGCTTCTCCTTGTCCTCCGGCTTCTCGGCGCGGGGGACGGAGACGGGGGCGAAACTCGGGGTCTCGGAGGCTTTCAGCGCTCCGGTCATCGCGATCCGCCAGATCGGGCCGGGGAGGCAACCGCCACAGACCTTGTCGTAGTAGACGCCGCCGATGGTGATGTTGTACATGCCGGTCTTCTCGCCGACGTCGTCACCGACCCACACCGCAGTGGACAGGTTCGGCGTGTACCCGACGAACCAGGCGTCCTTGCGGTCGTTGGTCGTTCCGGTCTTGCCGGCGTTGTCGCGGTCGCTGAGACCGGCCCGTTGGCCGGTGCCGTCCTCGACCACGCCCTTGAGCATCTGGTTGACGGTGTCCGCGGTCCGCTCGCTCATCGCCCGCGAGCACCGCGTCTGCGGGACCTTCAGCTTCTTGCCGTTGGGCGTGGTGATCGACTCGATGGCGATCGGGGTGCAGTACGTGCCGCGGTTGGCGAAGGTGGCGTACACCGAGGCCATGTCGAGCGGGGTGCTCTCCTGGCCGCCGAGGGTGATGGACGGCAGTTCCTTGAGGTCCTTGCCCAGGCTCTGCTCGTAGCCCATCTTCTTCGCCATGTTCACCGTCTCGCACAGACCGGTCATCTGCTCGAGGTGCGCGAAGTAGGTGTTGATGGACTTGCCGAGCGCGCTGGTCATGTCCCAGCTGCCGGCCTCGGACTGCAGCTCGTTCTGCAGGTCCCAGTTGCCGCCTCCGGCGGGTCCGCCCGCGCAGGTGGTGAAGGAGTTCATCGGTACCGAGATCTTCCACGGCGTACTGAAGGACTGTGCCGGGCTCAGCCCCTTCTCCAGCGCCGCGGCGGCCGTGATCGGCTTGAACGTCGAGCCGACCTGGAAGCCGTAGGTGGTGCCGCCCATCCTGCTGCCGACGGCGAGGTTGAGCGTGGTCTGGTGCTGCTTCTGGTCCAGGCCGTACGGACGGGACTGACCCATCGAGAGGATCTTGCCGGTACCTGGCTGTACCTGGACCACCGAGGCGGCGACCTTGTCGTCCTCGTTGATCTTCGCCACAGCGGCCTCGTTGGCCGCCTCCTGCGCGCGTGGGTCGAGGGTGGTCCTGATGGTCAGGCCACCGAGGTTCCACAGCTTCTGGCGCTCCTCGACCGTCTTGCCGAAGACCGGGTCGGTGAGGATGGTCTTGCGGACGTAGTCGCAGAAGAAGCCGGCGCCGTCGACGGCGGTGATGCAGCCGTTCCTGGGCGTCTTCACCTTCAGCTTGACCGGGGTGGCCTTGGCTTTGTCCGCCTCGGCCTGGCTGATGTCCTTGACGTCGGCCAGGCGCTGGAGCACCACGTCGCGGCGCTTCGTGGCTTCCTGGATGTCGTTGACCGGGTCGTAGCGGCTCGGGGACTGGACGAGTCCGGCCATCATGGCCGCCTCCTCCAGCTTCAGGTCCGCGGCCGGCTTGGAGAAGTAGCGCTGGGAAGCCGCCTCGATGCCGTAGGCCTGCTGCCCGAAGAAGGTGATGTTGAGGTAGTTCTCGAGGATCTTCTTCTTCCCGAGCTCCTCCTCGACCTGGATCGCGTACTTCAGTTCGCGTACCTTGCGGCCGATGGTCTGCTGGGTCGCCTGGGCGACCTTCTCCGGGTCGTCGCCCGCCTCCTCGACGAAGACGTTCTTCACGTACTGCTGCGTGAGCGTCGACGCGCCCTGGGCCACGCCGCCCGACTGGGCGTTGCGGTTGATCGCACGCAGGACGCCCTTGAGGTCGACCGCGCCGTGCTCGTAGAAGCGCGAGTCCTCGATCGCGACGATCGCCTTCTGCATGTACGGGGAGATCTTCTCCAGCGGTACTACCTTGCGGTCCCGCGAGTACACGGTGGCGAGGTGACCCCCCGACGAGTCGAGGATGGTCGTGCGCTGACTCAGCGGCGGTGTCTTCAGATTGGACGGGATCTCGTCGAATCCCTCGACGGTGCCTTTCGCCGCCAGCCCCAGTGCTCCGGCCGCGGGCAGCGCGATGCCTGCCAGCACGGCTCCGGAGAGCACACTGACACCGAGGAACTTGGCGGCCTGCTGGGTCCCGGTCAGACCTCCGCCCGAGCGCTTGTTTGCCATGGGGGCAGCCTAATCCGTCGTGCCGGGCGTTCCACGGGAGCGGGGGGTCCCGGAGCGTTCCCGTACCAGACCGTGACATCCGGAGGGGGCGGCCGGCCGAGGCCCGGCGTGACCGGTCTGCCGGCGGGTATGACAAGCGGTGGCGTCAGCCAGGCTCTGAGGGGCCGGGACCGCCGCCTCCGGGGGCGCGCCGGCCGGACGTGACGGCACGGCAGGACGAGGCGCCGACGTCCTGATTCGCCGGACACGCGTATAGGCATTGGCCTAAGCTGCTCTCAACTGTCACAGCAGTGTGGTTCTGCATCAAGACCCGGGCGTGACTTCGGCGTGAACTCCCCTGGACCCGAATCGCGGGAAGCCCTGCCCGATTTCATCTCATGTGTCATTGGATGTCCTGTGTGGCTCTGTCGGATACTGGCGAACTGTTCTGTTTGTCGGTTTCGGCACGCATGTCCTCCGGTCACTCCTCTGGGTGATCTGCCGCGTACGCATAGTCCGTTCGGGCCATTCAAGATTGGGCCCGAAGGGGGTGTTGCGCTGTGCCTGCGGTCCGTAACGTCCTCAACTGGCAGCGGTGAATATGCCGCTGTCGCCGTGGGGGAGCCTCGATTCGGGAGAGGACGGCGCCGGTATGGGCTGGGTAGCTGACTGGAGTGCGCAGGCGGCCTGCCGCACTACCGATCCGGATGAACTTTTCGTACAGGGAGCGGCGCAGAACCGGGCCAAGGCGGTGTGTACCGGATGCCCGGTGCGGACCGAATGCCTGGCCGACGCCCTGGACAACCGGGTGGAATTCGGCGTGTGGGGTGGCATGACGGAGCGTGAGCGCCGCGCTCTGCTGCGGCGGCGGCCGACCGTCACGTCGTGGCGGCGGCTGCTGGAGACGGCACGCACTGAGTACGAGCGGGGAGCGGGCCTGCTGCCCGTGGCGATGGACGACGACGCGACCTACGAGAGCTACGCGGCCGTGGGCTAGAGCTCCGGTCCGTCAGGTGATCGCGCGGGCCCGTGCCTCCGGCCCCACCGCCGGCCATGAGGGGCCCCACGCCAACGAGGAGCGGGCGGTCGTCCGTACCCCGCCCGCGGCCGTCCACGGGTCTTCCGGTGAGTCGGCCGCCGAGGCGCGCAACCGCGCCGGGTTCCCGGCGGTGGTGGTCCCGCGCGAGGTCGGCCGGGAGGCACTGCCGCGTCGCGGACGACGGTACGACTCACCCGTCCTCCACACCTGGACGTCCGCGTGCCCGAGCCCGGTGTCCGTGCCCCGCGGTGAGCGGGATCAGACGCGCCCCGGACCGTGGAGCGGCCGGGGCGTGGACCGGGGCCGCCCGGACCGGTCGGGGACGGGGACTCTGTGCCGGAGACGGCTCAGGGCCGTGGGACGCGACCCGACGCGAGGCGATCGCCGATGGCCCGAAGGCCGGCGAGATCATGTACGTCGCCCGGTAGCGCGGCCACCTCGGCTACCGGTACCTCCGGGTGGAGCGCGGTGAAACGGTCACGCGTGCGCTGTTCGCGTGCGAGCACCTGCATCCGTTCGGCGTGCAGACGGAGCAGTCCTGCGGTCAGTTGCGGGATGTCCTGTGCGGCTACGGAGGGGGTGTGCGCGGGGTCGTACGGGTCGGCTGTGGGGGCAGCCTCGGGGTCCTGCGACGAACGTGCGGCGGCGGTGGCGATGTCTGACGGCTCGGGGATGGTGGCGCGGGGGCCACGAACATCAGTCTTCCCGGACACCTGATCCACCATGCGCCCCTCGTCAAGATTTTCTGCGGCTGCCCGTGCCCGCCCGGCCGAAAGCCGGGCGGCGCCGCTGCCGTGCACGCGGTTCAGGACGAGCCCGGCGAGCGGCATCTCCTCGGCCGCCAGCCGCTCCACGAAGTACGCGGCCTCGCGCAGCGCGTCCCGCTCGGGCGTGGCGACCACCAGGAAGGCCGTGCCAGGCGCCTGCAGGAGCTTGTACGTCGCGTCCGCCCGGGTCCGGAAGCCTCCGAACATCGTGTCCATGGCGGCCACGAAGGTCTGTACGTCCTTGAGGAACTGCCCCCCCAGCAGCTTGCCCAGAGTGCCGGTCATCATCGACATGCCGACGTTGAGGAACTTCATGCCCGCCCGGCCGCCCATCTTCGCCGGTGCCATCAGCAGCTTGATGAACTTGCCGTCCAGGAAGGACCCCAGCCGTTTCGGGGCGTCCAGGAAGTCCAGCGCGGAGCGGGACGGCGGGGTGTCGACCACGATCAGGTCCCACTCCTCGCGCGCCCTCAACTGGCCGAGTTTCTCCATGGCCATGTACTCCTGCGTACCGGCGAACCCGGCGGACAGCGACTGGTAGAAGGGGTTCTCCAGGATCGCCCGCGCCCGGTCGGCGTCCGCGTGCGCCTCGACGATCTCGTCGAAGGTGCGCTTCATGTCGAGCATCATCGCGTGCAACTGCCCGCTCTCCGCCCGCCGCCCGCCGGCCGGGCCGGAACCGCGCGTCGCCGTGCCGCGCGCGGGCCGGCTTCTGATGCCCTCGACCCGGCGGGGGATGTTGTCGAGCGAGTCGATTCCCATCGACTGGGCGAGCCGCCGGGCCGGGTCGATCGTCAGCACGACGACCTTCCGGCCGCGCTCGGCCGCCCGGACGCCCAGCGCCGCCGCCGTCGTCGTCTTGCCGACCCCGCCGGCGCCGCAGCAGACGATGATCCGGGTCCCCGGGGCGTCGAGGAGCGGGTCCAGCGCGAGCGCGGGAACGGAGTCGAGTCCGTCACCGGGACGTCCCTCCTCCTCGCTCCCGACGGGCGGGACCAGGCCCTCGCCGAAGCCCGAGGACACGAACTCGCCGTCCGTGGGGGGAACGTCCGGGACGACGACGTCGTCGTCGGGGGCGTTCGGGGTGGGCGCGTCCGCGGGAGGGGCGTGTGCGGCGGGGGCGTTCGTGCGGGAGGCGGCCCGCGCGGGCGCGTCCGCGGTGGCTCCGGACCCGGCCGCAGGAGCCATGGCCGTCTCCCCGGTCCGTGCGCTGTCCGTCATGCGCCCACCCCCTGTTTCCGCAGTTCCTTCGCCAGCCGGTAAAGGCCCGCGATGTCCGCCCCGTCCCCCAGGTAGGGCAGTTCGTACGTCGGCATGTCGAGCCCGATGAGGACCGTCCGCTGCGCGCGCTCCAGCTCCACCCGCTGGGCGTGCTCGGCCGCCTCCTCCAGGAGCGGTCCGACCAGCCGCTTCCCCCCGGGGACGCCGGCGGCGGCCAGGCTCGCCGCGATCGCGTCCCGGTGGTCGCCGGCCGCCGCCCGTACCGCCGCCTCGTCGAGGACGTGCGGGCGGACCATGTTGACGATCACCTGTCCCACCGGCAGTTCGGCCGCCCGCAGCTCCGCGATGCCGTCGGCGGTCTCCTGGACCGGCATCTCCTCCAGCAGGGTCACCAGGTGCACGGCTGTCTCGGGAGACTTCAGCACGCGCATCACCGCCTGCGCCTGGTGGTGTATCGGGCCGATCCTGGCCAGCCCCGCCACCTCGTCGTTGACGTTGAGGAAGCGGGTGATCCGGCCGGTCGGGGGCGCGTCCATGACCACGTGGTCGTAGGTGTACGCGCCGTTCTTCTCCCGGCGCCGTACCGCCTCGCAGGCTTTGCCGGTCAGCAGTACGTCCCGCACGCCGGGCGCGATCGTCGTCGCGAAGTCGATGGCGCCGATCTTCTTCAGGGCACGGCCCGCGCCGCCCAGCTTGTAGAACATCTGCAGGTAGTCGAGGAGCGCGCGTTCGGCGTCGATGGCCAGCGCGAAGACCTCGCCGCCGCCGGGGGCGACGGCGATCTTGCGTTCCTCGTAGGGAAGTGCCTCCGTCTCGAAGACCTGTGCGATGCCCTGCCTGCCTTCGACCTCCACGAGGAGAGTCCGCTTGCCCTCGGTCGCGAGGGCGAGCGCGAGGGCGGCGGCGACCGTCGTCTTACCGGTACCGCCCTTGCCACTGACGACCTGGAGCCTGCTCACGTCTTCGAGCCTAACCACTGGCGCGGCCGCCTAAGCAGGAGCCCGCCTGTGGCAACGGATACAGTCGGGCCATGACCAAGTGGGAGTACGCGACGGTGCCGCTTCTGGTGCACGCGACGAAGCAGATTCTGGACACCTGGGGCGAGGACGGCTGGGAGCTCGTCCAGGTCGTGCCCGGGCCGAACAACCCCGAGCAGCTCGTGGCCTACCTGAAGAGGGAGAAGCAGTGAGCGGGGGCGTCGAGGCCAGGCTGGCCGAGCTGGGCCTGACGCTGCCGGAGGTGGTGCCTCCGCTGGCCGCTTACCAGCCCGCCGTGCGGTCCGGCGTGTACGTCCACACCTCGGGCCAGCTCCCGATGGTGGAGGGCAAGCTCCAGCTGACCGGCAAGGTCGGCGGTGAGGTCACCGCCGATGAGGCCAAGGAACTCGCGGCCGTATGCGCGCTGAACGCGCTCGCGGCCGTGAAGTCGGTCGCCGGCGACCTGGACCGGATCAAGCGGGTCGTGAAGGTCGTGGGCTTCGTCGCCTCCGCCCCCGACTTCACAGGTCAGCCGGGTGTCGTCAACGGTGCCAGCGAGCTGCTCGGCGCGGTCCTCGGCGACAAGGGTGTGCACGCCCGCAGCGCGGTCGGCGTGGCGGTGCTGCCGCTGGACGCCCCGGTCGAGGTCGAGGTCCAGGTGGAGCTCGAGCAAGACGGAGAGCCTGTCGGCTGACCTTCGGCCGAGAGAAGGACGCGGCCCTCCGTGAACAGCCGGTTCCGCCCCGTCCGGGGGAGGAGCCGGCTCTCGAACATCCGGACCTCCCGGCATACCATCCGCCCATGGCGAATGGTCAGTGGTACCCACCGGAATGGCCCGACCGCATCCGCGCCCTGGCCGCGGGCGAGCTCACCCCCGCGATGCCCAAACGGGCCGCCACGGTCCTGCTGCTGCGGGACGGGGACGGCGGGCCCAGCGTGCACATGCTGCGGCGGCGCGCCTCCATGGCCTTCGCGGGTGGCGCCTACGCCTATCCCGGCGGCGGTGTCGATCCGCGGGACGAGCACCCCGTGCGCTGGGCCGGACCGTCCCTGGAGTCCTGGGCCGCGCGGCTCGGCCTTCCCGACCCGGCACAGGCGCAGGCGGTGGTGTGCGCGGCCGTGCGGGAGACCTACGAGGAGTCGGGCGTGCTGCTCGCCGGCGAGACGGCCCGTTCGGTGGTCGGCGACACGACCGGCGACGACTGGGAGAAGGACCGGGAGGCCCTGGTCGCCCGCGCGTTGTCCTTCGCCGACTTCCTCGACCGGCGGGGCCTTGTGCTGCGTTCGGATCTGCTCGGCGCGTGGGCGCGCTGGATCACGCCGGAGTTCGAGCCCCGGCGCTATGACACGTGGTTCTTCGTCGCCGTGCTGCCGTCCGGCCAACGGACCCGCAACGCCTCGACGGAGGCGGACCGTACGGTCTGGATCCGCCCGGCGGAGGCCGCGGCGGGTTACGACCGGGGCGAGCTGACCATGATGCCGCCCACCATCTCCACCCTCCGGGCCCTCGAACGCTTCGGGACGGCGGCCGACGCCCTCGCCGGGGCCGCGGGGCAGGACCTGGCGCCGGTGCTGGCGCAGGCGCGCCTGGACGGGGACGAGCTGATCCTGAGCTGGCCGGGTCACGACGAGTTCACCAAGCACATTCCCACGGGGGGCAGGGGATGACCGGCGCAGCCGCGCTTCCCGGCCGGCCCCGGGGCGGTGTGCTGTCCGGTCCCGCGACCGCGCGCGCCGTGAACGTCCTCGCGCCGAACCCGTCCGTGATGACCCTCGACGGCACCAACACCTGGATCCTGTCCGAGCCGGGCTCCCCGCTCGCCGTCGTCGTGGACCCGGGACCGCTGGACGAGGGTCACCTCGGGAACGTCGTGGACACCGCGGAGAGGCTCGGCAAGCGGGTCGCGCTCACCCTGCTCACCCATGGTCATCCGGACCACGCGGAGGGCGCCGGCCGCTTCGCGGAGCTGACGGGGACCCAGGTGCGCTGCCTCGACCCGGCGTTGCGGCTCGGTGAGGAGGGCCTTGCGGCCGGAGAGGTGGTCGAGGTCGGCGGACTGGAGCTGCGGGTGGTGCCGACGCCCGGACACACCTCCGACTCGCTCTGCTTCCACGTGCCCGCCGACCGGGCGGTGCTGACGGGCGACACGATCCTCGGGCGCGGCACGACGATGGTGGCTCACCCCGACGGGCGGCTCGGCGACTACCTCGACTCACTGCGGCGGCTGCGCTCGCTGACCGTCGACGACGGTGTCCACACGGTGCTGCCGGGGCACGGGCCGGTGCTCCAGGACGCCCAGGAGGCGGTGGAGTTCTATCTGGCCCACCGCGCCTCGCGTCTCGCCCAGGTCGAGACGGCGGTCGAGGGCGGCCACCGGACGTCCCCGGAGGTCGTCGCCCGTGTGTACGCCGACGTGGACCGCTCCCTGTGGCCCGCGGCCGAGCTGTCGGTACGGGCGCAGCTGGAGTACCTGCGGGAGCACGGCCTGATCTGACCGGCCGTCCTGACACCCCCCTGGCCGGTCTCCCGTGCCGGCGGTCCGGGCGCCCTGGGCCCCGCGGTGCGCACCCCCGAGAAGCGGACCTTTTGGCCTGTGCTTTACGCTCCGCTTACTTGTGACCGTTTGATTCGGGGGAAACGTGTTCGTCCTGTCGATCCTGCTGTTCATCACCGCGGTGGTCCTCTTCTTCGTCGCCCGCGCCAACGCCTCGGGAGGGCTGAGACTCGGGGCGCTGGGCGCGCTGATCGCCGGTGTCCTCTCACTGTTCGGTTCCACCCTCTATGTCGTGAGCGCCTACGAGGTCGGCGTCCCGGTCGTCTTCGGCAAGGTGGGGGCGCCGATGACCTCGGGCATGCACCTGACGTCGCCGTTCACGAGCGTCACGACCTTCTCCACCCGCCCCGTCGACCTCAACCTCTCCGACAAGGACGTGGTGGAGGTCCGTTCCTCGCAGGGTGGCGTCATGTACGCCGAGGTGACCGTGAAGTGGGCGGTGACCCCGGCCAAGTCCGTCGAGCTCTACCGGCTCGCGGGCAGCGAGGACGCCATCCAGCAGCGGCTGGTCTACCCCGACAGCCGGGAGATCGTCCGCAACGTCTTCGCCCGCTACACGAGTGAGCAGGGCTACGCCAGCGACCGCGAGAAGATCAACGCCGAGATCGGCACGCTGATCAAGGAGCGGCTCGCTCCGCGCGGCATCGCTGTCACCGCGGTCAACCTGCGCAACGTGAAGCCCTCGGACGCCCTCCAGGGTCAGATCGACCGCAAGATCCAGCAGCAGCAGGCGACCGAGCGGGCGACCGAGGCCGCCCGCACGGCCAAGGCGGAGGCCGACCGGCGCCGTATCGAGGCCGAGGGCATCGCCCGCGCCAACAAGATCCTCAACGATTCGCTGACGGACAAGGTCCTGGCGAACCAGTGCATCGACGCCTACAAGGAGGCCGCGGCGAAGAACCCGGTCTACGCGGTGCCGTGCGGTGGCGGCAGCGGAAGCCCGCTGATCGTGGACGGTACGAAGCGCTGAGCGCGGACACGCGGAAGGGCCGCCCACCAGGGCGGCCCTTCCCGTGCGTGCGGCACTAGCGCGAGCGCTTCGCGAGCCGCTCCACGTCGAGGAGGATCACGGCGCGGGCCTCGAGGCGCAGCCAGCCGCGTTGGGCGAAGTCCGCCAGGGCTTTGTTGACCGTCTCGCGGGAGGCGCCGACCAGCTGGGCGAGCTCCTCCTGCGTCAGGTCGTGGACGACGTGGATGCCCTCCTCCGACTGCACGCCGAAGCGGCGCGACAGGTCGAGGAGCGCGCGGGCGACACGGCCCGGCACATCCGAGAACACCAGGTCGGACATCTGGTCGTTGGTCTTGCGGAGCCGGCGGGCGACGGCGCGCAGCAGCGCGGTGGCCACCTCGGGGCGGGCGTTCAGCCAGGGCTGGAGGTCGCCGTGGCCCAGACCCAGCAGTTTGACCTCGGTCAGCGCCGTCGCCGTCGCGGTGCGCGGGCCCGGGTCGAAGAGGGACAGTTCGCCGATGAGCTCGCCGGGGCCGAGGACGGCCAGCATGTTCTCGCGCCCGTCGGGCGAGGTCCGGTGGAGCTTCACCTTGCCTTCGGTGACCACGTACAGGCGGTCGCCGGGGTCGCCCTCGTGGAAGAGCGCGTCGCCACGGGCGAGCGTCGCCTCACTCATCGAGGCGCGCAGCTCCGCGGCCTGCTCGTCATCGAGCGCCGCGAAGAGCGGGGCGCGCCGCAGAACGTCGTCCACGAATTCTCTCCTTGTCGACCTGCTCAGGGGACGGTGCATCCCCATGATGCCGCACCGGAAAACAGTGCGATCGATCACAAGGGTCCTACACAAGTCTGACCTACCGGCGCGCCCGGTCGTGCTCCAGGGGGCTGAATTCCCCAACTCGCCGCCGGGATCGCGGGACCGACGGCCCTGGACAGAGCGCCCGGTGGATGTGATTCCGCTGTGGGCGAACAGTCGTCGGTGAGCGAGGCGAAGCGTGCAAATCGCATGTCTCCGCCGTTCCGGCCCTGGTCCGGGTGCCCTCCCGGTGCCCGCCCGGCGGCCCTCCCGGGCGTGCACCGGGAGGGCCGCCAGGAGCCCCGGGGCACCCCGGCCGCACTCCGGTCGGCCGTACACCGCTGCGCCGTCCGGCGTAGCCTTCGGGCATGGCAGAGAGCAACGTCCGCACGGCGAAGCCGAAGAAGGCCGCCGCCAAACCCGAGTCACGACTCGCGATGGTCCGCCGGGCCCGGAAGATCAACCGGGAGCTCGCCGAGGTCTATCCCTACGCCCACCCCGAGCTGGACTTCCGCAATCCGTTCGAGCTGCTCGTCGCCACGGTCCTCTCCGCCCAGACCACCGACCTGCGGGTCAACCAGACCACCCCCGCGCTCTTCGCGAAGTACCCGACACCCGAGGACCTGGCCGCGGCCGTCCCCGAGGAGGTCGAGGAGCTGATCCGGCCCACCGGCTTCTTCCGTGCCAAGACCAAGTCGATCATGGGGCTCGCCGCCGCCCTCAGGGACGACTTCGGGGGGGAGGTCCCCGGGCGCCTCGACGACCTGGTGAAACTTCCCGGCGTGGGCCGCAAGACCGCCTTCGTCGTCCTCGGCAATGCCTACGGTGTCCCCGGCATCACCGTCGACACCCATTTCATGAGGCTCGCCCGCCGTTGGAAGTGGACCGAGCAGGAGGACCCGGTCAAGATCGAGGCGGAGATCGCCGGGATCTTCCCGAAGAGCGAGTGGACGATGCTCTCGCACCGGGTGATCTTCCACGGCCGCCGCATCTGCCACGCGCGCAAGCCCGCCTGCGGCGCCTGCCCGATCGCCCCGCTCTGCCCGGCCTACGGAGAGGGCGAGACCGACCCCGAGAAGGCCCGCAAGCTGCTCAAGTACGAGAAGGGCGGCTACCCCGGCCAGCGACTGAACCCGCCCCCGGACTATCCGGGCATGCCCGCGCCGCCGCTCGGAGCCGGCGCGTGAGGGAACGAACCCACACGTCGATCGCGTTGTGAACCACGGGGGTGCCTATGACGCGCACGGAAGAAGACAGGGAATCGGTCCACGGCGGGGAGCACGGTCCCGCGACGGCGGGCCTCCTTCGCGCTGACGGCCTGCCCGACTGGCTCGCCCCGGTCGACCGGATGGCCCGCGGCATCCGTCCCGAACAGCTCAGCCGCTTCCTGCCGCCCAAGACCGGCGGCCGCCAGTCCGCCGTCCTGATCCTGCTCGGGGAGGGCGACCGCGGTCCCGAACTGCTCCTGATGGAACGCGCCGGCAGTCTGCGTTCCCATCCGGGGCAGCCCTCCTTTCCCGGTGGCGCACTCGATCCCGAGGACGGTGACCCAGCCGACGGCGGCCCGCTGCGGGCCGCGCTGCGCGAGGCCGAGGAGGAGACCGGGCTCGACCCCGCGGGCGTCCAGCTCTTCGGGATGCTGCCCCGGCTCTACATTCCGGTCAGCGGATTCGTCGTGACCCCGGTCCTCGGCTGGTGGCGCACCCCCACCCCGGTCGGCGTGGTCGACCCCGCGGAGACCGCCCGGGTCTTCACCGTCCCCGTGGCGGATCTCACGGACCCCGCCCATCGCGCCACCGCCGTCCATCCCAGCGGCCACCAAGGCCCCGCGTTCCTCGTCGCATCCGCTCTGGTCTGGGGTTTCACCGCCGGAGTGATCGATCGCCTGCTTCACTACGCGGGCTGGGAGCGTCCATGGGACCGGGCCAAGCAGGTCCCACTCGACTGGCGCTCATGACAGGCTGACCCAGGCGACCGAAGACGAATCTGCGAGGCAATTGACGGTGAACGTGCTGGACATCCTGCTGCTGCTCGCCGCCGTGTGGTTCGCCATCATCGGATACCGCCAGGGTTTCGTGGTCGGCGTCCTGTCGGTGGTCGGCTTCCTCGGCGGTGGCATGGCGGCCGTCTTCCTGCTCCCCGTCCTCTGGGATCAGCTGACGGACGACTCGCAGATCTCGACCACGGCCACCGTCGTCTTCGTGATCGTGGTCATCGTCTGCGCCTCGGTCGGCCAGGCGTTCACCACTCACCTCGGGAACAAACTGCGCCGGCACATCACCTGGTCGCCTGCCCGTGCCCTGGACGCCACGGGGGGCGCGCTCGTCAACGTGGTCGCGATGCTGCTGGTCGCCTGGCTGCTCGGCTCCGCACTCGCCGGTACCTCACTGCCCACGCTGGGCAAGGAGGTACGCAGTTCCAAGGTGCTGCTGGGCGTGGAACGGGTGATGCCCGATCAGGCATCCACCTGGTTCACCGACTTCACCTCGACGCTCGCCCAGAACGGCTTCCCCCAGGTCTTCAGCCCGTTCGCCAACGAGCCCATCACCGAGGTCCGGCCGCCCGACCCGGCACTCGCCGGCAGCGCGGTCGCCGCCCGAGCCCAGGGCTCCATCGTCAAGGTCGTGGGCACGGCACCGGGCTGCGGCAAGGTGCTCGAAGGCACCGGGTTCGTCTTCGCCGACCGCCGGGTCATGACCAACGCCCACGTCGTCGGCGGCGTCGACGAACCCACCGTCCAGATAGGCGGCGAGGGCAAGCTCTATGACGCGAAGGTCGTCCTCTACGACTGGAAGCGTGACATCGCCGTCCTGGACGTCCCGAACCTTGACGCCAAGCCCCTGGAGTTCACCGACGAGGACGCCCGCAGCGGCGACGACGCGATCGTCGCGGGCTTCCCGGAGAACGGCTCCTACGATGTCCGCTCGGCTCGCGTGCGGGGCCGCATCAGCGCCAAGGGCCCGGACATCTACCACCGCGGCGAGGTACGCAGGGACGTGTACTCCCTCTACGCGACGGTCCGTCAGGGCAACTCCGGCGGCCCGCTCCTCACCGAGGACGGCAGGGTCTACGGCGTGATCTTCGCCCGCTCGCTCGACGACGCCAACACCGGCTACGCGCTGACCGCCGACGAGATCCGGGACGACATCACCCAGGGACGGGTGGCCGACCAGCAGGTCGACAGTCAGGCGTGCGCGCTGTAGCGAGGCGGGCGGGCGCGTCAGTCGCGAGTATGCCGGAGCCGGGCCGACACCCAGCGGGCCCTGCGGCGCAGAATGCGCGGAATCCCCATGCCTTGCACGGGATGTGAGCGACCCTCGTCCTGGGGGCCACTCCTCTCGTGAGTGCCCGGCCCAGCGGCCGAGCGGCGGTTGCGTGCCGTGTCACCGTAGTCGTGCGTCCAGCCCATACCCCGACGTCTGCCCCTGCCCCAAGGTCGGTAACCGCCCGGGGGCCCGCCAATTGGAGTATGCGCGCGGCACATGGCGGGCCGGGCGGCAGGGCCTCCCGTCGGCTCAGCGATCGGGTTCGGGGTCCTTGAGCCAGTTCACGAGCTCTGTCGAGAAGGCCACCGGATCCTCCTCGTGAGGGAAATGCCCCAGGCCGTCGAAGAGCCGCCAGCGGTACGGCGCCTCCACGTACGCGCCGGAGCCCGCCGCGCTGCGGGTCCGCATCACCGGGTCCGCCGAACCGTGCAGGTGCAGTGTGGGTACCCGCACCGGGCGCTTCATACGCCGGTTGAACTGGAGGCCGTCCGGCCGCGCGAGCGAGCGCACCATCCACCGGTACGGCTCGATCGAGCAGTGCGCCGTCGAGGGGATGCACATCGCCCTGCGGTACACCTCGATCGCCTCCTCGTCCGGCAGCCCCGGACCGGACCACTCCCGGATCAGCCGTCCCGTCAGCAACGCCTCGTCCGCCACGAGCTGACGCTCCGGCAGCCATGGCCGCTGGAAACCCCAGATGTGCGAACCGGCCCGCGACTGCGAGAGGTCGGCGATCATCGCCGAGCGCCAGCGCCTGGGGTGCGGCATCGAGGAGACCGCGAGCCGGCGCACCAGCTTCGGGCGCATCACGGCGGCCGTCCAGGCCAGGTAGCCGCCGAGGTCGTGGCCGACCAGCGCGGCGTCCGGCTCACCGAGCGAACGGACCACGCCGGTGATGTCGAGCGCCAGGTTCGCCGGGTCGTACCCGCGTGGCGTGCGGTCGCTGCCGCCCACCCCGCGCAGGTCCATCGCCACCGCGCGGAAGCCCGCCTCGGCGAGAGCGGGCAGCTGATGACGCCAGGTCCACCAGAACTGGGGGAAGCCGTGCAGGAGCAGCACGAGCGGCCCTTCGCCCATCTCGGCGATGTGGAAGCGCGCGCCGTTCGCCGCCACGTCGCGATGCGTCCAGGGGCCCTCGATACGGACGGGACTTCCGCTGCCGGTGCTGCTCTCGGAGACGGTCATGCAGACGAGCGTCCCACAGCGGCGGCCTCGTCCCGCGCCGCGGCCGTCAGAGCCGCCCGTTCGGGGCGGGGGTGCGGCTTGGCGTTCTGGAGGACCGCGGCGGTCCGCTTGGCGGAGCTGAGCGACTTCTCCGGCGGCTTCACCTTCTTGAACTTGGCGTAGGCGAGCAGCCCGAGCAGTCCGGCGAGGATGACGTTCGCGGCGAAGGAGAGCAGGAAGCAGACCGAGATGTGCCAGTGGCTCCATGCCTGGATGCCGTAGGCGAGCGCGAAGCTCAGCATCGGCAACGAGAACAGCAGCACCGTGGCCGCCGCGATGCCCGCCGCGCTGCCGATGGCGCCGCGCTTCACGTCCTGCTTGACCTCGGCCTTGGCCAGGGCGATCTCGTCGTGCACCAACGCGGACATCTCGGCGGTCGCCGAGGCGACCAGCTGGCCGAGGCTGCGCTCGGCTTCGTTGACCGGGTCGCTCATCGCTGCTCCCTCTTCTCTTCTACGGTCCGGAGTCTCTTCTGCGGTCCGACCTCAGATCATGCCGGACTGTCGGCGTCGTCGCTCGACGCCCCCGCGAGTCGGGCGCGCTCGCGGTGCTCGGCGGCCTTCCTCTCGTGGATCGCGGCCATCCGGAGGTGGTAGGCGGGGTCGTCCTCCTCGTATATGTCGGGGATGCCGTCCTCGTCGTCGTCCCGCTCCTCCTCCTCCAGCAGGGCCCGGTACTTCCGTACCCGCAGCTTGAGCAGAACCGTCGCGAGCAGGGCCGCGATCAGCGAGCCGATCAGCACCGCCGCCTTGACCTCCGCGGTCAGGGTCGCGTCGCCGTCGAAGGCCAGCTCGCCGATGAGCAGCGAGACGGTGAAGCCGATGCCGGCGAGGGAGGCGACGGCGAAGACGTCGGCCCAGGCCAGATCCTGGTTCAGCTCGGCTCGTGTGAAGCGGGCGGCCAGCCAGGTGCCGCCGAAGATGCCGAGCGCCTTGCCGACGACCAGTCCGAGCACGACACCCAGGGTCACCGGCTGGGTGAAGACGTCGCCGATCGCCTTGCCGGAGAGGTTGACTCCGGCGGAGAGGAGGGCGAAGAGGGGTACGGCCAGTCCGGCGGAGAGCGGGCGCACCAGGTGCTCGATGTGCTCGCCGGGCGAATGCTCCTCGCCCTCGCGCCGGGAGCAGCGCAGCATCAGGCCCATGGCGACACCGGCGATGGTGGCGTGGACGCCGCTGTTGTACATGAGGCCCCAGATGAGCAGGGCGAGCGGGATGTAGACGTACCAGCCGCGGACGCCCTTGCGCAGCAGCAACCAGAAGAGGGCGAGCCCGGCGACGGCCCCGCCGAGAGCGGCGAAGTTGAGGTCGCTGGTGAAGAAGACCGCGATGATCAGGATCGCGAACAGGTCGTCGACGACGGCCAGGGTGAGCAGGAACGCCCGCAGCGCGGAGGGGAGCGAGGTGCCGATGACGGCGAGGACGGCGAGCGCGAAGGCGATGTCGGTGGCCGTCGGCACGGCCCAGCCGTCCATCGAACCGCCGCCGATGACGTTGGTCAGCGCGTAGACGCCGGCGGGCGCGGCCATGCCGCAGACCGCCGCGATGACCGGCAGGGCCGCGGCCTTGGGGTCGCGCAGTTCGCCGGCGACGAGTTCGCGCTTGAGTTCGATGCCCGCGACGAAGAAGAAGATCGCGAGGAGGCCGTCGGCCGCCCAGTGCTGGAGGGAGAGGTCGAGGCCGAGGGCGGCGGGCCCTATGTGGAAGTCCTGCACGGCCTCGTATCCGGCGCCGGCCGTGTTGGCCCACACGAGCGCGGCGACGGCGGCGACGAGGAGGAGTACTCCGCCGACGGTCTCGGCGCGCAGCGCGTCGGCGACGTACTGCCTTTCGGGCAGTGAGAGACGGCCGAGGAACTTACGGCCGGTGGGGGTGGGGGCGGACGGGGGCACGGCGGAGACCTCCGGTCGGTGGGCAGGGCAGAGCACGTGCCGACCAGACTTCCCGGCGCACCTGGGTATTTCTCGTCGTGTCTCTGGCGCTTTGCTTACTTTACCTAACGACGCGGGGGAGTGTCCGGCGATCTTCACTTTAGGGACAAAACGCCTCGATGGCGTGTTCTGGAGGGCCGTTCAGACGGCGCCGCCCGCCCCGGTGCTCCGGGGCGGGCGGCGCCGTCTGCTCCGTGTCGCTCAGTCCTCGCTGGACGTGCTCGGCAGCTTCGTCTGGATCAGGTCCATGACGGACGAGTCCGTCAGCGTGGTGACGTCTCCGAGCTGACGGTTCTCGGCGACGTCGCGCAGCAGGCGGCGCATGATCTTGCCGGAGCGGGTCTTCGGCAGCTCGGCCACCGGCAGGATCTGCTTCGGCTTGGCGATCGGTCCGAGCGTCGCGCCCACGTGGTTGCGCAGCTCCGCGACGAGGTCGGCGTTCTCGCTGGCCGTGCCCCGCAGAATGACGAATGCGACGATGGCCTGACCGGTGGTCTCGTCGGCGGCGCCGACGACGGCCGCCTCGGCGACCGACGGGTGCGAGACGAGCGCGGACTCGACCTCCGTGGTGGAGATGTTGTGCCCGGAGACGAGCATGACGTCGTCGACCCGGCCCAGCAGCCAGATGTCGCCGTCCTCGTCCTTCTTGGCGCCGTCGCCGGCGAAGTACATGCCCTCGAAGCGCGACCAGTACGTGTCGATGAACCGCTGGTCGTCGCCCCAGATGGTGCGCAGCATCGACGGCCACGGCTCGGTCAGGACCAGGTAGCCGCCGCCTCCGTCCGGGACCTCGTTGGCCTCGTCGTCCACGACGGTCGCCGCGATGCCGGGCAGGCCCCGCTGGGCGGAGCCCGGCTTGGTCGCGGTGACCCCGGGCAGCGGCGAGATCATCATCGCGCCGGTCTCGGTCTGCCACCAGGTGTCCACGATCGGGGTCTTCCCGGCGCCGATGTGCTCCCGGTACCAGATCCATGCCTCGGGGTTGATCGGCTCGCCGACGGAGCCCAGCAGCCGCAGGCTGGACAGGTCGAACTTCGCGGGGATGTCGTCGCCCCACTTCATGAAGGTGCGGATCGCGGTGGGCGCCGTGTAGAGGATCGTGACGCCGTACTTCTGGACGATCTCCCAGAAGCGGCCCTGGTGCGGGGTGTCCGGGGTTCCCTCGTACATGACCTGTGTCGCGCCGTTGGCCAGCGGTCCGTAGGTGATGTACGAATGCCCGGTCACCCAGCCGATGTCGGCGGTGCACCAGTAGACGTCGGTCTCCGGCTTGAGGTCGAACACGGCGTGGTGGGTGTACGCGGCCTGAGTGAGGTACCCGCCCGAGGTGTGCAGGATCCCCTTCGGCTTACCCGTGGTGCCGGAGGTGTAGAGGATGAAGAGCGGGTGCTCGGCCTCGAACGCCTCCGGGGTGTGGTCGGCGGACTGCCGGGTGACGATGTCGTCCCACCAGACGTCCCGGCCCTCGGTCCAGGTGCCCCCCGCCTCCTCGAGCGACTGCCCGGTACGGCGGACGACGAGCACGTTGCGCACGCGGTCGACCCGCTTCAGCGCCTCGTCGACGGCGGGCTTGAGCGCGGAGGGCTTGCCGCGGCGGTAGCCGCCGTCGGCGGTGATGACGACCTTGGCGTCGGCGTCCTCGATACGGGTGGCGATGGCGTCGGCCGAGAAGCCGCCGAAGACCACCGAGTGCGCGGCGCCGATGCGGGCGCAGGCCAGCATCGAGACGACGGCCTCGGGGATCATCGGGAGGTAGATCGCGACCCGGTCGCCCTTCGTGACGCCCAGTTCGGTCAGGGCGTTGGCGGCCCTGGAGACCTCGTCCTTGAGCTCCGCGTAGGTGAGGGCGCGGCTGTCGCCGGGTTCTCCCTCGAAGTGGATGGCGACGCGGTCACCGTTTCCCGCCTCGACGTGCCGGTCGACGCAGTTGTACGCCACGTTGAGCGTGCCGTCGGCGAACCACTTCGCGAACGGCGGGTTCGACCAGTCGAGGGTCTCGGTCGGCTCGGTGGCCCAGCTGAGCCCTTTCGCCTGCTCGGCCCAGAAGCCAAGCCTGTCCGCCGCGGCCCGCTCGTACGCCTCCGCCGTCACGTTGGCGTGCGCGGCCAGCTCGGTCGGCGGCGCGAACCGCCGCTCTTCCTTGAGCAGGTTGGCCAGGCTTTCGTTGCTCACGACATCTCCCTTTCCCAGGGCGTCCTATGTGCCTATGTGTCCCGCGTCATAGCTCATCAGTCCGAGGCCCGGGTGACAAGGGCCTCCAGGTAATTGGTGTAGACCTGTGTGGTGGCGGATGCGCGGTGGCCCCCTCCTCCCGGGCGGCGGGACGAGGGGGCCACACAGTCTCACGGGCCTCCGGGCGGGATGGTTCAGGACGCGCGGGCGGCCGCTGCCTCCCGCGGGGCACCGGGCGCGTCCGGCGGGACCCGGTCGAAGACGTCGTCATAGCCGTGCGCCTCGGCCGGGTCGGCCAACAGATACGCCTGGGCCTCGCCCACATGGAAGTACATGCCGTGCAGCGTCAGTGTGCCGTCGGCGAGCCGCCGGGCGACCGCGTCGTGCGCCCGCAGGTGCTCCAACTGCTGGACCACGTTGGTCAGGCAGAGCTGTTCGACCGCGTCGGCGGGCAGCCGCCCGGAGATCCGCGCCCAGGCGTGGCGACGGCTCGCCATCCGCTCCAGGCTGGGCCGGCCGTGCCGCAGCCACCGGTGCAAGGGCGTCTGCGGTGCGTCCGGTCGACTGCCGAGCAGGGCCTGCATCGCTCCGCAGCCGGAGTGTCCGCAGACGGTGATCGACTCGACCCCCAGCACCTCCACCGCGTACTCGATCGCCGCCGCCACCGAGTCGTCCCCGCTCTCCTCGCCGGGCCGTGGCACCAGATTGCCGACGTTCCGCACGGTGAAAAGGTCTCCCGGACCACTGGCGGTGATCATGCTCGTGACGAGCCGTGAGTCGGCACAGGTGAGGAAGAGCTGCGAAGGGCGCTGCCCCTCGCGGGCGAGCCGCGCGAGCTCGCCGCGCATCAGCGGCGCGGTATCGCGCTGGAACTGGCCGATGCCGCTCGCCAGCCGGTGCCCGGTGGCTTGCGGAGTCTCGAGGGCCGGGCGTTCCCCGCAGCGGTGGTTGCGCCAGGGCGTCCAGGGGCGACAACAGCCGTGCGACTCGGCGCTCGGTCCGGCGATCCTCGCGCCGGACGGTCCGGTCACCTCGACCGCACCGCCGTGCCGCAGGTGGCTCGCCTGCCAGTCGTGCAGCGTCTCGTACGCGGCGTGGTCCATGAAGGAACCGTCCAGCTCGACCACGACCCTTCCCCCCGCCGGCAGCTGATGGAGGGCCCGGCTCAGCCGGGGAACCGCGATGAAGGTCAACTGGCCTCGGACGCGGACCAGATGCTCGCCCTCCCGCTCCTCGTGGGTGATGCGGGTCTTGGCCAGGCGCCGCATCGCGACGGCGACGGCGACGAGGATGCCGAGGGCGACGCCCTGCAGGATCCCGATGAGCACGACGCCGCTCAGCGTCACCGCGTAGACCAGGACTTCACGGTGCCGGGTCACGCTGCGGATGTGTGTGATGTTCACCATCTGGATGCCGACGACCATCACCAGCGCGGCGAGCGCGGGCAGCGGGATCAGGTCGAGTACGGGGACCAGGAAGAGCGCGGCGAGCACGATCCACAACCCGTGCAGCATCGTGGAGTTGCGGCTGACCGCACCCGCCGAGACGTTGGCGACGCTGCGCACGGCGACGCCGGCCACCGGCAGTCCGCCGAGAGCGCCGGACACGACGTTCGCCGCGCCCTGGCCCGCGAGTTCGCGGTCGAGACGCGATCGCGGGACACCGTGGCCCCGGTCGGACCGGGCCGCCACCAGTTTGTCGACGGCGACGGCGGACAACAGCGACTGCACGCTCGTGACCAGCGTGATGGTGAGCACGCCCGCGGCGACTCCGAGAACCGGGCCCTCGGGCAGGCCGGGCAGGGCGTGGTTGCTCCAGGACGGCAGGTCCACGCGGGGGACGCCGATTCCGGCGACCTCGGCGAGCACTGTGGCCGCCGCCACGGCGGCCAGCGCGGCCGGAACCCGGCCCACCCGTCGCCCGGCTCGGCCGGGCAGGCGCGGCCACAGCAGGAGGACGCCGATGGTGAGCAGACTGATCACCAGGGCGGCCGGGTGCGCATCGGCCAACTGGGCGGGCAGACCCAGGGCGTTGTCGACGGCGGAGCTCTGGGGGGTCCCGCCGAGCACGATGTGGAGTTGGGCCAGGGCGATGGTGACGCCGATGCCCGCGATCATGCCGTGCACGATCGCGGGGGACACAGCGAGCGCGGACCGTGCCACCTTCAGGGCGGCCAGGGCGGCCTGGGCGAGACCGGCGAGGACGGTGATGGCGCAGGTGGTGCGCCAGCCGTAGGTCTGGATGAGTTCGGCGGTGACCACGGTGAGACCCGCGGCGGGACCGCTGACCTGGAGCGGCGCTCCGCCGAGCCGGCCGGCCACGAGGCCCCCGGCGGCGGCTGCCACCAGTCCGGCCTGGAGCGGCGCTCCGGTGGCGAGGGCGATGCCGAGGGAGAGCGGCAGCGCGATGAGGAAGACGGCGACGGACGCGGACAGGTCCGCGCCGGCGATGTGGAAGCGGCGCCCCCCGCCAGGCGGGCTGTGGGGCCCGTGGAACCGGGAGCGGGCGCCGCGCCGGCGGGTGCCGGCACCGTCGGTGGTTTTGCCTTCGGTGTTCTGAGAGGTCGTGTTTCGGGGTGTGCAGAGGGGCATGTCTTCCCGTCTCCTCCGGGGCGGCGCGGTCGCGGCTCGTGCGGGACGAACGTGGGGGTCGCGGCCGTGGGGCACGGCGTGCAGCGGCGGGATGGAGGAGCGTCGCGTCCCCTCGAAGGGAGCATCAACGCTCAGTAAATGGATCGTAATGCAGAGTAAAGACTGCGGCATTATTTTCGGGGCAAACAGGTCAAACATTCACCGGTTTCGGTGAATAGTGCGTTCATTACCGCTTGTCGTTTCATCTTCCCGGTGGCCTTGGTGCGACGTTGACGCCGCTCGCAGAGGACGCACGCTCGCACCGAACCGGAGGAGAGGTGGGCGGATGAACGCCGCCGGGAGAAGGAACACAGTCCACAGGAGCGGATTCGCCGTCGGCGCCCTGGCGCTCGCTTTGGCCGCCGGACTCGCCGGCTGCACGGGCCCCGGTGCGGCGACCAACGCCAAGAAGGGCGCGGCGGAGGCCGAGAAACCCCCCGCCGCGGCCCCGCAGAGCCAGGTGCGTCTCATCGGCGACGGCTCCACCGCCTTCACCGGAGCCCAGCCCGACCAGCCCACCTGGCAGCGTCTGAAGCCGGGTGAGAAGCCTCCGCAGTTCGTGGTGTTCTCCTGGGACGGTGCCGGCGAGGACAGTCAGAAGCTCTTCTCCCACTTCCGTGAGGTGGGGAAGAAGTACGACGCGACCATGACCTACTTCCTGAGCGGCGTGTACCTGCTACCGGAGGAGAAGCGGGCGCTCTACGACCCGCCGCAACACGCCGTCGGCAGCTCGGAGATCGGCTTCAACGACGTCCAGGGCATCCGCGACACCGTCCGCCAGCTGCGCGGCGCCTGGCAGGAGGGCAACGAGGTCGGGACGCACTTCAACGGCCACTTCTGCGGCAAGGAAGCCGGGGTCGGCAACTGGTCCGTCGAGGACTGGAAGAGCGAGATCAACCAGGCCAAGGCGTTCGTGAAGAACTGGAAGACGAACTCGGGTCTGACCGGCGAGGAGCCCCTGCCCTTCGACTACGACAAGGAACTCGTCGGCGCTCGCACGCCCTGCCTGGAGGGGCAGAAGAACTTCGTCGAGGCCGCCTCCCAGATGGGCTTCCGCTACGACACCAGCGGCGTCAACGACCAGATCTGGCCCAAGCGGAACGAGGGCGGCCTGTGGGACCTGTCGATGCAGCTCGTCCCGGTCCCGGGGCGCGCGTTCCAGACCCTCTCGATGGACTACAACTTCATGGTCAACCAGTCCGGTACTGCCACCCAGGGCGACCCGTCCAAGCACGCGTACTGGGGTGACCAGATGCGCGACGGTCTGCTGCAGGCGTTCGACCGCTCCTACGACGGCAACCGCGCGCCGCTGATCATCGGCAATCACTTCGAGTCCTGGAACGGCGGCACGTACATGCGCGCCGTCGAGGAGACCATCGCCACGGTCTGCGTCAAGAAGGACGTGAAGTGCGTGTCCTTCCGTCAGCTCGCGGACTGGCTGGACGCCCAGGACCCGGCGGTCGTCGCGAAGATGCGCACCCTCAAGGTCGGCGAGGCGCCGCAGGGCGGCTGGACGGCCTTCCTGGCGCCGCGGCCCGCGGCCCCGGCGGCCGGCGAACCGGACGCCGGGACGCCGGCGGTCAAGCGGGACGGGAAGGGCTGACGGACGGGAGCCCGGTGCGGCGGGGCGCGGCTCAGGCCGGCTGGGCCGCGCCGAGTCCCTCGCTCAGCACGAACCCGGGGTCGACCTGCGCCGCCAGATCGGCCCCGGTCTTCGCGTTGCCCCAGCTCTCCGCGTTCCGCAGGTGGAAGTAGACCATCTGGCGCGTGTAGCGCTCCCAGTCGCGCCGGCCGTAGGAGTCGTCCGCGGCGTTCTGGAGGGCCTGGAGTGCCATCCGGTTGTCCGCCTCAAGGAGTTCGAAGCGGGGCGGACGACCCTTCTCCATCGCGCGGACCCAGTCCGAGTGGCCCACCGTCACCAGCAGGTCCTCGCCGACCTCCGCGCGCAGGAAGTCCAGGTCGTCCTGGCCCTGCACCTTGTTGCCGACCACTCCGAGCGCGATGTCGAAGTCGCGCGCGTACTCCTTGTACTGGCGGTAGACCGAGACGCCCTTGCGGGTCGGTTCGGCGACCAGGAACGTCATGTCGAAGCGGGTGAACATCCCGGAGGCGAACGAGTCGGAGCCGGCCGTCATGTCGACCACGACGTACTCGTCCACGCCGTCGACCAGATGGTTCAGGCACAGCTCGACCGCGCCGACCTTCGAGTGGTAGCAGGCCACCCCGAGGTCGGACTCGGTGAACGGGCCCGTCGCCATCAGTCGGATGTCGCCGTCGTCCAGCCGGACGGTCCGGGCGCACGCCTCGTACACCGGGTTGTCCTCGCGCACCCCCAGCAGCCGCGAGCCTCCGCCGGGCGGGGTCGTCTTGATCATGGTGTCGGCGGAGGCGATCCGCGGGTTGGACCCGCGCAGGTACTCCTTGATGAGCGGCAGGTGCGCGCCCATCGCGGGCATCCCCGCCGCTTCCGGCTCGTCGAGCCCGAGCGCGGCTGCGAGATGCTGGTTGATGTCGGCGTCCACCGCGATGACATGGGCTTCATTGGCGGCGAGATGGCGGATGAAGAGCGAGGACAGCGTCGTCTTCCCGCTGCCGCCCTTCCCTACGAAAGCGATCTTCATGTTCACCTAGCGTAGTGGAGTGAACGCGAAAGGTGGTCGGGGTGCGTGAAGAAGACCACTCCAACGTGGGGGTGGGCCCAAGGGCGCGTAGCCTCCCTACCTATGAGTACGCACGCCTCTGACCCCCTGGCCGCCCTGGGCTCCCTGCCGGGTGTCGCCGATTCGGTGGACTCCGTACGCAAGGCCGTCGACCGGGTCTACGGGCACCGCGTGATGCGGCGCCGCAGCAACGAGATCACCTCGGAAGCCGCGCTGCGCGGCGCGCGTGGCTCGGCCGCGCTGTCCGGCGCCGACTGGGCGCTGGAGGAGGTCCGACGGCGTACCGACTTCGGCGGAGACGGCGAGGCCCGGACGGTCGGCGGGGCGCTGCGGCTGAGCGCCGAGGCGGGCCAGCTCCTCTCCATCTGGCGCCAGTCGCCCCTGCGTGTGCTCGCCCGGCTGCACCTGGTCGCGGTGGGTGAGACCGAGCGCGCGGCGGGCGCGGCCGATTCCGTGGGCCGGCCGCGCCAAGGCGGCGAGCGGGTGGACGAGCCGCTGATCGAGGCCCCGCTGCCCGATCCGGCGGAGGTCGCGGGGCGCCTTGAGGGGCTCTCGGAGCTGATCATCGCGGGCGGTACGGCTCCGGCCCTGGTGAGCGCGGCCGTGGTGCACGGCGAACTCCTCGCGCTGCGCCCGTTCACCTCGCGCAACGGGTTGATCGCGCGGGCCGCCGAGCGGATCGTGCTGATCGGCAGCGGGCTCGACCCCAAGGCGGTCTGTCCGGCCGAGGTCGGCCACGCCGAGCAGGGGCGGGCCGCGTACGTAGCGGCCTTCGAGGGCTACCTGTCCGGGACGCCGGACGGCATGGCGAATTGGATCGCCCACTGCGGCCGGTCCGTCGAGCTGGGCGTCCGGGAGTCGACAGCGGTCTGCGAGGCGCTGCAGCGCGGCGCCGCCTGACGCCCGCCCCGGGCCGTGCCGGTCACCGGCCGGCAGGGTCTGGGAAAGGGTTGCGGCGGTACCAGCCTTCGGTACCGCCGCTGGCACGTCCGCCCAGTTACCATGCGTCCTCGATATATGCCCATCAGGCGGGGAACTTCGCCCATCGCCTGGTGCGGCTGGCCCGTAATCGACGGGTCGACGTCGCGTGGGTGCTCAGCTTCTGTGCGAGGTCCGTGGGGCCTTCTTGCTCAACAGGTGATCCTCTCGGATGTCCCAGGTCTCGCGGGCCTGATTCCTTTTTACTCCTGTCCGAGGGGAAGTGAAAGCCCTGACTCCACTTCTTTGCGTTCGCCTCAGATCCGGGCAAAAGGATCAGTGAGGGCGCTGCCCCGCCGGCGCCGGCTGGCGTACCAGACGAGGCCGGCGGTCGCGGCGGCCGCACCGACCGCAGCCGCGGCGACGAGCGCCGGCCGCGGGGGCATCCGGAGCCCCGGCACGCGCTGTTTGAGGCGGACCGGCCTGTCGAAGGTCAGGATCGGCCAGTCCCGGGCGACTGCTTCCCGGCGCAGGGTCCGGTCGGGGTTCACCGTGTAAGGGTGGCCGACGGCTTCCAGCATCGGCACGTCCGTGGCGGAGTCGCTGTAGGCGTAGCAGCGCGCGAGATCGTAGCCCTCCGACCTCGCGAGCTCCCGGACCGCCTCCGCCTTGGTGGGACCGTAGGCGTAGTACTCCACCTCGCCCGTGAAGCAGCCGTCCCCGCCGACGACCATCCGGGTCGCGACGACACGGTCGGCGCCGAGCATCTCGCCGATCGGCTCGACCACCTCGGCGCCGGACGTGGAGACGATCACGACGTCGCGGCCGGCCGTGTGGTGCTTCTCGATGAGTGAGGCCGCCTCGTCGTAGATGAGCGGATCGATCAGATCGTGCAGGGTGTCGGCGACAAGCTCCTTGACCTGCGCGACGTTCCAGCCTTTGCAGAGCGCGGAAAGGTATTCACGCATCCGCTCCATCTGGTCGTGGTCGGCGCCGCCCACGAGGTAGACGAACTGGATGTAGGCCGTCCGCAGGACGGCGCGGCGGTTGATCAGCCCGCCCTGGTAGAAGGACTTGCTGAAGGTCAGCGTCGAGGACTTCGCAATGACCGTCTTGTCCAGGTCAAAGAAGGCGGCTGTGCGCGGCAACGAGTGGTTTTCCACGACCAGAGCATAGGTGCCCGCCATTCGGCGTACGCTGGGGCGCGTGGGTTTGCCTGAGAAGGCTCTCGGGTACACCATGGAAGTCACGGATCGTTCGCGACCGTGCTAACCCGGTCCGGCTCCTCCCCCCCCGAGTCGGCCGGAGAGACGACCCCCGCTCTCCCCCCCGGCGGGGGTCGTCGCATGTCCGGACGCGTTTCCTCTCGCCGAAACATCATGGGTCCCCTCTCGTCGTCTGTCGGTTCGGGGCGACACATCACCCTGGATTCGTCACCGAGAGTAGTCGCACTGCTGCTCTCCGGGAAGCCCCGGTATGGGTTACCGGGATATTCACAACCGGTGAGTTGTCCACAGTTTCCGAGCAAGATCCACATGATTTCCGGGATGGCCCCACCGTGATTCCAGCCGCGGAGTTCGCGGTCGACAGGAATCACCGATCCGGGCCGCGCCAGAGGTGCGGTCGGGTCTCACGGACAGGGGGCGTCCACGATGACAGGAACCATGACTTCCGGCGCTTTGGGGACTTACGACGAGAGTCTGGCCGGAGAGGCCGGACGGCGGGCCGGGCAGCCGCTGATCGTGACCGAGGACCTCGCGTTGCTCGACGACCTGCTCCGGCTGTGCGCCGCGGCCGGCGTCGAGCCCGAGGTGCACCACAGCGCTCCCGGCCGCCGGGCGTGGGCCGACGCCCCGCTCGTCCTCGTCGGAGACGACGCGGCGGCCCGCTGTCGTGGTGCGGCCCGCCGACCGGACGTGCTGCTGGTCGGGCGGAATCCGGACGACGCCGACATGTGGCGGCCGGCCGTCGAGATCGGCGCGGAGTGCGTGCTGCGCCTGCCGGACGCCGAGGGCTGGCTCGTCGACCGCATCGCCGACGTGGCCGAAGGAGCGGGGCCACCGGCCCTGACCGTCGGAGTCATCGGCGGTCGCGGTGGGGCGGGTGCGTCGACGCTGGCCTGTGCCCTGGCCCTGGCCGCCGCCGGGACCGGCCGCAGCACCCTGCTCGTGGACGGTGATCCGCTCGGCGGCGGACTCGACGTCCTGCTCGGAGGCGAGCGCGCCGAGGGCCGGCGCTGGCCCGACTTCGCCGCGTCCCGGGGCCGGGTGGCCGGCCGGGCGCTGGAGGAGTCGCTGCCCTCGGTCCGGGGGATGCGGCTGCTCAGCTGGGACCGGAGCGACTCGCTCCTCGTGCCGCCCGAAGCGATGCGCGCGGTGCTCGCCGCCGGACGACGCCGCGGCGGAGTCGTCGTCGTGGACCTGCCCCGCAGGGTCGACGAGGCGGTCACCGAGGCACTGGCCCAGCTCGATCTCGGGCTCCTCGTCGTCCCCGGCGAACTACGGGCCGTGGCGGCGGCCCACCGGGTCGCCTCCCTCGTCGGAATGGTCCTCACCGACCTTCGCGCGGTCGTGCGAGGGCCGTATGCCGCCGGGCTCGACGCGCGCTGGGTCGCCGACGCCCTGCGGCTGCCGCTGACCGGCGAACTGCCCGACGATCCTGACGTCGTGACGGCCCATGACACCGGCAGGCTCCCGGGGGGCGACCCCCGGGGCCCACTCGGCCGGTTCTGCACGGCCTTCTGGGATCGTGCGCTGACGCCGGACGGTGTGCGGTGAGCACCCCCACGCCACGGAGCGGGACGACGGCCGGCACGGGCCTTCTGGAGGCCGTACGGCAATGGCTCGCGCAGAGCGGCGCCGAGCCGACTCCGGCCCGGGTGGCGGCGGCGCTGCGCGCCCAGGGGCGTCTCCTCGGCGACACGGAGGTGCTGGGTGCCGCGGAGGCATTGCGCTGCGAACTGGTCGGCACCGGGCCGCTGGAGCCGCTGCTCGCCGACCCCCACGTGACCGACGTCCTGGTCTCGGCCCCCGACCGGGTCTGGGTGGACCGCGGCGCCGGACTCGAACTCACCGAGGTCGCCTTCGCGGACGCGGCCGCCGTGCGCCGGCTGGCACAGCGGCTCGCGGCCGTGGCCGGACGACGACTGGACGATGCCCGGCCCTGGGTCGACGCCCGGCTGCCGGACGGGACACGCATGCACGCCGTGCTGCCGCCCGTCGCCGTCGGCTCCACCTGCCTGTCCTTGCGGGTGGTGCGCCCGAGGGCCTTCTCGGTGGCGGAGCTGACCGCGGCCGGGACGGTCCCGCCGGGCGGCGAGGGCGTACTCCGGGCACTGATCGACGCCCGTATCTCCTACCTGATCAGCGGTGGCACGGGATGCGGGAAGACCACGCTGCTCTCGACCCTGCTCGGCCTGGTCGGAGAGCGGGAGCGGATCGTCCTCGCCGAGGACTCGGCCGAACTGCGGCCCGACCATCCGCATGTCGTGCGCCTGGAGGCGCGTCCTGCCAACCAGGAGGGAGCGGGCCTCGTGACCCTGCGGGACCTGGTCCGCCAGGCCCTGCGGATGCGCCCCGACCGCCTGGTGGTCGGCGAGGTCCGGGGAGGCGAGGCCATCGACCTGCTCGCCGCACTGAACACCGGCCACGAGGGCGGCTGCGGGACCGTCCACGCCAACACGGCGGCCGACGTCCCGGCGCGGCTGGAGGCCCTGGGGACCTCCGCGGGGCTCGACCGGGCGGCACTGCACAGCCAGTTGGGCGCCGGGCTCTCGGCGGTGCTCCACGTCGCGCGCGACCGGACGGGGCTGCGGAGGATCGCCGAGATCCACGTCCTCGAACGGAACCGGGAGGGCCTGGTGGTGACGGTCCCCGCACTGCGTTGGGGCGCGACCGGCTTCGAACCGGAGCGCGGCTGGAACCGGCTGCGGTCGCTGATCGGGGGTGAGGCGACGTGATGGCGCCGACGGCCGTGGCACAGGGCGCCGCGGTCCTGTGCGCCGGGGGAGCGGCGTGGCGGGTCGCCGCTCGGGAGCGGGCGACACGGCGGGCGAGGGCGGTGCTGTCGGGCGCCGGCGTGGCGCCCGAGCGGCTGTGCCCGAGGTGGCGCTCCGCGGCGGAGCGGTGGCGGGTTCTTGCGCGGGGGCGACGCGCTTGGCTGTGTCTGCCGCTCGCTCTGCTGCTCGCGTGGGTGGGGGAATCGCCTGTGCCTGTGGTCGCCGGGGTGGTGGCTGTGCCTCTGGTGGGGCGACGCCTGCGGGCGGCCGGAGGCCGTCGGGAGAGCGAGGCGCGGGCCGACGCGGTGGTGGCCCTGTGCGGCTCCGTGGCGGGGGAGTTGAGAGCCGGCCGACAGCCCGCGCAGGCGCTGGTCTTCGCGGTCGGGGCGACCGGGGCGTTGGGCGCGGGGGACATGGCGGCGGTACTGGCCGCGGCACGGTTCGGCGGCGACGTGCCGCGGGCGCTGCGGCGGGCGGCGCGCCGCGACGGCGCGGGTGGCCTGGCGGGCCTCGCGGCCTGCTGGCAGGTGGCCGTGGACGGCGGGGCGGGACTGGCCGCCGGGCTTGACCGGCTGGAAGCCGCGCTGCGCGAACACCGGGACCAGCGGGAGCGGCTGAGAGCCCAACTGGCTGGTGCCTGGGCGACCGTCGCCGTGCTCGCGGCGCTTCCGGCCGTGGGCCTCGCCCTGGGTACCGCGCTCGGGGCCGAGCCACTGCGCGTGCTGTTGCACACCCCGGCGGGACTTGTCTGTCTCGCCGTGGGCGGGGGGCTGGAGACGGCCGGCCTGTTCTGGGCCGCGCGGATCGTACGAGGGGGTGAGCGGCTGTGACGGGGCTGACGGGACTGACGGGCACGGCTGGCGTGTTCGGGACGGCCGTAGCGGTTACCTGGGCGGCTCGGATGACAGCGGACCGGCGTCGCGGGTACCGGACGCGGAAGCGGACCGCCGAGCTGCTGAAGAGCGAGTGGAGGCGTGGGCGTCGGCGACGGAGCGTGATCCCGCGGCGACCGGATGGCTTGCACGGCTGGGGCGTCCCGCTCGTCGTCGCCGTGACCTGCGGGGTGTCGATCGGCGGCATGGTCGGCTGCCTGGTGGGGATGACGGCGGCCTGGGGCGTACGGGCCTGGCGGACCCGGCGGCCGGAGCGACCGGCCCATGAGGCCGAGACCGTCCGGCAGTTGCCCCTCGCGGCCGATCTGCTGGCCGCCTGCGCCTCGGCCGGAGCCGGACCGGCGGAGGCCGCCGAGGCCGTCGGTGGATCGCTCGGCGGGCCGGTGGGAGAACGGCTGACACGGACGGCGGCCGAACTGCGCCTGGGCGGCGAACCGGCCGAGGTGTGGAAGAGGTTCGGGGCCGTCGCCGGTGCCGATGGCCTCGCCCGCTGCCTCGAACGGTCGGGCTCCACCGGGGCACCCGCCGCCGAGGCCGTCTCCCGGCAGGCGGCCGGGTTGCGTGCAGGGCGGGCCAGGGAGGCCGCCGCCCGCGCACAGCGGGCACAGGTGCTGATCACCGCACCGGTGGGGTTGTGTTTCCTGCCCGCCTTCCTGGCGGTGGGTGTGGCTCCGGTGGTGATCGGACTGGCGAGCGGACTGCTGCACCGGTGATCCCGCTCCGTGCCCGATCCGCTCCGGTGCCCGATGCGCTCGAAGAGCGCCTCGATTCGACGAACGACCATATGAGACAGAGGGGTTGCAATGCCGAACGTGAGCGAGTGGTGGCGGGTCCGCAGGGCTGCCGCAGACGACGCGGGGATGACGACGTCCGAGTACGCGATGGGAACGATCGCCGCCGCCGGCTTCGCGGCCGTGCTGTACAAGATCGTGACCAGCGAGTCCGTCTCCGGCGCGCTGGAGTCGGTGATCGGCAAGGCCCTCGATGCGCCGTTCTGAGGACCGCGGCGCCGTGACCGTGGAGGCGGCGATGGTCCTGCCGGTCCTCGTGGTGTTCACCCTGACGATGCTCTGGGCTCTGGCCGCCGCGGCGGCGCAGATCCGGTGCGTGGACGCGGCCCGGGCCGGCGCGCGAGCGGCGGCCCGTTCCGAGCCGGTCGCCGTGGCCGAGTCCGCCGCCCGAACGGCCGCACCCGACGGGGCGAGTGTCTCCGTCACCCGTTCGGGCGAGCTGTGGCGGGTGACCGTGGAGGTGTCCGCCCCCGGCCCCGGTGGCATGGGGCTGACCCTCCGCGCAGCGGCGGCCGCGCTGGCGGAGGAGACGGTGGGGGTGGGAGCGCCATGAGGCAAGCGGGTGGCCTTGGTGACGCCGGCCGGCTCCGGGATGTCCGTGCCGTCCGTCGCTGCCGCGGCCTTCGAGGCGAGCGGGGGACGGCGACGGTGTGGACCGCCTTCGCGGCCTGTGCGCTCTGCGTGGTCTTCGGGGCCGTGCTGGCCCTGGGCCAGGCGGTCGCGGCCCGGCACCGGGCGGGCGGGGCCGCGGACCTGGCGGCCCTCGCCGCGGCCGACCGGGCGCTGTGGGGCGAGGAGGACGCCTGCGCCACGGCGGCCCGGATCGCCGACGCCCAGGGGGCCGCCGTGCTGCGGTGCTCCGTTCGCGGCGACATCGCGGACGTGACGGCGGTGGTGCGCCTGGGGCCCTACGCGCCCGCGGTCAGGGCGCGGGCGGGACCGGCGGGGGCTCCGCCGGGGCTTCCCGTAGCAGTTCCGTGAGGAGGCGCACGGCGCCGCGCTTGTGGAGCGGGTCGTTGCCGTTGCCGCACTTCGGAGACTGGACGCAGGACGGACAGCCGGCCTCGCACTCGCAGGAGGCGATGGCCTCCCGGGTGGCCGTCAGCCAGGCGGGTGCCGTGTGGAAGGCCCGCTCGGCGAAGCCGGCGCCACCCGGATGGCCGTCGTACACGAAGACGGTCGGAAGGAGCGTGTCCGGGTGGAGCGGCACGGACACCCCGCCGATATCCCAGCGGTCGCAGGTGGCGAAGAGCGGCAGCATGCCGATCGAAGCGTGCTCGGCGGCGTGCAGGGCTCCGCCGAGGATCTCCGGGGAGACGCGGGCGGCGTCGAGCTGGTCCTCGGTGACCGTCCACCACACGGCCCGGGTGCGCAGGGTGCGCGGCGGCAGGTCGAGCTTCGTCTCCCCGAGCACCTCACCGGTGATCAGCCGACGGCGCAGGAAGGAGACGACCTGGTGGGTGACCTCGACGGAGCCGTAGCAGAGGCGCCCGGCGCCCCAGGGGATCTCGGTGTCGGTTTCGAGGACGGAGAGGGAGGTGGTGTCGCGGGCGGTGGTGGAGTACGGCGGACTGGCCTCCTCGACCAGTGCCACCGCGTCCCGCAGGTCCAGCTGCCGCACCAGGTACGTACGGCCCTGGTGGAGGTGGACGGCCCCGTCGTGGACGGCCGTGTGTGAGGCGGCCTCGTCGACGGTACCCAGGAGACGCCCGGTGGCCGCCTCGACGATCCGGACGGGGCTGCCGCCCTCGCCCCGGATGTCGGTGAGATCGGCGGCCCGCTCCCGGCGGGTCCAGTACCAGCCGGTGGAGCGGCGGCGCAGCAGCCCGGCCGCCTCCAGCTGGGGCAGCAGCTCGGGAACGGCTGGGCCGAACAGGTCCAGGTCGGAGTCGGTCAGCGGAAGCTCCGCCGCGGCGGCGCACAGGTGGGGGGCGAGGACGTAGGGGTTGTCGGGATCCAGGACGGTCGACTCGACCGGTCTGCGGAACAGTGCCTCGGGGTGGTGGACCAGAAAGGTGTCCAGCGGGTCGTCACGGGCGACCAGGATCGCCAGCGCGCCCTCGCCCGACCGGCCCGCACGGCCCGCCTGCTGCCACAGGGAGGCCCGGGTGCCCGGATAGCCGGCGATCACCACGGCGTCCAGTCCGGAGACGTCCACACCCAGTTCCAGGGCGGTCGTGGCGGCCAGCCCGAGGAGTTCGCCGGAGTGCAGGGCGCGCTCCAGGGCGCGGCGTTCCTCGGGCAGGTAGCCGCCGCGGTAGGCGGCGACCCGCCGGGCCAGGGAGCGGTCGACCTCGGCCAGGCGCTCCTGCGCGATCACGGAGATCAGCTCCGCCCCGCGCCGGGAGCGGACGAAGGCGACCGAGCGGACGCCCTGGACGACCAGGTCGGTCAGCAGGTCGGCGGTCTCGGCGGTGGCGGAGCGACGCACCGGCGCGCCCCGCTCGCCGTGCAGCTCGGTCAGCGGTGGCTCCCACAGCGCGAAGACCAGTTCGCCGCGCGGTGAGGCGTCGTCGGCGACCTCCGCCACCGGCAGTCCGGTCAGGCGTCCGGCGGCGGTGGCGGGATCGGCGGCGGTGGCGGAGGCGAGCAGGAAGACGGGTTCCGTGCCGTACCGGGCGCAGACGCGACGCAGCCGGCGCAGTACCTGGGCGACGTGCGAACCGAAGACGCCCCGGTAGGTGTGGCACTCGTCGATCACGACGTAGCGCAGGGAGCGGAGGAAGGAGGACCACCTGGAGTGGGCGGGCAGTATGCCCCGGTGGAGCATGTCGGGGTTGGTCAGCACGTAGTTCGCGTACTGGCGGACCCATTCGCGTTCCTCGACCGGCGTGTCTCCGTCGTAGACGGCGGGCCGGATTCGGTTGCCGAGCGGTGCGGCCAGCTCGCGCACGGCTCGGCGCTGGTCGGCGGCGAGGGCCTTGGTGGGTGCCAGGTACAGGGCGGTGGCGCCCCTGCCGTTGGCGGCCTCGGCGCCGTCCAGCAGCGTGGACAGGACGGGGGTGAGGTAGGCCAGCGATTTGCCCGAGGCCGTACCGGTGGCGATCACCACGGACTCGCCGTCGAGGGCGTGCTCGGCGGCCCGTGCCTGGTGGGCCCAGGGGTGCTCGATTCCGGCCGCCTGGATAGCGCCGATCACTTCCGGACGGATGCGATGCGGCCAGACTGCATGCCGACCCTCCCGGGCGGGCAAGTGCTCCGTATGAGTGATGCGCGCGGCCCGGCTCTCGCCCGATGCGAGCCGGTCGAGGACCCTGCCGGGAGACGGGCGGCTGCCCGAGGTTCCGGCCGGTCGACTGGGGCGGTGATTCTTGGCCATCGGCACCGAGTGTGTCACTGGCATGACGGACAATGCTCCCAAGGCGTCGTGCATGGCTGCTGGTAAGTGATTGAATGCCATCGCGGCTGGCGATCCGTCCCCCGACTCCGCCCGGGAGATCCGAGGGGCGAACGCCCGATAGCAAGGTGCTGGAGGATCCGTGGACCTGTCCCTGTCGACTCGCAATGTGTCCGGCCCGAGCGGCGACCGTACGGTTGTCGAGGTCGGTGGCGAGATTGATGTGTATACCGCGCCCAAGCTGCGCGAGCAGTTGGTCGAGTTGGTGAACGACGGCAGCTACCACCTGGTCGTCGATATGGAGGGCGTGGACTTCCTCGACTCGACCGGCCTCGGCGTACTGGTCGGCGGTCTGAAGCGTGTACGCGCGCACGAGGGGTCGCTGCGCCTGGTCTGCAACCAGGAGCGCATCCTCAAGATTTTCCGGATCACCGGTCTGACCAAGGTGTTCCCCATCCACACCACGGTCGAAGAGGCCGTCAACGCCACCGACTGAGCCGGAAGACGGACGGGAGAGCCGGGCGACACGCCCGGTCTTCCGAGTTGTCCACCCACACGTTCCCAGGGGGACCGCATGGCCACCGTTGAACTCCGCTTCAGTGCCCAGCCCGAGCACGTCCGCACGGCCCGCCTGGTGGCGGCCGCGGTGGCGCGCCGGGCCGGGGTCGACGACGCGGTCCTCGACGAGGTCAGGCTCGCCGTCGGCGAGGCGTGTTCCCGTGCTGTCGGGCTCCACCGCAGCAACGACGTGACCACTCCGGTCCGGGTCGTGCTCACCGAGGAGGAGAAGTCCTTCTCCATCGAGGTGGGAGACGAGGTTCCCGGTGCGGGGGTGGCGGCGGCCGACGCCGCTGGTGTGCCCGGCTTCCGGGACGCCGCGCCGGCCGAGGAGTACGACGACGCCGACGGCGAGGACGAGATGGGTCTCGCGGTGATCCGCGGGCTCGTCGACGACGTCGAGGTGAGCGCCGGCGAGGACGGCGGAGTGATCCGTATGAGCTGGCCGACGAACCCGGCGGACGACGTGCTCTCCTGAATCCCGCTTCCGCGCGACGAGAAGCGAAGAAGAGGCCCTGCCCCGCAGGGCCTCTTCTCGTCTGTCTGCCCGCGGCTGTCGCTGACCGGTCACTTCCCGCCCGTCACCGATCGCGCTCTGCCGGGCATCCGGCCCGGTATCACCCCTCGCGCAGACCGATCCCCGGCCGGCACCACCCGTCACGCGTAAGCCCCACCGAATACACCGCACCACCCGCACCCCCTCGCATACATCTCGCGCGGACCGCGGTATCACCCGTGACGCGTGCCGATCACTCGTACCGGTCCCTGCCGCGGGGCATTCCCGCCGATCACCGAAACGGTCGACCGGAACCCGTGACCGCCCATGCGTAAATGCTTCTGCCGCATTACCGTTCTCGGTGTTGGCCGTGAGGTACGAGCGGATTCTGATTGCGGCGCACTGTTTTGTTCGGGATTCGCTCCATACAATCCGTCCACATCTTGACCTCGCAACGTCAAGGAGGACGAATGGCGGGTCTTGCAGCCGCGGTGCTCACTCAGGAGAACCGCGTGATCGTGATCGTCATCGCAGCCGTCGCCCTGGCGGCGCTGCTCGTCGCCCGGTTGCTGGTGCGTCAGGTGCTCGCCGCCGACGAGGGCACCGACACGATGAGGGAGATCGCCGCCGCCGTCCAGGAAGGCGCGAATGCCTATCTCGCTCGGCAGTTGCGCACGCTGGGAATCTTCGCGGTCGCGGTGTTCTTCCTGCTGATGGTGCTCCCGGCGGACAACTGGTCCCAGCGTGCCGGGCGTTCGCTCTTCTTTCTGGTGGGTGCGCTTTTCTCGGCGGCCACCGGATACATCGGTATGCGTCTCGCGGTACGGGCGAATGTGCGCGTGGCCGCTGCCGCCCGGGAGGCCACGCCCGCACCCGGAGAACCGGAAAAGGATCTGACACTCGTCTCCCACAAAGCGATGAAGATCGCTTTCCGTACGGGGGGCGTGGTCGGGATGATCACCGTCGGCCTCGGACTGCTCGGCGCCTCCTGCGTCGTCCTCGTCTACGCCGCCGACGCGCCCAAGGTCCTCGAGGGCTTCGGTCTGGGAGCCGCGCTCATCGCCATGTTCATGCGCGTGGGCGGCGGCATCTTCACCAAGGCCGCCGATGTCGGCGCCGACCTCGTCGGCAAGGTGGAGCAGGGCATCCCCGAGGACGATCCGCGCAACGCCGCCACGATCGCCGACAACGTGGGCGACAACGTCGGCGACTGCGCGGGTATGGCCGCCGACCTCTTCGAGTCGTACGCCGTGACGCTTGTCGCCGCCCTCATCCTCGGCAAGGCCGCCTTCGGCGACCTCGGGCTCGCCTTCCCGCTGATCGTCCCGGCGATCGGAGTGATCACCGCCATGATCGGCATCTTCGCGGTCGCCCCGCGCCGCGCCGACCGCAGCGGGATGTCGGCCATCAACCGGGGCTTCTTCCTCTCCGCGGTGATCTCGCTCTCGCTGGTGGCCGTCGCCGTCTTCGTCTACCTGCCGTCCTCCTACGCCGACCTCGAAGGTGTCACCGAGCCGGGCATCCGGGAGCACGGCGGCGACCCGCGGGTCTTCGCCCTGGTGGCCGTCGCCATCGGCATCGTCCTGGCCGCGCTGATCCAGCAACTCACCGGCTACTTCACCGAGACCGCCAGGCGGCCGGTCAGGGACATCGGCAGGTCCTCCCTCACCGGACCCGCCACGGTCGTCCTCACGGGCGTCTCCATCGGACTCGAGTCCGCCGTCTACACCGCGCTGCTCATCGGGCTGGGTGTCTACGGCGCGTTCCTGCTCGGCGGCACCTCCATCATGCTGGCGCTGTTCGCGGTGGCGCTGGCGGGTACCGGGCTGCTCACCACCGTCGGTGTGATCGTCGCCATGGACACCTTCGGTCCCGTCTCCGACAACGCCCAGGGCATCGCGGAGATGTCCGGCGACGTCCAGGGCGCCGGCGCGCAGGTCCTCACCGACCTCGACGCCGTCGGCAACACCACCAAGGCGATCACCAAGGGCATCGCCATCGCCACCGCGGTCCTGGCGGCCGCGGCCCTCTTCGGCTCGTATCGCGACGCCATCGCCACCGCGGTCGCCGACGTGGGGGCCAGGACCGGGGAGGCGAACCTCTCGATGGACATCTCCCAGCCCAACAACCTCGTCGGGCTCATCCTCGGCGCCTCGGTCGTCTTCCTCTTCTCCGGGCTCGCCATCAACGCGGTGTCACGGTCGGCCGGGGCGGTCGTCTACGAGGTGCGGCGTCAGTTCCGCGAACATCCGGGGATCATGGCGTACACCGAGAAACCCGAGTACGGCCGGGTCGTCGACATCTGCACCAAGGACGCGCTGCGCGAACTCGCCACACCCGGGCTGCTCGCCGTGCTGGCGCCGATCGCGGTCGGCTTCTCCCTCGGCGTGGGCGCTCTCGGCTCCTATCTCGCCGGGGCGATCGGCACGGGTGCGCTGATGGCGGTCTTCCTGGCGAACTCCGGCGGCGCCTGGGACAACGCCAAGAAGCTCGTCGAGGACGGCCACTACGGCGGCAAGGGCAGCGATGCGCATGCCGCGACCGTGATCGGGGACACCGTCGGCGACCCGTTCAAGGACACGGCCGGACCGTCGATCAACCCGCTCCTGAAGGTGATGAACCTGGTCGCCCTGCTGATCGCGCCCGCGATCGTGCAGTTCAGTTTCGGCGCCGACGCGAGCGCCGGACTGCGAGCGTCGATCGCGGTCCTGGCGAGCGTCGTGATCATCGGAGCGGTCTACGTCTCCAAGCGGCGTTCGGTGGCCATGGGTGACGAAGACGACACCGACGACCGGAAGCCTTCCACGCCCAACGCGCCGGTCGTTTCGTAACCCCTGATCAAAGTGCCTGCGGACGACACCTTCTGAGGTGTCGTCCGCGTGTGGTCGTCTCACGTGAGGCGTGTCTCCCTTGGTGCAAATGACTGCAATAGGGGGTGATTCGGTCGTACGAAAGGTGGAAGTGGCGCGCTTGGCGTGTATGTTCCGGGGCCGAGAGCCTTGGAAGGGACCGATCCGGTGAACAAGAAGCTTGCGGCCGTGGTGTCCGGCAGCGCGGTACTGGTGCTCACGCTGTCCGGTTGCAGCGACGACGGCGAGGAGATGGACACCTGGGCCAAGACGTTCTGCGACCAGGCCCAGCCGCAGTTCCAGAAGCAGGCCAACGCCAACGAGCTCATCAAGTCGACCGCCGCGGACAGCAAACCGGCCGAGATCCAGGCCGCCGACTCGAAGGCGTTTGCGGACATCGCCGCGGCCGACCGGGCCCTCGCGAAGGCCATTGAGGCAGCCGGCGCCCCGCCGGTCGAGAACGGCGAGACGGTCCAGCAGGACGCGATCAAGGAACTCAACGCCGCGGCGGTGGCGTACGAGGGCCTGAAGAAGCAGGTCGACGCGCTCGACACGTCGAACCAGCAGAAGTTCGCAGACGGCCTGAAGGGCGTCGCCGACAACCTGGCGAAGATTCAGAACATGGACCAGAACGCGCTGAACAAGGTCCGTGAGGGCGAGTTGGGCCAGGCGCTGGCGAAGCAACCGGGCTGCCAGTCGCCGAAGCCGTCGGTGCCGCCGTCCGCCGGGTCCGGGCCCGGTGCCGATCAGGGGCCGGGTTCCTCCCCGTCGACGAAGGCGTCGGCCTCCCCGTCGGCGAAGGCGTCGGCCGCCTCATCGGCGAAGGCGTCCGGCCAACCGGACACGAGCCAGGAGTAGCGCGGCTCCGCGCGGGACGAGAACGATCCCCACAGGCCGGTGGCCCGGCGGCGGTACACACCGGGCCACCGTCCCGTTCCGTCCCGGCTCCGGGCAGGTGCCCGGTCGTGGCCCGGCTGAACGCGGTGCGCGCGCCGTCCCGAGTCTCCTGTCGGCGCGCCGGCTCGGCCCACGCCCGCCGCCTCCTCGCCCCGCCCCCGCACGCTCCGCCCCCGCACGCCCCTCCGCCGTTCTCTCGTGCTTCGGCGTCTCCGTACCCCCGTGCCGGTACACCCGTCCCGTGCGCACGGGCGGGGCGGGGCGGGCCGAGGTGGTGCGGCGGTCACAATGAGGGAGTGAGTACGACCAGCCTGACCCCCAGCCTCCCGTTGCCCGCGCACGCCGCCCGACTGCGCGAGGCGCTGCTCGCCGCGGACTTCACCGCCGACGGCCTGCTCGAACTGCTCGGAGCCCCCGCCTACGCTGCCCTCGCCCGCAGCGAGACCGTGCCCGCGCTGCGCGCCACCCGCGGGGACTCCCCGCTGGAGTCGCTCGTGCGTCTCTTCCTGCTCCAGGGCGCCGTCCCCGCCGAGCGGGCCGCCGCCGCGCTGCCGTTGAAGGAGGCGCTGGCCGACGGGTGGGTCGAGGAGGAGGGCGACGAGGTCCGGGCGACGGTCGACGTCCGCCCGTACGGAGGACCGGAGGGCCAGGACTGGTTCATCGTCTCCGACCTCGGCTGCGCGGTCGGCGGCGCCGGCGGCATCGGCAGGAAGGGGCGTCACGCGGGGACCGCCGTCGTCCTCGGCGTCGGTGGGGCGTCCACCACGCTCGCCGGCATCACGGTCCGTACGCCCGTCTCCTCCGCCCTCGACCTGGGAACCGGTTCCGGAATCCAGGCCCTGCACGCCGCCCAGCACGCGACCCTGATCACCGCGACCGATCTCAACCCCCGCGCACTGGACTTCACCCGGCTCACCCTCGCCCTGTCCGGAGCCCGTGGGGCCGAGCTGCTCGCGGGCTCGCTCTTCGAACCGGTCGACGGCCACACCTACGACCTGATCGTCTCCAACCCGCCGTTCGTCATCTCCCCCGGCGCCCGGCTCACCTACCGCGACGGCGGCATGGGCGGCGACGACCTGTGCCGCACGCTCGTGCAGGAGGCCGGCGAGCGACTCAACGACGGCGGCCATGCCCAGTTCCTCGCCAACTGGCAGCACGTGGAGGGCGAGGAGTGGCAGGAGCGCCTACGGTCCTGGGTGCCGCGCGGCTGCGACGCCTGGATCGTGCAGCGTGAGGTCCAGGACGTCACCCAGTACGCCGAGCTGTGGCTGCGCGACAGCGGCGACCACCGAGAGGACCCGGCACGCTACGACGAGCGGTACGAGGCGTGGCTCGACGAGTTCGAATCCCGCGGGACGCGGGCAGTCGGCTTCGGCTGGATCACCCTGCGCAAGAACCCGGCGGTGGCCTCCGGAGCCGTGGAGCCGTCGATCGTCATCGAGGAGTGGCCGCACCCCGTCGAGCAGCCGCTCGGCGACACTGTCCGGGCGCACTTCGAGCGTCAGGACTACCTGCGGACCCGTGACGACGCGGCGCTGCTCGCCGACCACTTCGTCCTCGCGCCGGAGGTGATGCAGGAGCAGGTGGGCCTGCCCGGCGCTGAGGACCCCGAGCACGTCGTGCTCCGTCAGAACCGCGGCATGCGGCGCGCCACCAAGGTCGACCACGTCGGCGCCGGATTCGCGGGCGTGTGCGACGGATCGCTCAGCGCCGGCCGCATCCTCGACGCGATCGCCCAGTTGACCGGCGAGGATCCCGTACTGCTGCGGGACCGTACCCCGCAGGCGATCCGCCTCCTGGTGGAGGAGGGCTTCCTGCTGCCCGTCGGCGAGCGGGGCGACGCCTGACACGACCCGGACGGCCACCCCGTGGCCCCCGCGCCGGACGCACGGTCTCCCGGGCCGGCTCCCGGGGGCGGCGGTCCGCGGCGGGCCGAGCTCCGGTGACCGTTTCCGCCTCCGCTCTCCTCCCGCCTCCGCTTCCGTATCGTCACCCGGCTCGTCGTGTCCCGGGGAAGGCCCGCCCGCCGGGTGTCACCCGGCGGGCGGCGCGGCGTATGCCCGCGGAGACACCGCTGGTCGGGGCGGAGTACCCGTTCTTCCGCCGGGTGCTCCGCGCCGGGCTCCCGGCCTCGCCGGAGGGCGCGGCCCACCCGTCCGCGCCGTCCGGCCCGAGCGCTTCCGCCTGCCGGGCGTCCGGCGGCGCCGTGCCCCCGCGCGGGGCGCCGGCCCCGGCCCCCGCCCCGTGCCGTCCGTGGCGCCCACCGCGTCGGCGCGCCGACGCCCCTCCCGCTCGGGCCGGGACGAAACACGAGGCCACGCGGCCGGACGGCCGGGAGAAGGAACGCCGGAGGAGACGCGTCCACTACCGGCCATCTTCGTGAACCCCTGCCGGGCCGTCCGCGTCGTTCACCCGGAATTCGCGCCCACGACGCCGGGGGGTGCCAGCCTCGGGCTCCAGAGGGCCGCGGAGGCCCACGGAGGGAACGGGGTACGGGGCATGGAGAGCGGGCCAGCGATCTTCGCCGGGACGGCGTTCGCGCTGTTCGGAGGCGCACTGCTGCTGTGGACGGTGATGCGCGTGCGGCACCGTCGGCCTGTGGCGCATGGTGTGGACGTACGCGCCGGGGCGGCACTGACGACGGTCTTCGGCGCGGTGTTCCTCCTGCTCGGGGTGTGGTGCTTCGGGCGGCTGTGACGCACGCTCTCCGGCAGCCGCGGCGGACGGTCGCGCCCCGCCGGTCGGGAGTCGGGCGGCAGGAATGCCAGCACTCGGGTTACCGTTCGAGTGGCCGTTGCGGGCTTTCGCCGTTTGACACGGGGGCGGGTTGTACCGTCACACTCCGCAGCGACGGCAGCGTCACCGTACGAGCCGCAGCCGTGCGTGCCGTGCCGCACGCAGCCACCGAGCGTCGACCGGAGAGAAGAGCGAAGTTGTCCCCGACCAGCGAGACCGCAGAGGGCGGCCGCCGACTCGTCATCGTCGAGTCGCCTGCCAAGGCGAAGACGATCAAGGGCTACCTCGGCCCCGGATACGTCGTCGAGGCGAGCGTCGGGCACATCCGTGACCTGCCCAGTGGTGCCGCCGAGGTACCGGAGAAGTACACCGGCGAGGTGCGCCGTCTCGGGGTCGACGTCGAGCACGACTTCCAGCCCATCTACGTCGTCAACGCCGACAAGAAGGCACAGGTCAGGAAGCTCAAGGAGCTGCTGGCCGAGTCCGACGAACTCTTCCTCGCCACCGATGAGGACCGCGAGGGCGAGGCCATCGCGTGGCACCTCCAGGAAGTCCTGAAGCCCAAGGTCCCGGTCCACCGGATGGTCTTCCACGAGATCACCAAGGACGCGATCCGGGCGGCCGTCGCCAACCCGCGCGAGCTGAACCAGCGCATGGTCGACGCCCAGGAGACCCGTCGCATCCTGGACCGGCTGTACGGCTACGAGGTCTCGCCGGTCCTGTGGAAGAAGGTCATGCCGAAGCTGTCGGCGGGCCGCGTGCAGTCGGTCGCCACCCGGCTCGTCGTCGAGCGGGAGCGCGAGCGCGTGGCCTTCCGGTCCGCCGAGTACTGGGACCTGACCGGCACGTTCTCCACTTCCCCCGGTGACGCCGGAGCCGCCCTCGCCGGGGGCGGCTCCGGCGAACCCTCGTCGCTGGTCGCTCGGCTGGCCACGGTCGACGGCCGGCGGGTCGCGCAGGGCCGGGACTTCGGTGCCGACGGCCGGCTGAAGTCCTCCCAGGTGCTCCACCTGGACGAGACGAACGCGCGTGCCCTGGCCGCGGCGCTGGCCGAGACCTCCTTCGCCGTCCGCTCGGTCGAGTCGAAGCCGTACCGGCGCTCCCCCTACGCCCCGTTCCGGACCACCACCCTCCAGCAGGAGGCGAGCCGCAAGCTCGGCTTCGGCGCGAAGGCGACCATGCAGGTCGCGCAGAAGCTGTACGAGAACGGCTTCATCACCTACATGCGTACCGACTCCACGATCCTGTCCGACACCGCCGTGGCGGCGGCCCGGGCGCAGGTCACGCAGCTGTACGGTGCCGACTACCTGCCGGAGAAGCCGCGCGTCTACGCCGGCAAGGTCAAGAACGCGCAGGAGGCGCACGAGGCGATCCGCCCCTCGGGTGATCGTTTCCGCACCCCGGCGGAGACCGGTCTGACCGGCGAGCAGTTCCGGCTCTACGAACTCATCTGGAAGCGGACCGTCGCCTCCCAGATGAAGGACGCCACGGGTGACTCGGTCACCGTCAAGATCGGCGGAGTCTCCTCCGACGGACGCGACGCCGAGTTCACGGCCTCCGGAAAGACGATCACCTTCCACGGCTTCATGAAGGCGTACGTCGAGGGAGCCGACGACCCCAACGCGGAGCTGGACGACCGTGAGCGCAGGCTCCCGCAGGTCACCCAGGGCGACCCGCTGTCGGCGCGGGAGATGACCGCGGACGGCCACGCCACCAAGCCGCCGGCCCGCTACACCGAGGCCACGCTCGTCAAGGAACTGGAAGAGCGCGAGATCGGCCGCCCGTCGACCTACGCGTCGATCATCGGCACGATCCTGGACCGCGGCTACGTCTTCAAGAAGGGGACGGCCCTCGTCCCGTCGTTCCTGAGCTTCGCCGTGGTCAATCTGCTGGAGACCCACTTCGGCCGGCTCGTGGACTACGACTTCACGGCCAGGATGGAGGACGACCTCGACCGCATCGCGCGGGGCGAGGCCCAGTCCGTGCCGTGGCTCAGGCGCTTCTACTTCGGCGAGGGCGGCCAGGACGACGGCGCCGGCGCGGCGGACGCGGGCAACGGTGACGGCGACCACCTCGGCGGTCTGAAGGAACTGGTCACGGACCTCGGCGCGATCGACGCGCGCGAGATCTCCTCCTTCCCGGTCGGCAACGGCATCGTGCTGCGCGTCGGGCGCTACGGCCCGTACGTCGAGCGCGGCGAGAAGGAAACCGAGGGACACCAGCGGGCGGACGTCCCCGACGACCTCGCTCCGGACGAGCTGACCGTCGAGCACGCCGAGGAACTGCTCGCCAAGCCGAGCGGTGACTTCGAACTCGGCACCGACCCCGTCAGCGGGCACCAGATCGTGGCCAAGGACGGCCGCTACGGCCCGTACGTCACCGAGATCCTTCCCGAGGGCACGCCGAAGACCGGCAAGAACGCGGTCAAGCCGCGCACGGCCTCGCTGTTCAAGTCGATGGCACTGGACACCGTGACCCTCGACGAGGCGCTGAGGCTGATGTCGCTGCCGCGCGTGGTGGGGACCGACGCCGAGGGCGTCGAGATCACCGCGCAGAACGGCCGCTACGGCCCGTACCTCAAGAAGGGCACGGACTCGCGGTCGCTGACGGAGGAGGAGCAGCTCTTCACGATCACGCTGGAGGAGGCGCTCGCGATCTACGCGCAGCCCAAGCAGCGCGGGCGTGCCGCCGCCAAGCCGCCACTGAAGGAGCTCGGCGTCGACCCGGTCAGCGAGAAGCCGGTCGTGGTCAAGGACGGCCGCTTCGGTCCTTACGTGACCGACGGAGAGACCAACGCGACCCTGCGGACCGCCGACAGCGTCGAGACGATCACTCCGGAGCGCGGGTTCGAACTGCTGGCGGAGAAGCGCGCCAAGGGACCGGCCAAGAAGACGGCGAAGAAGGCCACGGCCAAGAAGACGGCCGCGAAGAAGACCACCGCGAAGAAGACCACGGCCGCGAAGAAGACCACGGCCGCGAAGAAGACCACGGCCGCGAAGAAGACCACGGCCGGGACGACGGCGACGAAGGCCACCGCCACGAAGGCCACGGCGGCCAAGAAGACCGCCGCCGCGGCGAAGAAGTCGGCGGACGGGCCGGAGTAGAGCGGCCGGACCACGGACACCGGCGAGGGGCGGGGGCGCGAGCCTCCGCCCCTCGCTCGTGCCCCGCTCGTGCCCCGCTCGTGCCCCGCTCGCCCCCGCTCGCCCCCTCTCGCGCACGGTCTCGGCGCGTGCCACGTTTGTTCGGGCGGAGGGAACAGGGAGTGAAGGGGTCCGGATAGGGTGGACGGATGACGCGAGCAGAGCAGACGGACTCCGGTGCCGCACTTGTCGCAGATTCCAGGGAACGTGCCGTGCGGGCGCTGCTGCGCCACCGGCCTCTCCGACGCTTGTGGAGCGCGCAGTTCGTCGGGGGGACGGGGGACGCCCTCGCCCTGCTCGTCCTGGTTCTGCTCGGCCTTCAGTCGGCCGTGTCCGAAGGCTCGTTCGGCGGCGGCTACCAAGGAGCGGCCCTCGCCGTCGCCACCGTCGTCGGCGCCCGGCTGCTGGCCGGCGTGCTCTTCGGGGCCGTCCTTCTCGGCCCGCTCACCACCCTCACCGGCCCCGCGGGAGTCCTCGACCGGCGCTGGACCATGATCGGGGCCGACGCCCTGCGGGCCGCGCTGCTCGTCGTCGCCCCGCTGTGGATCGACTGGACTCCCGGCAAGGCACCGTGGTTCCTGCTCGGCACCGTGTTCGTCACCGGCGCGGCCGAGCGCCTGTGGACCGTGTGCCGCGAAGGCGCCGCTCCCGCGCTGCTGCCCGCGTCACCGCTGGAGGGCGCCGCCGTACGCCCCCTGCCGGACCACCTGGACACGCTGCGCCGTCTGACGCTGCGCACGAACTTCCTCGCCGTCCCGGCCGCCGCGGCCGTCCTGCTCGTCGCCACCCTCGTCGGCGACCTGCTCGGCACCGGCATCGAGTGGTTCTCCCTGCACCAGGCCGCTCTCGGCTCGTACGTCGCCGCCGGCCTGTTCGCCGCCTCCGTCTCCGTCCTCGCCGCCCTCACACTGCCCGGCGGGAAGACGCCGAGGCCCCGCTCGCCCCTGGAGGGACTGCGCCGCCCCCGCACGGACCAGGGCAAGGAGAACGGCCGTACCGGAGCCCTGCCGATCCTCGTCCTCGCGTGTGCCACCGTCGCCGCTGCCGTCACCGCCGCGGCGGCCGTCTCCGTCCTCCACGCGGGCGACCTCGGCGGCGGACCCGTCACCTTCGCACTCCTGATCCTCGCGCTCAGCGGGGCCACCGGTGTCGGCATCCGTACCGCCGGCTCCGTGCTCACCGTCCTGTCCCGCCGTCGCCTCCTCGCCCTCGCGATCGCCCTGAACGGCGTCGCGCTCCTCGCGATGGGCCTGGTGACCGACACGACGACCGTGCTGCTGCTGGCCGTTCTCGCCGGTTACGCCGCCGGAGTCGCCGCCCACACCGGCCACACCCTGATCGACCAGGAGACCGAGGAGGCCCGCAGGCCCCGGGCCACCGAACACCTCCAGGCCGTCGTCCGGGTCGCCATGGCCTTCGCCGCGCTGGTCGCCCCGCTGCTCGCGGCCGTGATCGGCCGGCACCGCCTCGGCTCGGGCAGCTTCGTCTTCGCCCATGGCGGCGCCGCCTTCACCCTGATGCTGGTCGGCGCGCTGCTGCTGCCGGTCGCCGCCCTCGTCCTGGCCAGGACCGACGACCGTGCCGGCGTTTCGCTGCGTCGCGACCTGCGCGACGCGCTGCGCGGTGCCGACCCCGTCCAGGCACCCGCCCCCACCGGCTTCTTCATCGCCCTGGAGGGCGGCGACGGCGCCGGCAAGTCCACCCAGGCCCAGGCACTCGCCGACTGGATCCGCGCCAAGGGCCACGAGGTCGTCGTCACCCGCGAGCCGGGTGCCACACCCATCGGCAAGCGCCTGCGCTCGATCCTGCTCGACGTGTCCAGCGCCGGACTGTCCCACCGCGCCGAGGCGCTGCTGTACGCGGCCGATCGCGCCGAGCACGTCGACTCCCTGGTCAAGCCCGCCCTGGAACGCGGCGCCGTCGTCATCTCCGACCGTTACATCGACTCCTCCGTGGCCTACCAGGGCGCCGGACGCGACCTGTCGCCGACCGAGATCGCTCGGATCAGCCGCTGGGCGACGGGCGGGCTCGTGCCGCACCTGACCGTCCTGCTGGACGTCTCCCCGGAGACCGCGCGGGAACGGTTCACCGAGGCACCCGACCGGCTGGAGTCCGAGCCGCCGGAGTTCCACGAGCGGGTGCGGGCCGGCTTCCTCACCCTGGCCGCCGGGGACCCGGGCCGCTATATCGTCGTCGACGCCGGCCAGGAACCCGAAGCCGTCACCACCGTCGTACGCCACCGGCTCGACCGGATGCTGCCGTTGTCCGAGGCCGAGGTGAAGGCCCGGGAGGAGGCCCGCCGCAAGGCCGAGGAGGAGGCCCGTCGGCGCGCCGAGGAAGAGGCCGCGCGCAAGGCGGAGGAAGAGCGACTGGAGCGCGAGCGCCAGGAGCAGCTCGCCAAGCTCCGTGCCGAGGAGGAGGAGCGCAAGCGCCGCGAGGAGGAGGAGGCGCGGCAGCGCGAGGCCGAGCGGCAGGCCGAGGAGGTCCGCCGTCGCGCCGAGGAGGCCAGGCTGGCCGCCGAGGAGGAGCGTAGGCGGCGCGAGGCCGAGGAGAAGGTACGCCGTGAGGAGGAGGAACGCCGCCGCGAGCAGGCCGAGGAAGAGGCCCGGCTGCGTGAGGAGGCGGAGGAGCGTCGCCGCGAGAAGCAGCGCAAGGCCGAGGAGGCCCTGCTGCGCGCCGAGGAGGCGAGGCGGCTTGCCGAGGCCGCGGCGGCGAAGGCCGCCGAGGAGGCAGCCCGCGAGGCCGTCGCCGAAGCGGAACGGAAGGCGGCGGCCGAGGCAGCCGCCGCGAAGGCCGCGGCCGAGGCGAAGGCGGCCGAGGACGCGAAGGCCGCCGAGGCCACCAGGATGGCGGAGGAGGCACGGGCCGCGGAGGCGGCGCGGGCTGCCGAGGCGGCGCGCCTCGCGGACGCCGAGGAGAAGGCGAAGGCCGCGGAGGCCGCCCGCGCACGCAAGGCCGAGCAGGACGCCAGGGCCGCGGCGGAGGTATCGGCCAACGAGGTGACCGTACCCACACCGGTCGTGCGGCCCGACGACATCACACAGCCCGTGCCGACCGTCTCACCGAACGAGGTCACGGTCCGCACGCCGCTCGTGAAGCCGCAGGAGCAGACGCGTCCCGAGGAGGAGACCGCCGTGCTCCCGTCGGTCCGGGACGCGGCCGACACCGCGGTCCTGCCGCCCGTCCGGGACACCGACCCGGCCCACCGGGTGCCGCCGGGGTTCTTCCGTGACGAGGAGGACGAACCGACGGGGGCCGGCGACCGCACCCGTGAACTGCCCCAGGTCGACGAGCGGGGCCGCCCGCGCCGCCGCTCCGACTGGGCCGAGGAGACGCCGCTCGACGACCTGCCGACCCTGGCGGACGAACTGTTCGGCCCGCACGACGACGAGGACGACAGCCGGCCCCCGCGCCGCTGACGCCCACCGACGGCAGCGGTGCCGACGACGTCCCCGCCGTCGGCACCGCGGCCGTCGGGTACGCCCCCGGGGGCCGGTGCCGTGTCGTGCAGTGCTCCGCACGGCCCCCGCGCCGCTCTCCCCGACCCCTCCCGGTGCGTGCCCGTCCCCGCCGCTCACCCCTCCCTCCCTCCCTCCCTCCGGCCGTCGCCTGGACCCGCTGTCGGCGCGGTGCCCCACAATGGAGGACGTACCTGAGGAGGGCGCACATGGCCGTATGGGACGACCTGGTCGGACAGGCGCGGGTCGAGGAACAGCTCGCCGCCGCCGCGCGCGACGCCGACGCGCTCGTCACCGCCCAGGCCACCGGCGGTTCCGGCCCCGAGGCGTCCAAGATGACGCACGCCTGGCTGTTCACCGGCCCCCCGGGCGCCGGGCGGGCGACGGCGGCGCGCGCGTTCGCCGCCGCCCTTCAGTGCGTGAGCCCCGACCGGGCCCTCGGCGGGGCGCCCGGCTGCGGCTTCTGCGACGGCTGCCACACCGCCCTGATCGGCACCCACGCCGACGTCGAGGTCGTGCGCACCGACCTGCTCTCCATCGGCGTCAAGGAGACCCGCGACCTGGTCCGGCGGGCCCAGCTCTCACCCGCCAACGGCCGCTGGCAGGTGATCGTCCTGGAAGACGCGGACCGGCTCACCGAGGGTGCCGGAAACGTACTCCTGAAGGCGGTCGAGGAGCCCGCGCCGCGCACCGTGTGGCTGCTCTGCGCACCGTCCCTGGAGGACGTGCTGCCCACCATCCGCTCCCGCTGCCGCCACCTGACGCTGGGCACACCGCCGGTGGACGCCGTCGCCGACGTCCTCGTGCGCCGGGACGGCATCGACCCGGCCGTCGCCCAGGCCGCGGCCCGCGCCACCCAGGGCCACATCGACCGTGCCCGCCGGCTGGCCACGGACGAGCGGGCCCGGTCCCGCCGTTCGGTCGTCCTCAAACTGCCCCTGCGGACCGACGACATCGGAGCCTGCCTCAAAGCCGCCCAGGAACTGGTCGACGCGGCCGGCGAGGAGGCCAGACAGAGGGCGGAGGAGACCGACGTCAAGGAGACCGAGGAACTGAAGGCCGCCCTCGGCGGAGGCCAGGGCGGACGCATGCCCCGCGGCACGGCGGGTGCCATGAAAGAGCTGGAAGAGCGTCAGAAGCGGCGCAAGACGCGTTCGCAGCGCGACAGCCTGGACCTCGCGCTCACCGACCTCACCGGCTTCTACCGCGACGTACTGGCGCTGCAGCTGAGAGCACGTACGGCCCTGGCCAACGAGGACGTGCGGGACGCGGTCGAAAGGATCGCCCGGGACACCACCCCGGAGCGGACACTGCGTCGGATCGAGGCCGTGCTCGCCTGCCGCGACGCCCTGGACCGGAACGTCGCCCCGCTGCTGGCCGTCGAGGCGATGACCATGGCGCTGCGAGACTGAGATGCCGCGCCAGGCGTTCCGCCGGGGCCTCCGCGGGGCGCCCCGCCGTGGCCCCGGCGGTCCGATTGGACACGCTCCGCACTCGTACGGATACGCTCCGGGCATGGACTCCAGGCGCTTGCTCCGCACGTCCGCCACCGCCCTCGCGGCGGCCGGGCTGATCCTCTCCGGCTGCACGGGCGGGAACGACGCCGCCGCCGGGCCGTCGTCCGAGCGGAAACCGGCCGCCTCCTCCGCGTCCCCGGTGTCCGAAGCCGCCCTGCGGGGCTACTACACGCAGAAGCTCGCCTGGAGCGACTGCGGTGTCCCCGGATTCGAGTGCGCGACGCTCCGCGCGCCGCTCGACTACGCGAAGCCGGACGAGGCGGAGATCGCACTGGCGGTGTCCCGGGTCCGGGCCACCGGCCCCGGCAAGCGGCTCGGCTCGCTCCTGGTCAACCCCGGCGGCCCCGGCGGCTCCGCCGTCGGCTACCTCCAGGGCTACGCCGGCATCGGCTACCCGGCCCCGATCCGCGCCCGGTACGACATGGTCGCCGTCGATCCGCGCGGAGTGGCGCGCAGCGAGCCCGTCGAGTGCCTGACCGGCCCCCAGATGGACGCGTTCACCCAGGTCGACCAGACCCCCGACGACGACGGCGAGACAGCGGCGCTGACCGCCTCCCTCAAAGGCTTCGCGACCGGCTGCGCCCAGCGTTCGGCGAAGATCCTGCCCCACGTCTCCACCGTCGAGGCGGCACGGGACATGGACCTCCTGCGGGCCGTCCTCGGCGACCGGAAACTGACCTACGTCGGCGCGTCCTACGGCACCTTCCTCGGGGCCACCTACGCCGAACTCTTCCCCTCCCGCGTCGGACGGCTCGTCCTCGACGGGGCGATGGACCCCTCCCTGCCGGCGGAGGACCTCAACCGCGACCAGACGGCCGGCTTCGAGACCGCCTTCCGGTCCTTCGCCGCGGACTGCGTCGAGAAGGCCGGCTGCCCGCTCGGCACCAAGTCGGTCGCCGAGGCCACCGACAACCTCCGGGACTTCTTCCGCCGGGTCGACGCCCGGCCCCTGCCCACCGGCGAGAGCCGGGCACTCACGGAATCCCTGGCCACCACCGGCGTGATCGCCGCGATGTACGACGAGGGAGCCTGGCCGACGCTGCGCGAGGCCCTGACCCGGGCGATCGGCGGCCAGGGCGCGGGCCTGCTCGCCCTGGCCGACAGCTACTACGAGCGCGAAGCCGACGGCACGTACGCGAACCTGATGGCCGCCAACGCCGCCGTGAACTGCCTGGACCTTCCCTCCGCCTTCACCGGGCCCGCAGAGGTGGAGAAGGCCGTGTCCTCCTTCGAGAAGGCGTCCCCGGTCTTCGGCGAGAGTCTCGCCTGGGCATCCCTGAACTGCGCCTACTGGCCCAGCCCCGCGACCGGCCGCCCCCACCGCATCACCGCCAAGGGCGCGGCCCCGATCGTCGTGGTCGGCACCACCCGCGACCCGGCCACCCCCTACAAGTGGGCCCGGTCCCTGGCCTCCCAGCTCTCCTCCGGCACCCTGCTGACCTACGAGGGCGACGGTCACACCGCGTACGGCCGCGGGAGCGACTGCATCGACACCGCGATCAACACCTACCTCCTCGAAGGGACCGCCCCGGAGGAGGGAAAGCGCTGCTCGTGAAGGTGCCGGAGGCCACCCCGGGGGTGGTCGGAGCACCCCCGGAAACTGTGTAGACTTGGCGACGCCGCTGCGCCCACTATGGATCGCACAGCATGCCGCCTTAGCTCAGTTGGCCAGAGCAACGCACTCGTAATGCGTAGGTCTCGGGTTCGAATCCCGAAGGCGGCTCCATTTTAGACCAGGCCAGATATGCTCTGACCTGGTCTTTTGTGTTCAGTTTCTGATGACTGGTCAGCTCTTGTGGTGGCTGGATGTTCAGGGGAGCGCGAGGGGAGCGCATTCGAGCTCCGGAATCAGGACCATGTCCGGGTGGCTGCGGCCCACGTCTGTGTGGCGGCTTCGCCCGTGATGCAGGGATCCGAGAAGGCGATGACCTGCTGCACGACGTCGGTGAAGCGTTCGGGGTGGCCGGTTGCGGCAGTGCCTTGGCGGCGGCGCCACGCGGCATAGGAGCTCTGGCGCTGCTCGGCGAGGTCGGTGATCGCTGTGCTGAGTGGCTTGAGAGTGATGCCTCGGTGGGTGGCCGTGGCGGTCAGCGCGGCGGCGAGTTCCCGGCCGTCGAGGTCGTTGAGGGTGAGCAGGCGGTAGAGGTCGGCGTAGTCGCGGTCACGGGTGTTGAGGTCGCCGAGCGAGATGGCGGTGGTGAGCTTCTCGGCGATGACAGTGGCGAGGGGGTAGCCGAGGATCTGGAAGCTCTCCGAGGTGAGCTGCTGCGGGTAGTCGATGGTCTGCGGGCCGGGGGGTGACGGGGTCGCCGAAGCTGACGTCGAGCTGGAGCTTGAGACGGGCCCGTGCGATGGAGGCGGCCATCGACAGGCGCAGGCCGTGGTACTCGTCCTCTTCGCGGATCGGTACGGTCTTCAGTGTCGCCGGGTCGAAGGCGACGCCGTCGTCGGTCTCGGTTGCGGCGATGGCCGCGATCCTGCGAACGATCTCGGTTTCCTCGCCGGGGAAGGAACGGCCGAGGATGTCGATGTCGCGGGTCGTGCGGCGAGCCCCGAACTGGGCGAGCAGCAAGCCGCCCTTGAGTACGAAGTGTTCGCGGCCGAGGGGTGAGATGGCGAGGCGGTAGAGGAACCGTTCGAGTACGTACTCGACCATGATCTCGTCGGTGGAGCGGTTGGTGCGGCGGGCCAGGTTGCGCAGGTCGTTGTAGACGCGGCCGGCGGTGGTGCCGCGGGTGGGGTTCGGCATCAGGCGAGCACCGCCTCGACGGCGGGGCGGATGGTGGACAGCGCGTCCAGTTCCCGAGCGATGTCCTGGAGCTCGCGGGCGGCGCGGCGTCCGTCGCGCCGCAGGTAGCGGCCGAGTGCGGACAGGGCCAGGGTCTCGCCGATGCGGTGGCGGTGGCGCATGGCGTCGACGACGCTGCGGGCGGCGTTGTATACGGGGATGGTTTCTCCTGGGGCTGCTTCGAAGGGCTCGATGCCGAGGGCGAAGGTCTGTGCGGTGTACTGGGCGACAGTGGTGGGCGGGTAGGAGATCGTGGGGCGGCGGGTGCCGCGGGGTACGGCGATATGCACGGTGGTGGGGATGTCGTCGATCAGCTCATGCAGGGCGAGAGCCGACTCGCCGCAGATGACGGCATGGGGCGCCCGGATGCATACGGCCAGGAGGTCGGCGTGGGCGGTCTCCGGTGCGTCTGCTTTGCGGTAGACGCCACGGGAGAGGTCGTTGACGGCCCCCTCTCCGACCAGGGTGGCGAGATCGCGAGAGGAGAGCCGCGCCTGGTGTGCTTGCGCTGTGGTGAAAGTGGGGGGCAGGTGAGTCAGCCGCTGTGAGCGGCTGGGGTCTTTCGCGGCCGTCATGCATCAAATCGTACCCCTCTCGGGTGGTGATGGGTGCGATTTGATGCATTCGGTGCGCTGGCCGTCTCGACGGTGGGGCGGCGCCCAGCAACAGGGCATCCTTACTCTTGACCCGCGAAACCACCCTTTGCCGGGAGGGCGCCGTCCGGCTTCGCGTGGCCCTTGCGGCGGGCTCGATCTTCAGGCCACGTTCGGGGAAGAGCCACAGGACGGGCGGTGCTGCGTGCAGTGCTCCATCAGCCACCGGATGCTCGCCGGAGTCCCCGTCCGGCACCGGTTTGATGCCCAGCCTTCCGTGGATGAGTTCCATCCGGAGGACTTCGCGCTCAGCGGCTGTGGCGATGCGCTCGAAGTCTTCGGCCGGCATCTTCCGCCGGTGCTCAGCGACGGTCACCAGACGCCTCCCACGCTCAGCCCAGGCGGGCCCGGGGCTGCGTGTGGCCTGTTGGCGTCCGGCAGGGCCGAGCCGCCCGAGCGGGGCCGGAGGAGGCAGCCCGGGGTCAGGGCCGCTGTCCGGCGCCGGGGCGGGATCTGTGAGGGCGCGGAGTCTACCCGCGTCGGCAGAGCTGGGAGGAGGGTTTCCCCTGCACGGTGTTCAGGCGGCAGACTGGGGGTCAGGCCCGGCAGTGTCCCACCGGTCCGTTCCGCCGTACGAGGAAGCCGCCGACGCTCGTGAGTCACGATTCCCTGGCCCCGTCGCAGGCCGCGCCGGCCGTCGCCGTTCCCGCAGATGCTGAGGAAGAAGGGGCCTTCGGGATCGACGCCTTCACCCTCGACGACCGACTTCGGCTCTTCCACTTCGCCGCCGCCGAGAAACGCCACGACTACTTGTGGCTGCTGCGCGCCTTCGAGCGGGGCCGGGCCAACTACCAGGTGTTGCTGAACGCGTCGGACGTGTCCGGGCTCCTGCGCCAGATGGCCGGGGAGTACGCCGGTGCGGCGGCCGTCGGCGACGTACAGCCGCTGCTCGACGCGCTCGCCGAGTGGCGTGTGCTCGACCGCAGTTACGACGGGACGCGGGCGGCGAACCTGGCGGAGTACCGCAACCGGCACTACGTGTATCAGTTCACCCAGGCCGGTTACCGGGCGTACCGGGCCGTGGAGGACGTGCTCGGCGCCGCCCTGGAGGACGCGCAGCTGTCGCGTCTGGTCTTCCCGGACATCCTCGCCGACCTGACCGCGCTGGCCGAGGCGAACGCCGCGGGCGACGCCGAGGAGGTCTACCGCAAGCTGGGCCGCCTGGACTCCGTGCTGAACGAGATGGCGCAGCGGGCGGCCCGCTTCTATCTGATGCTCGGCGACCTGGCGCGCACCAACGACACCCGGCCCGAGGTGTTCCTCGCGCACAAGGACGCGCTGCTCGCGCACATGCGGGAGTTCACCGCCGAGCTCGGGCGTTACGCGCCGCTGCTCGCCGAGGCGGTGGAGAAGGCCGCCGCGAGCGGTGTGGACCGGATGGTCGAGTACGCCGCGGAGGCCGACGAGCGACTCTTCCGGACCCCGGCCGCCCGTCTGGACGACTGGCGGCAGCGGTGGGGCGGCATCGTGCACTGGTTCGGGGAGCGTGAGCACAGCGAGGCCGAGCGGCTGCAGGACGCCACGGTCACCGCGATCCGTTCCGTGCTCGCGCTGCTGCGCCGGGTGACCGAAGCGCGGCGCGGCGGGGTCAGCCGGGAGAGCCAGCTGCGCCACCTCGCCCAGTGGTTCACCTCGTGCGTCAGCGACGACGACGCGCACGCTTTGTTCCAGGCGGTGTTCGGGCTCGGCGCGCCCCGGCACATCGCCGTCCCCTATCCGGATCCCGAGCTGATTCCGGGCCGTAGCTCTTGGTGGGAGGCCGAGCCGGTGGAGCTGGCCCGCACCCTGGTGCAGTCAGGCCGTACCCCTGCCCTCAAGGGCCCCGGCCGTATCGAGCGCAACGACGCGGAGCGGGCCCGGCTGCGGGCCGAGCAGATCAGGGAGCAGGCCGAGCGCCGGGGCGCGGCCGCCGCCCTGGCCCTCGACGGCGCCTACAGCAGGGTCCTCGACGAGGCCGAGACCCGCGCCCTGCTCTCCCTGATGGACGTGGCGCTGGCCGCGCGGGTGCCGGTCACCCGGGGCGTGCCGGGCCCCACCGCCGCCGGCTCCGCGCACGGCGTACGTCTCACTCTCGTCCCGACGGGGCCCGGCGAGGCGTTCACCACGGTACGGACCGTGCGCGGGGATCTGCATCTTGACGGGCTGCGCCTGGAGGTCACCGGATGAGCACCCGCGTCGCCGAGAACGTCTCGGCCCTGGAACTGGCCGACTACCAGAAGGCCGTGCGGCTGGTCCTGCGGCATCCGCTGATCACGCCGGTGTACCCGGACAGCGGCGCGCTGGCGACCGTGCGGCGCTGGGCCGAGCAGCTGCGTACCGACCTGATGGACGTACTCGGATACCGGCTGGTCACCACCGCCGACACCGCCCGCCTCCAGCGCGCGCAGGACCGGCTCGATGCCACCCGGCCCGCGCTCAGCCGTGCGGGCCGCCCCTTCGACCGGCGCCGCTACGCCTATCTCGCCCTCACTCTGGCCGCCCTCGGCAGGCACGGAGCCCAGGTCGCGCTCGGTGAACTCGCCGACGCCGTCGCCGCCGACGCGGCCCGTATCGACGGTCTTGGCCTGGACACCGCCCGCAAGCACGACCGGGACGCCTTCGTCGACGCGGTCAGCTGGCTCGCCGAACGCGGTGCCCTGAGGCTCGCCGACGGCTCGGCCGCCTCCTGGGCCTCGGATCCGGAGCGGGCCGAGGCGCTCTACGACGTCGACCGCGAGGTGCTCACCGCCGTTCACCAGCCCACCCGCGTCCTCCAGCACATCACCTCGGTGACCGGGCTCCTGGACTCGGCGGGCGCCCGGAGCCTGTCCGAGGGGCGCCGGGCCCAGCGGCTCACCGCCGCCCGGCGGGCCAGGCGCCTGGTCCTGGAGAACCCGGTCGCCTACTACGCCGACACCGACCCCGAGCTGACCGGCCAGCTGCGTGCCCCCGCGCTCGCCGAGGACCTCACCCGCCTCACCGGTCTGAGCGTCGAGCGCCGAGCAGAGGGCATCGCCCTGGTGGACACCTCGGGACGCCTGTCCGACCTGCGGTTCCCCGGCGGTGGCACCGTCGCCCAGGCCGCCCTGCTGCTCGGCTCGCGGATCAGTCAGGCAGCGGCGCGCACCGGGCGGCACGCGCCCGAGCCGCTGCCCGCGCCGACCGCCGCCGAACGCCTCGCGGACCGGGCCGGCCGTATCGACCTGGCCCTCCCGGCACACGGCGTGTTCGGGGAGATCGCGACGGGTGCGGCGGGTGCGGGTACGACCGGCGCGGACGCCGGGGCGGCGCACCGCGGGGCGGACGGGGACGAGGCGGATGGCGGACCGAACGCGGAGAGCGACTCCGTGTCCGCCCCGGAGGCCCGCTACCCGTTCGTCACCGCCTCCTGGCTGCGCGCCCGGATGAAGGACGTCATCGAGCGGTACGGGACCGGGTTCGCCGCCGACCTGCGCGGCGACCCCGACCGGCTGCTCGACCAGGCGCTGGACCTGCTGGCCGCCATGTCGCTCGTCGTACGGGTGGAGGGCGGCGTCCTCGCGCTGCCGCTCCTGGCCCGCTATCGCGGGGTGACGGCCGAGGTCAGGACCCGTACCCGGGTACGTACCGCCGCGCCTGAGGCCGATGACGCGCCCGCCCCGGCCGCTTCCCAGGACGCCCTCGTCCCCGAGCCCCGCGCGCACACCGCCGACGATGTGAAGGACCCCGCCTAAGTGAGCACCGCCGCCACCGACCTCAAGACCCGGTTCGTGCCCACCCGCGCCGGGATCGTCAACCTGTGGGACTACCGGGACGAGGAGTTCTCCTTCGCCGGAGGCTGGCTGGTGCTGCGCGGCCCCAACGGCTCGGGCAAGACCAAGGCCCTGGAGGTGCTGTTCCCGTTCGTCCTGGACGGCCGCATCGACCCCAAGCGGCTCAACCCGTTCGCCGCCGAGGACCGCACCATGAAGTCCAACCTGCTCTTCCGCGGGCAGGAGGGCGCGCTCGGATACGTATGGATCGAGTTCACCCACCGCAGCACCGGGCAGGCGGTCACCTGCGGCATCGGCCTGCACGCCCAGAAACACCGGGACGCCCCCGCCCGCTGGCACTTCGTCGCCGACGGCCGGGTGGGAGAGGACTTCTCCCTGCTCACCGACGACGACCGGCCGCTGACGAAGAAGCAGCTGGCCGCCGAACTCGCCCCGCTCGGCGCCGAGCTGATCGCCTCGGCCACCGACTACCGGGCCGCCGTCGACCAGCGGCTCTTCGGCCTCGGCCGGGAGCGCTACGAACAGCTGCTCACCCTCATCCTCACGCTGCGCCGCCCTCAGCTGGCCAAGAACCTCGACCCGGCGAAGCTCTCCGACACCCTCACCGAGGGCCTGCGCCCGCTCGACGAGGACCTGATCGGTGAGGCCGCCCGCTCCTTCGACGACATGGAGTCCGTCCAGCGCACCCTGGACGGTCTGGTCGCCGCCGACGAGGCCACCCGGGCCTTCCTCGCCGCCTACTCGACCTACCTGCGGGTCAACGCCCGCGTCGCCGCCGACCGGCTCAGCGCGCGACGCGGGGAGAGCGAGCAGCGTGAGCGCGCCCACGCCGGGGCGGAGGCGGAGCTCGACCAGGCCCGCGACCGGCGGGAGGCGGCCGGCACCCGGGCCGACGAGACCGATGCGGCGCTCGCCGCGCTCCGCGCCCGCCTGGAGCAGCTGCGCTCCTCCGCCGCCTACCAGGCCGTCGAACAACTGGCCGATCTGGAACGTCTGGTGCGTACCTGCGAGCAGGCCGTCCGGCAGGCAGCCGACGAACACCGCCGCCGCGGCGCCGCCACCGGCCGGGCCCGCGCCGAGGCCGGGCACGCGGCCTCTCTCGCCGCCGAACTCGCCACCGCCGTCAGCGCCTCGGCCGCCGCCCTCGCCGACCAGGCTCACCGCGCCGGCATCCACTGGAGCGCCGCTGACGCGGACCCCGCGACCCTCGCCGAACGCGCCTCGGCCCGTGCCGCCGCCCGCCACGAAGGCGTACGGGCGGTACGGGCCGCCGCGGCGCACCTGCGGGACGCCGAGCGGACCCGCGAGGCGGCCCGCGCCGGGCGGGAACGCGCCCAGGACGCGGTCCGCGGCGCCGAGCACGAGGAGCGGACGGCGCACGGCGCGCTCGTCGCGGCGCACCGGCAGGTGCGGGAGGAGCTTGAGGGGTGGACCGCCCAGTACGGCGAACTGCTGCCCCCGGACACCGCCGACCGTCTGACCGAGGCCCTCGACGCGGCCGCCGAGGCGGACGGCCCGGGGGCTTCGGCCCCCGGGCTCACCGACCTGTTCGCCGAGGCCGTCCCCCCCGCCGTCCAGGACCTGCGCGACCGCCTGGCCGCCCTGCGCACCGAGCGCGACGCGCTGCTCTCCCGCCGGGCCGAGATGGAGGCCGAGCGGACCCGGATCGCCGCCGAACACGACGACGCCCCGCCCGCCGCCCGCGGCCGAACCGCACCGCGCGGGGAGACCGGGGAGACCAGGGAGAGATCGGCCGTGCCCCTGTGGCGCCTGGTCGACTTCGCCGACCACCTCGACGACGCGGGGCGCGCGGGCGTCGAAGCGGCCCTGGAGGCGTCCGGCATCCTCGACGCGCTCGTCACCGCCGAGGACCGGCCCGTGACCGCCGCCGCCGGCGACGGATACCTGCGCGCCACCGCCCCCGTCGACGGACCCAGCCTCGCCGACCTGCTGCGTCCCGAGACCGGTACCGCGATCCCGTCCGCGAGGATCACCGCCGTACTCAGGTCGGTCGCCGTCGCCGACACGGTGAGCGACTCCAGCACCGCCACCGCCACCGCCATCTGCCCGGACGGCCGCTACGCCGCCGGGATCCTCGTCGGCGCCCACACCAAACCGCACGCGGAGTACGTCGGCGCCACCGCCCGCGAGCGCCGCCGCGCCGCCCGCATCGCCGCCTGCGACGCTCTCCTGGCCGAACTCGGCGCCCAGCTCGACGAGCTGGCGCGGGCCGTGGCCGGCTGCGCGCGGGCCCTTGAGGAGTACGACACCGCCCGCGCCGCCCTTCCCCGTACCGCCGTCCTCACCCCGCACCTGCGCGCCCTGGACCGGGCGGTCGCCGCCCTGCGCGCCACCCGCGAGGCCCAGGATGCCGCCCAGTCGGTCCACGACGAGGCGCAGGCGGCCTGCGCGGTCGCCGAACGCGCCCTGCACCGGGCCGAGTCGGAGCACGGCGTCACCGCCGTCGGCGCGGACGACACCGAGTCCGCGACCCGTTCCTTCGAGCAGGCGGCGGCAGAACTGGCCACCCGCAGGCGCGAGCACGCCCGGCAGAACGAGACCGCCGCCTCGGCCGCCGAGCGGCTCACCGTGACCGCCGAGGACGAGGAGAGGGCCGCCGAAGCCGAACAGGCGGCCCGCCGCCGCCACGCCGAGGAGGACGCCGGACTCCAGGCCCTGCGCGAGGCCGTCGGCGCCGAGGCTCGGCACGTCATGGCCCGTGTCGAGGAGACCGAGAACAGCCTGGAGGCAGCCACGCGCGAGGCGGAGGCGGCCCGCAGGGCCAGGGACGAGGCGATCGGGCACCTGGCCGCCGCCGAGGCCCGGCGTACCGCCGCCGTCGACGCTCTGCGGGTCGCCGCCGCCGAGGAGCAGGACACCGCCCGCGGCCTCGCCCCGTACGCGGCCCGCGAACTCCTCGACCTCCTGCGCTGCCCGCCGGGTCTCGCCTGGCCCGCCCAGGAGGCCGACTGGACCGGCGCGGGACTGCCCGCCGCCGCCGTGGCCGTCCACGAGGCGATCCTGACCGCCACCCGCGACCTGACCCCCACCGAGTCCAGCGTCAAGCAGTCAGTCACCCGCCTCACCACGGCGCTGGAGGACCTGCACGCCCAGCTCGCCGCCGCCGGACAGGACTACCAGCCCGCCTGGGACAGCTCCAGCGGAGTGATCGTGGTGTCCGTCGCCGACGAACAGGGCCCGCTGCCGATCGCCTCGTTCGCCGAGAAGATTGCCGCACACCGCCGGGACCAGGCCGAACTCCTCTCGGATTCCGAACAGCGGATCCTTGAGGACGCCCTGCTCACCCGCCTCGCCCAGCAGATCCACGACCGCACCGTGGACGCCCGCGACCTCATCCGCCGTATGAACACCGACATGCGTGAACGCCGCATGTCCTCGGGTACCACCGTCGGGGTGAGCTGGCTGCTCGCCGACACCCTCGACGACGAACAGCGGGCCGTCTGCGCCCTCCTGGACGCCGACGCCGCCCGCCTCGGCCCGGACAAGCTCGCCCGGATGCGCACCCACTTCGCCGCGCAGATCAAGAACTCCCGCGCCCGGCAGCGCGAGACCCCCTACCGGCAGCTGCTCGCCGAGGTCCTGGACTACCGGCGCTGGCGGCAGTTCGCCTTCCAGCTGGTCCGCCCCGGCAAGGACGAGGAGCGCCTCACCCGCGCCCGGCACAGTCGGCTGTCCGGCGGCGAACAGTCCGTCTCCCTGCACCTGCCGCTGTTCGCCGCCGCCCATGCCATGCTCAACTCCGCCCACTCCGACGCCCCGCGCCTGCTCGCCCTCGACGAGGCGTTCGCGGGCGTCGACGACACAGGGCGCGGCGAACTGATGTCGCTGGCCGCCCAGTTCGACCTCGACCTGTTCATGACCGGGTACGACCTGTGGGCCGTGCACGCCGCGGTCGGCGCCGCTGCCCACTACGACCTCGCGCACTCCGCCGTGGACCACACCGTCTCCGCGCTGCTGCTCCTGTGGGACGGCGAGCGTCTGCACGCCGACGACACCGGCACCCTGAGCGCCGCACTCGGCTCACCGGGCACCCGCTGCGTACACCGGGAGGCCCGGCTTGTCGGCGGCTGAGAACGTGGCGGCAGACCCATCGGGTCCGGTCGCGGGTTCGCCTCCACGCTCCGAGCCGAGCGGTGCGACACCCCCGCCGTCGTACGCCGAACTGGCCGGCGAGGGCTGGCGGCGCCTGATCGCCGCCGCCCGGCGCCGGCTTGAGCGCACCGGAGGAGCCCTCGACGGCGACATCGGCCTCACCGCGCCCACCGAAGCCGAACGCCGTACGGTCATCGGCGTCACCGGCCGCTATCGCCCCGAGACCGTCAGACGTCTCACCATTCCCCTCTCCGACCTCGACACCTACCTGTACGACCGGTACGGCACCGGCCTGCTCCAGACCCTGGGCGCTCTGCGCGGCCCGCTGCGCGACCGGCCGGCCGAGCGCGCCGACGAGGCGGCCGCCCGTGCCCGAGTTCTCGAAGCGGCCCACGCCTCACCCCTGGTCGGCCGGGACTGGTACCCGGCCTGGTTGGAGAGGGTCACCGCCGACGGCACCCTCACCCGCCTCGTGCGGCGTGGCGACGGCGCCCTGCTGGCGGCGGCCGTCCGTGTGCTGGAGGTACTGGAGTTGCCGGACCTACCGGATCTACCGGACCTGCCCGGAACACGCGGCGACGGCGGCCGGGGCCCGCTTCCCCTGCCCGTCCTCGCGGAGTGGACCACGGGGGACACCAAGGCCCTGGTCCCGGGCGGCCCGCTCGAACAACTCGTGCTGCGCGCCCTCGCCCAGCGCGCCGCGGCCGACGGCGGGCCGCCGGTCCGGGTTCCCCAGGACCGGGCGGGGCGCCGCGCCCTGTGGGAAGGCGCCGGAGCCGTCGCCGACGACCTCGCCAGCCAGGTCCTCGTCCTCAACGTCGGCGCCATGGGCGACGACACGGTCTGCGACTGGCTGCGCGACGCCACCGGCTTCGGCATCCCCTTCCGCCTCACGCTCCACCAGCTGACCAGCGCCGACGTCGTGCCCGCCGCCCGCGAGATCCACGTCTGCGAGAACCCGGCCGTCCTGCGCGCCGCCGCCGCCGAACTCGCCGACCGCGCCGCGGCCCTGGTCTGCACCGAAGGCGTTCCCTCCGCCGCCTGCCATAGGCTCCTCGCCGCCGCGGCCCGCGCCGGCGCCCGCCTGCACTGGCGCGCGGACTTCGACTGGACCGGCCTGCGGATCACCGCCGCCGCCCTGGAGCGGCACGGTGCCCGTCCCTGGCGCATGACCGCGGCCGACTACCGGGGCGCCCTGGAACGGGGCGAGTCCACGGGGCTGGCCGGATCGCCCGCCGCCAGCCCCTGGGACCCCTCCCTCGCTTCCGCACTGAGCGAGTCGGGCCAGGCGGTCATGGAGGAACGACTGCTACCCGAACTCCTGTCCGACCTCGGCTGACGCGCTTGCCGCGGGGCGAGGTGTGGACGTCGACGACGCGGATGCGGTCGCCGGGGCGGAACTGGATGCCCGGAGTTGTCGGAACCACACAGGCGGCTCCGCGGCGCGCATTCCGACAGCTGTCCGCTGTCAGACCGCCACCGAAGGCGGTCAGGGGAGCGCGAGGGGAGCGCGGACGCCTTTGGACGGTGCGGCACTGGGCACGCACAGCGGGACCGCGACATGTGCTGTGATCTGGGGAAACGGGATCTGTCACGATCCCATGGCACAGCCCGGCACGATCGCTGTCGGCCTCGTAATGCGTAGGTCTCGGGTTCGAATCCCGAAGGCGGCTCGGATCAGCCCCAGGACTCACTCGCCGTGACCTGGGGCTTTTTCATGCCCCTTACCTGAGCGGACATGCGGCAGCGGGGGTCCGATACCTCGTGCGTGAGCATGCGGGAGCGACGGGGCTGTCAACCCGTGGACACGGGTCTCGCCCGCCGGTGGTCGCCGGTGAGCGGCCCGTCGCGGCAGAGCGGAAGCAGCGGCGCAGGCCGAATGCACGGCGGTGCTCCGTGCTCGCGGTGGCGAGCCGGGCGGCCATCGGGTCGTGGGTTGCGGTGGCGTCGGTGAGCCGGGCCTGCTGGACGGCCGAAGCGCGCGCCGGCTGTTCTGGCGTCCGGTGTGCCGGGGGGGCTGGGACGGTGCGCTGAGTTCAGCGGGAGGAGGAGGCCGCGGGACCTGACTGGAACGCCGATACCGACTTCGACGTCTGTCTCCAGGACGTTCCGCTCACGAGTCGGTGCCCGGATGTCGTCGTGTACCAGCCCGCGACCCGAGCCGCCGGATCGCGCGTTGCGGGTGGCCGGCCTGGACGCGGCCGTGCTGTCGCGTCTTCTGGCCGGGGCGCGGTCGGTCAGAACACGGGCAGGGCACTGAGTGACGTGCCGTCAAGGACGAAGACCCGGTTCGCGTCGCCCGTGAGCCAGTAGCGGTCACGGTTCTCCAGCATCGGGAACGTCCACGTCGGGCGGGACGCGGCGGACAGGTCCAGGGCCTGGATCGCCGCCTGCTTCTCGTTGGCGGCCACCGACCAGAGCCCACTGCCCTGCAGCACGAGGGGGCTGCCCGCGTCGCATTCGAGGAGCCCGCTGTAGCGCCAGTCGGTGGCCTTTCCCGTCCGGATGTCGAGCTGGACGGGGAAGATGACCTCGGTCGCGTACACGGCCGGGCCGTCGAACGTCGGGGAACTCCAGAAGGCCGGATCGCCGTTGGGCAGTGCCGGGCTGTCGGTCGACCAGAGTTCCTCGCCGCCGACGAGGCCGAAGGCGAACAGTTGCTTGCCCGCCACGCACAGAGTGCCGTCCGACTCGGCGGCCTGGGCCCGGCCCGATACGGTCAGCTTCCGCTGCTGCCAGATCTTTCGGCCGTCGGCGGTGTCCAGGGCGATCACGGAACCGTCCGCGGCCGTGATGACCAGCCGGCGCCGCGCGGCCAGGCCGCGTGACGCCGCCTTCTCGCCGAGGTCCGCGTCGACCCGCGCGGTCCAGCGGACCTTGGCGTCGGACCGGTTCACGGCGCTCACCCGGCCGTCCTCGGTGATCGCGTAGACCGCTTCGGCGTCCGCGGCGAGCAGCGAGGCGGCCCGTGCGGGGGACGTCCATTTGGGCTCGCCGGTCGAGGCGACGAACGTGACGAGCGTGCCGTCCCGGTCCACGGCCGCCACCAACCGGTCGGAGAGGGACAGATAGCGACCGGCGGCCACCACGTCAGGCGCCGACCAGCGGACCGAGCCGTCGACGACGCTGCGCGCGGCGATGCCGCCCTTCGGCGCCGCGACGATCAGGACGTCCCGCACGGGCAACGGCGCCGTCGCCTCCTCGGCGAGCGCGGACGGGACCTTCCAGAGCGGTTCGGGCGCCTCGCCGAGGACGTAGTCGCCGTTCTTCGCGTCCAGGACGCGCGCCTTCGGAGTCGGTACGGCCTCCGGTATGTCGAAGGGGCCGCCGCCCTTCCCGTACCACCAGGCGGCGGCCCCGCCACCGGCCGCGAGTACGGTTCCGCCGGCCGCGAGGCCGGTGAGCAGCCGACGCCGGGTGAGCGGACGCGGTGCGACGGCGCCCGCCGTGGTGGTCAGCTGGTGGAGGTGGTGTTCGCGGGTGGTGATGTCCTGTGCGATCGGCCCCTTCCGCCAGACGCGTTCCGCGCCGTGGGGCGGGGCCGCCGCCTGGAGGACCGCGGCGGGCAGGGGCCGCGCCGCCGGGTCCTTGGCGAGGCACGGGCCGATCAGCGGCCGGAGCGCAGGCGGTACGCGGTCGAGGCGCGGTGCGCCGTGGACGACCTCGTACTGTACGGCGGCGACATGCGCGCCCTCGTACGCGTGCCGCCCGCTCGCCGCGAACACCAGGACGGCGCCGAGGGAGAAGACGTCGGCCGCCGCACCGACACGCTGTCCGAGCACCTGCTCGGGCGCGCCGTAACCGGGGGTGACCGGGACCTGGCCGGTGGTGGTGAGGGTGAGGCCGTGTTCGGGGCGGGCGATGCCGAAGTCGATGACCCGGGGGCCGGTCGCGGTGAGCACGATGTTGGCGGGCTTCAGGTCGCGGTGGACGAGTCCGGCGGCGTGTATGTCCCGCAGCGCGCGGGCGAGCGCCGCCGCCAGTGCCCGTACCGACGCCTCGTCGAGTGCCCCGTGGGCCTGGACGGCCTCCGCGAGGGTGGGGCCGGGCAGGAACTCGGTGGCGATCCAGGGACGGCCGCCCTCCGTCTGGGCGTCCAGGACCCGGGCCACCGTCCCGGCCGTGACCGCCCTGGCCATCTGTGCCTCGCGGACGAACCGACGGGTGAGGTCCGCGTCGTGCGTCAGGTGGGGGTGCAGCACCTTGACGGCGGCCGCGCGCCCTTCGCCGTCCTGGCCGACGTAGACCTTGCCCATGCCGCCTTCGCCGAGCACGGAGTGGACGCGGTACGGGCCCAGTCGGATCGGGTCTCCGGATTCCAGGGGCTTCATGGCGTGTGAGGCTTTCTGTGAGCTCAGGCGAGGGGGTACGCGGCGGTGTACTCGTCGCCGATGGCGATGAGCCGCTCGGCGGACCTGTGGGCGAAGTACCGTGCCCTGGCGGCCTTGAAGGGGCGGGACAGGGTGCCGGTGCGGATGTCCACGGCCACCATCCCGGAGGACGCCTTGCTGTACACGTACGCGATCCCGGCCACGGGGGGCGTGTCGAGGTCCTCGGCGGTGACCGCGCGACTCTTCTCCGCCCATCGCTGCCGGCCGTTCGCGGCGTCGAGCGCGACCGTTCCGCGGCCTTCCTCCACCGCGTACACCACACCGTCGTCGACGGTCGCGGGGCTGAACCGGGCTCCCGGAGTCCGCCCCTCGAAACGCCAGCCCTCCTCGCCGTCGGCGAGGCCGAGCGCGACGAGTTCACCCGCCGCCGGATACACGTACCGGCCGTCCACGGCCAGATGCGCCCGGCTGAGAACCGGCTGCTCGCCGCCGAGCGGCCGGTTCCAGAGTGCCTTGCCCGTCCGTGCGTCGTGGACGACGAGGCGTGGTTCTCCGTCCGCGGACTGCTGGACGAGGACGAGGTACGCGCCCACGGCCCGGGCGGAGAGGAAGTGCAGGCGCTCGGAGGAGTGGGGGCGGGCGGGGAGCGGAACCTCCCAGAGCTTGCTGCCCGTGCGGGTGTCGACGGCCAGCAGGAACCATGTCTGGTCCCGGTGGAAGCCGGTCTTCGCCTGGGGACCCCGTCCCGCGGCCAGGAAGACGGCCTCGCTCGTCGCGCAGAGCAGTTGGGTACCGTAGAGAATCGCTCGCAGGTCCTCGAGTTCGCCGAACGGGGCGTCGATCTTTCCGGTGTCCCGGTCGACCGTGGCGACGGTGAGGGGATCGGTCTCTTCGAGGGTGTAGTCGACGGCGTAGAGCTTCTTGCCGTCCGTGGCCGTGCGGCGCATGAACCAGACCTCGGAATCGGGCCACTTGGCCTCGCCCGTCGCGGGGTCCAGGCCCTTGACGCCGTACTCCCCCACGAGGAGCAGTCCGTCGAGGACGAGCGGGGCGGGGAGGGTGAGAGGGTCCGTGTAGCGGGTCTGTACCTGCCAGAGGAGGTCCCAGGCGGGTTTCTCCGGTGACGGGGCCGGTGACGTGCTGCCGGAGCCGTCCGAACGGGTGCCGCCCGGACGGCCCAGCCAGGCCCAGGCTCCGGCTCCGGCCACCGCCGCGCCGAGTACCGAACTCCCCCCGAGCGCGAAGAGCTTGCGGCGGGAGAGCGCGGACGAGGGCGTCGGCTCGCCGCCGGGAGAGGTCTCGGCGTCGGCGGGGTCGGCGGGGTCGGCGGGCGCCGGAAGGCGGTGCGGCCGGGCGCGCCAGACGCCGCCGGAGCGGCGGGCGATCTCCAGGAGCAGGGGTTCGGGGAGATGGGCGGAGAAGTCGCCCTGTCCGTGGTGCAGTCGGTCGGCGAGTTCGCCGGTGGTGGGGCGGTCGGCGGGGTTCTTGCCGAGGCAGCGGGTCAGGACCGGGACCAGGGCCGCGGGGACTCCGGTGAGGTCGGGTTCGGCGTAGCGGACGCGGTAGAGGAGGTCGGCGTGCTGTCCGGTACCGAAGGGCCCCCGGCCGGTGGCCGCGTAGGTGAGGACCCCGGCGACGGCGAACACGTCGCCGGCGGAGGTGTGTTCCTGGCCGGTCGCCTGTTCGGGGGACATGAAGGCGGGCGTGCCCGCGACGGTACCGGTGCGGGTGAGGCGGTCGTCGCCGATGGCGCGGGCGATGCCGAAGTCGATGACCTTGGGACCGTCCGCGGTGATCATGATGTTGGATGGTTTGAGGTCGCGGTGGACGACCTCCGAGGCATGGAGCTGGGCCAGTGCCGTGCACAGCAGGGCCCCCATCGCGCGGACCGCCGGCTCGGGGAGTGGCCCCGCGACGGAGACCGCGTGGTCGAGGGACGGGCCGAGCACGTACTCGGTGGCCAGCCAGGGAGTTTCGGCGAGCGGGTCGGCGTCGAAGACGCGGGCGCCGTGGACGGGGCCGATGACGCGGGCCGCGTCCACCTCCAGGCGGAAGCGGGTGCGGCCGGCGGGGTCGGCGGCGACGTGGGCGTGCATCGTCTTCAGCGCCGCCGTACGGCCTGTGGCCGAGCGGGCGAGGTAGACGGTGCCCATGCCGCCGCTGCCCAGGCGGGCGATGAGGCGGTACGGGCCGAGGCCGTGCGGGTCGTCATGGGTGAGCGGGGAGAACATCGGCCATCAGTCCAGAGCGGCGGGGGAGGGGAGTTCGGCGGCGAGGACCCGCGCCGACTGGCGTGCCAGCGCGGCGATCACGGCTGCCGGCAGCGGAATCGGAGCGACCGTGTCCAGGGCGGTGGGCGGATGCGTCGGCGGAGGCGTCGCCGTACTCGCGCCGTGCGCCAGGTGGGTGAGGACCTCGTGCGCCTGGGGGCGTCTCGCGGGATCACGGGCGAGGCATGCCGAGATCACGGCGCGCAGCGAGGGGGGCAGTTCCCGGCTTTCGGGCACGGTGTGGCCGGTGCTCGCCTGGGCGAGTACCGCGCCCAGGGCGTACACGTCTCCCAGGGGGCGTGGCCGTCCGCCGGATGCCTGCTCCGGGGCGAGGCTGCCGGAGTCCAGTCCCGGCAGTCCGCTGCGGTGCTCACCGTCGGGGGCGGCGGCCCGCACGGCCCCGAAGCAACTGAGGCGGGGGCCTTCGGTGGTGAGCAGGACGGCTGCCGGGGAGAGACCCGCGTGCGTCACGCCGTGGGCGTGGGCAGCGGCCAGCGTCCCGGCGAGGGCGGTGCCCAGTGCCCGCACGACGGGCTCGGGCAGCGGACCGCCGTGGGCCCGCAGGACGGCGGGCAGGGGGAGTGCCGGGACGTACGGTGTCGCGCACCAGCGCAGGTCACCCGGGCCGCCGACCTCCTCGACCGTGAGGAACCCCGGGATCGAGAGGCGGCGGGCGTCCTCCGCCTCGACGGTCCAGCGGGCGGGGTCCGCTCCGGCGAGCGGAAGGCGGACGAGGGAGGTGCGGTCGCCGTCGGCGCCGCGGCTGATGAAGAGGCGTTCCGGTACGGCCTGTTCGGACTCCGGGGCGAGCCGGGCCAGCGTGCGGTGTGGTCCGGTCCAGGGAGGGTCGTCCTCGCGCAGACGTTCCACGTGCGGTCTCCCCCCGGTCTGTGATGAGCGAGGACGAGCCTACTCAGACGTCTGTGCGACCTGAGGGCCGGTACCGGCCCTCAGCGGGGTTCGGTGCCGGTGCCAGGACCGGACGGGCGGTCGGCGCGTGGCGTGGAGGCCGGGCGGACGGGCGACTCGCGTGGGCGACACGTGAGCGGAGTGGGTGTCGGCCCCCGCCCATGGCCGGGCGGGGGCCGTACCGGCGTCAGTCGCCGTGGCCCGTGCCGCCGCTGCCGAAGCCGCCGCTGCTGATGCCGCCCCACTTCCGCTTCTCCTCGGTCGGTGGCTCGGGTGAGGTCTCCGAGCCCGATTCCTTGAGCTGGTACGGCATGAGCCGGTGTTCGCCGTCGGTCTGCGGCATCTCCGCGGGACGGCGGTACTCGGACATCTCACCGGGGAGCGCGTCGGTCTCCGGGCGGTGCGGTTGTTCCTCCGGCTTGGGTGTCGGTGATTCCTTGTCCCTGACCCGGAAGCCCAGGTAGACCCCACCGATCAGTACGGCGACGATGATCAGACCGCCGAGGAGCTGGCCCAGGCCCGATTGCCAGACACCGGCCAGTGTCGCGCCCCCTGCGGAATCCGCGAGAAAAGCGTTCATACTCCATGATTACCCCGTTTCGAGTGGTTTTGGATGCTCGCGACTCATGAACTCGTCCGAAAGCGTCCGCCGACCCCTCGCGCCCGGACTCCGGCGCTGGAAGACCGATGAAGACCTTGCTTCGGCCGCCCGACTCACCCCGGATCGCCAGTAAATGTCAATCGGTATGAATTGCCGCAAGCCGGGCACGATTTCAAGATCTTCAGGACGCCTCTAGGCGGCGTCGGAGTAGCGCTCGACCGTCGACGTCGTGAAAGGGAAGCGCACGGGGGTCCGTCCGAAGGCGATCAGGGCCGCTTCGTCTCCGGCCGCGCCGATCGCCGCCGTGACCGCCTCCGCCTCCTCGGCCGGGCAGTGCACGATCACCTCGTCGTGCTGGAAGAAGACCAGCTCGGCCCGCATCGCCCAGAGGGACCGGCGGAGCGCGGCGAGCATCAGCAGGGCCCAGTCCGCGGCGCTGCCCTGCACCACGAAGTTCCGGGTGAAACGGCCGCGCGCACGGGCGTCGGAGGACGCGTATCCGGCGGTGTACCCGCTTCCCGCGGCCTCGGAGCCGTCTTCTCCCGGGCCGGACCCCTGAGGGATGCCCGCCTCGTCGTTCTCGTTGTCCTCGCCGCCGCCGACGGCACGCGGGCTGGTGCGCCCCAGCCAGGTCCGCACGAGCCGGCCCTCCTCGCCCGCCTTCGCCGCGTCGTCGACGTAGGCCACGGCCCGGGGGAAGCGGCGGCGCAGCGCGGCGAGGTTCTTCAGGCCGTCGCCGCTGGTCTGGCCGTAGATCGCGCCGAGCAGGGCGATCTTGGCGTGCTCCCGGTCGCCGGAGAAGGCCCGGTCGGACAGTCGGGTATAGAGGTCGTCGGGGTGTGCGGCGACCTCCATCAGGCCCGGGTCGTGGGAGATCGCGGCCAGGACCCGGGGCTCCATCTGGTCGGCGTCCGCGACGACGAGCCGCCAGCCCTCGTCGGCGACGACGGCCTGCCGGATCACCTTGGGGATCTGGAGGGCGCCGCCGCCGTTGGTGGTCCAGCGCCCCGTGACCGTGCCGCCGGGCAGGTACTCGGGGCGGAAGCGGCCGTCGTGCACCCAGTCCTGGAGCCAGGACCAGCCGTGGGCGGTCCAGATCCGGTACAGCTTCTTGTACGAGACCAGGGGGGCGACGGCCGGGTGGTCGATGCCCTCCAGCTCCCAGCGGCGGGTGGACCGCACGCGGATCCCGGCGCGCGCGAAGGCCCGGACGACGTCGGCGGGCAGGTCGGGGCGGACGCGGTGGCCGAAGGCGGCGGACACCTCGTCGGCGAGTTCGGCCAGCCTGCGGGGCTCGCCGCCTCCGGCGTACCGCTCGCCGAGCAGGCCGTGCAGCACCTCCCGGTGCGCATCGGCCCGCCAGGGCAGGCCGGCGCGGTGCATCTCCGCGGCGACGAGCATCCCGGCGGACTCGGCCGCGGTCAGCAGCCGCATTCTGCCGGGGTGTTCGGCGCGGTCGTGCCGGCGCCGCTGTTCGGCGTAGACCTCCAGCAGGCCCTCGAAGGAGATCCCGGCGGACGGCGCGGGCTCGAACAGGGAGTCCTGTGAACCGGGCGCGGCGGCGCGCGGGGGCGGATCGGGCGGTACGGGCGTGTTCCGCAGGCGAGCCAGGGCTGCCGCCGCGGAACGGGGTTCGCCGAGCCGGCCCTCGTGCCCGAGGAGGAGCTGTTCGGCGATCTCGACGTCGTAGCACCGCTCGACACGCACCCCGGCGGCCAGGAGGCGGGGATACACCTCGGCGGTCGACCGCCAGACCCAGCGCGTGACGTCGGGCCTCGAGCGGACGGCGGCGACGAGGTCGGGCTCGTGGACGACGGTCCCGACGGGCAGACCGTCGGGACCGAGGGGGACGAGTCGTGCTCCGTCACCCTCCGTGTCACCGGCCAGCGCCCACCTCTCGCTCATGGACGCGAGTCTGTCAGCCGCCGCCGACAACGCCACCGCTGACGGAGGCGGCGAGGGTCAGGCACCCGGCGACGGGCGGGGCCATGTGCGCCGCGGGCTGGTCCCGCGCCCGTGCCGGACCGGCGCGGAGCCACGGGCGGGGCGGCGGCCTGGCTCCGACCCCGGTCGCCGCCCCGCCCGTCCACGATCGCCGCTCGGCGTGCCGCGCGCACGCGGGGAGGAAGGCCACCGGGTCGGCTCGACCGTCGGCACACCCCGCTCGGCGGCGGGCACCCGCTCCTGTCGCGGGGCCGTCGCGGCCGGTGCCGGGGCGGTCGGTGGTCTTGGGCGGGGGACCGGCGCCGGGGGCCGGGGCCGGGCGGGCTCCCCGGGTGGGCGTCACCACTCGATATCCACAGGCTGTGGACGGCTGGATGTCCGGTCGACGGTACCGGGGAGCGGAAGGCGCGCCTTCCCGGACGCCCACCCGCCCGCCACCGGGCGCTCCGGTGCGCCGCCGTCGCGCGACCGGTCCCGGCCACCGTGGTGAAGGCCGCCGCGAGCGTGCCGGGCTCGTCGAAGTCGACCCGGCGGGTTCCGGGCAGTCCGGCGCGGGTGCCGAGGACGACGTCGTCCCGGCCCGCGAGTCGCTCCGCGACGAGCCGTCCGAGTGCGCCGGAGACACCGGTCACGAGCAACATGGTTCCCCCTGATGGTGTGGGTGGGTGGTGACGCCTGCCAGCATGGTGGGAGGCCACGGAACCCGGAAGGAGGCACATTCGTGTCAGTGGGGCACACGGAGGTAACCACCGAGCCCGTCGTCAGCCGCGCGGACGAGTGCGGCGTACGCGAGGTGCAGGACCGGCTCGGCGACAGGTGGACCGTGCACGTGGTCGTCGAGCCGGCCGCGGGTGCGAGACGGTTCAAGGAGCTCCAGCGGCTGGTCCGCGGCATCTCGCAGCGGATGCTGACGCTCACCCTGCGCCGCCTGGAACGGGACGGGCTCGTGACGCGGACGGTGTACCCGACGGTTCCGCCGCAGGTGGAGTACGCGCTGACGGAGACCCGGCACAGCCTGACGCACCTGATCAAGCAGCTGATCGACTGGTCGCTCGACCATCGCGAGGTGATCGGGCGGGCCCGTGCGGAATGGGACGCCCAGCAGACGTGAGCACGGTCGAGGAAGCCTTCGGGGCCGCCCTGTACACCGACGAGGTGGCCGCGCTCGACGCGGCGGCGTCCCTGCTCGCCGCCGACCCGGCGGCCGACGCCGAACTGTCCCGGCGCGGAGTGGAGTTCGTTCGGCGGGCCTGGGAGCGCGGCTGGCAGCCCGCGGATGTCGCGCGGCTGGCGAGGCGTGATCTCGAGGAACCGCACCTGCGGCTGCTCGGGGCGCTGATCGAGGCCGAGACGGCCGGTTACGAGCGGCTGCCCGACCGGTGGGCCGCGCAGATCGCCGCACTGGACACCCGTGCCTGGCGAGCGGACCGCTTCTCGTACGCCACGGCGGTCCTGGAGCTGTACCGCCTCCTGGTCAGGCTGCCGTCCCTGGACCCGGTGGGGCCCGTGCCGGGTGACGCGCCGCTGCCCCCCGCGGCGGTGGGCGAACCGCGGATGCTGACCCGGATCCGAGCCCTGCTCGCCAAGGCCGAGGCGACCGGTTACCCGGAGGAGGCGGAGGCGCTGGCGGCCAAGGCGCAGGAGCTGATGGCCCGGCACAGCCTGGACGGGGTGGCGACGCAGGGCGGCGCGCCGAGGACGGCGGGAGCGACGCCCGGGGCCGTACGGATCGGCGTGGAGCCGCCGTACGAGCAGGCGCAGGCGATCCTGCTGGACGCGGTGGCGACCGCGAACCACTGCCGGGCGGTGTGGAACGAGACGTACGGCTTCTCGACGGTGGTCGGCTTCGAGGCGGACCTGGGACCGGTGGAGCTGCTCTACGCCTCGCTCCTGGTCCAGGGGATGGCGGCGATGACCCGAGCGGAGGCGGAACAACGGAAGGGCGGCCGGAAGCGCACGAAGTCCTTCCGGCAGTCCTTCCTCCTGGCCTACGCGAACCGGCTCGGTGCCCGGCTGGCCAGTACCTCGCGGCGCGTGGCGGCCGAGGCGCCGACACTGCTGCCCGTCCTCGCCTCGCGCGATGTCGCGGTCACCGCGCGCGCGGACGAGATGTTCCCGGAGACCCGGACGACCCGGGTCCGGGCGGCCTGGGACGAGGCGGGCTGGACGCACGGCACGACGGCGGCGAACCGGGCGGGCCTGGACCGGGGCCGCCCGCGGGTGTCCCGGGGGGAGTGAGCGGACCGGGGCCGTTCGGTGCGGTGAGCGAAACCGCCGCCGGCGGCGCCGTGGGTGAACCGGCGTGACGGCTGCCGCGTCCTTACAGGGGGATGCCGGTATCGACGGTCGGCCGGCGACACCGGGTGCCGGCTCGGGAGCCGGTGTCCGGGGCGTCCGCCGGCCGGGCGTCCCCCGCGCCGGAGCAAGATCGAAAGTCGTAGGGTGGCCGGGACGGCGGACCGGCGGCAGGCGAGCGGTTCGCCAAGCCGGCCGACGAGGCCCGGTCAGTGGCGCGCTCGCCGTACCCGCCGGTAGGCCGTACGCACGCTGTGTCGCGTAGTCGACACAGCACCCCGCGTGCACGTGCATCTGCTCATGCATCGACATATGAACACAGCTATGATCCGAGGAAGTTGACACCTGCAACAAGCAACTCGGGAGCTCCCAATGCATCACGCGCATCGTGCGTACAACGGCATGGCGGCCACCGAGCTGGAAGGTGTCGTCTGGCAGAAGAGCAGGCACAGCAACTCCCAGGGATCCTGCGTGGAGTTCGCCAAACTGCCCGGTGGGAACGTGGCGGTCCGCAACTCCCGGCACCCGGACGGGCCGGCGCTCGTCTACACGCCCGCCGAGATAGAGGCACTGCTCCTCGGCGTCAAGGACGGGGAGTTCGACCACCTGGTGTGAGGCGGCGCGGCGGTTCGCGCACGGGAGGACGCACGGGCGCCCGCACGGGCCGCACCGGAGCCGAGAGGCGCGGGCCGTGCCGGGGGTGGTGGAAGGTCCTCGGCGGGCGGGCGCGACCGGATGCCTCGGCATCAGGGGCTTCGGCGTCGGGCGGCAGGCGGCCGGAGGACCACCGGCCCCCGGGTCACCGAAGAGCGGTGCGGGTGTTCCCCAGCCCCCGGGGCCGCGCCGGAACCGTCGATCCGCGCACCCTCGGCCGGTGGCCCCGGCGACTGCCGGGGCCGTTGCGCGAAGTCCGTGCGCGGGCGCCGTGGCGCTGCCGCGCCGCTATTCCGGCCCCAGTCGGAAGAGCGCCCAGACGACCTTGCCGTGGAGCGCCCCCGCCAGCGGGTGCCAGCCCCAGCTGTCGCTGAAGGAGTCGACCAGGAACAGCCCTCGTCCCGACTCCGACGCGCAGTCGCCCTCGGCCTCACGCGCCTCGGGACCCTGATGGCTCGGGTCACGCACCGCGCACACCAGACGGCCGGTCCAGCGCATCAGGTGGAGCCGCACGGGTGTGCCCCGGCCCTCGTCCTGGGGCGGGTCCGAGGGCATCGCGTGGCGCAGCGCGTTGGTGACGAGCTCGGAGACGACCAGGGCGACATCGTCGAAGCGGTCGGCGAGATCCCATGTGGTGAGCGTCGACTGGGTGAACTTCCGCGCGCCGCGTACCGCTTCGTAGCGAGGCGGGAGGGCGCAGGAGGCCGAGTTGGAGACGGTCTTGGGATCGATCGGAGGAAGCCCCTGCCGTAGCGGCTCGAGCATGGTCGATCCATTCGTCCCCATGCGAGGCACTCCCGGGAATCGCGGCGAATCGCGGCTGTGGTGCGACGGCGTGGTGCTAGAGGTGCTGCCAAGGGTGCTGCGCCGCCGCGCCACGATCGAGTACGAGGCTGCGCGGGGTCCATGGTTCCGAATGCGCCCACGGTATGCAAGGGCAGATGCACGTGCACGCGCCGGACCTGTCCTTCCACGCGCCGATTCGGCGGATATCTTCCACCCCTTCCTTTCGTCTTCCCGGTGAAGTCGCCCTGAAGTTGCCCTCTTTCCGTAATCGCATGTGTACGGGCTGAAGCGTTTAGTGGCAGAATCCGGGACCCGGGAACGCGAAGGAGAGGCTGGAGCCGTGACCGCAGTCGAATCGAGCGGAACGAGTGGGAGCGTCGTACGACGCATCCTGCTGGGCTCGCAGCTGAGGCGGTTGCGCGAGTCGCGTGGCATCACCCGCGAGGCGGCCGGTTACTCGATCCGCGCCTCCGAGTCAAAGATCAGCCGCATGGAGTTGGGCAGGGTGAGCTTCAAGGCCAGAGACGTCGAGGACCTGCTCACGCTCTACGGTGTCAGCGACGAGGCGGAGCGCGGCTCGCTCCTCGGGCTCGCCCGTGAGGCCAATGTGGCCGGGTGGTGGCACAGCTTCGGCGACGTTCTGCCGGGATGGTTCCAGACCTACATCGGTCTCGAAGGCGCCGCCTCGCTCATCCGGGTCTACGAAGTCCAGTTCGTACACGGCCTGTTGCAGACCGAGGCGTACGCGCAGGCCGTCGTCACCCGGGGCATGCCGGACGCCCCGCGCGCCGAGATCGACCGGCGCGTCGCGCTGCGCCTCGAACGCCAGAAGATCCTCGTCTCCGAACACGCCCCCCGGGTCCACGCCGTCCTCGACGAGGCGGCCCTGCGCCGCCCCTACGGGGACCGGTCCGTCATGCGGGGGCAGTTGAGGCATCTGATCGAGGTGTCCGAGCACCCCTCCGTCACGCTTCAGGTGATGCCCTTCAGTTTCGGCGGGCACGCCGGCGAGAGCGGTTCGTTCACCATGCTCAGCTTCCCGGAGTCGGACCTGTCCGACGTCGTCTACCTGGAGCAGCTCACCAGCGCCCTCTACCTCGACAAGCGCGAGGAAGTCGGTCAGTACGCCCGGGTGATGGAGCGGCTCCAGGAGGACAGTCCCGACCCCGAGGAAAGCCGGGATCTTCTCCGGGGCCTCCTTCAACTCTCGTGATACGTCAGTACGATGACGTGACATCAGTTCACGGCAGTGCCGACGTCCGCCACCGCGGGTTAAGGGGTCTCGTCCTATGTCCTACTTCACCGACCTGGCCCACCAGTACATAGACGGCGAGTGGAAGCCCGGCAGCGGGTCGTGGGACATCATCGACTTCAACCCCTACACCGGGGAGAAGCTCGCCTCGATCACCATCGCCACCACCGACGAGGTCGACCACGCCTACCGGGCCGCCGAACGAGCCCAGACGGCATGGGCCGAGACCAACCCGTACACCCGCCGCCTCGTCTTCGAGCGCGCGCTGCGGATCGTCGAGGACCGCGAGCAGGAGATCGCCGAGACGATCGTCGCCGAACTCGGCGGGACCCGCCTGAAGGCGGGGTTCGAGCTGCACCTCGCCAAGGAGTTCCTCCGCGAGGCGATCCAGCTGGCGCTCCGGCCCGAGGGCCGCATCCTGCCCTCGCCGGTCGACGGCAAGGAGAACCGCGTCTACCGTCTCCCGGTCGGTGTCGTCGGCGTCATCTCGCCCTTCAACTTCCCCTTCCTCCTCTCGCTCAAGTCGGTCGCTCCCGCGCTGGCCCTCGGCAACGCCGTCGTCCTCAAGCCGCACCAGAACACCCCGGTCTGCGGCGGCACGCTCGTCGCGAAGGTCCTGGAGGAAGCCGGGCTGCCCGCCGGGCTGCTGAACGTCGTCGTGACGGACATCGCCGAGATCGGCGACGCGCTGCTGACCCACCCGATCCCGAAGGTCATCTCCTTCACCGGCTCCGACCGGGTCGGCCGCCACGTCGCCACCGTCTGCGCGCAGAACTTCAAGCACGCGATCCTCGAACTCGGCGGCAACAGCGCCTTGATCGTCCTCGACGACGCGGACGTCGACTACGCGGTGGACGCGGCCGTCTTCAGCCGTTTCGTACACCAGGGCCAGGTCTGCATGGCCGCCAACCGGATTCTCGTGGACCGCGGCCTGGAGCAGGAGTTCACCGAGAAGTTCGTGGCGAAGGTCGCGACCCTGCGCGTGGGCGACCCGGCCGACCCCGGCACGCACATCGGGCCGCTCATCAACCCCCAGCAGGCCGAAGCGGTGTCCTCCCTCGTGGACCAGACGGTCGAGGAAGGCGCGACGGCACTGCTCCACGGCACGGTGGACGGCAACGTCGTCTCGCCCTCCGTGCTCACCGGCATCGCGCCCGGCGCACCCGTGCTGAGCCAGGAGATCTTCGGCCCGGTGGCGCTGATCGTCCCCTTCGACGGCGAGGACGAGGCCGTACGGATCGCCAACGACACGCCCTACGGCCTGAGCGGCGCCGTCCACACCGGTGACGTCGAGCGGGGCGTGCGGATCGCCAAGCGCATCCACACCGGCATGATCCACATCAACGACGGCACCGTGCACGACGAGCCGATCGTGCCCTTCGGCGGGGAGAAGCACTCGGGCATAGGGCGCCTGAACGGCGACTCGATGATCGACGCCTTCACGACCCAGAAGTGGATCTCGGTCCAGCACGGCCGCAGCCGCTTCCCGTTCTGACGCCGTTCCCCGGGCGGTACGGGGTCGAGGCCGACCCCGTACCCGCCCGGCGGGTTCTCAGTGGTGGAAGGCGGTCGCCGCCGCCTTGTCGCGGCTGAGCGGGTGCGGCTGTCTGCGCAGTTCGGGCAGCAGCCGGTTCAGGTCGTCCACGAACAGCGCCGCGAGGTCGGCCGAGAAGCCGTTGCGGCAGACCACGCGCAGGACGGACAGGTCCTCCCGGTCGGGCGGGAAGGTGTACGCCGGGACGAGCCAGCCGTGTTCGCGCAGGCGCCGCGAGACGTCGAAGACGTCGTAGGCCGTGATCTCGGGGGCGGTGGTGAAAGCGAACACGGGCAGCTGGTCACCGCGTGTCAGGAGCCGGAAGTCGCCCATGGCCTCGATCCGTTCGGCCAGACCGCGGGCGATGTCCCGGCTGGTCTGCTGGACCACCCGGTAGCCCTCCCGGCCGAGCCGCAGGAAGGTGTAGTACTGCGCCACCACCTGGGCGCCCGGACGGGAGAAGTTCAGGGCGAAGGTGGGCATGTCGCCGCCGAGGTAGTTGACCCGGAACACCAGCTCCTCGGGGAGTTCGGCCGAGGAGCGCCACAGAGCCCAGCCGACACCCGGATAGACGAGGCCGTACTTGTGGCCGGAGGTGTTGATCGAGGAGACTCGGGGCAGCCGGAAGTCCCACACCAGATCCTCGTCGAGGAACGGTGCGACCATCCCGCCGGAAGCCCCGTCCACGTGCACGGGGACGTCCAGGCCGGTGCGCTCCCGGAGGGCGTCCAGGGCGGCGCAGAGATCGGCGACCGGCTCGTAGGAGCCGTCGAAGGTGGAACCCAGGACGGCCACCACGCCGATGGTGTTCTCGTCGCAGAGCTCCGCCGCCGCCTGCGGGTCCAGATGGAAACGGTCCCCCTCCATGGGCACGAGCCGGGCCTCGACCTCCCAGAAGGTGCAGAACTTCTCCCAGCAGACCTGGACGTTGACCCCCATCACCAGATTGGGCCGGGCGGTGCCCGGATAGCGGTCGCCGTTGCGCTTGGCCCAGCGTCGCTTCAGGGCCATCCCGGCCAGCATGCAGGCTTCGCTGGAACCTGTGGTGGAACAGCCGACGGCGGCGCCCGGGTCCGGCGCGTGCCACAGGTCGGCGAGCATCGCCACGCAGCGCCGCTCGAGTTCCGCGGTCCGCGGGTACTCGTCCTTGTCGATCATGTTCTTGTCGCGGCACTCCGCCATGAGCACTCCGGCCTGCGGCTCCATCCAGGTGGTGACGAAGGTGGCGAGGTTCAGGCGGGAGTTCCCGTCCAGCATCAGCTCGTCGTGGACCAGCTGGTAGGCGCTGGTGGGCGGCAGCGGCCCGTCGGGCAGGCGATGGTGCGGGGGCGCGTCGGTCATACCGCCGGCGGGGTTGGCCTCGCCGTAGAAGGGGTTGAGGGCGAGGCGCGGGTTCGCCGTCTGGGCGGCGGGTCCCTTGTGCAAGGCCATGGGGCACTCCTTCGGAAGAGGATCGCGGGCGGGGAGGGCACCGGACCCTCGGGCGCGAGCCCGGGCGGCCCGACGAGGGCGCGTCAGCCCCTCCCGGGGGTCAGGAACGGGGCGCGATCACGGCCGCCGTGCCGTAGGCGCAGACCTCCGTTCCCACGTCCGCCGCCTCCGTCACGTCGAAACGGAACATCAGCACCGCGTTCGCGCCCCGGGCCCGCGCCTGCTCGATCAGCCGGTTCATCGCCTGGTTCCGGGTCTCCACCAGGGTCTTCGTCAGCCCCCTGAGCTCACCGCCGATCATCGACTTCAGGCTGGCGCCGATCTGGCTGCCCAGGTGCCGGGACCGCACGGTGAGTCCGAAGACCTCGCCGATCACCTGCCGGACCTCGTAGCCGGGGACGTCGTTGGTCGTCACGACCAGCACGTCGGACTGCGCTACCTGACCGCCGCCGTACTCATCGATGCCCATGCGCATCCACCTCCTGGCCTCCAGCCTCGGGCGCTTCGCGTCCTCCCGCATCCTGGAGGGGGCCGGTGGAACCCGGACCCGGGAGAATGCGTTGATACCTTGAGGCGGCCGTCCCCCCGCCCCCGTCGACCGAGCAGGAGCCCGGAACCCGTGAACACGCTTGCCCTCGGACCGAGCTGGCTGGACCCGGACTACCTGATCCAGACCTTCGGTCTGATCGGCGTCCTGGTCATCGTCTTCGCCGAGTCCGGCCTCCTCATCGGGTTCTTCCTGCCCGGCGACTCGCTGCTCTTCACCACCGGGCTGCTGGTCACCACCGGCATGCTGGACACACCGCTGTGGCTGGTCTGCACCCTCATCGCGCTCGCCGCGATCATCGGCGACCAGGTCGGCTACCTCTTCGGCCGCAAGGTCGGCCCGGCCCTCTTCCGGCGCCCCGACTCCAAGCTCTTCAAGCAGGAGAACGTGGAGAAGGCGCACGAGTTCTTCGAGAAGCACGGCCCGAAGTCGCTGATCCTGGCCCGCTTCGTCCCCATCGTCCGCACCTTCACGCCGATCATCGCCGGTGTGAGCCGGATGAACTACCGCTCGTTCATCGTCTTCAACATCGTCGGCGGCGTGCTGTGGGGCGTGGGTGTCACCGTCCTCGGCGCCTCCCTCGGAAAGATCGACTTCGTGCACAAGCACATCGAGGCGATCCTCATCCTGATCGTCCTCGTCTCGGTGGTCCCGATCGTGATCGAGTTCCTCCGGGCCCGCTCCCAGAGCAAGAAGACCGTCCGAGCCCAGGACGACGCCCCGGCCCCCACCAAGCGCGGCCGGCACGCCAGGCACTGACCCTCCCGTCCCCGCGGCACGCGCCCGCCCGCGGCACCTCTGCCGCGGGCGGTCCCCTTTCCGGCGGCGATGCCCGTCGTGGCACTACGTGTTGCGAGAGTCCCTCCTGGCCCTCCGGGCGGACGGAGCTACTTCCGCAACACGCCCTAGAAACCCCTCGTGCGCTTCGCCGCGCGGCGCGCCGCCGCCGTGCGCGGAGCCTGAATGAACAGCCGGGCCAGCTCGCTTCCCAGGTTCACCCCGATGGCGATCGCCAGCGCCAGCGCCGCCGCCTTCGCGAGATAGGCGAAGCCCTGGTCGAGATTGTTCTGGGCGATCGCCAGCACCCCGAAGTACGTCGCGGAACCCGGCAGCAGCGGCCCGATCGCCGCCGTCACGTACGGCAGGGACGAGGTGTGGTGGTACCGGGCGATCAACTGCCCGAAGAGCCCCACCAGGCCCGCCGCCACCGCCGTGGCCATCACCGCGGAACCGTCCGCGGTCACCGCGATCGAGGCGTACACCACCCACGCCACCCCGCCGTTCAGCGTCGCGAAGAGCACCGTCGCCCTGGACTGCTGCAACAGGACCGCGAACGTCATGGACAGCACCATCGCCGCCACGATCTGCACCGTGGGCCGCTCGACCGCGCTGAGCGCCCCCTCCGGATTGAGCTGGGCGCCGAACTGCACCGCCACGTACAGCACCGACAGCACGCCCACCACGATCGCCACGAAGAAGTAGCCGACCTCCAGCAGGCGCGCCGACGCCGTGATGTAGAACCCGGTCAGACCGTCCTGCACGGCCGCCACCAGCGCCCGTCCCGGGATCAGCGCGAACAGCCCACCGGTGATGACCGCCGACGGTCTCAGATCCGCGTGCAGCAGCGTCAGCAGCACGCCCAACGCGGCCGGCGGCATCGCGGCCACCAGGAACTGGTAGAACTCCGGCAGCCCGCGCCCCGCGAACAGCCAGGCCAGCCGGTCACCGAGCACCGCTCCCATCGCGGCCACGAAGAACACCGTCGCGCCGCCGCCCAGGAGCATGGAGGCCGCACCCGCCAGCACACCGGCCGACGTCGTCAGCACCCACCCCGGATACGGGTGGCGGTTGCGCCGCATCTCCGCCAGCCGCCGGTACGCCTCCTCCGGCGTGACCTCGTGGGCCTCGGCGTTGATGTCCGCCAGCAGCTGGTACACGGCCTCCAGACGCGTGTAGTCCGTGCCCCGGCGCCGTACCGTCCGGTTCGCCGTGACCGGATGGTCCACCAGCGACGGCTGGTGCGTGATCGACAACAGCGTGAACGTCACCGTCGGTTCGCACCGGTCCAGCCCGTACGAACGGCAGATCGCGAACATCGCCGCCTCGACGTCCTCCGCGGCCTCGCCCCCCGCGAGCAGCAGCTCCCCGATCCGCAGCGTCAGGTCGAGCACACGCCCCACCGCGGGACCCGACTCGTCCTCGCGGTGCGCCGGAGCGTCCGGCACCGGCCGGTCGCCCACCGGCAGCTTCAGCAGCGTCCGCATCCGGTCCTGCCACGGCGCGTCCACCGACAGCTTCGCCAGCGGGACGCCGTGCACCGGAGTGAACACCGACGGCGGATGCCTCACCGAGTAGGTGGACGGCGGGGCGAACGCCGAACCCTCGGGCTCGACGGCCGGCTCGGCCGCGAACCCCTCGGGTACCGCGAACTCGGAGGTCGGATGCTCCTCCTCCGGGACCCAGGTCTGCTGCACCCCGGCGGGCGGGGTGAACGCGCTGCGCGCCTCGTCCGACTGCGGCTTCCGGTCCTCCGGTCCTTCCGGCTCCGCCACTGGATATCGCCCTCACTCCGCGGTGTACACGGCCTCGCCCAGTATGAACGCGTGACGGGCGGCGCACCTCATGGAGATGCACCGCCCGTCACGTGTACAGCTGCCTATCGGCGCGCCCCGATCAGTGGGAGCCGCCCTGCGCCTGCAGGCGCTTGTAGGATGCCTCGATCTCGGCCTCGGCCTCGGCGCGGCCGACCCAGTCGGCGCCCTCGACCGACTTGCCCGGCTCCAGGTCCTTGTAGACCTCGAAGAAGTGCTGGATCTCCAGGCGGTCGAACTCGGAGACGTGGTGGATGTCCCGCAGGTGCTCCACGCGGGGGTCCGAGGCCGGGACGCACAGCAGCTTGTCGTCGCCGCCCGCCTCGTCCGTCATCCGGAACATGCCGATCGCGCGGCACTTGATCAGGCAGCCGGGGAACGTCGGCTCGTCCAGAATGACCAGCGCGTCCAGCGGGTCGCCGTCCTCGCCGAGCGTGTTCTCGACGAAGCCGTAGTCGGCCGGGTAGCTGGTCGAGGTGAACAGACGGCGGTCCAGACGGATGCGACCCGTCTCGTGGTCGACCTCGTACTTGTTCCGCGACCCCTTCGGGATCTCGATGGTGACGTCGAACTCCACGGGTGGCTCCTCCTGAATCAACACATGTGAATGCCTGCGGCAACGCGCAGTGATTAAGTGTCCCTCACGCCTGTGTGTGATCGCGAAAGGGGCTGGTCAGCAATGCCGGAACCGAGGCTGTGGCAGCTCACGGCGTGCTCTGCCGTACTCGGTCTGACACTCGCCGCCGGAATGGTGGCAGCCGCCGGCCCGTGGGACTCGGGCCAGCGTAAGGCCGAGCGGGCGCGCGCCGCCGCCACCGACGGGACAGGTGGCGCACATCACGCGGGCGTCGCCGCCCCCGCGCCCTCCGCGCGCCCCGCCCCGGCCCCCAGCGCGGCCGGGGTCCTCCGGGCCCTCGCCCCCTCGCGCCCGGCCCACCCCACCGACCTCGCCGCCGGCCTCGCCCCGCTTCTGGCCGATCCCGGCCTCGGCCCGCTGCGCACCGCCTGCGTCGTCGACGTCGCCACCGGCCACCGGCTCTACGGCGAGGGCGCCACCACCCCCATGACCCCCGCCTCCACCATCAAGATCGCCACCACCGTCGCCGCCCTGTCCGCCCTGGGGCCCGACCACCGCATCCCCACCACCGTCGTCGCCACCCCCGACCACCGCACCGTCACCCTCGTCGGCGGCGGCGACCCCACCCTGACCCCGGCCCGCCTCACCACGCTCGCCCAGGACACCGCCCGCGCCCTCAAGGCCCGGCGGGTCACCGCCGTACGCCTCGCCTACGACACCAGCCTCTACCCGGGCCCCCAACGCCACCCCATCGGCCCCAACGACAACATCGCCCCCGTCGTCGCCCTGATGACCCGCGAAGGCCGCCTCGACGACTCCACGAGCGGCCCCGCCCCCCGGAGCGCCGACCCCGCCGGCGCCACCGCCACCGACTTCGCGGGACGGCTGGAACGCGCCGGCGTCCACGTCACCGGCGTCCCCTCCCCGGGCCGCGCCCCCGACCACCCGGCGCCCGGAGCGACCACGCGGCCCACCGGGACCCCGCGGACCGGCCCGGACGACCCGCCCGCCGTCTCCGGCAGCGTTCTCGCCCGCACCTACTCCGCACCCCTCGCCGCGCTCGTCGAACGCACCCTCACCCACAGCGACAACGACCTGGCCGAGGCCCTCGCCCGCCAGACCGCCCTCGCCCGCCACCGGCCCGCCGGTTTCGAGGGCGCCGCGAAGGCCGTGCACGAGGAGCTGACCCGCCTCGGCCTGCCCACGGCCGGCGCGCGCTTCGCCGACGGCAGCGGTCTCTCCCGCGCCGACCGGGTCACCGCCGCGCTCCTCACCGCCCTCCTGGCCCACGCCGCCGACCCCGCCCGGCCCGCCCTGCGCCCCGTCCTCACCGGCCTGCCCGTCGGCGGCTTCAGCGGCACCCTCAAAGGCCGCTACCAGGCCGGACCCACCCAGCCAGGCGCCGGCCTGGTCCGCGCCAAGACCGGCACCCTGACCGGCGTCAACACCCTCGCCGGAACCGTCGTCACCCCCGACGGGCGCCTCCTCGCCTTCGCCTTCCTCGCCGGCCGCACCCCTTCCCCTTTCACCGCCCAGCCCGCGCTCGACCGGCTCTCCGCCGCCCTCGCCGCGCCCCGCTGACCCGCACCCCGCCGCGCCGTCCCGTACCGCGGCCCACCGGAGCGCCCCGGCCCGCGGCCACACCGACCCGCTCCAACCCCCTACCGATCCGACGCCGAGAACGTACGGTTGACGCATGACGAGCATCGGTGGTGCCGAGATGGTCGACTGGAACCTCGCGGTCGCGACCGCGACCCGCCTGCTGCGGCCGGGCCCCGAGGTGAGCCGCGACGAGGCCCGCGAGGTCGTCGCGGAACTCCGCCGGCACGCCAAGGCGTCCGAGGAACACGTCAGGGCCTTCACCCGGATGATCCCCGACGGGCACGAACCGCGGGACACCCCCGTCCTCGTCGTCGACCGCGCCGGCTGGGTCCGCGCCAACGTCGCCGGCTTCCGCGAACTGCTCTCCCCCCTCCTCGACAAGATGCGCGACCGCCGTTCCGCCACCCCCGGCGGCGCCGTGCTCGGCGCCGTCGGCGGCAAGGTCACCGGTGTCGAGCTCGGCATGCTCCTGTCCTTCCTCGCCTCCCGCATCCTGGGCCAGTACGAGACCTTCGCCCCCGCCACCCGAGACCTTCCCGCCGGAGCCGACGGCGGCGGGCGTCTCCTCCTCGTCGCGCCCAACATCGTCCACGTCGAGCGCGAACTCGACGTCTCGCCGCACGACTTCAGGCTCTGGGTCTGCCTCCACGAAGAGACCCACCGGACCCAGTTCACCGCCGTTCCCTGGCTCCGCGACCACCTGCAGGGCGAGATCCAGTCATTCCTCGGCGCCACGGAGGTCGACCCGTCCACCGTCGTCGAGCGGCTGCGCGAAGCGGCCCAGGCCCTCGCCGGGGGCCGTCCCGAGGGAGAGGAGGGGGAACCCTCGCCCTCCCTTGTCGAACTCGTCCAGACCCCCGAACAGCGCGAGATCCTCGGCCGCCTCACCGCTGTCATGTCCCTCCTCGAGGGCCACGCCGACCACGTCATGGACGGCGTGGGGCCCGAGGTCGTCCCGTCCGTCGCCGAGATCCGCGAGAAGTTCCAGCAGCGCCGCGCCCGCGGCGCCTCCCGGCTGGACCTCGCCCTGCGCCGGCTCCTCGGCCTCGACGCCAAGCTGCGCCAGTACCGCGACGGCGAACGCTTCGTCCGGGCCGTCGTCGACCAGGTGGGCATGGACGGCTTCAACCGCGTATGGACCTCTCCGAACACTCTTCCGACCAAGGCGGAGATCGCCGCACCCGCCGACTGGGTCGCGAGGGTGCACCGTAGGGCAGACTCGTGAGACGCGAGCGACGAACGGCAGAAGAATCCGCCATCCATCACCCGTCCGAGGGACCGTAGGCGAAGGACAGGCGTGCAATGCTCGGGTAACGGCCGAGTTCTGTCACCATCGACGCACTCTGAGTGACCGAACCCCCCCTTTCGACCGTTAACACACCGACCGAGGCACCCCACATCCTTCACGAAGGGCACCGGACATGGGTCCCCATCCTGCGGTCGCGGCGATACGCCTGGCGGTCCGCCGCGTACTCCACGACATCCTCACCGAACACGACGCCGACACCGGCGCGCCCGAGACCGAGCCCCTGGTGCTCGTCGCCTGCTCCGGCGGCGCCGACTCCATGGCGCTCGCCTCCGCGCTCGCCTTCGAGGCCCGCAAGCTGCCTCTCCGTGCCGGCGGCATCACCGTCGACCACGGCCTCCAGGACGGCTCCGGCCAGCGCGCCGCCGAGGTCGCCGGCCGCATGGCCACGCTCGGACTCACCCCCGTCGAGTCCCTCACCGTCACCGTCGGCCGTGCGGGAGGCCCCGAGGCCGCCGCCCGGGACGCCCGCTACGCGGCCCTCGACGACGCCGCCGAACGCCACGGCGCCACCGCCGTCCTGCTCGGCCACACCCGCGACGACCAGGCCGAGACCGTCCTCCTCGGGCTCGCCCGAGGCAGCGGCATCCGTTCCCTCTCCGGCATGGCCGCGGTCTCCGGCACCTCCCGCCGCTACCGCCGCCCCTTCCTCGAACTGGACCGGCAGACCGTCCGCAGGGCCTGCGTCGCCCAGGAGCTCGCCGTCTGGGACGACCCCCACAACACGGACCCCGCCTACACCCGCTCCCGGCTGCGCCACGAAGGGCTCCCCGCCCTCGAGAAGGCTCTCGGCAAGGGCGTCGTCGAAGCCCTCGCCCGCACGGCCCGGCTCTCCCGCGACGACGCCGACGCCCTCGACTCCTGGGCCGCCGACGCCGAAGCCTCCGTGCGCGACGAGACCGGCCGCCTCGCGTGCGACAAGCTCCACGGGCTGCCCGCCGCCGTCCGCCGCCGCGTGCTGCGCCGCGCCGTCATCGCCGTGGGCGCCCCCGCGGGCTCCCTCTTCGCCCGCCACATCGAAGAAGTCGACCGGCTCGTCACCGGATGGCGCGGCCAGGGCGCCATCAATCTGCCCGGCCGCGTCGAGGCACGCCGGCAGGGTGGCAGACTGGTCATCCGGCAAGGCTGACGCACGCTGCAACGAAAGTGACCCGGGTGAACGAGAAGGACATGGGCACCGACCTCAAGTCGGTGCTCATCACCAAGGAAGAGATCGACGCGAAGCTGGCCGAGCTGGCCGCGAAGATCGACGCGGAGTACGCGGGCAAGGACCTGCTCATCGTCGGAGTCCTCAAGGGCGCCGTGATGGTGATGGCGGACCTGGCACGCGCCCTGTCCACCCCCGTCACCATGGACTGGATGGCCGTCTCCTCCTACGGCGCCGGCACCCAGTCCTCCGGTGTCGTCCGGATCCTCAAGGACCTGGACACCGACATCAAGGGCAAGCACGTCCTGATCGTCGAGGACATCATCGACTCCGGCCTGACGCTGTCCTGGCTGCTGTCGAACCTCGGCTCGCGCGAACCGGCCTCCCTGGAGGTCTGCACCCTCCTGCGCAAGCCCGACGCCGCCAAGGTCGCCATCGACGTCAAATGGATCGGCTTCGACATCCCCAACGAGTTCGTCGTCGGATACGGCCTGGACTACGCCGAGAAGTACCGCAATCTCCCCTTCGTCGGCACCCTGGCCCCCCACGTCTACGGCGGCTGACACCCTCGGCATCCGGGGAACCAGCACCGCCTTCCCGCCGTTGGAGCAAGGGAAGGCGGCCGCCGGTCACGATGCTGGGGTACCGTCCGAAGAACAGCTTTTTCTCACAGCGGCATTTACCTACGGGCAGGAGGGACGGAGCGAACTCGCTCCGTATGGATGGACGTGAAGCGATACTTCCGTGGGCCGGTCATGTGGATCGTGCTGGCCGTCCTCGCCGTGGTCGTGCTGATGCAGGTCGTCGGCTCGTCCGAGGGCTACAAGACGGTGGACACCAGCAAGGTCGTCCAGGCCATCAACGACAAGCAGGCCAACCAGGTCAAACTGACGACCGGTGACGAGCAGGTCATCAAGGTCGAGCTGAAGAAGGACGCCGACAAGGACAAATACGGCGGCAGCACCAAGATCCAGGCCAGCTACATCGGTGACCAGGGTGCCAACCTGACCACCACGCTCCAGGAGCAGTCCGCGTCCGGCGCGCTGGACAAGGGCTACACCGTCTCCCCCGAGCGCCAGAGCCCGTTCCTGTCGATCCTGTTCTCGCTGCTGCCCTTCGTCCTCATCGTCCTCGTCTTCCTCTTCCTGATGAACCAGATGCAGGGCGGCGGCTCCCGAGTCATGAACTTCGGGAAGTCCAAGGCCAAGCTGATCACCAAGGACACCCCCAAGACGACCTTCGCCGACGTAGCCGGCTCCGACGAGGCCGTCGAGGAACTCCACGAGATCAAGGAATTCCTCCAGGAGCCCGCCAAATTCCAGGCGGTCGGCGCCAAGATCCCCAAGGGCGTGCTGCTCTACGGCCCGCCCGGAACCGGCAAGACCCTCCTCGCGCGCGCCGTCGCGGGCGAGGCCGGCGTGCCCTTCTACTCGATCTCCGGGTCCGACTTCGTCGAGATGTTCGTCGGCGTCGGCGCCTCCCGGGTCCGCGACCTCTTCGAGCAGGCCAAGGCGAACGCCCCGGCGATCGTCTTCGTCGACGAGATCGACGCCGTCGGACGCCACCGCGGCGCCGGACTCGGCGGCGGCCACGACGAGCGCGAGCAGACCCTCAACCAGCTCCTCGTGGAGATGGACGGCTTCGACGTCAAGGGCGGCGTCATCCTCATCGCGGCCACCAACCGGCCCGACATCCTCGACCCGGCGCTGCTCCGCCCCGGCCGTTTCGACCGGCAGATCGCCGTCGACCGTCCGGACATGCTGGGCCGGCTGGAGATCCTCAAGGTCCACCAGAAGGGCAAGCCGGTCGCGCCCGACGTCGACCTCGGCGCGGTCGCGCGGCGGACCCCCGGCTTCACCGGTGCCGATCTCTCCAACGTCCTGAACGAGGCGGCGCTCCTCACCGCCCGCTCGGACAAGAAGCTGATCGACAACCACTCGCTGGACGAGGCGATCGACCGTGTGGTCGCGGGCCCGCAGAAGCGGACCCGGATCATGTCGGACAAGGAGAAGAAGATCACCGCGTACCACGAGGGCGGTCACGCCCTGGTCGCCGCGGCCTCCCCGAACTCCGACCCGGTCCACAAGATCACCATCCTGTCCCGCGGCCGGGCCCTGGGCTACACCATGGTCCTCCCGGACGAGGACAAGTACTCCACCACCCGCAACGAGATGCTCGACCAGCTGGCCTACATGCTGGGCGGACGCGCGGCGGAGGAGCTCGTCTTCCACGACCCGACCACGGGCGCCGCGAACGACATCGAGAAGGCCACGACCACCGCCCGCGCGATGGTCACGCAGTACGGCATGACCGAGCGGCTCGGCGCCATCAAGTTCGGCGGCGACAACACCGAGCCGTTCCTCGGCCGCGAGATGGCGCACCAGCGCGACTACTCCGAGGAAGTCGCCGCACTGGTCGACGAAGAGGTCAAGAAGCTCATCGAGACCGCCCACAACGAAGCGTGGGAGATCCTCGTCGAGAATCGGGACGTCCTCGACAACCTCGTCCTCCAGCTCCTGGAGAGGGAGACGCTGGGCAAGGAGGAGATCGCCGAGATCTTCGCCCCCATCGTCAAGCGCCCGGCCCGCCCCGCGTGGACCGGTTCGGCCCGCCGGACGCCCTCCACGCGTCCGCCGGTGCTCTCCCCCAAGGAGCTGGCCCTGACGAACAGCGCCAACGGCAGCAACGGCGCGACCCCGGTCGACACCACCAAGGCGATCGAGGTCGCCCCGGAGGAGACCCCGGAGTCCTGACCCGGAATGGAAGCCGCGCCCCCCAGGTTTTAGCCTGTGGGGGCGCGGCATTTCGCGTACTCAGGGCATACGGAACGAGGCACAGATGACCGACCCGGTGACGCTGGACGGCGAGAGCACGATCGGCGAGTTCGACGAGAAGCGTGCTGAGAACGCCGTGCGGGAGCTCCTCATCGCGGTCGGCGAGGACCCGGACCGTGAGGGCCTCAAGGAGACGCCGGCGCGTGTCGCGCGCGCGTACCGGGAACTCCTGGCGGGGATGAGGCAGGACCCCGAGGACGTCCTCACGACGACGTTCGACCTGGGACACGACGAAATGGTGCTGGTGAAGGACATCGAACTGGTGTCGTTCTGCGAGCACCACCTGCTCCCGTTCCACGGAGTCGCCCACGTGGGCTACATCCCGGCGGACACGGGCAAGATCACCGGCCTTTCCAAGCTCGCCCGCCTCGTCGACGTCTTCGCGCGCCGTCCGCAGGTCCAGGAGCGGCTCACCACGCAGATCGCCGATTCGCTGATGCGTATCCTCGAAGCGCGGGGGGCGATCGTCGTGATCGAGGCCGAGCACATGTGCATGTCCGTGCGCGGCATCCGCAAGCCGGGGGCCAAGACGACGACCTCGGCGGTCCGCGGTCAGCTGCGTGACGCCACGACGCGCGCCGAGGCCATGGCCCTGATACTGACGCGTTAGGGCTGTCGGCGGCCTTCGGCCGGCAGCGCGCGCGCCAAGGGCCCGGGGTGTTGACCGGGCCCGGTCAACAGGCCATCCGACAGGCTCTCAGGCGGCCGGGGTGGGGCCCTTGGTGCCGTCGTCCTCGGGGAGTCTGCAGACCCGCTCCAGGAAGAGGGCCGCGGCGATGACGGCGGCCCCCGCCAGGACCGAGAAACCAGCGTAGATCGCCTGGTCCCGGCGCGCCGGGACGTCCAACGAGCCGAGCAGGAAGACGCCCACGCCGCCGTACATCCCGGCGACGAGGGCGGCGACGAGCGCGCTGGCCTGGCCGAAGACCACGGCGCGGGCCGCCATGAGCGGTTCCACGCCCTTGGCGCCCGGCCGGCGCTCGCGCTGGGCCCTCAGGCGGGACCGGAGGGACAGTGCCGTGGCCGACAGCACGGCGGCGATGGCCGCGAGCACGATGGGCGCGGCCAGAGGCACGCTCGGCAGGGTGCCCACGGAGTCCCAGAGCCTGGCACCGCCCCAGGAGAGGACTCCGGCCACGACGAAGAGTCCGGCGAGCACCTTGAGCCGCAGTTGTTTCACCGGGTGTCCTTCGCGTGGTCGGAGCCGTCGGGGCCGTCGTCTGTCTCTGATGATCTCCGATGAGACTAACGACTACTCGGGCAGACGGAGTTCCAGATCGGCGCGTGGCACGACACCCTCGCGGCCGAGGGAGGCGAGCAGTTCGGTGACGGAGCCGTGTCCGGGGATGCGTGCCTCGGGGTCCACGTCGTGCCAGGGGGCCAGGACGAAGGCACGCTGGTGGGCTCGTGGGTGGGGGAGGGTGAGCACGGGGTCGTCGGAGACGATGTCGGCGTAGGCCACGATGTCGACGTCGATGGTGCGGGCGCCCCAGCGCTCCTCGCGGACGCGGTGGAATGCCTCTTCGACGGCGTGGGCCCGCTCCAGCAGGGAGGAGGGCGGCAGGGTGGTCTTCACGAGGGCGACCGCGTTGAAGTACGAGGGCTGGGAACCGGGCTCGACGCCCCAGGGCTCCGTCTCGTAGACCGGGGAGACGGCTTTGACCCGGACCCCGGGGGTGTCCTCGAGGGCGTCCACGGCGCCCTGGAGGGTCTCCAGCCGGTTGCCGAGGTTCGCGCCGAGGGCGATGACGGCCCATTTGGGGTTGGAGAGGGTGATGTCGGCCGCGTCGACGGCCTCGACGACGGACGCCGGTACGGGCTGCACGGTGGGATCGCTGTGCGTGGCTTTCATACTCGGCTCCGGGTGATGGTGATGGTGACGTCGTCGAAGGGGACCGTGATGGGCGCGTCGGGCTTGTGGACGACGACTTCGACCTCCTGGACGCCGTGGTGCTTGAGGCACTGCTGGGCGATGCGCTCGGCGAGCGTCTCGATGAGGTCCACCGGCTCGCCCTGCACCACGTCGACGACCTCTTCGGCGACGACGCCGTAGTGGACGGTCTTGGTCAGGTCGTCCTCGGCGGCCGCGGGACGGGTGTCCAGGCCGAGGGTGAGGTCCACGATGAAGGTCTGGCCTTCCTCGCGTTCCTTGGGGAAGACGCCGTGGTGTCCTCGGGCCTTGAGGCCGCGCAGCGCGACACGGTCCACGGGGGTTCCTCCTGCTGTCGTAGTTCCGGGGGCCACGCAGCCGGGATGCGGACGGCCGGGTGTCCTCGTTCGAATCTACCTGCGGGCACCGACAGCTCTTGCCCGTGGGGGGCGCGAGACAGGGGCCACACCGGTCGGGTGCGGCCCCTACCCAGGCCAGGGGGTTCCAATCCCCCCGGCCACCCGAAAGGAGCAGGGCTTCGGTCAGGCGTGGGGTTCCTCGTCGTCGTCCTCGCCGGATTCGGCGAGGACGGGGGAGCCGTGGTGGGACCAGAGCTTCCATCCGTCGGATGTGCGACGGAACACGTTGGTGGCGACGACCAGCTGGCCGACGAGGGGGCCGAGCTCGGCGCCGTCCTCGGCCGGGCCGCCGCTGAGGATGTTCTCGGTGCAGGTGGCGACGGCGATGTCGGCGCTGAGGGCGACCTTCACATCGGTGAGGAAGAACTGGATGTACTCGGTGTTCGCCATGATCAGGGCGTAGGAGCGGAGCACGTCGCCGCGGCCCGTGAGGACGGGCCAGCCGGGATGGACACAACTGACGGAGGTGCTCCCGTCGTCGAGCCAGAGGTCGGAGATCTCCTCGAAGTCGCCGCGCTCCAGCGCTTCGTAGAAGGCGGTGTTGGCGGCTTGGACGGCCTCGGTGTCGGTCCGGTGGGTCACGCGGCTCCTTCGACGGCTCGGGCGACCCGGACGGCGTCGGCGGTGGCTCTGACCTCGTGGACGCGGACCGCCCAGGCGCCTTCGTGGGCGGCGATGGCGGAGACGGCGGCCGTGGCGGCGTCCCGTTCGCGGGCGGGCGGGGGGGTGGTGCCCTCGCGGGCGAGGACGTGTCCGAGGAAGCGCTTGCGGGACGCGGCGACGAGGAGCGGGCGGCCGAGGGCGCGGAGCCGGGGGAGGTGGGCCACGAGGGCGAGATCGTGGGGGGCGAGCTTGGCGAAGCCGAGGCCGGGGTCGAGGACGATCCGCTCGGGGGCGACACCGCCCTCGACGACGGCTTCCAGACGGTGGCGCAGTTCGGTGAGGACCTCGGTGACGACGTCGTCGTAGACGGCGAGGCTGTTCATGTCCCGGCTGAAGCCGCGCCAGTGCATGACGACGAAGGGGACTTCGGCGGCGGCGACGGCGGGGACCATGCCGGGGTCGGCGAGTCCGCCGCTGACGTCGTTGACGAGGGTGGCGCCGGCGGCGACGGCCGCGTGGGCGACCGAGGCGCGCATGGTGTCGACGGAGACGGTGACGCCTTCGGCGGCGAGGCCACGCACGACGGGCACGACACGGCGGAGTTCTTCCTCCTCGTCGACCCGGGTGGCGCCGGGGCGGGTGGACTCGCCGCCGACGTCGACGAGGTCGGCGCCTTCGTCGACGAGGTGGAGGCCGTGTTTGACGGCGGCGGTGGTGTCGAACCAGCGTCCGCCGTCGGAGAAGGAGTCCGGTGTCACGTTCACGACTCCCATGACCGCGCAGCGGTCCCACTCCGGCAGGCCCCGGGCCGTGCCCCGTCCGCTCAGCGTACTCATGGGTCCAGCCTAAGGGCTGTCCCGTGCTCCCCGGCGGGCGTCGGCCGGGCTCTTACGTCCGGGCTCTTCGTCCGGGACCCCTCGGTGGTGGCTCGCGGGGGTGGCGCCGACGCGGCGCCGGAGGGCACGGCCCGGTGCGGTCGTGCCGGGACGCGCGGTGGCGTCCCGGCCGGAGGAGGCGAGATCAGGCGGCGTGGGCCGTGTGGCGGTCGCCGGTGACGGCGCCGGTGTCGATGACGTGGGGGCAGGGGCGCGTGGCGGCGGTACGCCGGGAGAGGGGGAGGGGCGTGCGGAGGTTCACGAAGCCCTCGGCCTGCAGGGCGGCGAGACCGATGCGGGGGAGGTCGCGGCTCTTGCGGTAGACGACGAACCGGGGTTCCCAGTGGGGCCGGAACTTGGCGTTGAACTTGTAGAGGGACTCGATCTGGAACCAGCGGGAGAGGAAGACGAGGAGTCCGCGCCACAGACGCAGGACGGGTCCGGCGCCGATCTTCTCGCCACGGGCCAGCGCCGAGCGGAACATGGCGAAGTTGAGGGAGACGCGGGTGATGCCGAGGCGGGGGGATTCCTGGAGGGCGGCGACGATGAGGAGTTCGTTCATGCCGGGGTCGGCGGACCGGTCGCGCCGCATGAGTTCGAGGGACATGCCGTCGGGGCCCCAGGGGACGAAGTGGATGACGGCCTTGAGGTCGCCGTGGGAGTCGTCCGCCTCGTCCGGCCGGTCGGGGTCGTGCCGGTGGGCGGTGGCGATGACGGCGTCGCCGTCGGCGGCGTCGCCGATGCGGCCGAGGGCCATCGAGAAGCCGCGCTCGGTGTCGGTGCCGCGCCAGTCGGCGGCGGCCTGGCGGATCTGTTCGAGTTCGGTGTCGGAGAGGTCGCGGACGCGGCGGACCCGGGTGGTGTAGCCGTTGCGCTGGATCCGTTTCACCATCTGGCGGACGTTGCGCATGGCGCGGCCGGTGAGGGAGAAGCCGGCGACGTCCACGATGGCCTCGTCGCCGAGTTCGAGCGCGTCGAGACCGGTCTCGCGGGTCCAGACCTCGCCGCCGGTCTCCGAGCAGCCCATGACGGCGGGGGTCCAGGAGTGGGCCTTGGCTTCGTCCATGAAACGTTCGATGGCGCCGGGCCATGCCTCGACGTCGCCGATGGGGTCGCCGCCGGCGAGCATGACTCCGGAGACGACGCGGTAGCAGACGGCGGCCTTCCCGCTGGGGGAGAAGACGACGCTCTTGTCGCGGCGAAGGGCGAAGTGGCCGAGTGAGTCGCGGCCGCCGTGCGTGTCGAGCAGGGCGCGCAGGCGGGTCTCGTCGTGCGGGGTGAGGCGGGCCGCGGGGTGTTCGGGCCGGAGGGCGAGGTAGATGGTGGTGAGCGCGGTGAGCATGCCGAGGGCGCCGAGTGAGTAGCCGACGGTCCAGTCGACGTCACCGGTGTATCCGACGGGACCTTCGATGCCGAGGAGTCCGCAGAGGACGTGCTCGAGGCGCTCGGTGAGGCCGGGGTCGCCGAGGGTGCGGCGGGGGTGGGCGCTCACGATGACGAGGCCGAGGCCGAGGGAGCCGGCGCCCATGAGGACGAAGTTGGCGACGGCGCGCCAGCGGCTGCGCGGGTCGGGGAGGGCGGCGAACTCGCCCCGGTGGCGCAGCAGAAGCGCGAGGAGGGCGAGGGAGAGGAGGACGCCGAGGACGGAGTGCCGCCAGGCGAACTGGGCGACGGCGCCGAGGGGCAGGAGGACGACGGCGGCTCGCCAGGCGCGGCGCTTGTTGCGTTTGAGGCCGTGGGCGAGGAGGAGGAGCAGGACGCCGGCGCTGAGGGAGAGGGCCGCGGAGAGCGGCCCGAGGGTGCCGGGGAGGATCTCGGCGAAGGCGTGCATCCGGCTGGTGCGGAACCGGGGGAAGACGCCGGCCGCGATGTCGATCAGGCCGATGAACGAGCAGGCGGTCCCGACGAGGGAGGGGACTTTCTCGGGGCGGGGTCCTCGGAGGATTCGGCGTATCCGAACCGGAACCGATCGTGATTTGTCCCCATCTACCGTGACAGACATCGCTTCCCGTGCTTCCCGTGGCTTCGCGAGGGTTTCCTGAACGCGGCGGGCCGGGCGGGTGGGTCGTGCGGCGGGCCTGCCGGAGGTCGTGCGCCTTCTAGGACGGCGCCGCGGGACGGCGGGTTCATCCGCGTACGGGAAATTCTCACGGAAGAAGCTCAAAGGACTCATGGGTCTCACCAGCAACGTTGTTCTGGGTTCGGCGGCCGTGCTGGCCGTGGTGCTGTTCGCCCTGACGGTCCGGTGGTGGCCGCGGCTGGCACGCGGAGGCCCGCGAGCGGTTCTGGGGCGGGTGGGGATGCTGCTCGCGACGCAGCTGGCGCTGTTCGTCGCGGTCGGTCTGGCCGCGAACAAGTCCTTTCTCTTCTACGGCTCCTGGGCGGACCTGCTCGGCTGGGAGCGGCAGCCGGGTGTGGTGGTGGACCACTCGGCGGGTTCGCGGCGGGTCAGTGTCGTGGGGACGCGGGGGGTGGACGTGCCGGGGGGCGGCCGTCCCGCGGTGGGCGGGCAGATACAGGAGGTGGTGGTGGCGGGGGAGAAGTCGGGGATCGCCTCTCCGGCGTTCGTGTACCTGCCGCCGGAGTACTTCCAGGAGGGGTACGCGCGGAGCCGCTTCCCCGTGGTGGTGGTCCTGACGGGGTACCCCGGGACGGCGGAGAACCTGCTGAAGGGCCTGCGGTATCCGCAGACGGCGTCCGGGCTGGCGAAGGACGGCAAGACGCAGCCGATGGTGCTGGTGATGCTGCGTCCGACGGTGGCACCGCCGCGGGACACGGAGTGCGTGGACGTGCCTGGGGGCCCGCGGACGGAGACCTTCTTCGCCGAGGACCTGCCGGCGGCGGTGTCGGAGACGTACCGGGTGGGGACGGGAGCACGGAACTGGGGAGTGATGGGGAACTCGACCGGCGGGTACTGCGCGCTGAAGCTCGCGCTGCACCATCCGGACCGGTTCGCGGCGGGTGCGGGGCTCTCGGCCTACTACCGGGCGGCGGAGGACCTCACGACGGGCGACCTGTTCCACGGCGACGAGGCGGCGCGTAGGCGATCGGACCTGTTGTGGAGCCTCGGGCACCTGCGGCAGGGGAGGTCGTCGTTCCTGGTGACGACGTCGAAGCGGGGTGAGGGGAATCTGAAGGGGACGCTGGACTTCGTCGCGAAGGTGAGGACACCGGCACGGGTCTCCTCGATCACGCTGAACAGCGGCGGCCACAACTTCAACACCTGGCGTCGGGAGATCCCGCCGGCGCTGGAGTGGATGAGCGGTCGGCTCAGCGCCGGCTGAGAGGGTCCTCGGCGGGCCGGCCGGGTGCGGCGGCGGGGCCGTCGGGCGAGGTCGGGCCGGCGGGGCGCGGCTGGGCGCGTCGGAGTGCGCGGTGCACGCCGGCCGGGGTGAGGACGCCCGCGTACCGTCCGCCGTCGGCGGGGTCGGTGACGGGGAGCCGGCCGGTGTCGCCGCGGAGCAGGACGGCCAGCGCGTCCTTGAGGGTGGTGCCGAGGGGGACGGCCGCGGGGCCGGTGCCGTCGCGGCCGGTGGGCCGGTCGTCGGCGTCGAGGACGACCGCGCCGGGGGCGGCGGGCGCCGTGGTGTTCCCGTCGGCGCGCAGGACGGGGGCCTCTTCGAGGTCGGCGCGGTCGACGGTGGTGACGGACAGTCGTTTGAGACTGCGGTCGGAGCCGACGAAATCGGCGACGTAGGGCGTGGCGGGGGCGCCGAGGACGGTGGCCGGCGTGTCGAACTGCTCGATGGTGCCGTGCCCGTAGACGGCGATGCGGTCGCCGAGACGGACGGCCTCGTCGAGGTCGTGGGTGACGAGGAGGACGGTCTTGCGGACCTGGGACTGGAGGCGCAGGAACTCGTTCTGGAGGTGCTCGCGGACGACGGGGTCGACGGCACCGAACGGTTCGTCCATGAGGAGGACGGGCGGGTCGGCGGCCAGAGCGCGGGCCACGCCGACGCGTTGGCGTTGTCCGCCGGAGAGCTGCTCCGGGTAGCGGTCGCCGTACTTCCTGGGGTCGAGCCCGACGAGGTCGAGGAGCTCGGCGGCTCGGGCGCGGGCCTCGGCCCGGGGGGTGCCGAGCAGGTGGGGGACGGTGGCGGTGTTGTCGAGGACCGTCTTGTGGGGAAAGAGGCCGACCTGCTGGATGACGTAGCCGATGCGGCGTCGCAGCCGGACGGGGTCGGTGGTGGCTATGTCCTCGCCGTCGAGGAACACGCGGCCCTCGGTGGGTTCGATGAGGCGGTTGACCATCTTCATGGTGGTGGTCTTGCCGCAGCCGGACGGGCCGACGAGCGTGATGAGTTCACCCTCGGCCACCTCGAAGGAGAGGTCGTCGACGGCGGTGGTGCCGTCCGCGTACCGCTTGGTGACGTGTTCGAACCGGATCATGGTTCACCATTGTGGCCTCTTCCGTCCGGTCGTGGCGAAGGGCGTGCCGCCGTGGGGGCGGGACGCTTCGGGGATTGTCGGTGTCGGAGGCTAGGGTCGGGGTCATACGTTCGTTCGGGACCAGCGTGACGGGGGAGGCTCATGGCTGCGGCGAACTGTCTGGTGTCGAACGACTGGATCTGCGGGGAGTACCTGCGGACCCGTGGCACGGAGCTGACGGAGGCGACGCTTCAGCACGTGGGCATCACCGTCGTGTCGGTGGTGCTCGGGCTGTGCGCGGCCTTTCCGCTGGCGCTGCTCGCGCGGGCCCGGCCGCGGCTCGCGGGACCGGTGCTGGGGCTGACGACGCTTCTCTACACCGTTCCGTCGCTGGCGATGTTCTCGCTGTTGCTGCCGTTCTTCGGGTTGTCGACGGCCCTGGTGGTGACGGGGCTGGTGCTGTATTCGCTGACGATCCTCGTGCGGAGTGTCCTGGCCGGACTCGACGCCGTGCCCGCGGAGGCGCGGGAGGCCGCGCGGGGGATGGGATACGGCGCGGGGCGGATGCTGTGGGAGGTCGAACTGCCGCTGGCGTTGCCCGCGTTGATGGCCGGAGTGCGGATGGCGACGGTCTCCACGATCGCGTTGACGACGGTCGGGTCGATCGTGGGGCGCGGCGGTCTCGGCAATCTCATCGAGGACGCGCTGCCCACGTTCTTCAAGGCGCAGGTACTGGCGGCCTCGGTGCTGTGCGTGCTGCTCGCCGTCGTCGCGGACCTGCTGCTGCTGGGGGTGCAGCGGCTGCTGACGCCGTGGACCCGGATACGCGCCGGCGCGGGAGGCGGGTGACGTGGGGGTGCTGACGGATGCCTGGGGCTGGCTGAACACCGGGGCCAACTGGTCCGGTGAGGGCGGAGTGTGGCACCGGCTGGGCGAGCACGTGTACGTGAGCGGGGTGGCGCTGGCGCTGGCCTGTGCGCTGGCCTTGCCGCTCGGGCTGTTCCTCGGGCACCTGGGCCGGGGTGGCGCGGTCGCCATCAACGTCTCCAACGCGGGGCGGGCGGTGCCCGTCTTCGCCGTGCTGGCCCTGTTCATGGTGTCGCCGCTGCGCAACGCCGGGTACGTGCCGACCGTGATCGCGCTGGTGCTCTTCGCGGTGCCGCCGTTGCTGACCCACGCCTATGTGGGCGTGCGGGAGGTGGACCGTGCGGTGGTCGAGGCCGCGCGGGGGATGGGGATGTCGGGCGGTCAGCTCTTCCGGGGGGTGGAGCTGCCGCTGGCCCGTCCGATGCTGATGGCCGGGCTGCGCTCGGCGGCGGTGCAGGTGGTGGCGACGGCGACCATCGCCGCGATGGTCGGTCAGGGCGGCCTCGGCCGGATCATCACCGCCGGGTTCAACACGTACGACACGCCTCAGGTGGTCGCGGGCGCGCTGCTCGTGGCGGTGTTGGCCCTCCTGGTGGAGGCGCTGCTGGTGGGGGCGGACAGACTGCTGGGGCGCAAGGCCCCGTGACGACCGGAACGACGAAGGAAAGGGTGATCTCGTGAGCAGGACCTCGCGCATCGCGGGTGCGGTGCTGGGCGTGACGGCGCTGACCGTCTCGCTCGCCGCGTGCGGCGGCGACAGTCTGGAGGAGGGCGGCACCGGAGGGTCGGGCGAGAAGGGCTCGCTCGTCGTCGGCGCCGCCGCGTTCACCGAGTCGAAGGTGCTGGCGGAGCTGTACGCGCAGGTGCTGGAGGACGCCGGATACTCGGCGAGCATCACCACGGTGAAGAACCGTGAGCTGTACGAGCCGTCGCTGGAGAAGGGCGAGATCGACATCGTCCCGGAATACGCGGCGACGATCGCGGAATTCCTCAATGCCAAGGTGAACGGGCCGAAGGCACCGGAGGAGAAGCCGGTCGCCTCCGGTGACGCCGCCGCCACCGTGGCGGAGCTGAGGAAGCTGGCCGAGCCGCGCGGGCTGAAGGTGCTCGCGTTCGGCGAGGCGGTCGATCAGAACGCCTTCGCGGTGTCGAAGGAATTCGCCGAGAAGAACAAGCTGACGAGTCTTTCGGATCTCGGCCTGGCGAAGCTGAAGGTGAGGATCGCGGCCGGTGACGAATGCGAGGTCCGGCCTTTCTGCGCGCCCGGCCTGAGGAAGACGTACGGGATCGACGTCGCCGGGATCGACCCCAAGGGCGTCGGGACGCCGCAGTCCAAGCAGGCGGTGAAGGACGGCGTGGACCAGCTGGTGCTGACCACTACGACGGACGCGACGGTGGAGAGTTTCGGACTGGTCTTCCTGACCGACGACAAGAAGCTCCAGAACGCCGACAACGTGCTGCCGGTGGTGCACGCGAAGGATGCCGGATCTCCTGAGATAGCCACCGCTCTGGACAAGGTCACCAAGGCGCTGACGACGGCGGATCTCGCCGAACTGAACCGCAAGGTGGACGCGGAGCGGGCGAAGCCCGAGGACGTCGCGAAGGCGTATCTGGAGGCGAAGGGGCTGATCGGGAAGTAGCGGTCCGGTGAGGGGAGTAGGTCCGGCCCCGGGCGCGTTCGGGACCGGGGGCGAGAAGTGGCCAAGAGATTGCCGGGCCTGCCCCCCACACGGCGCCTACGCACGGTAAATTTCAGGCCATGCCACGTGGACGCCACCGCCATTCACCTCCTCTGCACAAGCTTCTGCCGCCTTCCGCGGTCGCCGGAGCGTCGGTCGTCTGTGCCGCGGGCGCCTGGTTGCTCGCCGATCCCGTGGCGCTGCGGGTGCTCGTCGCCGCCGCGGCGGGCGCCGCGGTCGTCGGCGCCGTCATGATGCGCAGCTGGGACCGCGGTGCCGGCCGCCAGGTCGCCGAGCTGGCCCGGGCGCGGACCGCGGACCAGTGGAAGACCGAGGAACGGATAGCCGAGCTCGAGTCCGACATCGAGGAGTCCCGCGAGCTGCGCGCCAAGCTCGACGCGAAGCTGCGCGCGAAGCGGGTCGAGCTCGCCGGGCTGCGCAACGAGCACGCCGAACTGCTGCGCCGTTACGCCACCGCCGAGACCGAGCGGGCCAGTGCCCTGGAGGGCCGCCGCCGGCTCGCCCTGGAGACGTCGTCCCCCGCGAAGGAGCTGCCGGCCGCCGGAGCCACGCCGACGCCGGCCGCGTACCGTCAGGCAGCCGAGGCGCTGCGCGGCCTGACCCGCAACGCCGCCGCCCAGCAGGCCCGACGGACCGCCGAGGCGGCCCGCAGCCGCGATCTGGCCGAGCGTGCCCGGGAGACGGAGGAGCCGCAGGGGAAGCACGCGGCGGTCGCCGGGACCGAGCCCCAGGCTCGTCCGTCGATCGCCGCCGTACCTCCCGTGCGGGCGATTCCGGCCGCGGCCGCGATCGTCCCCTATGCCCGCCGTCCGGCCCCGCGCCCCGAGGGAGGCTTCGACTTCTTCGGCATGCAGAAGGCGACGGCCGCGATCGAGGCCGTCCAGGACGCGGACCTGGCCGACGTGGTCGGCGAGGAGGCGCTGGCCGACGCCGCGCGCCCCGGGCCCGAGCGGCGGGCCATCGGTCAGGTCATCGACCTGACCGCGCACGACGAGACCGAGCAGATCGACGTGGCCCGGCTGCGCGGAGCCGTCAGCTCCTGAGCTTCCGGGCCGGGACCGACGCGGCCCGCTCCGGACCCCGGCGCCGGACCGGGCGCCCGGCGGGCCGGCACGCCCGCCGCGTTACTTGTCGATGTCGCCGACGACGAAGAAGAGCGATCCCAGGATCGCCACCATGTCGGAGACCAGCGTGCCGGGCAGCAGTTCGGTCAGCGCCTGGATGTTGTTGAACGAAGCCGAGCGCAGCTTGAGGCGGTACGGGGTCTTCTCGCCCTTGGAGACCAGGTAGTAGCCGTTGACGCCCAGGGGGTTCTCGGTCCAGGCGTACGTGTGGCCCTCGGGCGCCTTGAGCACCTTCGGCAGCCGCTGGTTGATCGGCCCCTGGGGGAGACCGCCGAGCCGGTCGAGACAGGCGTCCGCGAGATCGAGCGAGTTGTGGGTCTGGTCCAGCAGGCACTCGAAGCGGGCGAGGCAGTCGCCCTCCTCACGGGTGACGACCCGCAGCGTGTCCCGGAGCTCCCCGTACGCCAGGTACGGCTCGTCCCGCCGCAGGTCGAAGTCGACTCCCGAAGCACGGGCGATGGGCCCCGAGACGCCGTAGGCGTGAACGGCCTCCCGGCTCAGCACTCCGACGCCCCGGGTCCGGCCGCGGAAGATCTCGTTGCCGAGGACGAGCCGGTCGTACACGTCCATCCGCGAGCGGACGTCGGCGACGGCCTCCCGGGCCCGGCCGAGCCATCCGGCCGGCAGGTCCTCCTTGAGACCGCCGACCCGGTTGAACATGTAGTGCATCCGGCCGCCGGACACCTCCTCCATCACCGCCTGGAGTTCCTCACGCTCCCGGAAGGCGTGGAAGACCGGGGTGATGCCGCCCAGCTCCAGCGGGTACGAGCCCAGGAACATCAGGTGGTTCAGCACCCGGTTCAGTTCGGCGAGCAGCGTGCGGGTCCACACGGCGCGCTCGGGAACCTCCATGCCGAGCATCCGCTCGACGGCCATCACGACCCCGAGCTCGTTGGAGAAGGCCGACAGCCAGTCGTGGCGGTTGGCGAGCATGATGATCTGCCGGTAGTCGCGGGCCTCGAAGAGCTTCTCGGCGCCGCGGTGCATGTAGCCGATCACGGGCTCGGCCTGCCGGATGACCTCGCCGTCCAGCACCAGCCGGAGGCGGAGCACGCCATGGGTCGAGGGATGCTGCGGCCCGATGTTCAGCACCATGTCGGTGCTCTCCGCCGCCCCGCCGATTCCGACCGTCGTCTCCGTCATGGGGACAGTATCCCTGCACCGCCCCCGGGCCGTCGGCGGCGTCCGCACTCCGTCACCCGCCCACCGCCCCCGGGCCCCGCCCGCCCGCCGGGGGCACCCCCCGGCGGGCGGTCCCTGCCGAGCGGCACGGCACGGCGCCCCACCTCCGGGCCGGAGCGCCGTGCCGCGCCGGTCAGGGCAACCGGACCGCTGTCTCCGTGATCCTCCGGGTCAGCCACAGGAAGTCCCCGAGGCCGCCCCGGGCGGTCAGTTCGGCGGCCTCGCCCGCCGTGGCGAGCGCCCGCACATAGGCCGCCGGATCGCTCGACGCCAGGGCGAGCGGGGGCCGCCCGCCGTACACCCCCAGCCGTCCGAGCGCCTCGCGCTGCGTGAGCAGTTCCCCGGCGGGGAGCGACGGCCGCCCGCCGCCGGCCACTTCGCCAGGCGCGGCCGGACCGTGCGTACCGGAGAGCCCCCCGTCCTCCGCCCCCGAGCGGGGGAGTTCGGCCCCCGGGCCACCGCCCGCCGCCGCGCAGGCGTCCATCGCCACGTGGGACGTCAGGTCGCACGACCCGTCCGGCACCGGCGCGACCTCCCGCCCGGCCCGGAAGCCCGTCAGCGTGCCGAAGGGCGGCCGGGCGGCCCGTACGTGCCCGTAATCCACCGCCACCGCCGTCCCCGCCGCCATCGACCCCACCGCGCGCGCCCACGCCTCGTCCCGCGGGCGCCCGATCTCCGCGCGCCCGCCCGGCTCACGCAGCGGCCACCACCGCTCCAGCCAGCGCGCGTCCGGACCCGTCACGGGCCCGCCCAGCCGCTCGGTGCCGTCGGCGCTGACCTCCACATAGCGCGCGGTCCCCGTCTCGTCGGCCTGCGCCACGTCCACCGGTACGTTGTCCAGCCACTCGTTGGCGAAGAGCAGCCCCCGCAGCCCCCGCGGCATCCGGTCCGTCCACCGCACGCGCGGGTCGAGCCCGGCGGGCCGGGTCGCGCGCTCGACCGCGTAGGGGCGCACCGTGAGTCCCGCGGGCACGGCGGCCAGCACCCCCGCGACCAGCTCCCCGCGCCCCGCGCCCACGTCGACCAGCGCGACCTCCTCCGTCCCCAGTTCCCCGGCGACCTCCGTCAGCAGCCTCGCCACCGCCGCGGCGAAGAGCGCGGAGGCGTGCACCGAGGTACGGAAGTGCCCGACCGGGCCCTCGGGGCGCAGGAAGAAGCCGCCCGGCCCGTACAGCGCCCGCTCGGTGGCCTCCCGCCACCGCGGCCACCCCTCGCGCTCCCGCCACTGACACGTCTCATCCGTCACGGACCCCAGTCTCCACCTTGCGGAGTACGGCCTTCAGGTCAAGGATCGGCCCCACGGTTGACCCCTGCACCTATCCGCCTTCCCTACGCTGGGGCACGTGCAGCGCCTCTACGACTTCATCCGCAGACACCCGACGGGCGTCGACGGCTTCTGGGCCGTCGTCCTCTTCGGGTTCTCCATGCTGTGGGTGGGCTCGACCTACCCGGCGGTCCACCAGCCCGTCGCCTACGGTCTGGTCGCCGCGCTGCTGTGCCTGGTCGTGGCGCTCCGCCGGCGCGCGCCGGAGAGGATGCTGGTCCTCACGGTCCTGCTGGGCGTCGCCCAGCTCGTCTTCGGGCTGGTGCCCTTCCTCGCCGACTTCGCGATGCTGGTGATCATCTACACGGTCGCGGCGCACGACGGGCCGCGCTGGGCCTCGCGCCTGGCGCTCGCCGGCGGGCTCGGCGCCGCGACGCTCTTCCAGCTGCGCTGGCCCGGCCCGGAGGACATCGAATCGGTCACGTCCCGGGTCTTCTTCACCGTCATCATGACGGTGCCGTTCGCCCTGGCCTGGGTCCTCGGCGACTCACTGCGCACCCGCCGCGCCTATTTCGCGCAGCTGGAGGAACGCGCCTCCCGCCTGGAACAGGAGCGCGAGGCACAGGCCAAGGTCGCCGTGGCCGCCGAGCGCGCCCGGATCGCCCGTGAACTGCACGACGTCGTCGCCCACAACGTCTCGGTGATGGTCGTGCAGGCCGACGGCGCCGCCTACGTCCTCGACGCCTCGCCCGACCAGGCCAAGCAGGCGCTGGAGACCATCTCCTCCACCGGCCGTCAGGCACTGGCGGAGATGCGCCGGCTGCTCGGCATCCTGCGCACGGGCGAGCACCAGGAGGCGGGGGAGTACGTGCCGCAGCCCGACGTCGGGCAGATCGAGGACCTGGTCGAGACGGTCCGCGGGGCCGGGCTCACCGTCGACTTCCGGGTCGAGGGGACACCGCGCCCGCTGCCCAGCGGCGTCGAGCTGACCGCCTACCGGATCGTCCAGGAAGCCCTCACCAACACCCGCAAGCACGGCGGCCCGGACGCCGGGGCGAGCGTCCGCCTGGTGTACTTCGACGACGGTCTCGGACTGCTCGTCGAGGACGACGGGCGGGGCGCGGCCCACGAGATGTACGAGGACGGGGGCGCCGACGGCCGGGGTCACGGCCTCATCGGCATGCGGGAGCGGGTCGGCATGGTCGGCGGCACCCTGGACGCGGGTCCGCGTCCCGGCGGAGGCTTCCGCATCAGCGCCCTGCTCCCCCTCAAGACCGCCCACTAGAACGCCGCGAAGGAACCCCATGTCCATCCGTGTGATGCTCGTCGACGACCAGGTGCTGTTGCGCACCGGATTCCGCATGGTGCTCGCCGCCCAGCCGGACATGGAGGTCGTCGCCGAGGCGGGCGACGGCGTGGAGGCGCTGGAGGCTCTGCGCGCCACGGCCGTGGACGTCGTGCTGATGGACGTCCGGATGCCCCGGCTGGACGGGGTGGAGGCGACCCGCCGGATCTGCTCCCAGCCCGACCCGCCCAAGGTGCTGATCCTGACCACCTTCGACCTCGACGAGTACGCGTTCTCCGGCCTCAAGGCCGGCGCGAGCGGCTTCATGCTGAAGGACGTGCCGCCGGGCGAGCTGCTCGCCGCGATCCGTGCCGTGCGCAGCGGGGACGCCGTCGTGGCTCCCTCGACCACACGCCGACTGCTCGACCGCTTCTCGCCGATGCTGCCGAGCGCCGGCCACGACCCCGGGCACCGGGAGCTCGACCGGCTCACCGGCCGGGAGCGCGAGGTGATGCTGCTGGTCGCGCAGGGACTGTCGAACGGCGAGATCGCGGCGCGGCTGGTGCTGTCGGAGGCCACGGTGAAGACCCACGTCGGCCGCATCCTGACCAAGCTGGGCCTGCGTGACCGGGTGCAGGTCGTGGTCCTGGCGTACGAGACGGGCCTGGTGCGGGCGGGCGGTGGCGGGCGGTAGGGCGTGTTGCGGAATTGGTTCAGTCCGCCCGGAGGGCGGGGGCCGGGGGCCGGGGAGGGGCCCGCTCAACGCAGGACGCCGTCGAGGAAGTCGGTGCCCAGGCGGGCGACGACGGGGACGTCCAGCTGGTGCAGGACGTACCGGCCGCGACGCTGGGTGGTGAGCAGCCCGGCCTTCCTGAGGACGGCGAGGTGGCGGGAGACCTCGGGCGCAGTGATGCCGTACGCGTCGGCCAGCTCGCCCGTCGTGTAGGAGCCGCGGGCCAGGCTGCGGCAGATGCGCATCCGCATCGGGTGGGCGACGGCCTCCAGGCGGAGTTTGACCGTCTCGACGGGGGTGGCGCCGCCGAGGTCGCGGGTGGGGACGGGGTACTGGACGACGGGCTGCCAGCCCGGCGCGTGCAGCACGACCAGGTGCGGCCAGCCGAAGGCGGTCGGCAGGAACGTCACGCCCGAGCCCTGGGCGGTGGTGTGGCCCTGGAGCAGCTTGTCGACGACGATCCGTGACCCGTGCTCGTCCTCCTCCAGGCTCATCGCGGGGGAGGCGGCGGTGACCGCCTCGGCCAGGCTCCTGCGGCGCAGGAGCTCGGTCTTGTGGCGGGCGTCGGCGGCGAGCTGGACGCGCACCCTGCGCCAGGTGTCGGCGAAGAACGCCTGGTCGCAGTCCTCCAGCAGACGGCGGACCCAGGCGCGCGTGCCGGCCGGGTCGGCGAGCATCCGCTCCACGAAGGCGGCCTGGCGGGGGCCGCGGGCGGCGGCCAGGTCCAGGGCGCGCCGCCGCATCCGGGCGTCCACGAGCGGAGAGGGAGCGCCGTTGGCGTAGCGGCTGGCGCAGGAGATCTCCAGCGCCGAGGACACGTAGGTCTCGTCTTCCATCCGGTCGAGGTCGTCCAGTTCCTCCGCGAGCGTCTCGCGGGGCCGGGGCGGCAGCAGGATGTCGGACCGGGTGGCGCGCCACATGAAGTCCGCCTCGTGGAGCCGGTCGGCGAGCTCGGGCTTCAGCGCGGCGGTGGTGGCGGTGGTCCACGCGTGCAGCCGGGAGTGGTGGGCGGGCTCCGCGAGCGCGTGCAGCGCCGCGCCGAGTTCGGCCAGTGGCGAGGGGCAGAAGGAGATCCGCTCGTGCGGCAGTCCGGTGATGTCGATGGTCACGCTCACCTCCCCATGGTGCGGGAGGACGCGGGGCGGCCCGCGCCCGTTTGACGCGCGCCGTCAATCCACCGGCCGCCCGGCGGGCAGTCGGCCTCGCCGCGCCCGGCTGCCCACCGGGCGGTCAGGGCAGGTGGGACAGGAAGGCGGCGACCGCCTCGCGGACGTCGGCCTCCGTCCAGGCCAGGCCCGGCGCGGCGACCGTCACCTCCGTCGCCGCGACCCCCGGCGGCCCGCCCGCCCCCGGGGAGAACCAGCGGCGGAACAGGACCGTGTCCGAGGTCTCCGCCAGGGAGACCGAGGCGGCGGTCAGGGTCTCCGGGTCGTACGGCAACCAGACCCGGAACTGATGGGTGTGCGGTGTCTCGGGATGCACCCGGAACCAGGGCACCCCGGCCTCCTCGAAGCCCGCCCGCAGTCCCTCCGCCACCACGCGCGCGTGGGCCACGTACGAGGGCAGCCGCGGCAGCTCCAGGGCCAGGCCGCGCAGTGCGCTCAGCGCCGTCGGGAACTGCTGGAAGAGCAGGCCGCCATAGCGGTGGAGCCATACCCGGGCCTCCTCCACCAGGTCCTCGGGACCCGCGAGCGCGGCCCCGGACAGTCCGCCCAGCGATTTGTAGAAGGACACGTACACGCTGTCGGCGAGCCCCGCGATCTCCGGCAGGCCCCGGCCGAAGTGCGGGGCGCACTCCCAGAGCCGCGCGCCGTCGAAGTGCACCACCGCGTCGCGCTCCCGCGCGGCGTCCACCACGTCCACCAGCTCGGCCCAGGTGGGCAGCGTGAACCCGGCGTCCCGCAGCGGCAGCTCCAGCATCAGCGTCCCGAACGGCTCCGGGTGGTCGCGCACCTCCCGCGCGGTCGGCGTCCGTGGCTCGTCCGTGGGGTGCGTGGTGCGCAGTCCCGTGACCGCGCCCAGCGCGCCGTTCTCGTGTACCTCCGGATGGGCGAGCGGGTGCAGGGCGACCACCGGACTGCCGGTACGCCCCGCCCAGCAGCGCAGGGCCACCTGCTGGGCCATCGTGCCGGTGGGGAGGAAGACGGCCGCGGGGAAGCCCAGCAGCTCGGCCACCCGCCGTTCCAGCTCGGCGACCGGTCCGCCACCGTAGCTGTCGACCAGCTCGTGCGGGTCGGTGAACGCGGTTCCGCGCCCGGCCAGTTCCGCCAGCCGGCCGAGGCTTTCGCCGACCGTCGACTCCACCGGGGTGGTCCACAGCTTGCGGCGTGCCGCGGACCACGCCGCCGCCCTGCGCCGTCGTACGTCCGGCTCCGGCTCGTTCATCTCGTCCCTCTCGCCCGCCTCGTCCATGACCTGATCATCACAGCGTCGCCCACACCCTGTGGACAGGCCACGAGCGGCGCGAAACGCTGGCGTAGCATGACCAGAAATCGTCCGGTACCCCCCGCGGACTGGAACGGAAGGCCGTAGCCGCGTGAACCCAGCAGCAGAACCCCGAGCGGAGGACCGACCCGCCCGGCTCGGTGTCGGAGTCGTCGGAGCGGGCCGGGTGGGCCCTGCCCTCGCCGCCGCGCTCCAGCTCGCCGGGCACCGTCCCGTCGCCGTCTCCGCGGTCTCCGACGTCTCGCTGCGCCGGGCCGCGGAGCTGCTGCCGGACGTGCCGGTCGTGCCGCCCGCGCAGGTGCTCGAGCGAGCCGACCTCGTCCTGCTGACCGTCCCCGACGACGCCCTGCCGGGCCTCGTCGAGGGCCTCGCCGACACCGGAGCCGTACGCCCCGGCCAGCTCCTGGTACACACCTCCGGGCGGTACGGGACGCGGGTCCTGGACCCCGCCCGCCGGGCCGGGGCACTGCCCTTGGCGCTCCACCCCGCCATGACCTTCACCGGGACCTCGGTCGACATCCAGCGTCTGGCCGGATGCTCGTTCGGTGTCACCGCCCCCGTGGAACTGCGGCTGGCCGCCGAGGCACTGGTCATCGAGATGGGCGGCGAGCCCGAGTGGATCGAGGAGGAGGCCCGTCCGCTCTACCACGCGGCGCTCGCCCTCGGCGCGAACCACCTGGTCACCCTGGTCGCCCAGTCGATGGACCTGCTCCGTACGGCCGGGGTCGCCGCTCCCGACCGGATGCTGGGCCCCCTGCTGGGCGCCGCCCTGGACAACGCCCTGCGCTCCGGCGACGCGGCCCTGACCGGTCCGGTCGCCCGCGGTGACGCCGGCACGGTCGCCGCGCACGTCGCCGAACTGCGCAAACACGCCCCGGGCACCGTCTCCGGCTATCTCGCGATGGCCCGCGGCACCGCCGACCGGGCGCTCGCGCACGGCCTGCTCAAGCCCGAGCTGGCCGAGGATCTGCTGGACGTGCTCGCCGAGGGGGAAGACCGATGACGACCACCCCGTCCGACCCGGCTCCGGCCGGCCTCGCCCCGGCCCCGGGGCTCACGCCGGTGCGCACCGCCGCCGCGCTGCACGCGCTGCCCGACGGCGGCCGACGTGCCGTCGTCATGACGATGGGCGCCCTCCACGACGGGCACGCCGCCCTCGTCCGCAGCGCCCGCGCGCACGTCGGGCCCGACGGGTTCGTCGTCGTGACCGTCTTCGTCAACCCGCTCCAGTTCGGGGCGGGCGAGGACCTCGACCGCTACCCGCGCACCCTCGACGCCGACCTCGGGATCGCCCGCGCGGCCGGTGCCGACGCCGTCTTCGCGCCCTCGGCCGACGAGGTCTACCCCGGTGGCGAGCCGCAGGTCCGGATCAGCGCCGGGCCCATGGGCGAGCGACTCGAAGGCGCCTCCCGGCCCGGTCACTTCGACGGCATGCTGACCGTCGTGGCCAAGCTGCTCCACCTGACCCGCCCCGACGTGGCCTTCTTCGGCCGGAAGGACGCCCAGCAGCTGGCCCTCGTCCGCCGGATGGCCCGCGACCTGGACTTCCCGGTCGAGATCGTCGGCGTACCCACCGTCCGCGAGGACGACGGTCTGGCCCTGTCCAGCCGCAACCGCTACCTCTCGGCCGCCGAGCGCCGCACCGCCCTGGCCCTGTCCCGCGCGCTGTTCGCCGCCGGCGACCGACTCGCCGCCCAGCAGGCGCTGCGCGCGCGTGCGGCCTCGCTGCCCGCCTCGGAGACCCGCGCCGAGGCGCTGTCCCGGCTCGGCGAGGCCCGCGCCGCCGCGGACACCCACGCCGTGGCCCAGGCGACCGAGTGCGGCGGTGCCGACGCCGTACGGGCGGCGGCCCGCTCCGTCCTCGACGACGCGGCCAAGGCGGAACCGCCGCTGGCCCTCGACTACCTGGCCCTGGTCGACCCGGCCGACTTCACCGAGGTCGCCGACGACCACGCCGGCGAGGCGATCCTCGCCGTCGCCGCGCGCGTCGGGAGTACACGGCTGATCGACAACATCCCGCTGACCTTCGGAGCCACCAAGTGACCGGAATACGGCTGCACGCGCCCGCCCCGGGCTGGTCCATCGACGCCGACGTCGTCGTGGTCGGCTCCGGCGTCGCGGGACTGACCGCCGCCCTGCGCTGCGCCGCCGCCGGGCTGCGCACGGTCGTCGTCACCAAGGCCCGTCTGGACGACGGTTCCACTCGCTGGGCCCAGGGCGGCATCGCCGCCGCCCTCGGCGAGGGCGACACGCCGGATCAGCACCTGGACGACACCCTCGTCGCCGGCGCCGGCCTGTGCGACGAGGACGCGGTCCGGCTCCTGGTCACCGACGGCCCCGACGCCGTGCGCCGGCTGATCGACACCGGCGCCGACTTCGACAAGGCCGCCGACGGCACGATCGCGCTGACCCGCGAGGGCGGGCACCACCGGCGCCGGATCGCGCACGCCGGCGGCGACGCCACCGGCGCTGAGATCTCCCGGGCGCTCGTCGAGGCGGTGCGCGCCGACTCCGTGCGCATCATCGAGAACGCCCTGGTCCTGGACCTGCTGACGGACGCCGAGGGGCGTACGGCGGGGGTCACCCTCCACGTCATGGGGGAGGGGCAGCACGACGGCGTCGGCGCGGTCCACGCCCCTGCCGTGGTCCTGGCCACCGGCGGCATGGGGCAGGTCTTCTCCGCCACCACCAATCCGGCCGTCTCCACCGGCGACGGTGTGGCGCTCGCCCTGCGCGCCGGGGCGGAGATCTCCGACCTGGAGTTCGTCCAGTTCCACCCCACGGTGCTCTTCCTGGGCGCCGACTCCGAGGGACAGCAGCCGCTGGTGTCCGAGGCGGTACGCGGCGAGGGCGCCCATCTGGTCGACGCGGACAGCGTCCGCTTCATGCTCGGACAGCACGAGCTGGCCGAGCTCGCGCCCCGCGACATCGTCGCCAAGGCGATCATGCGCAGGATGCGGGAGCGGGGCACCGAGCACATGTACCTCGACGCCCGCCACTTCGGCGCCGAGATGTGGGAGCACCGTTTCCCCACGATCCTGGCCGCCTGCCGCGCCCACGGCATCGACCCGGTCACCGAGCCGGTCCCGGTCGCCCCGGCGGCGCACTACGCCTCCGGCGGCGTGCGCACCGACCTGTCGGGCCGGACCACCGTCCCCGGCCTGTACGCGTGCGGCGAGGTGGCCTGTACGGGCGTCCACGGCGCCAACCGGCTCGCCTCGAACTCGCTCCTGGAGGGCCTGGTCTTCGCCGAGCGCATCGCGCGCGACGTCACCGCGCTCGCCGCGCGGACCGCGGGCACTCCGGTGCCGCATCCCGCTCCGGTGACCCTTCCGCTGCCCGACCCGGGCGCCCGGACCCGTATCCAGCGGATCATGACCGAGGGCGCAGGGGTGCTGCGCTCCGCGCGGAGCCTGGCGGGCGCCGCCGGCGGGCTGGACGCCCTGCACGCCGAGGCGATGGCCGCGGCGGCGGGGGAACACGACGAACGCAAGGCGTCCGAGCCGGGCGTCGAGGCATGGGAGACCACCAACCTGCTCTGCGTGGCCCGGGTGCTGGTCGCGGCGGCGCGCCGCCGCGAGGAAACCCGTGGCTGTCACTGGCGCGAGGACCACCCGGAGCGCGACGACACGGTCTGGCGCCGGCACCTCGTGGTCCGCCTCGAACCGGACCGGACGCTCGACATCCGCTCCACCGAGACCCATGACTTTCCCCCCACCGCCGACGACGCACCCAGGGAGCCGTAAACCGTGAGCACGCCGAGCACGCCCGAAGAAGCACGTCCGCAGCCCGTGGACGTCCCCCTCATCCAGATCGGCGGGTCCGGCACGGCCGAGGCGGCTGCCGACGGCTGTGGTGACGGCTGCGGTTGCGCCGACGAGGTGTACGAGTGCGGCCTCGACCCGGCCCTCGCCCAGCTGCTCGCGGACGCCGGGCTCGACCCGGTCCAGGTCGAGGACATCGCCCACCTGGCCATCGAGGAGGACCTCGACGGCGGGGTGGACGTGACGACCGTGGCGACCGTCCCCGAGGACGCGGTGGCCACCGCCGACTTCACCGCGCGCGAGGCGGGCGTGGTGGCCGGTCTGCGGGTCGCCGAGGCGATCCTTTCCATCGTCTGCACGGACACCTTCGAGGTCGAGCGGCACGTCGAGGACGGCGAGCGGGTCGAGGCCGGCCGGACGCTGCTGTCGGTCACCACGCGCACCCGCGACCTGCTCACCGGAGAGCGCAGCGCCCTCAACCTGCTGTGCCGCCTGTCCGGCATCGCCACCGCGACGCGCGCCTGGGCGGACGCCCTGGAGGGCACCGGGGCCCGGGTCCGCGACACCCGTAAGACCACGCCGGGCCTGCGTGCCCTGGAGAAGTACGCGGTGCGCTGCGGCGGCGGCGTCAACCACCGCATGTCGCTCTCCGACGCGGCCCTGGTCAAGGACAACCACGTGGTCGCCGCCGGTGGCGTGGCCGAGGCGTTCAAGGCCGTGCGCGAGCTGTTCCCCGGGCTGCCCATCGAGGTCGAGGTCGACACCCTGCACCAGGTCCGCGAGGTCCTGGACGCCGGCGCCGACCTGATCCTGCTGGACAACTTCACGCCGCTGGAGACCGAGGAGGCCGTGGCGCTGGTCGCGGGCCGCGCCGTGCTGGAGTCCTCCGGGCGCCTGACGCTGGACAACGCCGCGGCGTACGCGGCGACCGGAGTGGACTTCCTCGCGGTGGGCGGGCTCACCCACTCGTCCCCGATCCTCGACATCGGCCTCGACCTGCGCGACGCCTCCGAGGCGGCCGCCTGATGCTCCTCACCATCGACGTCGGCAACACGCACACCGTCCTCGGCCTGTTCGACGGCGAGGACATCGTCGAGCACTGGCGGATCTCGACGGACCCGAGCCGGACGGCCGACGAGATGGCGGTCCTGCTCCAGGGCCTGATGGGGATGCACCCCCTGCTGGGCATGGAGCTCGGCGACGGCATCGAGGGCATCTCGATCTGCGCCACCGTCCCCTCGGTCCTGCACGAGCTGCGCGAGGTGACGCGCCGCTACTACGGCGACGTGCCGGCCGTCCTGGTGGAGCCGGGCGTCAAGACCGGGGTGCCGATCCTCACCGACAACCCCAAGGAGGTCGGCGCGGACCGCATCATCAACGCGGTCGGTGCCGTCGAGCTCTACGGCGGTCCGGCGATCGTGGTCGACTTCGGCACGGCGACGACGTACGACGCGATCACCGCTCGCGGGGAGTACGCCGGCGGTGCCATCGCCCCGGGCATCGAGATCTCGGTCGAGGCGCTGGGGGTCCGGGGTGCGATGCTCCGCAAGATCGAGCTGGCCCGGCCGCGCAGCGTGATCGGCAAGAACACGGTCGAGGCCATGCAGTCGGGCATCGTCTTCGGCTACGTCGGCCAGGTCGACGGTGTGGTGTCGCGGATGAAGCGCGAGCTGGTCGGCCGGGACGGCGACCCCTCGGACGTCACGGTGATCGCGACGGGCGGTCTCGCCCCGATGGTCCTCGGCGACTCGCAGGAGATCGACGAGCACGAGCCCTGGCTGACTCTGATCGGCCTGCGCCTCGTCTACGAGCGGAACGTCTCGCGCCTGTAGCCGCCGGCGGGCGGCGGCACGGGCCGCCGCCCCGGGTCCGCGGTGTACCGCCTCGCCCGCTCCGCCCGTCACCGCCCGGGAAGTCGACCCGGCGCCGCGCCCGGCGTGATCAATAAGGTAGAAATTGTCCGATTAGCGCGTATCGTCGCACCATGCCCACGCCATACGGATCCCGTGGCGGCATGGCGTTCAGTGCGGACGAGCTGCGTGTGCTCCGACGCGCCCTCGCCACCGCCCTCAGCCCTGCCCCCCTCCAGGACGAGGACGTCCGGGACTGCCTGCGTCTCGCCGAATCAGTGGACGACGCGGTCCGCGAGGCGGGCAGGCTGCGCGCCTTCCTCCTCGCCGACCTGGCCCGCTACCGCGAGGCCCTGCCGGGCTCGCTCGGCGGCTACCTGGTGCTGCTCCAGGACGCCCTGGAGGCCGGCTACGACCCCGACGCCGACGACCTCGCCGCCCTGCGCGCCCTGCGCGGCAATCCCCGCGCCGCCACCCTCCTGGAGCGCTGTCGGACCCTCGCGGAGCGCTCGGTGCGCGCCCGGCTGGCCCGCGTCTGCCAGGCGGGCGCCACCGCGGCTCCCGCTCCCCGCGCCCGGCTGCTCGCTCTGGCCGGCGGGCGCGCCGCCGACGAGCCCAAGCCCACGCCCGGCGGCCCGAAGCCGCCCGCGCCGGGCGAGCGTCCGGTACCCAAGCCCTCGGAGGTCTTCCCGCCGCGCCGCCGGCCCGTGCCGCCGCCCCCGCCCGAAGAACGCGCCGCCGGCTGAGAGCCTGCCGGGTGGCCTCTGGCCGGACGGCCCCTCACGGAGGGCCCGGGGCGCCGTCCGGGGATGCGCCTGGCTACTCTGGACGTCATGGACTACGTATCCGCGCTCCTGCCCCCCGTCGTGATGGCCGCGTTCTTCGTCGGTCTCGTGGTCACGATCGTCAAGAGCCAGGGCGGACCCAACAAGGCCAAGGAGGACGCGGCCGTCGACGCCGCCCTCACGCGGGCCGAGTCCGCCCGTCAGGCGGACGGCGCCGCCGCCGGCTCGTAGGACCCGCCGGCCCCACGTACTACAGCAGCCAGTACACGGACGTACGGTCGATTTCAGGCCGTACGTCCTTTTTGTTGGGCTTCCCGCCTCGATAAACGACTCATTCCCGGCATCGCGCACTAGGGTGGCCCTGTGCCCCGTCAATTGGGAGACCTGGAAGACGCCGTCATGACGCGCGTCTGGCAATGGAACCGCCCGGTGACCGTCCGGGAAGTCCTGGAGGATCTCCAGCAGGAACGGTCCATCGCCTACACCACCGTCATGACCGTAATGGACAATCTCCATCAGAAGGGCTGGGTGCGCAGGGAAGTCGAAGGGCGCGCCTATCGATATACCGCGGTCTCCACCCGCGCCGCCTACTCGGCCGCGCTGATGAACGAAGCCTGGTCGAAGAGCGACAACCCCGCCGCGGCGCTCGTCGCCTTCTTCGGCATGATGTCGTCCGAACAGCGCGAGGCGCTCGGCGACGCGATCCGCATCGTCGGCCACAACGCCCCCGAATCCGTCCCCCCGCCCGCGGAGGGCGCCGGTGGGGCGGGGAGCGAGGGGCGATAGCGTCCCCCCATGGCGTCCCCCGCACCCGAATCCGTTCCTGCCCGCAGAACCGTCACCGTACGCCGAGCCCGCACCGGTGATGTCGCCGCCGTCCGCCGACTCGTCGACCCGTACGTGGGCCGGGGCATCCTGCTCGACAAAGCCACCGTGACGCTTTACGAGGACATCCAGGAGTTCTGGGTCGCCGAGCGCGACGAGGACGCGGTCGTCGTCGGCTGCGGCGCGCTCCACGTGATGTGGGAAGACCTCGCCGAAGTGCGCACGCTCGCGGTCGATCCCGAGTTCAGGGGCGCCGGTGTCGGTCATCTGGTGCTCGACAAGTTGCTGCACACCGCCCGGTGGCTGGGGGTGCGCCGGGTATTCTGCCTGACCTTCGAAGTCGGCTTCTTCGCGAAGCACGGCTTCGTCGAGATCGGTGAGACTCCGGTCGACGGAGATGTCTACAGCGAGCTCCTGCGTTCCTATGACGAGGGTGTCGCCGAGTTCCTCGGTCTCGAACGAGTGAAGCCGAACACCCTGGGCAACAGCCGGATGCTTCTGCACCTGTGACCGTAACGAACGGACGGAGCCCTATGTCCGAATCGCGTATGTTTCCCGCGTTGCCGGGCATCTGAACCTCTGCCGGGGGTTTGTGTTTTTCCGGGAAAAGCGGTTTCCTTTCCGCGTACTGCATTTTCGATGAAAGGAAATCCGGTGGCACAGAAGGTTCAGGTCCTTCTTGTCGATGACCTCGACGGTGTCGAGGCGGACGAGACCGTGACGTTCGCGCTGGACGGCAAGACCTACGAGATCGACCTCACCACCGCCAACGCGGACAAGCTCCGTGGCCTGCTCGAGCCGTACACCAAGAGCGGCCGGCGTACCGGCGGCCGCGGTGCCGGTGCGCGCGGCAAGGGCCGGGTCGCCGCCGGCGGCAGCCCGGACACCGCGAAGATCCGCGCGTGGGCCAAGGAGAACGGCTACAACGTGAACGACCGCGGCCGTGTGCCCGCCGAGATCAAGGCGGCCTACGAGGACGCGAACCGCTGAGGCGTCAGCTGCTGGGCGTCCGGTCCGCCGGTACGCGCGCTCAGCAGCCGCACCCGATGGCAGGCCGCGGCGGCGGCGGCCACGAGGCGCGCGAGACAGGGGGCGCCCGCACCGCCCCGGGCGACCGCCTGCAGGGCCGGGAGCGAGGACTCCACCTCGCGTCCGGGCTCGGGGGCGCGCAGCCACACCGCGGCGCCCGGTGTGCCGGAACCGCTCCATCCCGGGGGAACGGGGGCGGTCATCCGGCCGCCCGCGCCCAGCGCGGCGAGATCCAGCGAGATCCCGCCCCATTCCAGCCAGTCGAGCAACCCCGGCAGTTCCTCCGCGCTCCCCGCCGCCACCAGGAGCCGCATCCGCCGCCCCATGAGGGCCACCGGCCCGACGGCGGTTCCGGCCCTGCGCAGCACGGCACGACCCGCCGCCGTGGGCATCTCCAGGACGTCGAAGCGCAGCCCGGTCACCAGCTGTGCCGGCTGTCCCGTCCCGTGCGTCGTGGCCCAGCCGAGCTCGTGCTCGTACCACCGGGCCAGACCGCCGTCGAGCGGTGAGCGGGGAGGCGGGACGGTGAAGGACATGTCAGGGAAACGCCCGCGCACGGCTCCTGGTTACGCCCGCCGTGACCCGGTGTCCTCGCTCGGGTGCACGGAGTGTCCGCGATGAGGGCCTACGGGCGCATTCGAGAGCGCATGGATGTTCGCCCTTAGCGGAGGGAACCGGGGTGTGCCGCATGGACTGTCGGTGCTTACGGGTAAGACATTCCTAGTGGGAAGGGGCGACTCGCGGGCTTTGGCGTCTCACGTTCGCCATCGGCGTACAGATGGCACGGGTAACTGCTTGGCCTGCGGGAACATCGTCTCGCACCATCGGGTTGGAGCATTTGTCGGTTGTTCGGCAGCAGGTCTCCCCGCTTGAGAGGGGGTGATCCGGACGGATGTCGGCAGTTGGAATGAGCGGTCCCCGCTTGCGGGACTAAGCTGCGGAAGGACAGGGAGGGGATCGACCCCTAACTGACTGACCGCTCTGAGGAGCGATTAACGATGTTCGAGAGGTTCACCGACCGCGCGCGGCGGGTTGTCGTCCTGGCTCAGGAAGAAGCCCGGATGCTCAACCACAACTACATCGGCACCGAGCACATCCTCCTGGGCCTTATCCACGAGGGTGAGGGTGTCGCCGCTAAGGCCCTGGAGAGCCTCGGGATTTCGCTCGAGGCGGTCCGACAGCAGGTGGAGGAGATCATCGGTCAGGGGCAGCAGGCCCCGTCCGGGCACATCCCCTTCACCCCTCGTGCCAAGAAGGTCCTGGAGCTGTCGCTCCGCGAGGCCCTCCAGCTCGGCCACAACTACATCGGCACCGAGCACATTCTGCTCGGCCTGATCCGCGAGGGCGAGGGCGTCGCCGCCCAGGTCCTCGTGAAGCTGGGCGCCGATCTCAACCGGGTGCGGCAGCAGGTCATCCAGCTGCTCTCCGGCTACCAGGGCAAGGAAGCCGCCACGGCCGGCGGTCCTGCCGAGGGCACCCCCTCGACGTCCCTGGTCCTCGACCAGTTCGGCCGGAACCTCACCCAGGCCGCTCGCGAGTCCAAGCTCGACCCCGTCATCGGGCGCGAGAAGGAGATCGAGCGGGTCATGCAGGTGCTGTCCCGCCGCACCAAGAACAACCCGGTGCTCATCGGCGAGCCCGGCGTCGGCAAGACCGCCGTCGTCGAGGGACTGGCGCAGGCCATCGTCAAGGGCGAGGTGCCCGAGACCCTCAAGGACAAGCACCTCTACACCCTGGATCTCGGCGCACTGGTCGCCGGCTCCCGCTACCGCGGTGACTTCGAGGAGCGCCTGAAGAAGGTGCTCAAGGAGATCCGCACCCGCGGCGACATCATCCTGTTCATCGACGAGCTCCACACCCTCGTGGGTGCGGGCGCCGCCGAGGGCGCGATCGACGCCGCCAGCATCCTCAAGCCGATGCTGGCCCGCGGTGAGCTCCAGACCATCGGTGCCACCACGCTCGACGAGTACCGCAAGTACCTGGAGAAGGACGCGGCCCTCGAGCGCCGCTTCCAGCCCATCCAGGTCGCCGAGCCGTCGCTGCCGCACACGATCGAGATCCTCAAGGGTCTCCGCGACCGCTACGAGGCCCACCACCGGGTCTCCATCACGGACGAGGCCCTCGTCCAGGCCGCGACCCTGGCCGACCGGTACATCTCGGACCGCTTCCTGCCGGACAAGGCGATCGACCTGATCGACGAGGCCGGTTCCCGGATGCGTATCCGCCGGATGACCGCGCCGCCGGACCTCCGCGAGTTCGACGAGAAGATCGCCGGCGTGCGCCGGGACAAGGAGTCCGCGATCGACTCCCAGGACTTCGAGAAGGCGGCTTCCCTCCGCGACAAGGAGAAGCAGCTGCTGGCGGCGAAGGCCAAGCGGGAGAAGGAGTGGAAGGCCGGCGACATGGACGTCGTCGCCGAGGTCGACGGCGAGCTGATCGCCGAGGTCCTCGCGACCGCCACCGGCATCCCGGTCTTCAAGCTGACCGAGGAGGAGTCCTCGCGGCTGCTCCGCATGGAGGACGAGCTCCACAAGCGCGTCATCGGCCAGAAGGACGCGGTCCGCGGTCTGTCGAAGGCGATCCGCCGTACGCGCGCCGGTCTGAAGGACCCGAAGCGCCCCGGTGGCTCGTTCATCTTCGCCGGCCCGTCCGGTGTCGGTAAGACCGAGCTGTCCAAGGCGCTCGCCGAATTCCTCTTCGGTGACGAGGACGCGATGATCTCCCTCGACATGTCGGAGTTCAGCGAGAAGCACACGGTGTCCCGCCTCTTCGGTTCCCCGCCGGGATACGTGGGCTACGAGGAGGGCGGCCAGCTCACCGAGAAGGTGCGCCGTAAGCCGTTCTCCGTGGTCCTCTTCGACGAGGTCGAGAAGGCCCACCCCGATATCTTCAATTCCCTTCTCCAGATCCTGGAGGACGGTCGTCTGACCGACTCCCAGGGCCGGGTCGTGGACTTCAAGAACACGGTCATCATCATGACGACCAACCTCGGGACCCGGGACATCTCGAAGGGCTTCAACCTCGGCTTCGCCGCCCAGGGCGACACGAAGTCCAACTACGAGCGGATGAAGGCCAAGGTCAGCGACGAGCTGAAGCAGCACTTCCGGCCGGAGTTCCTCAACCGTGTGGACGACGTCATCGTCTTCCCGCAGCTCACCCAGGACGACATCCTCCAGATCGTCGACCTGATGATCGGCCGGGTCGACGAGCGTCTGAAGGACCGGGACATGGGCCTCGAGCTCTCCCAGCCCGCGAAGGAACTGCTCGCGAAGAAGGGCTACGACCCCGTTCTGGGCGCCCGGCCGCTGCGCCGGACGATCCAGCGCGAGATCGAGGACTCGCTCTCGGAGAAGATCCTCTTCGGCGAGCTGCGACCCGGTCACATCGTGGTGGTGGACACCGAGGGCGAGGGCGAGGAGAAGACCTTCACCTTCCGCGGCGAGGAAAAGTCGGCGCTGCCCGACGTCCCCCCGATCGAGCAGGCGACCGGCGGAGCCGGCCCGAACCTCTCGAAGGACGCGTGACACCGCGCTGAGCGGCTGAAGGGGCTGCCCCGGACCGGTACGGAGACGTACGGGCCGGGGCAGCCCCTTTTTCCGTTTCCGCGCCCCGTCAGGCGCTCAGGGCTTCAGCACGAGCCGGTCGCCGAGCGGCTTGCGGCCCAGGAGCAGCCCCCGGGGAACGCCCTCGACCGTCAGCCGCAGGCCGGGCAGGTCGTGCAGCGGCGCCAGGTCCAGCCGCGGGCCGTCCCGGAGAGGGTGGCGCAGGGTGAGGTCGTTCAGCCGTGGCAGCCCCGCCACCGTCCTCAGATCGGAGGGCAGCACCCGTACGGAGTCCAGGACGAGGGTCTCCAGACGGTCCAGCCGGGCGAGCCCCGCGAGGTCCGTCAGCCGCGCACAGCGCTGGAGGGCGAGCGTGTCCAGACCGCCCGCGAACGGGGCGAGCGGCGCGAGGCAGGTCAGCCAGGGATTGTCGGCGATGGTGAGGCCGCGCAGCGGATGACCCGCGAGACACGCCGTGATCTCGTCCAGGGGCAGCTCGTCCTGGAGGATCAGGTCGGGGGCGTGCCGGAGCAGCGGCAACTGGGCAAGCTGGTCCCGGTCCCTGACGAAGAGCGCCATGCCGTCCAGCGGGATGCGGGTCAGCACCTCGCGCGCGTACGCCTCGGCGGGGAAGCGGGGCCAGTTGAAGGCCAGGGCCACGGCGTTGTCCGGGTGGGCGTAGGCGCGTGCGTAGGGGACGGCGTCCGCGCCGCCGATCTCGCACACGAGCTGCAGCGCGAGGCGCGCGGTGTCCCGGGCCGGCGTCCCGGGTCCGGGAAGCAGAGCCAGCGCGAAGGGCCCCAGCCGGGCCAGCTGGACCAGTTGGGCGGTGCTGCGGGGTGGCAGCACGGACGCCACCGCCGTCCGCACCCGCGCGTGCAGGGACTCCGAGAGCCAGGCCGCGTGCTGGGTGGCGAGCGCGGCCAGGACGTACAGGGTGGCCTTGTGGTCACGGTTCCGGGTGGCGGAGCCCGCGGCGAGCAGCCCCGAGACCAGCACCGGAAGTTCGCGCCGGGAGCAGTGGCCCGCAGCCAGCAACAGCACGTCGTGCCACTGCTGTTCGTGGGTGTGGCGCAGCAGCTCGGACAGCAGGTCGTCCTCGACGAACTCCTTGGCGGCCAGGAAGTCCTGGAAGGTGCGGTGGGTGAACTGGTAGACGTCTTCGGTGCGTTCCTGGAGCAGGCCGGTGCGGTTGAGCAGATGGGTGAGGACCTCCTCGGGCGTGCCCTGTTCCGCGACCCGCGGCATGCCCGGCAGCGCCCGGGCCACCTGGTGCAGCGCCTGGTTCCGGGTGAACTCGGTCTGGCCGCCGCGCACCAGCCACGCCGCCAGCCGCTGGAGGAGTTGCCGGTGCTCCTCCACGGACATGCGGATGCCGTCGGGGGCGTCGATCCGGCGGCGTTTGTCGCGGGTACCGAGGAGGAGCGCGAGGGCCGATTCGTACAGGGCCCAGCGGGACTCGGGCAGGAAGCCGTCGCGTAACCGGTGCAGCGCGCAGATCACGGCGCACAGCAGGGGGGTGCGAGCGAGGTCCGCGAGGGTGGGGTTGTGCCCGAACTGTCGGGCGAGATCGTGTTCGAGGGCGTCGAGGTCGTCGTGCCCCCGCCCGTCCCCGTCGTCGAGCCCGGCCGCTCGGTGCCAGGCGGTGACGAAGGACCGGATGTCGTCGTCCCGCATGGGCAGGAGGGTGACTTCCTCGAAACCCTCGGAATCCAGCCAGTCCGGCGGGACGGCCAGGGGGCGTACGGTCGCGAGGCAGCGGGTGCGCGGCCAGCGGGCGAGCAGACCGGACAGCCAGGCGTGCGCGGCCTCCCGGTCCTCCCGCGGCACCTCGTCGAGCCCGTCGACCAGCAGCAGGGCCCGGCCCGCCGCCAGGACGCGACCGGCCCAGCCGTCGGGTGCGGGATCGACCATCAGGCCCGCGACGGCGGGGATTCCGGCGGGGGTGGGGAAGGCGGAGCCGCGGGCCCGCAGGGTGCGCAGCGGGACGACGAAGGGGACGAGCCCGTTCAGCCCGGCGAGCCGCGGTCCGAGGGTGCCGGCCGCCGCGTGCGCGGCCAGCCACCAGACGAGCGTCGTCTTCCCGGCGCCCGCGTCGCCCCGGAGCAGCACCCGAGGGCGCGCCGCGAGCAGCTCGTCGACGCGCTGCGGGCCGGCGCCGCCGTCGGCCGCGGGCGACGTGGCCTCCAGGGAGAGGTAGGCGGTGTCCAGATCCCATTCGGCGGCGCGCCGGCCGAGCTCGTCGAGTCCGAAGATCCGGGTGCGGCCGTAGGCGGCGCGGAGGGCCTCGGCGTAGTCCTGCTCATAGCGGGAGTCCGCGCCGGTGTGCCGGCCGCGGAGGTGCGGGGCGGGTGGCGGCGTACCGGTCGCGCGGAGGAAGGCGGCGCGGAAGTCGTCGTCGGCGACGATCGCGCCGAGCGGGACGCACTCGACGCGGCGGTGGCCCCGGCCGCGCGGGACCTCCTTGACGATGCCCAGCAGGGCCTCGTCGGTGAAGACCGGTGCCCCGGACAGCCCCGCCAGGGGTGAGGTGCCGTCGGCGCGTTCGGCCGCCGGAGACCGGTCGAGTTCGAGGACCATGGTCCGGCGGATGAGCCCGGCCAGTGGGAGGACGGTGCCCGTGTACTGGTCGCACTCCAGCCGGTGCCCTCCGTCGTAGCGCTGGATTCGGGGGAAGCCGAGGATCTCGCATCCGGGCAGCGGGCGTTCGGTGGCGAGGGTGCCGAGGCGGACGGTCGTGGCGGAGTTCCCCAGGGTGGCCACGAGCCCCGGGATGAGACTCTCCGGTGCCTGGAGCAGCGCGGCGTCGAGTTGCCGGTCCGACCAGATCACCCGGCAGGGGAACGGTTCGCGGCGGCCGGGTACGGACACCAGGGCGGGGTGACCGGTGTCCGGCACATGGGCGCAGGTCAGGACGGTGTCGTCGGTGAGGAGTACCCCGCTGCCCTGCTGTCCGGAGTGCGGGGAGCGGACGGCGACCACGCCCCGCCCCGGGAGACGCGTGGGTGGGGGCGTCATCGGGCAACGGGCCCGGCACCCGCGTCCCCGAAGCCGGAGGTGTCGCCGAGGTCCTCGTGCCCGACGAGCCAGGAGTCGCCGGTGGCCGCGTCGCGGGGCTTGAGGGTGAAGGAGACACGGTGGGTCTCGCCCCGGCTGCGGGACGCGTCCGCGCCGGTCTCGGCCACCCACGCCTTGACCTTGGCCCCGCCCTTCATTTCCCTGCGTAGTTCGATGCTGAACTCCATCTGGATGTCGCCCACTTCGAAGGCGACGGGCCGTCCGGTGGCGCGGGCGGCGGCCTCCACGAGCTGGTCGCGTACGGACTCGATGGCGTCGGCGAGTTCGATGTCGGTCATGATCCGGAACGTACCGGGAGGAGGCGGCGGCGGGGGCCGGAGGAGCCGGATCGTGATGTGGAGGGGGCCCGGGAAGGGGTGGGAGGCCACCGGGAGGCGTGCCCGCGGTGTCCGCCAGGCCGTCGGCGCGCCCGTGAACGCGCCGCGGAGGGCCGTGTTCGCGTGACCCAGGTCGCAATCGGGACTGCGGTGCCGTGACAAGGCGCACAGGCGTTTCGTGGGGTACTAGACGGAATAGTGGCGATGTTTCCGGCTGATTCAGGATGTTTCGGGGCATCGCGGTGGGGCTTTGGTCCCGTGGGGTCCCGAGCCGGAGGAGGGGCCGCCTCTCGGGCCCATCGGGACAGGGGCGACATGCAGGTAAACCGATTCTCTTGTGCCGGTTTGTCCGATTTCGAGAGTCGGTTTCGTGGGGCGTCAAGGGTGGGGCGCGCGGGGAGATCGCTACGACGCGATGTCGTAGATGGGGTGTTTGAGGCGAGATGGGTGCCCGGGTTACCAAGGGATGGCCAGCCCGGCGCACCTCCTGCGTCGGGTCCCGTACTGCCCGGAGGTTTCCCCCCGTATGTCGAAGCGCGTCATGAACCCCACCCGCATCACCGCCGCCGCCCTCGCCGCCGCCGGCCTGGGAGCGTCGCTGGTCGCCGGAGCCGGGTCCGCCTTCGCCGCCGAGGGCAAGGCCGCCATCGCGTCCGCCCCGGCCGGTGTGTCCGCCGCCGTCACCGCCCAGGCCGAGGCCCAGGCGAAGGTCGCCGCGCAGGTCAAGGCCGCGCAGGCCAAGGCCGCCGCGGTGAAGGCCGCGGCCAAGAAGGCCCCGGTCGCCGCGAAGAAGGCTCCCTCCTGGGTGAAGCCGGTCAGCTCCTACGCCCTGACCGCCAGCTTCAACCAGGGCGGCGCCATGTGGGCCCACAAGCACTCCGGCCAGGACTTCGCCGTTCCGGTCGGCACCCCCGTCAAGGCCGCCGCCGCGGGCACCGTCGTGAAGGCCGGCCCCTACGGCGGCGGCGACGGCCCGGCGTACGGCAACGCCATCGTCGTCAAGCACGCCAACGGCAAGTACTCGCAGTACGCGCACCTGTCGAAGATCAACGTGCACATCGGCCAGAAGGTCGGCGCCGGCCAGAAGATCGCGCTGTCGGGCAACACCGGCAACTCCTCCGGCCCGCACCTCCACTTCGAGATCCGCACCACCCCGAACTACGGCTCCGCGCTCAACCCGGCCGCGTTCCTGCGCTCCGTCGGCGTCAGCATCTGACCCGGACGGGAGCTCCGTCAGGCGTGATGCGCCTGAGTGACGAGATCGAGGGCGACCTCGAGGACGGCCGCGTGCTTCTCCTCGGGGTCGCCCTCGATCGTCTGCAGGAAGAACATGCCCGCGTGCATGGTGAACAGCGCGCTGACGCAGCGGACCCGGTCGGTCATGGCGAAGCCGGGCTCCTGGATCAGCTCGCTGAGGCTGATCATGCGCTCCTTGAACGTCAGGCCGATGCTCAGCTCGCGCACCGTCGCCTGGTTCTCCTGCATGAAGCGGAACAGGGGGGCCGCGTCGGCGAGCGCCGCCTGGTAGCGGCGCAAGGTCTCCTGTTTCGTCTCCAGGGTGCGCGGCTGCTCCTGCGCCCAGGCGATCAGTTCGTCGATGGGCCGGGTGAGGTCGTGGAAGATCCCGATCAGGATGTCTTCCTTGGTCTTGAAGTGGTAGTAGAGCGCCGCCTTGGTGACGTCCAGCCGTTCGGCGATCTCGCGCAGCGACGTCTTCTCGTAGCCCTGCTCGGCGAAGAGTTCCAGGGCCACGTCCTGGATGCGCTGGCGGGTGTTGCCTCTGACCATGGTCTTCTCCCACACCCTTTTACTTACTTGACGCCCGGCTAGCTGCCGTTCTACCGTCCCCAGTCTAGTAACTAGCCGGGCGGCAAGTAAGCGTCTGAAGGTGTGGGGAAGCAGGGGACATGTCGACGAGCGAGTCTGTGAAGACGGCCGGGGAGGGTGGGGCGGCGAAGCAGCCGCGCAGCGTGCGCGTGGTCCTGCTCGCACTGATGATCGCGATGCTGCTCGCGATGCTGGACAACATGATCATCGGCACGGCCATGCCGACGATCGTCGGCGAACTGGGGGGCCTGGAACACCTCTCCTGGGTCGTCACCGCCTACACCCTGGCCACCGCCGCCTCCACCCCGATCTGGGGCAAGCTCGGCGACATGTACGGCCGCAAGGGTGTCTTCCTCACCTCGATCGTGCTCTTCCTCATCGGATCGGCACTCAGCGGCACGGCGCAGGACATGGGCCAGCTCATCGGCTTCCGCGCCGTCCAGGGACTGGGTGCCGGCGGCCTGATGGTCGGCGTCATGGCGATCATCGGCGACCTGATCCCGCCCCGAGAGCGCGGCAAGTACCAGGGCATGATCGCCGGCGTGATGGCCCTCGCCATGATCGGCGGACCGCTCGTCGGAGGCTCCATCACCGACCACTGGGGCTGGCGCTGGTCCTTCTACATCAACCTGCCGCTGGGCGCGGTCGCCCTCGCGATGGTCACGGCCGTACTCCACCTGCCCCGCAAGGAACGCGGCGCCGGCACCCGGATCGACTTCCTCGGCGCCGCGCTGCTCACCGTCGGCATCACCTCGATCGTGCTCGTCACCACCTGGGGCGGCACCGAGTACGCCTGGGGTTCGGCCACGATCGTCGGCCTCGCGGCCACCGGTGTCGTCGCGCTCGGCGCCTTCCTCGCGGTCGAGACCCGGGTGAGCGACCCGATCATGCCGCTGCACATCTTCCGCAGCCGCAACTTCACCCTCATGTCGGTGATCGGCTTCCTCACCGGTTTCGTGATGTTCGGCGCGGTGCTCTTCCTGCCGCTCTTCCAGCAGTCCGTGCAGGGCGCCTCCGCCACCAACTCCGGTCTGCTGCTCCTGCCGATGCTGCTGTCGATGATGGTCGTCTCGCTGATCTCCGGCCGGGTCACCACCATGAGCGGCAGGTACAAGATCTTCCCCATCCTGGGCACCGCGCTGATGGTGACCGGCCTGTTCCTGCTGGCCCGGATGGACACCGGCACCAGTCGCCTCACCTCGGGGGTCTACATGGCGGTGCTCGGCGCCGGCATGGGCTTCCTGATGCAGATCACGATGCTCGTGGCACAGAACAGCGTCGAGCTCAAGGACATGGGCGTCGCCTCCTCCTCGACCACCCTGTTCCGGACGCTCGGCTCGTCCTTCGGCGTCGCGATCATGGGCGCGCTCTTCACCGGCCGCGTGCAGGACGAGATGGCCGCCCGCGGCGGCTCGGACCTGACCGAGCGGTCGGCCCAGCTCGACGCGGCCGGCCTGGCCGAGCTGCCGGACGCGCTGCGCGAGGCGTACCAGCACGCGGTGGCCGCGGGCACCCACTCGGCCTTCCTGGTCGGCTCGGCGGTCGCGGTCCTCGGCTTCGTGCTGTCCTTCCTGGTCAAGGAGGTGGCGCTGCGCGGGACGGGCCCGTCCGCGAAGCCGGCCGACGGCGACGGCGCCAAGGTCGCCGAGCCCGTCTGACCTCCCCGCCCGCGCGGCCGAAGGCCCCCGGGAAACGCCCGCCGCGGTGTCTTCCGGGGGCCTTCGGCACCTGCCGGGCCGCGCGCGTCACGCACGCCGATCCGCCGCCGGCGGGACCCCCGCGCCGTGCCCGGACGCCTCGGCTGTCCGGCCGACCGCCCGGTCCCCTCAGTCCGGCAATTTGATCATCGGGAAGCTGCCGGTGTTCGTCGGCGCGTGGTCCGGGAGCCAGAGCACCGCGACCGCGCCGCCCGGCATCTCCGAGGGCGCCCCGGAGGGCGCGGCGTTGCGAAAGGTCAGCCGGGCGCCGAGGACCCGCGCCTGGCCCGCCGCGATCGTCAGGCCCAGCCCGTGCCCCTGGCCGGCGCGGTCGCTCGCCCCGGTACGGAAGCGGCTCGGGCCCTCGCGCAGCAGCGCCTCGGGAAAGCCCGGTCCATGGTCGCGTATCCGCACGACCCGGCCCTCGACCGTCACCTCGACCGGCGTCCCCCCGTGCTTGGCGGCGTTCGCCAGCAGATTGCCCAGGATCCTCTCCAGCCGGCGCGGGTCGGTGTTCACCCAGGACTCGTGGACGACCCGGACGGCCACGTCCGGGTCGAGCGACCGCACGCGGCGCTCGACGAACTCGCCGAGCGCGATCTCCTGCAGCTCGGCCCGTTCCGAGGCACTGTCCAGCCGGGCCACCTCCAGTACGTCCTCGACCAGCGTGCGCATGGCCTGCGCCCGGTCCCGTACGAGCTCCGTCGGACGTCCCGGCGGCAGCAGTTCGGCCGCCGTCAGCAAGCCCGTCACCGGGGTCCGCAGCTCGTGCGCGATGTCCGCCGTGACCCGGCGCTCGGCCTCGATCCGTTCGTTCAGGGCGTCGGTGAGACCGTCCACGGCGCGGGCCAGCTCGTCGGTCTCGTCGCGGACGACCCCGCCGATCGCCTCCCGGACCCGGACGTCCGTATTGCCCTGCGCCACCTTCCCGGCCGCCGCCGCGGCCTTGCGCAGCCGGCGCGAGAGCTGACCGCCGATGAGCACGCCGAGCGCGCAGCCGCCGAAGACCACGGACACCGAGCCGATGATCAGGGCACGGTCGAGATCCTTCATGATCGCCGCGCTGCGGTCGGCGAAGGGCAGGTGCAGCGAGAGCACGTCCCCGTTGGCCAGCGGCACGGCCGCCCAGACGTCGGGCGGTCCGCCGTGGCCGTGCTCCTGCACGTACGTGCCGCGCCGCTGGTCCCGCATGAGCTGGTCCAGCTCGCGCGGCAGCGCCGGGTCGTTGATCTTGGTGCCGAAGCGCGGCTCCTTGGGCTTGGAACCCTCGTAGAGCCGCTGGGCGAAGAGCAGCCGTTCCATCTGGACCTCGCGCGCGTTGTCCAGCATCGAGACGCGCGCGGAGTTGTGGACCACCAGGCTGAGAGCCACCGCGACGAGCGCGCCGACCGACGCGATCGCGACCGAGATCTTCCAGCGGACGCCCGTGCGCAGGGGGAGTCGCCTCATCCGTTCATCCCCCGGGTCATCCCTTGAGCTTGTAACCGAAGCCGCGGACCGTCTCGATCCGGTCCTGGCCGATCTTGGCGCGCAGCCGCTGCACATGGACGTCCACGACCCGGGTATCACCGCCCCAGCCGTAGTCCCAGACCCGCTCCAGCAGCTTGTCCCGCGACAGGACGGTGCCCGGCGCGGAGGAGAACTCCAGCAGCAGGCGCATCTCCGTCGGGGTCAGCGCCACCGGAGCACCGTCCCTGCGGACCTCCATCCCCTCGGTGTCCACCTCCAGCCCGCCGAAGACCAGCACCCCGCCCACCGGCTCCTCGGCACGCCCCGCCTCCCCGCCGGCCGGGCCGCCGGCGTGTCCGAAGCGGCGCAGCACCGCGCGGATCCGGGCGACCAGTACGGACCCGTCGAAGGGCTTGGTGACGTAGTCGTCCGCACCGGCCTCCAGACCCAGGACGACGTCGATGCTGTCGGCGCGCGCCGACAGCATGATCACCGGAACGTTCGACTCGTCGCGGATGCGGCGGCACAGGCTGACACCGTCCATGCCCGGCAGCATCACGTCGAGCAGCGCGATGTCCGGCCGGTCGGCCCGGAAGGCGTCCAGACCGGAGAGCCCGTCGGGCATGGCGGTGACCGCGAAGCCGTCGCGTTCCAGCGCGAGCTGGGTGGCTTCGCGGATGACGTCGTCGTCCTCGACGAACAGCACATGGGTCTCGGCCATCGGGCGCCCTTTCCGTTCTTCCCCTGCGGCGGACGGTACCGGCACCCCTGTCGGCGTCGCGTCCACCGGTGCCGGGTTCCGTATCGCCCCGGCGTCAGCCGGCGGGGGCGGGGGCGACACCGTCGATGCCGCCCTCACCGACCACGTGGCTGTAGTCGTTGTGCACCCAGTCGTGCTGGGTGAACTTGTTCCCCGCCCAGCGGTACGTGATCACGTCCTCGCCCGAGGGGTACGCCACCGGGTCGCCCTCGGCGTACACCTGCTTGGTCACGATCAGGTCCCCCCGGTCGATTGTGGCGTAGACGGCGGCGTCCTCGGCCATGAAGACGTTCTTGTACGCCTTGTCCTCCTCGCGGTACACGTACGTCCCGATGCCGACGGCGTCACCGCAGGTCATCACGTTGACCACGACATCGGGCGAGCTGCCGCCGGTGAGGTTCCCGTAGGAGGTGTCCACCGGGTAGGCGTCCGCCACGCAGGGCTTCAGGTCGTCCTTCAGCCGGTCGCCGATCGTCGGGTCGGCCTTCAGGAGCGCGATCGGGTCGACCCGCTCGGCGGGCCGCTGCCCGGCGGAGGCCGACGGTGAGGCGGCCGGAGCCGCCGAGGACACCTCGTCCGCGCGCGCGGCGCCCTCGTCGCGGGAGCCCGTGCCGCCGGTCGAGCACGAGGTCACGAACAGCCCGACGGCGACGAGCCCGGCCAGTGCCGAGGTGCTCGCCGCCCCGTGGAACCCGTACGACGGGCCGTCGCCGGACCCGTCGTCGTCATCACCCTGTCTGGCACCTAGGCCGCGCACCGGTCCCGCCCCCGTTCGTCGCGTCGTCCGGTCGGACGCTCCTCGGCACGCGCGCCCTGGTCGACGCCGCGGCTCTCCAGTTCCTGACGCAGTCGGGCCAGTGCGCGGTGGAGCGTGCTCTTCACCGTACCCGTCGACATACCGAGCGCCGCCGCGGTCTCCTCCGTGCTCATCTGCTCCCAGTGGCGCAGGACGACGACACTGCGCTGCTTGGGCGCGAGGACCTTGAGGATGTCCATGAGGAGCGCCCGGTCGGCGTGCTGCTCGGTGGCGTCGTCGACGCTCGCGTCGGGCAGCTGCTCGGTGGGCACCTCGTCGAGCTTGCGGGCCCGCCACCACTCCGTACGCGTGTTGATCATGACGCGGCGCAGGTAGGCGTCGGCGAGCGACTTGTCGGCGATCCCGTCCCAGCGGCCGTAGGTGCGGGCGAGCGCGGTCTGGAGCAGGTCCTGGGCGTCGACCGGGTCGGGCACCAGCCGTCGGGCACTGCGCAGCAGCGCGTCCTGCCTGGTGCGGACGTACTCCTCGAAGTCGAGCACCTCGCCGTGCGCCATCGCCAACCGCCTCCGATCCCCGTGACCAGCACTGCTTCCGTGTACGTCGAGGACGCTACGGAGCGGTTGTCACGAGGCTGTGCGCGGCGGCCGTCGGCGGACGCACGGCTGTCCATCGGTTGTGTAACGGCCGGCAGGACCGGCGGGCGTTCAGGGCCTCTCGGATGACCTCCGACCGGCCGAAGGCCACCCGAGAGGCAGAGCCTGTCGGTCGAAGGCCCCGGCAGGCCCTCAGGCCAGTGGCAGGCGGTAGTGGGCGTCGTCCAGCGGCTCGACCAGTCCGTCGGCGACCAGACCGTCCAGGGCACGGGCCCGCTGCACCGGGTCGTGCCAGACCGCGTCCAGGGCCGCCCGAGGGACCGCTTCGGACGACTCCCGCAGGACCGCCAGCAGCTTCCCGCGGACCTGGCGGTCGGTGCCCGCGTAGCTCTGGCCGCGCCGCGGCGGGCCGTCGTGCGCCGGCTTTCCCGACAGCCGCCAGACGCACCGCGCCGCGATCGGGCACCGGCCGCAGTCCTCGTTCTTCGCCGTGCACACGAGGGCGCCCAGCTCCATGGAGGCCGCCGCCCAGCGTGCCGCCCGCGTCTCGTCCAGCGGCAGCAGTTCACGCGCCAGCCGCCGCTCGGCCGCCGTGGTCGCGTTCGGCGGGTACTGGACGCCGGCCGCGGCCCGTGCGAAGACCCGGCGGACGTTGGTGTCCAGGACCGCGTGCCGCTGCCCGTACGCGAACGAGGCCACCGCCGCCGCCGTGTACTCCCCGATCCCGGGCAGCGCCAGGAGCTGTCCGTGCTCGCTGGGTACGTCGCCGCCGTGCCGTTCCGTTATGGCCACGGCCGCCCCGTGCAGGCGCAGCGCGCGCCGGGGATAGCCGAGCCTGCCCCAGGCGCGGACCGCCTCGCCCGGAGCCTCGGCGGCCAGGTCTGCCGGGCGGGGCCAGCGCGCGAGCCACTGCTCGTACACCGGCAGCACCCGGACCACCGGCGTCTGCTGGAGCATGAACTCGCTGACCATCACGCCCCACGCGCCCGCCTCGGGGCGGCGCCAGGGCAGGTCACGGGCGTGCCGGTCGAACCACGCGAGGACGGGCCCGTGCAGTTCGTCGGGCGCCGGGGCGGGCACAGCGGCGGGGCCGTCGGAGGAGACGGGGGGCGGCGAGGAGGCATCGATGGAAGTCATGGCGTTCTTGATCCTGGCACGTTCAGCGTGCGCCGTGGCGCACGCCCTCGGGGCGCGCGGAGGCGTGCTGGCGCGGGCCGCGCCCCGCGCACCACTGTGCCGCGCCGTTGTCGCTGGAGCGGGCCGTGTCCACCAGTGCCCGGACGGGGCGCGTCGCCGCCCTGACGACCAGGTAGGCGACCGCCCCGCCGAGCAGCAGTCCGACCGTCACGTCGTGTGGGTAGTGGACGCCGACGAAGACCCGGGAGAAGGCCATGAGGAGTGCCATCGGCACGGTCAGCCGGGCCATCCCGTGCCAGGACAGGGCGAGGGCGACGGCCGCGGCGCCCGCGATCGCCGAGTGGTTGCTGGGGAAGGACCAGTCGCCGTGGGGCGGGCAGGGCACGAGCGAGGAGGCCGCGCCGGCCACCGCCCGGCATGGCCGCTCCTCGTCCACCAGCGACTTGAGCGACTCGCTCACCACATAGCCGAAGGCGGTCGCGAGCGGGGCGAGCAGCGCGAGGGCCATCGCCCCGCTCGTCATCGTCCTGGCACGCCACCAGCCGGCGAGGAACAGCACGCCGAAGAGCAGCAGTCCGGCCTCGGTCCACACCTCTGCGAGCTGCTGGAACCAGTGGGGTGTGGAGTGGGCGAAGTCCGTGACGTCGCGATAGAGGTCGCCCGAGAGATCGGCAAGGTTGTTCATGAGGAGAGACGCTAACCGGAGTCCGGCCCCCGGCGTCCCCGGGGGAAGGGAGAGGGGGTCCCGACGGCGCCCGGCCGGCACCGCGGAGTGCCCAACCCCGGGCTCAGGGTGTGATCATCGGCAAAACTTGGCGCCTGGGGCGGCGGGTAGGGCGGGAGTCGGCGCCGATCTCTCGTAAGGTTCGTGGCGTGGGATCACTGCGCAATCCGGTCGGGCCGCTTCCCTCCTCCATCTACTGGCGACGGAGGGCGGTCGCGTTGTGCCTCATCGTCCTGCTCGCCTTGCTCGGTCTGTGGGCCGTCACCTCCGGTGGCGGCGGCGGGAAGAAGCCGGACGACGGCGTCAACGGGGCTTCCCCGGCGCCCTCCATCACACCCGGACCGTCTGGCTCCGGTACGGCGATCAGTGAACAGCCGGGCGGACGCGACGAGTCGGGCGACTCCGGCGGCGGTACCGGCGGAGCCTCCGGGGGCGGTACCGACGGCGGTACCGGCGACGGCGCCGCGACAGGGGGCGGCGGCAAGAACGGCGGCAAGAACGGCGACACGGACGGCGGGGGCGCCGACGGGGGTGCCGGCGCCCCCGCGGGACAGCGGGTCCCGGCCGATTCCCCGCTTCCGAACTGCGCTCCGGGAGCACTCCAGTTGACGCTCAAGAGCACCAAGCTGTCCTACGGGCCAGGAGAGAAGCCCGGCTTCCGGCTCGTCGTCAGGAACGCCTCGGCCACCGACTGCAAGGCCGATTTCGGACCCCGGAGCGCGGTACTGAAGATCAGCGACGAAGAGGGGGACGCGGTCTGGTCCTCGCGGGACTGCCCGCGACCGGGCGACCCCGTCCTGCTCCGCGTCCCGGCGCGCACCTCGATCACCCACGCCGTCGCCTGGGACCGCGCCCGGAGCGCGCCGCAGTGCGCCGCCACTCCCGCGGGGCCGGTGGACCCGGGTACGTACCTGGCCGAGGCGACGCTGCCCGGGACCAAGGTGTCCCCGGCCTCCTTCACGCTGGCGAAGGACTGACGCGCCGGCGGGGGCCGGACGTCGCGGGCGCACGGAAGGGGCGGTACGGGACTCCCGCACCGCCCCTTCCGCGTGCCCGCGCCCGGCCGTCCGGAGACCGGACCGGAGGTCAGACGTACCGCTCCAGGATCGAGGACTCGGCGAGCCGGGAGAGGCCCTCACGGACGCTGCGGGCCCGGGCCTCGCCGACGCCGTCGACGGTCTGCAGGTCGTCGACGCTGGCCGCCAGCAGCTTCTGGAGCCCGCCGAAGTGCTCCACGAGCCGTTCGATGATGGCTCCCGGCAGTCGCGGGACCTTGGCCAGCAGCCGGTAGCCGCGTGGCGAGACGGCGGAGTCGAGCGTCTCGGGGGAGCCGCTGTAGCCCAGCGCCCGCGCCACGATGGCGAGTTCGAGCAGCTCGGCGTGGCTGAGCGCGTCCAGTTCGGTCAGCGCCTCACTCACCGTGCGCGAGCGCTTGGCGGTCGGCTCCGGCACGTAGTCGCGGATGACCAGCTCGCGCTCGGGCTCGACGCCCGCGATCAGCTCGTCGAGCTGGAGGGAGAGGAGACGGCCGTCGGTGCCGAGTTCGACCACGTACTCGGCGATCTCGGTGGCGATCCTGCGGACCATCTCCAGGCGCTGGGCGACCGCGGTGACGTCCCGCACGGTCACCAGGTCCTCGATCTCCAGGGCGGAGAGGGTGCCCGCGACCTCGTCCAGGCGGAGCTTGTACCGCTCCAGCGTCGCGAGGGCCTGGTTGGCGCGCGAGAGGATCGCGGCCGACTCCTCCAGGACCCGGCGCTCGCCGTTGACGTAGAGGGCGATCAGGCGCATGGACTGCGAGACCGAGACGACCGGGAAGTTGCACTGCCGGGAGACGCGGTCCGCCGTGCGGTGCCGGGTGCCGGTCTCCTCGGTCGGGATGGACGCGTCCGGGACCAGCTGCACACCGGCCCGCAGGATCTTGGTGATGTCCTTGTCGAGGATGAGCGCGCCGTCGAGCTTGCACAGCTCGCGCAACCGGGTCGCGGTGAACTCGACGTCCAGCACGAAACCGCCGGTGCACATGGATTCCACCGTCTTGTCCATGCCGAGGACGAGCAGCCCGCCGGTGTTGCCCCGGAGGATCCGCTCAAGACCGTCGCGCAGGGCGGTGCCGGGGGCGACGGCGCTGAGTGACGCGCGCATGAGCGCTTCGTTGCCGGAGCCCGCGCCGGACTTTCCGGGAGCTGCTGCCCCGTCCTTGGCTGCCACTGCACTCCTCTGGCTCGTACGGTTGGGCGAGACCAGGGCAAAGTCTAGCGACACCGGCCCGTGCCGAGTTCGCGCACCGGTGACGGGCAACGTCGCCCCGCGGCCCCGGCCTGGCGTGCCGGGAACCCCCACCCGCCCGTTTCACCCCGTTATGAACCCTCGGTGCCTCGTCGTGACCACCGTCCCCGGGGTGTTGACACCGCTTTGTACCGGCGTCGCCTCTCCGCTACCCCTCGGCTTCCTTCGCGGCCGGGGTCCGGCGGCTCCGCGGCAGCACCCGAAGCGCCTCCCCCACGTCCGCCACCTCCGTCACCTTCATGCCCGCCGGGACCTTTCCGGGGTCGGCCGGGACCAGGGCGTGGGTGAATCCGAGGCGGTGGGCCTCGGCGAGCCGGCGCTGGACGCCGGTGACCCGGCGGATCTCGCCCGCCAGCCCGACCTCGCCGATCGCGACGAGGTTCTTCGGCAGCGGGACGTCGCTGGCCGCGGAGGCCAGGGCGAGGGCGACGGCCAGGTCGGCGGCCGGCTCGGAGAGCTTCACGCCGCCCACCGTGGCGCTGTAGATGTCGCGCTTGCCGAGCGCGCTGATCCGGCCGCGCTGCTCCAGCACGGCCAGCATCATCGACACCCGGGAGGTCTCCAGGCCCGAGGTCGTGCGGCGGGGCGAGGGGATCTGGGAGTCGACCGTGAGAGCCTGCACCTCGGCCACGAGCGGCCGGCGGCCCTCCAGCGTCACGGTCAGGCAGGTGCCGGGCACGGCCACGTCCCGCCGGGTCAGGAACAGGCCCGAGGGGTCGGTCAGGCCCGTGATCCCCTCGTCGTGCAGTTCGAAGCAGCCGACCTCGTCCGTCGCCCCGTAGCGGTTCTTCACGCCGCGGACCAGGCGCAGGCGGGCGTGCCGGTCGCCCTCGAAGCTCAGCACCACGTCGACCAGGTGCTCCAGGAGCCGGGGCCCGGCGATGGCGCCGTCCTTGGTGACGTGGCCCACCAGCAGCGTGGACATGCCCCGCTCCTTGGAGGCCCGGATCAGCGCGCCCGCGACCTCGCGGACCTGGGCCATGCCGCCCGGGGCCCCGTCGATCTCGGGGGAGGCCACCGTCTGTACCGAGTCCATGATCAGCAGCGAGGGTTTGACCGCGTCGAGATGGCCGAGCACGGCCGACAGGTCGGTCTCGGCCGCCAGGTACAGATGGTCGCTCAGCGCGTTGATCCGGTCGGCGCGCAGCCGGACCTGGCTCGCGGACTCCTCGCCGGTGACGTACAGGGTGCGGTGTTCGTCGGACGCGGCCTTCGCGGCCACGTCCAGGAGCAGGGTGGACTTGCCGACCCCCGGCTCCCCGGCGAGCAGCACGACCGCGCCGGGTACCAGGCCGCCCCCGAGGACACGGTCCAGCTCGTCGACGCCCGTGGAACGCGCGGTGGCCTGCCGTCCGTCGACCTGGGCGATGGGGAGGGCGGCGGTGGACACGCGGCCGGCGGCTGTCGTGCGGACGGCGGGCGCGCCGTACTCCTCGACCGTCCCCCATGCCTGGCACTCGGGGCAACGGCCGAGCCATTTGGCGGTCGTCCAGCCGCACTCGGTGCAGCGGTAGGACGGCCTGTCCTTGGCGGATCTCGTACGGGCAGCCATGCACCGAACCGTAGCGGGCCCCACCGACAACGCGGTCCGAGCCGGGCTCAGGGCCCGCCGCACCCGTCGGATTGACATACTCGTGTCCCCTTTTGAGGGATACGTTCACCCGTAAGGGTTAAAACTGTTCAAGCGGCGCGGGGAGGCGTGCCCGCCCTGCCTACGGTCGGTCCGTGACGAGCAGCAGGCTGGATCCCTCGACCCGCACCACCGGCGCACACCGGGCGCATCGCCGCGCGCCGTCCCACGCCGCGGGCTCCGGCGCCCGCTCCGGGCACACCCTCAGCCACCACCCGCCCGCCCGTCACGAGGCTCATCTGGACGGTCTGTTCACCTACTGCCTCTCCGTGCTCTGCGACCACGACACCGCCGCCGCCGTCCTCGGCGACGTCCTCGCCCTCGCCGAACGCCACCGGGGCCGCTGCCCGGACGACGAGGCGGGACGCCGGACCTGGCTCTACGCGCTGGCCCGCTGGGCCTGTCTGCGCAGCCTCGACGAACGCCGGCACAAACGGCACGGCGCGCACACCGGCCGTCCCGCCGAGACGCCGCCCCGGGTCTCCGAGGAGACCGCCGAGGAACACCGCGCCGAACTGGCACGGCTCGCCTGGCCCGAGGCAGCCGGCACCACACCCGAGCAGCGCGAGGCGCTGGAGCTCGCCGTCCGCCACGGTCTCGGCCCCCGCGAGGTCGCCGCCGTGCTCTCGCTCGATCAGCTCGCCGCACGGGAGCTGCTGTCCTCCGCGGCCTGCGAGGTCGAGCGGACCCGGGCCGCCCTCGCCGTCGTCGAGACCGGAGCCTGCCCCACGGTCGCCCGGCTCACCGGCGACCACCAGGTGCGGCTCTCCGCGACCCTGCGCGCCGAGCTCGTCCGGCACGTCGACGACTGCCCCCTGTGCCGGCGGGCCGCCGAGCGGGCCGGCGCCGGCGGCCCCTGGCCGGGCACGCCCGTCGCCTCCCCGGCCCGCCTCCCGCTGGTCGAGGCGCCCCGGGCGGCGGTCCACGTCGCCATGCTGCACGCGCCCCGCACGCGGGCCACCGCGCCGCGGTTCGGCGCGACCGGATTCCCGATGGACCCCAAGGACCACGCGGCCCGGCGGGACCGGATGCGCGCCCGCGCGGTGACCACCACCGTCGTGGCCGCCGTGGTGGCCGCCCCGGTCCTCGCGCTGTGGGCCTCGTACCGCGGCACCCCCGAGGGGGAGGCGGTGGCCGGCACCCCGGCCACGGCGCGCGAGGCGGAGGCGGCGTCGACCGGTGTGGACGGCGCACCGGACGACCACTACGAGAGCGCCGGGAACGCCCGCACCACCCCGGACGCGCGCTCCACCGGCGGCGGGTCCCCGGACGTCTCGGTCGAGCTGGTCAGTGCAGGCGAGGGGACGGAGCCGAGCCGGCCGGGGCAGCCGGGACCGGGCAGGCTCGCCGTCACCGCGCGGGGCGACGGCACCACCACCCTGCTCACCCTCACCAACTCCGGCGGCTCGCCCGCCACGTGGTCGCTGTGGACGGACGCCCCCTGGCTCTTCGTGAGCCGCGCCTCCGGCACGCTGGCGCCCGGGGAGTCCGTGACCGTCCGGATCGCCGTCGACCACACGCGCGAACCCGCGGGCGCCTGGTCCGCCCGGGTCGGCGTGAAGCCCTCGGGAGCCATGCTGCGGATCACCGGCCACGGCACGCGGACCGCGCCTCCGGCGACCGAGGAGCCCGCGCCGACCACGGACCCGACGAGTCCGCCCCCGGCCACCGAGGAGCCCCCTCCGGCGACGGAGGAACCGTCGCCGACCACGGACCCGACGAGTCCGCCCCCGGTCACCGAGGAGCCGTCGCCGAGCGGCGAGCCCACCTCGTCGGCCGACCCGGACACCCCGGACGAGTCCCGGCCGTGAGCTGAGCCTGAGAGCCCGTCGGGTGGGCCTCTGAGACACGCCGCCGGGAGCCGGGGGGCCGGCGCGGCGACGGCCCGTGCGGTCCGGTGACGCATGCCGCGCCGCCCGGACCGTCAGCCCCGGGCGGGCGTCACGCCGGGTCCGCGGGGTGCGGTGCCACCAGCGGAAGCTGCGCCGCGAGCCGGGCCTCGCACAGCCCCGCCAGGACGTCGTACGCCTCCTTGCCCATCATCTCCGTGAGCTCGGGCCGGTACGTGACGTACACCGGCTCCCCGGCTCCGTGCGCCGAGGTCGCCGAGGTGCACCACCAGTGCAGGTCGTGGCCGCCCGGCCCCCAGCCGCGCCGGTCGTACTCGCCGATCGACACCTGGAGGACCCGAGTGTCGTCCGGCCGGTCGATCCAGTCGTACGTGCGCCGGACCGGGAGCTGCCAGCAGACGTCGGGCTTCGTCTCCAGCGGCTCCCGGCCCTCCTTGAGGGCCAGGATGTGCAGGGAGCAGCCCGCGCCGCCCGCGAAGCCCGGACGGTTCTGGAAGATGCAGGAGCCCTCCCAGCGCCGGGTCTGGCGGTCGCCGTCCTCGTCGAGCTGGGTCCAGCCCGTCGCCGTCCCGACCTCGTGGAACTGCCACAGTTCGGGTGTGAGCCGGTCCACGAACGAGGCGACCCGCTTCTCGTCGTCCTCGTCGGAGAAATGGGCCCCCAGCGTGCAGCAGCCGTCGTCGGCCCGGCCCGCCTGGATGCCCTGGCAGCCGCTGCCGAAGACACAGGTCCAGCGCGAGGTGAGCCAGGTCAGGTCGCAGCGGTAGACCTGCTCGTCGTCCGCCGGGTCCGGGAACTCGACCCAGGCGCGTGGGAAGTCCAGGCCCTTCTCGTCCGGCTCGGAGCCCCGTCCCCGCCTCCCGGTCTTCCGGGGAGCCTCCGGGGCGTGCGTGGCGCCGGGGCCGCCACTGTCTTTGCCCGGCTTCGCCTTTTTCGTCTTTGGCACAGGACAAGCGTATGCGCGCGGGCGCAGTAGCGTTCCGCCCATGAGACTCGGAGTCCTCGACGTCGGTTCGAACACAGTGCACCTGCTGGTGGTGGACGCCCACCCCGGCGCCCGTCCGCTGCCCGCCCACTCCCACAAGGCGGAGCTGCGGCTCGCCGAGCTGCTCGACGAGCGGGGCGCCATCGCCGCCGCCGGCGTCGAGCGGCTCATCGCCACGGTCGGCGACGGTCTCCAGGCCGCCGAGGACAAGGGGTGCGAGGAGGTGCTTCCGTTCGCGACCTCCGCGGTACGCGAGGCGACCAACGCCGACGCGGTCCTGGCCCGCGTCAAGGAACGCACCGGGATCGACCTCCAGGTCCTCACCGGCGAGGAGGAGGCCCGCCTCACCTTCCTCGCGGCCCGCCGCTGGTTCGGCTGGTCGGCCGGCAAGCTGCTGCTCCTCGACATCGGCGGCGGTTCGCTGGAGATCGCGTACGGCATCGACGAGGAGCCGGACGCGGCGGTCTCGCTGCCGCTGGGCGCGGGGCGGCTCACCGCCGGCTGGCTGCCCGGCGATCCGGCCGACCCGGCGGACGTACGGGCGCTGCGCCGTCACGTGCGGGCCCAGATCGCCCGCACCGTGGGCGAGTTCAGTCGCTTCGGCAAGCCGGACCACGTGGTGGCCACCTCCAAGACGTTCAAACAGCTGGCCCGGCTGGCCGGCTCGCCCGGCTCCGGGGACGGCCTCTACGTCCAGCGGAACCTGACCCGGAGGTCCTTGGAGGAGTGGGTGCCGAAACTCGCCGGGATGACGGCCGAGCAGCGGGCCGGGCTTCCCGGCGTCTCGGAGGGCCGCGCGCCGCAGCTCCTCGCGGGCGCGCTCGTGGCCGAGGGCGCGATGGACCTGTTCGGCGTCGACCGCCTGGAGATCTGTCCCTGGGCGCTGCGCGAGGGTGTCATCCTGCGCCGCCTGGACCACCTTCCGGAGGAGTAGACCGCGCCCGCCGCGCGGCACCACACCCGGCGAGGCACGGCGCCGCCGGCCGGGCCCGGAGACGGCGCGGGCCGCACCACGCCGGCCGGGCCGGGCCGACCGGCCTCCGCCCATGCCCGGTGTGCCCGGCAGTGACGGGAACCACCTCCGCACGCCCCGGCACGCCCCGTACGCTGTCCTTCGTGGCAGAACCAGTGGTGCGCGTCCCGGATGCGAAGGTCGCCCTGTCGACCGCCTCGGTCTATCCGGAGTCGACGGCGACGGCCTTCGAGATCGCCGCGCGCCTCGGCTACGACGGCGTCGAGGTCATGGTGTGGACCGACCCCGTCAGCCAGGACGTCGAGGCCCTGCGCCGGCTCTCGGACTACCACGGCGTCCCGGTCCTCGCCGTTCACGCGCCCTGCCTCCTCATCACCCAGCGGGTCTGGTCCACCGACCCGTGGACCAAGCTCCAGCGGGCGCGCGCCGCGGCCGAGAAGCTCGGAGCCTCCACCGTCGTCGTGCACCCCCCGTTCCGGTGGCAGCGCCAGTACGCGCGGGACTTCGTCTCGGGTATCTGGCGGATGGCCCACGAGACGGACGTCCGGTTCGCCGTCGAGAACATGTATCCGTGGCGGTACAAGGACCGCGAGGTGCTCGCGTACGCCCCCGAGTGGGACGTCACCAAGGACGACTACCGCCACTTCACGATCGATCTCTCGCACACCGCGACCGCGCGCACCGACGCCCTGTCGATGATCGACCGCATGGGCGACCGCCTCGGGCACGTCCATCTCGCGGACGGGCGGGGGTCCGCCAAGGACGAGCACCTCGTCCCGGGCCGCGGCACCCAGCCCTGTGCCCAACTGCTGGAACGTCTGGCGGCCGGCGGCTTCGACGGCCACGTGGTCATCGAGGTCAACACCCGTCGTGCGATGTCCGCGGCGGAGCGCGAGGCCGATCTGGCGGAGGCCCTCGCCTTCACCCGGCTGCACCTCGCGTCGGCGCCCGCCCGCCCGACCCGGGTGCCCCGCCGATGACCGGCCCGGCTCCGCGCAGGCGCGGCCGGCCCTCCCGTGCCGACGAGGAGAGCGGCCCGGGGGCCCGGGAGCGCATCCTGGAGGCGGCCCGCGCGCAGTTCGCCGACAAGGGCTACGACAGGACCTCGGTCCGCGGCATCGCGAAGGCGGCCGGGGTGGACGCGGCGCTCGTCCACCACTACTTCGGCACCAAGGACGAGGTCTTCGCCGCGGCGATCGAGGTCTCCATGGAACCGGCGACGGTCGTCGCGTCCGTCCTGGGCCAGGGCACCGACGGCATCGGGGAGCGGCTGGCCCGCTACTTCATCGACGTCTGGGAGAACCCGAGGACCCGGGCTCCGCTCGTCGCCGTCATCCGTTCCGCGCTGACCCACGAGGCGGCGGCCAGGGTCCTGCGCGGCTTCGTCCTGCGCCGCGTGCTGGAGCGGGTGGCGGCCGACCTCGACGTGCCGAACCCGAAGTTCCGGGCTGAGCTCGCCGCCTCGCACATGGTCGGCATCGCGGTGATGCGCTACGTCCTCCAGGTCGAACCCCTCGCCTCGGCCGACCCTGAGGAGATCGTGGCCATGGTCGCCCCGACACTGCAGCGGTACCTCACGGAGACCTGACCGCTCCGGCCGGCCCCTCGGCCATCCGTCCGGGGACCGATGAGGGCCCGGACGGATGACCGAAAGCTGAACAGCACGTCCGCCATACGGACACGCTGTCCAGATCTTGGAGCGTCGGCGTAGGCTCGGGACGAGTAGACCCATCACTGAGGAGCGAGCGACGATGCCCGAGCTGAGGTCCCGCACTGTCACCCACGGCCGCAACATGGCGGGCGCACGCGCCCTGATGCGCGCTTCCGGTGTACCGGGCGCGGACATCGGGCGGAAGCCGATCATCGCCGTGGCCAACTCCTTCACGGAGTTCGTGCCCGGTCACACCCACCTCCAGCCGGTCGGCCGCATCGTCTCCGAGGCGATCACCGCCGCCGGCGGCATCGCCCGCGAGTTCAACACGATCGCCGTCGACGACGGCATCGCCATGGGTCACGGCGGCATGCTGTACAGCCTGCCCTCCCGCGACCTGATCGCCGACAGCGTGGAGTACATGGTCGAGGCGCACTGCGCCGACGCCCTGATCTGCATCTCCAACTGCGACAAGATCACCCCCGGCATGCTGATGGCCGCGCTGCGGCTCGACATCCCGACGGTCTTCGTCTCCGGCGGCCCGATGGAGGCCGGCAAGGCCACCCTCGTCGACGGCACCGTCCGTACGCTCGACCTGGTCGACGCGATCTCCGACGCGGTCAACGACAAGGTCTCGGACGAGGACATCCTCCGCATCGAGGAGAACGCCTGTCCGACCTGCGGCTCCTGTTCCGGCATGTTCACCGCCAACTCGATGAACTGCCTGACCGAGGCCATCGGCCTCTCCCTGCCCGGCAACGGCTCCGTCCTCGCCACCCACACCGCACGCAGGGCGCTGTACGAGAACGCGGCCCGCACGGTCGTCGACATCACCCGCCGCTACTACGACGAGGACGACGCCTCGGTCCTGCCGCGCAACATCGCCACCCGCGCGGCCTTCGAGAACGCGATGGCCCTCGACATCGCCATGGGCGGGTCCACCAACACGATCCTCCACCTGCTCGCCGCCGCCCAGGAGGCCGAGCTGGACTACGGCCTGTCCGACATGGACGAGGTCTCGCGCCGGGTGCCGTGCCTGGCCAAGGTCGCGCCGAACGTGGCGCCCGGCGGCACGTACTACATGGAGGACGTGCACCGCGCCGGCGGCATCCCCGCCATCCTCGGCGAGCTGTACCGGGCCGGCCTGCTCAACGAGGACGTCCGTGCCGTCCACTCGCCGAGCATCAAGGAGTGGCTGGAGACCTGGGACGTGCGGGGCGGCTCCCCCTCCGAGGAGGCCGTCGAGCTGTGGCACGCGGCCCCCGGCTGCGTCCGCTCGGCCACCGCCTTCTCCCAGTCCGAGCGCTGGGGCACCCTCGACACGGACGCGGCCGGCGGCTGCATCCGCGACGCGGCCCACGCCTACTCGAAGGACGGCGGACTCGCCGTCCTGCGCGGAAACCTCGCCGTCGACGGCTGCGTCGTGAAGACGGCCGGCGTCGACGAGTCGATCTGGACCTTCGAGGGCCCGGCGGTCGTCTGCGAGTCGCAGGAGGAGGCCGTCGAGAAGATCCTCAACAAGCGGGTCAAGGACGGCGACGTGGTCGTCATCCGCTACGAGGGTCCGCGGGGCGGCCCCGGCATGCAGGAGATGCTCTACCCGACCTCCTTCCTGAAGGGCCGGGGCCTGGGCAAGACCTGCGCACTGGTCACCGACGGACGTTTCTCCGGCGGTACCTCGGGCCTGTCCATCGGCCACGCCTCGCCCGAGGCCGCCGCGGGCGGCACGATCGCCCTGGTCGAGGACGGCGACCGGATCCGCATCGACATCCCGAGCCGTTCGATCGAACTGCTGGTCACGGACGACGTCCTGGCCGCCCGACGGGAGGCGCTGGGCGGCGTATACGCCCCGCGGAACCGCGAGCGCAAGGTCTCGGCGGCGCTGCGGGCGTACGCGGCGATGGCGACGAGCGCCGACAAGGGCGCGGTGCGCGACGTGACCCGGCTCGGCTGACCCCTCGACGGACGGGCCGTCCGTGCCGACGCCCGCGGCCCGGACGGACAGTCCGGCCGACCGTCTCCCCGACGTCGGGACGCCTCCGTCCGCGGACGCGTCACCGGGGTCCCGCGTGCGTGCCGGCAGGCCGCCGGACCCCGCCACCGGGGTCCGGACCGCACGTCACCAGGTCCCCGGGCTGCGTCCGTCCACCGCGAACACCGAACCGTCCGGCGCGGTCGCGAAGACCCGGCCGTCGGCGACGACCGGCGCGGGCACGGTGGTCGCGTAGCCGAGACGGCCGTCCCGCAGCCGGGGCCGGGTCTGTCCCAGCAGCGTGCCGCGCGCGGTGTCGACGGCGATCAGCCGTCCGTCGGAGGCGGAGACGTAGAGGCGGTCGTCCGCGGCGACGACAGGGGCCGAGACGTTCTTCGCGGAGGTCTCCAGCGCCCAGAGTGTCGGGTCCTCCGCCGGCCCGGAACCCCCGGTGTCGACGGCGGTGAGCCGGCCGGCGGCGTCCAGCAGGTAGACCGTGTCGCCGCGCAGCGCCGCCCTCGGCTCGTCCATCGGGTAGGGCAGGGTGACGCGGCGGGCGGAACGCGTCGCGGGGTCGTAGCGCACCACGGCGTCGGTGCGCGACCGGCGGTCGGCGGACCTGAGGTACAGCACACCGTCCGGCCCGGTGCCCAGCGGCATGAGGTCCCCGTCCAGCCGGCGCAGCCAGGCGATCTCGCCGGTCTCCGGGCGCAGGCCGCCGACCAGGGTCCGGCTCCCGTCGGCCGAGTTCTCGAAGACGGGCAGCAGACCGGTCCCGGGCGTGTACGGGCCGAAGCGCGGAGCCGTGAGTCCGGGCAGCCGGTGGTTCCAGCGCTGCCGTCCCGTGGCCGCGTCGACGGCCCGCACCGTGCCCGCGCCGCTCAGGCTCAGGACCGTGTCGCCCGCCGGCCGCAGCGCGGCGCCGCTCGGGTCTTCGCCCGTCGTCCAGCCCGGGGCGCCGTTCGCGTCGTACGTGCGCAGACCGCGCCCGGCCGAGACGACGCCGAGCAGGCCGGCGGAGAGCGGACCGGGCGCGGAGAGGTCTTCGTCGGCGCCGTCCGGCCGCGTCCACAGCACCCGTCCGGTCGAGGGATCGATCCGGGTGACGCCGATGCCCCGGCCGGAGCAGTAGAGGGCTCCGGCGGCGTAGCCGCAGGCGGGCGCGGCGGTGTCGCCGTCCTTGTCGAGCGGGGTCTGCCAGCCGGCGAAGGCCGTGGCCACCTCGGCCGGGTGCGCTCCGGGCGCCGGCGCGTCCACGCCGCCGCGCCCGAATCCGTACATGGCCAGTCCGGCGGCCGTGCCGCCGGCCGCGACGAGCAGGGCCGTGGCCGTGAGCGCCCAGCGGGGCACCCGGCGCCGGCCGCGACCGGTGGCGGTCACCCGGACCGGTGTGTCGGCGTCCCAGTGGCCCGGATTCACGGCCGGGGGGAGCGTCAGCGGCCGACGCTGGGAAGGGATGAACGCCGCCGCCTCGTAGGACGGCGGCAGCAGCGCCGCCATGATCTCCGCGGGACTCGGACGGTCGGCGGGCTCCTTGGCGAGGCAGCGCGCCACGAGCGGCGAGAGGTCGGCCGGGACCCCCGTGAGGTCCGGCTCGTCGTGCACGACCTGGTAGGCCACGACGTACGGGCTGTCGGAGTCGAACGGGCCGTGCCCCGTCGCCGCGTGCACCAGCACGGAGCCCAGCGCGAACACGTCCGCCGCGGGCCCCACTTCGCGGGGCCGCTGGAACTGCTCGGGCGCCATGAAGGGCGGCGACCCGATCAACTTGCCCGTCTCCGTGCGCAGGTCACTGTCCAGCGGCCTGGAGATACCGAAGTCGATCACCTTGGGGCCGGTGTCGGTGAGCAGCACGTTGCTCGGCTTGAGGTCCCGGTGGACCACGCCCGCCCGGTGGATGTCGCGCAGCGCCTCCGCGAGCCCCGCCGTCAGCCGGCGCAGTTCCGCGGGGGAGAGGGCACCGTTGTGCCGCACCTGGTCGGCGAGCGTGGGGCCGGGGACGTACAGCGTCGCCATCCAGGGGCGTACGTCGTCGGGGTCGGCGTCCACGACGGGCGCGGTGAACGCTCCGCTCACCTTCCGCGCGGCGGCGACCTCCTGCCGGAACCTGGCCCTGAACTCCGGATCCGCGGCGTGCGGGCCGTGGACGACCTTGACCGCGAGCCGCAGGCCGGAGGCGGACGTGGCCAGATGGACCACTCCCATGCCACCCGCGCCGAGGCGGGCCTGGAGGCGGTACTCGCCCGCGTACTCCGGTCCTTCCGCTTCCCTGTCGGCGCCGGTACCGCGCAACGGCGGCATCGCCCCACCCCCGTGTGGTTCCCCGTCGAAATTCGCGCGCGTGCGCGACGCACGGAGCCTAGTCCATGGTGGGGGCGATGACGGTGGGGCTTGCTAGCCTGCGCGTCGCGGAGAGTCAATGTCAGCGGAACGCTCGCGTTCCCGCGGGGGAGGAAACCATGGCTGTCGAGGAGACGAACACCGCGGCGAGAGCGGAACGCATGGCCGCCACGGGTGTGGCGCGCTACCCGGTCGCTCCCGGATACCGGCTCAACGTCCGCTCCGGGCCGGGGACGCACTACGCCATCGTGCGGACGCTGGCGGTCGGGGTGAGCGTGCCCGTCTACTGCCAGAAGCCGGGCGAGTGGGTCTCCGGCCCCTACGGCACCTCGAACATCTGGGACAACATCGCCGCCGGTGAGTTCGTCTCGGACGCCTATGTGAGGACCGGCAGCGACGGCTACGTCGCGGCGCGCTGCGGCTGACGGCGCGCGGAAGGCACGGCACCCGCGGGGTGGTCGGGCGCGACCCGGCAGGGCCCGCGCGGACACGGGGAGCGACCGACCGGTCACCCGACGCGGCGGCCGGCCCGTTTCCGCGCCACCCGGGGATAATCGATCCCGTGAGCGACGACGACCAGACCGAGAAGCCCGGCACCCCCCAGGGCGCCGCCGGGTCCAGCCCCGCCGGACCGCAGCCCGAGGCGATCCGCTTCTTCGGCACGACGTGGGTCGCGCACGACGGCGGTTACGGGCTGCGCCGTGCCGGTGTGGTCGTCGGCTCCCTCGTCGCCGCGGCGGCCGGCTGCCTCGTGCTGCGGTTCGCGTACCAGGGGCTGGAGATCGCCGACGTCGGCGGTTTCGTCGACACCCTCGTGATCGTCATGTTCGCGGTCTGCAGTGCCCTCGCCTTCCGCAAGACCTGGGAGGGCTTCGTCCGCCGCCCCGCCGACCCGGCCCGCGAGGACTCGCTGCGGGGCCTCAAGGCGATCGGCTTCATCGGATCGCTGCTCGCCTACTTCCTCCGCGGCTTCGTCGAGGCGCCCGGCGAGAAGCTGCGGCGCGCGGAGTACGAGGCGGCCCGCGCTCAGTACGAGAAGCGCCGCGGCGCCCGCACGGGAAACCCGGCGGCACGCAAGAAGCCCCGCCGCCGCTGACGGGACCGGGGTGACCGCGGGCCGAGGCGCCCTGGCAGACTGACCGGACCGGGACCCGCCCGCCGTACACCGGGTGCCGGAGGGCCGATCCGGCCGGCGGCTCGTCCGGCGGGCCCGCCGGACGACGAACGGGGAGGGGTGCCGCGATGGCGGACCACGCCGTGTTCGAAAGGCATCGCCGACGCCTGTGGGGCATCGCATACCGCATCACGTCCTCCGTCTCCGACACGGAGGACGTCCTCCAGGACGCCTGGCTCCGCTGGCAGGCGTTGCCGGACGACCGGGCCCTCGAGCCCCGCGCCTACCTGACGACCGTGGTCAGCCGTATCTGCTACGACCGGCTGACCTCGGCCCGCGCACGCCGGGAGACCTACGTCGGCCCCTGGCTCCCCGAACCGCTGGTGGCCGCCCGGGAGCCCGCGCCCGGTCCCGAGGAACACGCCGCCCTCGACGAATCGGTCGGCTTCGCCCTGCTCACCGTCCTCGAACGTCTCACGCCCGCCGAACGCACCGCCTTCGTCCTGCACGACGTCTTCGAGGTTCCCTTCCCCGAGGTCGCCGAGGCCGTCGGCCGCACTCCGGACGCCGTGCGCGCGCTCGCCTCCCGGGCCCGCCGCCGGGTCAGGGACGAGAGGCCCCGGCAGACCGTCGACCGGGCCGAGCACCGCCGCACGGTCGAGGCGTTCCTGGCCGCCGTCACCGCCGGTGACCTGGACACCCTCGTCGCGACGCTCGATCCCGACGTCGTCTGGCGTTCGGACGGCGGGGGCGCGGTCGGCGTGGCCCGCGTGCCCGTCCTGGGCAGCGAGAAGGTCGCCCGCTTCGCGGGGGGCCTCGTCCGCGGCCTCGACCCGGCCGGCACGCGGGTGGAGGTCCTGGACGTCAACGGTGCTCCCGGCATCGTGTTCGCCGATCCGGCGAGTGCCCGGGCCGCCGTCCTCGCCTTCACCGTCCACGCGGGCCGGATCACCGGCATCGACTGTGTCGTCAACCCCGACAAGCTCCGCCACCTCGGCCTTCTTCCCGTCTGACGGACGTCCGCCGGCGACCGGGTATCCACCCCCCGCCCCGGCCCCGCCCCGACCGGCGCGGGCCGTGACGCGTCTTCCGCGGCGGGCGGACGCCGCACTTCGCGGGCCGCCCCTCCGGCCGGCCGCGGGCGCATGTCACAGGACGCGGGGCCGTGTCGTCCCCTTGGCATGAAGACGACACCGAACCACCGCACCGCGACCCGTGTTCTCGTCCTGGGCGCCGGTTACGCCGGTCTGATGGCCGCCCTCCGCCTGGCGCCGCACACCCGGGTCACCCTCGTCGACCCGGCCGACCGGTTCACCGAACGTGTCCGGCTCCACGAGCGGGCCGCCGGGCGCCCCGACGTGACCCACCCTCTGGCGGCCTTCCTGCGCGGCACCGGCATCACGCACGTCACCGCCAGGGCCGCCGTGCTCGACCCGGCCGCCCGTCTCGTGACCACCGACGACGGCCGCGGCCTGCCCTACGACCGCCTCGTCTACGCCCTCGGCAGCCGCACCCTCCTGCCGGCGGGCGCGGATGCGCGGGACACCCGCGCGTACACCGCCGAGTCCGCCGCCGGACTCCACAAGCACCTCCGGGACCGCCCCGGTTCCGTCGCCGTCGTAGGCGGCGGCCTGACCGGCGTGGAGATGGCCGCCGAACTCGCCGAGACCTACGGCGCCGGGGGCACCCCGGTCAGCCTGCTCACCGCCGGTGCCGTCGGCGAGGGCCTCTCCACGCGTGGCGCCGGCCACGTCCGTTCGGTCCTGCGGGCCCGCGGCGTCCGGATCAGCGAAGGCCATCGCGTCGCCCACCCCGACGAGGTCGCGGCGGACGTCGTCGTCTGGGCCGCCTCCCTCGCCCCGCGCACGGGGCTCGCCCGGGACGCCGGCCTCCCGCTCGCGCCCTCGGGCCGGATCGCCGTCGACGCCCGGCTGCGTTCGCCCGCCCACCCGGAGATCTACGTGCCCGGCGACGCGGGCGCCGCCGCCACCGAGGCGGCCGGACCGCTCCGGATGGCCTGTGCCACCGCGCTGCCGACCGGTGCCCACGCGGCGATGTCGATCATCAGGGAGCTGCGCGGGGAGGAGCCGGAGGCGCTGCGGTTCGGCTATGTCCTCCAGTGCCTCAGCCTCGGGCGGAGCGACGGACTGGTCCAGTTCGTGCGCCCGGACGACTCGCCGCGGGCCCGGACGCTGACCGGTCGCGCCGCCGCCTTCGCCAAGGAACAGGTGGTCCGCTCGACCGTCCGAGCCCTCCGTACGGCATCGCGCCGTCCCTCCCTGGTCGGTCTGATCCCCGGCATCGGCTGAACGGCGCCCGGCGCCCGTGAGGGCTCGCGGCCGGGCGCCGGGCGCCGGACACGGACTCCGCCCGGGGTCCGGTCGGCCGCTTGACGGCCCGGACCCCCGGGCGCATTATTCACCGCATGATGAATTATTCCGAGGGTGCTCCGCCGGACGCGATCGCCGCCCGCGGCCTCACCGTCGTCCGAGGCGACCGCACCGTCCTGCGCGGCATCGACTTCACGGTGCCGCCCGGCCGGATCACCGGCCTCCTCGGACCGTCCGGCTGCGGCAAGTCCACCCTCATGCGGGCGGTCGTCGGCACCCAGGCCAAGGTCGTCGGCACACTCGACGTCCTCGGCCGGCCGGCCGGGGACGCCGCACTGCGCTCCCGCATCGGCTACGTCACCCAGGCGCCGTCCGTCTACGACGATCTGACCGTCCGTCAGAACCTCGACTACTTCGCCGCCGTCCTCCTCCCCGGCCGCGCCCGCCGCGAGGATCGCCGCACGGCCGTCGAGCGCGCCCTGCGGGACGTCGATCTCGGCTCCCACGCCGACTCGCTCGCCGGACGCCTCTCCGGCGGCCAGCGCAGCCGGGTCTCCCTCGCCGTCGCCCTCCTCGGCACCCCGGAACTGCTCGTCCTCGACGAGCCGACCGTCGGCCTCGACCCGGTCCTGCGCCGCGACCTGTGGAACCTCTTCCACCGCATCGCCGCCGACCGCGGCACCGCGATCCTCGTCTCCTCCCACGTGATGGACGAGGCCGAACGCTGCCACCGGCTGCTCCTCATGCGCGAGGGCGAGATCCTCGCCGACGACACCCCCGAGGCGCTGCGCCGCCGCAACGACACCGCGACCGTCGAGGACGCCTTCCTGCGCCTGGTCGACGCCGCCGACGCCCGCGCCCGGAACGGGGAAGCGGGACACGAACAGGACCAGGGTCGTGAGCACGACCCGGACCGCACCACCCCGCCCGCCGAGGAGATCCAGCGATGAACGCCCGCACGTCGCCCGCCACCGCCACCCCGCGACCGCGTACCGGACCCTCCCTGTTCCGTACCCTGGCCACCGCCGGACGCGTCCTGCGCCAGCTGCGCCACGACCCGCGCTCGATCGCCCTGATGATCCTCGTCCCGTGCGTGATGCTCTTCCTGCTCCGCTACGTCTTCGACGGCAGTCCGCGGACCTTCGACAACATCGGAGCCTCGCTCCTCGGCATCTTCCCGCTGATCACCATGTTCCTGGTGACCTCGATCGCCACCCTGCGCGAACGCACCTCCGGCACGCTGGAACGCCTGCTCGCCATGCCGCTGGCCAAGGGCGATCTCATCGCCGGCTACGCGCTCGCCTTCGGGCTCCTCGCCGTCGTCCAGTCGGCCCTCGCCACCGGCCTGGCCCTGTGGGCCCTCGGCCTCGACGTCGTCGGCTCGCCCTGGCTCCTGCTCCTGGTCGCCCTCCTCGACGCGCTCCTCGGCACCGCCCTCGGCCTGTTCGTCTCGGCCTTCGCCGCCTCCGAGTTCCAGGCCGTCCAGTTCATGCCGGCCGTGATCTTCCCGCAGCTGCTGCTGTGCGGACTGTTCACCCCGCGCGACCGGATGCAGCCGGTACTCGAAGGCGTCTCCGACGCACTGCCGATGTCCTACGCCGTGGACGGCATGAACGAAGTGCTCCGCAACACCGACGTCACCGCCGTCTTCGTCCGCGACGCCCTCGTGGTCGCCGGCTGCGCCCTGCTCGTGCTCGCCCTCGGGGCGGCCACCCTCCGCCGCCGGACCCCATGACCGCCCCTCGGACACCCGCACCGCCCCCACCGCGGGCGGTGCGAGGATGGCCGCAGCACGTACCCCCTCCGGCGAGGTGAACAGAGCCATGACCCAGACCGTCGCAGTCCTCGGCACCGGCAAGATCGGTGAAGCGCTCCTCAGCGGCATGATCCGGGCCGGCTGGCGTCCCGGCAACGTGCTGGTCACCACCCGGCGCGCCGAACGAGCCGAGGAACTGCGCGCCCGCTACGGCGTCGAGGCCGTCACCAACGCCGAGGCGGCCAAGCGCGCCGACACCCTCATCCTCGCCGTGAAGCCCCAGGACATGGGCCGTCTCCTCGACGAACTCGCCCCCCACACCGCCGCGGACCGGCTGGTCATCAGCGCCGCCGCCGGCATTCCCACCTCCTTCATCGAGGAACGCCTCGCCGACGGCACCCCCGTCGTCCGCGTCATGCCCAACACCCCCGTCCTCGTCGACGAGGGCATGTCCGTCATCTCCGGAGGCAGTCACGCCACCTCCGACCATCTGGCGCACGCCGAGGAGATCTTCGGCGGGGTCGGCAAGACCCTGCGGGTCCCGGAGTCCCAGCAGGACGCCGCCACCGCGCTCTCCGGCTCCGGGCCCGCCTACTTCTACTTCCTCGTGGAGGCCATGACCGACGCCGGCATCCTCCTGGGCCTGCCCCGGGCCCAGGCCCACGACCTCATCGTGCAGGCCGCCATCGGCGCCGCCGTGATGCTCCGCGACAGCGGCGAACACCCGGTCAAGCTGCGCGAGGCCGTCACCTCGCCCGCCGGCACCACCATCAGCGCCATCCGCGAGCTGGAGAACCACGGCGTACGGGCCGCCCTGATCGCCGCCCTGGAGGCCGCCCGCGACCGCAGCCGCGAACTCGCCTCCGGCAACGGCTGACCGACCGCGTCCCCGCCGGGGTCACCGCACCCCGGCGGACGCCCCCTCCACCACGTCCCGCGTGGTCACCACCTCGGCGAACGATCCCCCGTGCAGGTTGACCGCCGTGGCCCGGGTGAGCTCCTCGGCGCTCACCGACCAGCCGAACGGACCGGTCAGGTCGAAGGTGTGCATCGCGTCGAGCGGGAAGACCACCCGGTAGCCCAGGTTCCCGCCCATCCGGGCGGTCGTCTCGTTGCACATGTTCGTCTGGATCCCCACGATCACGATCTGCCCGATCCCGGCCTCCCTCAGCCAGGTGTCCAGACTCGGCTCCCCGTAGAACGCCGAGTTCACCGACTTCGTCACCAGCAGTTCGGGACCCCGTCCCTTCCCCCGCCGCACCTCCACGAAATCCTGGAAGTCGTTGCCCCCGTGGCCCCGTCGCAACGGCGACCGAGGCTGCTCCGAGTCGTGCCGCACGAACACCACGGGCCGCCCCGTCTCCTGCCACAGATCGATCAGGGCCGCGATGTTCCCCTCGGCGTCGGGGTTGTCCCGCCTGCCCCAGTACTCCTCCTCGAAGCCCTTCTGCACATCGACGACGACCAACGCTGCGTTCTCCGAGACATCCATGCCGACGATGCTGCCGGGAGCCACACGCCACTCCCAGAGGCGAGAAAGTCAGCGATCGATGATTTACTGCCACACATGTCGATGGCAGCCCGGGAACCGCAGCGCATCGCCCTGATCACCTTCCCGGGCATCCGCGCCTTCGACGTCTCGGTCGTCACCGAGGTGTGGGGAAGCGAACGGGACTCCCCGGCCCTCCCGCCCTTCGAGCTCCGGAGGGTCGCCTCCGATCCGGACGTCCCCATCCCGCTGCGCGGCGGCCTGACCCTCACCCCGGACCGCGCGCTCGACTGGCTCCCCCGCGCCGACCTCGTCCTCGTCCCCGGTATCGAGGACGCCGACGCCGACGTCCCCGCGCCCGTGCTCGACGCCCTCCGCCGCGCCCACACCGCCGGAACCCCGGTCGCCTCGCTGTGCGCCGGCGCCTTCGTCCTCGCGCGAGCGGGCCTCCTGGACGGTCGCCGGGCCGTCACCCACTGGAACCTCGCCGCGACGCTCGCGGCCCGTCACCCGACGGTCGCCGTGGAGGCCGACGCCCTCTTCATCGAGGACTCCGGTGTCTGGACCTCGGCCGGCACCGCCGCGGGCATCGACCTCTGCCTCCACCTGGTACGCACCGCCCACGGCGCCGAGGCCGCCGCCGCCATCGCCCGCTCCATGGTCACCGCGCCCTTCCGTACGGGGACGCAGGCCCAGTTCATCGAGCACCCCACCCCGCGCGCCGACCGCGACGCCGACGCACTGGCGGATGTCCGCGCCCATGTGCTGGCGCACCTCGACGCACCGCACACCGTCGCGAGCCTCGCCGCCCGCGCGGGGATGTCCCCGCGCAGCTTCGCCCGCCACTTCCAGGCCACCACCGGCACCACCCCCCTGCACTGGCTCATCGGCAGACGGGTCGCCGCCGCGCAGAAGCTTTTGGAACGCACCGACCACCCCTTGCCCGAAGTGGCCCGCCGCGCGGGGTTCGGCAGCGAGGTCACGATGCGCCAGCACTTCGCCACCCACCTCGCCACCAGTCCGCGCGACTACCGCAACGCCTTCCGCCGCCCGTCCGGTCGGCCGGACGGGGAAGGACACGTGCCCGCGGCCGTACCGCGAGAGGGACCCACGGAGCGGGGTTGACACGGGATTGCCCGATCCGTAATGTTCTCCGAGCTGTCCGACGTGAGCACCGACTCCGGTCGGCCCCGGACAGTCATTCCGCAAGAACCACTTCAAGCTGACGACGCCTCGTCGCGCCGTTCTGCTTTCCGTGCGTATTTGCGAAATGAGGAATCCGCGTTCGAAGGATGTGAGCGCGACGCCCCGATTAGCGTCGGTGGCAGGGAATCCGCTAAAGTCTCACTCGTCGGAACTGCCCAACAGCAGTGATGACAAACCCCTCTGACTGGGAATCAGGCCCGAAAGGATCTGATAGAGTCGGAAACGCCGGAAGGGCCCGGAGCGAAAGCGAACGGGACCGGAAAGCACCGAGGAAATCGGACCGGGAAGGTCTGGTAGAGTCGGAAACGCAAGACCGAAGGGAAAATGCCCGGAGGAAAGCCCGAGAGGGTGAGTACGAAGGAAGCGTCCGTTCCTTGAGAACTCAACAGCGTGCCAAAAATCAACGCCAGATTAGTTGATACCCCGTCCATCTTCGGATGGTCGTGGTTCCTTTGAAAGTCCTGTCGGCCCTTGTGGTGGGCAGGCGACATACACAGCGAGGACGCTGTGAACGACCGGTCTTATTCCGACTGGTCGTTCCGCTCTCGTGATGTGTGCACCCGCGGCCCTTCATCGGGCATTGGTCGGGTAAACATTCACGGAGAGTTTGATCCTGGCTCAGGACGAACGCTGGCGGCGTGCTTAACACATGCAAGTCGAACGATGAAGCCCTTCGGGGTGGATTAGTGGCGAACGGGTGAGTAACACGTGGGCAATCTGCCCTTCACTCTGGGACAAGCCCTGGAAACGGGGTCTAATACCGGATAATACCGGCTTCCGCATGGGGGTTGGTTGAAAGCTCCGGCGGTGAAGGATGAGCCCGCGGCCTATCAGCTTGTTGGTGGGGTAATGGCCTACCAAGGCGACGACGGGTAGCCGGCCTGAGAGGGCGACCGGCCACACTGGGACTGAGACACGGCCCAGACTCCTACGGGAGGCAGCAGTGGGGAATATTGCACAATGGGCGAAAGCCTGATGCAGCGACGCCGCGTGAGGGATGACGGCCTTCGGGTTGTAAACCTCTTTCAGCAGGGAAGAAGCGAAAGTGACGGTACCTGCAGAAGAAGCGCCGGCTAACTACGTGCCAGCAGCCGCGGTAATACGTAGGGCGCAAGCGTTGTCCGGAATTATTGGGCGTAAAGAGCTCGTAGGCGGCTTGTCACGTCGGGTGTGAAAGCCCGGGGCTTAACCCCGGGTCTGCATTCGATACGGGCAGGCTAGAGTGTGGTAGGGGAGATCGGAATTCCTGGTGTAGCGGTGAAATGCGCAGATATCAGGAGGAACACCGGTGGCGAAGGCGGATCTCTGGGCCATTACTGACGCTGAGGAGCGAAAGCGTGGGGAGCGAACAGGATTAGATACCCTGGTAGTCCACGCCGTAAACGTTGGGAACTAGGTGTTGGCGACATTCCACGTCGTCGGTGCCGCAGCTAACGCATTAAGTTCCCCGCCTGGGGAGTACGGCCGCAAGGCTAAAACTCAAAGGAATTGACGGGGGCCCGCACAAGCAGCGGAGCATGTGGCTTAATTCGACGCAACGCGAAGAACCTTACCAAGGCTTGACATATACCGGAAAGCATTAGAGATAGTGCCCCCCTTGTGGTCGGTATACAGGTGGTGCATGGCTGTCGTCAGCTCGTGTCGTGAGATGTTGGGTTAAGTCCCGCAACGAGCGCAACCCTTGTCCTGTGTTGCCAGCATGCCCTTCGGGGTGATGGGGACTCACAGGAGACCGCCGGGGTCAACTCGGAGGAAGGTGGGGACGACGTCAAGTCATCATGCCCCTTATGTCTTGGGCTGCACACGTGCTACAATGGCCGGTACAAAGAGCTGCGATGCCGTGAGGCGGAGCGAATCTCAAAAAGCCGGTCTCAGTTCGGATTGGGGTCTGCAACTCGACCCCATGAAGTCGGAGTTGCTAGTAATCGCAGATCAGCATTGCTGCGGTGAATACGTTCCCGGGCCTTGTACACACCGCCCGTCACGTCACGAAAGTCGGTAACACCCGAAGCCGGTGGCCCAACCCCTTGTGGGAGGGAGCTGTCGAAGGTGGGACTGGCGATTGGGACGAAGTCGTAACAAGGTAGCCGTACCGGAAGGTGCGGCTGGATCACCTCCTTTCTAAGGAGCACTTCTTACCAGGCTTGCCTGGTCAAGGGGCCAGTACACCGGCGAGTGTCCGGTGCTGGTTGCTCAAGGGTGGAACGTTGATTAGTTGGCGTGAGAGTCCTGTGGGACCACTAGTACTGCTTCGGCGTGGAACGTGGATCTTGTTCGGGAGGCTCGCGCTTGGCACGTTGTTGGGTGTCTGAGGGTGCGGCCGTGAGGTCGTTGCCTTCGTGATGCCGGCCCCAGTGAACCTGTTGCTTGTCGACGGGGTGATGGGTGGCTGGTCGTTGCTTGAGAACTACACAGTGGACGCGAGCATCTGTGGCCAAGTTTTTAAGGGCGCACGGTGGATGCCTTGGTACCAGGAACCGATGAAGGACGTGGGAGGCCACGATAGTCCCCGGGGAGCCGTCAACCAGGCTTTGATCCGGGGGTTTCCGAATGGGGAAACCCGGCAGTCGTCATGGGCTGTCACCCATGCCTGAACACATAGGGCATGTGGAGGGAACGAGGGGAAGTGAAACATCTCAGTACCCTCAGGAAGAGAAAACAACCGTGATTCCGGGAGTAGTGGCGAGCGAAACCGGATGAGGCCAAACCGTATGCGTGTGATACCCGGCAGGGGTTGCGCATGCGGGGTTGTGGGATCTCTCTTTCACAGTCTGCCGGCTGTGAGGCGAGTCAGAAACCGTTGATGTAGGCGAAGGACATGCGAAAGGTCCGGCGTAGAGGGTAAGACCCCCGTAGCTGAAACATTGACGGCTCGTTTGAGAGACACCCAAGTAGCACGGGGCCCGAGAAATCCCGTGTGAATCTGGCGGGACCACCCGTTAAGCCTAAATATTCCCTGGTGACCGATAGCGGATAGTACCGTGAGGGAATGGTGAAAAGTACCGCGGGAGCGGAGTGAAATAGTACCTGAAACCGTGTGCCTACAAGCCGTGGGAGCGTCGCATGCAAGCTTGCTTGTATGTCGTGACTGCGTGCCTTTTGAAGAATGAGCCTGCGAGTTTGCGGTGTGTTGCGAGGTTAACCCGTGTGGGGAAGCCGTAGCGAAAGCGAGTCCGAATAGGGCGTTTGAGTAGCACGCTCAAGACCCGAAGCGGAGTGATCTAGCCATGGGCAGGTTGAAGCGGAGGTAAGACTTCGTGGAGGACCGAACCCACCAGGGTTGAAAACCTGGGGGATGACCTGTGGTTAGGGGTGAAAGGCCAATCAAACTCCGTGATAGCTGGTTCTCCCCGAAATGCATTTAGGTGCAGCGTCGTGTGTTTCTTGCCGGAGGTAGAGCACTGGATAGGCGATGGGCCCTACCGGGTTACTGACCTTAGCCAAACTCCGAATGCCGGTAAGTGAGAGCGCGGCAGTGAGACTGTGGGGGATAAGCTCCATGGTCGAGAGGGAAACAGCCCAGAGCATCGACTAAGGCCCCTAAGCGTACGCTAAGTGGGAAAGGATGTGGAGTCGCAGAGACAACCAGGAGGTTGGCTTAGAAGCAGCCACCCTTGAAAGAGTGCGTAATAGCTCACTGGTCAAGTGATTCCGCGCCGACAATGTAGCGGGGCTCAAGCGTACCGCCGAAGTCGTGTCATTGCAGTATGTACCCCCAACGGGGACTGTGATGGGTAGGGGAGCGTCGTGTGCCGGGTGAAGCAGCCGCGGAAGCGAGTTGTGGACGGTTCACGAGTGAGAATGCAGGCATGAGTAGCGATACACACGTGAGAAACGTGTGCGCCGATTGACTAAGGGTTCCTGGGTCAAGCTGATCTGCCCAGGGTAAGTCGGGACCTAAGGCGAGGCCGACAGGCGTAGTCGATGGACAACCGGTTGATATTCCGGTACCCGCTTTGAAACGCCCAGTATCGAGCCCATTGATGCTAAGGCCGTGAAGCCGTCCTGGATCCTTCGGGTGAAGGGAAGTGGTGGAGCCGCTGATCCAAGGTGGTAGTAGGTAAGCGATGGGGTGACGCAGGAAGGTAGTCCAGCCCGGGCGGTGGTTGTCCCGGGGTAAGGGTGTAGGCCGTGTGATAGGTAAATCCGTCGCACGTTAAGGCTGAGACCTGATGCCGAGCCGATTGTGGTGAAGTGGATGATCCTATGCTGTCGAGAAAAGCCTCTAGCGAGTTTCATGGCGGCCCGTACCCTAAACCGACTCAGGTGGTCAGGTAGAGAATACCGAGGCGTTCGGGTGAACTATGGTTAAGGAACTCGGCAAAATGCCCCCGTAACTTCGGGAGAAGGGGGCCATGTCTGGTGATGAGTCTTGCACTCTGAGCTGGGTGTGGCCGCAGAGACCAGCGAGAAGCGACTGTTTACTAAAAACACAGGTCCGTGCGAAGCCGTAAGGCGATGTATACGGACTGACGCCTGCCCGGTGCTGGAACGTTAAGGGGACCGGTTAGTGATCTTTCGGGGTTGCGAAGCTGAGAACTTAAGCGCCAGTAAACGGCGGTGGTAACTATAACCATCCTAAGGTAGCGAAATTCCTTGTCGGGTAAGTTCCGACCTGCACGAATGGCGTAACGACTTCTCGACTGTCTCAACCATAGGCCCGGTGAAATTGCACTACGAGTAAAGATGCTCGTTTCGCGCAGCAGGACGGAAAGACCCCGGGACCTTTACTACAGTTTGATATTGGTGTTCGGTTCGGCTTGTGTAGGATAGGTGGGAGACTTTGAAGCTGTGACGCCAGTCATGGTGGAGTCGCCGTTGAAATACCACTCTGGTCGTGCTGGATGTCTAACCTCGGTCCGTGATCCGGATCAGGGACAGTGTCTGATGGGTAGTTTAACTGGGGCGGTTGCCTCCCAAAGAGTAACGGAGGCGCCCAAAGGTTCCCTCAGCCTGGTTGGCAATCAGGTGTTGAGTGTAAGTGCACAAGGGAGCTTGACTGTGAGACCGACGGGTCGAGCAGGGACGAAAGTCGGGACTAGTGATCCGGCGGTGGCTTGTGGAAGCGCCGTCGCTCAACGGATAAAAGGTACCCCGGGGATAACAGGCTGATCTTCCCCAAGAGTCCATATCGACGGGATGGTTTGGCACCTCGATGTCGGCTCGTCGCATCCTGGGGCTGGAGTCGGTCCCAAGGGTTGGGCTGTTCGCCCATTAAAGCGGTACGCGAGCTGGGTTTAGAACGTCGTGAGACAGTTCGGTCCCTATCCGCTGTGCGCGTAGGAATATTGAGAAGGGCTGTCCCTAGTACGAGAGGACCGGGACGGACGAACCTCTGGTGTGCCAGTTGTCCTGCCAAGGGCATGGCTGGTTGGCTACGTTCGGGAGGGATAACCGCTGAAAGCATCTAAGCGGGAAGCCTGCTTCGAGATGAGTATTCCCACCTCCTTGAGAGGGTAAGGCTCCCAGTAGACGACTGGGTTGATAGGCCGGATGTGGAAGCCCAGTAATGGGTGGAGCTGACCGGTACTAATAGGCCGAGGGCTTGTCCTCAGTTGCTCGCGTCCACTGTGTTAGTTCTGAAGTAACGAACTCGCCTTTTTGCTGGCTGGAGTTTGTTTTCTTCATAGTGTTTCGGTGGTCATAGCGTTAGGGAAACGCCCGGTTACATTCCGAACCCGGAAGCTAAGCCTTTCAGCGCCGATGGTACTGCAGGGGGGACCCTGTGGGAGAGTAGGACGCCGCCGAACAATTTTTAGCCTCAGTCCCCGGACCTCGTGTCCCGGGGACTGAGGCATTTTCGCGTTCAGGACACGGTTCACGACTCTTCTACGCTGGATTCCATGCGCTACGAACTGGTCCTCTTCGACAACGACGGTGTCCTCGTCGACAGCGAGCCGATCTCCAACACGATCCTCGCCGGCTACCTCACCGAGCTGGGGCACCCCACCTCGTACGAGGACTCACTGCGCGACTACATGGGCTCCGCGACGCACCGCATCCACGACCTCGTCCGGGAACGAACCGGTCAGACCCTGCCCGCCGACTTCGACGAGACCTTCCACGCACGCGTGTTCGCCGCCTTCGAGCGGGACCTGCGGCCCGTCGCCGGAGCGGCCGACGTGCTCGGGCGACTCGCCGCGGACGGTGTGCCGTACTGCCTGGCTTCCTCCGGAAGCCATCAGCGCATCCGCGTCGGGCACCGGAAGACCGGACTGGACACCTGGTTCCGGGACGACACCATCTTCAGCTCACAGGACGTGGGCCGCGGCAAGCCGGCGCCGGACCTGTTCCTGCACGCCGCCGCACGGATGGGCGTCCCGCCCGAGCGGTGCGTGGTGATCGAGGACAGCCGGCTCGGCGTCCAGGCCGCGCGGGCCGCCGGCATGGACGTGTACGGCTTCACCGCCATGACCCGCCCCGAGCAGCTCGCCGACGCCGACGGCCACTTCGACGACATGCGGGACCTTCTGCGGCTGCTCGGCTGACCCCCCGGGGCCGCCGACCACCGCCGGACCCTCCCCGGATGCGGCAGGCCCCGGCGAGGACAGGCCCCGGAATGGGCAGGTGATCCATCTACCCATGGGTACTCCCGGGACCTACGCTGTGCCGCCATGACGGATGCGCGGTTGCGGCGTGGGCGGGGAGCTCTGGCGGTCGGCTTCTTCGTGCAGGGGGTGACCTTCGCGCTGCTGGTGACACGGATACCGGCGATCCAGGACCGGTACGGGATATCGGACGCACTCCTGCCGGTGTTCCTGGCCGCCGTGCCGATCCTGGCCGGTGTGGCCAGCGTCGGCACCGAGAAGCTGGTCACCCGGGTGTCGCCGGGGGTGGTGCTGCGAGCGGCGCAGCCGGTGGTCCTGCTGGCGCTGCTAGGGGTGGGCGCCGGCCACGAGATGTGGCACGCCGCCGTCGCGCTGGGGAGCTTCGGCCTCGCGGTCGGCGCGCTGGACGCGTCGATGAACATGCTGGGCGTGAGCCTCCAGCGGGCGTACGGGCGGAGCATCATGCTCGGCTTCCACGCGGCGTACAGCCTGGGCGGGATCGCGGGGGCCTCGCTGGCCTGGGCGGGGGCGCACTGGGGCCTGCCGCTGGTCGTCTCGTATCTGCCCGTGGTGGCCGTCGCGCTGCCCGCCGTGCTGATCGCCGGCCGCTGGTACGTCGCGGGGGGAGAGGAACGGCCGGAGGAACCGCGGCCGGGGAAGGGCGCCGGGAGCGGTGTCGCCTTCAGGCTGCTGCTGCCGCTGTGCCTCGTGATGACCTTCGCGTACATCGGGGACTCCACGGTCTCCAACTGGAGCGCGAAGTACCTCCAGGACGTGCTCGGCGGCTCAGAGGAGCTGGCGACCGTGCCCTACAACGCCTACATGGTCACCACGCTGCTCGGACGGGCCGTGGGCGACCTCGGAGTGCGTCGGCTCGGTGCCGTGACGGTGGTGCGCTGCGGGGCCGTCCTGGCGGCGCTGGGCTTCGCCGTGGTCGCCGCGGCGCCGGGAGCGTGGACCGGGATGGCCGGCTTCACCGTCCTCGGGCTCGGCCTGAGCGTGATCGTGCCGCAGACCTTCGCGGCGGCCGGGCGGCTCTTCCCGGGGTCGAGCGACACCGCCGTCGCACGGCTGAACGTCTTCAACTACGTCGGCTTCCTCATCGGCTCTCCCCTGGTCGGAGCGCTCGGGGACACCTGGAACTACCGGGGGGCGATGCTGGTGCCGATGCTCCTCGTGCTCGTGACGGTGGTGTACGCCACGTCGTTCGGTTCTCAACCGGCCCGATACGGTGGCGGGCATGAGCGGCCGCGCACTGTTGATGTGGGATGAAGCTGTCACGGGCTACGACTTCGGGCCCCGGCATCCGATGGACCCGGTCCGGCTCGCACTGACCATGGGGTTGGTGCGGGCGTACGGGCTGGACCGAGCGGTGGACGTGGTCGCGGCCAGGCCGGCCGGGGCGTCGACGCTGCGGCTCGTGCACCGCGAGGACTACGTGGCCGCCGTGCGAGCCGCCTCGGCCGACCCGAAGGCCGCCGACCTGTCCTACGGACTGGGCACCGAGGACGATCCGGCGTTCACCGGGATGCACGAGGTGTCCGCGCTGATCGCCGGGCAGTCGGTGGGGGCCGCGGAGGCGCTGTGGCGGGGCGAGGCATCGCACGCCGTCAACTTCTCGGGCGGTCTGCACCACGCGATGCCGGGCAGCGCGTCCGGGTTCTGCATCTACAACGACGCCGCGCTGGCGATCGCCCGGCTGCTGGAGCTCGGCGCGGAGCGGGTCGCGTACGTGGACGTGGACGTGCACCACGGAGACGGGGTGCAGGCGGCGTTCTGGGAGGACCCGAGGGTCCTGACCGTCTCGTTGCACGAGCACCCGCGGACGCTGTTCCCTCAGACGGGCTGGCCGGAGGAGACGGGCGCGGCGGGGCGCGGCGAGGGCTCGGCGGTGAACGTGGCGCTGCCGGCGGGGACCGGCGACGCGGGATGGCTGCGGGCCTTCCACGCCGTGGTGCCGGAACTTCTGGCGGACTTCCGCCCGCAGGTGCTGGTGACGCAGCACGGGGCCGACACCCACTTCGAGGACCCGCTGGCGCACCTGGCGGTGTCGCTGGACGCCCAACGGGCGGTGCAGGAAGCGTGCCACGAGCTGGCGCACGCCCATGCCGACGGGGGGAAGTGGCTGGCGCTGGGCGGCGGCGGGTACGCGGTGGTGGACGTCGTGCCGCGGTCGTGGACGCATCTGGTAGGGATCGCCGCGCACGCCCCGGTCGAACCCGCGTCCATGATCCCGTCCTCGTGGCACGACGAGGTGTACGCGCGGACGCGGCAGCCGGGGCCGGCGCGGATGACGGACGGCCGGTGGCCGGTGGCATGGCGGGACTGGGAAGAGGGCTACGACCCGGCCGACCGGTTGGACCAGGCCGTGCTCGCCACCCGGCGGGCCGCGTTCCCGCTGCGCGGGCTGCTGCCGTAGGGCGACGCGCGGCCGGCAGCGCGAGGACGGCGGCCGTCCGAAGGCGGCGGCGGTCGGATTACGCCGACCGTGCGTTCTCGGCGGGCTTTCCGCCCGGCGGCGTTCTCGCTCGGGCAGCATCGACAGCGTGCTGAGTACCGGGGCGCTGCGGGCGCATCTGTTGGCGGCGGGACTGGCGGGAACGGTGGCGACGCCCCGGGAAGCGAGCCTGCGCAGCTACCGGCTCTTCGCCGCGCGGGATCCGCGGGTGATGCTGGGGCTCGATCCCGACCGGGGCTGGGGCGAGACGGAGCTGTTACGGCTCATGGCCGACCGGTGCGGTGTGTCCGGGGACCCGTCGTACCGGTCGGGACCCGACGCCATCGATCCCGAGCGGACACTGAGCGGGCTGGACGCGTTCGCCGAACGGTTGGCGGAGGCGGCGGCCCGGCGGGCCCCCGTGTTGTTCGGGACGGGCCATCCGCACCGGTTGCTCGGCTTCTACGCAGCACTCGCGGACGCTTTGTCGGCGGCGGGATGCCCTGTCCTCACACCGGCGCAGGGGCGATGTGTCGACATAACGACCCGGTTCGGTCTACGCACGTACCTCCTCGACTACGTACGCGGTGTCGCGTTGGTGCGGGAACCCGCTCTGCCGGGTACCGGGCGTGAGACGGGGGCGCATTCGCACTCCCCGCTGCCGGTCCGGGCCGCGCTGGAGGGTGCGGTGGAGGGCGGCTGGCCGCTTCCGGAGCTCGTGGTCGGGGACCACGGCTGGGTCTGCGGGGCAGGTCAGCTGGGTTTCGAGGCGATCGGCCTGGCCGACACGGACGATCCGGCGCTGTTCGTCGGGGAGGCGGAGGGGCGGGTGTCGGTGGCCGTTCCGCTCGATGACGCGGTCCGGGCCGATTACTACCGTCCGCTGACGCGCTATGTACTCAATCGAGCGAGTCTGTCACGGTAAACGGCCGGTGGCTGCTCCTCTTCCCCACTCGTACCACCCGCCCCTAGTCTGGAGCGTGAGCGCACAGCGACGCAGGGTCACCGGAGGGGAAGCCGGTGGGCGTCGTGTGCGGAAGGTACAGGTGGGTCATGGCTGCTGGCGATCGGCCTCTCAACGAGGTCAAGTTTCTGACCGTGGCGGAAGTCGCCGCGGTGATGCGAGTGTCGAAGATGACGGTGTACCGCCTGGTGCACAGTGGTCATCTGCCGGCGATCCGGGTGGGCAGGTCCTTCCGGGTCCCGGAACAGGCGGTTCACGAGTACCTGAGGGAGTCCTTCGTGGGGGTGGAGACCGCGTAGCGAGCGCGCGGCAGGGAGTCTCCTCGCCCTCGGATTACAAGCTCAGCGCTCGGGCCGGTAGGCTAGGCCGACGTAGGTCGTGTGGGCCCAGACGCCCCGCACCAGTGAAGAGAAGTGAGCGAGGGTAGTCGTGGGCTCTGTTATCAAGAAGCGGCGCAAGCGGATGGCCAAGAAGAAGCACCGCAAGCTGCTCAAGCGCACGCGCGTTCAGCGTCGCAACAAGAAGTAGGCGACAGCGCGAACGACGTCTGTTTGTGCGTCGGGCGTGGCCCCCCACCGTCTTCGGTGGGGGGCCACGCTCTTTTCCGTCCCGGGATCGCGGCGGCTTTTCCGGCCGGGTTCCACCCGGTTGCCCACGGCGGTCATCACAGCGCAACAACAAGGCGCTACGGTGGCGCACAGGCCCCCCGGGAGCGTCGGGGGAGAGACCGACGGAAGGCGCTGATCTTGGGCAAGGTCGTGCTCGTCACCGGTGCGGCCCGGCATCTCGGAGGCCGTTTCGTCCGGCGTGTGCAGCGGGACCCGGAGGTCGACCGGGTGGTCGCCGTGGACGCGGTCGCGCCGGCCCATGACCTCGCCGGCGCGGATTTCGTGCGGGCCGACATCCGGCAGCCGGCCATCGCCAAGGTCCTCGCCGAGCACGACGTGGACACGGTCGTCCACATGGACGTCACCGGTACGGCGCTGGGCGCCGGTGGACGTACGTCGGTCAAGGAGACCAACGTCATCGGCACGATGCAGCTCCTGGGCGCCTGCCAGAAGTCGCCGCGGATCAAGCGTCTGGTGATCAAGTCCAGTACGAGCGTGTACGGCTCGGCGCCCCGCGATCCGGCCGTCTTCACCGAGACCACCCCGCCCAAGTCGCTGCCGAGCGGGGGATTCGCCAAGGACGCCGTCGAAGTCGAGGGGTACGTACGGGGCTTCGCGCGACGCCGCCCGGACGTCGCGGTGTGCGTGCTGAGGTTCGCGAACATCCTCGGGCCGCGGGTGGACTCCCCGCTGGGCGAGTACCTGTCGCTGCCCGTCCTGCCGACCGTCCTCGGTTACGACCCCCGGCTCCAGTTCGTCCACGAGGACGACGTGGTGGACGTGCTGCACCTGGGCGCGAAGGAACCGCGGCGGGCGACGCTGAACAGCGGCACCTTCAACGTGGCGGGCGACGGTGTGCTGCTGCTCTCGCAGTGCGCCCGGCGCCTGGGGCGGCCGACGGTCCCGGTGCTGCTGCCCGCCGTCACCTGGGTCGGCTCCGCGCTGCGGACGGTCGGTGTCACGGACTTCTCGCCCGAGCAGATCCGTCTCCTCACGCACGGCCGGGTCGTGTCCACCGTCCAGATGCGCGAGACGCTCGGCTTCGCGCCCCGCTTCACCACCGCCGAGACCTTCGCGGACTTCGCGGCGAGCCGTGGGCCGGGACTGCTGCCGCCGGAGCGGCTGGCCGGCGCGGTGGACCGGGTCGCGGGCCGGCTCACCCACTCCCCTGTACAGAGCGGCGACTAAGGAGCCCACGTAACGATGGCGGACGCCAAGGTCATTCCGTTCGACGACGACCGCTCACGGGCCCGGCGCCCGCGGCCGCCCCGGGCAGGCCGGGAGGCGGCCGTGCGTGCCCTGACGGCCCGGCAGGGCACGGAGGAGACACCGCGGGCCGCCGCGGCCCCTCAGGAGCCCGCCGAGGCGCCTTCCGGGTGTGCCGGGCGCGGCGACTGGGAGCGGCGACTCGCCGGCGGTCTGGCGTTCCTGCGGCGGCGCGTGACGGGCGACTACGAGGTCGACGAGTTCGGCTACGACGAGGAGCTCACCGACCAGGTCCTGATGTCGCTGGTCCGCCCCTTGTACGAGAAGTACTTCCGGGTGGAGGTGAAGGGCGTCGAGAACATCCCCGCGAAGGGCGGGGCCCTGGTGGTCGCCAACCATTCCGGTGTGTTGCCGCTGGACGGCCTGATGATGCAGGTCGCCGTCCACGACCACCACCCGGCGGGGCGGCATCTGCGGCTGCTCGCCGCTGATCTGGTCTTCATGCTGCCGGTGGTCAACGAACTGGCCCGCAAGGCCGGGCACACGCTGGCGTGCGCGGAGGACGCGGAGCGGCTGCTGCGGGACGGTGAGATCGTGGGCGTGATGCCGGAGGGTTTCAAGGGCATCGGGAAGCCGTTCGCCGAGCGGTACAAGCTCCAGCGCTTCGGCCGGGGCGGCTTCGTCTCGACGGCCTTGCGCGCCGGGGTGCCGATCGTGCCGTGCTCGATCGTGGGGGCCGAGGAGACCTTCCCGATGATCGGCAACTCCCGGACTCTGGCGCGGGTCCTCGGAGTGCCCTATTTCCCGATCACGCCGACGTTCCCTTGGCTGGGCCCGCTGGGGGCCGTGCCCCTGCCCACCAAGTGGACGATCCAGTTCGGTGAGCCGATCATGACGGACGGCCATCCGCCGGAGGCGGCGGACGACCCGATGCTGATGTTCAACCTGACCGACCAGGTGCGGGAACAGATCCAGCACACGCTCTACAAGCTGCTGGTGCAGCGCCGGTCCGTCTTCTTCTGAAGCCGGGGTCTTCGAGGCGGAGGTACGGCCGGGCCGTGCCGGGGCTTCGGCGGAGCGAGCCGGACCGCCGGGTCGGCCGGAGGCCCGGCCTGCCGAGGGGGCGCCTCCCGAGAGGAGGCGCCCCCTGTGCGTGCCGCTGTTCCCGGATCAGGGGACGTCGTCGCTGTCGATGCCCAGCCCGGGGAGCAGGCCCGGCAGCAGCGGAGGGATCGTCACGTCCGGTAGGGGCGACGGGGACTGGTTGCCCGAGGGGCTCGTCGGCGTGCCGGGGGCCGAGGGCTTCAGCAGACCGCCGGTGCTGCCGCCGAGCAGTCCGCCGTCCTCCGGGGTGCCGGTGTCCGAGCCGGACGGATCGGGCTGGGTCGAACCGGTGCCCGAGGGGGGAGCGGTGGAGGAGGACGCCGGGCGGGGCGTCCGGGAGTCCGGGCCGCCTTGGCCTGAGCCCGGGTCCTCGGTGCCGGCGACGTCCTTGTCCAGGGTGCGCGGGAGCATGCCCTGGAGGGGTTCGACGTCCTCGTCTATGGCGACGAAGACGTCGTTCACCTGCTCGCCGACGTCCGCGAGCTGGAGGGGCAGGCGGGTGCGCAGGCCGTTCCAGGTGTCGCGGTGGGACTGGGCGAAGGAGTTCAGCCGGGCCATCGGGGCGATGGTGCCGTCCTTCTGGTACGCGAGGCGCAGCAGACGGTGGCCCTCGGTGGCGTCGTGCTTCATGCCGCCCAGGGCGCGACGGATCTCGGCGAGCGACTCGTGGTCCAGGTCTCCGGCGCGGCCCCGCTCCATCAGTCTGCGGGCCTCGCTGAGACGCGTCGACGCCTGGTCCAGGTAGATCCCGCCGCGGTCGGCATCGTCGTCGGCCATCCCGAGCTTGATGTCCTCCATGCCCCGCTTCAGCCCGTAGAGCGAGTCGCCGGGCAGCGCGTCCGAGCTGGCGGCCGCCACGCCGCTGAAGGCGCCCGCGGCCACACCGACCGTGAGGCCGCCCGCCGCGATGCCCTTCGACCATCGGGAGCGCGGGCGCAGTTTGCGGAGCGGGGAGGCCCGGTGGGTCCCCCGTCCGCCCGCTGTCCGCTGTTCCGGCACCGCGGGGCCCGCGCCCGCGGTGCCTTCCGCGAGCATCGCTTCCATGGCGGCGACGAGCTGTGCCCGTTGCACCACCTTGACCTCGGGGTCCATCTCCGGCCGCGGCAGTTCGCCGAGGCCGTTCGCCAGGGCCAGCAGCCTCCCCTGTTCGGCCGGTTCGGCCGAAGGCTGGGGCTGCTCGGCCGCCGTGGCCTCGGACGTCCGGTCTTCCCAGGCCTGGGCGAAGGCGTTCGCCCGCCGGTGCGCCGATACGTTCGCGATCACTGGCGGCACCTCCTCTCGTCATGACGGTCGACTCCCCTTGGTGTCCGGAAGGTTGCACACCTTGCGCACATCCACACGAAAGAGTGAGTGGCTGCGGGCATGGCGTGACCACAGGGAGCCTGCATTCCGCACAACGAGCGGCGCGGCACTTGGGTTACGCGCGAAAGATGATCGGACCAGTGCGTCATCGAGGCGTCACCGACTGTGAGTTGGACGGGGGCCGTGGGGGCGTGGGGGAAGGGACAGCGGGGCGGCGGGCCGGCGCGTGTGGGGGGCGCGAGCCGTTCAGCGGGCGTCGTCCGGGAGCAGCCGTGCCAGGGTGCGCACGGCCCGGTACTGGAGGGTCTTGATCGCGCCCTCGTTCTTGCCCATGACCCGGGCGGTCTCGGCGACCGAGAGCCCTTGGAGGAAGCGCAGTGTCACGCACTCCTGCTGCTGGGGGTTGAGGCGGCGGACGGCGTCGAGGAGCGCGGCGTTGGAGAGGGACTCCAGGACGGAGTCCTCCGGGCTGCGCTCGACCTCGTTGGCGTCGAGCATCTCCCCGGTGGTCACCTCCAGCCGGAACCGGCTCGACTTGAAGTGGTCGGCGACCAGGTTGCGGGCGATGGTGACCAGCCAGGCGCCGAAGTCGCGGCCCTGCCAGGTGAAGGTGGAGATGCGGCGCAGGGCGCGCAGGAACGTCTCGCTGGTGAGGTCCTCCGCCGTCGCCTTCCCTCCGACGCGGTAGTAGATGTAGCGGTAGACGGTGTCGCTGTACTGGTCGTAGAGGCGGCCGAATGCCTCGGCCTCTCCGGCCTGGGCGCGTTCGACCAGGTCCATCATGCGCGCGCTGTCGCTGTCGGCGCTGGGGCGGCGGGCGGCGGTCGAGGTTCCGCTGCCGCCGCGGCTGCCGCGTCTTCCGACGGCGGCACCGCCGTCGGCCAGGGCATAGCAGGGACCGGCGGGTGCCGGTGCGGCGAAGGCAAAGGCGGGGACAGGGACGGCGTACGCGGTGGGGACGAAGCCGCGCAAGTGGTCGAGGACCGTTGCGCGCAGCGTAGCCAGGCCCGAGGCGTCAACCCCGACGTGTGGGTACACGGGACTCCCAGAGGCAGAGCTTCCATCACGTGCAGTGCGGGACCGTTCACTCATGGTGGCGAAGTGGGGGTCCGTTGTGCGTCTGAGGAGAATAACGCTTCGTACAGGCAGCGCTACACCCAGTTGCTCAAATCACCGATTACGTCGCTTCTGTTACCGCTTGAAGGCGCATCGGGTAGCAGTTGGTGACCAGTTGTTGATCGAACTGCTTCCGAGTGTGACTACATGCACGCTCTGTTGTGCTCATGTGGGAGGTGTGCGAGTGATCGCGCCCGCTGCTGGGTAGGCGGCCGCGAATGGCCGCCCGTCTCCCTGCGCGGGGGTGTTCGACCACGGACGGGTGAGCCGCCCGGGTCCGGGGTTGTCGCGATCGGTCTCAGCCGAAACGTATCGGCGGTCGGTCCCGCGACAGGGCGGGTCGTCCGGGCCGCCGCCCGGGACGCCCGCGGTGGCGGGACCGTCAGCGGCGGCGGCGGTGCAGGGCGACCGCGGCGGCCGTGCCTCCGGCCAGCGCGCCGACACCCGCCGCGGCGGGGATGCCGACCTTGGCGGCCTTGCGGCCCGTCCGGTAGTCGCGCAGCCGCCATTCGCGGGACTTGGCGTGCTTGCGCAGCTTGGTGTCGGGGTTGATGGCGTAGGGGTGGCCGACCAGCGAGAGCATCGGGATGTCGTTGTGCGAGTCGCTGTACGCCGCGCAGCGGGCGAGGTCGAGGCTCTCGGCGGCGGCCAGCGCGCGCACCGCCTCCGCCTTGGCGGGGCCGTGCAGCGGCTCGCCGACCAGTCGGCCGGTGTAGACGCCGTCGACCGACTCGGCGACCGTGCCGAGCGCGCCGGTCAGGCCGAGGCGACGGGCGATGATCGTGGCGGTCTCCACCGGGGCGGCCGTGACCAGCCAGACCTTCTGCCCGGCGTCCAGGTGGGCCTGGGCGAGCGCGCGGGTGCCGGGCCAGATCCGGTCGGCCATGTACTCGTCGTAGATCTCCTCGCCGATCGACATCAGCTCGGCGACCCGGTGGCCCTTGACGATGGACAGGGCGCTGTCCCGGGCGTCCTGCATGTGCTCCGGGTCCTCGACGCCGGCGAGCCGGAACCATGCCTGCTGCCAGGCGAACCGGGCCAGTTCGCGACGCTGGAAGAACTTCCGCTTGTACAGGCCGCGGCCGAAGTGGAAGATCGCGGCGCCCTGCATGACGGTGTTGTCGAGGTCGAAGAAGGCGGCGGCGAGGGAGTCGCCGACGACCGGGAACTCGGGCTCGGCGGGCTTTCCCTCCGCCGCGGCGTCGGCCGCCGCTCCCTCCCGCTCGCGTTCCAGCTGGAGGGAGGCCTTCCGCGCTGCCTCGGCAGCGGCCTCGCCTGCCAGGACGCTGCGCGCGGTGGCGGAGCGCCTACGGGGGGTGAGCCATCCCAGAGCGGCCATGTCGTGAGCATAGCCAGTCTGTTCGGGACTTCCGGACTCGTGAGGATGCCAAGGCGTGAACACTCCGGGACTCTCCTGTTAAAGGGACGGCGAAGGAGCAAGGAGGAGCAAGCCGGACAGACGTGGCGTGCGGGCCGGGGAGTGCCCGCGGGAGTGGACCGGCGTGGCGCGCGTGTCGCGGTCGCGATGCCGGCACAGGGGGGCGCGGCGGCGGATTCCCGGCGCAGAATGGACGGCATGCTGGGACGGACGAAGAAGAAGGACGCCTCCGCGGCCACGCGGACCGTGACGCTGATCGGAAAGCCGGGTTGTCATCTCTGTGACGACGCCCGCGCCGTCGTCGAGGCGGTCTGCGCCGAGACCGGGGCGCGCTGGGAGGAGAAGGACATCACCCAGGACCCCGCTCTCCATCAGGCGTACTGGGAGCAGATCCCGGTGGTGCTGATCGACGGCGAGCAGCACACCTTCTGGCGGGTGGACGCCGGACGGCTGCGCCGTGAACTCGGCGGGTGACCGGAAGAGGGCTACCATCGTGGACGTTTTGTTGACTTTCGGGGGCGGAGTCGTGAGGAGAGTGTGCGGTTTTGCCCCCTTCAGGAGCTCAACGGGCTGACCCGGCGAACGGTTCCGTTCCGAAGGGAACCGGCCGCGTGACCCCGGTCACTTTGGCCGGACAAAACGGACACCATCTTTGTGCACGCGTTCACAAAGGCATAGCCTGCAGTGGACGGGGCGGTCCTGGGACATCTGGCCGCCTACAGCCCCGCTCATCCCGCAGGAGCACCGTGGCAACTGGCCGAACTCACCGACCGGCGACCCGCAGCCGAGGAATTCCCGAGGCCACCGTCGCCCGGCTTCCGCTGTATCTGCGTGCGCTCACCGCACTGTCGGAGCGCTCCGTACCCACGGTCTCCTCCGAGGAACTCGCAGCCGCCGCGGGGGTCAACTCCGCCAAGCTGCGCAAGGACTTCAGCTACCTGGGCTCGTACGGTACGCGCGGCGTCGGCTACGACGTCGAGTACCTCGTGTACCAGATCTCCCGCGAGCTCGGTCTGACGCAGGACTGGCCCGTCGTCATCGTCGGTATCGGCAACCTCGGCGCGGCCCTCGCCAATTACGGCGGGTTCGCCTCCCGCGGCTTCCGAGTCGCCGCGCTGATCGACGCCGACCCCGCCATGGCGGGCAAGCCGGTCGCCGGCATCCCGGTGCAGCACAGCGACGAACTCGAGAAGATCATCGAGGACAACGGCGTCTCCATCGGCGTCATCGCCACCCCGGCGGGCGCCGCCCAGCCGGTCTGCGACCGTCTCGTCGCCGCCGGTGTCACCTCCATCCTGAACTTCGCCCCGACCGTGCTCTCCGTGCCCGAAGGCGTGGACGTGCGCAAGGTCGACCTCTCCATCGAGCTGCAGATCCTGGCCTTCCACGAGCAGCGCAAGGCCGGCGAGGAAAGCGGCGCGGCCGAGGCCGCCGTACCCCCCGCCACGCGAGGCGAGGCCGCCGCGGCGAGCCGCAAGGGACCCGACGGGGACATCCCCGCCGTGATGCCGGCATGAGCCTCCTCGTCGTCGGCCTCAGTCACCGCAGCGCTCCGGTCAGCGTCCTGGAGCGGGCCTCGCTCACCGGGGACACCCGGGCCAAGCTCCTGCAGGACACCCTCGCCGCCGAACCGGCCGCCGAGGGCGCCGTCCTGGCCACCTGCAACCGCATCGAGCTCTACGCCGACGTGGACAAGTTCCACGCCGGTGTCGCCGAGCTGTCCACGCTCCTCGCGCAGCACAGCGGAGTCGGGCTGGAAGAGCTGACCCCCTACCTCTACGTCCACTACGAGGACCGGGCCGTCCACCACCTGTTCTCGGTGGCCTGCGGACTGGACTCGATGGTCGTCGGGGAGGGCCAGGTCCTCGCCCAGATCAAGGACGCCCTCGCGCTCGGCCAGGAGCTGCACACCGCCGGCCGGCTCCTCAACGACCTGTTCCAGCAGGCCCTGCGCGTCGGCAAGCGCGCCCACAGCGAGACCGGGATCGACCGCGCCGGGCAGTCGCTCGTCACCTTCGGCCTGGAGCAGCTCGCCGGGGGCGCCGACGTCGACGCCTGGGCCCGGGGCAAGCGGGCGCTGGTCATCGGCGCCGGCTCGATGTCCTCGCTGGCCGCCGCGACGCTCGCGCGCGCCGGTGTCGCCGAGATCGCCGTCGCCAACCGGACCGAGGCCCGCGCCGAGCGCCTCGCGCAGATCCTCACCGAACCCGGTGCCGTCCTCGGCAGAGGCGCCGGCACGGCCGCTCGCGCGGCCGGCATGGCGGACCTCGGCGACGAACTGACACGTGCCGACATCGTGATCTCCTGCACCGGAGCGACCGGACTCGTGCTGACCGCCGAGTCCGTCGAGACCGCCATGCGGGGCCGCACGGCCCCCCTGGCACTGCTCGACCTCGCCATGCCCCGTGACATCGACGCCGCCGTGCACCGTACGCCGGGCGTGCGGCTCGTCGACATCGAGTCGCTGGCAGAGGCGTCCGCCGACGCCCCGATGGCCGCCGATGTGGACCAGGTCCGGTCCATCGTCTCCGACGAGGTGGCCGCCTTCGGCGCCGCCCAGCGCGCCGCGCACATCACGCCGACCGTGGTCGCCCTGCGCACCATGGCCGCCGACCTCGTCGCCGGAGAGGTGGCCCGGCTGGAGGGCCGGCTGCCCGACCTCGACGACAGGCAGCGCGCCGAGATCACCCAGACCGTGCGCCGGGTGGTCGACAAACTCCTGCACGCGCCGACCGTGCGGGTCAAGCAGCTGGCCAGCGAGCCCGGCGGTGCCGGGTACGCCGACGCGCTGCGGACACTCTTCGACCTCGACCCGGAGACGGTCGCCTCCGTCTCCCGGGCCGACCTGAATGACGCCGACGTCAAGAACCGAGGGCGAGTATGACCGAGAGGGCACTGAGGCTCGGGACCAGGCGCAGCAAGCTCGCCATGGCCCAGTCCGGACAGGTGGCCGACGCCGTCCGGCAGCTGACCGGCCGACCCGTCGAGCTCGTGGAGATCACGACGTACGGGGACACCTCCCGGGAGCACCTCGCACAGATCGGCGGCACCGGTGTGTTCGTCGCCGCGCTGCGCGACGCGCTCCTGGCCGGTGAGGTGGACTTCGCCGTCCACTCACTGAAGGACCTGCCGACCGCGCTGCACCCCGGGCTGTCCCTCGCCGCGATCCCGCGGCGCGAGGACCCGCGTGACGTGCTGATCGCGCGCGAGGGGCTGACGCTGGACCGGCTGCCGAAGGGCGCGCGGATCGGCACCGGTTCGCCGCGCCGCACGGCCCAGCTGAACGCCTACGCGCGCAGCAACGGGCTGACCATCGAGACCGTGCCGATCCGCGGGAACATCGACACCCGCGTCGGATACGTGCACAAGGGCGAGCTGGACGCGGTGGTCCTCGCCGCGGCCGGCCTCCACCGCATCGGCAACACGGAGGAGCTCACCGGCTCCCTGTCGCTCGACTTCCTGTCGGTCGACTCCGTCCTGCCCGCCCCCGGCCAGGGGGCACTGGCGATCGAGTGCGCGGCGTCCGACGCCGGCCTCGTCGCCCTGCTCGCCGGACTCGACGACCCGCACACCCGGGCCGCCGTGACCGCCGAGCGTTCCCTGCTCGCCGCCTTGGAGGCCGGCTGCTCCGCACCCGTGGGTGCGTTGGCCGACCTGCCGGCCGAGGATTCCGGCCGCGGGCAGATTGTCACCGAAATGCGCCTGCGCGGCGTCGTCGGCACCACCGACGGCTCGACGCTGGTGCAGCTGTCCACCACCGGACCCGTACCCGCGTCGCACGACGAGGCGATGGCGCTCGGACGCGAACTCGCGGACGAGATGCTCGCCAAGGGTGCGGCCGGTCTTATGGGGGAGCGAGCACTTTGAGCCCCACCAGCCCCACCACCAGCCATGTGCCCTCGGCCTTCCCCGGCCATGGGAGCGTCACCTTCCTCGGTGCCGGACCGGGCGATCCCGGACTCCTTACGCTCAGGGCCGTCGAGGCCCTGGCCGGAGCGGATGTCCTGATCGCCGAACCGGAGGTGCTCGAGGTCGTCCGCTGCCATGCCCGCACGGGCGTGAGCACGCCTGAGTTGACGATTGTCGACGAGGCGTCAACAACCGCCGGTGTCCCCGTGTTGAGGGATGCGACCAATCTTGTCATGGAGGCCGCGCGGGGCGGCAAGCGGGTCGTGCGCGCGGTGACCGGCGACCCCGGTCTCGACGGGGACGCGGGCCGGGAGATGCTCGCCTGCGCCGCGGAGGGCATTCCCTTCGAGGTCGTGCCCGGGGTCGCCGCGGCGGTGGGCGTGCCCGCGTACGCCGGTGTGCCGCTGCGGGACGCGCAGGGCACCGACGTACGTTTCGTGGACGCCCGGACCGCCGACGACCGCTGCTGGAGCGAGGTCGGCGCCTCGGACGGGACCGTGGTCGTCTCCACCTCGCTGGACGCGGTGGCCGCGGCGGCCGGAGAGCTGGTGGCGGCCGGCCGTAAGCCGGACACCCCGCTCACCGTGACCGTCGGCGGCACGACGACCCGGCAGCGGACCTGGACCGCGACGCTCGGCACGATCGCGCAGGTCTTCAAGCAGGGCAAGGTGCTCCCCTCGCCGGAGGGCCACCGGCATGTCATAGCCGTGGTCGGCGAGCGCAGTGCCCCGGCGCAGCGCGACCAGCTGGCGTGGTTCGAGTCGAAGCCGCTGTTCGGCTGGCGGGTGCTCGTGCCGCGCACCAAGGAGCAGGCCGCGTCGCTCTCCGACCAGTTGCGCAGTTACGGTGCCGTGCCGCACGAGGTGCCGACGATCGCCGTCGAGCCGCCGCGGACACCGCAGCAGATGGAACGTGCCGTCAAGGGCCTGGTGACCGGCCGGTACGAGTGGATCGCCTTCACGTCGGTCAACGCGGTGAAGGCGGTGCGGGAGAAGTTCGAGGAGTACGGGCTCGACGCACGGGCCTTCGCCGGGATCAAGGTCGCGGCGGTGGGCGAACAGACGGCCGCGGCGCTGGTCGACTTCGGCGTGAAGCCGGACCTGGTGCCGAGCGGCGAGCAGTCCGCCGCGGGCCTCCTGGAGGACTGGCCGCCCTACGACCCGGTCTTCGACCCGATCGACCGGGTCTTCCTGCCGCGGGCGGACATCGCGACGGAGACCCTGGTCGCGGGCCTGATCGAACTCGGGTGGGAGGTCGACGACGTGACCGCCTACCGGACCGTCCGGGCGTCGCCGCCGCCCGCGGACACGCGTGAGGCGATCAAGGGCGGCGGTTTCGACGCGGTGCTCTTCACGTCCTCGTCCACCGTGCGGAATCTGGTGGGCATCGCGGGCAAGCCGCACAACGTCACCGTCATCGCCTGTATCGGGCCGGCGACGGCCAAGACGGCCGAGGAGCACGGGCTGCGGGTCGACGTGCTGTCGCCGGAGCCGTCCGTGCACAAGCTCGCCGAGGCGCTGGCCGACTTCGGTGCCCGGCGCCGGGAGGCGGCGCTGGAGGCCGGGGACCCGGTGACGCGACCGAGCGAGCGCAGGCCCGGGTCGCGCAGGCGCCGGACCACGTAGCACCCGACGCACGCGGCGCGGGACCCCGTCGGGGTCCCGCGCCGCGTCCGCGGGGCGCCGTCCCGCGTTCCGGTGACGGTCGCCGCCGCCGGGGCAACACGGTGTCGGTAAGTACACCGTTCGCACGGGCGTAGCCTCGGGCGTATGAACTCGTACGGATCCTTTCCCGGGGCGCGGCCGAGGCGGCTGCGGACGACTCCCGCCATGCGGCGGATGGTGGCCGAGACGCGCCTGAGCGCGGCCGATCTGATCCTTCCCGCGTTCGTGCGGGAGGGCATCGCCGAACCCGTGCCGATCGCCGCGATGCCGGGGGTCGTGCAGCACACCCGGGACACGCTGCGGAAGGCCGCCGTGGAGGCGGTGGAGGCCGGGGTCTCCGGGATCATGCTGTTCGGCGTGCCGGAGGACGCGAAGAAGGACGCGGCCGGCTCGGCGGGTACCGACCCGGACGGGATTCTCCAGGTCGCGATCCGCGACGTCCGGGCCGAGGTCGGCGAGGACCTGGTCGTGATGTCGGACCTCTGTCTCGACGAGTACACCGACCACGGGCACTGCGGGGTCCTGGACGGGAACGGCCGCGTCGACAACGACGCCACGCTGGAACGGTACGCCGAGATGGCCCAGGTCCAGGCGGACGCCGGCGTCCACGTGGTGGGCCCCTCCGGGATGATGGACGGCCAGGTCGGGGTGATCCGCGACGCGCTGGACACCATCGGCAAGGAGGACGTGTCGATCCTCGCGTACACGGCGAAGTACTCCTCGGCCTTCTACGGCCCCTTCCGCGAGGCCGTGGGCTCCTCGCTCACCGGGGACCGCAAGACCTACCAGCAGGACCCCGCGAACCTGCGGGAGTCCCTGCGGGAGCTGGCGCTGGACCTCCAGGAGGGCGCCGACATGGTCATGGTGAAGCCCGCCGGACCGTACCTCGACGTGCTGGCCAAGGTCGCCGATGCGGTGGACGTGCCGGTCGCGGCCTACCAGATCAGCGGAGAGTACGCGATGGTGGAGGCGGCGGCCGAGAAGGGCTGGATCGACCGCGACAAGGCCGTCCTCGAGACGCTGACCGGAATCAGGCGCGCGGGAGCACGGATGATCCTGACCTACTGGGCGACGGAGGCCGCGCGGCGGCTCAGCCGCGAGGTCTGACGGCATCACGCGCGGCGCCCGGCAGCGACTCGCCCCGGTCGTCCCGCGCGACGGGCCGCAGCAGACCCCGACGGGGGCGGAACCTCAGGACGGTTCCGTCCCCGTCGTCGTCGTGCGCCGTCAGGACGTGCGCGAGCCTGCCGTCCTCGCCGCGGTGGTGGTACCGGGCGAGGACTCCGCCTTCGGTGCCGCCGTCCAACGGGCTGGTGCTGAGGCCGCGCGGGCGCCCTTCCCGCAGCACGGACACCCGGTCGAAGGTGTAGCGGCCGGGCGGGCCGGCGGTGATGAGAGAGCCGATCGCCGAGCCGAGGGACCGCTGGTTCACGGGATCCGCGGAGAACGCCAGATGGGCCTCCGCGCTCGTCCAGTGGGCGACGTTGAGGATCGTGCGGCCGTCCGAGCCCGCCAGACAGTACCGGGAGAGGAACGCCTCCGGCAGCGGCGCCTCGGCCCAGGCGTCGACGACTCCGTCGATGACCGCGCGCTGGTGCGCGGCGTCCTCCACGCGCCATTCCGAGATCAGGACGAGCCCGGCGTCCGGGCGGCCGAACTCGGGGAAGCCGAGCGATTCCACTAAAACGTTAGTCATGACTAACAGTTTCGGGGGTCCGATGCTTTCCGTGCAAGCGGTTTGACGGAAGGTGACCACCCTGCTCGTCCCGTTCGTCCGTCCGCCGCTCCGTCGCGCACCGGTTGGTGGGGAGCGACGGAGCGGCGCACCCTGGTAGTACCGCTGGAGGTGGTCCTCATGGAGACACTCGTCGGATGGCACGTCGACATGGAATTCAAGGAAGAAGGCAGCCGCACGCAGGCGGCTGCCCTGGTGCGGCTGGGTGACGGCACCGAGTTCCGCGCCCGCGGCAGCGCGCACCGCCACCCCTCCGACCCGGAGCAGCTCCGGGTGGGCGAGGAGATAGCGGGAGCGCGCGCGCTGATGGATCTCGCCTCGCAACTGCTCCAGAAGGCGCACACGGAGATCGACGAGGCGTCGGGCCGGATGTCACATCCCCTGCACTGACCGCACTCGCTGCCGACCGGGCCGCCGCGCTGGGGGCACGGGCCCCGGTCAGTCCCGCTCCGGTTCCGGGTGCCGGGACCGGAGGCGGGACAAGGGGGAAGCCGGAACGTCCTCCGAAGCCGGAACGTCCTCCGTCGACGTCAGAGACGCTCGGGGGTCCGGATGCCCAGCAGGGCCATGCCCTGGTGGAGGGTGCGGGCGGTCAGGTCGCACAGGAAGAGGCGGTTCTCCGCGACGTCCTTCGGCGGCTCGGGCTTGATGACCGGGCACTGGTCGTAGAACGTCGTGTAGAGCGACGCCAGCTGGTAGAGGTACGCCGCCAGCTTGTGCGGGGCGTGGTCCGCCGCCGCCTCGTGGACCAGCTCGCCGAAGGTGTCCAGGTGGAGTCCGAGGGCGCGCTCCGCCGGCGCCAGCGCGAGCTCCGGGTGGGCGAGCGGCGCACGGTCGCCCGCCTTGCCGAAGATCGACCTGATCCGCGCGTACGCGTACTGGAGGTAGACCGAGGTGTCGCCGTTGAGCGAGACCATCTGGTCCAGGTCGAACTTGTAGTCGCGCGCGGCGGAGGTCGACAGGTCGGCGTACTTCACCGCTCCGATGCCCACGTACCGGCCGTTCTCCAGGATCTCCGTCTCGCTCAGGCCCACCTTCTCGGCCTTCTCGCGGACGACGGCGGTCGCCCGGTCCACGGCCTCGTCCAGCAGGTCGACCAGCCTGACCGTCTCGCCCTCACGGGTCTTGAACGGCTTGCCGTCCTTGCCGAGCACCGTGCCGAAGGCCAGCTGCACGGCCTTGACCTCGTCGTTCAGCCAGCCGGCCCGGCGCGCGGTCTCGAAGACCATCTTGAAGTGCAGGGACTGGCGGGCGTCGACGACGTACAGCAGGGTCGTGGCCCCGAGGTTCCGTACCCGGTCACGGATGGCGGACAGGTCGGTCGCCGCGTACCCGAAGCCGCCGTCGGACTTCTGGACGATGAGCGGGGTCGGGTTGCCGTCGGGGCCCTTGACGTCGTCGAAGAAGACGCACAGCGCGCCCTCGGAGCGGACCGCGACCCCGGACTCCTCCAGAATCCGGCAGGTCTCCGCGAGCATGTCGTTGTAGCCGGACTCGCCGACGACGTCGGGGTCCCGGACGTCCATGTCGAGCTTGTCGAAGACCGAGTAGAAGTAGATCTTCGACTCGTCCACGAACCGCTGCCACAGTGCCAGCGTCTCCGGGTCGCCGGCCTGGAGGTCGACCACCCGGGCCCGCGCCCGGGTCTTGAACTCCTCGTCGGAGTCGAAGAGCGCGCGCGAGGCCTTGTAGAGCCGGTTCAGGCTGGACATGGCCTCCTCGCCGGAGACCTCTTCCCGCGAGCCGTGGTCCAGCTCGTGCGGGTGCTCGATCAGGTACTGGATGAGCATGCCGAACTGGGTGCCCCAGTCGCCGATGTGGTGGCGCCGGACGACCTTCTCGCCGGTGAACTCGAGGATCTCGACCATCGCGGCGCCGATCACGGCGGACCGCAGGTGGCCGACGTGCATCTCCTTGGCGACGTTGGGCTGCGCGTAGTCGATGACCGTGGTGCCGGCGGTCTCGGCGAACGGCACGCCGAGGCGCTCGTCGGCCGCGCGGGCGGCGAGGGTCCGCACGATCGCCTCGTCGGTGACCGTGATGTTCAGGAAGCCGGGGCCGGAGACCTCGATCTCCTTCAGCACGTCGTTCGCCGGGATGCCGTCGACGACCCGCGTCGCCAGCTCACGCGGGTTGCCCTTGAATCGCTTGGCGAGGGCCAGGATGCCGTTGGCCTGGAAGTCGGCCCGGTCGCTTCGTCGCAGCAGCGGGTCGGCGGACCCGGCCTCCGGCAGGGCTGCCGAGAGACCCTCCGCGAGGCGCTGCTGCACGGTCGAAGCGAGGGAAGGGACCGAGGCCATGAGCTTCCGTTCCTGTCGGTGGTGTGCCGGTTCCTGTGGGTGGTTCCGGTGGGCTGAATTTCGCTTGTCAAGTGTCCCATGGGAGAGCAACGTCTTTTCCCCGGCTGTGGACAACCCCGGAGCGGGTCCCGTCGTCTGGGAGAATGGCCGGCGTAAGGCTGTAAGGCTCCGAGAGAATTCAGGAAGAGGACGTACCGACCGTGGCTCAGAGCAGCACCGAGACCGACTGGGTCTCCCGTTTCGCGGACGAGGTCATCGCCGAGTCGGAGCGACGTGCGCCTGGCAAACCGGTCGTCGTCGCCTCCGGGCTCTCCCCCTCCGGGCCCATCCACCTGGGCAACCTCCGCGAGGTCATGACCCCGCACCTGGTCGCCGACGAGGTCCGGCGCCGTGGGCGCGAGGTCCGGCACCTGATCTCCTGGGACGACTACGACCGGTTCCGCAAGGTGCCGAACGGCGTCGAGGGCGTGGACGAGTCCTGGGCCGAGCACATCGGCAAGCCGCTGACCTCCGTCCCCGCCCCGGCCGGTTCGGCACACCCGAACTGGGCCGAGCACTTCAAGGCCGCCATGGTCGAGGCACTGGCCGAACTCGGCGTCGAGTACGACCCGATCAGCCAGACCGAGCAGTACACGGCGGGCGTCTACCGCGAGCAGATCCTGCACGCGATGCGGCACCGCGGGGACATCGACGCGATCCTCGACCAGTACCGGACCAAGAAGTCCCCGGCGAAGAAGTCGCAGAAGCCGGTCGACGAGGCGGAGCTGGAGGCGGAGGAGGGCTCGGGCGCGGCGAGCGAGGACGACGGCTCCGGCGGCACCGGCGGCTACTTCCCGTACAAGCCCTACTGCGGGCGGTGCGAGAAGGACCTGACCACCGTCGCGTCCTACGACGACGACACCACGGAACTGGCCTACACCTGCGCGGCCTGCGGTTTCGCCGAGACCGTCAAGCTGAGCGAGTTCAACCGCGGCAAGCTGGTCTGGAAGGTCGACTGGCCGATGCGCTGGGCGTACGAGGGCGTCGTCTTCGAGCCCTCCGGCGTCGACCACTCCTCGCCCGGCTCGTCCTTCGTCGTCGGCGGCCAGATCGTGCGGCAGGTCTTCGACGGCGTGCAGCCGATCGGCCCGATGTACGCCTTCGTCGGCATCAGCGGCATGGCCAAGATGTCCTCGTCGCGCGGCGGGGTGCCCACCCCGGCCGACGCGCTGAAGATCATGGAGGCGCCGCTGCTGCGCTGGCTGTACGCGCGCCGCAAGCCCAACCAGTCCTTCAAGATCGCCTTCGACCAGGAGATCCAGCGGCTCTACGACGAGTGGGACAAGCTGGAGGCCAGGGTCCAGGACGGCACGGTGCTTCCCGCCGACGCCGCCGCGTACGCCCGCGCGGCCCGCACGGCCGCCGGTGAACTGCCGCGCACCACGCGCCCGCTGCCGTACCGGACGCTGGCGTCGGTCATGGACATCACCGGCGGGAACGACGAGCAGACCCTGCGGATCCTGACCGAACTGGACCCGGACAACCCGGTCACCGCCCTGGACGAGTGCCGGCCCCGGCTCGACCGCGCCGAGAACTGGATCACCACCCAGGTTCCCGCCGACCAGCGCACGATCGTCCGCGACGAGGCGGACGCCGAGCTCCTCGGCTCCCTCGACGACGAGGGACGCGAGTCGCTGCGCCTGCTCCTGGCGGGCCTGGACACCCACTGGTCGCTCGACGGCCTGACCACGCTTGTCTACGGTGTCCCGAAGGTCATGGCCGGGCTCGACCCCGCCGCCAAGCCCACCCCGGAACTGAAGGCCGCCCAGCGCGCGTTCTTCGCCCTGCTCTACCGGCTCCTGGTGAGCCGTGAGACGGGTCCGCGTCTGCCCACGCTGCTGCTCGCCGTCGGCGCCGAGCGCGTGCGCAAGCTGCTCGGCGCCTAGGCCGGCGCGTTCAGGCGGGGAAAAGCCCCCGTCCGGGCCTCTCGGGTCCGGGCGGGGGCTTCATTCCGTGTCGGAGAGCCTGGCGGGTGGCGGACAGCCCCTACGGGATGTGGTTCTCCGCCATCTCCTGCTCGATACGGTGGCGCAACTGGGGCGTCAGCTCCCGCAGGATCGACGCGCTGCGCGGGTGCTTGACCCCGTACATGTCACTCAGCCATATGTCGAGCTGCTCGGCGTTCGGGAAGTCCTGACGCTCCTCGACGTAGTCCCACATGGCCTTGTAGGCGGCCTCGGAGAAGTCGTCGGCCGGCGGCTCCGGCTCGACGTACTCCGGGTACGCCTCGAACCGCCCGGGTCCCCGCTCCTGACGCGACCCCGGGACGGGCAGGTCCTCCGGGCCCTGCGGCACCGCGACCGGTGTGGGCTCCAGGCCCTCCACGTACTGGGGGTCGAAGGCGCCCTCGTGCGCCTCGGGCGGCAGCTGTTGCGCCTGGAACCACGGGCTGTCGTGGTTCGGCGGCAGTTGCGGGTCCTCGGCCTGGCCCTGCGGGTCCCGGCCCTGGACCGGGGCGGGTGCCTGGCCCTGGATCGCCACACTGCCCGGCGGCAGGTCCTGGACGGCGGCCTGGAGGTGCCGGGGCGGCTGGGCGGCGTTCAACGGCTGGGCCTGGAGGCCCTGGGGCAGGCCCTGCCGGCCCGCGAGAGCCGACGCGGGCTCGGGCGGTGCGGGCTGCGGGGGCAGCAGTGCCGGCTCCACGCCCGCCGCGGCGAGTCCGGCCGCCGCCGTCTCCGCGAGCGGGACGCCGTACTTCGCCAGTCGCAGCGGCATCAGCGCCTCCACCGGCGCCTTGCGGCGCCAGGCGCGGCCGAAGCGGGCCTGAAGCCGCGCCTGGTAGATCAGCCGGTCCTGCTCCAGCTTGATCACCTGCTCGTAGGAGCGCAGCTCCCACAGCTTCATCCGGCGCCACAGCCGGAAGGTGGGTATCGGAGACAGCAGCCAACGGGTGAGGCGGACGCCCTCCATGTGCTTGTCGGCCGTGATGTCCGCGATCCGGCCCACGGCGTGCCGGGCCGCCTCCACCGCGACCACGAACAGGACCGGGATCACCGCGTGCATGCCGACGCCGAGCGGGTCCGGCCAGGCGGCGGCGCCGTTGAAGGCGATCGTCGCCGCCGTCAGCACCCACGCCGTCTGGCGGAGCAGCGGGAACGGGATCCGGACCCACGTCAGCAGCAGGTCCAGCGCGAGCAGCACGCAGATGCCGGCGTCGATGCCGATGGGGAAGAAGTACGAGAAGTCGCCGAAGCCCTTCTCGACGGCGAGCTCGCGCACGGCGGCGTACGAACCCGCGAAACCGATCCCGGCGATGATCACCGCACCGGCGACGACCAAGCCGACCAGTATCTTGTGCGTGCGTGTCAGCTGCACCGCGGCCACCCGCGCCCCCTCCCGTCATGGACATCCAGCGGGCACAGCGTGGCACACGCGTGCGAAGCCCGGCCTCCGGGGGAGGGACAGGCTCCGCATCTCTGTGGCGTTTTCGGTGTTTTTCGTACCGGATGACCGCTCTAGTTGGCGGCGGCGACCGCCGCGACGGCCTCCTTGGCGGCCTTCACCGCGCTGTCCATGAAGGCGTCGTCGCCGGGGGTGGAAGCGCCCGCGTAGCCGGTGCCGTTGTAGGTGAGCAGGACCAGGACGTTGCCGGTGCGCGCCACGACGGAGGCGTACTTGAAGTCCTCGTCCGTCTTGCGCAGGTCGTAGGCGACGGTCTGCGCCTCGTCCCCGATGCCGGGGGCGTCGGTGGTGCGCACCTTCTTGGCGCCCTCGGTCGCCTCCAGCTTCGCGACCTCCTTGGCGAGGTTCTGCTGCGCGCGCTCCTGGCCGCTGCCGAGTGAGGCGTCGGATTCGTAGCGGTAGAGGGACACGTCGAGCCAGCGGTACTGGGACCCCTTCGTGCCCTTGTCCTGGAGACCGTTCCACGAGCAGCCGCCGCGGCTCGAGGTGTCGCTGGAGGTGGCCTGCGTGCCGTTCTTCGCCTTCGCCTTGGGCACCAGGGCGGCGGTGGTCTTGGCGGAGACCGTCTTGCACACGTCGGGGAGCTTCGCGAACTTGGCCGGTTCGACCGTCCTCGTCGACTGCGTGGGCAGAGGAGTGGCGGAGGCGGCGGCCTTGCCCTTGTCCGGCGACGCCCCGGAACCCTCGCCGTCCGAGTCCGAGGAGCAGCCGGCGACGACGAGCATCACCGGGACGGCTGCGCAGGCGAGTATGCGGGTGAGTCGCGAGGCTGATCGGTGCATGGTTCCTTCAGTCACTTGTCGTACGGTCCGGCCGGCGGCCACGGTACGCCGACACGGTACGGGGTCGGGCCGCGCTCACGAAGCGGGCCGGGGCGGCTACTCCTCCAGCCGGTCGACCAGCAGGCGGGCCAGGTTCCGGGCCTTTTCCTGCAGCTCCGCGCTGTCGGGGGCGTCGGTCGCACCGGCCGTCTGGGCCAGGTACTCGACCGTCACGATCACGTTGGATGTGCGGAAGACCACGCTCACGGTGCGGCGTCGGCCGTTGGAGGCGTCGGTGGTGAGCGTGTCGTCGAGGAAGGCGACCTCGCCGAGGCCGTCGAGGGTGCGCGGCTCCAGGCCGGTCGTCGGGGCAGGGGCCTGGGGCGGGGCGACCGTGCCCGAAGGGGGCTGGGGCGCGGTGGTGTGGCCGGGCGGCGGGGTGGCGGACCCGTCCGGGGGCCGCGGCGTCCGCGGGGAGCCCGAGCCCTCCGGGGAGACCGGGGCGCCGGGGGACCGCTGGGCCTGCGGGAGGTTCGCCGCGGCCTGCTTGCGGGCGAACACCTCCTGTGCGCGGACGTCGTCGCTGACGGCGGGGTCGTACGAGACGACCCGCTCGATGTCGAGGGCCAGCCGGTGCGAGGCGTCGGGCGTGTCGGCCTTCCAGGAGCAGCCCACGCGGCGGTCGCTGTCGTACGTGACGGAGGCGGTGCCGCGGTACGCCTTGTCGCGTTCCTGGTCGGGCAGTTCGGCGGCGCCGGGGAGCAGGTCCTGGAGCGCGGCCCGGGACACGGAACCGCACGGTTCGAAGAGGGTGCGGTAGCGGCCGGGCTGGGCGACCGGGGCTGCGGGCCCGGCCTTGGAGTCCGTCGTCGTGACGTCGGTTCCGCTGCCGGAGGAGCATCCGGTGAGCCCCAGGGCGAGCACCGCCGAGACCGCTGTCAGACCGGGTACGTACGCCTGTCGCTGCACGCTCGCAGGCTCCCTTCTCCCGGCTTCCGCCGAGGACTCCCCCGAAAAACCGATTGCCGCCGGACGTCGGCCGCTGGACACAATGTGTATCGCACGCGCCGCCGTGGCTGCCGGTCGGTCGTCACGTGTACGGGCTTTGGTGCCGGATATTGCTTTTTCAGTCTTTTCGGGGGAATCGGTAAGTTATGTCGTACGTGGAGATGCCGGGTGCGCAGGTGCCCATCCGGATGTGGGCCGACCCTTCGACCGTGGACGACGGCGCGATGCGGCAGCTCCGGAACGTGGCCACGCTGCCCTGGATCAAGGGCCTCGCCGTCATGCCGGACGTGCACTACGGCAGGGGCGCGACGGTCGGATCGGTCATCGCGATGAGCGGGGCGGTGTGTCCGGCCGCGGTCGGTGTCGACATCGGCTGCGGCATGTCCGCGGTGAAGACCTCGCTTACGGAGAACGACCTGCCGGGCGATCTGTCGCGGCTGCGGTCCAAGATCGAGCAGGCGATTCCGGTGGGGCGCGCCATGCACCGCGAGGAGGTGGACCCGACCCGGCTGTACGGTTTCCCGACCCAGGGCTGGGGCGACTTCTGGTCCCGCTTCGACGGGGTCGCGGACGCGGTCAAGTTCCGTCGGGAGCGGGCGGCCCTCCAGATGGGAACGCTGGGAAGCGGCAACCACTTCTGCGAGTTCTGCGTCGATTCGGAGGGCGCGGTGTGGCTCATGCTGCACTCCGGGTCGCGCAACATCGGCAAGGAACTCGCCGAGCACCACATCGGCGAGGCGGGGAAGCTCCCGCACAACCAGGGGCTGGTCGACCGTGATCTCGCGGTCTTCGTCGCGGACACCCCGCAGATGGCGGCGTACCGCAACGACCTCTTCTGGGCGCAGGAGTACGCCCGGTACAACCGCGCGGTCATGATGGCGCTCTTCCAGGAGGTCGTCCGCCGGGAGTTCCGCAAGGCCCGGGTGACCTTCGACCAGGTGATCTCCTGTCACCACAACTATGTGGCGGAGGAGCGGTACGACGGCATGGACCTGCTGGTCACGCGCAAGGGCGCGATCCGGGCGGGGGCCGGCGACCTCGGGATCATCCCGGGCTCGATGGGGACCGGCTCGTACATCGTGAAGGGTCTCGGCAGCGTGGCGTCCTTCAACTCCGCGTCGCACGGCGCCGGCCGGAAGATGAGCCGCAGTGCGGCGAAGCGGCGCTTCTCGACACGGGACCTGGAGGAGCAGACGCGCGGTGTGGAGTGCCGCAAGGACTCCGGCGTGGTGGACGAGATCCCGGGTGCCTACAAGTCGATCGAGCAGGTCGTCGATCAGCAGCGGGACCTGGTCGAGGTGGTCGCGAAGCTGAAGCAGGTCATCTGCGTGAAGGGCTGAGCGCGCCTTTGCCGCGGCGGACGGGTGAGGGTCCCGGCACCTCGGTGCCGGGACCCTCCGCCGTCACAGCTCGCGGTGGACCTTGGTGTTGGATGCCTGGGCGCGGGGGCGGACGACCAGGAGGTCGATGTTGACGTGCGGGGGACGGGTGACGGCCCAGGTGACGGTGTCGGCGACGTCGTCGGCGGTGAGGGGCTCGGCCACGCCCGCGTAGACCTTGGCGGCCTTCTCGGTGTCGCCGCGGAAGCGGGTGGTCGCGAACTCCTCCGTCTTCACCATGCCCGGCGCGACCTCGATGACGCGGACCGGTGTGCCGACGATCTCCAGGCGGAGGGTCTCGGCGAGGACCCGGGCGCCGTTCTTGGCGGCGACGTAGCCGCCGCCGCCCTCGTAGGTGGAGTGGCCGGCCGTGGAGGAGACGACGACGACCGTGCCGTCGCCGCTCGCGGTGAGGGCGGGCAGCAGGGCCTGGGTGACGTGGAGGGTGCCGAGGACGTTGACCTCGTACATCCGGCGCCAGTCCTCGGGGTCGCCGGTGGCGACGGGGTCGGCGCCGAGCGCCCCTCCGGCGTTGTTGACGAGTACGGCGACGGTGCGGAACGCCGTGGCGAAGGTGGTCACGGCCTGGCGGTCGGTGACGTCCAGGGCGTAGGCGGTGGCCTGGTGGCCCGCTTCGTTGATCTCGGCCGCGAGAGCCTCGACGCGGTCCTTGCGGCGGGCGGTGAGCACCACGCGGTAACCCGCGGCCGCGAGTTGCCGGGCGGTGGCGGCGCCGATGCCGCCGCTCGCTCCGGTGACGACGGCGATGGGGGTACCGGCGGCAGTCATGACGTGCTCCTCGCGCATGTGGTCGATTTCGTCGATCGCGTGGTCAGGATAGGCGGCGGTGCCGTTCAGCGGGCCCGTGGGGCGTACATGATCACGGCCGTGCCCGCGAGGCAGATCAGCGCCCCGGTGACGTCCCAGCGGTCGGGGCGGTAGCCGTCGGCGACCATGCCCCAGGCGATCGAGCCGGCGACGAACACGCCTCCGTAGGCGGCGAGGATCCGCCCGAAGGCCGCGTCGGGCTGGAGGGTGGCGGCGTATCCGTAGGCGCCGAGGGCGATCACCCCGCCGCCGATCCAGGCCCAGCCCCGGTGCTCGCGGACGCCCTGCCAGACGAGCCAGGCGCCGCCGATCTCGAAGAGGGCGGCGAGGGTGAACAGGGAGACGGAGCGGACGATCTGCATGAGGGCAGGGTGCCACGGGACACGCTGACTGACTGGTAGTCAGAAGATAAGCGGATCAATGGGTATCTTCAGGACATGAGTGCGATGCGCAAGGCCCTGCTCGGTGTGGCCCTGATGTCCTCGGTGGTGGCCGGTGTGAGCGGTACCGCGCGTGCCGACGGGTCCACGGTGGCCGGGCCGGAGGCGGATCTGGCCCATCACGGCTACGCCACCCTCTGGGAGGGCCGGCTCGGGCTCCGGGTGTTCAGCCGGAACCACGGTTCCTCGGACGTGTCCCAGGCGACCGTGCGCTTCGCCTTCTCGGTGGCACCGGCCGCCGGGCAGGAGCTGCCGCCGGCCTGTCTGCGCGGCGGTGAGCGCGTGGTGGTCTGCCGGACGGGTGAACTGCGGGCCGCCGGGCCGGTCGGCGAGCTGGCCTTCGAACTACGCACGTCGGGCTCCCCGGAAGAGGTGACCGTGGAGATCGACACCGCCTGGAGCGACGGCGTCACCGACCCCGATCCGGAGAACGACCACCATCGCGTGCTCGTGCTGGCGACCGGCGACGCGTACGTCTTCTGACGGGGGCCCTGGCGCGTCCCCCGCCCGCTCGCCGGCACCCGACAGGATCTCAGTCTCGGCCGTCCGTGCGGCCGGCCCAGCCGACGTAGCCGTCCGGGCGGACCAGGAGCACCGTGCGGCGGGCGGGATCGGCCCAGGTCGCCCGCACCAGCCGGGCGGCCGACGCCGGGGAGGCGGGCATGGGCGGGGTGGCGCCCTCGGGGGCGACCAGGACGAACTCGCCCCTGCGCAGGAGTGCGTAGAGCCTGCCTTCGCACAGGGCCAGGTCCGGGACGCGCCGGCCCACGGGGCGGCGCCCGCCAGGCCCCGGGGGGTAGGCGATGCCGAGGCCGCTGATCATGCCGATGGCCCTGTCGGAGGCGGGTCGGACGGAGTCGAGTGCGCGGGTGGCGAAGGCCCGGACGGCGCGCTGGAAGGGGCCGTGGGCCATCGCGAGCCGGACGATGGCGCCGCTGCTGCGCAGCACCATGGCGCCCACGGGGTGCCGCTCGGAGTGGTAGCTGTCGAGGAGTTCCTCGGGGTCGGAGGCGTCCCCGCGTAGGACGGCGGCGAGCTTCCAGGAGAGGTTGGCCGCGTCCTGGAGGCCGGTGTTCATGCCCTGGCCTCCGGCGGGGGAGTGGACGTGTGCGGCGTCCCCGGCGAGGAAGACCCGGCCCGAGCGGTAGGCGGGGGCCTGCCGTTCGTCGCTGTGGAAGCGGGAGATCCAGCGCGCGTCGTGCATGCCGTAGTCGCTGCCGAGGGCGCACCGGGTGATCTCGCGGACCTCGTCGAGGTCGACGGGCTCGCTGTCGGGGACCTGGCGGGTGCGGTTCCAGCCCATCACGCGGTACCAGCCGTCGCCGTAGGGGGCGAGGAAGGCGAAGGCGTCCCCGGCGCCGGCGACCGTGAGCACCCCTCGCGGTTCCTCGGTGAGCCGGACGTCGGCCAGCACGATGGAGCGGATCACCGAGACGCCGGGGAAGGGGAGCCCGAGGGCGTTCCGTACGGCGCTGTGCACGCCGTCGGTGCCGACCAGATAGCGGGCGCGCAGGGTCAGGGGCGTGCCGCCGGGGGCGGTGAGGCCGGCGGTGACGGTGTCGGAGTCCTGGTGCAGCGCGGTCAGCTCGGTCTCGTGGCGGAACTCGACGCCCGTGGACCGCGCACGGCGTTCGAGGAGTCGCTCGACCTCGTACTGCGGGGTGATCAGGAGGTGGGCGAACCGGGAGGGCAGCCGGGCCAGGTCGAGGGAGAGGCCGCCGAAGAGGCGCATCCGGGTGAGCGGGGTGCCCGTGGCGACCAGCTCGTCCGCGAGGCCGCGGGCGTCCAGTTGCTCCAGGGTGCGGGCGTGCACGCCGAAGGCGCGGGTCAGGTTGCTGATCCCGGGTGCCCGGCGCTCGGCCAGGGTGACCCGCAGGCCGGCCGCGGCGAGGTCGCCGGCCAGCAGCATTCCGGTGGGGCCCGCGCCCACCACGAGGACGTCCGTGTCCAGCCGGTTCATCGCTGTCTCCCGTCGATGCGTCCATCCCTGTTGCCAACACCCGTTGGTCAACGCTTGTTGGCAACGGTAGGACGGCTCGCGCTGGCATGTCAACATCCGTTGGCCTACAGTTGTTGTCATGACGACCGCACGCCGCTCCGACGCCACCCGCGCCGCGATCCTCGAAGCCGCCCGCGAGCGATTCGCCTCCGACGGCTACGAGCGCGCCACCATCCGGGCCATCGCCCGCGACGCCGGGATCGATCCGTCGATGGTGATGCGGTACTACGGCAACAAGGAGGGCCTGTTCGCCGCCGCGTCCGAGATCGAGCTGGACCTTCCCCCGCTCGACGCCGTGCCCGCGCACCAGGTCGGCGCCGTACTCGTCACGCACTTCCTCGACCGCTGGGAACGGGACGACGTGCTCACCGGCATGCTGCGGGTCGGTGTCACCAATGCCGCCGGCGCCGAACGGATGCGGGACGTCTTCGCCCAGCAGCTCGGCCCCGTCGCGCGTGGCGTCTGCCCGGACCCCGCCGACGCCCCCCGGCGTGCCGCGCTCGCCGCCTCGCAGATCCTCGGCATGGCGCTCGCCCGCTACGTGCTGCGCCTCCCCCCGGCCGTGGAGATGCCCCGCGAGGACGTCATCGCCTGGCTCGGCCCGACCGTCCAGCGCTATCTGACCGCCGAGCGTCCGTAGCCGGCCACGCCCGCCACCGGGGCGGGCGCGGAACGCCGACGACCTGGCGGCGGGTCCTCGTGGCCGCGGTGCCCGAGCGGACGGCCGAACTCGGCGCCTTCCGGCGCCGGCTCAACGCGGCACGGCGCACCGTGTTCGACGCCTCCAGTGACGTCGAGGTCGCCCTGCTCCCGGCTCACCGGCATCGCCTGCTCATCACCCCAACGCGCCGGACCGTCGAACTCGGTGCCCCGCGGGTCGAGCGGCTGCGCCAGGGCGGACTCGACCGACGGCGCTCGGGCCGTTCAGCGGGCGGGCGCGCCGCCGAACTCGCGCAGCGCGTCGCTGACGATCTCCTCCAGCCGGGCGTGGTGGGCACCCCGCCAGTACACCCGCTCGCACTCCGTGCAGCGCGCGAAGACGTCGTAGGTCTTCTCCGTGCCGCGCTCCAGCCGCTCGCGCACCGAGTCCTTGTCGGCGCTGGTGAGCCGCCCGTTGCAGGCCGTGCAGCGGGTCCACGGCTCCAGGGCCGGCGCGAACCGTTCCAGCACGTCGCGGAGCTGGTCGTCCGGCCGGTCGCTGTACACGTAGGCGCCGGCCCACAGTTCCCGGCGGCGCAGCAGACCCCGGTCCCGGGAGAGCATCACCCGCCGTTCGCTCGCGGAGAGGGCCGCCAGCGCCGGGTCGCCGAGGTCCTCGCTCTGGTACGCCGCGTCGATCCCGAGCAGACGCAAACGTCGTGCCAGGGTGCCGAGATGGACGTCCAGCAGGAACCGGAGCGGGGCGCCGGGCACCGGCTGGGGGCGTGCGACGCCCTCCACCTCGACCGTCTCGCCCGCCGCCGGAACATGCGACACCGGCACCGGCCGCCCGTCGACGAGCAGCCGTCCCGCCTCGGTGAGCGGAACGCCCAGTGACTCCACGACATGCCCGAGCGTCGAGACGCCATCGGTCGTCACGGTGGTACGGCCCGTGCGCCGCCCGGCAGAGACGAACAGTCCCAGGGCCGGGGCGAAACTGATCTGGATCTCCGGTCCGTTCACGGGGACAGGATGTCACCGCGGCCCGCCCGGCTGCCACGTCTTTCGTTCCCGTGGACGCGCCGCCCCGCCCCCTTCCCTCCGCCCGCCCTGCTCTCACCGCCCGACCGGCCCGCGCACCCGCGCGGGCGTGCGCTAACGTCCGGGCCATGAAGATCATCGACCTCGCGCACGACGATCCGCGCCTGGAGTCCGACCTGCTCCCCGTCCTGCGGGAGCTGCGGCCCCACCTCACGGCCGCACTCTTCCGCGAGGTCCTGGAGCGGGGCCGCACCCAGGGCCTGCGCTTCACCGCCGCCTTCGCGGACGACGGACGCTGCGTCGGTGCCGCCGGCTGGCGGATCGTCGACAACACCAGCTCGATCCGCAAGCTCTACGTCGACGACCTGGTCACCGCCGGCACCGCCCGCTCCGGCGGCGTCGGCCGTGGCCTCCTCGGGCATCTGGAACGGCACGCGCGAGAGGCGGGCTGCCGCGAGCTCAGCCTGGACTCCGGCACCCACCGCACCGGCGCCCACCGCTTCTACCTGCGAGAACGCCTGGACATCGTCGCCTTCCACTTCTCGAGGGAACTGCCGTCCCCCGACGGGCCCTGACTCCGGCGGCACCCGAACCCCACGGCCCCCGACGGCCGAACGGCCCCCGGTACCGTCGAGCCCCGCACGGCCGAGCCCGGTACCGCCGAGCTCAGGATCCCGACGCGCGGCGGCTGTAGGCCGTCGGGGGCACCCCGACCGTCGCCGTGAAGTCCCTGACGAGATGCGCCTGATCGCTGTACCCGAGGTCGGCCGCCAGCCCGGCCCAGTCGGGTGGGCCAGGGCGCTCCTCCGACGCGGCGCGCTCCAGGGCCTCGTGGATGCGGTAACGCAGGATGACCCACTTCGGGCCGACACCCACGTGGTCCGCGAAGAGACGCTGCAGTGAACGGGCGGACATCCCGGCCACGGCGGCCAGCTCCGAGACCCGGCGCACCGTGCGGTCCTCGCGGACCAGGCCGACCAGCGCCATGGCACGCTCGGCCGCGGGGTCGGGAGAGGGCCCGTGGGCCAGCAGGAAGGCGTCGAGCGCGGCCACTCGCGCGCGGTCGGTGTCCGGGTCCAGTACGGCCGCCACGACGTCGGGGCCCGCCTCCGCGAACACCTCGCCCAGGGGGACCCGGAGGCCCGTCCACCGTGACACCGGCCACGCGGGCGCGAACGGACGGAAGCCCGCCGGCCGGAACTGCACCCCGCAGACGCGGCCCACCCCCGTGAGCTCCTGGGTGAAGAGTCCCAGCCCGACCCCGGACACCTCCGCTCGGGACACCTTCCCCCGGGACTCCGGCCCGCCGGTCTCGTCCGCGTCTCCGTAGCGCTGGAAGACGACGTTCACGGACGGATGCGGGACGACATGGCTCGCGTACGGCTCGGCCAGGTCCCAGTCGATCAGCCAGTAGTGCTCCAGGTACGGGCGCAGCTCCTCGGCCGGCTCGTGCCGGCGGAAGTGGACGCGTGCCATCAGCGCGGCGGCGTCGACGATGCCCCGGGTGTCACGGCGCGGTCCGGCGGAGGGCATGCCGACGATGGTAAGGGCTCGCCGGAGAGGAAACCGCAGGTCCTCGCCGCGCCGGACCGGGCTGCGGCGGGCGACCGGCGCGACCGGTTCGAGACGGAGACCGGTGAGGCCGCCGGCCGCCGGGGTCACCTCGGGCGGCCCGCCGAGCCCGGCGAGAGACGGGAGACGACCTCCCCGAAGGCGTCCTCCTCGGCGGCGGTGAGGGACACCGACTCCTGGGGGTGCCAGATCCGTTCCAGAGGTGTCTCCGCCCGCGCGCGGCGGGCGCGGGCCCGCCGGCGCAGGGCCAGTGCCCACACCGTCGCCGAGGCCGCGGAGAGGCCGATGAGGGTGATCACACGAGGGTCCGAGACCGGGCCGGGTAGGGACGGCATGGCTGACTCCGGGGCGCGAAGGCCGTGAGGGCCGCGCGCTCCGGCTGACGGCGCGCACGCGCGGCGCTGACCCTTCCGATTGTCCCTCCTCCGGGCGGCGCGGGACAGGGGCGGAGGCCCTCTTGTGCGACGTGGCGAACCGTTCCAAGGTGGCGGGGGTGGGGAACCGGCCGGGAGGGAGCAGCCGCATGCCGGACGCGGGGGCGTGGGGATTCACGGACGACAGAGGCGTGGAGGTGACGTCGGCGCGCCGGCCGGAGCGGGTCGTGGCGTACGTACGGGCCGGGGCCGCGCTGCGGGACCTGGGGGTGACGCCCGCCGCGGTGTACGGATCGGGCCACGACGGCTCGGTGCTGGACCCGGTCAAGGCCGGGGACCTGGAGGCGACCGGGGTCGCGTACCTCGGGCCGGGGCGGACCCTGGACGAGGAGATCCTGCGGGCGCTGCGGCCGGACCTCCTCGTGGACGTGACATACGACGGGAAGCGCGCCTACGCGCTGGACGAGGCCGTCGCCGACCGGCTCGGGGTGCCGACGGCCGTGCTCTCCGTCGGCGGCGAACAGTCCCTCGCGGCGATCGTCGGCCGTTTCGGGGAGCTGGGGGCCGCGCTGCGGGACGCGGACTCCGCGACACCGGTCGCGTCCGCCGCGACCGGTCCGGGGGTCGTCGAGGTGTCCGAGGCGGCCCTCGCCTCGGCGGCGGGGAGCACGAGCGCTTCCGTGCTCGCCCTGTCCGGGGCGGGACCCGACCAGGTTCATCTGGCCCGCCCGCGGGCGTGGCCGGAGCTGGCCCGGCTGCTCGACCTCGGCGTCCGCCTCCTCGACCCGGGCCCCGGTCCGGGCGCCAACTGGCTCACCACCGAATGGGAGTACGCCGCCGGGCTGGCACCGGATCTCATCCTCTTCGACAGCCGCTCCAACGCCGTCCGGCCCGAGGTGGCGGTGTCCGCGGGCGACGCGCGGGTGGCACCGTGGAACCCGGAGACCCCACCCAGCCCCGTGGCCTACGGCCGCTTCTTCCGGGACGTCGCTGCGGCGCTGCCGGCCTGACGGACGCCCGCGCGGACACCGTCGGCCCGCCCGACCCGGTCCGTTCCTCTCCCGGCGGGCCCTCCCCGCCCGCCTGGTCCCGCCCTGGTCCGTCTACGGCGACTTCAAGGGGCCGTCGGCGGTCACCCGGTGTTCGTCCAGCACAACCGGCGCGTCGGCGCCCTCGTCCGGGTGATCTGCCTGGCCCTGCTGGTGTTCTGCCTGATCGAGCGGCAGGTACGGCGGGCGCTGGCGCGATGGAGACGGCGCGTCGCCCGGGATCCACCCGGGCCGCCGCCGAGCGCGGCCCACGGGCCGGATGATCCTGCATCACCTCGGTGAGTTCCGGCTACGCGTCCGCGGAGCCACCGACCCGCCCTGACGGAGCCCGCGCCGGCCAGCCGGTCCGGCCTCACTTCCGCCAGAACAGGTGGTGCGTCACGCCGCTCGGGCTGGGCACGACGTCCTGGTGGAACCGGTCGCGCAGCTCGTCGGGGGACTCCCACAGCCGGGCCCCGGAGCCGAGCCTCGTCGGCGCGACCGCCACATGCATGGTGTCGAGGAGGTCGGCCTCGAGGAACTGCCGGATGACCGTGGCCCCACCGCCAAGCCGGACGTCCTGCCCCTGCGCTGCCTCCTTCGCCTGGGCGAGCACCGCGGCCGGGTCGCCGTCGACGAAGTGGAAGGTGGTGTCGGAGAGCGTGAACGACGGGCGCTTGTGGTGCGTCATGACGAACACCGGCGTGTGGAAAGGGGGTTTGTCGCCCCACCATCCCTGCCACTCGTGGTCCTGCCAGGGCCCGCGCTGCGGCCCGAACTTGTTGCGGCCCATGATCTCGGCGCCGATGTTGCAGGCGTAGTCCCGTGTGAAGTAGTCGTCCAGACCCCGGCCACCGGGTTCGGAACGTTTGACGGGCGGGTGGTCGGTGGCAAAGGCCCAGGCGAGCAAGCTCCCCGGATCGGCATGGCCGAACGGCTTCTCGAGGCTCTGGCCCTCGCCGGCGCCGAACCCGTCGCTCGAGACGGTGAAGTTCTGGACCCGCAGCAGCTGGCTCATACCGCTCCTCCTGCTTCGCACTTTCTGAGCACCTGACGAACCGTAGACGGCCGGGCCGGGAAGGCTCATCGCCGCATCGCGCAGTTCTCATCGAGCTCCCGCAGCCGCGCGCAGGGCGACGTCTTTCCCGTGCCGGACGCCGCCCGACCACGATCCCCAGCCGAATCAGCGACCCGCGCAAAAGGTTCCTAGTGCCGCGGTCGTACCGCCTCGCGCGCGCCGGACCCGCTCCCCAGGCTCTCCCGGAGCGAACCGGCGAACTCCTCCGCCTGCGTCAGCTGGGCGCGGAGTGCCTCGACCCGCTCCGTGGCGGCCTGCTCGTAGACCCGCACCCGCGCGACCAGGACGGCCCGTTCGGCGGGCGGGAGCTCCCCGTCCGTGCCCGGGCGGTCCGCGCCCAGCCGGTCCACGGCCGTCAGCAGGTCCCGGGCCTCCTCGGTGGTGAAGCCGAGCGGCTTCATCCGGCGGACCACCAGCAGACGGGAGACGTCGGCCTCGGTGTAGAGCGGGAACCCGCCCTCCGACCGGGCGGAGGGGACGACCAGGCCGGCGTCCTCGTAGTGGCGGATGGTGCGCAGCGACAGTTCGGTGCGTGCCGCCACCTCGCCGATCTGCATGGGCTCACCGGGGATGTGCCGCCGGCGCACGCCGACCCCGAGGTTCGTCCCCGGCCTTCTGCCCAGACCCCGGCCGTAGTTCTCGAAGCCCTGTCCCGGGCCCGCTCCCGTCCGTGCTCCTCGGTCCCTGCCCAGGTCTCTGCCCACGGCGTCCGTCCTCTCCTCGCGACTGCGGCGGGGCTGACACCCGCGCATTACATACCATTCGTCATAACTTCATCACTTATCAGCGTAGGAAAGGCGGCGAAACGCGGTCGACGGGTCACCCGGCGGGTCCCGGCGGGCCACTTCGCGGCTTTCGCCGTCTCCCGGCCGCCTCCGTCGCTCGCGGCACGCCCGCCGCCCTCGGACCCGTCCGACCCGCGCACCGTCGCCGCCGTACGGGGGTGCCCCGGTCCCGCGGCACGCGTCGATCGCTCAGGTGTGTCCCAGGTCATGTGTCCGGCGGCTCCGTGGGCGATGAGTTTCCGGTGGGAGGGGGGTCTTCCGTCCGTACACCGCAACGGAAACCGAGAGTGGAGAAAGTCCCATGCGCATCGTCATCAGCGAGTTCATCAGCCTCGACGGCGTCGTGCAGGCCCCCGGCGGGGCGGAGGAGGACCGTGAGGGCGGATTCACCCACGGCGGCTGGACCCACCCGTTCTTCGACGCGGAGGTGGTCGGCGGGGCGTTCGACGAGGCGATGAGCACGGCCGACGCGCTGCTGTTCGGGCGCCGCACGTGGAAGACGATGGCGGAGGCGTGGCCGGCGCGGGCCGGTGACCCGTTCGCCGACCGGATGAACGGCATCAGGAAGTACGTCGTGTCGGAGACGCTCGGTCACGCCGATCTGACGTGGGACAACAGCACACTCATCGCCGGCGACGAGGCCGTCGCCCGGATCCGGGAACTGCGCGGGGCCGAGGGCGGAGACCTGCTCGTGATGGGCAGCCCCACCCTCGTCCGCGCCCTGCTGGGCGAGGGCCTCGTCGACGAACTGCGGCTCATGATCATGCCGGTGCTGCTGGGCGGCGGTAAGTCGATCTTTCCCGCCGACGGCGGGCTGCGCACGCTCGAACTGGTCTCGTCCGTCAGCAGCGGCGCCGGTGTGCAGGTGTGCACCTACCGCCGGACCGCCGACGCGTGATCCGGGCGGGCCGCGTCGCGGCCGGGGGCGTCAGAGCCTGTCGGGCCCGGCCGTCACGGCGGAGTGGCACCCGCCGTCGACGGCGGAGGGCGTCAGGCCGCCCGGGTCAGGGCCACACCAGGCAGTACGGCTGGTGCCCGGCCTCGTGCAGACGTACCGAGAAGTCCTGCCACTCGTGCAGCAACTGGCGGGGGCGGTGGGGTGACCTGCGACTTTGCCGCGAAACCGCTAAGGACCAGGGAAAACTACGCTTGGTAGTTCTCACTGGTCCGCGGTGTTTTCCGGCGCGTTGTGCCCTGGTTGTGCCCTGGTTGTGCCCGCTGGGATGGAGCCCTGAGCCTTGCGCGCGGTGGCGGTGGCGGTGAAGGAAGTCATCGGCGTTGGCGTCTGACGTGGACGTCTGCGGTGTGTGGCGCGTTGACAGTGTGGTGAGCCGGGATGGCGCGGGCGGCGAGAGTGACGCCGCTGACAATGCGGCAGCAGCGGCCGACTGCGATGCCGGGGCCGAGGCTGATGTTGCTGCCGGTCTGTACGCGGTCGCCGATGAGGGCGCCGAACTGCGGCGTGCCGCAGCGGTAGAGGCCCTCGGGGGTGCGCAGGATGATGTCGCGTTCCGGGCGGCGCAGGTCGGGGCTCCACATGCTGATGGCGGCGACGGTGACGCCGGCGGACAGGTGGGCGTCGGCGCCGACGAGCGTGCGGTTGACGCCGATGCGGTGGCCGAGGACGGAGCCGTGGCCGATGAACGTCTTGGTCACCTCGCAGTTGAAGCCGATCGAGACATCGGCGCAGAGCACGGAGCCGGCTCGCACGGTGGAGAACTCCCAGACCTGGACGCGGGGCCCGATGATCACGTCGTCGCCGATGATCGCTGTGCGGTGGATCCGGGCGGTGGGGTGGATGCGATGCGGGACGTGGTCGAGAGCCTGGTGGTGCAGGTTGTCCCAGTCGGCGAGGAAGTCGGCGAGCTCGTACTCCGCGAGGTGGCTGTAGGGGGTGCGGTGCAGGTCGTGGTCGGCGCGGACGGTGAGGTAGTCGCCCAGCTTGATCGTCGGCATGGCGGAGCCTCTCTTGAACGAGTGGTGACGGGCGAGGGACGTGCGGGTGAAGGACTACGATCGCGGGCACCGCCGCCGAGCAAGCTGGGAGTGGCCGCTGTGTCTGAGCCGCGTGTGGGTGTGGTCGTGGTGACCATGGGCAACCGGCCTGCCGAGGTCGAGGCGCTTCTGGCTTCGGTGGCCAAGCAGGACACGCCACCCGATCGGATCGTGATCGTCGGCAATGGCACGCCGCTGCCCGACTTCCCGGGTCTGCCCGGCGAGGTCACGGTCCTGGAGCTGGAAGAGAACCTGGGCTGCCCAGGCGGCCGGAACGTCGGCATCGCCCGACTGCGCGCCTTCGGTGACATTGACGTCGTGATCGAACTCGACGACGACGGGCTGCTCGTCCAGACCGAGGTGTTCGACCAGGTGCGGCGCCAGTTCGCTGCCGATCCCCGCCTCGGCATCGTGGGCTTTCGCGTCGCCGACGAGCACGGCGAGACGCAGTCGCGGCATGTCCCGCGCCCCGGCGGGCGAGATCCGATGCGCCGGGGTCTGGTGACCGGATTCCTCGGTGGTGGGCACGCGTTCTCGATGCGGATGCTGAACGAGATCGGCGACTGGCCGGCGGATTTCTTCTTCACCCACGAGGAGACCGATCTGGCCTGGCGGGCCCTGGACGCGGACTGGAAGATTCTTTACGAGCCTGGCCTGTTGCTGCAGCACCCCAAGACCTCCCCAGCTCGCCATGCCGTCTACTACCGCTTTACCGCCCGCAACCGCGTCTGGCTGGCCCGGCGTCGCCTGCCGCTTCCGCTGGTCCCCGTGCACTTGGGCATCTGGACGCTGATCACCCTGCTGCGTACGCGATCACTGGGCGGGCTGCGGGCCTGGGCGGGCGGTTTCCTCGAAGGCTGGCGCACGTCGTGCGGCGAGCGGCGCCCGATGCGCTGGCGCACAGTGGTGCGCATGACCCGGCTCGGCCGCCCGCCTGTGATCTGACGCGGCCCGGATGACGTCACGCGGGTGCGGTCTGCCGCAGCCAGTCGGGGATCGCCTGTGGGGTGCGCTGAAGCCACGCGGTGTAGCGGGCGATTCCCTCCTCGACCGTGATCGCGGGCTGCCAGTCCAGCAGGTGCCGCATCCGGCCTATGGCCGCGTAGCCTCCCTGTGGGTCTCCCGGCGGCATCGGGGTCTCCATGAACTGAGTCCGCGGATAGTGCTGTTGGACCTGCTCGGCCACCTGGCGGATCGTCGTGGCGTGCCCGGTGCCCAAGTTGACTGTCTCATTGTGTGCTCGCGGCGCGACCAGCGCCCGCACCGTTCCCGCGGCGACGTCGTCGACGTGGATCAGGTCGCGGACCTGGTGCCCGCCGCCGTTGAGGTGCAGCGGCAGCCCGAGGGCGGCGCGGGCGGCGAACCAGGCGACCACCCAGGAGTGGGAGCCGCGTTTGACGGTCTGCGGATCCCCGTACACGGAGAAGTAGCGCACGATCGCGTACGAGGTACCGACCTGGGCCAGGTGGAGCGCGGTCTGGAACTCGCCCCACAGTTTGGTGTTGGCGTACACGGACAGCGGCTGCAGCACGGCGCTCTCGCCGAAGCAGGGCGGCATGTGTCCGTAGACCGCCTCAAGGAGTTGGCGCATCGAGCGGGTCTCCGCACAGGCGGGGCGCTCGTCGCGGTTGCCATTGCCGTAGACGCTGGCCGAGGAGACGTAGCAGAAGCGGCGCACCCGCTCGCAGGCGGCCACGGCGTCCAGCACGGTCTGGGTGCCGATTACGTTGGTGGTGATCGCGTTCATCGGGTGGCGGGTGCAGGCGGCCACGTCGGCGAGTGCGGCGGCGTGGATGACGTAGTCACAGTCAGCGACCAGACGCCGCACCAGCTTGGCGTCGGTGACATCGCCGACGGCGAAGTCCGCATCGTCCTCATCGACGCCGAACAACAACCGGTACGCCGACAGTGGGTAGGCATCCAGACGGCACAGGCTCACCGGACGCGCTCCCACCTCGCGCAGGTGAGCCGCGATGCGGCTGCCGATCAGCCCGCCTCCACCCGTTACCAATACGGTTCGGCCGCACAGTTCTGCGGTCAGATCGTCGTGCGTAGCCTGCACAGTGCCTCCTGGCGTCAGAGGGTGGCGCGCATCGGCGGGTAAGCGGCCCGATGGGCTGATGCGTGCGGGTGAAGGCGTGACTCGCGCCGGTGGTCGCCTGCCGCGAGTCACGCTGGTGTCGCTCGGTGCAGCGGGTTGCCCGGTGCCGGGGTGACGCGCAGGAAGACGGTCACGATCTCCCGGAAGCCTGTGTGCCCGGTGGTCCCTGCATGTGCCAGAGCCCATCTGTCCGGCTGGAGTTGGCTGGTGCCGGGCTCCGAGCGTTCCAGGCACGTGGTGCACTCCATCTCCCGGATCGGCGCCGAGACGCCCGGTGCGCGGTCCCGTCCGATGGTCCAGTCGGCGAATCGGTACACGGTGCCCGCGTTCATTCCGCGGCCTCCGTTCCCCTGACCGACGTCAAGGCGGCAAGGCGACCTCGGCCGGTGTTCGCTACGTCGGCGACATCTGCCAGGTGGCACAGGCGGGCCGGTGTCCGCGGGGCGACCGACCAGTACGTGCCGGGCGGTTGGGTGCGATCGGGGCAGGGGATCCCCACCCAGGTACCGACTCCCAGGTGCCGTACGCCGGGCTGCTCAACTTTCCGTCCGGCATCCGCGGGGACCAGGGCGTAGTAGTGGCGGTTTCCGCTGTCGTGGATCACCGGGCCGAGCTGGAGCCGCCCGGCCAAGTAGTCGGCCACCGCGTTGGGTTCGTCGCTCCCGGCGGCGGCGTGCACCAGCCTCTCCTCGATCCGCACCGCAGCGAGCAGACGGCCCAGCGGCAGCAGCGCCACCGTCCGGGTCGACCACTCTGACAGCGCCCGGCCTGGCATCGGATGCGCCTGTACGAGCCATTCGGAGATCATCCTGTCCGTCGGCTCCTGCGGCATCACCGCGCACCCACATTCGTAACGACGTTCATACCGGCTCTCTCCCTATTACGCTCAGTGGTCGATGGGTACGACGGTAGGCAGCGGTGATCTCTGCTTGAAGTGACCACCAGTACGGGTGGTCAGCCGCGGCCCGCAGGGGAATGGGGGTGTCATGCCGTCAAGTTCCCGGCCAACCCTGACCGGTAGTCAGGGAACGGCCGCCCGCCCCCGTTCGGGGATCATCTCCGGCTACGTATTCCGGCTCCTCCGTGAGCAGTTGGGGCAGACGCAGGAGTCGGTGGCAGAGCGGTTACGGGTGGCCGCCGACACGATTGCGGGCTGGGAATCCGGCCGGCGCCCGCTCACTGCCGTCCCCGTCGGGCAGATGCTCGGGCACCGACACCGGCTCCTGCAGCTGGGCACCGCTCCGGCACTGCTGCGGACACTCGAACGTGCCATGGAGGCCGATGTCCTTCTGGGCAGCTCCCTGGACGACGCGGCGCCGGTCGACGAGAGCCCGCTCGGTGCGTGGGTCTTGCAGCGAGACTTGGTTGAAGTGCTGTCCTGGCCCCTCACAGGTGTACCGCCGCAGCCGGTCCGCGATCTTCCCGCACCGCCCCGGCCACGGCGTGGGCCGGTTCCCTCGGCCCCGGAGCTGTCGTCCGAAGACCGTCGCCGGTTCTTCACGCGCATGCGCGGCGCGGTCGAACAGGCACGTGAGGAGAGTCAGTTCCTTCTGCGTCGCCAGGCCCTGTACCTGTCGGGCTACGACGACCAGGCCGACACCTCGGACTGGCTCGCCCACCAACAGGGCACCGAGCGGCCGAACGACTGGCTGACGCAGTGGCTCAACGCCCGCTCTGTCGCCGCCGTGGCGGCCCGCCAAGGCGACCTTGACCGGATGAGCCACTTCATCGACTCCGCGCTCGCGGACGACGACGCGGGGGAGGCCGCCAACCTCAACTACTGGGCCTACTGGATCGGCGAGGCCCCGCATCTCGAACTGTCCGACGACTTCATCGCCTCACGTACGCCCGGCCCGTGGCCCGGCCACAAGCTCCTGGCCCACCTCGCACACGGCCTCGCGCCTCAGCACGGGTATCTCGACCTGAACATCCACAGCCTGTGGGCGCTGCTCACGATCCGCCCCAACCTGCTGCGTTCCGGTGCGGTGGCCCGGACCCTGCACGACCGACTTCCGATGATGTTGGATAGCCAGGAGCTGTCGGCGCGTGCACGCCACGAGCTGGAGAGCATCCGGTACGCGATCCGCCTCGCAGGGGCGTGAGAGGAGACGGACGGTGGCAGACGACCTGTCCGCGGTGGCCCGATTCCTGTACGAGGCGGGGACGCTCAAGCAGGCCAGGCGCACCGGCTGGTGGATGGCCGGTGTCCGCGACCCCGAGAGTGTGGCCGAGCACTCCTGGCGCACCTCGCTGATTGCCTCGGTCATCGCCAAGCTGGAAGGCGCGGACCCGGCGCGGGCCGCGTTCCTCGCGGTCTGGCACGACTCCCAGGAAACCCGCACCGGCGACGTGAACCACCTCGGCAAGAAGTACGCCGAGGGAACCGACCCGGAAGCCGTCACCGCCGACCAGACCAAGGGCATGCCGGAGCTGCTCGCCTCCACCATCCGGGAGCTGGTCGCGGAGTACGAGGCCAAGGAGTCAGCCGAAACGCTGTGCGCCCGCGATGCCGACAAACTCGAATGCCTGCTGCAGGGCATCGAGTACAAGGCCCAGGGCTACCAGAACGCCCAGCGCTGGATCGACAACAGCCGGGCCCGCCTCACCACCGAGTCCGCGAACCGGCTCGCCGACGAACTGCTCGGCATGGACTCCCTCGACTGGCTGCGTACCGCCATGGGCGAAGAGCCGACGCCTTGATCCTGTTCATACCGCTGATGTTTCTCGCTGCCGCCTTCGCCTGTGCGGACATGGCCACGGTTGGGGGCCATGGCTCTGATGTCGGCCACTGCAGCGTGCTGGCGGGGATCGTGCTGGCCGCCGGAGCTTCGCATGCGCGTCCGACCGTCAGCGGGCGCCACTAGCCACGTCGGCGCCGCTCTGTGATCTGCTCCGACGCTGTTGTACGCGCGGGCTGCCGTGAAAGGAGAACTTCCACACGAAGGCCGAGGCGGACAACCGCGCCGCCGAGGTCGACGTCGAGATCCGGCAGGGCTCCTACGTCGTCCCCGCCGAGACGAAGCAGACGCTCGACGCCTACGCACAGAAGTGGCTCGACGCGAACTCCGTCGGCCCGACGACTGCGCTCCGCTATGAGGCGACGGTCCGCAACCACATCACCGAGCACCTCGGCCGACGCGAGCTGCGATCCCTCAACCAGCCCTCGGTCATCCAGGGTTGGATCCGCACACTCCAGGACGGCGGCCTGGAGGTGTCGACGATCGAGGGCATCTTCGACATCCTCTCCAGCATCCTCGGCGCGGCGGTGGAGGACGGGCTGCTGCCGAAGAACCCGTGCAAGGCGAAGTCGGTCAAGCTCCCGACCGCGACCAAGAAGAAGATCATCCCTTGGTCGCTGGAGCGCGTCCGCGCGGTCATCACCGAACTGCCGAAGCGCTTCCAGGCCGGGGGTAAGCTCGCCTTCGGCTGCGGTCTGCGGCAGGGCGAGGTGTTCGGCTTCGCCGTCGAGGACATCGACTTCAAGGGCGGATGGATCCACGTCAACCGCCAGGTGCGGCTGGTCGGTACGAAGCCCGTCTTCGCTCTGCCCAAGGGCAACAGGATCCGGTCAGTGCCCCTGTCGGCTCAGCTCGCCGCAGCCCTCAGGGCGCACATGAAGGAGTTCCCGCCGGTCGACGTCATCCTGCCGTGGGGCAAGCCGGACGGCGAGCCGAAAACCTTCCGCCTCCTCTTCGCCGACAAGAAGGGGCGGGCCTACAGCCGCAGCGTCTTCAACATGGGTGACTGGAAGCGCGCCCTTGCCGCCGCCGGCGTGATCCCTCCCCGAGAGCGCGGGGCGCGCTACCTCCAGGCGGCTCCGGAAGACGGCATGCACGCCCTCCGGCACGCGTACGCCTCCGTGCTCCTGGACGCGGGGGAGAGCATCAAGGCGCTCTCCGAGTACCTCGGCCACTCGGACCCGGGCTTCACGCTGCGGCCGTATACGCACCTGCTGCCGTCCAGCGAGATCCGCACCCGTAAGGCGATCGACGACGCCTTCACGGAACCGGAGACCCAGGAAACCGGCGAAGCCCAGGGCACATCAGTGCCCCCAGCGAAACCCATGTGCCCTCAATGTGCCCTGGCCGCCTGACGGCCTCTCTCCGCACATGACGGGGGCGGGGTCCGAAACCCTGCCCGAAAACCACTGAAACCCCAGGTCAGGGCCACACCAGGCAGTACGGCTGGTGCCCGGCCTCGTGCAGACGTACCGAGAAGTCCTGCCATTCGTGCAGCAACCGGTAGACGTCGAAAGCGTCCCGCGGGCCGCCGCGGTCGGGGACGGTGGACCAGATGAAGGCCGCCGCGCCGACCGATTCCTCGCCGATGCCCCGCAGCGGGTCGACCACGGTCATGGGCAGTTTCACCACCGCGTAGTCCGGGTGGAGGACCACCAGTTCCAGCGGGGGCACCTTGTGCAGGGGCAGGCCCTGGATGCCGGTGAGCACCATCGCGGCTATGGTCTCCGGCTTGATCTTGGTGAACATGCCGCCCATACCGAGCTCGTCGCCGCCGAGTTCCTCCGGGCGCATCGAGATCGGGACGCGGGCCGCCGTGGCGCCGTCGGGTGCGCCGAAGTACTTGTACGTCACCCCCAACCGGCCACTTCCGCTCCCTGTCGTGGGTTCCGTCGGTCCCGCGGGTTCCTCCGTACGCCGTCGCCGGTGTTTCCCCCGCCGGGCAGGCTCGGGACCCAGGTCGTCGGTCCCCTCGCCCAGTCCGCCACCGCGATGCATATCTCCACCCGACTGCTTTTTTGGCAGCGCGATCCGCGTCGCGCAACCCGATCACCGTGTCAGTGACCTCCCCCACGCTCTCGCGGTGAAACACCTGTCCGCAAGAACGTCGGGCCCTCTGACACCATGGATTCCGTGAGCCACCCCTATGACGCCCCAGTTTCGCAGACGCGGAGCACCTACGCCCCGGCGTGACGCACAGGGTGCCCACGCACTCCTTCCGTACTCAGAGCCGTACTCGCAGGTCAGGACCACAGTGCCGTATTCATACGAAGCCCCAGTCTCACAGACGCTGTTCGACCGCGCGTCCCTCGTGACGCCCGGCGGCGTGAACTCGCCGGTGCGCGCCTTCCGGGCCGTGGGCGGAACGCCCCGATTCATGGTGTCCGGTACCGGCCCGTACCTCACCGACGCGGACGGTCGTGAATATGTCGACCTCGTCTGCTCGTGGGGGCCGATGATCCTCGGCCATTCCCACCCCGAGGTGGTCGCCGCGGTGCAGGAGGCCGTCGCCCGCGGCACCTCGTTCGGCACGCCGGGCGAGGGGGAGGTGGCCCTCGCCGAGGAGATCGTCGCCCGGATCGAGCCGGTCGAACAGGTCCGTCTGGTGTCCTCCGGCACGGAGGCCACGATGTCGGCGATCCGTCTGGCCCGTGGTTTCACCGGCCGGGCGAAGGTCGTCAAGTTCGCCGGCTGCTACCACGGCCACGTGGACGCGCTGCTGGCCGCGGCCGGCTCCGGCGTGGCCACCTTCGGACTGCCCGACACGCCCGGCGTGACCGGCGCGCAGGCCGGGGACACCATCGTCCTGCCGTACAACGACCTGGAGGCGGTCCGGGCGGCGTTCGCCGCGCACCCGGGCGAGATCGCCTGCGTGATCACCGAGGCGTCGCCGGGCAACATGGGCGTCGTCCCGCCGGCCGACGGTTTCAACCAGGGCCTCGCCGACCTGTGCCGGGAGAACGGTGCGCTCTTCGTCTCCGACGAGGTCATGACCGGTTTCCGGACCTCGCGGGCGGGCTGGTACGGCGTCGACGGCGTGGCGCCGGACCTGATGACCTTCGGCAAGGTGATGGGCGGCGGCTTCCCGGCCGCGGCCTTCGGCGGCCGTGCGGACGTCATGGGACACCTCGCCCCGGCCGGGCCGGTCTACCAGGCGGGCACCCTGTCCGGAAACCCGGTCGCCACGGCCGCGGGCCTCGCCCAGCTGCGGCTGCTCGACCAGGCCGCCTACCGGACGGTCGACGCGGTCTCGGAGGAGATCCGGGGGCTCGTCACCGGCGCGCTCGCCAAGGAGGGCGTCGCGCACCGCTTGCAGACCGCCTCCAACATGTTCTCGGTGTTCTTCACGGCGGACGAGGTGCGCGACTACGAGGACGCGAAGAAGCAGGAAGCCTTCCGCTTCAACGCGTTCTTCCACTCGATGCTGGCGGACGGCGTCTACCTGCCGCCGTCCGCCTTCGAGTCCTGGTTCGTCTCCACGGCCCACGACGAGCGGGCGGTCGAGCGCGTCGCCGCCGCCCTGCCCGCCGCCGCCCGTGCCGCCGCGGAGGCCACCGCATGAGCGTCGAGCGTGTCGACAGCGGCCTGCCGAACAGGCTCCCCGGGCAGGACGACATCACGGTCGTCCACCTGATGCGCCACGGCGAGGTGCACAACCCCGACGGCGTGCTGTACGGGCGCCGTCCCGGATACCACCTGTCCGAGCTCGGCCGTCGCATGGCGGACCGGGTCGCGGAGCACCTGGCGGACCGGGACATCACCCATGTCGTCGCCTCGCCGCTGGAGCGTGCGCAGGAGACCGCGGAGCCGGTCGCCAAGAGCCACGGTCTGGATCTGGCCACGGACGGGCGCCTGATCGAGGCCGCCAACGTCTTCGAGGGCAAGACCTTCGGTGTCGGGGACGGGGCCCTGCGCAAGCCGGGCAACTGGAAGCACCTGACCAACCCGTTCAAGCCCTCCTGGGGTGAGCCGTACGTCGAGCAGGTCGTCCGGATGATGGGCGCGCTGGACGCGGCGAAGGACGCGGCCCGCGGTCACGAGGCGGTCTGCGTCAGCCACCAGCTGCCGATCTGGATCGTGCGCAGCTTCGTGGAGAAGCGGACGTTGTGGCACGACCCGAGGCGCCGGCAGTGCACGCTGGCCTCGCTGACCTCGTTCACCTACCGGGGCGACAGGATCGTGTCGGTCGGGTACAGCGAGCCGGCCAGGGACCTCGTCCCGGCGCACCTGCTCGCGGGGGCGAAGCCGGTCAAGGGGAAGTCGAAGGCGTTCGGGGCCTGACCGCCCGGTCGGAGGCCACCCGACAGGCTCTGAGCACAGCCCCGGAGCCTCGGTCGTTCCGGACCGGCGCCGCGGTGTGTGACGCGGTGTTCCGCGGGTACACCGCCAAGGCGATCGGATGACGTCACGTCATCCGGTCGCCTTGAGATTTTTGTGCTATTTCCCGGAACCTTCTGGTTCCTCCCCGCATCTCACTCATTGCCGGTTCGGATGACTGTGGGGTCATACGCAAGCGCGAATGGGGACGTCATGCGCGGGATCAGTCGAAGGGGCCTCATCGGGGCGGGTGTCGGAGCGGCGGCGCTCGGAGTCGCCGGATGCGGCTTCGTGAATCAGGACAAGTCAGGACGTTCCGCCGAGGGTAAGGGAGGTGACGTCCCGGCGTCGCCGAGCCCGTCGCCCACCGGGGAGGTCCGGCTGATCGGTGACGGCTCCACCGCCGACACCGGAAGGCAGCCGCACCAGCCCGACGCGCCCGTCCCGCTCGAACCCGGACAGACGCCCCCGCAGTTCGTGATCTTCTCCTGGGACGGCGCCGGCGAGGTCGGCAACGGACTCTTCCCGCGCTTCCTCGAACTCGCCCGGAACCACGACGCGGCGATGACCTTCTTCCTCTCCGGGATCTATCTGCTTCCCGAGTCGAAGAAGGACCTCTACCGTCCGCCGAACAACCGCGTCGGCGCCTCCGACATCGGCTACCTGACCGACGAGCACATCAAGGAGACGCTCAGGCACGTCCGGCAGGCATGGCTCGACGGCCACGAGATAGGCACCCACTTCAACGGCCACTTCTGCGGCGGTTCCGGCTCGGTCGGCAACTGGACGCCCGCCCAGTGGCAGAGCGAGATCGACCAGGCCATGGCGTTCGTCACCCAGTGGAAGACGAACAGCGGCTGGACCGACCTCGACCCGCTGCCCTTCGACTACCAGAAGGAACTGGTCGGCGGACGCACTCCCTGCCTGCTCGGTCAGGACAAGCTGCTCCCCACGGCGAAGCGCCTGGGCTGGCGCTACGACGCCAGCTCGCCCGGAGGCCGCCAGACCTGGCCGGCCAAGCGCCGGGGCATCTGGGATCTCCCGCTTCAGGCGGTGCCCTTCCCGGGCCACTCCTTCGAGGTCCTCTCGATGGACTACAACATGCTCGCCAACCAGTCGAAGAACACCACCCAGGGCGTACCCGCGCGCTACCCGGGCTGGCGCAAACAGGCCACCGAGGCGTACCTCGCCGGCTTCGACCGCGCCTACGCGTCCAACCGCGCCCCGTTCTTCGTCGGCAACCACTTCGAGCAGTGGAACGGCGGCATCTACATGGACGCCGTCGAGCAGGCCCTGAAGGTGATGGCGGGCAGGAAGGACGTCCGCCTGGTGTCCTTCCGCCAGTTCGCGGACTGGCTCGACGTGCAGGACCCCGCGATCCTCGAACGGCTCCGCACGCTGGACGTCGGCCAGGCCCCGACGGGCGGCTGGAACGCCTTTCTGCGCCCCGCCCGAGTCCCCGCCACCCAGGCCCCGTAAGCGCTCGTACGCCCCTTAGATCCTCTTGACAAAGGGCTTTATGGGCACCTAAGGGCTGTCCTGTGGGGGGTGCCCAAGATCCCTGGAACGCCCATGCGAAACTTTTCACATGAGCCTGAGCCGTACCCCTCGAAGCACCCTGCTCGCAGTAGGAACGCTGACGGCCGCCCTCGTCCTGTCGGCCTGCACGTCCGGCGGCAGCACGGCGTCCGGTGGCGGAGGCGGAACCAACTTCGTCCGGAGCTCCGGCGGTGTCGACATCGTCGCCAAGGGCGACCGGCGGGCCCCCGGCGCGCTGTCGGGCGAGACCCTCGACGGCACGAAGCTCGACGTCGCGGACCTCAAGGGCAAGGTCGTCGTCCTCAACCTGTGGGGTTCCTGGTGCGGTCCCTGCCGCGCGGAGGCCAAGCACTTCGTCAAGGTCTCGGACGACCTGGCCGACAAGGGCGTGGAGTTCGTCGGGATCAACACCCGCGACTACAACAAGCAGCCGGCTCTCGCCTTCGAGGAGGCGCACGGCATCACCTACCCGAGTCTCTACGACCCGCAGGGCAGACTGATCCTCTCCGGATTCCCCAAGGGCACGCTCAACCCCCAGGGCATCCCCACGACGATCGCCCTCGACAAGGACGGCAAGATCGCCGCACGCGCGCTGCAGGCGCTCGACGAGGAGAAGCTCCGTTCCATGATCGACCCGCTCGTCGCGGAGAAGTGACCGTGCTCGCACTCGCCGCCGAGGTCGGCCGCAACGAGACCGTCTACAGCGGCGCGCTGATGCTCGCGCTGCCCGTCGCCGTCCTCGGCGGACTGGTCTCCTTCTTCTCGCCCTGCGTCCTGCCGCTCGTCCCCGGCTACCTCTCCTACGTCACGGGCGTCAGCGGCACCGATCTCGCCGAGGCCCGGCGCGGCCGGATGGTCGTGGGCGCCTCGCTCTTCGTCCTCGGGTTCACCGCCGTGTTCGTCTCCGGCGGTGCGCTCTTCGGATACTTCGGTTCCACGCTCCAGCAGTACCAGGACACCTTCTCCCGCGTGCTCGGTGTCCTCATGATCCTGCTGGGTGTCTTCTTCATGGGACTGATGCCCTGGCTCAGCCAGCGGGAGTTCCGGTTCCACAAGCGGCCCGTCACCGGCCTGGCGGGCGCCCCGCTGCTCGGCGCGCTCTTCGGGATCGGCTGGACACCATGCCTGGGGCCGACGCTCACCTCGGTGAACATGCTCGCGTTCGACCAGGCCAGCGCGGGGCGGGGCGCCCTGCTCACCATCGCGTACTGCCTCGGTCTCGGGGTGCCTTTCATCCTCGCCGCGATCGCGTTCCGCAAGGCACTCGGCGCGTTCGGGCGGGTCAAGAAGCACTACGCGTGGGTCATGCGGATCGGTGGCGGCATGATGATCCTGACCGGTCTGCTCCTCCTCACAGGAGCGTGGGACAGCATGGTGTCCCAGATGCAGAGCTGGTCCGAAGGCTTCACGGTGGGGATCTGAGTTCCATGGGCAAGACCGAGACCGAGACCGAGACGCGAGATCCGGGCGACCCCGGAGCGCGGTTGTCCACGGCCCCCCGCGAGGAGACCGCCGTCGGTGGCCCCGTCCTCGGGGTGACCGGCTGGATCCGCTGGCTCTGGCGCCAGCTGACCTCGATGCGGGTCGCGCTGCTCCTGCTCTTCCTGCTCTCCCTCGGTGCGATCCCGGGCTCGCTCATCCCGCAGAACAGCGTGGACGAGCTGAAGGTGAGGGCCTTCAAGGACGCCCACCAGACGCTCACGCCGGTCTACGAGAAGCTCCAGCTCTTCGACGTCTACAGCTCGGTGTGGTTCTCCGCGATCTACATCCTGCTGTTCGTCTCCCTCATCGGCTGCATCGTGCCGCGCAGCCGGCAGTTCGTCGGCCAGCTCCGGGGACGCCCGCCGGGCGCACCGGGGCGTCTGACCCGTCTGCCGGCGTACACCACCTGGCGCACCGAGGCCGGACCCGAGGAGGTCCGGGAGGCGGCGCTCGCGCTGCTCAAGGGCCGTCGTTTCCGGGCCCACACCGTCGGGAACGCGGTGGCCGCGGAGAAGGGCTATCTGCGCGAGGCCGGGAACCTGGTCTTCCACATCGCCCTGATCGTGATGCTGGTGGCCTTCGCGACCGGCCAGCTCTTCAAGTCCGAGGGCGGCAAGCTGATCGTCGAGGGCGACGGCTTCTCCAACACGCTCACCCAGTACGACGACTTCAAGTCCGGCTCGCTCTACAGCACCGACGACCTCGCCCCGTTCGGCTTCCGCCTGGACGGCTTCACCGGTACGTACCAGAAGGACGGTCCTCAGCGCGGTACCCCGCGAACCTTCGAGGCGGCCGTCACGTACTCCGAGGCGGGCGGCGCCGACAAGAAGGCGGTCATCCGGGTCAACCAGCCGCTCGTGGTCGGCGGGTCCAAGGTCTACCTGATCGCCCACGGCTACGCGCCCGTCGTCACGGTCAAGGACGGCCGCGGCGAGCTCGTGTACCAGGGGGCCGTCCCGCTGCTGCCGATCGACAACAACATCACCTCCACCGGCGCGATCAAGGTGATGGACGGCTACCGCGACAAGAACGGCAAGCGGGAGCAGCTGGGCTTCCAGGCGTTCTTCGTGCCGACGTTCGCCGGCGCGGGCAAGGGCACCATGTTCTCGCAGTTCCCGGGCCTCGACTTCCCGGTGATGGCGCTGACCGGGTTCCACGGCGACCTCCGGGTGGACTCCGGGCTGCCGCAGAACGTGTACCAGCTCGACAAGTCCAAGATGACCCAGTTCAAGGACGCGGACGGCAACAAGCTCGCGCAGCGGCTGCTGCCGGGCGAGACCATGACGCTGCCGGACGGCGCCGGCTCGATCACCTTCGAGAAGGACGTCAAGGAGTGGGCCAGCTTCCAGATCTCCCAGCAGCCCGGCAACGGTCTCGCCCTGGCGGGCGCGATCGCCGCCATCGCGGGCCTGTCCGGCTCGCTGTTCATCCAGCGGCGCCGGGTCTGGGTCCGGGCCGTCCGGGGCGAGGACGGCGTCACCGTCGTCGAGATGGCGGGTCTGGGCCGGAGCGAGTCCGCGAAGCTCCCCGAGGAACTGGCCGATCTCGCGGTCACGCTCAACGAACAGGCGGCGCCGACCGCACCGGAACCCGCAGAAGAACCTGCCGAAGCTGGAGAGGCTGACAAGTGATCCTCGCCGCCGCGACCGACCAGAGCCTGGCGCAGATGAGCGACTACCTCATCTACTCGTCGATGGCCGTCTACACCCTCGCCTTCCTGGCCCACATCTCCGAGTGGGCGTTCGGCAGCCGCAGCAAGGTGGGCCGTACCGCCGCCGCGCTCACCCGGGAGACGTCCGGCCGGCCGGACGTCACCGTCCGGCTGAAGCAGACCGGCGGCGGCACCGCCGTCCTCGACAAGCCCCGGGTCGTCACCCGCTCGTCCGCCGGAGCCCGGGACGTCCCGGACGGCCCCGGCGCGGCGGGCGGCACCGTCAAGGGCGACCTGTACGGCCGGATCGCGGTGTCCCTGACGGCACTGGCCTTCCTGATCGAGGCATCCGGTGTCGTCGCCCGCGCACTCTCCGTGCAGCGCGCCCCCTGGGGCAACATGTACGAGTTCTCCACCACCTTCTCGACGGTGGCCGTCGGCGCGTACCTCTGCTTCCTCCTCGCGCGGAAGAACGTCCGGTGGATCGGTCTGCCGCTGGTGACGACCGTCCTGCTCGACCTGGGCATGGCCGTCACGTGGCTGAAGACGCCGAGCGACCAGCTGGTGCCGGCGCTGGACTCGTACTGGCTGTGGATCCACGTCTCCACCGCGATCTTCTGCGGCGCCGTCTTCTACCTGGGCGCGGTCGCCACCCTGCTCTACCTCTTCCGCGACTCCTACGAGAACAAGCTCGCGACGGGCGGCAACCCCGGCGCGTTCGCCCGCTCGGTGATGGAGCGGCTGCCGTCCGCGGCCTCGCTGGACACGTTCTCGTACCGGGTCAACGCGGCCGTCTTCCCGCTGTGGACCTTCACGATCATCGCCGGCGCCATCTGGGCCGGTGACGCGTGGGGACGCTACTGGGGCTGGGACGCCAAGGAGGTCTGGTCCTTCATCACGTGGGTCGGTTACGCGGCGTACCTGCACGCACGCGCGACGGCCGGCTGGAAGGGGCGCAAGGCGGCCTACATCGCGCTGATCGCGTTCGGCTGCTTCCTCTTCAACTACTACGGGGTCAACATCTTCGTGAACAGCAAGCACTCCTACGCGGGGGTGTGACGCGACGGCGGGGCGGCCCCGGGTTCCCGCGGGCGGGCGGTCCGGACCCTCGGTCCGGGCTTCCCGCCCGCGCTCGCGTCCCGCGCGTCCCGGGGCGACGCTGGAGAGATGAGCGAGATATCCCCGGGCAGCTGTACCCACGACGGTGACGTGCTTCTGCTGCGGTACACGGTGGACCTGCCGCACCCGGTGGCGCGGGTCTGGGAGGCCGTCGCGACCGCCGAGGGCATGCGGGAGTGGCTGTGCGCGGCCGACCCGATGGAGCCACGGCTCGGGGGGCTGCTGACGCTGCACCGGCTCAACGGGGACGCGGTGGTGTCGGGGCGCGTCACGGCCTGGGATCCGGAGTCCGTGGCCGAGTACACCGTCGATCCGCCGCACGGCCGGGTCCGGTTCCACCTGGAGCCGGGTGGTGCGGGCGCCGGGTCGACCGTGCTGCGTTTCACCAACGAGTTCCGCGGGACGCCGGAGCAGAAACTGGACATGATGGCGGCCTGGCACGACCACTTCGAGCGGCTGGCCGCCGCGCTGGACGGTTCGCCCACGGACTGGGCCGCCTGGAACGCGGACCGCTGGCAGGAGCTGCGGGAGCTGTACGCGCGCGACGAGGCGCCCTGGCCCCGGTGGGAGCCGTAGGCCCCGCGCCCGGGGCGGCCCGCGGGGCGGCTGTCACTCCCGTCGCGGCGGGAGGCAGGGCGCGGCGGGGGGATGGCCCTCGGGCCAGGCGATCCGGACGAACTTCTGGGTGCCGTCCTGGGCGAGCTCCACGATCGGCACCGCCTTGTCGAACGGATTGCCGTAGTTGTCCAGGCAGATCCAGCCGCCGGCGCCGTCGACCCGGAGGGAGCCCTTGACCTGGGGCCACTGGGTGGCGACGTCCGCCGTGTCCGGGTACCGCTCACCCTCCGGGGTCGCCTGACGGATCGCGTGCACCGCCGTGGCCATGGCGTCGTAGGCGATGATCGCCTGACCGTCGGCGAGCGGGACCGGCTCCTTCGACACCCGCTTGATGTCGCCGAGGAAGGTCAGGTACGCGGCCGTCGAGCCGCCCGTCGCCGGCACCTGGCCGCCCCGTGCCGGATTCCAGGCGTCCGGGTGGGCGAGCGCCGCGTAGCGGACGGTCAGCCGTCGCTTCAGCGCGGTCCGGTCGAGCTTGCGGTCCGCGCCCAGGTACGAGCCCTCGTCACCGGTCAGGATCGTGAAGGACCGCTCGGCACAGCCCCGTGCGCCGAGGGCGTTGATGAACTGGCGCAGCTGGGTGTGGCGGCCGGCGAAGAAGACGGTCTCCGCCTGCGTGTCGCAGATCAGGTGGGTGATCTGACGGAAGGTGTTGGCGGTGGTGCCCTCGTCGTTCGGGTCGGGGGGCGAGGTGAAGAGCTGCGGTTCGTAGGGCGCGCCCCTCAGGGAGGCGGCGAACGCGGTCTTGAGGGTGTCGGTGTAGTGGTCGCCGGTCCGGGTGTCCTGGACGAGGAGGGCCTTGGCGGCCACCACCTTGCCGAAGTGGGCCAGGGCCTTGGCCTCGTCGCCGTTGGTGGGGGAGACGCGGGCCAGACCGGGGTAGCGGTTGCCGCCAGGGCCGTTGGCGATGTCGTCGGCGGTGATGGTGGTGCCGACGACGGCGATGCCCGCGCCGGTCAGGGACGCGACCGCCTCCCGCACCTCGGTGGAGCTGGTGGCGACCCCGGAGACCGCGCGCAGCCGGTCGGGCGCGCCCGTCATCGTCTTGAGCCGCTCGACGGCGGGTTCCCAGTGGGCGTTGCCCTTGCCGGTGTTGGCGAGGACGAGCCGGATCCCGGGGGTCTCGCTGTTGGAGGCGTGGTTGGCCCGGTACTGCCGGGCGTAGGCGCCCTGCACCTCGTGCAGGACCTTGATCCCCATGCCGGGGTCCGTGGAGGTCAGTGGCAGCAGCAGGGCGACCGTGGCGTACTCGTCGGCCTTCAAGGTCGCGTTCTCCGTGGCGATGGCCCGGGTGATCCCGGTGAGGGCGGCGACGCCGAAGTCGTAGCCGTCACCGTTGACGCCGACGCATTCGGTGCTGCCCGCGGGACGTTCGACGCCCGGGGCGCAGGAACGGTCCTCCGGTGTGGTGACGCGGTCCACGGCGTAGCCGGCCGCCGTGCCGAGCACCGCCAGGACCAGCACGGTGGTGACGATCTTCTGACGGGTGGTGAACCAGACGCGGTAGCGCAGCCGGTTGCCGGCCATGGTCTCAGCCTCCGATCTCCGCGCCTGGCGGCAGGGAGAGGTCCCGCCAGTCACGGATGTCCTTCGGCCAGTGGGTGGCCGCGTCCCACAGCAGACTGTTGCCGGTCAGGTGGCGGCCGGAGAGCTGGCGTAGCTCGTGCGCCAGCTTGTCGGTCACCTCGCCGTCGGGCAGTGCGAGCGGATCGGTGAGCAGCCAGACGGCGTGCAGCAGCCGTCTGAGGAGCAGCTGGAGTTCGGCGGCGCCGTCGTCGAGTGCGGGCGGCAGCTGTTCGGCGGGCCGGCGGCCGAGGGCGATCGCGCGCCGTGGGTCGGTTCCGGCCCCGTCCCGTCTTCGGGGGTAGGGCGCCGAGGCGATGAAACGGAGCCGGCCCAGCCAGCCCAGGACGTCCGGGTCGGGGAAGGTCAGGCGCAGGTGCGTGACGGCGTGCTCGGTGCGGTCCAGGGCGAGTTCGTGGTGCAGCCGGTGGGGGCCGGCCGGTTCCCCGCCGTAGTGGCGGTGCAGGGTCTCGTGGACGGCGCGCCAGGTGGCGTAGCCCTCGCCGTCCTCGAAGCGCAGGCGGTGCAGGAGCAGGGCGCGCAGCAGCGGGTCGGCCACGAAGTGGTCGGGACTCTCCGGCCAGTCCTCGGCGCGCAGCCGGTCCCGGACGCGCAGCGCCATGTCGCCGTCGAGGGACTCCCCGCGCAGCCGGGTGCGGGCGAGCAGACGGGCCGACTCCTCGTCGTGGGCGGCGGCGAGGACGGAGAACGGGCCGGGGTGGACGCCCGGCAGGAGTTCCGCGAGGAGGGCCGGGGAGACCGGGACCGCCGAGGCGTCCTCGCGCAGCTCCACGCCGAGGTCGAGCAGGCCGCCGGGGGTGAGGGCGGAGCGGAGGGGCTCCGGGGCCTCGCTCGCGGCCCGCCCGAGCAGGATCACGCCGAGCGGGCGTCCACCGGTCAGCCGGTGGACGCCCCGGGCCAGGTCGGCGGGTGTGCGGCCGGCCGGGTCGACGTGGTCGAAGGCGCTCTGGGTCTGGGCGGGGGAGAGCGGGGTGAGTTCGACGGCGAGGATGCCGGAGGTGACGTCGGGGCCGCGGGGGCAGGGGGCGCGGTGGGCGGTCTCCGGCAGGCGCAGGCGGGTGGCGTGCCGAATGCCGTCGTGGTCGCGGACGCGGGAGGCCGCGAAGACGACGACATGGTCGCGACGGCCGTCGGCGCGGGCTCGCAGGATCGGTTCGACCAGGCGCCGGCCGAGGGGTTCATGGGCGTTGTCGAGAAGCAGGACCGGCCGGCCGCGGCGGGTGCCGCGGCGGGTGAGCCCGGTGTACGCGCGCCCCAGGTCCTCGATCAGCGCGCCGACGAGGAAGTCCTCCGCCTCGCGCCGCCGCCGGCCCCCCTGCCCGAAGTCGACGGCGAGCTGCTGGAGTCCGGCCTTGCCACGGCCACCGGCGTTGCGGTAGGTGCCGTACCAGCCCTCCGCGGTGCGCTGGAAGCGGCCGAACACCTCTTCCAGGACCGTCTCGACGGTCGCTTCGGCGAGCAGCCCGGCCATCGGCGCGGTCGCCTCGGCGAAGGTGGCGGCGAGCTTGGCGAGGACCTTCCCGACCCAGTTGGCGGCGGCTCCCTTGGCGGCGTCGACGGTCGCGAGCACGGGCCCGAGCCGCTGGAGGTCACGCCGGGCCCGTTCGTCGTCCTCCCGCGACCAGCCGATGGAGGCGACCGCGACCAGGCCGAGCGAGAGCCGGGGGAACTGCACGGGCCTGGCCGCGTGCACCTTCGGCGACAGCTGGACGGCGAGTTCGGCCAGGGCGCCGGTGAGAGGGTTCCAGCCGGGGCCGTGGTCGGCGGGCGGCTCGAGGTGGGCGCAGTCGAGCAGGGCCAGCGGGGTGGCCGGCCGGTAGGCGTTGCGGAGTTGCTTGAGCAGGGCGGTCTTGCCCATGCCCCGACCGCCGGTGAAGACGGTGACGGGCGGGTCGTCGCCGTGTTCGTAGGCGGTGCGGGCGAAGGCGTACGGGGTCAGGCCGATGAGACGGGCCGCGAGCCCCGCATCGTGGAAGACCGCCTCGCGGCCGTACAGCTCTCTGTCCACCCGTTACCCCCCGTCACAAGTCAACTCCACTTTATCGAGTGCGTGTTGGAGGGGTAGGTGGCTTGCCGGCACTGTTGCGCAGGTGTTGTCATCCGGTGGCGATGGCGTCCAGCCGCGACCGCAGATAGGCGTGGGACTCGATGCCGTGGATCGTGGTGCCGGGGTCGCACTCGTAGAAGTAGACGAGCGACATCAGTTCCTCGGCGGGCGCGTCGGCCGGGGGCGGCAGGACCCGGTGCCGGCCGGAGCGCCACCGGCCACCGGTCCAGCTCGCCATCAGGTCGCCGATGTTGACGGTCAGTGCCTCGGGGTCGTACGGGGCGTCCTGCCAGCCGTCGGCGTCGGTGCATACCTGGAGACCGCCCCGGCCGGCCTGCCGGTCCAGGAGGGTGACCGTGCCGAAGTCGGTGTGCGGGCCGATCCGGAACTGGCCGGGCTCCGGCTCGCCGGTCCGCTCCCGCGCCGGGTACCAGTTGATGTTGAAGCCGAAGGTCGGGTGCCCGGTGTGCCGGGTGAAGAAGCCGGCGTCCTCGCCGAGCGCCGGCCCGAGCCGGTCCAGAATGCGGTCCGCCAGGGCGCGCATCTGCCCGAGGTACGCCTCCACCAGCGGCTTCAGCCGGGGTACCTCGGCGGGCCAGGTGTTCGGCAGGAACCACTCGGCGTCGACGGCCGGTTCCCCGGTGGGCTCCTCGGCCGCGAAGGAGAGCGACTCCTTGAGGTCGGGCGGGGTCGCCGTGCCCTCGGCGTACGCGTTGGCCTCGGCCCCCGGACCGAGCCAGCCCCGGCCGCCGACCCGCACCGCGTACGGCTCCTTGACGGCCGCGGGCAGGACGAAGAAGGCGCGGGCGGCCTCACGGATGCCGGTGCGCAGCGCGGGGTCGATTCCGTGGCCGGTGACGAGCAGGAAGCCGGCCTCGCGCAGGGCCCGGTCCACGGCGGCCCGCTGCCCGCGCGGATCACCGTTCAGGTCGATGGTGGGAACGACCGGCCCGCTCGTCCTCCGCGCCCGGTCCGGCCTTCCGGTCTTACTCATCGCCGATGTCCTCGTTCCACAGGGCCGGGTTCCGCCGGACGAACTCCCGCATCAGCGCGGTGCATTCGGGGTCGTCGAGCACGACGACCTCCACCCCGTGACCGGCCAGCCAGTCCTGCCCGCCGCGGAAGGTCTCCGCCTCCCCGACGACCACCCGGGAGATCCCGAACTGCCGCACCAGCCCGGAGCAGTACCAGCAGGGTGACAGCGTCGTCACCATCGTCGTGCCCCGGTAGGAGCGTTGCCGTCCCGCCGCCCGGAAGGCCGCCGTCTCGGCGTGGGCCGACGGGTCGCCGTCCTGCACGCGCCGGTTGTGCCCGCGGCCGAGGAGCGTGCCGTCGACGCCGTAGAGGGCGGCCCCGATGGGGACTCCGCCCTCGGCGCGTCCGGTCCGCGCCTCGTCGACCGCGGTCGCGAGCCACTGTCGTGCCTGTTCCTGGTCCATGCCCGGGACTCTTCCCCGCCAGGGCGGCGGTTCACGCGGGGTGGCCGGCCGGGCTACTTCTCCGGGGAGTGCGCGTTCTCTCCGGCGGCGGGCATGACGTACGAGCCCTTGCCGGGCACCGTGTAGATCAGCCCACGCTCACGGAGTTCGCGCATGGCCCGGCGCGCGGTCAGCACGGCGATGCCGTAATCCTCGGCGAGGCGCCCCGGGGTGGGAATCACCCGATCGGGGGAGTACTCCCCGGTCGCGATCTTCTCGGCGATCAGGTCGGAAAGCTGTATGTACAGAGGGCGTCCCGACTTCGGATCAAGGCTCACCGGGACCGCCCGATGAGCCGTTGCGGGGCACGACGGTCCGCACCGCGACCGCGCGGGCGACGGCTGGTGGGTGAGGCCGGAGAGCGCCGAAGCGGTGCGCCCGTCCCGGCCGGCCGACGTGCTCACGGCCGCGCCCGAGCCGGAGTTCCGTTCACCGCGCTGCGTCGTCGGCCGGCACGACCGCTGCCGGGACCACGCGCCCCGCGACAGCGGCGTACCGGGGATCCGGCATCTCGTGTGCGGCTGCCCTTGCCATCCGGCGTCGGCCGCTGTGCCCGAAGGCCGCCCATGAGGTGACGGGCGAGGTCGCGACGCCTCGCCCGTCCCCGCTAGCGGCCCGTCGGCGCCGTGGTGTTCCGACCCCCCATCGGCGGCGCCGATGGGGGCATCGGCAGGACGCCCCACTGGGCCGTGGACCGGCCCCGGTCGCCGTCCGTAGCGTCGTGGTCATGAGAAACGAGACCAGGGGAACCGTCGAGCTGACCCTCGCCATGGTGCTGTCCGGCACGCTGGGCGTCTTCGTCGTCGAGTCCGGCGCGTCACCCTTCGACGTGGTGTTCTTCCGCTGCCTCTTCGGCGCGGCGGCCCTCGGCGCGTACAGCCTCGCCCGGGGCTATGTCACCGGGCACGGCCTCACTCCGGGGAAGCTCGGACTCGCGGCCCTCGGCGGGGTGTTCGTCGTCTTCAACTGGGTGCTCCTCTTCGAGGCGTACGAGGCGACCTCGATCTCCTTCGCCACCGTCGTCTACCACACGCAGCCGTTCGTCCTGGTCGTCTTCGGCGCCGTGCTGCTGCGGGAGCGGATCACCGCGGCGAGGTTCGGCTGGCTCGGGGTCGCCTTCGCCGGTCTGGTGCTCGTCTCCGGCGTCAGGCCCGGGGACACCGCCTCCCTGAAGGGCCTCGGTCTCGCGCTCGCCGCCGCCGTGCTCTATGCGCTGTCCACGATCGTGACGAAGCGGATCACCGGCGTCCGTCCGCATCTGATCGCCCTCGTCCAGGTCCTGGTCGGCGTACCGCTGCTGCTGCCGTTCGCCGATCTCGGCGCGGCCTCCCGGCTCGGCGCCGGCTGGGCCTGGCTCGCGGGGCTCGGGCTCGTCCACACCGGACTGATGTACGTGCTGATGTACTCGGCCTACCAGAAGCTCCCCACCGCGAAGATCGCCGTGCTCGCCTTCACCTACCCGGCCGTCGCGATGTTCGTCGACTGGGCGGTGTACGGGCACCACATCGGACTCGTCCAGGCGTTCGGTGTCCCGCTGATCGTCCTGGCGAGCCTCAAGGTCACTCTGGGGACCGCGACTGTTCCGACACGAGCCGCCGCGCCTGCTCCACGAACAGCCGCACATGCGCCGGAAGCCGCTTGCCCCGCCGCCACGCGATCTGTGTGAAGACGGCGAACGGCGGCTTCCAGTCCAGCTCCGTGAGCACCCCGGACGCCAGCTCCCCGGAGACGGCGATCCGGGGCAGCAGGGCGATGCCCAGGCCGGCGGCCACGCCCCGTTTGGTGGCCTCCAGCGTCCCGAACTCCGTGAACGGCGGCGCCCAGTGCCTCAGTTCCTCCTCGAACAGGTCGCGGTACGGACAGCCCGGCTCGGTGCCCACCAGCTGTGCGGCGGCCAGGTCCGCGCTCTCCAGCCCCGTGCGGCCGGCCAGCGCGTGCCGGGGCGAGGCCACCAGGACCAGCGGCTCGGCCGCGAGGACCTCGCTCTCCAGACCGGCGTGCTCGGTCTCGGGGTCGATCAGGAAGCCGATGTCGTAGGTCCCCCGGCGCAGCGCCTGCCGGGTCTCGTCGCCGAGTGTGGGGCGCAGCGCCAGCCTGACCTCCGGGTAGCGGTGGTGGAAGAGCTCCAGGAGCGGCGGCAGGCGGTAGGAGGTCAGCGACTCCATCGTGCCGACGGCGATCGTCCCGGCCGGTTCGCCGGCCTCCGTGACGGCGGCGCGGGCCTCGTCGGTCAGGTCGATGATCCGCCGGGCGTACGGCAGGAGACGCTCGCCCGCCTCGGTGAGCCGGATGCGGCTGCCGAGCCGTTCGAAGAGCTCCACCCCGAGGGTGGATTCCAGGGAGCGGATCTGGCTGGTGACGCTGGACTGGGCGTATCTCAGTTCGGAGGCGGCCCGGGTGAAGGAGAGGAGGGTGGCGACCTTCTCGAAGGTGACCAGGAGCCGGAACTCCATCACTTGTCCTTGTCGCCCTCCTGCTCGCGCTTCCTCAGCTCCTCCTCGCGGCGGCGCAGCTCCGCCTCGCGCTCGTCGAGGGAGGAGTCGAGCGGGGGCTCGTCCCGCCGGGCGCCGTCCTCCCTGAGTGACTTCAGGAAGTCGGGGTTGTCATCGGGGGCGACCCACTGGCCGGCCCCGCGACCACCGCCTGCGCCGAAGGCGGTCCCGCGGTCCTTGCCCGCGACGAACCAGACGATCGGCGCGGCGATCGGGAACAGCAGGATGAGGACGACCCAGGCGAGCTTCGGGAGGTGCTTGGTCTCGTCGTCCGGGGTGGTCACACAGTCGATGCAGGCGTAGATCGTCAGCGCCAGCGGCAGGATGAACATCAGCGCCCTGAGCATGTGGGACAGCCCCCTGAAAGCAATGGCGGGACACGTTTCCGCGGCCCCGGTGACAGGTCAAGCGTAGCCGGTGACCGATACTGACCCCTATGGCTTACGACGATCTCCGCTCGCTGCTCAGGGCGCTGGAGCGCGAAGGCGACCTCAAGCGCATCAAGGCCGAAGTCGACCCGTACCTGGAAGTCGGGGAGATCGTCGACCGGGTGAACAAGGCGGGAGGCCCGGCCCTGCTCTTCGAGAACGTCAAGGGCTCCGCCATGCCGCTCGCGATGAACGTCTTCGGGACGGACCGGCGGCTGCTGAAGGCCCTGGGCCTGAAGTCGTACGAGGAGATCAGCGAGAAGATCGGCGGGCTGCTCAAGCCGGAGCTGCCGCACGGCTTCGTCGGGGTCCGGGAGGCATTCGGCAAGCTGGGCTCGATGGTGCACGTGCCGCCGAAGAAGGTGAAGTCGGACAACGCACCGGTGCAGGAGGTCGTCCTCACGGGGGACGACGTGGATCTCGACCGGCTGCCGGCCCTGTTCACCTGGCCCAAGGACGGAGGGTCCTTCTTCAACCTGGGGCTGACCCACACCAAGCACCCGGAGACGGGCGTGCGGAACCTCGGGCTGTACCGGCTCCAGCGTCACGACAAGCGCACGATCGGCATGCACTGGCAGATCCACAAGGACAGCCGCAACCACTACGCGGTGGCGGCGGAGCGGGGCGAGCGGCTGCCGGTCGCGATCGCCTTCGGCTGCCCGCCCGCCGTCACGTACGCGTCGACGGCGCCGCTGCCCGGTGACATCGACGAGTACCTGTTCGCGGGCTTCGTGCAGGGCAAGCGGATCGAGATGGTCGACTGCAAGACGGTGCCGCTCCAGGTGCCGGCGCAGGCGGAGGTCGTGATCGAGGGCTGGCTGGAGCCGGGCGAGACGCTGCCGGAGGGGCCCTTCGGCGACCACACCGGCTTCTACACGCCGCAGGAACCGTTCCCCGCGTTGCGGATCGACTGCGTGACGATGCGGAAGCGTCCGCTGATCCAGTCGATCGTGGTGGGCCGGCCGCCGACGGAGGACGGTCCGCTGGGCCGGGCCACGGAGCGGTTCTTCCTGCCCCTCCTCAAGATCATCGTGCCGGACATCGTGGACTACCACCTGCCGGAGTCGGGGGGCTTCCACAACTGCGCGATCGTCTCGATCGACAAGAAGTACCCCAAGCACGCGCAGAAGGTCATGCACGCCATCTGGGGCGCGCACATGATGTCGCTGACGAAGCTGATCGTCGTGGTGGACAAGGACTGCGACGTCCACGACCTGCACGAGGTCTCCTGGCGGGCGCTCGGCAATACGGACTACGCCCGCGACCTCACGGTCGTCGAAGGCCCGGTGGACCACCTGGACCACGCGTCGTACCAGCAGTTCTGGGGCGGCAAGGCGGGGATCGACGCGACGCGGAAACTCCCGGAGGAGGGCTACACCCGGGACGGCGGCTGGCCGGACATGGTGGAGTCGGACCCGGCGACGGCGGCCCTGGTGGACCGCCGCTGGAAGGAGTACGGGCTGTGACCACCGCGGCCGTTCCCGGTGCGCGGCCGGGGCGTACGAAGGCTTTCCTGCGGCTCGTGATGATCGAGCACTCGGTCTTCGCGCTGCCCTTCGCGTACATCGCCTCGCTCACCGCGATGTTCCGGCTCGACCGGACCATCCACTGGGTCACCCTGCTGCTCGTCACCGTGTGCATGGTGGGGCTGCGGACCTTCGCGATGGCGTGCAACCGGATCATCGACCGGGAGATCGACGCGCGGAACCCGCGGACGGCACAGCGCGAGCTGGTCACCGGGGCCGTCTCGGTGCGCTCGGCGTGGACCGGCGCGGGGATCGCCGTCGTCGTCTTCCTCGGCGCGGCGGCGCTGCTCAACCCGCTGTGCCTGGCGCTCGCGCCGCTCGCCGTCATCCCGATGGTCGTCTATCCCTACGGCAAGCGGTTCACGAACTTCCCGCACGCGATCCTCGGTCTCGCCCAGGCCATAGGGCCGATCGGCGCGTGGCTCGCGGTGACCGGGGAGTGGTCGTGGGACGCGGTGATCCTCGGGCTCGCGGTGGGGATCTGGATCGGCGGCTTCGACCTGATCTTCGCCTGCCAGGACGTGCGGGCGGACCGCGCCCAGGGCGTCCTGTCGGTGCCGGCCCGCTTCGGTGTCCCGGCGGCCCTGTGGGGCGCACGCGGCTCCGCCGTCGTGACGACCGGCCTGCTGGTCTGGTACGCGCTGGCCACGGACGCGGGGACGTTCTTCTGGGCCGGTCTGGTGATCGTCGCGGCGGCCTTCTGCTACGAGCACTCGATCGTGAAGCCGCACGACCTGTCCCGGCTGAACCGGGCGTTCTTCACGGTCAACGGTTTCATCGGGATGGCCCTCTTCGTCTGCGCGCTGCTCGATCTCATGGTGCGCGGTCTCACGGTCTAGGCGGGCCGGTGCGCCCCCGGGAGCGCGGCCGGGCACTCCCCACCCCCGGCGGCTCCTGACGCGTCGGTCCCGACCTTCGCCAGATAGGCTCGTCGGCGTGGAACCGGTAGAGAACGAGCAGCGTCGTCCCTGGGTGGTCGGAGTGTCCGGGGCGTCGGGGACCCCGTACGCCGCATCGGTGCTGAGGGGGCTGCTCGACGCGGGGGAGAGTGTCGACCTGGTCGTCTCGCGGGCGTCGCGGCTGACCTTGCTGGACGAGACCGGGATCTCCTTCCGGGACGCGCACTGGCGCGAGGACCTGGCGTCCTGGCTGGAGCTCGGCGCGGACGGGAAGCCCGGCACCTTCGCGCCGGACGTGAGCGGCGTGCGGTACTGGGCCGCCGGGGACCTGGCCGCCGGGCCGTCCTCGGGTTCGTACCCCGTGAAGGGGATGCTGATCGTGCCGGCGTCGACGGCCGCCGTGGCGGGCGTGGCGCTGGGGCTGTCGAAGGACCTGCTCCAGCGGGCGGCGAGCGTGACGCTCAAGGAGCGGCGGAAGCTGGTCGTCGCGGTGCGGGAGACCCCGCTGGGCGGGCAGACGCTGAGGCATATGGTGACGCTGGACGAGGCGGGCGCCGTGGTGCTGCCCGCCTCTCCGGCGTTCTACGCGGGGGCGACGCACATCCAGGATCTGGTGGACTTCGTCGCCGGGCGGGTGCTCGACGCGGCCGGAGTGCCGCACGGGCTGTACCGCCGTTGGGAGGGGGAGCTCGGTGGAGCGTCCTCCCGGGGGGATTAGCGCTTCTCGGCGGCGCGCTTGGGGGCGCGGCGCTTCGGCGGGGTCGGCTGGTGGGCACGCGAGCGGTTGGCCAGGTCCTGCAGCTCGCGCATACGGGCGTAGGCCATCTCGATCGTGTACACGGTGAACACCACTCCTGAAAGATCGTCTTTGATCGACTGAAAGATTCACAGGGTGTCGGCCCCTGTGTACCTTAGATTCTATACCTAAACTCGCGGTATCGCTGGACAATGGAAGGCTTCGTACCTATGGACGCCGTGGACAGGCAGCTCATCCAGGCTCTGCGCGAGAACGGCAGGGCTTCCTATGCCGAACTCGGCCGGCTCGTCGGGCTCTCCGGCCCCTCCGTCACCGACCGCATCAACCGCCTCGAGGCGGCGGGCGTCATCACCGGCTACCGGGCCACGGTCGACGCCGCCTCGCTCGGCCTCGGCGTGACCGCCCTCATCGGCATCTCGCTCTCCGACGCGGCCGACCACGAGGACGTGGCCCACCGCCTCAAGGACCTCGCCGAGATCGAGGACTGCTGGTTCATCGCCGGGGACGACTCGTTCATGCTCAAGGTGCGGGTGGGCGACGTCGACGGCCTGGAGAAGACGATCCGCAGGCTGAGCGGGACCAAGGGCGTCTCCCGCACCCGCACCACGGTCGTGCTCTCCACCAAGTGGGAGAACCGGGTCGGAGAACTCCCCGAAGAGGAGCCCGGCGCGTAGCGGCCCGGGGGGACCCGCCGCCCAGGGTGTGGGGAGTGCGGGGAGTAACGTGGGCGAAGCCTGTTTTACGGAGACACATGGGAGGCGGCCGCATGGACGCGGGACTCAAGCGCGAGCTGGAGCAGAAGGTGCTCGCCGGTGAGCGGCTGAGCCGTGAGGACGGCATCGCGCTGTACGAGTCCGACGACCTGGCGTGGCTCGGCGGTCTGGCCCACGAGGTCAGGACCCGCAAGAACGGTGACGTGGTCCACTTCAACGTCAACCGTCACCTCAACATGACGAACGTGTGCACCGCGTCCTGCGCCTACTGCTCGTTCCAGCGCAAGCCGGGCGAGAAGGACGCGTACACGATGCGCATCGAGGAGGCCGTCCGCCTCGCCAAGGCGATGGAGGGCGAGAACCTCACCGAGCTGCACATCGTCAACGGGCTCCACCCCAACCTGCCCTGGCGGTACTACCCGCGCTCGCTCTCCGAGCTGAAGAAGGCGCTGCCGAACGTCTCCCTCAAGGCGTTCACGGCCACCGAGATCCACCACTTCGAGACGATCTCGGGGATGTCGGCCTCCGACATCCTCGACGAACTGATCGAAGCGGGTCTGGAGTCGCTGACCGGCGGCGGTGCCGAGATCTTCGACTGGGAGGTCCGGCAGCACATCGTGGACCACCGCACCCACTGGGAGGACTGGTCCCGTATCCACCGCCTGGCGCACGAGAAGGGCCTCAAGACCCCCTCGACGATGCTCTACGGGCACATCGAGGAGCCCCGTCACCGGGTGGACCACGTGCTCCGGCTGCGTGAGCTCCAGGACGAGACCGGCGGCTTCCAGGTCTTCATCCCGCTGCGCTACCAACACGACTTCGTCGACATGCAGGATGGCAAGGTCCGCAACAAGCTCCAGGCGCGCACGACGATGGCGACCGGTGCCGAGGCCCTCAAGACCTTCGCGGTCTCCCGGCTGCTCTTCGACAACGTGCCGCACGTCAAGGTCTTCTGGGTGATGCACGGCGTGCAGACCGCGCAGCTGGCGCTCCAGCACGGTGCGGACGACATGGACGGCTCGGTCGTCGAGTACAAGATCACCCACGACGCCGACAACTACGGCACCCCGAACAAGCTCACCCGGGACGACCTCCTGGAGCTCATCCGGGACGCCGGCTTCCGCCCGGTCGAGCGGAACACCCGGTACGAGGTCATCCGCGAGTACCCGGGGCCGGACGCCGGGCTCCGCGAGTCGCCGCAGCCCATGCGGGTCTGACGGCCCGGACGAACCGCCCCCGCCTCGCCCGGACGGCCGCGGCGCGCCTGGTGCGCACCGCGGCCGTCCGCCGTCCGGGCCGGGTTGAGCGGCTCGCACGTAAGGGATAATCTCGAAAGATGACCCTTACGTTCGCCCTCGATCCGCCCGTCACTCCCGCCTTGCGGGACGGCATCCTGCGCCTGTGGGCGGACGTCTCCGACGCGGGCGGCGCCGTCGGCTTCGTCCCGCCCGTGCACGTCGAGGAGATCCGGCCCGAGCTGGTCCGGCATCTGGCGGCGATGGCCGAGGGCCGGATGCGCCTGGTCGTCGGATGCGAGGGTGACGGCACCGTGGCCGCCACGGCCTTCGTCGCCTTCAACACGCACCGGCTCATGAAGCACTGGGTGTGGCTCTACACCGTCATGGTCCACCCCTCCCGGCAGGGCCGGGGGGACGGGCGGGACCTGATGGCCGCCGTCGAACGTGAGGTGCGCGGCTTCGGGACGGTCGACGCGATCCGGCTCACCTGCCGGGGCGGCACCGGAGTCGACCGCTTCTACGCCTCCTGCGGATACAAGGAGGTCGGACGGGTGCCCGGTGCGATCCGGGTCGCGGACGGCGACGACCGGGACGACATCGTCATGCTGCTCCCGCTGGCCTGACCGCCCGCCGTCGCCCCGTCGAGGCCCTGCGGGCCGCCCCGTCCACCGGTCGTGCTTCACTGGTCGGGCAAGACCACGCCGAAGGAGAGAAAGGGGCCGTCGTGTCCGAGAGCAGGACCGCCACCCTCCAGTACACGGTGATGCGCCTCGGCGTCTTCGCCGGCTGCTTCCTCGTGCTGTGGGGCCTGGTCTCCTTCGGCCTGCTCCCGCGGGGCCTGGGCGACTCCAACCTGCTGTGGGTCCTCCTCCTGTCCATCGTGATCTCCGCCCCGCTCAGCTTCGTGCTGCTGCGCCGGCAGCGGGACGCGATGTCCGAGCAGATCGTGGCCAAGGTCGACCGCGCCAAGGGCCGCCTGGAGTCGAACCGCTCCCAGGAGGACGTGCTGTGAAAGGCGCGTAAGTTACCTCACACGCACACACCCCGGTCAGAAGCTTCCAAGGCTCCTGACCGGGGTGTTCTGCGTTTCTGAGGCATACACGCCCCTCTACCCCCTCAAAGAAGAGCTTTGAGGTTCTCAAAGTTCAAGTGTTAACGTGTGGCCCATGAAGACAGCTGTGCGCCTCCCCGATGCCGTGAGCACCCCGCTCGTGGCGCGCCTGCATGTCGATCTCTGCCGCTGTATGTCCGCGGTCTGTCGCCGCGTGTCCTGACCCGGCATCATGCAGCGGTACCACCTGAGCGCGAGTGTGCCGCACCCCCCTTCCCGTATTCCCCGATACGCACTGTGGAGTGTCCGTGTCCGCGTCCGCGTCCGCCCCCGAGGCGAAGCCGAAGCTCTCCTCCCGCCTGTCCAAGGTCCCCTTCTGGGTCCAGATCGTCGCCGGCCTGGTGCTCGGCGTCGTCCTCGGCTGGGTCACCCGCACCCATGACATCCCGTGGCTCTACACCACCCTGGACAAGGTCGGCCATCTCTTCGTCCAGCTCCTGAAGCTGGCCGTCGCCCCGCTGGTCTTCTTCGCGATCCTGGTCTCGATCACCAACCTGCGGAAGGTGAACAACGCCGCCCGGCTCGCCTCCCGCACCCTGCTGTGGTTCATGATCACGTCGCTGATCGCGGTCGCCATCGGCCTCACGATCGGACTGATCACCGACCCGGGCGCCGGTACCGGCCTCACACCGAAGGACGGCAAGGCACCCGAACACGCCGGCTCCTGGCTCGACTTCCTGACCGGCATCGTCCCGACGGACGTCATCACGCCCTTCACCGAGCTGAACGTCCTCCAGATCGTCTTCATGGCCGCCGTCGCCGGCATCGCCGCGCTCAAGCTCGGCGACAGGGCCCAGCCGATCCTCACCCTGTCCGAGTCCGTCCTGGAGCTCCTCCAGAAGGCCCTGTGGTGGGTCATCCGGCTCGCCCCGCTCGGCACCGTCGGCCTCATCGGCTACGCCATCGCCGACTACGGCTGGGACCTCATCGGCAAGTACGCGACCTTCACCGCCGACGTCTACATCGGCTGCGCGCTGGTCCTCTTCGGCGTCTACCCGCTGCTGCTCGCCACGGTCGCCAAGGTCAACCCGCTCCGCTTCTTCAAGGGCGCCTGGCCCGCCATCCAGCTGGCCTTCGTCTCCCGCTCCTCGGTCGGCACCATGCCGGTCACCCAGAAGGTCACCGAGCGCCTCGGCGTCCCCAAGGAGTACGCCTCCTTCGCCGTGCCGTTCGGAGCCACCACCAAGATGGACGGCTGCGCCGCGATCTACCCGGCCCTCGCCGCGATCTTCATCGCGCAGATCTTCGGTGTGCAGCTCGGCATCGGCGACTACCTGCTGATCGCCTTCGTCTCCGTCGTCGGCTCGGCCGCCACAGCCGGTCTGACCGGTGCGACCGTCATGCTGACGCTGACCCTGTCCACCCTGGGACTCCCGCTCGAAGGCGTCGGACTGCTCCTGGCGATCGACCCGATCCTCGACATGGTCCGCACGGCCACCAACGTCGCCGGACAGGCATTGATCCCGGTGCTCGTCTCCGCCCGCGAGAAGATCCTCGACGTCGACGCGTACGACAACGCCTCCTCCTCCCCGGTCGAGGAGCGCGAGCCGCTGGCCGTCGCCGCCTGAACGTCCGTCCACCGCGTGCCGTGATGCCCGCGCCCCCCCCCGCACGGGGCGCGGGCATCACGGCGTGCCGGCCTGCCGGATGACGGACGCCAGCCTGCGCGCCACATCGGGGCGGCAGCGCCCGAGGTCCACCAGCGGAGCCAGATGCGGGCTCGCCAGGGACACGAGGTCGAGCCCGAGGGACGGCAGTCGTACCCCCACCGTCGCCAACGCCTCCCGCAGCTCGTCCCGCGCCGCCCGTACCTCCCTGATCTCGTCGACCGCCGTCTCCCGCCCCGCCGCTCCCATGCGTCGCGCCCTTTCCTCGACTGGTCCGTGACTCACGTCTCCCAGCATGGATACGTGTCGCTACGATCACCAGGGGTAATGGTTTTCGCGGTAGCGGAACGAAAATGGGGGGTCGCCGGTGCCCGCACCGAAGGAACTCGACCCGTCGGCGTCCCTGGCCGCGTTGTACGGCACGAAACTGCGCAAGCTCCGGGGCCGGGCCCGGCTCACCCAACGGCAACTCGGCGACCGGGTACCGATCGCCCACAGCCGGATCGCCCAGTTCGAACTGGGCAACGAGGTACCGCCCGAGGACGTGAACGGAAAGCTGGACCTGATCCTGGGGGCCGACGGGGACCTGGTCGACCTGTGGGGGCATCTGCGGCGGACGCCGTACCCGGACTGGGCGCGCAGATACATGGCGTTGGAGCCCCGAGCGGTGAAGATGCTGAAGTACATGGCGCAGGCGGTGCCGGGCCTCTGGCAGACGGAGGACTACGCACGGGCGGTCCTGCGGACCAGCCGACCCCGCGACAGCGAGGGGGAGATCGAGAAACTGGTCTCGGCGAGGCTGGAGCGGCAGGCGATCCTGTGCCGGGAGAGCCCGCCGCTGTTCTGGTGCATCGTGGACGAGGCGGTGCTCCGCCGCCCGGTAGGGGGCCCGGTCGTGATGGCCGAGCAACTCGATCGCCTGCTCGCCCTCGCGACGACGCCCCACGCCGTGCTGCAGGTACTCCCGTTCGGGGCGGGGGAGCACCCCGTCATGGGCGGATCACTCACGCTGCTCGCGTTCGACCGAGGGCCGGACGTGGCCTACACGGAGAGCTCGCACTCGGGCGAACTCGTCGAGGCGCAGGAAGAAGTGGCCGCATACGCGCTCGCCTACGATCTGCTGCAAGCGAAGGCCCTGGCCCCCGACGAGTCACTGAACCTCGTCCGTTCTGTTGTGGAGGAGTACCGAGCATGCGTGTTGCACGACGCGACCTGAGCGGCGCCACATGGCGCAAGAGCACCTACAGCAACGGACAGGGCGGCGACTGCGTCGAGGTCGCCGACGGCGTCCCCCGCGCCGTCCCCGTCCGCGACAGCAAGAATCCCGAGGGGCCCGTCCTGCTCGTGGCCGCGCCCGCCTGGGCGGCCTTCGTGGCGCATCTCAAGGGTCTCTGAGCCTGTCCACCGGGGCGCGCTTCCGCGCGCTCCGGTGGGGCGCGCCTCCAGGAAAGAAACCGGGGAAAGTACCCGACCAACCCCACCTGCCTCCCAACTCCCCCCGCCACACGATCGGGTGACTTGGTGTTGACTGGCCGGAAGGGTGCGGTACGTTCGCTCCGACAAGTGGCATATGCGACTCGGCCCCCGGCAGGACTGGCATCCTGACGAGGGCCTACCGATCAGGAAGAAGAGAACTTCCCGATGGCTGATCCGCAGTCTAACGCGGCCGTGTCCGCGCATCCCGCCGAACACCCGATCCCCGAGGGCGCGCCGCGCTCCGAGTGATCCACATCCGGCACCGTCACAGCGAGCAGTTCACCGTCGTCGGCAACCACCTCGCCCAGCACCGCGATCTGTCCGCCGTCGCGATCGGACTCGCGGTGCACATCCAGTCGGTGCCCGACGGTGCCTCCGTCACGGCGAAGGCGCTGGCGCTTCGCTTCTCCGAGGGAGAGACCACCATCCGGCGCGGGCTCAACGAGCTGGAGCGGGCGGGCTATCTGGCCCGTCCCCGAGTCCCCCTCGGCGGCGGCAGGTTCGCGACCCACACGGTCGCGTACGACAAGCCGGGCGCGGTGGTCGAGCCGCCTCGGCCCGGACCGGAGGAGGCGCCCGTTCCGGAGGTCCGGGACCTTCCCCGGTGGCCCGACTCCGATCCCTGCGCCGACTCCGATCCGTACGCCAGTCCCGCCCCGGAGCGTGGTCCGGAACAGCGGCCCGTTCCCGGCGGGGACGGCGACCCGGTTTCGGACGCGCTCCCGGTTCCTGCTCCGGAGGCGGGCCCGGCCCCGGGCCCGGCTCCTGTCCTTGCTCCTGTTCCGGTGACGTCGCCGGGGTCCCGCGCGGAGATGTTCCCGCCGCCCGCGCCGCGACGCCCGTCGTCGGCTCCGCCGCGCCCGTCCGTCGTCGTGCCGTGTCCGCCCGAGGGGCCCGCCGCCGGACTCCTCGCCCGCCTCCGGCTGGCCGATCCCCGCCTGCTGCTCTCCGCCGGGGACGTGGCGCGCCTCGCCCCCGCCGTCGACGCCTGGCTGGCGCGTTCCGCGACGAGCGAGCAGATCACCCGCACCCTGACCTCGGGCCTTCCGCCGGAGGCCGTGCCTGTCCACCACCCGGCCGGGTTCCTGGAATACCGCCTCGCCGCCCATCTGCCACCCCCGCTGCCCGCCGAGGCACAGGCTTCGCTGGGACCACCGCCCCTCGTCACCTGCGACGGCTGCGAGCGGGCCTTCCGCAGCCGTGACCCGGACCGGCGCTGCGCGGACTGCCGGTCCGGTGCCCGCCCGGCCGCCCGGACGGTCGCGTGACCGGCCCGCTCGCCGGAATCCCCTGGGATAGCGTGAACGGTGTGACTTCCCTGGGGACCGAAGAGGTCCGGCTGACCGCGTTCCGCGTTCAAGAGCTTCCGTGACGAGGTACTTCGGCTCGCTCCGCTCACCGTGCTCATCGGCCGCAACAGCAGTGGTAAGTCCAATGCCCTCGACGGACTCGAAGTGCTGTCGAGGCTCGCGCGCGGCAATCACATCGCTCAGCTGCCCACCGGTGGCCACCGCCGGCAGTACGCGGAGAAGTTCGCCGCCGTACTCCGGATGGTGGTGGAGGGCGAGGCCCCGTGGTCTCTCAACGAGGTCGAATGGAACGCGGCCCACCTCAACGCCCTGATCAGTGGCGGCAGCACCGAGACGAGCCTGGTGGAGCACGCGGTCGGCAGGGTCGGCTGCGGGGACCTCGACATCCTCATCGAGCGCGACCGCCACCTGGCCCGGACCGCGCGGGCGAAGGCCACGGTCTGGACCCTCGACCAGGGCCTCTCCGTCCACGGCTGATGTCCGGCTCCCGGCCCCCTCCGGGAGGTGCCGCGTAGGCTTCGCCGAGGATCATCAGTGCGGGGGCGAGGCGGAAGGATGCCGGACGTGGGCGCCGCGAAGGCGAAGCGCATGCCGCGCGCGGTGCGCGAGCAGCAGATGATGGACGCCGCCGTGCGGTGCTTCGGACGGCGGGGGTACCAGGCCGCGTCCATGGACGAGATAGCCGAACTCGCCGGTGTGTCGAAGCCGTTGATCTATCTGTACCTGAACTCCAAGGAAGACCTCTTCACCGCGTGCATCCGGCGGGAAGCCGAGGCCCTGCTCGCCGCGGTCGCGACGGCGGTCGACTCCCGGCTGCCCGCCGACGAGCAGTTGTGGGCGGGGCTGCTGGCCTTCTTCACGCACACGGCGGAGAACCCCGACGGCTGGGCGGTGCTGAACCGGCAGGCGCGGACGCACGGGGAACCCTTCGCCGGGGAAGTGGCCCGGATGCGGGGCGAGATCGTCGCGTACGTGACGACGGTGATCGGCGCCGCCGCCCAGGAGACCCACCGGGAGACGGACCGCGATCCGGAACTGGCCGGGCGGGACGTGGCCGGGCTGTCCCAGGCCCTGGTCGGCGCGGCGGAGTCACTGGCGGGCTGGGCCAACGAGACACCGGGCATGACGGCGTGGGAGGCGGCGGCGACGCTGATGAACTTCTCCTGGGCCGGTCTGGGAAACCTCATGCGGAGCGAGCGCTGGTCCCCCCGGTGAGACCGGTCAGGTGCGGGCTCTCACCGCGGCGGAGCCGGAAGCCGCACTGCCCGTCGGCCGCGAACGAGACCAGGCGCGGGCGGCGTGCCGATGAGGTGCGCATGGCGTCCGGCCATTGTCCTGACTCCCCGCCCGGTCGTAGATTTACCGATGAGTAAGGTTACTTGACGGTCAGGACGGGGGTGGGGATGCCGCCGAACCAGCTGGGACCGGAGCCGTACCGGGACGGGTACGGGCTCTCCGGGCGGGCGCGGGACGCCACCGCGTGCCCCGGCGGGGCCCCGTCGCTCCGCCGCCCGTCACAGGATGCCCACCCGGCGGCGCCGGGAACCCCACCACCGCTCCGCCCCGACACTCCTGAGTGACTGCCGGGTGACCTCCGGCCGGGCGGAGGCCACCCGGCAGGCGCTGAGAGCAGCCCCCCTCTCCCGAGGCCGCCCGGGACCCGAGCCGCCGGGGAACACGCACCGACGCACGACCTCAGTTCATCTCGACGACCGAGGAGCCGCACGTGTCCGTCGCCACCGCCTCAGAGATCCCACCGGTCGAGCCGCGCAAGACACGGGTGGACGGGAGGGTGCGGGAGGTCTCCGTACCGCCGCTCGTCCCCCGGGTACAGCGCGGCTCGCTCGCCGACATCCCTTACCACAACGCCCGGCAGGACCCTGGGGCCGCCGTCTTCGGGCGCAGGGGCCGGGACGGTGGCTGGGCCGATGTCACCGCCGCCGCCTTCGCCGCCGAGGTCCACTCCGTCGCCAAGGGGCTGATCGCGCAGGGGCTCCGCCCCGGCGACCGGATCGCCCTGATGGCCCGCACCACCTACGAGTGGACCCTGCTCGACTTCGCCTCCTGGGCGGCCGGCCTCATCACCGTGCCCGTCTACCCCACCTCCTCCGCCTTCCAGACCCGCTGGATACTCCAGGACTCCGGCGCCGCCGCCTGCGTCGTCGAGGACATGGACCAGGCCCGGATGGTCTCCACCGAACGGCGTCAACTGCCCGGCCTCGCCCACCTCTGGGCCTTGGACACCGGCGCCGTCGACCAGCTCCGCCGGGCCGGGGCGCACGTCCCCGACCTGGTGGTGACCGCACGCCGCGGACTGCTCACCCCCGAGACCCTCGCCACCCTCATCTACACCTCGGGCACCACCGGCCGTCCCAAGGGCTGCGCCCTGACCCACGGCAACTTCTTCGCCGAGGTCGACAACGCCGTCGAACTCCTGCACCCGGTCTTCAAGACGATCAGCAAGGAACCGGCGTCCACGCTGCTGTTCCTGCCGCTGTCCCACGTCTTCGGGCGGATGGTGGCGATCGGCTGCGTCCGCGCCCGGGTCCGACTGGGGCACGCCCCCTCCATCGACGGCGACGACCTGCTCACCGACCTCGCGGCCTTCCGGCCCACCTTCCTCGTCGCCATCCCCTACGTCCTGGAGAAGGTCTACAACACCGCGCGGGCCACCGCCGAACGGACCGGTCGGGCTTCCTCCTTCGACCGCGCGGCCCGCGTCGCCCGCCGCTACGGCCACGCCACCGACCCCTCCCTCACGCTGCGGGCGGCCCGCGCGTTCTACGACCCGCTCGTGTACCGCAGGATCAGGGCGGCGCTGGGCGGCCGGGTCCGCTACGCCGTCTGCGGCGGTTCACCGCTGGGGGCACGGCTGTCGGAGTTCTTCGCGGGCGCGGGCGTGGAGGTCTACGAGGGCTACGGCCTGACGGAGACGACCGCGGCCTCGACCGTGACCCCGCCGCGGCGCCCACGCGGCGGGACGGTCGGCTGGCCGCTTCCCGGCACGGCCGTGCGGATCGCCGGGGACGGCGAGGTGTGGCTCAAGGGCGGCCACGTCTTCGCCGGCTACTGGGACTCCCAGCGCGGGGTGGCGCTGCCCTACACGGACGAGGGCTGGTTCCCCACCGGTGACCTGGGATCGCTGGACGAGGACGGCTACCTGCGGATCACCGGCCGCAAGAAGGACATCCTGATCACCTCGGCCGGCAAGAACGTCACGCCCGCCCCGCTGGAGGACTGGCTCCGCGCCCACCCCCTGGTCGGCCAGTGCATGGTGCTCGGCGACAACCGGCCCTACATCACCGCCCTGATCACCCTGGACCACGAGGGGCTGACCCACTGGCGGCGGATGCGGAAGAAGGATCACCTCGCGCTGTGGGAGCTGGCGCGGGACGAGGACCTGCTCGCGACCGTCCAGCGGGCGGTGGACGACGCCAACCGGCTGGTGTCGCGGGCGGAGTCGATCCGCGCGTTCCGGCTGCTGACCACGGAGTTCTCGGAGAGCAGCGGCCATCTGACGCCCTCGCTGAAGCTGAAGCGCGCCGCGGTACTCCGTGACTTCGCGCGGGAGGTCGACGCGATGTACGACGGACCCGAGCAGCGGGAGGGCTGAGGACCCGGCCGGCGCGCGTGCGGGTGCGGGGTGAGCACGGGGCGCCGGGTGGCGCGGCGCCCCGGGCGCCGGATCATCAGGGCCAGAGCAGCTCGCGCGTCCAGGAGTCCGCGGCCCGGCCGCGCCGGTAGCGCAGGCGGACGTGCCGCCGGCGTTCGTCGCCCTGGAAGAACTCGACCTCGGCCGGCTCCAGGACGTAGCACGTCCAGGTCTCCGCCGGGGCGTCCGGCTCGGCCCGCGCGCGCTCCCAGGCCGCCCCGCTCGCCTCGGCGAGGACGCTCGTCGACGGCAGCACCTCGCTCTGCCGCCCCACCAGCGCGGAGGCGAGCGCGCCCGTCGAACGCACGCGCAGATCCTCCCGCGCCTCCTCGGCCGTCCCCACGGCCACCCGGCCCCGCACCCGCACCTGGCGGCCCTCACGCGGCCAGTAGAAGGCGAGCGCGGCCACCGGCCGGGCCGCGAGCTGGCGGCCCTTGGCGCTGGTCGCGTGCGAGGCGAAGTGCCAGCCGCGCGCGTCGGCGTCGTGCAGCGTCAGCATCCGTACGTCCGGCCGGCCCGCCTCGTCCACCGTCGCCAGCGACATGACGTGCGGTTCCACCTCCCCGGCCGCCGCCGCGGCCACGAACCAGTCGTGGAACAGCGGGAGCGGGTCCGGCGGAGTGTCCTCGGGCCGGAACTCCGGGAGCACCGTGTCCCAGACACGCGAGGACCGCAGGGCCTCATGAAAACGCGAGTCGTTCATGGCGTTCATCATGGGGCCCCGCGGCCGGGTGCGGTGACGCGGGTGTCAGCCGGTGTAGTAGCCGGTGACGTCGGCGATGAGGTCGACGGTGCCGGTGTGGTTGTAGAAGGTGACCTTGCCGTCCTTGACGGGCACGATCACGAGGTTGGGGACGGTCTGGCCGGCGGTGAAGTTGAGGTTCGAGGCGGCCCGCTGGGTGCCGTAGGGGTAGACCGAGACGAAGCCGGCCGCGGTCGGGTCGGTGGCGGTCACGTTGAGAACGACGGCGGTGTACGTGTCGCCGACCTCCAGCGACACGGTCTTGCCCGCGCCCACCTTCGCCTTCGGGACACCGGTGCCGTCGCGGGTGTCCATCAGCCGCTTGGGCTGCATGCCGGTGAAGACCGAGCCCTCACCGTCCTTGTAGTAGCCGGTGACGTCGGCGATGAGGTCGACGGTGCCGGTGTGGTTGTAGAAGGTGACCTTGCCGTCCTTCACGGGCACGATCACGAGGTTGGGGACGGTCCGGCCGGCGGTGAAGTTGAGGTTGGAGACCGTCGGCCGCGCGGTGCCGTAGGGGTACGCGGAGACGAAGCTCGTCGCCGTCGGGGCGGTGGCGGTGACGTTCAGGGCGACGGCGGTGACGCCGGGCTCGGTGACGGGCAGTGTCACGGTGCCGCCCGGTCCGACCTTGGCCTTCGGGACACCGGTGCCGTCACGGGTGTCCATCAGTCGCTTCGGCGTGACCGGCTGGTACTCCGAGCCGGAGGTGCCCTCGGTGTAGTACCCGGCGACATCGGCGAGCAGATGGACCGAACCGTTCTTGTTGTAGAACTCCACCCAGCCGTTCACGACCGGCACCGTCACCAGGTTCGCGGCGGTCCGGCCGGCCGCGAAGTTGAGGTTCGAGGCGGAGGTGCGCCGCGTGTCGTGCGGATAGACCGAGACGAAACTCGGCTCGGTCGGGTCGGTCGCCGTCACGTTCAGGACCACGGCGGTGAGTCCCTCGGTGGGCACACCGGCCTTGCCGGCCACCTGCAGTACCACGGTGCCGCCGGCCGGAACCCTCTCCTGGGGGACGCCGAGACCGCTGCGGGTGTCCATCAGCCGTGTGGGCGTCACCGGCGTGTAGGTGCCGGGAAGGGTCGTCAGCGAGCTGCCGGCGACGTCGAAGGCGTCCGAGGCTCCCCGAAGGGGGCCGAGGCCGTCGAGCGGATGGGCGGTCACCTCCCAGAGGTACTGCCCGGACTCGATGCCCCGGCCCTGGGAGTCCTTGCCGTCCCAGCGGACCCGGACGGCCGCTCCGGCCCCCCGCTCTCCGCTGTAGGTGCGGACGGTCTCGCCGTTGCCCTTGGCGACGCGCACCTGCCAGGAGCCCACCGCCTTGGAGAAGCGCCACACGGGCGACCACACGGCGGGCAGCGGCTCCACGCCCGCGCCCTCGAAGACCAGCGGCTCGACGGACTGCTCCAGCCGGGCGAGCGGCTGGGGTGTCACGCCGGTCTGCCGGACGTGGATGTCGCCGTCCGTGCCGACGAAGGCCACGCCGCCGCCGAACTTGTCGACGGTCCAGTCGATGCCACGGCCCGCCTCGGACATCCCGTACGGCAGATCGGCGAAGTCGGTGGTCTGTCCGGTACTCGCGTTCGTCAGCCGGAGCTCGCTGTCGACCTGCTGGACCACGAAGCCGTCTCCGAGCAGGGCGTCACCGACCGGCACCGGCACGCTCTTGCGCAGGGTCCGGTCGTAGACACCGGCCTTGTCCGTGCCGCAGGCCCAGTAGAGCCAGCGCCCGACGGCCTGGAGCTCGGTCGGCGCGCAGCCGGACGCGAGGTCGAGCGCGGCCGAGGTGACACCGGTGTTCAGGTCGTAGGAGTCGACCCGGCCGGCGGTGGCCGCGGGCTTCCACACCTTGGTGTCCCACAAGGCCGCGGCCGAGTCCGTGAGCGTCAGCTTCACGTCCGGCGTCGTGTCGTCGGGGTTCTCCAGGTCGACGGCCCAGGTGGTGTCACCGCTCCGCGCGAGGACGTAGCGGCCCGCTCCGTCGACGACCCGGCCGTTTCCGGGCAGCTCCGCCGTGCGGAGTTCCGAACCGGTGAGCGGGGCGTGGACGCGGGGCCCCGCCGAGAAGACCGACTCGCCGTCGCCCAGACCGGCCAGACCGGGCTCGTACGGGATCAGGGAGAGGCGCCGCGTCGGCGTGGGTGTGGACGACGCGGTGGTGTCGGCGTCGTAGAGCCCCGTCTCCTCGTGGAGTTCGGAGTTCCGGGCGAGGAAGCTGAGCCGTCCGGCGGCCAGCGCGAGGCCCCGGTCCGCCGACCGGACGCGCGGGACCTCGCGGACCGTCGTGACGCGCGGAGTGCCGTCGGGGGCGAGGTCGACGCGGCGCACCGCCCAGTCGGAGCTGCCCGTGCCGCCGGTGACCAGGAGGCCACCGTCAGGGGTGGTGGCGAAGTGCCCGCCGGCGTGCGGGAGCAGTTCCTTGGTCAGACCGGTGCCGATGTGTACGGCCTGGAGCGCCCCACCGCGCAGATCCTTGTAGGCCGGGACCTTCCGGGTGAAGACGATCCACTTCCCCAGGGCGGTGAACGGGCCCAAGTCGTCGGCGTTCTCCGCCGTGGTGAGCGGGGTCTCGTCGACCGTCGTGGGGTCGGTGCGCGGAGCCGAGAACAGCTTCTCCGCGGTGGAGTCGTAGTAGCCGATGCGGGTCTCGCCCAGCGAGACGTCGATTCCCTCGCCGAACATCGCCACCGGCTTCAGCGTGGCGGTCGCGTAGTCGAGGAGGTACTGGGCCTCGGACAGGTGCCCCGGCTGCCAGGTGCTCAGGACGGCGCCCCGGGTGTCCTGCGTGACGACCCGCAGCTCGCCGAAGGTTCCCGGGAGGCCCGTCACCGGCTGTTCGACGACGTGGCCGTTGACGACCCGGAGCAACTGGAAGGCGTCATAACGCCCTTGGGCGTCGCGTCCGGTGGTCAGCACGGTGTCCGCGGTGTAGGCGCCGCCGAACGTCCGGCCCTCGGGCAGCGCGAGCGTGAGGGCCGTGTGCTCGGTGGCGAGATCCGTCACCGTGACGCGGCCGGCCTCGGCCCTGACGTGAAGACCGGAGTGGCCCGCGGCCTCGTCGTCGGTGATCGACCTCTCGGCGCCGGTGGCCCCGTCCGTCCAGAGATAGCCGGGCGTGCCCTCCCGCCGGTGGGCGTAGCCGGTGCTCCCGGCCTGCGTCAGTTCCTCCTGCCGGGGCTGGAAGCGACCCGGGTCCTGGACCACGACGTCGGCCGCGGCGTTCGCGGCGCGGGCGTCGTGCGTGGGCGTCGGCCCGGCGGCGGTCGCCGTTCCCGTGGCCGCGGCGCACATGCCGGCGGTGATGCCGAGGGCCGTGGCGAGGGTTAAGGCTTTGTTTCTCCGCGCGCGTCGTGGTGCGTGGGCGTGAATGTTCAAGGGATTCCCCTCCGTGGAAGCCTGTGACAGGCGAGGGCGGGGGCCGTTGCGGCATGTGCACGCCGTCCCCTTCGGCACACCCCGCCCCAGGCGGTGATCGTAACAGCGGTCGGGGTGAAGGGAAACGGATTTTTCGAACCCGTTCAAACAGGTGGGGGGACGTTTCGGGGCCGGGTCGTCGCGGTGGACGGCCCGGCCCCGGGGCGGTTCGTGGCGGGGGGCTCCCGCCGTGGTTGTCAGCCGGTGAAGTAGCCCGCGGCGTCGGCGATGAGGTCGACGGTGCCGGTGTGGTTGTAGAAGGTGACCTTGCCGTCCTTGACGGGCACGATCACGAGGTTGGGGACGGTCTGGCCGGCGGTGAAGTTGAGGTTCGAGGCGGCCCGCTGGGTGCCGTAGGGGTAGACCGAGACGAAGCCGGCCGCGGTCGGGTCGGTGGCGGTCACGTTGAGAACGACGGCGGTGTACTTCGTCCCGACCTCCAGCGTCACCGTCTTGCCCGCGCCCACCTTCGCCTTCGGGACACCGGTGCCGTCGCGGGTGTCCATCAGGCGCCTGGGCTGCATGCCGGTGAAGCGGGACCCGGCGTCCTTGTAGTAGCCGGAGACGTCGGCGATGAGGTCGACGGTGCCCGCGTGGTTGTAGAAGGTGACCTTGCCGTCCTCGACGGGCACGACCACGAGGTTGGGCACGGTCCGGCCGGCGGTGAAGTTGAGGTTGGAGACCGTCGGCCGCGCGGTGCCGTAGGGGTAGACCGAGACGAAGCCGGTCGCCGTCGGCGCGGTCGCCGTCACGTTGAGGACGACGGCCCGCACACCCGGCTCGGTGACGGGCAGTGTCACGGTCCTGCCCGGTCCGACCTTGGCCTTCGGGACGCCGGTGCCGTCACGGGTGTCCATCAGGCGCTTCGGCGTGACCGGCTGGTACAGCGCGCCGCCCCAGCGCTCGGTGTGGTACCCGGCGACATCGGCGAGCAGATCGACCGCGCCGTTCTTGTTGAAGAACTCGACGTAGCCGTTGACCACCGGCACCGTCACCAGGTTCGCGGCGGTCCGGCCGGCCGCGAAGTTGAGGTTGGACGCGCTGGTGCGCGGGGTGCCGCCCGGGTACACGGAGACGAAGCTGGAAGCCGTCGGATTGGTCGCGGTGACGTTGAGGACGACGGCCGTGACCGTCGTCGCCGGGACGCCCGCCGTGCCCGTGACCTTGACCCGGGTCCAGCCGCCGGCACCGAGCTTGCCCCGCGGCACGCCGAGGCCGGTGCGGGTGTCCATGATCCGGGTCGGCGTCAGGGGGGCGAACGTGCCCGGGACCGTCGTCGCCGAGCTGCCCGCCAGCCGCACCGTGCCGGTCAGCGTCCGCTGCTCGGCGGGGGCGGTCCCGCCGACCGGGAGGACTTCCAGCGACCAGTGGTATGTGCCGTTCAGCAGGCCGCGCCCCTGGGTGTCGTGCCCGTCCCAGACCGCCCGGACCGCGGCCCCGTCGCCGCGGTCGCCGCCCGTACTGCGCACCACCACGCCGTCGCGGTCCTTGACCGTGAGGCGCCAGGGGCCGACCTGCCGGGAGAAGCGCCATACGGGCTTCCACTCCACGTCCGGTTCGAGGCCGACGCGGTCACCGAAGGACAGGTACGCCGGGACCGACGAGGCCAGGGCGGCCATCGGCTGCGCGGACACCGGCACCTGGCGGACCCGGATGTCCCGTGCGGCGTCGAGGTAGGCGACACCGCCCCCGAACCTGTCGACGGTCCACGTCTCACGGCGGCCCGAACCGGAGGAGGCCCGGAGGTCGGCGAAGTCGGTGGTCAGCCCGGTGGCCGCGTCGGTCAGCTTCAGCTTGTCACCCTCGTGGCGGACGACGTAGCCGTCGCCGAGCAGGGCCTCACCGGCGGGCACGGCCACGCTCTTCTTCAGGGTCCGGTCGTAGACGCCCGCCTTGTCCGCTCCGCAGGCCCAGTAGAGCCAGCGGCCGACGGCCTGGAGTTCGGTGGGCCGGCAGCCGGACTTGATGTCGACGGCGGCCGAGGTCTTCTTCGTCCCGAGGTCGTAGGCGTCGACCTGACCCGCCGTGGCGGCGGGCTTCCACACCTTGGTGTCCCACAGCGCCGCGGCCGAGTCCGTGGTGAACGGCACGTCCGGAGTGTGGATGTTGTGGTTCTCCAGGTCCCCGACGTACGCGGTGGTGCCGTTCTGGGCCAGGACGTACCGGCCGGAGCCGTCCACCACCCCTGCGGAGGTGGGAAGTCGGATGCTGCGCAAGGTGCTGGTGGTGGTCGGCGAATTGACGCGCGTGCTCGCCGCGTAGGCCGACTGGCCGTCGCCGAGTGAGGCCAGGCCCGCCGACGCGTTGATCACTCTCATCCGCAGTTTCGGGGCGGGCGGCGTGGCCGCCTTCGTGTCCAGGTCGTACAGGCCGTCCATGCCGTCCCGCTCGGTGTCGGCGAGGTAGCTCAGGCGTCCGCCGCCGAGCGCCAGACCACGCAGGGTCGCCGGGACCGGGGGGAGCGCGCGGACGGGCGTCGCCTTCACCGCGCCGCCGGAGTCGACGGTGATCCGCCGCAGGGCCCAGTCGCCGCTTCCGCCGCCGCCCACGACGAGGACGTCACCCTCCGGTGTGCGGACGAACGAGTCGTCCTCGGCCCGCGCGAGGACCCGTGTGACGGGGCCCCCTCCGACCGGGATCGCCCGCACGGCGTTGCCCTGCTCGTAGCCGTTCTCCGGGTAGGTCAGCGTGCGCTGGAAGAGCAGGGTGTCGCCGACGACGGAGAAGCGCTCGCCGGGGCCCTCCGCGCCGGTGGCCCCGGGGAGGTCGGTGGTGACGGGGGCCGCCGTCAGGTCGGCCCGCGGAACGGAGAGCAGCTCGTCCGCGTAGCTCGCGTGCGCCACGATGTGCCGCTCTCCCAGCGAGTAGGAGAAGGTCGGGGCGAACCTCTCCGGCAGGGGCTTCACGGTGGCGGAGGCGTAGTCGAGCAGGTAGAGGGTGCCGCCGTCGTCGCGGAACCGTACGAGCGCGCCCCGGGTGTCCTGCGCGAGGACGAAGAGCCGGCCCGTGGCCGCGGGCGGTTTCGCGACGGCCCGCTCGACCGTGGTGCCGTCGGCCGACGACTGCCACAGGGTCACCGAGGCCGGGGTGCCATCCCTGCCCTCGGTGTAGGTGACGGCCGTGTCGGCGTTGTACGCCTTGGCCCAGATCTGCCCGCCCGGAAGGGTGATCGCCTTCCGTGATCCGGTGGCCAGGTCGGAGACGGTGAGGGTGCGGGGCTGGTCGGCGGGAACGGAGTCGATCGTGGTCGAGAGCCCCGAGTGGTCCTCGGGCCGCGGGGTGGGGATGGGCGTGTGGGTCCCGGTCGCGAAGTCGGTCCAGACGGTACCGGTGCCCTCCATCCGGTGCGCGTAGCCACGGGTGCCCGCGTGCCACAGGAGCTCGTCGCGTGGCTTGTAGCGGCCGGGGGCGGGAATCACCGTCTCGTCCACGGCGGCCGGCGCCGAGGTGTCGGCGGCGGCGGGCCCCGCGGTGGCGGCGCACAGGCCGGCCGTGACGCCCAGGGTGACGATCATCGCGAGTGATCCGCGCGTGTGGACGCGCGCGTGACGGCGCATGCTGCTTCCCCCTTGGAAATGCCTGGTCAGGCTGGGGCGGGCGCCGCTACGGCCGACTGGTCCGGTCCGTCCCCTGCGGCGGAATCCGCCCGAAAGCGTGATCCTAACAGCGTCACCGGAGACACCGGAAGCGATTTTCGAACTCGTTCAAACGGTGCTCGGCCGGAAGGGAGTCGGGCTCAGTGCCTTTCGGGTGGCCTCTGGCCGGGCGGTCACGCCCTGGCACGCACGCTGCCGGCGTTGCCGACATGCCTCAGTAGCTCCGCTACAGCGACCTCCCGGGGCCTTGGAATCGAACACACCAGGCCGCGCCCGCCTGCCGTTCGAAGGTCACCCGGCAGGCTCTCAGCCGCGGCCGAGCACCACCGTTCCCGAGGAGCAGAACCAGCCGCCCGTGCCCGAGGCCACCGCCAGCTCCGGCAGGCTTCCGTCCGGCCTGCGGACCTGCGCCCCCGGCGCCTCCCCGCGCAGTTGTCGCACCGCCTCCACCAGCAAGAACAGACCCCGCATGCCCGGGTGGCAGGCCGACAGTCCGCCTCCGTCGGTGTTCACCGGCAGCCCGCCACCGCCCACCGTGAGGTGCCCCTTCCCGGCGAAGGCGCCGCCCTCGCCCTTCGGGCAGAACCCCAGATCCTCCAGTGTCACCAGCGTCATATAGGTGAACGCGTCGTATATCTGGGCGAGTTCGATGTCCGCGGGTCGTACCCCCGCCCGCTCGAAGGCCAGCCGGCCGCTGACCGCCGCCGGGGAGAGCGTGAAGTCGGGCCACTGCGACATCGAGGTGTGCGAGACGTACTCGCCGGTGCCGAGGACCCAGACCGGGGCCTTCGCCGTGTCGGGTACGTACTCCTCGGCCGCCAGCAGCACCGCGCAGCCGCCGTCGCTGCGGACGCAGCAGTGCAGCTTGGTGAACGGGTCGGCGATCACCGGGCCGCCCAGCACCTCGTCCACGGTGATCGGTTCGCGGAACATCGCCTCCGGGTTGGCGGACGCGTTCGCCCGCGCCTGGACGGCGACCTCGGCGAGCTGTTCCAGGGTCGTGCCGTAGGTGTGCATGTGTCGGCGGGCGGCCATCGCGTACTTCGCGACGAGGGTGTGGCCGTACGGCACATCGAACTGCAGCGGGCCGCGTGCGCCGAAGGAGAGGTTCGCGGTCCGGCGCCGCGCCTTGATGTCCGCGCGGGCGGTGGAGCCGTAGACCAGCAGGACGACGTCGGCGTGCCCCGCGGCGATGGCGTCGGCCGCGTGGGCGGCCATCACCTCCCAGGTGGCGCCGCCGACCGCGGTCGAATCGACCCAGCGAGGGCGCAGGCCGAGGTACTCGGCGACCTCCGCCGGGGCGAGGGTGCCCAGGCCCGCCGAAGCGAGGCCGTCGATCGCGGAGCGTCCGAGTCCGCTGTCGGCGAGGGCGCGGCGGGCGGCCTGGGCGTGCAGGGCGTAGGGAGTGGCGCCGTCGACGCGGCCACCGTCGGAGAGGGAGACGCCGACGACGGCGACGCGGCGCCCGGCGCGCTTCCGTGAAGGGGTGGACATGAATCTGACGGTACATCAGATGCGGTTCGGCGGGCAGGGTGCGGGCGCGAGGGTCCGTGCGGTGTGGGCGCCCGCACCGCCGCCCCGTTTCGCGCGGTGCGCCGATCCCGTCGACCCCCGGCCCTGTGCTTCTGTCGCGCCCCGGCCTAATATGACGCGCCGTCAGATATGGAGGGGAGCCCATGGACGCCGCCTTCACCGAGGAGCAGGACGAGATCCGCCGCACCCTGCGCGAACTGCTCGCCACGCACTGCGGACCCGCCGAGGTCCGTGCCGCCGTCGCGACCCCCGCGGGCTATGACGCCGGTCTGTGGAGCCGGATGTCCGGTGCCCTCGGGCTGTCCGGCCTCGCCCTGCCCGAGAAGTACGGGGGAGTCGGCTGCGGACCCGTCGAACTGGCCCTCGCCTGTGAGGAGACCGGCCGGGTGCTCGCGCCGTCGCCGCTCCTGGCGACCGCCGTCCTCGCCGCCCCGCTGATCGCCGCCCTGGGCGGTGTGGCGCAGCGCGCGGAGCTCCTGCCGCGCATCGCCGACGGCTCGCTGACCTGCGCCCTCGCCGTCCCGGGCGGCTCGCTCGCGCGAGCCCTCGGGCTCACCGGGGACGCCGCCGACGGCTCCTGGGCCGGGGGAGGCCGGGCCGGGGGTGTCCAGGGGCGGAGGGTGGACGGTCGCTGGCGGCTCTACGGGGAGGTGGCGCAGGTCCTCGACGGGCACAGCGCCGGGCTGCTCGTGGTCGCCGCGCACATCGGCGGTTTCGCGCGGAGCCGGACCCGGCTGTTCCTCGTGACGGACGGGGCGGCGGGCCTGGTCCGGGTGCGCCGGCCGACCCTCGACGCGACGCGCCCCCAGGCGGTCGTCCGGCTGAGGGACGTCGAGGCGGAACCGCTCGGGGAGGACCCTCCCGCCGGGCCGGGCCTGCCGGCGGCGCTGGCCGCCGTGGGGCGGACGGCGGCCCTGGTCCTCGCGTTCGAGACGGTCGGCGCGGCCCAGGCGGCCCTGGACCGGACGGTCGGGTACGTCGGGGTCCGCGAGCAGTTCGGCCGCCCCGTCGGCTCCTTCCAGGCGGTCAAGCACCGGCTGGCGGACCTGTACGTCCTGCTGGAGTCGGCGCGTGCCCTGGCGCACCGTGCCACGTGCGAGCCCGGGGCCGCCGGGCTCGCCCTCGCCTCGGCCCTGGAGGCGCTGCGGGCGGTGGCGGCGGACACGATCCAGCTCCACGGGGGCATCGGCTTCACCTGGGAACACGAGGCACACCTGTATTTCAAGCGGGCGGCGGCCGACGAGCTGCTCTTCGGGCCGGTCCACCGGCTGCGGGCCCGCGCGGCCGAGGCGACGGGCCTGTTCGGCGACGCTGCCCGGGAGGTGGCCCACTGATGGCGAGCATCGGCGTACGCATGATGCGGAAGGTGTCCTCCACCCGCGCCTTCTCCAAGGTGGCGCCGCACGTCGTGCCGGCGCTGGACCGGGCGGTGCACCGGCTGACCCGGGGGAGGGTGCTGCCGAGCGCCCGCATGCTGCCGGGCGTGGTCCTCACCGCGCGCGGGGCCAGGTCGGGGCTGCCCCGGCGGACGCCGCTGGCCTGCGTGCCGGAGCCCTCCGGTGGCTGGCTGCTGATCGGGTCCAACTTCGGGCGTGAGGGGCATCCCGCCTGGACCGGCAACCTGCTCAGGAACCCGGACGCGGAGGTGAGCTGGCGGGGGGAGGCGATTCCCGTGCGGGCGGAACTGCTGACCGGGGACCGGCGGGCGGCGGCCTGGCGGGTGGCGCTGGAGTTCTGGCCGCCGTACGCGATCTACCAGGCGCGGGTGGAGCGGGAGATCCGGCTCTTCCGGCTGACGCGGCGGGAGCCTGACCCCGGTCCGCCGTGACGCCAGGGCTTCGCCGGGCCCGGCCTGTGGTGACGGGTGTCCGCCCCCGCGTGATCCGCGGGGGTCCGGCCCCGCTCCGGCCGTGCCCGTGCCGCGCCCGCCCGCGGCGGGGCCGGACACGGGAACGCCGACGGCGGTGTCTCGCGGGAGGACCGCCGTCGGCGCGACAGGACGGATGAAGGGGACACGGCGCGGGCTACTTCACGGGCTTCTTCCCCGTGATGCCCAGATGGACCAACAGCGCCAGGTTCGGCTTCAGTTCGGCCTGCTTCACGCCCCAGGTCTGGAACCCCTTCTGGTGGCCGGCGACCGAGGCCAGCATGGCGACCAGGGAGCCCGCCATCGCCGCGGGGCTGACGTCCTTGTCGACCCTGCCCTTCGCCTGGAGTTCCTTCACCGCGTCCGTCAGGGAGTTGGTGACGGAGTTGAGGATCTTCATCCTGATCTTGTAGAAGCGTTTGTCGCCCTCGGCGGCCCCGAGGTCCACCACGCGCAGGATCGCGTCGTGCCTGCGCCAGAAGTCCAGGAAACCCTCGACGAGTTCCTCGGAGGTCGTCCAGCCGGCCTTGCCGACCCAGGAACGGCCGGAGAGCAGTTCGGTCAATCCCGTTCCCTCCTTGGCCATTTCCTCCGCGATCTCGAGGACGGCGCCCTCGACATCGGGGAAGTACTGGTAGAAGGTCGCGGGGGAAGTGCCCGCCTTCCGGGCCACGTCGATGACCTTGACGTCCCGGTACGGCGAGGAGCTGAGCATCTCGCTGAGGCAGTCGAGCAGCTTCTGCCGCGTCGCCTGACCGCGTCGTCCGGCCACGCGGCCGTCGACGGTGCGTACTTGTCCTGTCATGCCGTCAGCTTACCGACGGGTGATCGGCGCGCGATTCGGCCGACTGCAAATGGGGTGCGGGCCCCTCGGGGACCCGGGAGGGGGCTGTCCGGGCGTTCCATCGGGCCGGTCGTGTCCCGCGCGGCCGCGTCGGCCGCGCCCCGCGGCCCCCGGCCTGGTGTTCCCTGCTCGAACGGGATTATCAACAGCCTGTGGACAACTTCGGTGGACAAGCCGGGAAGCGCCCGGCCCGGCAGGCCCCCATCTGCCCCTATGTCAGCATTTCGAGGGGTGCGGTGCCGGACTTCCGGGCCTAGCGTGGAGCCATGGCCGCATTCACGGAGGGCACCCCGTGCTGGGTGGACGCGCAGCTTCCCGACCTCGAGGCGGGCAAGCGGTTCTACGGCGAACTCTTCGGCTGGACCTTCGACGCCGACCGGGACGAGGCCCTCAGCGACGGCGAACGGGTGGCCGGACTCCTGCCCAAGCGGGACGGCAGGATGCCGACCACCTGGACGGTCTACCTGGCCACCTCGGACGCCGGCACGCTCGCCGCCCGGATCAAGGCCGCCGGCGGGCGGATGATCATGGAGCCCTATCCCGTCGGCCCGTTCGGCGTGATGGCGCTCGCCGCCGATCCCGGCGGCGCGGTCTTCGGACTGCGCCAGACGGGGGAGGACGACGGCTTCGAGAAGACGATGCGGCCCGGTTCCTTTTGCTGGATGGAGGTCTACACGCGGGAGCGGGACGCGGTCGACACCTTCTACGCCTCCGTCTTCGGCTACCTGGGCCGCCAGATCGAGGCGGCCGAGGAGGGCCGGGACAGCGGATTCGACTACCGGGTCTGGTCTCCGCCCGGCTCCCGCTCCGAGCAGGACACCGCCTTCGGCGGCCGGGCCGTGCTCACCGAGGCGTTCCCGGCGGCGATGCCCGGCCACATCCTGGTCTATTTCGCCGTCCGTGACTGCGACGAGACCTGCGCCACGGCCGTCCGGCTCGGCGGACGCGTCACCAACCCGCCCTTCGACACCCCGCACGGCCGGATCGCCGTCCTGCACGACAACCAGGGCGCGCGCTTCGCGGTCCTGGCCGAGCCCACCGCCGCGGACCCCCCGGCCGGTCCGGCCGAGGCTGCGGCCGAGCCGGGCGCCGGGCTCGAGTCCGAGTCCGCGTCCGCGTCCGAGGGAACCGTCCCCGCCGACTCCGACGCTCCCGGCACCCCCGACGCCTCCGAGGCGCGCGACACTCCCGGCGGCGCGCCCGGAACCGGCACCGGCCCGGTCCGGGGCGCCGGCACCGGGCCGGGCTCGGCGGACGGCCCCCGGCCCGCTCCCGGACCGGGGTCGCCGGCCGGCGGGGAGCCCGGCGAAATGAGATAGGACACCCCGATCCGCCCCCGGGTTCGCCACCACCGCCCCGGACAGGAAGAATCAGGGCCACGGGGCCGTATTCTCATGGCCCGTACGGGGAGGTGGCAGGCAAGTGGAGCAGCTGACGCAGCACGACCCGAGACGGATCGGGCCTTTCGAGGTGCTGGGCCGGCTCGGCGCAGGTGGCATGGGTCTCGTGTACCTCGCACGCTCGGCGTCCGGGCGTCGGGTGGCGATCAAGACCGTGCGGACCGAACTCGCCGAGGACCAGCTGTTCCGCGTCCGATTCACCCGTGAGGTCGAGGCCGCGCGGGCCGTCTCCGGTTTCTACACGGCGGCCGTCGTCGACGCCGACCCGCGGGCGGCCGTGCCCTGGCTGGCCACCGCCTACGTTCCCGCGCCCTCTCTCGAGGAAATAGTGAACGAGTGCGGGCCGCTGCCGGCCCAGGCGGTGCGCTGGCTGGCCGCCGGTGTCGCCGAGGCCCTGCAGTCCATCCACGGCGCGGGTCTGGTCCACCGCGACCTGAAGCCGTCCAACGTCCTGGTCGTCGAGGACGGGCCGCGGGTGATCGACTTCGGTATCGCCTCCGGGGTCTCCAACACCCGCCTGACCATGACCAACGTCGCGGTCGGCACGCCCGCGTACATGTCTCCCGAGCAGGCCCGCGACTCGCGCAGCGTCACCGGCGCCAGCGACGTGTTCTCGCTGGGGTCGATGCTGGTGTTCGCCGCCACCGGCCATGCCCCGTTCCACGGTGCCAACCCGGTCGAGACCGTCTTCATGCTGCTGCGCGAGGGCCCTGACCTGGAAGGACTGCCGGACGAGCTGCGCCCGCTCATCGAGTCCTGCATGCAGATGGACGTCTCTCGCCGCCCCTCCCCGGCCGACCTCCAGGCGCAGCTCGCCCCGCACCTCTTCGGCTCGGGCAGCGACGACAGCGGCACGGCCTCCGCCTGGCTGCCGCAGAGCGCCACCGCGATGATCGAGCACCGCCGCGGCGGCCGGACGAGTCTCCCCGCGCCGGTCTCCGCACCGCCCGCGCCGCCCGTACCGCCGCGCCCGCCCCGGCCCGCACCGGAAGGGGGCGCGGACCCCCGTGGGAACGGCCACCCCGTCCCGGCCGGCCGGCACGCCGGTCCCGCGGAGGGCGGCGGTCCGGTCCGGCTCGCCGGGGCCACCGTCCCGATCGGGCCGGGGCCCCGGGTCGCCGACACCCGCGCCACCTTCGGTCTGGGGGCCGGAGCCGGTCCGGCCACCGGCTGGATCCGTCCGCCCGGCGGGGCGAACGGCACCGAGCCAGGTCCGCCCCCGGGTGCCCGGCCGCTGCCCTCGCCCGCCCCGCCCGCCGACGGCCCGTCCCCGGCCCAGCAGCAGGAGCCGGGTCTCTGGCGGCCCTGGCGTTTCCGGATGTCGAACGACGTCTGGGGCACCCCGGTCGTCGACGGCGACCTGCTGTACGTGACGTCCTTCGAGGTGCACGCCCTGGACGTGGCCAGCGGCCGACGCCAGTTCAAGACCCGCGACGTGGCCTGGTCCATGGCGGTGGAACAGGGTCGCATCCACGCCTCCGACGGTCCCACGCTGTACGCGCTCGACTCCTCCGACGGCGGCGAGCGCTGGCGTCTCGCGACGGACGCGTGGGTGTACTCGCTTCAGGTCGACCGGGGCACGCTGGTGACCGGTACCCGGGGCGGCGGGGTCCAGGCGTGGGAGGCGTCCACCGGAGCCAAGCTGTGGGAGGTCACCGGCGCGCAGAGCGACTTCGAGACCCCGGAGGCCGGCCCGTCCGTCCACGGCGACACGGTGTACGTCTGGCGGGACGCCCGGCTGTGGGCCCTGGAAGCGCGCAGCGGTGCCGAGCGCTGGTCGTACCCGGTCGGCGACGCCGCCTCCTGCGGCGGTGTCCCGGTCCGGGTGGCACCGGCCGAGGACGGCTGCGTGTACGTCGCGGCCGGCACCCGGGTGCTGTCGATCGACATCGCCGGCGGACACGTCCGCTGGCACTTCGAGGCACCCGCGGTCTTCCTCTCCCCGCCGGTCTTCGCCCCCGGGCCGGCCGTCACCGGCGGCGGCGTCTATCTCGCCGACTACCTCGGCACGGTCTACGCGCTGGACGCGGCCACCGGCCAGGACCGCTGGCGGATCGCCACCGAGGCCCGCCAGTCGGTCGAGCCGGTCCTGGTCGTCGACGGCAACGTGCACGTCGGCAGCGGAAGCGCGCTGTACACGCTCGACGCGGTCACCGGCACCCCGAAGTGGCGGTTCGCGGCGGGCGGGGAGCTGATCGGCGCCCCGGTCGTCGCCGACGGCCGGGTGCACTTCGGCTCCGCCGACCACGTCCTCTACACGCTGGACGCGACGGGCGGCCAGCTGCGCTGGAAGTTGGCGACCGGCGGTGAGATCACCGGTTCGCCGGTGGCCCGTGACGGGGTCGTGTACGCGTGCAGCAAGGACCGGTGCGTGTACGCCCTGGACGCCGTCAAGGGCACGGCCACGGGACGGTCCGCGGCCCGCTCCTGAGCTGAGAGCCTGTCGGGTCCCCTGAGCGGGCCCCGGTGGTGCGGGGCCGGTCCCGGGCGGTCCGGCCCGGCGGCGGCGCGGCCGGTGTCGTCAGGGCCGCCGCCCTGACGGCGGCCCCTCGTCCCGCCGCTCTCCCTCCGGCTCCCACGAGGGCGGCCCGTACGGTTCCTCCATCGTCCGTGTGGGCGCGGAGGACGGGGGCGGGCCCGGGTAGGTGTCCGGCGCGGGATGACCGCGACCGCCGGTTCCGTCGCCTTCCGGGGGCGGATACGCGGGCGCGGGACGGGGCGGGGTGTCGAGCCGGGCGGTGCGCGTCCTGCCGCGCCCGGACATGACCACCGCGCCCAGCAGGAGGAGAATCCCGCCTCCGACGGCGTTCGCGACGCCGTCGCCCAGCCCCGTACCGTCGCCGCCGACCGTCAGGCCGCCCTCGGCCTGGCCCACCCGCACCATCCACAGGATGGTGAAGCCGAGCACGATCAGCCCGGCGAGTGCCACCAGTGTCCGGGACCGGAGCACCACGCCGAGCACGGTGACCAGGGCCGCGAACGCGAAGGGGAGCAGGATCGAGCCGATCACCTCCGCCTGCGCGTCGGTGATGCCGGTGAAGAGGTCGTCGATGCGGTAGTCGCTGCCGTGACGGCCGTCGTACCAGGCACGGAAGGGGCTCCAGACGGCGGCCGTCGCTCCGGCGAGGGCCAGGACCGAGCCGATGACATTGCGGATCATCGATCGGCCTCCTTCGGTCCGGCTCTCGCTCCCGACGCTACGCCGGGCGGCGACGGCCTGCCACGTGGCGCCGGGCGGACCGGCGCGGGCCGGCCGCGCCGCCCGCGACGGGCCGCGCCGCATCGGCCGAACAGCCCCCGGACGAGGCCGATCCGGCGTCTTCATCACGCCGGACACCGCCCGGCGTGGCACTAGGCTGGCGCGAACACGACAGACGGCACGGGGGCTCGACATGACGACGGGGACGGCACGGAAGCGGGGACTCAGGCTCGCTGTGACACTCACGGCGGTCGCACTGGCACTGACCGGTTTCCAGACGAGCAGCGGCAGCGGCACGAGCAAGAGCTCGAAGAGCAGGAGCGGGAAGAGCAGGGGCGGCAGCACGTCCGGGGACTCCGGCGGCGGCTGCTCCCACTCCCGGAAGCGGAACGACGACTACGACTCCGACGACGCGGGCGGCGGGTCGCAGCACGCGACCGCCGCCCCCACGGTCGAGGCGTCGCCGAGCAAACGGTTCGAGGTCGTGGTCGTGGACTGCGTCCGGCCGGAACAGAAGAAGCGCGGCTCCAAGCCGGCCCGCAAGGCGGACACCACCTCCACCCTGCGGATCACCTCCCGCGAGAGCGTCGCGCAGACCTACGCGGTCATCCTGGCCTTCGAGGACGCCCAGGGTGCGCGGGTCGACACCGCCGAGCGGGTGATCACGGTCGAGGCCGGGGAGACGAAGACCTTCGAGGTCGCGATGAGGACCCCGAGGGCCGTCGACCGGGTGAAGGACTGCCGGGTGTCCGACGCGCGGGTGCGCGAGTAGGGCGCCGGGTGCGGGAGCCGCCGTGTGGCGGCTCCGCCGGGCCGAGCCCCCCGGGGTCGGTCAGCGCAGGCGGTGCCCGCCGCGGCGCCGGGCGAACAGCCCGGCCTGCCGCTCGGGTGGCAGGTTCCCCAGCGTGACCAGATGGGGTGCCAGGGCGAGGGCCGGCGCGCGGCCGGCCTCCTTGGCCGACCACAGGGCGCGGACCGTGCCCTGGACGGCCTCCGTGGGGTAGGAGGCGATGACGGCGGCGACCCGTCGGGCGGCGGCCAGTGCCCCGCCGGGCTCCGTGAGCTCGGAGACCAGACCCGTCTCGTAGGCCCGCCGGGCCGAGATCCGCTCGGCGGTCCCGGTCAGCGCCATCCGCGCGACCTCCCCGAACGGCATCCGCTGCGCCATGTGGACGGTCTCGAAGGCGCTGACCATGCCATAGGCCGTGTGCGGGTCGAAGAAGGCGGCCCCTTCGCCGGCGACCAGGAACTCCGCTTCCCCGAGGAGATAGAACGCCCCGCCGCAGGCCATCCCCTCCACGGCCGCGATCACGGGCTTCCACAGATCGTTCGCCTTCGGGCCGACGGTGAGCAGCGGATCGTCGATCGTGTACGGGGAGGAGGGCTGCGGGACCTCGGCGGCGCGGTCGATGCCGGTGCAGAAGGCCCGCTGCCCGGCGCCGGTGACGACGACCGCCCGGACGGCGTCCTCGTAGCGGAACCCGCGCCAGACGGCGGCCAGTTCGCGGGCCATCCCCAGGGTCAGGGCGTTGTGCTTCTCCGGACGGTCGAGGGTGACGACGGCGACCCCGGTCTCCTCGTCGCGTGCGACGGTGATGCTCATCCGCGCTCCAGCAGCCAGCGCGGTACGGCGAAGCCGTCGACGTCGGTGAAGACGACCCGCACGGCCGCGCCGATCCGCAGCCGGGCCGGGTCGACCGAGTCCAGGGGAGCGTCCGGGGCGGCGACCACGTTCCCGACGAGGCGGATGCGGGGTGCCTCGGCGAGTTCCACGACGACGACGTTGTACGGGGCCTGGGCGGCGTAGTCGGGCAGGAGCGGCGGATGGGGCAGGACGAAGGACCAGATCCGGCCGCGTCCGGACATCGGGCGCCACACGCTGTCGAAGGACTGGCAGCACGGGCAGCAGGGGCGGGGCGGGAAGCGGAGTTCACCGCACTCCGGCGCCGCGCAGCTCTGCACGCGCAGCTCGCCCCGGGCGGTGTACTCCCAGAAGGGGGCGCCGTCCTCGTCGACCACCGGTGTCAGCATCCGTGCCTCAACTCCTCACGCTCGCAGCAGAATCGCCGAAGTGGGAACCCCCTCGCCGGCCGTGACCAGGCAGGTGGCGGCATCCGGGACCTGGGCGGTGGAGGTGCCCCGGAGCTGTTTGACGCCCTCGTTGATCAGGTTGAAGCCGTGGACGTACGCCTCGGAGAGGCCGCCGCCGCCGGTGTTCAGGGGCAGCCGGCCGCCGATCTCCAGGGCGCCGCCCTCGGTGAAGGCCGCCCCCTCGCCCCGGGAGCAGAACCCGTAGCCCTCGAGGGAGAGCGGGACGAGTGGGGTGAAGGCGTCGTAGATCTGGGCGACGTCCACGTCCCGCGGTCCGAAGTCTGCCTGCTTCCAGAGCTGCCGGGCGGCGGTCCAGGCCGGGCCGGTCAGCGGGTCGTCGTTCCAGTAGTTGACCATCCCGTGGTGCTGGGCGGGCAGTCCCTGGGCGACGGAGTGGACGTAGACCGGCTTCCGGCGGCAGTCGCGGGCCCGTTCCGCGGAGACGACGACGCAGGCCAGCGCGCCGTCGGTCTCCAGGCAGTTGTCGAAGAGGCAGAGCGGCTCGCTGATCCAGTGGGCGGTCATGTACATCTCGCGGGTCAGCGGGCGTTCGTACATGACGGCGGCCGGATTCTGGTTGGCACGGTTGCGGCAGGCGAGCGCGACGTTGAAGAGGTGGTCGCGGGTGGCGCCGTACTCGTGCAGGTAACGGCGGGCGAGGAGTCCTATCTCGTCGGAGGGCCGCAGCAGTCCGAAGGGCCGGGTCCACTGTCCGGGGGTGGGGAGCTGGGTCCGGGTGTTCTTCCAGGGGCGTGGGCCCGAACCGCGCTTGCGTGAGCGCCAGGCGACGCCGACGCCGGCCTGTCCGGTGGCGACGGCGGCGGCGAGGTGGCCGACGGTGGCGCACGAACCCCCGCCGCCGAAACCGACCTTGGAGAAGAAGGTCACGTCCCCGGCGCCGATCGCCTTGGCGACCTCGACCTCGTCGGTCTCCTCCATGGTGTACGAGGCGAGGGCGTCGACCTCGGACGGGGCGATCCCGGCGTCGTCGAGGGCGGCGAGGATCGCCCGGCAGGCGAGGGTCTTCTCCGGCTCGGGGAGCCGTCTGGCGAAGGGCGTCTGCCCGATCCCGACGATGGCCGTGGCGTCCTTGAGCACGGTGTCCTCCCCGTTCGGCCATTACTGACAGCGCGTCAGGCTACCGCTAATCTGACGGATAGTCAGCAAGTGGGTTCCGGCGGGAAGTGGTGGGAGATGCGCGGCGACCTGGAATGGGGATCGATACCGAGGCTGGTGCGCGCGGCGGCCGAGCGCTACGGAGACGACGAGGCGGTCGTCGAGGGCCGCACCCGCGTCTCGTACGCCGGACTCGGCGAGCGTGTCGAACGCGCCGCGGCGGCCTGCATCGCCTCCGGGGTCCGGCCGGGCGACCGGGTGGCCGTCTGGGCGCCCAACAGCCTGGACTGGATCGTCGCGGCTCTGGGCGCGGTCACCGCGGGAGCCGTCCTGGTCCCGCTGAACACCCGCTTCAAGGGGACCGAGGCGGCCTCCGTACTGGAGCGCTCACGCGCCCGGCTGCTGTTCGTCACCGGCACCTTCCTGGGCACCTCGTACGTGGCCTCACTGCGTCGCGCCCGCGTCCGGCTGCCCCACCTGGAGAAGGTGGTCGTCCTGGCGGACAGCGCGCCGGACGACTATCTGACCTGGAAGGCGTTCCTGGCCGAAGGCGACCGGGTCCCCTCCTCGCGGGTCCGCGCGCGGGCCGACGCGGTGGGCCCCGACGACCCCTCGGACCTCGTCTACACCTCGGGGACCACGGGCCGCCCCAAGGGCGTGGTCATCACCCACGCACAGACCCTGCGCTGCTACGCGATCTGGTCCGACCTCGCCGGCCTGCGCCGTGGCGACCGCTACCTCATCGTGAACCCCTTCTTCCACACCTTCGGCTACAAGGCCGGGATCATCGCCTGCCTGATGCGCGGCGCGGTGATGATCCCGCAGCCCGTGTTCAACGTGGACACCGTCCTCGCGAACATCGCCGCCGAACGCGTCTCGGTGCTCCCCGGACCGCCCACCCTCCACCAGTCGTTGCTGGACCATCCCGCCCGCGCCTCCCACGACCTCTCACCGCTGCGGCTGGTCGTCACCGGTGCCGCGGTGGTGCCGCTCCGGCTGGTGGAGCGGCTGCGCGGCGAACTGGGCGTGGACACGGTCCTCACCGCGTACGGCCTGTCCGAGGCGAGCGGCATCGTGACCATGTGCCGCCGGGGAGACCCCTCCGACGTCGTGGCGACGACCTCCGGCCGCCCGATCCCCGGCACGGAGGTCCGGGTGTCGGAGACCGGTGAGATCCTGGTGCGCGGCCACCACGTCATGCGCGGCTACTTCGAGGACGAGGAGGAGACGGCCCGCACGGTCGACGCGGACGGCTGGCTGCACACGGGTGACGTGGGCGTCCTGGACGAGGCGGGCAACCTGCGGATCACCGACAGGGTCAAGGACATGTTCATCGTCGGCGGCTTCAACGCCTACCCGGCCGAGATCGAGCAACTCCTCGGCCTTCATCCGGACATCGCCGATGTCGCGGTCGTCGGCATCCCGGACGCGCGGCTCGGCGAGGTGGGCAAGGCGTTCGCGGTCCGGCGGTCCGGCGCACGGGTGACGGCCGACGACCTGATCGCCTGGGCGCGCCGGGAGATGGCGAACTTCAAGGTGCCGCGCGAGGTCGAGTTCGTGGCGGAACTGCCGCGCAACGCGAGCGGCAAGGTGGTGAAGGGGGAGCTGCGGGGGCGCTGACGGAGTCCGCCCTCAGGACCGGGCGCGGGCGTCGGCACCCCGGCCCCTCGTCCCGCGTCGGCGCCGGACGTCTCCGCGCGGGCCGGACGTCGGTGGCCGCCTCTGCATACATCACTCGCGCGCGAGTGCCTCGTGCCTCACGGGGCGTGTACGTTCCGCCGTCGTATATCGGACAGGGGAAAGGCATATGCTTGCCCCGCCCGCCCCCAATGGTGCTCCATCCCCTCCGGCGCCATGTGCGGCGAGAGGCGAGTGGTCGTGCCGTACGTGTCGGGTCCTCATGCGGGGAGAGGGTGAGGCGGCTTGGCCTCATTGGTTCCCGGCCCAGTGAACTTCCGGATTGGATATGATGAATCGTAGAATCGGTGCGTTGATATCGGCACTGCTCACGTTGTTCGTGCTCGGTGGAATCAACGCGGCCAGTGCCAGCGCCGCCAACCAGGTCACTCTCGGTGTCTCCCATGACGCCTTCAATCACAGCTGTGCCACCCCGGAGGGCAACAGGACCTCCAACGGAACCGTGGTCACGGTCTGGCCCTGTACCGGAAGCAGTCTTCAGACCTGGTATATGACCGCGGACGGATATGTCACCCACCCGGCGAGCGGCAAGTGCCTGACTCCCTCGGGCAACGCCAGTGGCACCAACGGAGCTGTTCTCACCCTTTGGACCTGTGACTACGGAAATCCGAATTCCCCCCAGCGCTTCACGGGTGATGGTGCGGGTTTCCGTACCGTAAACGGTGGAAAGTGCGTTACCAACAAGGGGAATTCATGGGCCAATGGGACCTGGTTGACGCTTTGGACCTGCCCTTCCAGCCCTCCTACCCCCTCCGTCCAGCGCTGGGAAATGATCTACAGCGGATGGATCGTCTGACCGTCTGATCGCCTCGGCCGATGCGGGATTCGCCCGCCCGGCTCGCCGGGCGCGGGCGTCGGCGCCCCGGCCCCTCGTCCCGCGTCGGCGCCGGACGTCTCCGCGCGGGCCGGACGTCGGTGGCCCCGGCCCCGCACAGGACGAGGGGCCGGGTGTTCACCCGGCCCCTCGTCCTGTGCCCGGTCGCGCGGCGCGCCGGTTCGGTCCGCCCGGTCCCCCCGGACCTCGCGGACGCCCCCCTGATCCCGACGCTCCGGTCTCCCGGGCGACCACGGCCCCGGCGGCTCCCCCGATGGCGCCGCCGCGACCGTCCCCCCGTTCGGAGCCGGCCCCGAATCCCCCGTGGGCCGGCTCGGCCCGTTACGTCAGGGGCTCGCCGGTGGCGTGCGAGTCGAGCGGCTTCATCGGCGTGCCGGTGGCGTGGGAGTCCAGCGTCGTGAACTCCTCGCCGGTGGCGTGCGAGTCGAGCGGCTTCATCGGCGTGCCGGTGGCGTGGGAGTCCAGCGTCGTGAACTCCTCGCCGGTGGCGTGCGAGTCCGTGGGCTTGAGGTTGTCGGCCATGGAGCAGCTCCTGAAGTCGTACAGCGTGATGGGGCTGGAACGTCCGACCGGCGTCCCCTGTGGATCACCGGGCGGACATCCAGGGCCGATCACCTTAGTGGTGAGGCCTCATGGCGATCCGTCTGCCCCCCGACGCGGCGGATCGACGAACACCACTGTGCCGTGCGCCGATAAACGATTGATGAACGCCCAGGCCGGGTCGGAACCGCCTGGTGGCTGTCAGGCGACCGCCGCCGGGTGGAGCAGGACGCGGACGGACCGCGCCTCCGGGGACCCGAGATCCTCGAAGACCGTGAGCGCCTCGGTCCAGCACACGCGGGCCCGGTCCGTCTGCCCCAGGGCGGCGAGCCCCTGGCCGAGAACGGTCAGGACGTTGGCACGGCGCCACTCCCCGCCGATGCCGTGCAGCACGGACAGGGCCTGCTCGGCGTTGGCCGCCGCCGCCGCGTGCCGGCGGTCGGCGAGGTGCACCTCCGCGAGCCGGAACAGCGTCATCCCGTGCCACAGCCGCTGGCGGCTCTCCTGGAAGACGCCGAGGGCCTCGGTCAGCACGGCACGGGCCTGGGCGGTCCGGCCCGAGGCGGTCAGCGCGAGTCCGAGGGCGTACTTGCCGTTGGCGAGCCGCAGGGCGAGCCCGGTCTCGGCCCGCTCGTAGATCGCGATGCCCTGCTCGGCGAGTTCGACGGCGCTGTCGACGCGGCCGGTGGCCAGGTGTACCCGGGACAGGTTGCACAGGGCGCTGGCCTCGCCCGGCCTGTTCGCGTCGGCGCGGAAGGCGGCCAGGGCCCGGGACAGGTGGGCCTCGGCGTCCGGGTGGCGGTTCTCGTACAGGGCGAGGATGCCGCGCTCGTTGGGCGCGTTGCCCTCCGTCCAGGGGTCGCCGGACGCGCGGCCGAGATCCATGGCGAGGTGGGCCTCGCCGTCGGCGTCCTCGAAGCGTCCGGCCGTGCTGTGGACCTGGGTGAGCGTGGTGCGGGCGCGGCCCTCGGAGCGGGCGTCGCCGGCCGTGCGGGCGGCGTCCCGTGCGGCCATGGCCGCCAGTTCGTAGTGGCGGGCGTTGACGCCTGATTCGGCCAGGTCCTTCGTCGCCATCAGGAGGTCGACGGCCCGGCGCAGAGAGCCGGGGGCGAGGGACTGCTGCACACAGGCCAGCACGCAGTCCGCCTCGGCGTGCAGCCAGTCGAGGGCGTCGGCGTGGTCGGTGAACTGGAGCCCCGCGTGCCGGGTGGCCTCCAGATGGGCGACCGTCCGGTCGCCCGGCCGCTCGATGGCGTACACCCTCGCCGCCGTCGACAGGTAGAAGTCCAGCAGTCGCGACAGTGCCAGTTCCCTCTCCACCGGAGGGTGTTCGTCGCGTTCCGCGCAGGCACGCGCGTAGAGCCGGACCAGGTCGTGGTAGCGGTACCTGCCGGGGGCCGCCGATTCGAGCAGGGAGGTGTCGACCAGGGCCTCCAGGAGATCCTCGGTGTCGTGCGGCGGGAGGTCCAGGACCGCCGCGGCGGCCGCCAGCGAGATGTCCGGGCCGTCCGCGAGGCCCAGCAGTCGGAAGGCACGCGCCTGGGCCGGTTCCAGCTGGCCGTATCCGAGCTCGAAGGTGGCCTTCACCGCGAGGTCGCCCGCCTGGAGCTCGTCCAGCCGGCGCCGCTCGTCGGCGAGCTTGGCCGCCAGGACCGAGACCGTCCAGGTGCGGCGGGCCGCCAGCCGGGAGGCGGCGATACGGATCGCGAGGGGGAGGAAGCCACAGGCCGCCACGACGTCGAGCGCCGCCTCCCGCTCCGCCCGCACCCGCTCCGCGCCGACGATGCGGGTGAAGAGCTGGAGCGCCTCCTCCGGGGACATGACGTCCAGGTCCACCAGGTGCGCGCCCGCCAGGTCCACCATCCTGATCCGGCTGGTCACCAGGGCGGCGCAGCCGGCCGTGCCCGGGAGCAGAGGCCGGATCTGCGCCGCGTCGCGGGCGTTGTCGAGCAGGACCAGGACCCGCCGGCCGTCGAGCGTGGAGCGGTACAGCGCGGCCCGCTCGTCCGGTGAGTCGGGGATGGCGGAGTCGGCGACGCCGAGGGCCCGCAGGAAGCCGCCCAGCACGGTCTCCGCCGTCGCCGCCCGGGAACCCGCGCCCTGGAGGTCGACGTAGAGCTGGCCGTCCGGGAAGTGCGGCCGGGCCTCGTGCGCCACGTGTACGGCGAGCGTGGTCTTGCCGACGCCGCCGATGCCCGCGAGGGCCGAGACGGCCATGACGGAGCCCTCCGCGGCGGCGAGCAGGTCGCCGAGCTCCCGGACGAAGGAGGCGCGGCCGGTGAAGTCGGGAACGGTCGCCGGAAGCTGTGCCGGGCGCGCGGACGGTGCCGCGGACGGGGCGGCTTCCTCGGCCGGGCGGTCCAGTTCGGCGTCGGCCCGGAGAATCCGCTGCTGGAGCCGGGACAGCTCGGCGCAGGGGTCGACGCCGAGTTCGTCGGCGAGCAGCCGGCGCGTGTCCGCGTAGACGGCGAGCGCCTCCGCCTGCCGGCCGCTGCGGTACAGGGCCAGCATCAGCAGTTCGCGCAGCCGCTCGCGCAGCGGATGAGCGGCCGTCAGCGCGGTCAGCTCGGACACGGCCTCCGCGTGCGCGCCGACCTCCAGGTCCATGTCGAGCCGGTTCTCCACCAGCTGGAGCCGCCACTCCTCCAGGCGCGTCCGCTGGGTCTCGGCGTACGGCCCGGGGACGGAGGCCAGCGCCTCGCCGTCCCACAGTCCGAGGGAGGTGTTGATCCGGGTCCGGGCCCCGCCGAGGTCGCCGGCCGACCGCAGTTTCTCGGCCTCGGCTGCGAGGTCCCGGGCGATGCCGAGGTCCAGGGCCTCGGCATGCGTCCTGATGGCGTAGCCCCCGGACTCGCTGACGAGCACACCGGGGTCGAGGATCTTGCGCAGCCGTGAGGCGTACGTCCGGACGGCGGCCAGGGCCTGCGAGGGCGGTTCGTCGCCCCAGATCGCGTCGATCAGCTCGGCGGCGGTCGCCGTGCGCCCGTCGCGCAGCAGCAGTGCGGCGAGCAGGGCCCGCTGCTGCGGCGAGCCCGAGGGAAGTGCCTCGTCGTTCCGCCAGGCCCGTACGGGCCCGAGCACGCCGAAGCGCAGTTCGTCGGCCGGCCGCCGGTCGGCGTCCCCGGAACCCGCTACCGGAGTCCGTGGCTCCGGCACTTGCGGCCCGTTCTCACGGTCCATCGCTCCCCCTGCCCGTACCGCTGGTTTCGCCCGGCACAGTCTGCCTTGTCCGCGGGGCGCGCGTCAGCATCGGGTGACCGTCTGCACAGGATCCGCCCCGCCCGATAGCTGACGGGTCGTCAGATCGGCGCTACCGTGGCCACCATGGAGACCTTCCCGAAGATCATCTCGGTGGACGACCACACCGTGGAACCTCCGCACGTCTGGCAGGACCGACTCCCCTCCCGGTACCGGGAGACCGGACCGCGCGTCGTCCGCGCCCCCTTGAGGGAAATGAGCTTCCTCGGCGGCAGGTTCGCCCCCGTCATGGGCTCCCCGGGGGACGACGGTCCGATCGGCGACTGGTGGGTGTACGAGGACCTGCACCGGCCGCTCACCCGTCTCGACACCGCCGTCGGCTACGACCGGGACGAGATCCGGCTGGAGGTGATCACGTACGAGCAGATGCGCCCCGGCTCCTACCGCGTCCCCGACCGGCTCGCCGACATGGACGTGAACCACGTCCAGTCCGCCCTCTGTTTCCCCACCTTCCCGCGGTTCTGCGGGCAGACCTTCACCGAGGCGGCCGACCGCGAGCTGGGGCTGCTCGGTGTCCGTGCCTACAACGACTGGATGGTGGAGGAGTGGTGCGGGTCCGAGGCGCGGGGCCGTCTCATCCCGCTCACCCTGATACCGCTCTGGGACGCGGAACTGGCCGCCGCCGAGGTCCGGCGCAACGCCGCCCGCGGGGTGCGGGCCGTCGCCTTCTCGGAGATCCCGCCCCACCTCGGGCTGCCCTCGGTGCACACCGACCACTGGGACCCCTTCCTGAGGGCCTGCGACGAGACCGGCACCGTCGTCGCCATGCACATCGGGTCCTCCAGCCGGATGCCGAGCACCTCGACGGACGCGCCGCCCGCCGTCGGGTCCACCATCACCTTCGCCAACTGCTGCTTCTCGATGGTCGACTGGCTGATGAGCGGCAAGTTCGAGCGCTTCCCGAACCTGCGCGTCATGTACGCGGAGGGTCAGATCGGATGGATCCCGTACATCCTGGAGCGCGCCGACGTGGTCTGGGAGGAGAACCGGGGCTGGGGCGGGGTCGCCGAAAAGGTGCTGCGCCCGCCGTCGGAACTCTTCGCCGAGCACGTGTACGGCTGCTTCTTCGACGACGCCTTCGGGCTGCGGAACCTGGACGCCGTCGGCGTCGGCAACGTCCTCTACGAGACCGACTACCCGCACTCCGACTCCACCTGGCCCGAGTCCCGCGAGGTCGGCGAGGCGCAGATGGGGCACCTGGCGCCCGACGTGGTCGAACGGATCGTGCGCGGCAACGCGATCGACCTGCTCGGGTTGACGCCTGACGGCCTCTGGCGGCCGTAGGCCCGTCCGCGCGGGGAGTGGACGATCCGCGGTCGGCTCACACCCCTTGCCTGATGGGGCGTCAGCGATGACGATGGGCCCCGTCATCGAAGCTGACGAGGCGTCAGACAAGGGGTGGGTCCATGGTGTCGTACGGGATGCAGCTCCCGGTCCAGTCGCAGAGCACCCTCTACGCCGAGCCCTGGGAGGCCGCGGCGGGGCCCGGCGATCTCGTCGAGATCGCCCGCGCCGCCGACCGCGGCGGTTTCGACTACCTCGCGAGCTGCGACCACGTCGCCATCCCCCGGCGTCTCGCCGGGCCGATGGGCACCGTCTGGTACGACCCGGTCGCCACGCTCTCCTTCCTCGCCGCCGTCACCGAGCGGGTCCGGCTGCTCTCGCACGTCGCGATCGTGGGGCTGCGGCACCCGCTGGTGTCGGCCAAGGCGTACGCGACCGTCGACCACCTGTCCGGCGGACGGCTCGTCCTCGGGGTCGGGGCCGGTCACGTGCCCGAGGAGTTCGACGCCGTCGGCGCGGACTTCGCGGGGCGCGGGCGCGTGCTCGACGAGACGATCGACGCGCTGCGGGCGGCCCTCGGGCCGGCGGAGTTCCCGGAGTTCGCCGGCGAGCGCTTCGCCTTCAAGGACCTCGGGCAGCGGCCCCGGCCGGCGCAGCGGCGGGTGCCGGTCTGGGTCGGCGGCTCCTCGCCCGCCGCCCTGCGCCGGGCGGCGCTGAAGGGGGACGGCTGGCTGCCGCAGGGCGACTCCCGCGAGGAGCTGCCGGGCCGGATCGCGCGGCTGCTGCGGCTCCGGGCCGAGGCGGGGATCGAGGCCCCGGTCACGGTGGGGGCCATCACCGAGCCGCTGTACGTCGGCGTCGCCGGCTGGGAGGTCGGACGGCGGACGCTGACCGGAGAGGCGGAGGCCGTCGCCGCGTCGCTCCGCGCGTACGGGGAGATGGGCGTGCAGCAGATCCAGGTCCGCTTCCGCTCCCGGAGCCGGACCGAACTGACCGACCAGATGGCGGCGTTCGCCGCGGAGGTCGCACCGCGTCTGAACTGAGGAGCGTGGCGGGCATGGGCAGGCTGGACGGACGCGTCGTGGTGATCACGGGGGCGGCGCGCGGGCAGGGTGAGCAGGAGGCGCGGCTCTTCGCCGCCGAGGGGGCGAGGGTCCTCCTGGGTGACGTCCTCGACGACTCCGGGGAGGCGCCGACCGAGGAGCTGGGGGAGGAGCGGGCCGCGTACGTCCGTCTCGACGTCACCCGGGAGGAGGACTGGTCCGCGGCACGATCGTGCACACCTCCTCGTTCACGGGTCTGACGGGTATGGCGGGCGTCGGCGCCTGCGCCGCCTCCAAGCACGCCGTGGTCGGGCCCACCCGGGTCGCGGCGCTGGAGCTGGCGGGGCGGGGTATCCGGGTCGACGCGATCTGTCCCGGGCGATCGACACCCCGATGGGCAGTCCGGAGGGAGCGGACCCGCAGGCCACCGCGGCGCTGTACCGCAAGCTCGTCCCGCTCGGCCGGATCGGACGGCCGGAGGAGGTCGCGGCCCTGGCGCTGTTCCTGAGCGGTGACGAATCGGCCTACATCACGGGGCAGCCGTTCGTGATCGACGGCGGCCGGCCGGGGCCGGCCTCCGCTGACCGCGGAGCCCCGGACGCGGCGTCCCGGCGGACCGTCCCGGACAGTATCCCTGACGCGTCGTCAGCTATTGACGGGCCCGTGCGGTGATGCGAAAGTCGGGCACATCAAGTATCTGACGGTACGTCAGAAGTAATGAGGACGGTGAACCCCCTTGGAATTCGGGATCTTCGTACAGGGATACGTCGGCAAGCGCGCCGAGACCGATCCCGAGGCCGAGCACAAGGCGCTGATGGAGGAGACCGAGTACGTCATCCAGGCGGACACGTCCGGGTTCAAGTACGCCTGGGCCTCCGAGCACCACTTCCTGGAGGAGTACTCCCACCTCTCGGCGAACGACGTCTACCTCGGATACCTCGCCCACGCCACGGACCGGATCCACCTCGGCTCGGGCATCTTCAACCCGCTCGCCCCCGTGAACCACCCGGTCAAGGTCGCCGAGAAGGTCGCCATGCTCGACCACCTGAGCGCCGGACGCTTCGAGTTCGGCTCCGGACGCGGAGCCGGCTCCCACGAGATCCTCGGGTTCATGCCGGGCATCACCGACATGAACCACACCAAGGAGATCTGGGAGGAGACGATCGCCGAGTTCCCCAAGATGTGGCTCCAGGAGGAGTACCCCGGATTCCAGGGCAAGCACTGGTCGCTGCCGCCGCGCAAGGTCCTGCCCAAGCCGTACGGGAAGTCCCATCCGGCCATGTGGTACGCCGCCGGATCACCCTCCTCGTACGCGATGGCCGCCAGCAAGGGCCTGGGCGTGCTGGGCTTCAGCGTGCAGAAGGTCTCCGACATGGAGTGGGTCGTCGACTCGTACAAGACGGCCGTCAAGGAGGCCAGGGCGGTCGGCGACTTCGTCAACGACAACGTCATGGTCACCTCCACCGCGATCTGTGCCGAGACCCACGACAAGGCCGTCGAGATCGCGGTGAGCGGCGGGCTCAACTACCTCCAGTCGCTGCTCTTCCGCTACCACGACACCTTCCCCCGCCCCGAGGGCGTCCCGGAGTGGCCCGAGCTCCTCCCCGAGTACAGCGCCGAGATCATCGAACTCCTCATCGCCGAGGAGCTGATGATCTGCGGCGACCCGGACGAGGTCCTGCGCCAGTGCAAACGCTGGGAGCAGGCCGGGGCGGACCAGCTGTCGTTCGGGCTGCCGATCGGTGTCCCGTACGAGGACACGATGAACACGATCAGGCTGATCGGCGCGCACGTGATCCCCGAGATCGACACGGATCCGATCCACCGCACCACCCGCTTCCGGCAGGCCGCGGGTTCCTGACGCGGCGGCGCGGGACCCTCCCGCCGTCCGCCCGCGAGCGCGGGGCGGTGTCTTCCCGGGCCACCGGCCCCGTACCTGCCCCGGCCGGGGGTGTCGTAGCCGCGGCCGGCTACCGCGTCCGCGGCCGGGGCGTGTCCACGCGGTCCACCTGAGGAAAGGGACGTCATGCTCGATCACCTGATCAGGGGGGCCACCGTCGTGGACGGCACCGGCGCCCCCGCCCGCGTCGCCGACGTCGGGATACGGGGCGGGCGGATCGCCGTCCTCGCCGAGCCGGGCACCACCACCGAGGAGACCGCCGGCCAGGAGGACGCCACGGGCCTCGTCCTCGCCCCCGGCTTCGTCGACCCGCACACCCACTACGACGCCCAGCTCTTCTGGGACCCCTTCGCCACCCCCTCCATGAACCACGGCGTCACCACCGTCGCCGGCGGCAACTGCGGCTTCACCCTGGCACCGCTCCACCCCGGCCGGCCCGAGGACGCCGACTACACCCGGCGCATGATGTCCAAGGTCGAGGGCATGTCCCTCAAGGCCCTCGAGGAAGGCGTCGACTGGACCTGGTCCTCCTTCGCCGAGTACCTCGACGCCCTCGAAGGCCGGATCGCCGTCAACGCCGGCTTCATGGTCGGGCACTGCGCCCTGCGCCGGTACGCGATGGGCACCGACGCCGTCGGCGGCCGGGCCACCGAGAGCGGGCTGCGGGAGATGGAGAGCCTCCTCCACGAGGCCCTGGACGCCGGCGCCTGGGGGCTGTCCACCACCCAGTCCGCTACCCACTCCGACGGGGACGGCGCCCCCGTCGCCTCCCGGCACGCCACCCCCGCGGAGCTCGTCACGCTCTCCCGGGTGGTCGGCGCGCACGAGGGCACCCAGCTGGAGGCCATCCTCGCCGGCTGTCTCGACCGGTTCTCCGACGCCGAGATCGACCTCTTCGTCGAGATGACGGCGGCGGCCGGCCGACCACTGAACTGGAACGTCCTCACCATCGACGCCGCCGTCCCCGAACGGGTCCCGCGCCAGCTTCTTGCCTCCGCACGCGCCCGCGAGGCCGGCGGCCGGATCGTCGCCCTCACCATGCCCATCCTGACCCCGATGAACATGTCCCTCGGCACCTTCTGCGCCCTCAACCTCATCCCCGGCTGGGGGGAGATCCTCTCCCTCCCCGTGCCCGAGCGGATCAGCCGGCTGCGCGACCCGCGGGTGCGGGCGGAGATGCTGCGCCGCGCCGGCTCACGCGAGGCCGGGGTCTTCCGGCGCCTCGCCCACTTCGGCCGGTACGTCATCGGCGACACCTACAGCCCCGCGAACCACGGCCTCACCGGACGGGTCGTCGGGGACATCGCCGCCGAACGCGGCCAGGACGCCTTCCAGTGCCTGGTCGAGATCTGCGCCCACGACGACCTGCGCACCGTGCTCTGGCCGATGCCCTCCGACAACGACCCGGCCTCCTGGGAGCTGCGCCGTGAGACATGGGAGCACGAGGACGTGATGCTGGGAGGCTCCGACGCCGGCGCCCACCTGGACCGGATGTGCGGGGCGCCGTACACCACCCGTTTCCTCGGCGACTGCCTGCGCGGCCGGAAGCTGCTGCCGCTGGAGCGCGCGGTGAGGATGCTCAGCGACGACCCCGCCCGGCTCTTCGGGCTGCGCGAGCGGGGCCGGATCGCGGAGGGCTACCACGCGGACCTGGTCCTCTTCGACCCCGAGCGGATCGACGCGGGCCCGGCCACCCTGGTGCACGACCTGCCCGCTGACAGTCCCCGGCTCGACTCCCGGGCCGTCGGCATCGTCTCCGTCCGCGTCAACGGTGCCGAGACCGTCCGCGACGACCGGGTGACCGGGGCGGTCCCCGGCCGGGTGCTGCGCTCCGGCCGGGACACGAGGACGGTGCCGACGCGATGACCCGTACCGAGCGGCTCCTCATCGGCGGCGCGTGGACCGAGCCCGACGCGGGCTACTACGAGGTGGTCGACCCGGCCACCGAGGAGGTCGTCGGGCTCGCCCCCGAGGCGTCCCGGGCCCAGGTGCACGAGGCCGCGGCGGCGGCCCGCGGCGCCTTCGACGCATGGTCCCGCAGCAAGCCGGAGGAGCGGGCCGCGATCCTCGACCGCGCCGCGGACGTGATGGCCCGCGACGCCGAGCGCCACACCGTCCTCGCCCAGGCCGAGACCGGGGCGACCACCGCGACCGCCCGCGGGATGCAGGTCGCCGTCGGCGTCTCCCGCTTCCGGCGGTACGCCCGCGGCGCCCTGGAGCCGGTCGAGCGGGCGCTGCCCCCGCAGATCAACGAGGCGGGTCCGATGGGACGGGCCGGGGTCTTCGGCGCGGTGGCGGCGCGCCGCGCGGTCGGTGTGGTCAGCTGCGTCACCTCGTACAACAACCCCTGGGCCAACCCGGCGGGCAAGATCGCCCCGGCGCTCGCCATGGGCAACACCGTCGTGGTGAAGCCCGCCCCGCAGGACCCGCTGTCCGTGTACGCGATGGCGCGGGCCCTGGAGGAGGCCGGCGTCCCGCCCGGTGTGGTCAACGTCGTCACCGGTTCCGCGGCGGCGGTGGGCGAGGCGGCGGTCGACTCCCCCGACGTCGACATGGTGTCCTTCACCGGCTCCACGGCCGTCGGGCAGCGCATCGGCGAGGTCTGCGGCCGGGAGCTGAAGCGACAGCTCATGGAGCTGGGCGGAAAGGGCGCGGCGATCGTCCTCGACGACGCCGACCTGGACTCCGCGGTGCGGGGCATCGGGACCACCTTCGCCTTCTACAGCGGACAGATATGCACGGCCCCGACGCGGGTGCTGGCCCAGCGCGGGATCTACGAACGGCTGGTCGAGCGGCTGGCCGGCGCCGTGTCGTTCATGAGGGTCGGCGACCCGCGCGCGCGAGGTACGGTCGTCGGTCCGGTGATCTCGGCGGCCCATCGCGACCGGGTGGAGTCGTACGTCGCACTCGGCCGTGAGGAGGGCGCCCGGGTGGTCGCCGGCGGTGAGCGTCCCGACCTCGCGCGCGGGTTCTACGTGGCGCCCACCCTGCTGGCCGACTGCACGAACCGGATGCGGGTGGTCCGGGAGGAGGTCTTCGGTCCGGTCGTGGTGGTCGTGCCCGTCGACGACGAGGAGGAGGCCGTCGCGCTGGCGAACGACAGCGACTACGGGCTGATCGACTACGTCTGGTCCGGCGACGTGGCCCGCGCGTTCCGCGTCGCGGCGCGGCTGCGGGCCGGCGGGGTCGGCGTGAACACCGTCGGCCGGAACATGGAGGCGCCGTTCGGAGGGTTCAAGAAGAGCGGTGTGGGCCGGGACGTGGGCTCGTACGCCCTGCACGCCTACAGCGAGCTCCAGGCGGTGGTCTGGCCCGGCTGACCACCGTCGGACGGCGGCCGGGAAAGCCCCCCGGGAAAATTCGGAGACGGGTGGATGCACGGCCCCAGGCCGGAGGCACGGCAGGGGGCGTCCCCGCCTCGGGCGCCGGCCGGGGGGCCGGCGGGCTCAGCGGCCGGGCAGGAGGCTCTGGACCATCGCGTTGGCGGGCGGCAGGTCGGCCGGGGCCGGCTGCTTCTTCCCGGGGTCGAGGACACCGCTCAGCGGGACGACCGTGGACAGGCCGAGGTCGCTCTCGGCGACTGCGGTCCCGGCGGAACCGAGGGTGCCGGCCAGGCTGAGACCGGCCAGGGCCAGGGGGAGGATCTTCTTCATGCCCGGACCAACGGCCTCGGGAGCCGACCGGTTACGGCCGTACCGGAAGACCGGCTTCCGTCCGGAGGGCGGCGCCGGTCCGCGACAGGCGGCTCCGCACCGGTCAGGCCACCGGCCCGTCCGGTGCGACGGGCTCCCCGATCAGGGCCGTGCCGACCGTGCGGAACCCGAGCCGGCCGTAGAGCCGGGCCACGTCCGCGTCCGAGGCCGTCAGGAAGACCGTCTCCACCCCGAGGGCGCGGGCGTCCGCGACCAGCGCGGCGGTGACCGCGAGCCCCAGACCCCGGCGGCGGGCGGACGGCAGGGTGCCGACGCCGACGATCTCCGAGACGGCCCCGACGGGCTGGTGCTGCCCCGCCGAGAGCGCGCCGCCCTCCGCGTCCAGGGCGGCGGCGAGCCGGGTCGCCCCCTCCGCCAGCCGTACCGCGACGCCGGCGACGGCCGAGGGCGAGGCCGCCGCGCCGAAGGCCGCGTACGGCGCGGCGACCGCGCTCGGCAAGGCCGGATCGCCGGCACCCACCATGCGCACGGTCACCCCCTCGGGCAGGGCGGACGCCCCGTCCTCGGGCGAGCCCGCCAGGACCATCAGCGGATGCTCGTGCACCGCCAGCCCACTCTCCTCGACGGCGGCCCGCAGCCCCGGCGTCGTCTCGGCCACCCACTCGAACGCCTCGGGCGCCCCCAGCTCCCGCTGTCGTGCCCGCACCCGGTCCACCTCGGCCGCCGTCACCTCCCCGGACCACCCGAGCGCGGGCCGGGCGTAGTAAGGCCAGCCGTCTCCCTCCCGGACGAACAGGGTCAGCGGCCCGAAGTCCTCGGCGCGGGCGGCGGACCGGGGGGCGGCGTCGTAGTAGGTCTCGAGTCGGTGCAGCATGGGGCTCATCCAAGCACCGGACCCGGCAGGCCCGTCGGGACGTGGCGCGATCCGGTGGGGATTCCCGGGCGCCCACCGCACCGGCCGCCCGGGACACCGCACCGGCCGCCCGGGACAGCGCACCGGCCGCCCGGGGAGCCGGCGGCCGTCCGGGTGCGGGACGATGGGGGACATGACCGAGATCCGCACCCCCCGCCTCCTCCTCCGACGCTGGACCGACGACGACCTCGTCCCCATGGCCGAGATCAACGCCGACCCCGAGGTCATGCGCTGGATCGGCGACGGCTCCGTCCGCGATCTGGAGCAGACCGCCGAGGACATCGAGCGGTGGGAGGAGGAGTGGGACGACGAGGGCTTCGGTCTCTTCGCCGTCGAACTGCTCGGGTCCGGCGAGCTCATCGGTTTCACCGGACTGTCCGTCCCCGACTTCCTGCCCGAGGTACTGCCCGCCGTGGAGATCGGCTGGCGTCTCGGCCGGCCCTTCTGGGGGCAGGGATACGCCTCCGAAGCGGCGCACGCCGCGCTCGAGTTCGCTCTCCAGGACCGCGGACTGGACCACGTGATCAGCATCGCGCACATCAGCGACACGGCCTCCGAGAACGTCATGCGCAAGCTCGGCATGACCTCCGTGCGCGAGACCGAGCACCCCGTGTTCGGCGTGCCGCTGCGGGTACACACCATCGACCTCACCGAGTACGCGGGCTGACTCCCCGGGGCACCGCGCGGGTGTGTCCTGGCGGGACCGCCGGGACACACCCGGTCACAGCGGCCGCAGCCGGGTGCGCAGGAGGCAGAACTCGTTGCCCTCCGGGTCTCCCAACACTCCGTTCTAGCGGTTCTGGAGTGTCGGCATGGTGGCATCGGTCCTGGTCAAGCCCGGTAGCGGGAACCCGTCCGTCCCTACACAGGGGATGACGACCAGCACCCCAAGGAACCCGCTCGGGGGCACGGTCTACACCGAGACCCTTCGGGGTGTGCGGTGCGTCCGGCTCTCCGTACTCACTGACGAGACCACCAGTCCCGAGCGGCAGCGCGAGGCAGACGACATAGCCGCGGCAGCGCTCAACATCGACTTTGGCGAGGGTGACGGGCTCCGCGAAGCCGTGGACCTTGACGTGTCCGCGAGCAAGGTTTCCCCGTTCGACCGTCCCGCCCTCGGGTCGTGGCTCGCCCGTCCGGACGAGTTCGACGTGTTGGTGTGGTGGCGCTTTGACCGTGCCATCCGGTCCATGGGCGACATGCACGACCTAGCCAAGTGGGCAAAGGCTCATCGAAAGATGCTCGTCTTTGCCGAGGGCATCGGCGGGGGTCGTCTTACGTTCGACTTCCGCAACCCCATGGACCCCACGTCTGAACTCATGATGATGATGCTTGCCTTTGCCGCGCAGGTGGAGGCACAGAGCATCAAGGACCGGGTAACCGGTGCCATGGCGGCAATCCGCAAGATGCCGCTTCGATGGCGCGGTGGTGGTCGTCCCCCGTACGGCTACATGCCCGCCCCCATGCCCAAGGAACACGGCGGTATCGGCTGGACGCTGGTGCCCGACCCGGACGCCATGACGATCATTGAGCGCATCGTTCGTGAGCTGTTGGACGGCCAGACCGTTTCGGCTATCGCCGTTGGGCTCAATGCCGATGGCAAGCCGAGCCCGCGCGATCACTGGGCAGTGAAGAACGGGCGCGAGACCGGCGGCAAGACTGGCGGAGTCAAGGGCAACACCAAAGACGCGTTTCTTTGGAACCCGACCGTTCTTACGCGGATGCTCCGCAACGAAACGTTGCTCGGCTGGAAGATGCACCGGGGCAAGCCCGTCCGGGATGCCGAGGGCAGCCCCCTCATGCAGACGGAACAGCCGATCATGACCCGCGAGGAGTTCGACCGGATCGGCAAGGTTCTCGACTCGCGGAGCATTGATAACCGGGACCGTAAGGACACGGACGCACTGCTGTTGCGCGTGATCCACTGCGCGCACTGCGGGGGCCGTATGTACCTGAACAAGCAAGAGAACAAGCAACGCCCGGTGTACAAGTGCAACCCGTACGCACGCGGGTTCAAGTGCGACCGCTCCGCGAACATCCGGGGCGATTGGGCGGACGAGTACGTGAGCGCCGAGTTCCTGCGGCTGGTCGGCTCCGTCCAGACGACACACGTAGTCGAGATCCCCGGCTATGACCCCGAGCCCGAGCTACGCGCCACCCTCGCCGAGTTCAACGAGCACCAGGCGCAAGGGGGGCGGCAGAAGTCGAACCACGCGCGCCAAGCCTGGCAGGACCGCGCGGATGCCCTGGACGCACGCATTGCCGACCTTGAGACCCGAGAGAAGCGCGAGGCACAGCGCATCGTGACCCCCACGGGCCGCACGTTCGCCGACGAGTGGGCGGAGAAGGACACTGCGGGCCGGCGAGCCATGCTCATTGAAGCCGGGGTTCGGCTGGACGTACGGCGCGGCACCCGTGGCGGGTGGCGGAAGCTGGACACGTCCCGCGTGGACTTCCACATGCACGGAGAGCTGGACCCCGCCGCGGAAGCCGCTACCGATACAGCCGGGGACCAGGACGCCGAAGCCCGCAACGATGCACCCCCGGCACCGGGCAGCACCGCCCGGCTCGTCCCCGAGACCGCCCCGGTTGCCGATTCCGTCCCCGAGCTGGTGCCGCTCGCTGCATAGCCCTCGGTAGGCTCGGACTGCCCCCGGCCAGAATGGAGCGTCGGGGGTAGGGGCGGTGCCTTACAGGGGTAACCCTGGGATGCAGTACGACCGCCCCGACCAAGCCCCGGTAGTCCATGGACCGCCGGGGCTTTCCCATGCCCGCAGACGGCCGTATGGGGCTCGCCGAGCGGCAGCCGGACCGGCGGGCGGAGCCATGGCGATATGACGGTTAGAGGGGTTCTTTTGATTACGTCTAAAAAATAGAGAGAAAACCAAACAGCACGTCCAACCGTCATCCCGCCATGGTCGGCCCCCCTCGGGAATCTGCTGGACCCCACACCACAGTGAGGGACCGAGCGACCGAGCCGAGCCACCGTGCAGCACGGGGCCGGGAATTCGCTGGACCCCACACCACAGTGAGGGACCGAACGGACTCCCCGAGCACTCCGCACGGCGGGGGCCGGGAATCCACTGGTCCCCACAACACAGTGAGAGCGGGATTACCGCGCACCCCACCAGCCCGGAAACGGCGGTCTGAGTGCCCGACTCTCACGAACAGCTCTGCCCGTGCAGCACGCACCCCGAGGGGTGGCCGCAGTGGTCGTGAGGCAGAGCGCGGGGAGATCACACCGCCCACTAGTAACCGCCCCTTGATCGGGGGTGCCGAACGGGGTTGCAAGCACGTGTGATCTCCCCACAGTGTCCGGACCGGCCGAGCCGGCGAGGACGACCACCAGCCCACATGACCCAATGGAAGAGGTGCGCGGTACCGGCCCCCTTGGGGAGACCCGTACACAATCCGCAGAGTTCCCGGTTCGACTCCGGGTGTGGGCACTGTGCCATTGACCAGCACGTATGCCGTTCGCACCGAGGGTGACGACGAGCACCAGGACGACGAGCACAACGAGCACCAGGACGACGAGCACAACGAGCACCAGGACGACGAGCTAGAGGGGGTGCGGAACCGTGCGCTGTATCGACTGCACCGAGCCGGCGACGCACCGCGGACGCTGCGAGCAACACCACCAGGACTACGGCAAGCGGGCTTCGGTCCGTGCTCGGCGTGCTCGCCGCGCGGTACTGGTCCGGGTGTTCTCGGGGGCCGCTCGTCTCCGTGCCCTGGTCGGTGTCCGTGGCGGTGCCCGCTGTGCCCGGTGCGGTTCGCTCGTCCTCGCGGACGGGGTGGACGTGGACCATGTGCAGCCGCTCGCCCTCGGTGGCGAGGACACGGACGGGAACGTTCAGCCGTTGTGCCGTGACTGCCACCGAGGGAAGACGGGCGAGGACTTCACCGGGCCGTGAGCCACGCGGCGAGACCGCTTCCCGCGACTGTGGCGAGAGCTGCCACCAGCCATCCGGGGACGCGCTGAATCGTTAAGTGCAGCCCGCCGCAGCGGAGTTCGAACGCAGGGTGTTGTTCACGGTCGCTCGGCATGACTACCTCTCGTCGGTTGGCTGCCAGGGGAGCACGGGGATAGGCGAGAAGGTTCACCGCTGTGAACCCTTGCGCGCGGAGCCCCCAGGACTCTCCAGTTTACCTGCGGTGATTACAGAGAGTCACATCAATCAACCTTGATAGATGTGCGTTCTCGCTGATGGGGCTCTCTGGAGTCCCGAGTCATCCCATCGCGGCGTACAGGCACGGCGGCAGGGGGCACGGCCGTGAAACCTGTGAAACCTGCGGCCGGAACGTGAGAGCCCGTGAAACCACAACAGTCACGTTGACACCCCCCCACTCGGAGGTGACCCCCTATGCCGCGCAGACCCCGCCCCCCGTGTTCGGTACCCGGCTGCCCCGAACTGACTGCCCGTGGGGGCCGCTGTGCCGCTCACGAGCGTGAGGCGACCGCACTACGGGAGACACCGGGGACGAGCGCGTACGGGCGACGGTGGCCGAACATCCGCCGCCGCTACCTGTACGCCCATCCGTGGTGCGTGCTGTGCAGCAAGCCGGCGACGGTGGCTGACCACTTCCCCGAGTCGCGCCGTTCGCTGGTCGCTCGGGGCGTGTCCGATCCGGACGCATGGTCTCGTCTACGTCCGCTGTGCACGTCGTGTCACAACCGCGAGACCGCGAAGCACCAGCCGGGCGGTTGGGCTGCCGAGCGGGTCCGTCCTCGCTTGCCCGAGCCCCCGACCAGGGGGTGACCCCCTCCCCGAGCCCTGGAAGCACGGCAGGGAGGGAAGAAACTCGCATGGCTCATTAGAGCGTTTCTGTGGAGAGCTGTGCGCTGACCACTTAGCCAACTACGGATGGAATATTCTTGTCTCTCACTCTTTCTGAATCCGCCAAGCTCACCCATGACCAGCTACAGCGCGGCGTAATCGAGACGTTCGTTCAGGAGTCGCCGATTCTCGACCGGCTTCCCCTTGTGCAGGTGGAAGGGAGTGCGTTCAAGTACAACGAGGAGTCCAGTCTTCCTGGCGTGGCATTCCGTGCGGTCAACGAGGCGTACCCGGAGAGTACCGGCGCGCTGAATCAGCGTGTCGAAACCCTGGCGATCCTGGGAAGTGACGCCGACGTCGACAAGTTCATTGTCCAGACGCGGGGTAACCTCAACGATCAGCGCGCGATTCAGACTCACATGAAGGTCAAGGCTGCTTCGATTCACTTCGCTGACCAGTTCTTCAACGGTGATGTCGAAGTGAACCCGAAGGGGTTCGACGGTCTTCGCAAGCGGCTGGTCGGGCGCCAGGTCGTGGACGCCGGGGGGAAGGGCGCCGTTGCTCACGGGCACGACTTCTTCGATCTGCTCGACACCCTGACCAACCAGGTGCGTGGCATCGACGGAAGGAACGGCGCGCTCTACATGAACGCCGCGCTGCGCGCCAAGATCGCATCCGGTTTCCGACGGCTCGGAGGCAGTGAGCTGCTGAGCGCGGACATAGCCGGGAAGCCCACGGTCATGTGGAACGGTCTCCCTCTGCTGGACGCCGGCCAGCGTCTCGACGGCACGGACGTGCTGCCGCTGACGACCGGGACCAGCGGTGCGGAGACCGGTGACATCTACGCCGTCCGCTTCGGGGCGACCGAGGCGGACGGCGGTGTCTCCGGACTCACCAACGGTGGTGTTCAGGTCACTGACCTGGGCGAGTCGCACGACAAGCCCGTCTACCGCACTCGTATCGACTTCTACTGCGGCATCGCGCTCTTCGGAGGCAAGGCAGCCGCGCGCCTCACCGGCGTACTGAACGGCTGACCCGATCAGAGCCCCGCGCTCGCCACCCACACCAGGGCGGCGGGCGCGGGGCTTGTTGCGTTTGCGCCAACGAGCGCCCGTACAGCTATGGCCTCTTGACCGTGTGAGCTGGGTGAGTAACGCTCAAGCAATCCGATGCAATCGGATCGACACAGGGAGAGGTCATGCGCTTGCGTTTCCTGGGCATCATCCCGAACACTCCAGACACCGACTCTCCGACCATCTGGCTTGACGAGGAGTCAGGGGATCTGCTGATCCAGTCCTACAAAGCCTCGGAGGAAGAGGTGAAGGCTTGCCAGGAGATTGGGTCGATTCCCGGCCACTCCACGGACGTGCCGGATCACGAGACGATCATTCGTCTTCCGAAGGTCATGCGGCAGTACCTGCCGCCCCACGACAGCGAGTAGGACCGAGCAGGACGATGACGAACCCCGTGCTTGAGGGACTGGCGAAGGCTCGCCGCTCCGCTGTGCATCTGGAGATGCGCGATGCCTACCAGCCCAGTGACCCTGAGTTCATCGCGTGGCAGAACGGCAAGCGTCTCGATCCCGCCGACCGGTCGTCGTGGTGGCGTCCGTTCCTCGACGTGGTCGTTGAAGCGACGGGGCGCGGAGTCGAGATGCGGCGGGCGCGGATCGTTTCGGAGCCTGTGACGGACTACATCCGATACGAGTACGACGTGACGTTCCCGAACGTGGCGGCGGGCGAGCTTGTTCGCTGGTTGCCCCGGCGTCGGGCCGCTGACATCGCGCTACCGGGCACTGACCTGTGGATGTTCGACGGCGAGGCGGTGCTGTTCACGTACTTCTCTGGCATTGGGGAAGTTGTTGATCGTGAGTGGCGGACGGAACCGGAAGTCGTGCAACTGGTCTCGTCCGCCTTTGAGTTGGTGTGGGAACGGGCCACGCCTCACGAGGAGTACAAGCCGGTCCAGTGAGTCATGGCCCAGTCAGCATCATCTAGCGTCCAGCAAGCCCGGCAGCTCCTTGCCGACCGCCTACGCGAGTTGTTCAAGGACGCCGGACTAGAGGGCAAAGACCTTGCCGCGCGGTGCGGCTGGCATCCGTCCAAGGTGTCTCGGATCTCGACAGCGAAGACGCAGCCGAGCGAGGACGACATTCGTGCGTGGTGCGCGGCCTGCGGCGCGGAAGAACAGGCAGAGGACCTGATCGCCTCTCTGCGGGCCGTTGAGGGCATGTGGGTGTCCTGGCGTCGGATGGAGCGCGCGGGGCTGCGACAGGCACAGAAGGCCCGACTGCCGCTGTATGAGCGCACCCGCTGGTTCCGGGCCTACTCACCGGGCCTGTTCCCCGGGCTGCTTCAGACGTTCGGCTACACCGAGGACGTGTTGCGTGCTGTTCAGCAAAGGCGGGTAGCTGTCGACGACGTGGCGGACGCTGTGGCCGCCCGCATGGAGCGTCAGCAAGTGCTCTATGAAGGGCAACGGCGCTTCGCGTTCCTCGTGGAGGAAGGCGTGTTGGGCAACGGGTTGGGTGACGCCGACACCCAAGCGGAACAGCTTGACCACCTGCTGACGGTCGGCGCGCTGCTCAATGTCAGCGTCGGTGTGATCCCGGTTCGCCTCGGGCGGACGCGTATGCCAGTCGAAGGGTTCTGGATCTTCGACAAGGCGCAAGTGAACGTTGAGCTTGTGTCCGGCTACCTCACGATCGCGCAGCCCAGCGAGGTAAAGGCGTACGCCGACACATTCGCCGCACTGGCCGACATGGCGGTCTACGGAGACAAGGCCCGCGCACTGATCACAAAGGCGCGTGACGCGCTTCTGTAATCCGTGCGCAATCGCGTGCAATCGGTTGGGAGATGATCCCCACCCGTTCTTAGCGTGGTCGTCATCCAGACGACGCGAAGGGGTCGGCATGAGCAAGCCGAGAACGTATCCCAGTGCCCCAGTGACTTTGCCGCTGAGGCTGGACCCGGACCCCACGCCCGTACCGGGCTGCGCGGGTTGCACCGAGCTGGCCAATGTGCGCGACCGTGCCCGTGCGGGCGGTGACATGACCACCGTGTCTGACTGCAACGTCTACTTGCGTCGGCACCCGGAGGGGCACTGATGCCCCGCACAGTCATGCGCTACGTGAACCACACCATCAGCCACCTGCCGGACGGCGGGATCACCGCCCAGCTCTTCTGTATGACTGCGGAATGCGGGGAGGACTCCGGGCCCCAGGGCGTTCCGGACGACGCCCAGGATTGGGCCCTACGGCACACCGGCCGGACCGGACACGATCTGTTCCGCCGCGAGTACACCGACCACGCCCGCGTGGTCCGCCACGAGTAGACCCCAGCCCACTACATACCCCCCTTGTTCCGTCCGTGACCGTGGCGGCGCGGCGCAGCAGGAACGGGGACACTCGCCGGCTCAACTCTGGCGGGCTCTACAGGCCCCGTCCGTGTGCTCCCCCTGTGGTGCGCGGGCGGGGCTCTACCCGTCCTCGCGCTCGGTGCCGCTGCGGCCCCTGACGAATGAGCCCATGCCAGGCGTGGTGACGATCAACCCTTCTTCGCGTAGCGCGGCAGTCGCTTTGCGGACCGTGGTCCGTGTCACGCCGAACTCACTCTCAAGCTGCACTTCCGACACCAGGTGTCTCGCGGGGTACTCGCCGCTGTCGATACGGCGACGAACCACGTCAGCAATCTGCTGCCACTTCGGGCGGGTGGGGTCGAACTCAATCACGGGCGGACCCTATACATGGCCATCCATAGAGTCATAGACATACATAGGTGTGGACAGGGGTATACAGGTCTCGCTACCGTCGACTGTGAAGACGCCCCGACAAACCGCGTAGGACCGGCCTGTCGGGGCTAGCCGAAACAGCTTGTAGGGAGCTGCACGACCATGCGCGATGCTATCGCCCGCGCCCTTTCCTGGGTGCTCTCCGTCCTCGCCCCTCGCCGGCCCGGACGCCACAGCGCGGAATTCCTCGCCGCACAGACCCCCGAGCCCGCCCCCGTGTCGCCCTGGTCCCGACCGTGGACCGCCCCGAGCGCGCGGGAAGTGCGAGCCATCTTCCGCAACGACCACACGCGAGAGCTGCCCGACCTACAACGCGAACGGCTCTGGGCTGCCGAGTTCGCTGCGCTCGGCGTGGACTACGACTATCCGACGTTGCCGCTCGGCAGTCTCGTAAAGCGAGAGCGGGTGGCAGCATGACCGCCGAGGAACTGTTCCCGACCGTCCTCGCCGGACACGTGGCGCTGTGCGTCAAGTGCCACACCCTCACGAACGCCCCCGTGGCAGTCCGCTGGATTCAAAGCAACAGCGGCCCCGGAACAACCCTCTACGCGTGCCCGGACCACGCCGCGGAACTTGCCCCCGGTCCCCTCCCCGGAGAGCTGGAGCGGGGCATGTAGCCCCTCGCAGACAGCAAAACGCCCCGTTCGGCCAAGTGCCGGGCGGGGCGTCGTGCTGCCCGCCGACTTCCTTAAGGTGCGGCTACCGCCGGGCCATCAGACGATGGCGTTACTACCCTCCGGGAGGTGGTGTCACGTGCGAGTGGCCATGATGCTGTGCGACTCCGCGGAGACGGACCAGGCAGGCAAGCTCAACATTCGTGGGGCAGGGTGGAGCGTGGTTTCGTCTCCGACGCTCCCGAGCGCCGTCGCCATGAAGATTGAAGTTCCGTGGAGCCTTCGGGGCAAACCCATGCACCTGGATCTGGAACTGGTCGACGCAGACGGGCGCAAGGTGGGCAGTGCGACCGCTGAACACGACGGTGTGACGTCGTCGCTTGCCCAGCCGGGCGTGCCCTTGGACTCAACGCTTGTCGTCCCTGTCCCCGCTCTTAACCTGAGGCCGGGGCGCTATGTGTGGCAGCTCAGGATCAATGAGGAAGATCCCGAAGGGGGGCACCTGGGGTTCACGGTCCGTCAGTAGTCGCAACGGGTTCTAGCGAACTGGGGTGTTGGGCTGACTGTCCACTACCTTAGAACTGGTAGTTAGACGTGTTGGGGTCGGCCAGGACGTGCCAGCTCTCCTTGCCGGTCTGGCCGATGTCGACAGGTCTGGCGCCGATGGCGAGCAGCCGCTCCAGTTCGGCGTCCTGGTCGCGGTCGGTGGCGCTGACGTCGATGTGCAGACGGAGCTTCCCCGGGCTCGGGTCGCTGTGGGGGCTGAGGATGAGGGTGGGCTGCGGGCCTCCGAAGCCGGCTTCGGGCGGACCGATCTCGATGCCTCCCTCGTCGTCCCGGCCGAGTTCGACGTAGCCGAGGACCTCACTCCAGAAGACGGCGAGCCCTTCGGGATCGGTGCAGTCGATGACGAGTTCACTGATGCGGCAGGCCATGCCCGTCATCGTAGGGAAGGGGGGACGGACTTCGGGAGTGCCTCTCCGGCCCTGTGTGCCGCGGGCGTGTCCCGCCCGTCCACAGCCCCCGCCCGGCGCCCGCCCCGCCCGGCCCCTCCGCCGCGGCCGGCCCCGGACTCCCGGGCGCCGACGACGCCCGGGAGTCGCACCTCTCGGAATTCCGGGCCCCTCGCCCTACCGTGCCCTTATGCGGATCTCGACCACGATCTTCCTGACCGACGAGACCATCACGCCCGTGCGGATCGCACGCGAACTGGAACAGCGCGGCTTCGGCGGGCTCTACCTGCCCGAGCACACGCACATCCCCGCCGAACGGATCACCCCGTACCCGGCGGGCGGCGCGCTTCCCCCCGAGTACGCCCGCACCCTCGACCCGTTCGTCGCCCTGGGCCAGGCCGCGGCCGTGACCGAACGGCTCGCGCTCGGCACCGGCGTGACGCTGGTCGCCCAGCACGACCCCATCGGGCTGGCCAAGCAGATCGCGACGCTCGACCACCTCTCGGGCGGACGCTTCACCCTCGGCGTCGGCTTCGGCTGGAACAAGGAGGAGGCCGCCGACCACGGCGTGACATGGGCGACCCGTCGCGAACTCGGCCGCGAGCGCATGTCCCTGATGCGAGCCTTGTGGGCTCCCGAACCCACCGCCTACCAAGGCGAGTTCGGGGTGTCGGTCCGCGCCTCGCACGTCCACCCCAAGCCGGCCGGCGGGGCGCCGCGCATCCTGCTGGGCGGGGCGGCGGGGCCGAGGCTCTTCGCGCAGATCGCCGAGTACGCCGACGGCTGGCTGCCCATCGGCGGCCGTGGCCTGACCGAAGCCGTGCCCGTGCTGCGTGAGGCGTTCGAGAAGGCCGGCCGGGACCCGGCCACCCTCCAGGTGGTCCCCTACGCCGTCCTGCCGAACCCGGGCAAGCTCGCCCACTACGCGGAACTCGGCTGCGAGGAGGTCGTGCTGCAACTGCCACCGTCGGGCGACGACGAGGTCCTTGCGGTGCTCGACGCCTACGCGCGGTACCTCTGACCGCCACGCCGGCCGGAGGGGAGCGCGCCCCCGCGCCCCATGCCCCGGGGGCGCGCGAGGCGGCAGCCCCGGCCCGGTGGCCCCCGCCCACCTCGGTACACGCCGTCCCCCCGTCGGCCCCGGCTCGTATGCTCGGTGCATGACCGATCAGCAGCCCGGACGGCCCACCGAGAACTCCATGCGCCGAGCCCTCAAGCGGGCCAGGGACGGGGTGGCGCTCGACGCCGGTGAGGCCGCCGTGCTGCTCCAGGCGCGCGGGGACGATCTGGCCGATCTCACGGCGTCCGCCGCCCGCGTAAGGGACGCGGGGCTCGCGGCGGCCGGACGGCCCGGCGTCATCACGTACTCGAAGAGCGTGTTCATCCCGCTCACCCGGCTGTGCCGGGACACGTGCCACTACTGCACCTTCGTGACCGTGCCGGGCAAACTGCGCCGGGCCGGGCACGGCATGTTCATGTCTCCGGACGAGGTCCTCGACATCGCGCGCCGCGGCGCCGAACTGGGCTGCAAGGAAGCGCTGATCACACTCGGTGACAAGCCGGAGGACCGCTGGCCCGAGGCGCGTGAGTGGCTCGACGCGCACGGCTACGACGACACCCTCGCGTACGTCCGGGCCATGGCGGTCCGCGTCCTGGAGGAGACGGGCCTGCTGCCCCACCTCAACCCGGGTGTGCTCTCCTGGACGGACTTCCAGCGGCTCAAGCCGGTCGCCCCCTCCATGGGGATGATGCTGGAGACGACGGCGACCCGGCTGTGGTCCGAACCCGGCGGCCCCCACTACGGTTCCCCGGACAAGGAACCGGCCGTACGGCTTCGCGTCCTGGAGGACGCCGGCCGCTCCTCGGTGCCCTTCACCAGTGGACTGCTCATCGGCATCGGCGAGACGTACCAGGAGCGCGCCGAGTCGCTGTTCGCGCTCCGCAGGGTCTCCCGCGCCTACCACTCCATCCAGGAGCTGATCATCCAGAACTTCCGCGCCAAGCCGGACACGGCCATGCGCGGGATGCCCGACGCCGAACTGGACGACCTGGTCGCGACCATCGCGGTCGCCCGCCACATCATGGGCCCCTCGGCCTGTCTGCAGGCCCCGCCGAACCTCGTCGACGAGGAGTACGGGCGGCTCGTCGACGCCGGCATCGACGACTGGGGCGGCGTCTCGCCGCTCACCATCGACCATGTGAACCCCGAGCGGCCCTGGCCGCACATCGACACCCTCGCGGAGAAGTCCCGCGCGGCCGGTTTCGAGCTGCGTGAACGTCTCTGCGTCTACCCCGAGTTCGTCGGCCGCGGCGAACCCTGGCTCGACCCCCGGCTGCTGCCGCACGTGCGGGCCCTGGCCGACCCCGAGACCGGCCTCGCCGACCCGGACGCCCCGGTACGCGGACGGCCCTGGCAGGAGCCTGACGAAGCCTTCACCGCCACCGGGCGCACCGACCTGCACCGCACCATCGACACCACCGGCCGCACGCACGACCGCCGGGACGACTTCGACGAGGTGTACGGCGACTGGGAGTCGCTGCGCGAGGCCGCGGCGCCGGGCATGGTCCCGCAGCGCATCGACACCGACGTGCGCGCCGCGCTGGCGACCGCGGCGGACGACCCGACCCGGCTCAGCGACGATGAGGCGCTGGCCCTGCTGCACGCCGACGGGCCCGCCCTCGACGCGCTGACCCGGATCGCCGACGACGTCCGCCGGGCGGCCGTCGGTGACGACGTCACCTACGTCGTCACCCGGAACATCAACTTCACGAACGTCTGCTACACCGGCTGCCGTTTCTGCGCCTTCGCCCAGCGCCGCACCGACGCCGACGCCTACACCCTCTCCCTCGACCAGGTCGCCGACCGCGCCCAGCAGGCGTGGGAGGTCGGCGCCGTCGAGGTCTGCATGCAGGGCGGCATCCACCCCGACCTGCCGGGCACCGCCTACTTCGACATCGCGCGCGCCGTCAAGGAACGCGTCCCGGGCATGCACGTGCACGCCTTCTCCCCGATGGAGGTCGTCAACGGCGCCACCCGGACCGGCCTCTCCATACGGGAGTGGCTGACGGCCGCCAAGGAGGCGGGCCTCGACTCGATCCCCGGCACGGCGGCCGAGATCCTGGACGACGAGGTCCGCTGGGTCCTCACCAAGGGCAAGCTGCCCACCGCCACCTGGATCGAGGTCGTCACCACCGCGCACGAACTGGGCATCCGTTCCTCGTCCACGATGATGTACGGGCACGTGGACCAGCCCCGCCACTGGCTCGGCCACTTCCGTACCCTCGCCCGCATCCAGCAGGAGACCGGCGGCTTCACCGAGTTCGTGACGCTGCCCTTCATCCACACCAACGCCCCGGTCTACCTCGCGGGCATCGCCCGCCCCGGACCGACAGTCCGCGACAACCGGGCGGTCACCGCCATGGCCCGGCTGCTGCTCCACCCGCACATCCCGCACATCCAGACCAGCTGGGTGAAGCTGGGAGCGGACGGCGCCGCCGAGATGCTTCGCTCGGGCGCCGACGACCTGGGCGGCACCCTCATGGAGGAGACCATCTCCCGCATGGCCGGCTCCGGTTACGGCTCGTACCGGTCGATCCAGGACCTGGAGTCCATCGCGGAGGCGGCGGGGAGGCCCTCCCGGCCGCGGACGACGCTGTACGGCGAGGTGCCCGAGGAACGGACGCGCACGGCGCGCGCCTCGGACGGGCACCTGCCCGAGCTGCTGCCGGTGCTGGGCGACGGGCCGGCCTGAGAGCCTGTCGGGTGGCCTCTGACCGGTCCAAGGCCACCCGACAGGCTCCGAGCCGCGGCGCCCCGCGTCGCGGTATCCCCTGTCGCGGCCTCCCTGTCACCGAGCCCGTGGCGCGGGCCCACCGTCACCGGGCCGTGGTGCCGACCGGGGGCGAGGACGGCCGCCCCGGCCCGTGCCGCCCGTCAGCCGACGAGGAGTGCGCGCCGGAGGCCGTTCGGCTCCCGCGCGTCGACGCCGAGCCTCGCGCCGGGAGGAGCGGAACGAGCGGTGACGCCCGGGACGAGCCCGGCGGCGACGGTCCCGTAGGCGATGCTCGTGGAGTGCCACGCCGCGGGTGGGCCACACCGCGGCGAAACCTCGGGTGAACCGCGGTCGAATCCGGCCCGAAGGGCGTCGGATCTCCTCACCTTCCGGCTCGCGAACGTCCCTACCGCGTCGATTACAGTGCTGCGGCAGACCTGCGTCACCGGGGAGGGCACGTTGTGACCACGACCGTCGCGGCCGTGTGGGGCCGTGCCGAGCAGCAGGACTTCCGGGCCCGCGTGCGGGGCTGCCTCCTCGGTGGGGCGGTCGGGGACGCCTTCGGCGCGGGTGTCGCCGGGCTGTCCCTGGCGGAGATCCGGGCCGCCCACGGGGACGAGGGCCTGACCGAGCCCGTACCCGCCTACGGGCGGCGGGGCGCCGTCAGCGCCGCCACGCAGATGACGCTCTTCACCGTCGACGGACTCGTGCGCGCCCAGGTGCGCCGCGACACCGGCGTCTGGCATCCGCCCACCGACGTGCACCGGGCCCATCTGCGCTGGGCGGCCACCCAGCGCTCATGGGGCCCCGACGAGCGTCGCAAGGACAACGGCTGGCTCGCCCGTGAGGAATGGCTCTACACCCGGCGGGACCCCGCCCGCGCCTGTCTGACCGGCCTGGGCGACGAGGTCCTGGGCACCCTCGACCGGCCCAAGAACCCGGACGCCACCGACAGCGGCGCGCTGGTCCGCTCCGCGCCCTTCGGGCTGCTCGTCGGCTGGGAACCGCAGCTGGTCTGCCAACTCGCGGTGGAGTGCGCCGCCCAGACGCACGGAGCCCCCGCCGCGTACCTCTCGGCCGGTGCTCTCGCCGTCGTCGTGCACGGGCTCGCGCGCGGCGAGAGCGTGGACGCCTCCGTCCAGCGGGCCCTCGGGCAGCTCGCCCCGCGCCCCGGCCACGAGCCCGTCACCGAGGCCCTCCGGCGGGCCCTGGGGGCCGTACGGCAGGGGATGCCCGACGCCGCCCGGGTCGTCGCGCTCGGTGCCGAGATCGACCGGGCCGAGAACCAGCTCGCCGCCGCCGTCTACTGCGCGTTGGTCGGCGAGGACATCCGGCACGGGCTGCGGCTCGCGGTCAACCACGACGGGCCCTCGGCGGCGACCGGGTCCCTCACGGGTTCCCTGCTGGGGGCCCTGCACGGAGAGACGGCGCTCCCGCCGGCCTGGCTGGCGGAACTGGAGGGCCGCGGCACGGTCCTGGAGATAGCCGACGACTTCGCGATGGAGATGACACAGGGGGCCGCCCTGCACGGCCCCACCACGTCCTCGCCGGGCTGGCTGGCCCGCTACCCGCGAGGCTGAGAACCTGTCGGGCGCCCGTCGGCCGACGGTGTCCGGCGGGGCGGTCCCGGTCCTACCGCATCACCTCGCCCGCGTTGACCAGCAGCGACTGACCGGTGATGGCCCGCGCCCGCTCCGAGGCGAGGAAGACAGCCGCCTGGGCCACGTCACCGTCGGTCGCCAGCTCGGGAAGCGCCATCCGCTCGGCGAGGCGCGCCAGCACCGCGTCCTCCGAGACGCCCTCGGCGTCCGCGGTGAACCGCACGTACGCCCGCACCGGCGGGCCCCACATCCAGCCGGGCAGCACGGTGTTGACCCGGATCCGGTACGGGCCGAGCTCGCGGGCCATCGAGTACATCGCCGAGGTCAGCGCCCCCTTCGACGCGGCGTACGCCGCCTGCCGGACCTGGGAGGGCGCCGCCACCGCCGACTGGGTGCCGATGAGGACGACCGACCCGCCGCCCGCCTTGAGCGCCGGCAGGCACGCCCGGGTCATCCGCAGCGTGCCCAGCAGGTTCACGTCCAGGACTCCCCGCCAGGTGGCGAAGTCGGCGTCCTCCAGGCCACCGAAGCAGGAGTCCCAGGCCGCGACGTGGACGACCGCGTCCACGGCGCCGAAACGTTCGACCGCGAGCGCGGCGAGGGCCTCGCACCGTGCCTCGTCGGTGATGTCGGTGGGGAGGAACGCGGTCCGCCGCCCCTCCGGGTCGATCTCGGCCGCCGATTTCGCGAGGCGGGCCGCGGTACGGGCGCCGAGCACCGCGTTCCCCCCGTCCGCGACGACGGCGGCGGCGATCCGGTGGCCCAGTCCGGCGCCGACACCCGACACGACCACGGTCTTTCCCTGGAGCAGCATCCGGGCGCCTCCCGACTCGCGTGCCGCGCCGGCGGGGCCGGCAAGGGCCCGCCCCGGACACGCCCTGATCACCCTGGTCGAACCGCACCCGGGCCACGAGTACGCCTACAACCGCTGGTACGAGGACGACCACTTCTACGCGGGCGCGATGGCGATGCCCTGGATCTTCGCGGGCCGCCGCTGGGTCGCCACCCGGGACCTCCAGGAGCTCCGCAGGCCCGAGAAGTCAGCGGTCGCCCAGCCCGTCACCGCGGGCTGCTACCTCTCCACGTACTGGATCACCGAGGGCCGCTACGACGAGCACATGAAATGGACCGTCGCGATCAACACGCGCCTCAACCGAGACAGCCGCGTCTACCGCGACCGTACGCACGTCCTCACCGCCTTCCAGGACCACGCGGCCACGGTGTACCGGGACGGGGCGGCCGGCCCGCGGGACCGGCACGCCCTGGACCACCCCTACGCGGGCCTGGTGCTCCAGGTGATCGACACCGACGGACCGGGGGAGCGGGCGGAACTCCTGGAGCGGCTGCGCTCACGGGAACTGCCGAAGCGGCTCGCCGGCTCACCGGCGGCGATGGTCACGGTCTTCCGGCCGACGCCGCTGCCCGGGGACCGGATGACGTATGTGCGGCAGGTCGAGGGGGTCTCCACCCGGCTGACGCTGCTGTGGTTCCTGGAGCGGGACCCACGCGACTGCTGGCAGGAGCACTTCGCCGGACTGGAGCGGCTCGCGGGGGAGTCCGGGCGGGTCGAGCTGGTGGCGCCGTTCGTCCCGACCGTGCCGGGAACCGACCGCTACGTGGACGCACTCAGGTGAGTCCCGCAAGCGAAGCCGAGCCCCCTCGGCCAGGACGGCGGACCAGTCGAGAGGGCTCTTCTCGCAACGTCGTGCGCACCAGGGCGGTCACCCCGGCTCAGAGCGTCCCGGTGCTCACCTCGCCGACGAAGGCGTTCCACGAATCCGGTCCGAAGGCGAGGGACGGGCCCTCGGGAGCCTTCGAGTCCCGCACCGCGATCGCGGCCACGACCGGGGACTTGACTTCGACACAGGCCCCGTTCCCTCCGGAATACGAGGACTTCGTCCAGATATCCGTAGCGCCCTGGGTAATCGCCATGTTCTTGACTCCGGTTCTGCCAGTAGGTGTCGCGCCAACGTTCTTGCTGGCGTGATCGACGCTACTGGTCACCCCTGCCATGTGGGGCGTACGTTCACTCGACCGGATGGCATATTCCAAACGAGCTTCCTTGGAGGCCCCACAAGGGTGTAGCGTGCCCGCTTTCCGTGCGAGGACGGGCACGAGGGGCGGTATTCACCCCGGGTTTCCCGCCGCGTACGCCTTGGCGATGTCCGAGATGAACTCCCGGGTCTGCTCGGCGTTCAGCGCCTGTGCCCGCAGATGCTCGTACATCACGCTGTACTTCGCGACGTCCTGCGCCTTCTCCAGATACAGGTCGCTGGTCACGCCTTCGATGTAGACGACGCTGGAATCGGAGGTGTCCGGGAACTCCAGGATCGCGTAGTGACCGCTGATACCCGGATGCGCACCCATGTCGAACGGCAGCACCTGCACGGTGACGTGCGGCAGCAGCGACTGCTCGACCAGGTGCTCCAGCTGCTCGATCATCAGCCGCTTGTTGCCCACGATCCGGCGCAGCGCGCCCTCGTCGATGACCGCCCACAGCCGCAGATGACGCTCGTCGTCCCGGATCCGCTCCTGGCGTCGGGTACGGACCGTGACGCGCTTGTCGATGTCGGCCGGAGCGGACTCGGGCAGCGCGCCCCTGATCACCGCCTCCGCGTATCCGTGGGTCTGCAGCAGGCCGGGGATGATCTGCGGTTCGTACACCCGCAGGCTCTCCGCGTCCGTCTCCAGCCCGATGTAGACGCTGTAGGGGATGTCGCCGAAGGCGTGCCACCAGCCCTGCTGGCGCGAGTCCTTCGCCATCTGCATCAGGGACTCGACGACCCGCTCGTCCTCGACCTCGTACACCCCGCAGAGATCACGGACATCGCGCTGGCTGATCGAGCGACGGCCGTTCTCGAGGCGGCTGATCTTCGACTGGGAGACCAGAAGGCGCTCGGCGACCTGTTCGGCCGTCATGTTCTTCTGCTCCCGGAGTCGGCGGAGCTCCTGTCCCAAACGGCGTCGCCTGACAGTGGGGTTGACGTTGGACGCCACGGAAACTGCACCTCCGGCGGTCGGCTGCGTAGCTGTGAGTATCTACTGCTTGGCAGACTGCCACCAAAGGTGTGGTGTGCGCTGGGAAATGACGACAACGCGGTTGCCGTGCCCATGGCGAAGGGCAGGGCCCGCGGCGGGTGCGCGCTCGGGCATGGCTCGGGCCGCGAGGTCTTCGCGTGGCGGGTGCGGGGGTGGTCGTGGCGAGACGGCCACTCCCCGCACGCCTGCGGCTCCCGGAGCGGTTGCGTGGTGCTCAGTGCACGGCGGCGCGGGCCATGCTGCCGCGGTGGGGCTGCTCCGGGACGCCCGTGGGACGTCCGCCACCCGCGGCGGAACCACGGCGCGGCTGCGCGGCCACACCGTTCTGGACGTCCATCACGGCATGCGCCACGAGTCCGCCCATGGGGTCGTGCCGGATCAGGTCGCGCAGCCGGGACCGCGACGACCGTCCTTCGTTCCCCGGGTACAGGTGCTTGCCGAGGCCGACCGCGTGGGCCAGCGCGGCGAGCGCCGCGGTCCGCGGGTCCGGCGGTACGCCGGTGCGGATCGCACTGTCCAGCCGGGCCCTGATGTCCCGGCTGATCGCCGTGTCCGTCGCCTGGTAGCGAGTCGTCGGCAACACCCCGCACATCTGGCCTTCGACGGCATGCACCATGCCGCACCGCTCCAGATGAGCGAGGTACATCTGGCGCAGCCCCAGTCGGGGCCCGCCGATCCAGTGGACGGCCCGTACCGGACTGCCACGCCTGCGCAGCAGTTCCAGTGCGGAGTCCAGTGTCGGATCTCCGGTCGGCCGTGGCATCACCACGGCGATACGATCCCCGTCAGGGGCTATCCGTCCTGCCAGAGCCAGCTCCACTAGCTGAGCTCCGGCGAGGCCGAGGTCGAGCGACTGCGGCTGCGCTGTGGTACCCGTGGCCGGGTCCAGAGCGAGCAGCAGAAGCTCCTCCGGAATTGTTCTGCGGCTCCTGCCCATCCATGCCTCCCCGCGTGGATGAGTCACAGGGTGACCCCTCTCACATTCATCTGTCGAGAGCGCCTGGGTGGTTCGTATGGGAACCAGTAGGTATGTCGTTCTCGTCTAGCACGGGAGCCAAGGGGTCCACACGGGACACTGGTGCACGGTTCGGACGTACGCATGACGCACGGAGGAGGCATGGTGGCGGGCGAGTCCCCCGACAAGGCGGAGCAGCAGGAGTCCCCGAGGGGGGCGGCTCCGGGTGGCGGCGCCCGGGATCCGAGGCTTTCCGTCCTCCGTGAGACCGAGGGCGCGTCGGCGGCTCCGGAGACCGCCCCGGCGGTCCGGGTGGACCAGCCGACCGCCGTCTTCGCGAACCTGGCGCCGCGTACGCCCGAGGACGACGTCCGCTCCGTGCCGGAGCAGGAGACCGCGATCGACGGCGCCGCCGCGGAGGCTGCCGGTGACGCGCAGGCCGGGACCGGTGACCGGCTGCGGGCGGCGGTGGCGGCCTGGGTCGCCTCCGGCGACGAGGAGCGGGCCAGGGGCCCGGAGAAGACGACGGAGGAGTCGGCGGAGGAGTCGGCGGAGCGGCCCGCGGGGAAGCCCGACGGGGGGCGGACCGCCGGCGACGGGTCGGTGGCCGCGGCCGGAGACACCGCCGACACCGAGGCCGATGCCGAGGCCGACACGGAGGCCGATGCCGAGGCCGACGACGCCGTGGAGGACGTGGATCGCGCGGACCACGGGGACGAGCCGGCCGTCGAGGACGGTCCGGCCGAGGGAGGCCCGGCCGCCGTCGCCAGGACCTCGGGCGACGACCGGGACGCGGGCGACGCGTCCGAGGAGTCCGCGTCCGAGGAGTCCGCGTCCGAGCCGTCCGCGTCCGAGGAGTCCGCGTCCGAGCCGTCCGCGTCCGAGGAGTCCGCGTCCGAGCCGTCCGCGTCCGAGCCGTCCGCGTCCGCCGGGGCCGGTTCCGAGGAGCCCGCTCCCGCCGCGTCCGCGTCCGAGGAGCCCGTGAGGGCGGTGGTCGCACCGGTCGCCTCGGCGGATTCCTGGTTCTCCGCGCGCAAGCCCGCCGCAGCCGCCGAGCCCGCAGCCGCCGAGCCCACCGCCGCTACCGCCCCGGAGCACGCAGAGCCCGCCGTGGCGTCGTCCGCCGACGACCCCGCGGACGGCGCGCCCGCCGTCGACCAGCCCACGGCCGTCTTCAAGGCCGTCCGCCCGGCCGCCGTGGACCAGCCGACGACCGCGCTGAAGCTCCCCCCGACACCGCCCCCGAGCCGGGAACCGGACGCGGGCGGGAAGGCCGGTCCGAGCCGGGATTCGGCCCCGGCCCCGGCCCCGCCGTCTGACGGGCCGACGCCGTCCGCCGAGCGCCCGAGCACGTTCGTACCCCTGCGCAAGGACGTGCGCCACACGCCGGCCGCCACCCCCGCGCCGGAGACGGACACCGGTACGCCCGTCGCCCCGCGAATCCAGGTCCCGGCGCCCGCTCCGGACGCCCCGGCGTCCCTCACCGAGCCCGAGCGGACCAAGCAGCAGCCCATGCCGCCGCTGCCCCCTCTCGATCTCCTGGCCGAGCTGACGAACACCCCGCCCCCGGCGCCGACCCCGCTGCGCACCACTGTCCGGCGCGTACGGATCTGGACGCCGCTGGTCATCCTGCTCCTGATCGTCTTTGCGATCGTGCAGTTCGTCCGGCCGCTTCCCGAGCCCGTCCTCGGCCTCACCGCGGACCCCGCCTACACCTTCGAAGGCGGTGACCTGAACATGCCGTGGCCCAGTGAGGGCCAGGGCGCGGCCGAGGTGGAGGGCGTCGGCTCGCTGGGTACGTACGGCGCGCAGCGGCCCGCCCCGATCGCCAGCGTCGCCAAGACGATGACGGCCTACGTGATCCTTCGCGACCACCCCATCAAGGGGAAGGAGTCCGGCCCGGAGATCGAGGTCGACCAGAAGGCCGGCGAGCAGGCCAAGGCGAAGGACGAGTCGACCGCGCCGATCAAGAAGGGCCAGTTCTACTCCGAGAAGGAACTGCTCCAGCTCCTCATGATCCCGTCGGGGAACAACGTGGCCCGGCTGCTCGCCCGCTGGGACGCCGGTTCCGAGGCCGCCTTCGTCGAGAAGATGAACGCCGCCGCCAAGGACCTCGGCATGACCGACTCGGTGTACACCGACCCCTCGGGTCTCGAGTCGACCACCGTCTCGACCCCGCTGGACCAGCTGAAACTGGCGAAGGCGGTCATGCAGAACGATGTGTTCCGCGAGATCGTGAACATGCCGAACCTCACCGTCGACGGCATTCCGGGCCGGATCGAGAACAACAACAACATCCTGCTCAAGCCGGGAGTCGGCGGCATCAAGACCGGCTCCTCCACCCCCGCCGGCGGCAACCTGCTCTGGTCCGCGAACACCGTCGTCGACGGCAAGAACCGCCGCATTCTCGGCGTTGTGATGGGCGCGAAGAACGCCGACCAGCTCTACAAGAAGCTCCAGCTGGCGATCGACTACAGCCTCGAACTCATCCGGAAGGCACAGGCGGACGTGACCTCCGCCACCGTCGTCCGCAAGGGCCAGGTCGTCGGCCGGATCGACGACGGCCTCGGCGGCTCGACCCCGGTCGTCGCCACCGAGGAACTCAAGGCCATCGGCTGGCCGGGCCTCGAGGTCCGGCTGCGGCTGACCGACGGCGGCACGACCGTGCCGCACTCCGGCAAGGCGGGCGACGTCGTCGGCGAGATCTCCATCGGCACCGGGGCCGGCCGGGTCACCGCGCCCGTCGCGCTGCAGAAGGACCTCGTCGAGCCCGGCTTCGACAGGAAGCTGACCCGCCTGGGCTGACCGGCGGCCGACAGGCCGGGCGCCCCGGACTCCCGGGGCGCCGCGGTCGGCACCTGTTAGCGTTCCGGGGACGAGGAACACGGGAGAGGGCCGCAGTGACCACCGCCGAGCCGACGAGCGCCGACGAGGCCGCCGCGCAGCCGGGTGCAGGCGTGCCCCGGCGAATAGAGCTCCCTTCCCCCCGGACCCCCGCGGAGAAGCCCCCGGCCGCGCCGCCGGCACGCCCCGCCCGGCGACGGCGCCGCTACCCCGTGATGATCGCTACGGGCGTCGCCGCGCTCACCCACGTCCTCTGGTTCTTCCTGTTCGCGAACAGCGGCGGCGACCTCGCCGCCCAGGACGCGTGGGCCGAGTTCGTCGGCCGGCACCCCGACTCCGCCTACAACCTCGCCTGGTACGGCGGGATGCACCCGGTCTCGTACAGCGTCGTCTCGCCGTACCTGATGTCCCTGCTCGGGGTACGGACCACGATGATGATCGCCGGGACCGTCTCGGCCGGTCTGACCGCGCTGATCCTCGTCAGGCTGCGGGCCGTCCGCAATCCGCTCGCCTGCGCGCTCGCCGGGGTCTTCGCCTTCCTGTGCAACGCCCTGTCGGGACGGGTGACCTTCGGGCTCGGCCTGATGTTCGCGCTCGGCGCGGTCGCCGCCGTCTTCTGCTGGCCGCACCGCTGGCGCCACAGACGCTGGGCGAAGGCGGCGGTCGCGGCCCCGCTCGCCGGGATCGCCACCGCGTGCAGCCCGGTGGCCGGCCTCTTCCTCGGCGTCGCCGCGGCGGCGCTCTTCCTCAACAAGCGGCGCCCGGGAGCGTACGCGCTCGGACTCGCCCCGGTGCTGGTCGTCGCCGTCTCCGCCTGGCTGTTCCCGTTCTCCGGTACACAGCCGATGTCACTGGGCTCGACCTCGCTGCCGTTCCTCTTCGGGGTGCTGGTCCTCCTGCTCGTGCCCCGGGCATGGCGGACGGTCCGCACCGGCGCGGCCGTCTACTCGGTGGGCACGCTGCTGACCTGGCTGATCGACTCGCAGATCGGCTCGAACGTCTCACGACTCGTCATGCTCTTCGCCGGTGTGGTGCTGCTGGCCGCCCTGCCCTACACGGTGCCGCGCTCGCGCAGGTGGTACGCGGTCCTGCTGGCCTTCGCGGGACTGAACGCCTGGATCGGCTTCAAGGGCGTCGACGACGTCGTGCGGACCGCGCCCGACGCCTCCTGGACACGTGAGGTCGCTCCGCTGATCAACCAGCTCCAGGTACGGGGGGCGGAGAAGGCACGCGTCGAGGTCGTGCCGGCCTCCAGCCACCGCGAGTCCTCCGCGCTCACCCCGTACATCAACCTCGCCCGCGGCTGGAACCGCCAGGCCGACATGGAGCGCAACCCGCTCTTCTACGACGACACGCTCAACTCCGACAACTACCAGGACTGGCTCGACCGCTGGGCCGTGCACTACGTCGTGCTGCCCACCGGGGTACCCGACTCGGGCGCCGAGCGGGAGGCCGAACTGGTCGCGCGGGGGCTGCCCTACCTGCGGCAGGTCTGGTCCGACGCCAACTGGCGGCTCTACGAGGTCGCCGACCCCACACCGCTCGCCGACCCGCCCGCCCGGGTGGAGCGGGCCGCCGCGGACGAGGTACTGATCCGCCTCGACGCGCCGGGCCGGGTGCTGATCCGCGTGCCGTTCTCGCCGTGGCTGGCGCTGCTCGACGAGGACGGCGGCAAGATCGAGCCGCCGCAGGAGACGGAGGCGTCCCAGGCGGCCCGGGAGGCGTCGGAGACCGAACTGCCGAAGGTCTTCCGCAACGAGGAAGGGTGCCTGGTCAAGGGCGAGCCCGACCGGGAGGGCGACGAATGGACGGAGCTGGTGGCGCCGAAGGCGGGTGTCTACCGGCTCGGGGCGCCGTACAAGATCTTCCCGCGCGGGACGGCGTGCCCGGAGGAACTCCGCTGACCCCCGGCCCCCACGGTCGGGGGCGGACGGGGACGAAACTCCCGTGCTTCGGTTCGCACACCTCTGCGATCATCCCCGCATGGCGCACCGTCTCGAATCGCTGGTCATCCGTCACACCCACCGCATCTCCTCGCCCCAGGGCTCCGCCGGCGAAGGAGCCACCGTCGCGCGGCAGTTCGACGCGGCGCTGGCCTCCGTGGGCTTCAAGCTCTCGGCCGAGTTGCTGGAGCGGCTGTCGGGACTGTCCGAGGACGCCGTCGCGTACACCGCCCAGCGGACCCTGCGCGTCGTGAGCGAGATGCTGGGTGACCACGTCCGCCACAACACGTACTTCATCGACTTCCCGGCCAACGTGCCGGACACCGAAGAGTTCTGGATGCGGTGCGTGACACAGGCGCTCGGCGACGCCGCGTCGCGCGAGAACGTGCTGACGCAACTGAAGCACGGGGTGCTGGACCTCCTCAGCCTCCCCACGTACGGGAGCTACCAGCACACCTACGAGGAGATGCTCGCGGCGCAAGGCGAGCTGATCGCCTCGGCGGGCGACCGGGTGACCGTCCTGCACCTCGGACGGGACCTGGACGACGAACTCACCGACCTGTACCTGGCCTTGGCGGGCAGCACGACGCCACTGGGCGAGGACCACCTGCGCGACCTCAAGACCCTCGCCGCGCACCGCGCGCTCGGCCCCCAGCCCGAGACGATCCCCGTCCGGGAGAACCGGGCCCTCGTCAACGAGGCCCGCCTCGGCGTCGGCGCCGGACTCCTGCTGGACACCGTCACCGATGTGCTGCGGCTGGCCTGCGCGCTGTCGGGCGGTGACGTGACGCTCCAGGAGCCGACCCGGTTCCGCGCGCTGTCCCGTCCGGTGCGCCGGGGACTGCTCGCGGGCCTCGACGCGGTGGTCGCGGCGAATCCGGCGAAGCTCGCCGACGTGCACGCGCACCGGGAGGCATTCAAGCGGCTCGGCGAGCGTCTTCACCCGCACGAGTACCCGCGCTGGCCCCACGCCGCCGACGTGTTCGCCGTCGCGCGGGGCGAGAAGGAGGCACGGTCCTTCGACAGCCGCGTCGGAAAACTGCTCGACGCGTCCGACGTCATCGGCGCGGTCACGCTGCTGAAGTCCGCTCCCGGCAAACTGTTCCGCACCCTGGACCTCCTGCTGCGCACCGCCGCGGACCAGGAGGAGCGGGACGCGGTGACGGCCGCCGCGGTCGAGGTCGCTCCCGAGGTCTCCGGCCGGGTCGTCCTCTCGGTCCGCGAGCACTTCCACAACCGGGAGCGGGAGAGCGACGAACTCCGCATCTTCGTCAACCGTCGCGGACGCGCCTGGGTGACCCCCGACACCCGCTCCCCGGTACCGGCCGCGGACCGCGACCGTCTCATAGCCGCCCTCGACGCCGAGACGCGCCGCCGGCTCCCGGCGCCGGGCCGCCTCCTGCTCGACCCCGAGGTCCTCGAGGTAGCGCTCCCGCTCAGCGGCCGGGCGACGGCGTCCGGGTTCGGCGTGCTTCCGCGGGGTTCGGTCTCGGAGGTCGACGGCGAACTGCTGCGCTTCTTCGTGTACTGGAAGGAGACCGCGACCCGGACCGATTACGACCTGTCGGCCCTGCTCCTCAACAGCGACTACAGCACCGACTCATGGCTCTCCTACACGGTCCTCGAGGCCGCCGGAGGCGAGCACTCGGGCGATGTCACCGAGGCGCCCGACGGGGCCTCGGAGTTCATCAACCTGTCCCTGGACCAGCTGCGCGCCACCTTCGTCGTTCCGCAGGTCAACATCTTCACCGGCGAGGGCTTCGAGGAGACCGAGGAGTCGTTCTTCGGGTTCATGCTGCGCGACGCCGAGCAGAAGGGCCGCCCGTTCGAGCCGCGCACGGTGCGGATGAAGTCGGAGCTGCGCGGGGTGGGCCGGGTGGCGCTGCCCCTGGTCTTCCAGCGCGGAGAGGACGGCCGCTGGCGTGCGAAGTGGCTGCACCTGTACCTGAAGGGCATCTCGGAGGCCAACCGGGTCGAGGAGAACCAGGTCTCGGTGTCCAAGGCGGTGCGTGCCCTCGTGGAGCGCCGGCAACTGACCGTGGGATACCTGATCGACCTGATGTCCCGCGACACCACGGTCACGGACCTGTGGGACGGCGAACGGGTCCCCGGCGAGCCCGTGACGTACATCGGTCTCGAGCGCCCCGAGGGGCTGCACCCGGACTCCCGGGTCATCACCCTCGAAAATCTCAGCGACTTGATTCCGGCCTGAGTGTTAGTGTCGGTCACGGCAAGGCCATGAAGGGGCTTCCTTCTCAAACACTCCAAATGAAATCGAGCTTCTTCGCTCTCCTTGCCCTCGACTTCACCGGGAGGCGCCCCCGCGGCGCCTCCCGGTTCTCGTGTGGGCCGGCCCCGGCCACCGCGAAATCGGCGCGACGCGGCCCCGAACCGCCTGGTACTTCGCCCGTGGCGAGGCCATGAAAGGGCTTCCTTCTCCTCCGCCGCGCGAGCGGCCTACATGCGATGAGTCTGTCGCTTTCCTCGCCCTTCGACGCCACTCCGGGCGGTCCCGCGCCCACCGCGCGAGCACCGCCCGGAGCGGCGTCGAGTGCTGCCGCCGGACGTTGCGGCGTGACGTCGGCTGCCCGGATCAGACGGTCACCGCTTGCGATGAGGGCCCACTCGTAGGTTCCCGGCGCCGTCTCGACGACCGCGCGAGGCCGGGTCTGCCGCACCTGTTCCCGGGTCCCCGTGGCCGTCCGCCGCGGCGGAGCGACTTCGCGCCTTCTGGCAGGTGGGTGGCACGGCCTCGATCACGAGAAAGGGCCGGCTCCGGGGAGATGCCCCTGTGAGCCGGCCCTTCTCCTTGTGCCCCCGGCAGGATTCGAACCTGCGACACCCGCTTCAGGAGCTTTAGGAGTGGTATCGAATCTCTGGCGGGTGGTGCTCGGCTCTGCCCCGTGGTGCTCTTCTGCCTGATCAGCGCCGCGCGGCATGACCGGCCATCCGGCTCAGGGCGGCTTCTGCCACGCCGTCCGCTCGCGCGTCGCTCACGCATTCGGCGGGCCGTGGGGCGTCCAGTGGCAGACCAGGCTGTGGCGCCGAAGGCTGATTTTCCCTGTGGGCGTACCCGGATGAGGAGCGGCATCCTTCTAGCCATGCATGTCACTGACATTAATGTTACTAACCATGATGTTAGTATCTTTGTTGCTGGGTGCTCTGAGAGGTGGCGACATGGCGGATTTCGTGGGCAGGCGGCACGAGCTCGAGACGTTGGATCGCGAGCTGGGCAAGGTGACGGCCGGGGTCGGTGGGGAGCGGCCCGGGCGGTGCGTGATGCTCCGAGGGCGCCGCCGGGTCGGTAAGTCGCGATTGGTGGAGCGGTTCGCCGAGAGGTCCGGTGCGCCGTTCCTCTTCTATGCCGCCACAGGGGCGTCGCCGGGGGCGGACCTGGAGCGGCTCAGCCAGGATGCGCGGTCATCCAGCCTTCCGCTGGCGAATCTGCTGTCCGCGGCCCGCCCGGCGAGTTGGGATGCCGCCTTCGATGTACTGGCGGCAGCACTGCCGCACGACCGGGCGAGCGTGGTGGTCATGGACGAGGTGCCCTATTTGATGGATGCGGGGGGCGCCTTCGAGGGCATGCTTCAGCGGGCCTGGGACCGAGTGCTGGAGACGAAGCCGGTTCTGCTGGTTCTGATCGGCTCCGACCTGTCGATGATGGAGGCGCTGAACAGTTATGGACGCCCGTTCCACCAGCGCGGACGGGAGATGGTGCTGGGCCCGCTCAACCCGGCGGAGGTGGGCGAGATGCTCGGCCTCGATCCCGCCTCGGCCCTCGATGCGGCCTTGATCACCGGTGGACTGCCTCTGATCTGTGCGGAGTGGACGCACGGCGCCGGGATGTGGGAGTTCCTGCAGGCGGCACTCAGCGATCCGGTCTCGGCCTTGCTGGTGTCGGCGGAGCGGTCGCTGGCCGCAGAGTTCCCCCAGCGGGTGCAGGCCCGTACCGTCCTCTCGGCGATCGGTAGTGGTGAGCGGACGTTCTCCAATATCGCCCGCGCCGCCGGCGGGATCGGGGCGACCCCGCTACAGCGGTCGCTGGGGATCCTCGCGGACAAGCGGGTGATCGCAGCGGAGCTTCCCGTGTCCACGCGTCCTTCGAAAGATCGTCGCTACCGGGTCGCGGATCCCTACCTCCGCTTCTGGCTGAAGCTGCTGGGCCCCGCGATGGAGGAGATCGAGCGGGGCCGGGGCGACCTGACGCTGCGGCGCATCCGCGAGAACTGGACCAGCTGGCGCGGCAGGGCCGTTGAGCCTCTGGTTCGCGAGGCGCTGGCACGGCTGCTGCCCGACGCGAACCTCCCCGCCGCCCCCGCCATCGGCGGTTACTGGACCCGTACCAACGATGTGGAGATCGACATCGTGGGAGCGGACCGCGCGCCGATCGCCAAGGAGCTGTTGTTCGTCGGCTCGGTGAAGTGGCTGGAGAACTCCCCCTTCGACCGGCACGATCTCGCGGCGCTGCACCGGCACCGCGCCGCGCTCACGCCTGCTCCCGTGCCGGTGATCGCTGTCTCGCGCAGCGGGACCGACTGCGTGGGGCTCGACGCCGCGTACGGCCCGGCGGAACTCCTCGCGGCGTGGTCCTCCTGAGCGCCCCGGATGCATGTTGGTGCCAGGGTGTACGGCCTGCCGACCCCGGGCCGAGCCGCCCTCGATCAGGTCCACCGCGACCTCGGCACCGTGCCGACACCCTCGACGAGGACGTCCTTCCGCTCACGCAAACGGCCCCGGACGGGTCGTCCGAGGCCGAGTAGGACTCTTCCCTGGGGGATAAAACCCAGGTCAGAGCGGTAATGCAAAGTGCCCCCGGCAGGATTCGAACCTGCGACACCCGCTTTAGGAGAGGCCCAAGATCACTTCTGGGCGGCTCCGGTGGTGAGTGGCGCTGACCAGGAAAGAAGCCGAGAGCGCGGCCAGTGGCCCGTACTCACGCTACCTGAACTGCGGGGATCCCGCTCCTGTCGCGTCCTGGACAGTCCCGATCGCTCCCGCGCCGTCCCACGCACTACGTCCCCGCTGTGTCCCCGACGGTCCCGCATGTCCCCGCTCTGTCCCCGTGGCGTCCCCGCCGAAGCCGTTCGGGGACGGACGCTGACCTTCGCGACTTTGATGCCCTGCTCGGGCGCCTGCTTCGGTTCCGTGAGCACCGCTTGCCCTTCGCGGCACGGGTTCACTTCCTCAGTCGCCTCGAAGAGCGGTGATCCTCAGCGCGATGAGGAGGGTTGCGCGGCTAACCCCGCGGTCCTCGAAGGTCGACCTCGGCCCCGCTGACGGGAGCCGTGTCGATGTGATGGAGGAAGTACATGAAGGCCGAACGCACCGCGATCACCGCACTGGGCGCTGTGGTTGCCGGAATCATCGCCGTGTCGCATCCCGCGCTCATTCCGGCGATGACGCTGGCCGTCGCCGTGTGGGTGGCGCTCGCTCTGTACCTCAAGGTTTGAACCGGCCCTGCCAGATGTACTGCCACGACAGTTGGAGGAGAGAGAAGTGAACCCTGACCGCCCCGCCTCGCCTGGCCAGGCAGAGACGCCCACGACGACGTGGGAAGACGTCGACGTGCCTTCGGCCCTCGGTGACCCGCTGCCGATCTGGGAGGACGTTGACGTGCCTTCTGCCCTCAACGACCCTCCAGCCCCCGTCGGCTGGCGGGACTGCGACGACGTGCCGCGCGCGCTCGAGATTCTGGATGCCGACGAGGCAGAGGGTTCGTGAGCGACGGCCGAAGGGCGGCCCGGACTTGAGTCCGGGCCGCCCTCGCGGTCACGTGTCTTCTTGGATGAGGCGCGCCACCAGCTGCCTGATGTGCCCAGTTTGGGGTGACTTCACGGTCGTTCGAATCCGGCCATTCTTGTCTGCGCCTTCATGGTCCCGCGCGGACGGTGAGAACCGGGCGCCGTGGCGGACATCAGGTGTCCGCTCGGTTCCTGCGGCGAAGCCGGTCGCCCCAGACGCGGCGCCGGGGAGTCGGTGTACGGGCGAGCTGATCGCGGAGCTCGGTCACCTCGTCCAGGAGGAGGTCGACGACGGCGCGGGCTTCGGCGACGAAGTGCGCGTCCGCCTCGGCGCCGGCCAGAGCTTCGGGGTCTCCCTCGTGCGCGACGTCGACGGAGGCGACGCGGTCGTCGTTGCTGTCGGCGATGAGGAAGCTGGTCACGCCTTCCTCGATGTCGATCCTGATGACGCCCCAGGGGCTCGGGACGGTCTTGTCTCGCAGGGCGGCGATGGCGGCGAGCTGTTCAGGGGTGAGCACTGCCGGCCTCCTCGCGGGTCTCGGCGGGGACGGGTGCGAGGTAGCCCTGGCAGCCGCAGTACTCGTAGCAGCTGGAGTCCTCGGGCGCGGTGCGCGGAACGTTCTGGTGGACGCCGCGTGCGTGGCCGCAGCCAGGGCGGGCGCAGTGGGGGTAGTGCTGGTTGTCGTGCCGGTAGGCGGAGAGGCCGACGTCGTGAGTCGTCTTGCCGGTGCCGCGGGTGGGTTCGGTGTCGGCGTAGCAGCCGGCCCACCCGCAGTCGTGGTTGAAGGCGAACGTGCCGGCGAAGGCCAGGGCGCCGCAGCGTCCGCAGCGGTACTGCGGGCAGCCGCGCTCGTCGAGCGGGATGGGCTTGCCCGTACAGCAGTCGATCTTCAGGGATTCGCGATAGGCGGCGTGGCGGGCAGCTCGGGCGTCGCGTTCAGCCTCGCGCGCGGACCTGCGGTCCGTAGCGGCCTGCTTCTCTCCGAAGAGGTCGAGTTGTGTCATGACAGTTCTCGGATTCTCCAATGTGATGCGGGTGCGGGGCGGCCACTGGACCGCCCCGCACCCGGGGGCTGATCAGTTACTGGTGGCGGCTTCGGTCGGCTTTGACTTCTGCGCCTTGGTGTCCTGCGCCTTCGTCGTCTTCGCCGTCGTCGTGGCGCGGCGTGACCGGGGCGCTGGTGTCCGCTTCTTCGGCTCGGTGGCCTTCGCGGGCGTCTGCGTCTTCTTGGCCGTGCCGCGTGGGGTCTTCGCCGGGGCCTTGGTTGCGGTCGCTTGCTCTGACTTGGGGTTGTCGCCGCTCGTCGGCGTGTTCGCGGCCGCCGGGTTCTTCTCGGCGTCTGGAGCACGGCGGGGAGGCTTCTTGGGGAAGGCGCGCAGCGGTGGGCGCTCGCCATCGAATGCCGGCAGCAGTCGGGTGCGGATGTTCCGTGCCGCGGTCGCGGCGGGCGGGTTGTTGGTGAAGTGAACGCCGACGTTGTAACGGATGCCAGGGGGAGAGGTGCTTGAGGCTGTCGGCGTACGACTCGGCGTCGCGGTCACCCTCCTCGAACTCGCGGGGCGGTACGTTGAGCGCCCAGGTCTGGACGGCCTCGCCTCGCCAGAGGTGCTTGATTCCGATGCGGCGGCCGTTGGGGTGGGCGAGGTACGCGGACGGCCCGGGGTGGGGCTTGTCGTCGGCGTCGACGGCCCAGCCGTCGCCGAGTGCCGCAGCGGTCGCGGCGACGAACTCGGCGAAGTCCGCGGGGAACACGCGCTGCCTTTTCGGGGCGTCGGAGTCTTTCGGCGTTGCCGGCTTCGTCGGGCTCACGAGTCGTTCTCCTCGGACGTGCGGTGGAGTGTGGTGAAGGTGGTTGCTCTGCCTTCCGGGCACCGGGCCGTTGCGGGCAGCTCTCCCTGCGGCCTGGCGCAGATCTGCCGAGCCTCGATCAGGGCCGAGTCGGGCAGGGAGACGAGGCGGTCGGAGGAGGTAACCCCCGCGAAGACCACCGGCCCGCGGAGGTCTTCTACGGGTCCGCCCAACGCGTGGGCGAGCGCACTGGCGCCGACGTTCAGCTGGTGCTGCTCGCGGTTCCTGCCTCCGATGACCACGATGGAGCCGTCTGGGTGGTCGATCCTGCGGATGACCGTGGGCGCGTCGAGGAGGGCTCGGCTGACGCTGGGGGCTTGGTCACGAGGGGTGTCACCAAGCGGGATCTCTCGAAGTGCTTCCGTGGTGTCGATGCGGATTGCATGTGGTTGATGAGTCACGGTGTCCTGTCCGTTCGGTAGCGGGAGGTTCAGGTCATGCACCAGCCGGAGTCGCACTCCGCGTCATCGGAGTCGACCAGGGGCAGCGGTGCGGCTTCGGGGATGGCTTCGGGAAGAGGCTTGCCTCGTCGCGTCAGGTAGGCCGGGTCTCTCCCCAGCGCGATGCGCTGAGCGATCAGAGTGGCTTCGAGGGCGGTCGCTTTCTCGAAGAGTTCCGGCTCGCTGCGGCGCATCTCTTGCCACTGCTGAAGCGTCTTGAACGGGCAGAAGAAGCAGGCGCTCTTCGACGGGATGGCCAGCCCCGCCCGTTCGATGATGTCGAGGCAGTCGGTGCGACGGAGCCCGAGGTCGAGAAGCGGGTAGACGATCTCCTCGTGAGGTTCGGAGCGGCGCCGGTTGGCGCGGTGGATCTCGTCGACCGAGATACCGATGGCTACCTGGGCTGGCACCGCCTTCGTTGCGCCATGCTCACGAAGCCAGCGACCCACGACCTTGATCTTGAAGTCTGCCGTGCAGGAGCGTCGCCCTGGAGCCCCATTGCTCATACGCACCGGAATGGGGACCGAGCGAGAGCCAGGGCGTACGAGCCGTTCCCAGAGAGTCTCGGTGGTTCCGTCACGCCTGCGACGATCGAGGACGTGGAGGGCAACTCCGTGCTCTTCCGCGTAGGGCGCAGCAACTTCCCGTACGTACTGGAGAGTCGCTGGGTGCTCGCTGTCGTCGCCGACATTGGCGAAGAGGAAGGTGCCGAAGTCGATGCGGCGCTGCGCGGCGAGGACAAGGAGCGCCGTGGACTGAACTCCTCCGCCGTAGGAGACGACGTTCACGCTGCGGCTCCTTCGAAGAGCTGGTCGAGGGCGCCGAGCAGCCGTCGGGCCTTCCGTTCGAACAGGGCCTGTTCCACGACGGCGTTGCGGTGCTTGATGACCGCGGTGCGCTCGGCCAGGGCCTCGGTGAGGCCGGCGTCCTCCGAGGCGAGGGTGTTGGCGCACCAGATGGCGGTCTTGGGGCCGAGGTCCCAGGTGATCGCGTTGACGGCGGCGCAGGCGGTGGCGAGGCGGTCGATGTCGTTGCCGAGCCACGTGTAGTCGTGCGGGTTGAGGCCGTGATGGCGCAGGGTCTGGACGACGGAGCGGAACATGCCGCCGCTGCCGAGGGCCGGTTCGCGGATGGTGCGGCCGTGGTCTGTGCCGTTGACGAGGATCTCGGCCATCAGGTCGGAGACCGACGGTGGCGTGTGGTACTCGCCGCGCCACTTCTTGTCGCTCTTGTGGCGCAGCCCCGTCAGCAGGGGGCTGAGGACGTCGGCCTCCGACCGCTCGTAAGGGTCCTCGCTGGCGGTGAGGTCGAACAGCCCGTTGTAGATCGCGGTGTGGATGACGGCCTGGACGGCACGCAGCTGGTACTCGTCGGGGTCCTCCTCGACCCAGTCGTGCAGGGGGCGCGCGACCTCGATGAGGTCGGGGCGGGCCATCCACTGGACGCCCCAGATCTCCCGCAGCAGCGGCGGGAGCTGGGCCGGTTCGAGGGTGAGGAGCCAGTCGCTGACGAGCGGCTCCCGGAAGAAGGACAGCGCGGCGATGGTGCCGAGGGGAACGTCCATGCGGTTGCCGCCGTAGTGGCTGAACCAGGCGGCGATGACGTTCTCGGCGACCTCCATGGCGTGCCGGTGCGGGTCGCCCGGGAAGGCGCGGTGCTTACGGCGCGAGGCGGGGGCGGAGCGTGGCTTGGGCGGCTTGGCGGCTTCCTCCTCGCGCTGCTTGGCGCGCGCTTCGAGCTTCTGCTCCACCTCGCCGAACAGGTCGAACTGGGCCACTGTGCTCACCGCCCCGCTGAGTCGGTCGTCGTGTCCGGCGACGTGAACGGGTGCGGTGGGGCGCCCGCGGCGACAGGCACGGGGCCCGCTTGCAGGATCGCCGTGGCCCGGTCGGCGCGCTGGATGTAGTAGGCGCGGTCCTCGCGGAGGCGTCGCATACGTTCCTCGTGTTGCGCGATGAGTCCGCCGTAACGGTGAAGGGATCGGGGCGCGCAGTGGTGTTCGTGTGCGCGGCGCAGTTCCGGGGCCCAGGGCTGGGCCAGCCAGTGTCGAGCCAGAGCGGACACGATGGCGGTGGCCCGGCGCGCTGTGCCATGGGGGACGCGTACGGGGGCGCTGATGATGAGGCGGTACGGGCGCAGCCGCAGATCGCCCGAGGCGAGGGCGGCGCGGGTGAAGGACTCGGAGCTGGCCAGGGTGAGGCCGAACAGCACCGGTGCCTCGTCCATCTGGAAGCCGGCCGGTCCGGTGCCGTACGCGACCTGGAGGATCTCCTCCTTCGGGTCCTGGTCGGCTTCGGGGTGGTGGTCGGGGTCCCAGCCGAGGGTGAAGGCGCCGATGCCGGTGACGCGGTAGACGGCCTGACCGGTGTCGAAGTCGGTGTACTCGGCGACCTCGAGGGCCGGGCCGCTGCCGACGGTGAAGGTGAGCACGAGGGTGCCCTTTCTCGTGATTCAGGCATGAGTGGGGTAGGGGGCCGGCCGTTGCCGCGGGCTCGGCCCCCTGGTGTGGTGCGGGTGGGCTGGGGCTATCCGTGCTCGGCGCGCCATCCGCCGACGTACGCCCCGACCTCCTCGGCGAGGGGCTCCAGGGACATGTCGCCGGGCGGCTCGTCCTCGTCGGTCGTGGTGTCGTAGATGACCCTGGCCGTGCCGAAGGTGTTGTCGATGTGCACGGCCTTCCAGCCGCCGATCTCGCTGCGGTCGTCGTGCCAGGGGAGCGAGTAGCGGCCGGCGATCGCGATGTACTGCTCGCCGTCTGTGGTGAGCTGGACGGTGATGTTCAGCTCGTTGCCGCACCAGTCCACGCCGACGTCCGTGCAGCGCTGTTCGAGGGCCTCGATGACGTCGGCGTAGAGGGCCCGGGCCTTCTCCTCGTCGGCGCGGCGCAGGAGTTGAACGGCGCTGAGGTAGTGGAGCGCCATCACTCGGCCTCCCGGTCCGGGGCGGGGGCGTGGTCCGCGCAGACGAACGAGAGGGGTTCGCCGTCGTGGGGGAGGTCGAGTTCGACCTCCTGGCTCTTGCGACACAGCAGGCAGGTCAGGGAGACGCGGCGGACCATGCGGAGGGCCCAGGGGGATGCTGCTCATCGGGTTCCTCGCACTCTGGTCAGGACGGCCAACCTGGATGGATTGGCGTCAGTTGTCTGTCACAACACATGTCATGGGTGCACGAAGAGGCGCATCCGGTCAGGCGTCCCGGTACAGGTCCGGGCGACCGGTGATCTCACGCAGGGCGCAGACGAGGAGCCGGCCAGCGCCCTCGACTCCGAGGGCCTCGGCGACGAACTCCACCGGGGTCACGCGGCGCCCGATCGCCTCGCCGTAGGCGTGGGCCAGGGCCTTGCTCATCGCGCGTGCCAGCTCCTGGGCCTGCGTGAACTGCTGAGGCGCGACACCGCGGGCGGCGAGCTTGTCGGTGAGTGCTCGCCGTTCGTCGGCGGTGAGTTGGCGAAACACTGGCTGACTCCTTTGAGGGTGGGGCTGATTGGTGACATTGATAACATTTTATCAATTTTGATCGCCTTGCGTCAAGTGTGATTTATCGACGCTTGGTTCCTCTGGGGCGATCGCGCCTGATGGCCTCACGTGCGGCCTGACGCGGCCTGTCCACGGTGCCTTGAGCTTCGAGTTCCGCGGCGCGGGTGCGACGCTCCCGCTGCTCCTCGAACCAACGGCGGTCCCGGTCGCGGGCGCGCTGGTCCTTCTCGCGCTTCTCCCGAGTGGCGGCAGCGGCGCGCCGGGCGCGCGGGCTGGTGCCGCAGGAGCGGCAGTTGGCGGCAGGGGAGTCCGGGTGTGCCGCGCAGCCGCCTGCCCCATGGCGGTCGTCACCGTCCGCCGGGGGTAGGGGGTTGTTTCTCTGGTGGTTCTCTGACGGTTCCCCGGCCATTCTGGCCGGTTCCCCCGTCGAATCTGGCCGCTGGTCAGTTTGGCCGGTGGCCGTTTTGGCCGCCTGCTTCGTCCGCTTTCCGCCGCCCTGCTTCCCGCCCCTCGCCGCCTTCGGCGCCGGGGAGCCGGAACCGGGCGTCGGTGAGGATGACGGCGGTGGAATCTGGGCACGAGGAGCGTGGATCGTGTAGCGGTTGCTGGTACGGCGCCCGTCCGAGAATCGGGCGTGCGAGACGATGAACCCCTCCTCCTCCAGCCACTCCAGATGCCGGCGAACCGTGCGCTCCCCCTGACTGGTCTTGGCCGCCAGGGTGGCCTGCCCGGGGAAGCAGGACCATGCCTCGTCGGCGAAGTCGCACAGCGCGAGCAGCACCAGCTTCGCGCCCGGCTTGGGGATGTCCTGCCGGAAGGCCCAGGCCATGGCCTCGATGCTCAACTGCCTTCCCCTTCCCTCTTCCAGGCCGCACGCCAGCGGCTGACGGTGCGAGGTTTCACCTGGAGGCGCTCGGCGATCTCGTCCGCCGTCAGCTCCGCACGGGTCATGAGCCGCGCCGCGAGTTCCTGCTCGGCCTCGTTGAGACTGGGGAGCGGAAGGTCTCCGTTGACGACCCGCTCGACCGCCAGGAAGTCGACGCCGGGTACGCCCGTGGCTGTGGTGCTGACGTAGACGCGCCGGGTGGGCTCGCGAGCGGGGTCGGTGCCGCTGATGACGTACGTGGACGCCACGGCGCGTGGCCGGGGTACGTAGGTGGTGGGCACGCTCACTCCTCGTCCGGGTCGTGGTGAGCGCCCCCGTGGCCGGCAGGCCGGGCGCGCGGTGTGTCGTCGATGAAGGACGAGACACCGCACGGGCCGAGGGGTCGGCCGTCGCTCTCCAGAACGGCGAGGGCCTGTCCCGGCAGGCCGGCACGCAGGAGGCGGGCGGCCTCTGCAGTGATCTGCTCCAGGGCGACCGCGGCCGCACGTGCGCGGTCGCGGTCGGCGAGGGCCTGGGCGGCCTCGGACTGCCAGCCGGACGCCTCGTCCCCCAGCTGGGCGGTGAGCGGCAGGACGACGTCCATGACGGAGTCGGTGACATCCGCGACATGGTCCGCGTACGCCATGCGCGGCCAGGCGGCGGTGAGCGAGTCGGTCAGGCGCCGCCGAATGAGGTCCGCGTTCAGCGGGTGGGGCGGTTCGGCCGGGGCGGCGGTCGGCACCGGGCCGTCCGGGATGCCCGCGAGGCGCTCGCGGGGCATGGGTGTGGACATGGTTCCCCCTCCAAGGGTGTGTCCGATGAGCAGGTGAGACCGGGGCCACCACGGCCGGTACTCAAGTGCGGGTGGCCCCGGGGTACGCGGTGCGTCAGCCGGCCTCAGGGAGGCGGGAGACGCCGATGGTGCGCGAGGTCCGCCCGCCAGGGCGCAGCGGGATGTCGATGCCGAGGCCCTCGAGGACGCGGATCATCGCCTCGGGATCGGGCGCGGGCGGTCGCGGGCTGCCGCCGGACCAGGACAACTTGAAGCCGCCGTACTCCCCGGGGTCGGCGGCGTCCAGCATCTTGCGGGCCTTGGCCTTGCGTTTCTTCGCGGCGCTCTCCACCTCGGCGGCGTCGGCGTAGGCGCGCAGGGCCTCGGTGATGGCCGCGGTGTCCTCGGCGAGAATCGTCTGCGGGGCGCGGTCGTCGGCGAGCTGGTCGAGGTTCCAGCACGCCGTCTTGAACGGGCAGTTGTCGCAGATGATCGACAGACCGGGCCCGTCCAGGTCGCGCGGCATGGCCTCCGGCTCGGTGCTCGCCAGGACGTCCTCGGCCCATGCCAGGGCCTGCTTCGTGACGTCCTCGTCGTACGGGCGTTGGTGGACGACGACCTGTCCGTACTCGCGGCCGACGTACCGCAGCCGTACGACGTCGACCGGCAGCGGTTCGCTGGTTGGGAGGTTGGGATGGTCCTTGAGGCCGCCGCTGCGCAGCAGATGCGCGTACAGGTGGACCTGGAACCACTCGGCCTGACTGGGCCCTTGGCGGACGACGACGTCGAGCGCCCGGGTGCTCTTGGTCTTCACGTCCTCCACGACGCCCACGTCGCCGGGGGCCGTGGGGGTGTCGTGCCGCTCGGCCCGGCGGTACACGTGCCCCGGCGCCCAGTAGGCGTCGGCGTGGCCAAGGATCACGCCGTCGGTCAGCTCCAGCTCGGTCCAGGCACCGTACTGCTCCCGCAGGACGCGGAGGATGCCCTCGTGCAGCCAGGTGCCCAGGATCGCGGCGTGCATGTTGTCGGCGAGGTCCGTCGGCCAGGTGCCGTGGACCTCGTAGGCGGCCCGGCGTCTGCACAGGCCGATCGAGGAAGGGCCGAGGAGGCGCTGCCGCGACCGGGGCCGGGCGCGGTCGTCGCGATGCGCGCCCTTCCACAGGTCGGGTACCGGGACGCCGACGCTTTTGGTGGCGCTGTCGGTGGTCATGATGATCTCGCACTCTGTTGGGTGGTCTGATCGCCCGCCATGGCGGGCAGGAGGGCTACTGAGCCGAGTCGGCGGCGGCCTTGCTCCGGGAGGACCTGCCGGCCGTGGTCTTCTTGGCGGTGCTCTTCCGCGCTGTCGCCTTCTTCGCGGCGACCTTTCTCGGCGCCGCCTTCTTGGCCGGGGCGCGGCGGCGCGTGGCAGGGGCCTCGGCCTCCGGACCGTCCTGAGAGGAGGCGTTGCTGTCGGAGCCACCCTCCGGCCGCAGCACGTCGAGGAGGGCACGCAGCTGCTCGGCGTTGACGTCCTGGTAGGAGACGCCGAAGTCGTCGAAGCCCCGCTCGTTGACGGCGTCGAAGCCCATGCCGAGTCGGCTGGCCAGCTGCTGAACTTCGCCGCGCGCCTTGTCCAGGTCGGCACGCGGATCGACTGGTCGCGACGTCTCGCGCACCGGTGTCGACGCGGTGTCCGATGCCGCTTCGCCGTTGTCGTCGTCGATGACGACCTCACCCTCGACCACATCGCTGGGCGAAGACTCCTTGCCTGCCCGCTGAGACTGCTCCGGTTGTTCAGTGCTTCCGTTCCTCAACCGTGTGGCGGCGGCCTGGACCCGCTCGCGGGACTCCGCCGCGTCCGCCGCGTGCATCTCCTCGTCCACATGGAGGCCGGACAGGTCCGCGGGGCAGGCCCGGCGCAGGGCGAGCGCCTCCGCGACTTTGCCGAGCTGGCTGGCCGGCATCTGCGGCCACAGCCCGCCAAGCTTGTACTCCTGGGCCTCGTAGTCCCACACCTTCGGCGCGTACTCCCGCCAGTGCGCTACGGCGGGGAAGCGGGCGTCGCCTCGCCAGATGACGGCCTTGCACGCGGCCGGGGGCTCGTCGCGCAACCACACCGTGTGCTCGCCGCCGTCGGCGTCGTACCAGACGAAGTCCTCGTACGCGATGGGGTGCCCGGCGCGGTCGGCGGCCCGGCGTGCGATCAGCCGGTAGCCGTCGATACCGGTCTGGATGGTCCAGCGGATCTCGCCGCGTGACTTGCGCTTGATCATGTAGATCTGCCGGCCGAACGGGTCGAGCCCGGACGCCCTGCAGTAGTGGAAGAAGATCCCCAGCTGCGCCGGACTGGCCTCCACCAGATCCGGGAACGCCGCGCGCAGCGCGCGCAACTGCTGGTCCTCGAACGCCTTCTGGTCTTCGCGAATCGCAAGCCAGGTGACCGGAGTGTCGGCCACATCCCCTCCAAGCACATCGTCCCCTTAGAAGACTTCAACTGTCGCAACACATGTTGCGGTCAGTTGAAGTTAATCAAAATCTATTTCACTTGATCCCGATCGTCAAGTGTGAGATATCGGCTGTCGTCGCTCGTGCGCAGGCTGCGCAGCTGGAACACGCTGGCCCATTCCGGGTGTCGCGCACACAGGAGGCGCGCGTAGCGCGATGTGAAGTTGTTGTTCAGCCGGAACGGCTCGCCGCTCGCGATGTGCGGCGACGACCAGCGAAGCTGCTCGAACAGGGCCTTGACGCCGATGCGTCCGCCGTCGGCGTCGACCCACTGGGTCGTGAGCTCCTCCAGCGCCTCGAGGATCCATGGATGTGAGGCGTGGAAGTCGTCGAACCGCTCGTCGAGTGTCGGGCGGCCTTGTGGCTGGATCTTCGGCTGCCGCTCGCGCTCGGTTATGTCTAGCGGTAGCTCTGGCTGTCGGTACACACGTCTCACCCCCATGTATGTCTGTGCACCGTCTGGACACATGTTGTCCAACCCTAGAGGTGGTGACTGTGGAATGCGCGCTCGGGGGTGTCTCTATCTCTCTCGTCGACCCCGTCGTGTCGGGTTTGGAGTTGGTTCCGCCCGGCCGTGCGGACGTGTGCGCGGCCCGCTACGTGTGGCCTCTTCCCCGCCGGGAAAGAACTTCTCTATACGGACGCCGCCGACGTCCCGCCGCAGAGGGGGCCGCCTTGACGGTCAACGCCACAGTCCACGACCCGCTGCTGCTCGCTCCGCCGCTCCAGCGCTTCCTGATCCGCCGCCTGCCCACTGGCCGCTTCGGCGCCCCGCGCACTGACGGCTCGCGCACCGGCACTGTCGCAGGGATCTCGACCACCTACAGTCCTCGCCGCGCCCACGAAGGTGTTGACCTGAATGTCAACCAGGGCGACCCCGTTTTCGCCGTCACCGACGGCACGATCGTCGTCTCCGGCTCCAGTCCCACCGACAGCCGGGGCCCGGCCTGGGTGATCCTCGACCATCACCCCTCCGTCACTCCTCCGCCTACCGCTCCTCCCCCTCCCACCGCACTCGGCCACCTCAGTGTGTACTACCACCTCAGCGTCGGCCTGCCGGTGGGCACCACCGTCCGCGAAGGCCAGTTGATCGGCTTCGTCGGCTCCCACCCCTCCGGCCCGCACCTGCACTTCGAGCTGCGCCACGTCACCAACCCCGCCGGCAACCCGGCCGCCGACACAACCTCGGTCCCCCTCAACCCCGGACCCTCGCTGGAGCCCTGGGCGTTCACCGACACCGGTGCGGTGGAGACGGACGAGGTCCATATCCGGGAGCTGCGCCTGCTCCAGCACAAGAATCTGGCAGTGCCGTATCTGCGGGTACGCCTGGACCACGACGACAACAACTACTTCCTGCCCATGGAGCACCCCACGCCCGACCAGCTCCAGGCGGCCGAACTGCTGCGGTCCTCCGGCAGCCACGGCGTGCGGCTGCGCTACGCGGTCTCGTCCTGGCACGCGGGCCGGAAGATCATCCGGGGCGTGCAGTCGGCATTCTGACCGGCGACCCTACGCCGCAAGCCCCTCCGGGGCACGGGTTCGGTCTACGGATGGGGCGGCTGGTGGTGTGGTGGGGCGAACCCGCCGTCGGATCTTCCGCTTCTGGACCGAGGTGCAGCCTGTTGCGCTGGGCTCACAGTCGCATCAGGGGTGGAACGGCCAGTGGCGGCCTACCGCTTGGGTCGCACGGTCATGGAGAAGCCGGTCTTCAGGAGCTCGGCCGCGAACGCGGCCACGTCGTCCGCTGTGTGCTCACCTGGTGTGAAGGTGCGCGCCGCCGGCAGCGGCGGAGGCGCCGCCTTCGGCTCCGCCGAGGGCTTCCGACCGCGGGGCTTGATCTGCTCGCGTTCCCCCGCCCGAATCCGGTCGATCCCCTCCTGGACCGTGGCGCGCCCGCGCTGCTGGGCGTCCGCGAGGACGGTGTCCAGCAGCCACAGCGGCGATCCGGAGATCATGGCGTCCTCGTGGACGAAGCTCTTGCGCACGCGCCACTGGTAGACGTCCATGTACTTCTTGCCGAAGATCCAGGGGATCTCCTTGAGGCCGACGATCTCCGGAAGGTCGGCGGGGTCGTCGACCTGGTACCCGCCGGCGATGCCCGCCTTGTACTCCTTCAGCCGCTGAGCGTCGACCTCCCGGCTGCCGTCCACGGACAGTCCGAGGACTGTGGGCAGCAGCCAGTACGGGTTGCCGGAGACGACGGTGTCCGGCTCTCCCAGCACGCCGCGCGTCTTCCAGAGCTGCGAGGTCTGCCGCTCCACTCCGTAGAGGAACGCGATCTCCGCGTGCCCCAGGAGATACGGGAACCGCTTCTTCGCCACGACGCCTCCGTGCCTACGCAGATATAACGAACTTGATCCGTCAAGCATAGTTGCTCAGCCGGACAAGCTTGATCGGGGCGGCAAGGGCTACGACAGGACCGGCTGACCGCCGACGAGCATCTCCAGGGCCTGGGCCGACTGCGGAGCGAGACGATAGATGCCGTGCACGCTGACGGCGCGCAGCAGCTCTCCGTCGACAACATGCTTGATCCACCGCTCACCCCGTTGCGACGTACGCCTTGCCCTGACGTACGTTCGGGCCTATGACGCACGCCCTGAAATCCCGGCCGGTGGCCCAGTGAGCGGCTGGTGGGCCTATCTGGAGGAACGGACCCGCCGAGAGGTCGATGCTGACGTGCTGCGTGATCGTCGCCTGTCGGCGGTCAGGTCCGTCTGGGAGGCACTGCGTCCGCTGGAGGTGGGCCTGCACGAGGCCGAGCGGGTGGTCCACGCACGATATGAGGCCCTCGGCGACCGAGTGCAGCGCACACCGCCAGATCCGCTCGACCTCCCCTCACTTGCAGCTCGCGCCGCGGCTCTCCCTGGACGTGTGGCGGCGGTGGAGGCGCTGTGGGACGGCGATACCGTGCACGACTGGTTCGTGCTCCTGGTCGCGGTCTTGGACGCCCCAGACGGGGAGGGCCACCTGGCGACCGTCTACCACGGCCCGGACGGTGGTCCCCCTAGCGGTGCCGCCGCCAAGGCCGGCCGGGCGCTGGCCAGCCACCTTGGTGTGCCGTTCCACTTCGCTTCCCCGGACATTCCTGATGACGACGCCCCGCGCTGGCGGGCCGTCCAGCGGCCGGCGGAAGCGTGACCGGGGACCATAGGTGGATCGTGGCGACCTCAAGAAGGCCGGACCATCCAGTTCTCCGGTTTTCGTGTACAGAGCCAGTGCTGGCGCAGGCGTTGTTGTCGGGATGCGGCGCCACACTCTAGGCTTGCGTCCTCTTTCCTTTGTGGAACAGCGCCCCGGGATCTGACTCGCACTCTGCCCGGGGCGCTGTCGCGTTCACCAACGCGCGGATGGCTGTCAGACCTGGCTGACACAGTGCGGTCCATGGACGTTGACGAGTTCTGGCAGACGATCGCTGCCGCCCAGGGAGACGCCAGGAGTGGAAGGCCGTTTCACGGAGCACTGGTGGACCGACTCGCGGTTCGCTCCCGAGAAGAGATCGTGAGATACGCCCTTCGGTTCGAGCAGTTGCACGACGATCTTGAGCGCTGGGACGTATGGGCCGCCGCCTACCTCATCGGCGGTGGCTGCTCCGACGACGGCTTCACCGACTTCCGTGCTGGCGTCATCGGGCTCGGTAGGGAGTGGTACGAACGCGTTGTGGCTCATCCCGATGATCTCGCGGAACATCCCGACGTGAAGGCGGATGCCGTCGGCTCCGCTGATGTCGACCTGTTCTACGAGGAGATCAACTACGTAGCGGATCGGGCGTTTGCCCGGACTGCTGGTGATGACGAGGACTTCTACAGCGCCTTGGAGAGCCACCAGATCTCGCAGGACGAGGGCGAGACGGGTTCCGTGGACATGGGGGAGGACTTCGACTTCGACGACGACGAGGAGATGCGGCAGCGCCTGCCGCGCCTGGCAGCGCTGTACCTTCGCAATGACTCGAAGTGAGCTCTGCGCCCTGGTCGGACGGGCGGCGGTCAGCCCAAGGCGATGTGGACGAGGAACCAGACAGCGAAGCCGGTCCAAGTGATCGCGAAGATCGCGCGGCCCGGGCGGGTGTGGACGCGGAACCACGCGCGGACGCGCTCGGAGAGGGTGTTGCCGTCCTTGGTGTCGGCCAGGGCGAGCAGTTCGTAGGCGGTGCCGAGTGCGAGCAGGGCGGCCCAGATCAGGTCGGGTGTGGTCAATCGGTTCTCCTTCTTCTCCGCGCTGCTCTGTGACCCGGAGTCGTCAGCGGCCTGCCGCCGACCAGAGGGCGACGCCCAGAGCGGCGAGGCCCGTGAGGGTGCTGATGGCGGGGAGCGGCCAGCGGGTTCGTTCGAGGGCGGTGACGCGGGCGTCGAGCTCCTCGACGTCCTTGTCGATCTGGTCGGAGCGCTGGACCAGGAGGGCGAGTTGGCCGTCGATGCGCGCCAGCCCGACTTCGAGGGCGCGGCGGAGTTCGGCGAGCTCCAGGGCGATCTCTCCGTCGGGCATGGTGGCTGCTCCTGTGATCAGTTGATGGTGGGGGAGGCGGGGTCGGTCTTGGCGGGGAGCCACGAGGCCGTGCCGGGGCGGCCGAGGAGGGAGCCGACGGCGCCCTTGAGTACGGCGAGGCCCGCGGGGATCGCGGCGATGGCCGCTGACTCGAGCGCCGACAGGGTGACGACGTTGGTCGTGCCGGACGCGAGGAGGAGGCCGAGGAACGCCTCGATGTACGTGAGGACGGCGCGCTCGCCGATGTCGGCGAGGAGCTTGGGGGCGCGGCTGGAAGTGGTCATGGGGTGGAAGAACCTCTCGACGTGGGGATCAGGGCTTGGGGACGCGGAGCTTGGCCCAGCTGGTCGGGCCCGGGATGCCGTCGGCGTCGTCGCCGGAGAAGCCGAGCTTGCGCTGCCACGCGGCGTACGAACGGCGGTCGGCGTCGGTCCAGCGCGGGCTGGGGCCCTTGGCGTACCTGCTGCACCCCTCGGCCACGAGCCGCTTGCCCATCGCCGTGATCAGGGCGGAGCGCCGGCCGGTGCGGAAGTAGGTGGGGCCGGGGAACGGGGCGTACGTCGGCTTGTCGTCCGCGGGCTTCGGGCTCGTCGGCTTGCCGTCGAGGAGGTCGGCGACGGCGTCGCGGAACTCGTCCATCGCGATGCCGGCGGGGTCCGGCTTGCCGGGCTGCCACTCCTTGTGGGCGATGACCGAGGGCGCGGTCCAGCCGTGCGCCCTGCATAGGGCGGCGCTGACCTTGTGCATGGCGTCGAGCTGGGCCGGCGGCCACGCCTGGCCGCCGCCGGTGTTGGTGCACTCGAAGCCGTAGAAGCGCGCGTTGCCGTCCGTGTTGGTCTCATTGTTCGGCGGCAGGGGCTTCTCGGCGATGACGGCCCTCAGGACGTCGTCGTCGCCGGCCCCGGCGTGGTTGGTGCGGCCGTAGCCGATGAGATGGACGGTGCCAGAGCGGTCGATCACCCCGTGGCACAGCGGACCGGGGAGCGAGGAGTACCCGGTGCGGCAGAGCTCCACCATGCCGGCCTCGGTGGAGTACGGGCCGGTGTGGTGAATCATGACGCCGTGGACCGGGCCCCAGGCGCCCTTGTGGTTGCGGTTGTGGGTGCGCCAGCTGCCGTGCTCGACGACGCGGACGCCGGACTTCTTCAGGACGGCGAGGAACTGGTCTGCGGACAGTGGCTGGGCCACGTCGGTGCGCTTTCTCCCCCGCGCCTCCGCGGTACGTGCCGACCAGGAGCCACCTGGCGGTCCCTCGGGGTGTGATCACGTCGCGGACGTGCGGGCGGAGGGTCGTCCGCAGCCGCCGGAGTCTACAGCTACGCAATCATTCGAGGCAGGCGAGTGGATTCGCTGTCTGCGGGCGTTCGCGGCACACGAGGCGGCACGAAGCCGAGCGTTCTCATCCTCGCGACTCAGAGTGCAATCGGTCGGTAGTTCAGGGCTGCGTTGACGATCTTCTCGGCAGACGCGTGCTGGATGCCGCCCGAGGGGTGGAAGACGAGGTCGCTGACCCCGGGATGCGGCACATTCGCTTCGAGGAGCCGCAGGTAGTAGTCGCCCTCGGGGTCTGCCGCAAGGAGTCTGCGGACGATCTCGACGAGCTCGTCCCTCGTGATGTCCGCGACCCGAGGGCGAGCTGGCCGGGCCGCCTCCCTGGCAAACTCGTCCAAGCTCCTGCTTCCGTAGTACTCAGCGAAGTCGTAGGCCACGTAAGCGTGGCCGGTCCTCGCATTGAAGCGCCGGATCGCCTCGTCGGCTTCCTCAGAATGGTCGGCCAGCAGGTCAGCGATTCGGTCGATCTCGCGGCTCAACTCGTCCAGCCGTTGCTGGCTCACAGGAGGGGGCAGCAGCTCCGGTCTCAGGTTCACAGTTCGCATTATGTCCACCGGCGCCGACATTCCGATCCGATCCGCTACTTCGTGTAGGTGACTCGGAGCTTGGGCGGGTAGGTCTGCCCGACGCCCTGGGCGCGGCCGTAGTAGGTCTTGTCCGAGTTGTTCGGGTCCAGGGCGATGCCGCGCCAGCTCGTCGAGTCGAAGACCGTGGTGATGTCGACCCACTTGCCGACGTTCTTGCCCCAGCTGATCGTCTTCGCCTCGCTGTCGGAGCTGAACGTCGAGGGGCGGGAGGTGTGCTTGTGGGCCTTGATGACCGCCTTGCCGCCGCTGTTGTAGTACCAGTGGTCGAAGTAGAGGTAGACCTCGGCCTTCTGGATCGTCGCGCCGGACAGGTCCGTGGCGAGTGCGGAGGGGAAGCCGATCAGGCTCGCCTGCATGCCGTTGGTCGAGCTGTAGTAGCCCTGCAGGCACTTGTTGCCGTAGTACGAGTTGTACGAGCCGCGGTTGGCGTAGGAGCCGGACCAGCTCGCGCTGTAGGTCTTGGTGTATGTCTTCTTCGGTGGGGTCGTCGTGCCGCCGCCCGTGTTGTACTGGCCGGTCTCCGGGATGTACGGACCCAGGTCCTCGACGTACATGACGCCCGGGTGGTTGGAGCCGCCGAAGAGGCGCACGGTCTGGCCGCTGGGGCCGTTCTGGCAGCGGAAGGTGACCAGCAGGCGATGAAGACCGGCGCCGAAGGCCGCGCCGGAGCGGATGGTCTCCAGGTGGATGCGCCGGTAGCCGGCCGTGGGCAGGGGGTAGATCGCGGACTGGATCTGGGGCGACGAGATCGACGGGGTGTTCGATCCGCCGTCCTTCAGGGCGAGGATGAGCTCGCCGCCGGACGCGGAGGGGTCGGCGTAGCAGTCCAGGACGACGCGGTACATGCGGCTGGTGTCGGCGTCGAAGGACAGCTCGACGAAGCCGTAGTCCGTGGTGCCCGCGGTGATGGAGGTCGCCTGGTAGTCGATGGCGACCAGGCCGCGGGCGAAGCCGGACAGGTAGGTCTCGATCGGGTCGCCGGCGATGATGAGCCGGCCCGCGACGGAGAGGTCGCCGACGCCGGTGTTGCCGTCCTGGTCGATGGTGGCGACGGCAGTGCCGTTGTTCGTCAGGGTGAGGTAGTTCGGGGTGCCGGTGGTCAGGGAGACGGCCTCGTCGCCCGACGCGTCGTACAGGCGCAGCCCCTGCGGGGACAGCTCTGCGCGGGCTCCGCCGCCGGGGGTTGAGAGCACGGCGCGGCATTCGAGGTTGTCGAAGTAGGCGCTGCCGGTGGTGGTCTCGTTGCCGTTGCCGTCGACCCCGATGCGTACGTTGCCCTGGGTGGCGTTGGCCGGGATGGTGATGATCTTGGAGAGGCGCTGCCAGGTGCCGTCGGTGACGGGGGCGGACACGCTGATGCCGTCCGAGCCGAGACGTGTTCCGGTCGCGTCGTAGAAGCCGAGGAAGAACTTCACGCTGGCACCGGTGAAGTCGGTGGTGGTCTTGTAGTCGGCGGCGATCCAGTAGCGGTCTCCGGGCAGCATCGGGGAGGTGGCGTGCTGCAGCCACCGGTACGTGCCGGCGGCCGGGGTGATGCGCAGGCACTTCGCGGAGTTGTTGCCGCCGTCCTCGACCGCGTACTCCTCCTTGCCCTCGATGGCGGCTGCGATGACGCCGGTCTCGTACGAAGGGTCCCCGACCAGGTTGCCGGTGGTGCCGATCGCCAGTCGGGACGCGGACAGCGAGCCTGCGGCGATGTGGCGCGCGGTGAGGGTGTTGGTGGCGATCTCGTCGCCGGTCAGGGACAGCGCCTTGACCTCCCGGGCCGTGATGGTGTCAGCCACGATCTTCTCGCCGGTCACGGACTCCGCGGCCAGCTCCAGGGTGCCGATGGACTCGGCCAGCACCATGCCCGCGCCGATGACGGTGCGGACCTGGGCGTTGTCGAAGTCCGCCGTGCCGACGGTGGCCTGGAAGTTCTGCAGCCATACGGTGGCGGCCACGGTCCCGGCCGGGGCCTGGACCTGCTGGCTTGTACGGGCCCAGTCGGCGCCCGGGATGGGGGTGGCGATCGCCGTGCCGTAGCCGAGCACCGTGCCGGCCGCGTCCTGCCAGCGCAGGTAGAGGCGGAGGGAGTCCCCGGCCCAGTCGGCTGAGGCGCGGTAGTCGAAGGCGAGGAAGAACCGGTCTCCCGGGGAGACTGCCAGCTCGGTGATCAGCAGGCTCCGGGATGTCGGCTCACTGCTGGTGCCGTCGACCCGCAGGCCGCGGGGGGAGCCGTTGCCCTCGGTCAGCCGCCATTCGGCGGAGGCGGCGACGAGCTGTTCGGTGAAGGCGCCTTCGAAGGAGGGGTCGGGCATGAGGTTGCCGGTGCCGATGGCGAGCTGGTTGTGGCCTACCGCGCCGATCCGCAGCTTGGCCTGGGAGACGGCGTTATCGGCGAGCGCGGTTTCGTCGACGATGCCGTCGAGGACCTCCTGGGCGACGACCGGTGCCGGGCTGACCGGCCCGCTCTGGGCGGACGGGGCGGAGGCGGTGCCGGAGGTGTTGCGGGCCAGCAGGCGGACGTACAGCGGCTGGTCTGTGGGGATGGTCAGGGTGCTGCCGAGCGGGGACTCGAACGTGCCGCGCAGGGTGGTCGGCGTGGGGATGAAGTTGTCGAGCGTCGCGGCGTGGACCTCGATACGGGCGAAGTCCAGTGGTGGTGCGGGTGCGTCAGTGAAGACGCCTTCCCACGTCGCTGACACGCCTCCAAGGACGGGAGTGACGGTGGGCTGGCTCGGGGTGGGCGGCGGTGGGGCGTTGACGATATTGACCGCGGTGGTGCCGTCCGGCTGCTGGCCGATGACGGCGCGCAGGGAGCCGTCCTCGTCGTACACGTCGAGCGCGCCGTTCTCGATCGAGGAGTAGGCGAGCTGGGAGGTTCGGGTCTGCTGGGCGAAGCGGCGCTCGAGGTCGGCGATGCGGGCCGCGAGGCGGGTGAGGTCGTTGGCCACGTGGGTCAGCTCCCGTAGGAGAAGCGGTCGGCGCGGGCGAGGGCGAGAGTGATGCGCTCGGGGTCGTCTCCCTGCGGCGGGCGCAGGGTCCAGCCGGTGACGCGGCACCAGCCGTCGTAGTCGGTCCATTGGTCGTGGAGGGTGACGCGGACGTCGTCGCCGATCTGCCAGGAGCCGACCGGGGCCGCGGGGTGGTCGATCACCTCGATCTCCGTGATCTCGCCGAGGATCTGGCGGGCGGTGCGTTCGGTGCGGGCGCGGGCGGCGAGCCGGTCGTTGCCCTTTTCCGCGGGGACCTCCAGGACGTGTTCCAGCCGGAGGCGTCCGTTGCGGATGGCGTCGATGGCGCGGCGTCGGCCGCGGCCTTCTCCGGCGCCGAGGGCGATGACGACCTGGGCGTAGGAGTCGGCGTCGTAGGTCACCGGGACGGTGGCGGCCACGTTGACGCCGCTGGCGAAGCTGATGTCGGTGCGGCGGGCGCCCAGGCGGGGCCAGCCGAGCCGGATCCGTCCGATGGGTCGGCCGGTGGACCAGTCGGTGGCCTCGGTCCATTCCGGGCCGCCCTCGATCTGTGTCATGTCGTCGATGACGGAGCCGAGGACCGGCGCCTCCCACCAGTCTGTGCTGTACGGCTCAGCTGGGGTGCCGGCCTTCGCCCGGCTGGCGACCGGGTCCACGGTGACGCCGAGGTTTCCGTCGGGCTGGGACTGGGCGTATGCCCAGGTGTCCCGGATGACCCGGCACGGGTCGGCGTTGACGTACGGGCCGCGCCCGTTCAGGTTGCCGTGCACGTCGTGGCGGCGGTGCGGGTAGCTGCCCCAGCCCGCGGCCTCGATCGGGTACGCGGGGCCTTGGGGTTCCGCGCGCCAGACGAGCCCGCCCCACAGCAGCGCGTCGTCCCGCTCGACGGTGAGCAGCGTGTTGCCGGGATCCAGCTGCGTCGGCAGCAGATGGGCAAGACGGGGAGAGAGCTGGCCGGAGAAGTCACCCGCCGCGTTGAGGGACAGGCCGAACTCGACCTCGGAGAGCGGTAGATCGGCGGCCAGCGGCTTGCCGGTCAGGGCGTGCCAGGTGCGGTACCGGTACGTGGGCACGTCGGCTCACACCACACCCTCGGTGAACTCCACGTCCGCGATCAGGCTTGTGCCGCCGTCGACGTGGATGTCGCCCGTCTCGCCGCTGTACATGTACGTCTGCAGGTACAGCGGCTGGTTGGTGCCGCGCATCGCCGGTGAGACGCTGATGTTGTCCGCGACGATCACATTGGTGCGCCGGATCCCTTTGCCCTGGTTGTCGTCGACGACGGTGCCCTGGCCTAGGTCCTGTCTGAAGTCCAGATCACGAATGTGTGGGATCGCCTGCGCGCGACGGGGTGTCCTTGGTAGTCAAGTGGCCATGGCGCGAGGCGATCTCACCGACGAGCAGTGGTCCCTGATTGAGCCCCATCTCCCGATCGCCGCGGTCGGGCCTATCCCCGACCTGCGGAAATACTTCAACGCGGCGATGTGGCGCTTTCGGACCGGCAGCCCGTGGCGCGACCTGCCGGAGGAGTTCGGCCCCTGGCAGAGTTCCTACGACCGCTTCCAGGTCTGGGCGAAGCAGGGCATCTTCCAGAATCTGATGGAGATGGTGATCGCGGAAGCTGCCGCCCGCGACCAGGTCGACCTGGGGCTGGTCAGCGTGGACTCGGCGACAGCACGGGCACACCACCATGCCGCCGGGATGATCCTGGATCCGGAGCAGCTGGCAGCCCTGGAGGCGGCTGTCGAGGCCGAAAAGGGGGTTTGGTGGAAGGACAACAGCCGCAAGACCGGCAGGAAGAGGACCCCGCCCGCGAGGAGCGACGCCGGGTTCGCCGACGGTACCGGATCCGCTTGACCGCCGCTGACCTGGGGCGTTCGAGGGGTGGGCTGACCAGCAAGATTCATCTGGCGGCTGACCGGCGCTGCCGTCCGCTGGCGTTCGTGCTCACGCCCGGGCAGTGCGGTGACAGTCCGCAGTTCGTCCCGGTGCTGGAGAAGGTGAAGGTCCGCGGGCCGGTCGGGCGCCCGAGGACCCGGCCGGACGCCATAGCCGGCGACAAGGCGTACTCGTCCCGCAGCAACCGTGCTCACCTGCGCAAACGCAACATCAAGGCCGTCATCCCGGAGAAGAAGGACCAGGCCGCCAACCGGAAGAAGAAAGGCCGCAAGGGAGGCCGCCCCGTCAGCCACGACTCCGCGCTCTACAAGGAGAGAAACACCGTCGAGCGGTGCATCAACCGTCTCCGAAACTGGCGGGGCATCGCCACCCGCTACGACAAGACCCCAACCAGCTACGAAGCCGGACTGCACCTGTGCGGTGCGATGCTCTGGCTCCGCAGCATCACACCGCCCTCATGATCCGAACTTCAGACAGGACCTAGGTCGACGCCGAGGACACCTCGCATCTGGGCGAAGACGTTGGAGGCGCTCTCCCGCAGCCCGGCCACCGTCACGACGACCTTGGCGTTGGTGGCCCACGACGGTACGCGGACGCTCCAGCGGGCCGCGCTCGGCCAGGTGTGCCACTTGTTGTCGGAGTACCCGAGTGTGCTCAGCGCGGTGGGGAAGGAGGTGTACAGCGTCCGCTCCCGGCGCGGGTTCGCGATCCGGCGCACGTCCTTGATCATCGAGTCTGTGATGACCGTGGTGTTGGCGGGGATGTCCAGGCGGGCGAGCGGGATCGCGGTCATTCCGGACGGCACGCCCGTGGTGGTGGCCGACACGTTGCTGACGACGTGGAAGTAGCCGATCTCGTCGGTCTCCGGGTCCCGGGTCCCCTCGTACTCAGGGTCCTCCACGCGCAGGCAGACCAGGTCGGACCGCGGGCTGGCCGCGGTCGGCGCGACGGGTACGACGGCGTAGCCGACGTTGTACTGCGTGTAGGAGCCCTGGCCCCAGGCGGCGCCGCGGATGACGGCGGAGCCGTCCGCGACGCGCACGCCGGCCGCCGGCGTGGACAGCTGCCGGACCTTGAGGTCGTCGCCCTCGGTGATGCCCTGAGAGCCGCGGGCGAGGTCGCGGACCATCATGCGGAAGGCTCTGGCCTCGTGGGTGCCGCCGTGGGTGAGCAGGGGCGGGTTGATCAGCGTCATGGGGATTCCTCTGGTTTCACAGGGCGGCGTAGGCGGCACGCCAGGTCACGGTCAGGCGGGTGGCGCCGGTGTAGTCGCGGGCGGTCCACCACAGCTCACTGCTGCCGGGCGGGATGGTGAACGTGTCGAGGCGGGATGCCGCCGACAGGGCGGGGGCGAGGTTGCCGGTGCCGTTCTTCAGCGCCCAGCGGGTGCCGGGGCGGGTCTCGATGTCGATGTGCTCGCCGGTCTTGAGTGAAACGGCCAGCTCCAGCACCCGGCCGGACTGCACGTGCCGGATACGGGGGTTGCTGCACGGGCCGGTGATCCGCAGGGACGGCCAGGCCGACAGGTCGCCGTCGTTGTGGACCCGGCCGCGCCGCTCGTCGGGGATCGCCACGCCGGTCGTCAGCGGGGCGACCAGTGGCGCGCGGAGCCCGCCCAGCCCGTCGGCGGACAGGGCCAGCGTCAGCGCGGCGGGGTCGTCGGCGTGGAAGCGCGGGTCGAGCGCGGCGAACTCGATGTCCAGGGGGATCCAGCCGTGCAGCGTGCTCCCCGTGCTGGCGGCCTCGACGCGGCGCAGCCGCCCGTACAGGCGGCGCGTCGTACGGCCCGGCCAGCGCAGCCGCATTACCGTCTGCGCTCCGGGGCCCGTACGCACCGCCGGGTCGTCGGCCGCCCGGTGGAGGCGGGCGAGGAGGTCGAGAGCGCGCGCCGGATCGCCCGGCGTACGGATGCTCGCCTCGATGCGGACCGTTCGCGCCCCGTACAGGTCGACGCCGGGGAAGGCGCCATCCCCGGCAGGGTTGTCCACATCCTGTGTACGAAGTTCGGGGACACCCAGCCCCTCGACATCTCCGACCGGGATCTCGGTTCCAGGACCGAGGACGACACCGGCGACCTCGATCTGCCACTCGGCGAGTTCGGGCATCAAAGTCGGCCTCCTCTTTGGGCGTTGCGGAGGCGGCGCATGACCTCGGCGCCGATCTGCTGCGGGGTGGCCTGCGCCGAGGTGACGGAGACGGGCATTGTGCCGATCAGGGGCTGCCGCTCGCGTACGACGACGACCTGGACGGTTCCTGCCGGGCGGGCGTCCACCGTGCGTACGGGCGCGGGGGCTGCTTCGGCCGGGGCGAGTTGGAGTCCGAAGCGCTGGGCCACGTCGGTGAGGACGGTCGTGGCCGCCGCGCGCTTGGCCGGTGCGAGCGGGATGAACGCCTCGCCGCCCGTGCTCGCTTCCGCGAACTTGATCAGGGCAGTGGGCGAGGAGTAGATGCCGGGTTCCCAGACGCCTCCGTTCGCGTACGCCAGGCCCTTGTTGGCCTTCGCGAGGTCGGAGAGAAACCTGGTCGCGCGGGCACCGAGCGCGGACTTGATGCGTGACTGGCCGAGGTTGCCGACCTCGATGATCCGGTCCTCCTCCAGGCCGGTGGTGTCGGCCACCTTGTGGATGCCGGTGGTGCTCGTCCTGATCGCGCTGATGATGGTCAGCAGATCCGTGAGCTCCTCGGCCGCGAGCGTCCTTGCGGCCGCTCTCGCCACGTCGTTGGCCTGCCGCGCCCTCTTCGGGTTCTTCACGGCCTCGGCGGCCAGCTTCTCCGCTGCCTCGTCGCCCTGTTCGGCGAGCCGCGCCGCGAGGTCGCCGTAGCCGAGGGCGGCGAGCTTGGCCAGGTTCTGCTCGAAGGCACTCTGGTCCTTCACGGCCTGCCGGAGCTGGGCGGTGAAGTCGCCGAGGGTCGCCTTCGCGACCAGGCCCAGCCGCTGAAGGTCGGAGGCCATCTCCTTGAGGTACTTCGAGGAGCCGGTGGCCATCTTGTGGGTCAGCTCGATGCCGTCCTCACCCATGGCTTCGAGCGCGTCGGCCACGTCCTGACCCGCGCGCCGGGCGACGGTCCGAAGGTCCTTGCGCCACCGCTCGGTCCGCCGCACCGCCTTGTCGAGGTTCTTCTCGAACCTCGCCAGGTCGAAGACCTCGACCTCCTTGCCCTTCCGCTTCACGGTGCGCATGGAGTCCGACCGGATCGACGACACCGACACGAGCTCGCTTCCGCCGCCGGAGGGGGCGTAGGACCAGCCGGACAGGCCGCCGGCCGCGTACCAGGTGACGTCGCCGCCGAAGCGCCGGACGACCTCCTCGACGATCGCCTTGCTGCGGGGGCGCTTGCTCGCGGCGAGCGGTACGTACGCCTCGCCCTGCGTCTCCGGCTCGGCCCACACGCGCCAGGAGCCGGCCGGGGCGATCTGCGCGACGTGGTTCTCCCGTCGTACGCCCCGGAGGCCGCCGTCGGCGAAGTAGTCGACGACGGCACCGTCTGCGCGGGCCTGGATGGAGTCGGGGATGCCGTTGGCGTCCTGGTCCCACGAGGTGGCCTTGAGGAAGACGCCGACGCCGACGTTCCGTCCGTAGATGCTGTTGATCGCACCCTGAATCGTGCCGACCGAGGTGAGGGGCGGCTGCGTCGGCACCGTGACCTCGGCCTTGCCGTCCGGCAGGGTGCGGATCTTGAAGCCGAGGTCCTCCAGCTCCTGGCGGGCGGCGGCGGTGGGCGCGCTGATCGTGACCGTCTTCGCGTTGGGCGTGGTGCGCAGCTTGTCCTGCATCGCCTGCAGGGAGGCGAGCGCCTCCTGCGTGGCGGCGCTGACCTTGACGTTCTTGCTGCCGGGGACCGTAGCGAGCTGGTCGATGAGCGCCTTCAGGGTGCCGCGGGCGCCCTTCGTGGGAGCCGTGATCTTGATTTCCCGGGTGCCGGGGACGGTCTTCACGGTGAAGCCGAGGTCCTTCAGCTTCTTCTGCGCGTCCTCGCTGAGCGAGTCCACGCGGATCGTGGTCGCCTTCGGCAGCCGGTCGAACTCGGCCTGCACGGCGAGGAGATCCGCGAGCGTGGAGTCCATGCCCTCGGTCTCCAGCAGCAGCGACACCTTCGACGGCAGCAGGCCGAGGCTGTCCGCGACCGCCTCCGCCTGCTCGGGCAGCAGCCCGTAGCCCTGGGCGGCCTTGACCGCGGCCGTGCGCGCCTTGTCCATCTGCTCGCGGGCGGCGGCCAGGGACTCGGGCAGCGACTTGCCGTTCTGCTGGGCGAGGGCGTACGCCGAGACCGCGGCGTCGGCGGCGGCGTCGCTCAGGGACGTGAGGGACTGGTAGAGCTGCTGGCCGTTGCGGGTCGTGGTGTTCAGCGTGCCGTTGTTGTTCAGCAGGGCCTTGCCGAATCCGTCGGCCTTGTCGATCCCGTCGTCCAGGGCCTCGTTCACGTTGAGGATGGCGCTGTTGACGCGCGCCTCGGCTGCCTGGAGGGAGATGCTGCCGCCGGAGAGCAGATCGAGGGCGTCCTTGAGCGCGCGGGTGCGCTGGTCGGCGTCGGCCGTCCGGTCGGCCAGGGCGCCGACGGCGGCCTTGAGCTTGCCGTAGGCGGTGACGCCCTGACCGGTGCCCCGCTGAGCTGCGGCGAGGTCCTTGGCGCGCTGGACGGACTCGTGCATCTCGCCCTTGACGCCGTCCAGGGCGTCGGCGGCGTCCTGCGCTCTGCGGCCCAGGACGTCGTAGCCCTGCCAGGTGTCGCCGAACTCGTTGGTCTGCCACACGTCGTCGTGCGCGTCGGCGACCGCCTGCAGCCGACCCTGGAGGCCATCCAGGGTCTGGCCCTGCCCGAGGTAGGCGTCGGTGAGCTCGGACAGCGAGACGCCCGCGTTCTTCATGACGTCGACCAGGCGCTGGCCTCCGTCGGCCGTCTTCGTGTCCATCAGGAACTTCGCGGCCTGGGCCCGGACGTTGGCGTCGATGGCACCGTTGGAGGCGAGCAGTGCCTCGGTCAGGTCGCTGATCCGCTGTTCGTGCGCGGCCGCCCTCTCGGCGGCCTTCTGCTGCCGGTCGGCGAGAAGGCCGAGCCCGACGGTGACACCGGTCAGCGCCAGTCCCCACGGTCCGCCCATGACTCCGACCAGACCGCGCATCGCGCTGGTCAGACCGGTGCCGGCGGCCCGGGTGATGCCGCTGAGGGTGCCCCGGAAGCCGGATCCGGCCGTGGAGGCGGACCGGAACGAGGCCGTCATCGCGCCGATCACCGGAACCCGGGTCTGCAGGACCGCGAAGGCCGCCCCGTAACGGGTCACCGACTGTCCCGAGGCCGTGGCCAGAGCACGCTGTACGACCATCTGCTGGTTGAGGGACTGGAACGCCCCGCCCACCCGGCCACGGACGGTCGTGGCCAGGTTGGACATCACCGGACTGACGCGGCGGGCCAGCAGCATGGCGAGGATCGCCGTCTGGACGGGGCCGGGCAGGGAGCCGAACCCGGAGACCAGACTGCCGACGATCGTCCCGATCGGCACCAGGGCGCCGGAGAGGTACGCGACCGCGGAAGCCGCGGCGTCCAGCACCATCACGACGATGTCGAGGGAGTTGGCGGCACCGTCCGACTCGTCACTTACGTCGGTAAGGGCTCTGGCGATGGGGCTCAACCCGTCCGCCAGGTTGTCCAGCACGGTCATCAGGGCCTTACCAGCGTTGATGAGGACGTGCAGCCCGTCGGCGAGGGCTTCTTCGCCCAGGTCCTCCAGCGGGCCGAGGAGCTGCTCCGCCTCGTCGATCAGACCGCCCAGACCCTCCCGGGCCCGCTGCTTGAGCTCCGGCCCGTAGAGGGCCGCCAGATCGCGCCCGTACTCGATCGCCGCGACGAGGTACGGCGTTGCGCCGGACAGGCCGCTCGTCATGAGCCGGGTCACGTACTCCAGTCCCGGCGCCATCGCGTCGTACAGCGCGAGGCCGGTCTGCCGCGTCTGCTTCTTGAGCAGCGTCATCGCGCCGGCCAGTCCCTGGCCGCGGGCGGCGGTGATCTGCGCGGCCGCGCCCGTCTGGCGTACGGCGAGGTTGAGCGCGTCGAACGACTCGGTCCCCTGGTGGGCGAGCGCGATGGCGCCGGACATGGCGGGCTTGCCCATCGCACTCTTCACCGCGGCGGTGAAGTCCTGCTGCGACATCTCGTGCTGGGCGCGGCTCAGCTCCTCGATGACGTACCGCAGGCCCTTGAACCGGCCCTGCGTGTCCCACGCCTCGATACCGAGGGCCTTCAGCCCGTTGCGCATGTCCTTGGTGGGCGCGGCGAGGTTGGCCATCATGCCGCGCAGCGCGGTGCCGGCGGTCTGGCCGAGGATGCCGGCCTTGCCGAGCATGCCGACCGCGCTGGCCGCGTCCTCCATGCTCACGCCCAGGCCGGCGGCGACCGGCCCGGCGTACCGCATCGCGTAGTAGATGTCGATGATGCCGCCGGAGGCGTTGTTCGCGGTGGCGGCGAGGATGTCGGAGGCGCGGGCGGCCTGGTCGGCGCCGAGGCCGAACTGGTCCATGATGTCGCCGAGATAGCGGGCCGAGTCGGCCGCGTTGACCCCGGCGGCGGAGGCGAGCTGGAGCGAGGCCCGAGTGGCGCTGATGGCCTGGTCGGTACGGAAGCCCGCCTTCGCCAGCTCCACCATCGCCTCGGCGGCGTCGGCCGCGGTGGTGGTCGGCAGGGTGAGGTCGTTGCCGAGTTGGTTGGCCATCCAGGCGGCGCGCTGCATCTGCCCGGCGGTGGCGCTGGTCACCGCCTGGAAGACGTTCATCTGCCGCTGGTAGCGGTTGCCCTCCTCGATGAGCTGGCCGGTGCCCAGGACGAGGGCGCCTCCGGCGAGGAGGCGCGTGAGGGCGCTGGCCTGCCGACCGGCGCCCTTGAGGGAGCGCTCCAGTACGCCAGCGTCGCTGCCCGCACGGCGCAGGCGGTCGCCGGTCTGACCGCCACGGGTGCCGAGGGCGCCGAGGCGGGCGGCGGTGGCCTGGGCGCGTGCGCCGAGAAGGTCGATCTGCCGGGCGGTACGTCGGCTGGAGGCGTCGAGAGCGGTGAGGCGGCGGTCGAGCTCGCGGGTGCGGCGGCCCAGGTCGCGGGCGGCGTCGGCGGCCGAACGCAGCCCGGAGATCAGGCTGTTGGCCTGCGCCGTCAGCTGGACGGTGAGGTTGTACGTCGCCATCCGGCCGGCTCACCCCGCCTCGGCGTCGTCGCGGTGCAGTGCCTCGTACGCCAGCCTGGGCAGCAGCGTGACCTTGATGCCGTAGCCGGCCCGCCCCTCGGGCACCTGGTCGCGCTCCTGGGCGATCAACTCGCAGCCCGCGCAGCGCACGGTGTCCGTGACGTACGCGTGCCGGTGACCACCCTTGGCCGGGTCCCACTCCTCCGCCCGCGTACGGCAGTCCGGGCACAGCGTGCGCTGCCACCGCTGCCAGGCCAGGGCCTTGGCCCGGTCCAGATCGCTCCAGCGGCCGTCCCCGCCGAGGAACTGCGAGTGCGGGATGCCGTACCGCTCGCACAGCTCCAGCTCGGCCCGCAGCCGCGGGTCGGCCGTCAGTCTTTTCCCAGGTCGGCGGCCTTGTCGGCCCGGCCCTCCTGCTGCACCTCCCAGGCCGCCTCCCACAGGGCGTTCGCGTCCGGCGCCGACCAGGAGTCGAGGAGCTCGCGGGCCTCGGCCTCGCTCATGCCGTCCGTGCTGGAGGCGGCGATCAGCGCGACCGGGAAGGTGTCGGGGTTGAACGCGGCTCCGTCGGCGGCCTGCTCGTCGGTCGGCGGATGCGCGTGCAGGAGCTCCTCAAGGACGGGGCGCGGCAGCGCGCGGAAGGTGAGGTAGACCGACGTCCTGTCGAGCGCCTCGCGCGCCGATTCGCAGCGCTCGGCGGCGAGCCGGGCCCGCTCGGCGAAGACCCCGTTGTCCGTGTCGCTCTCGGCCAGCAGCCGGGCCCGGTCGGCGGCCCGTCTGGCCTCGTCATACTCTGTGCGCCGCGCTGCGTCGTCGCAGATCCGAAGAACGCGCTCTGGAAGCGAGCGGCGGCGCAGCCGCTCCATCTTTTGCTCCCACGACACCGCGTCCTTGCCCTTGGCGGCCATCAGGCGGTACCCGTCGAGGCGGCCGGGACGGCGGCGTCCAGTGCCGGCGGAGACGTGATCGAGAAGATCGCCTGGAACTTCGCGGCCTCGTTGCCCGCGTTGTACTGCGCGGCGCGCGAGGCCACCTGGACCGGGAAGGTGTCCATCGACTTCGAGCCGGGGACGTCGCCCTGCGCAGGAAGACGACGAAGCCGCCCGCACCCTTGGGCAGCAGGGTCTCGATGGTGTCGCTGAGCTGGTCCTCGTAGAAGGTGATCGAGGAGTTGTCGGCCTTGTCGTTTCCCGGGATTGAGGACGAGAAGGTGGACGCCATGTCCGGCGTCTCGATCGCCTCGTTCGTCAGCGACCAGCCGTCGACATCGCTGATCGCCTCGGTCAGATCGCTCGAGTTCGGCGCGGACAGCTCCGGACGGGTGGGGATCATGGTCTCGGCGGCGACATCCTTCAACCAGAGGATCTTGGTGATGCCGCGCCGCATGAAGCGCTGCTGAGCCACGGGGCACTCCCAGAAGGGTGCTGCGCCGGGCTCGTCGGCCAGGCGTCCGCGTGGCTCCGCGGTGAGGAGAGGATCAGGAAGCGGGGGTCACGGTGATCGTGAACCGCTGCACGTAGGTAACGATACTGCCCTGCGAGCCGTCAACCGGTTCTCCGTCGGCGTCGTAGGTCAACTCCCCGTCGATCACGCGCATCCCGGGGACGTCGAGGTTCCTCAGCCGGTCAGCGACCACCACCCGCACCCGGTCACCGAGCCACTGCGCTTGATCGGCCCGTTCGCCCACGCTCGTTGCCTGGTACGTCCATGCCGCGTCGGCCTGCCAGTCGCCGAACGACGGACCGGAGAACTCACCGGGCAGGCTGTCGAGGATCAGATACGGGAAGGCCGCGGCCTGGCCGTCCGCCATCCGCGGCAGCACACCAAGCCCACACGGCCGACCGGTGCCGACGGTGAGGACGTCAACGAGCGCCCTCGTCAGCGGCAGCCGAGGCGGGCTCACCGCGGCAGCACCCCCTTGCGCAGGGCGTCCAGAAACCCGGGCTCGGTCTGCCGGAACGCGGGCTCGATGTGCGGATAGGGCGGCTGCCGATACCGGCGCCCCAGCCGGTCGACGCCGACGAACCCGTACTCCAGCCTCCGCGACTGCGGCGCGTCCGTGAACACCACCGCGCTCACGCCCCCTCCGCCCGCGGTCACCTTCACGTCCCAGGAGGCCCGGTACTGGGCGGTGATCACGTTCGGCCCCGGCCGCCCGGAGGCGTTCTTCTGGATCCGGACCCGCAGCAGCATCGCGTGGTGCCGGGTGATGGCCCTCGTACGGGACCGGACAGCCGGCCCGAGGCGCGTGAGGGCGGCAGCCAGCTCGATCGGGTCGCGGAACGCCGCAGCGTCCGGGTGGGCGTTGGGGTGTTGGTTCGAGGAGCGCACGGTGGAGCCTACGGGCTCCACCGCCGAAGTCACATACGCTCGGCCTTTTTCGCCGACCTGGTCATCCAGGACTGGCAGGCCCATCGGGCCAGCCCGCCCACGACGAGGGACACGAGAATGGCGCCCCAGTCGATGACATGCGGTAGCCCCGGAAAGAAGCCGAAGAAGGCGAGGGTCGCGACCAGCCCTACGAGGAACGCGGCGATCCCGGCCCGCCGACGTCGTGTTTCCCCGGCTTGGTCCGGCCCCGGCTCTTGCTGCTGCTCGGTCATGAGCGAACTCACTTCGTGATGTGGTGGCACTGGCTCACGCGCCGCACCCCGTTGACGTGGAGGTGGGCGCACGCCTTGCCATAACGAGGCAGCGTCTGCGGATGGTTGTTCCGCATCGGGTCGATCTTGCACTCGCTGTGCGTCTTGCCGCGCGACGTGCGGTAGGTCTTGTTGTTCGTGTCGGCGTACGTGAAGTCGATGCGCCAGTTGCAGAAGCCGCTCCCGAGCGCGGCGACGAAACCGCAGTCGACGCCGGCGTTCTGGTACGTGATCTTTCTGCCGTCTCCCCGGACGATGTGCGTGAACATGCAGCCGGTCGGGACCTTCATCGTCGCACCGCCCACGCTGTACTCGAAGGTCTGGACCGGAGTCGAGCCGACAGCACTGGCGTGGGCGGCTGTGGGGGAGGTTAAGAGGAGGGCTCCTACCGCGGCGAAGGCGGCGGTGAGGCGTGTGACGTGTCGCATGGCCAAGGCGGCTCCCCTTCGGGTGAACTCCTGATGATCACCAGGGACAACTGCGCCTTCAGCAGGCTGGTTGCAGGCGGCCAGCCGATCTCATCAGCATGAGCGATCGAGGTGCTCAGGGGGCTGACCAGCAGAAACGTTCACGGTCGCCAGGATCACGTGACGGCCTTCAACTGGACGACTCGGACCACGGCGTAGGTCCCGACACCGATGTCGGCGACGCGAAACCTGCGGCCGGTCAACTGCCCGTCCCGCACCGAGCGCGATACCCGTACCACGTCATCGACCTGCACCGCTGGCAGGGACAGAGGAAGGAGCGCCTGGTACGCGGTCGGGGCAGGAAGGGCCGCGACCGCTCCGCCGAAGGGCGGCACGCCTACGAGTTGCCCTGGCCGCACGATCGCGCCCAGGCCCTCCCAGACCAGGACGGGAGCCGCTCCGTCCGGCCGCAGCTCGCCCGTCGTCTCGTCGAGGTCGTCGCCGGCGGCCCCGTCCGCGTCCCGCCACAGCTGGAGCTCATCGTCGAGCAGCCCCTCCACGACGCGCCGCACCCCCGACAGGTCAAGCGCCATGGGCCCACTCCACCAACTGCCGCATCACCGCCGCCGTACCGCCGCCCGGCACGTTCTCCAGGTCCATCCGCGCCAGGGCCGCGCGCTCCACCTCCAACGGGTCCAGTGCCTCCAGGAACGCGGCGGCGGCCGGGCCGGGGTCCGGGGGTGTGCCGATCTCAACTCGAGCGAGGAGATCCAGTTCGGCGGGCCATGTCCCGGTCGGGCGCAGATGCAGCACGACGCGTGGCAGATCGTGAGCATCAGCGTGCAGGTCCACGGCAGCGACGTGCTTGCTCACGTCCCTGCCGTCCACAGCGAGGGCGTACGAACGTCCGTCGAAGGTCATCTGGAAGCGATTCGGCGTCGTCACCGGCGGAGCCTAAACCCTTGGGCCGACACCGCGTTCGCCCGATAGCGTCCGGCAGACGAGGAGGGGGAACGTGGCTCTGCCGAAGAAGCGCTCACGCACCATGGGACGGGATGCCGTACCGCTGGTACGTACGTGGTCGACCCACGTACTGCCAGGGGATGGCGTGGTTGCCCATGACATATGCCGTCGAGCACGTAGAGCGTCCGGGAGCGGTCCTCATGGTCGAGACGAACCGTGCTTACACTCGCAACTGGATGGGGGCCGAAACGGCCCCCATCCTGCCCGCCGAGGTCGCTGAGAGCATCCGGTGCGCGCGTCTTCTGGGCTGGGAGCCGACGAGCCCCGGGAAGCCCTTCAGGCTCACGCCGAAGACGGGCGGCGGCATCAGTCGGTGTCCGTAGCGGCCAGCAACGTGATCCGGGTCCGGTCCCGGTTCAGGGCGGCCAGCCCGATGTCCCAGGCGACGTGGTGGTACCAGGGGGTCGCAGCGCCGAAGCGGTACCAGCCGCACACGGCAGCGCGCTCCTGGACCTCCGGGGCCGTCGCGTCCCTCCCCGCCCCGGCGAGCCCGCCAAGGGAGCTCCAGGCGGCGAGACGTCCGTAGGCGCCGTACAGGCCATGGTTGTACGCCCCGCCCGATGAGGCCGCCGCGAAGAGGACGCTCCACACGGCTCCAGCGGTGGACCGGGCCACCGAGAAGTCCGTACGGTGGCTGTGGCCGGCGAGGCAGTCGAGGCCGAGGCCGAGTAGGGCCCGCGGTACGTCCGGCTCGTCCAGGGGATGTTCCAGGCCGAATGCGCGGGCCTCGATCCGGCCGTTGGACTCGTCCGCCCAGTTGGCCACAGCGGCGGGTACCGAACTCAGGTCGGCCTCTGCCGACTCGTGCGCGGCGAACTGCCCAGAGCGCAATGGAAGGGGCTGGACGACCTCGTTGACGGGACCGAAAGGGAGCGAGGACGTGCTTCCCTGAACTGAGTAGCTGGGCAGATCAGCACCAGACTCCAGCTCCGAGCGTCGCAATGGCAGCCAGGCAAGCGGATGCCGGCCGATCCCCGGACCGGAAGCCCAGTTCAGCGCCTCCGGCATATCGGCGAGTTCGACTCCCCTCACCACCAGCTCGTGAACCGTGCAGGCCCGTAGTTCGTTGGAGGCTCCCGCACCCGAGCGCGCACCACGGAACAGCGGACGAAGACCGTTGGCGTCCTGCGCCGACGCGATCAGGGACGCCACATAGCGCGCCCGCTTCCGCGCCGACCGGTCCTCACCAGCGACCACGCGCAGGAGCTGCACGACCCCACTGCCTCCCGGAGCCAGGGCGAACAGCCGAATCGCGCGGTCCAGGACGCTCTCGTACTGCCACACCCGAGCGGAAGCGGAGAGCGACCGCCGGACCAGCTCCACCCCCAGGTCTCCGAGGAACGAGACATCTCCGTCAGCCATGCGGCGGTCCAGCTCCGCCCACACGCTGTTGACGTCCCGGGTCTCAGGCAGCTTGCTCACGATCTTCTCTACGCGGTGATCCACGCTGCTGACCCTACGCATGGCTGGAGCTGACCAGGCGGCGAGGGAGGTGTGCCGTGATCGCGTCCATTGCGTGACAAGGAACCCAGAGCCGTCCGGCGCGAAGGTACGGTTCAGTCATGAGGCTGACGGGTGAATCGCAGCGGCTGGCAAGGTTCGAGTGGCAGGGTGACGTCCTTCACGGGCGCCTCATAACCACCGACGGCGACGACCTCCTAGAGGTGCTGACTGGCGATCCGCTGAGGGGCTCGGCGGAGCCCACCGGCCGCCGCCTCCCGCTCGAGGACGTACGTCTACTCGCCCCCGTCACGCCCGGGAAGATCGTCGCGGTCGGCAGGAACTACGCCGACCACATCGCCGAGTTGAGCCTCGACACGCCAGCCGCGCCCCGGCTCTTCTTCAAGCCGCCGTCCGCCGTGATCGGCCCCGGAGAGCCGATTCGCTACCCGGCCCAGTCACGGGAGGTGCACTACGAGGCCGAGCTCGCCGTGGTCATCGGCCGTACGGCCCGCGACGTCACCGCCGACGAGGCGCTGGACCACGTCTTCGGCTACGCCTGCGCCAACGACGTGACCGCCCGGGACATCCAACGGGAGGACGGGCAGCCGTCCTGGGCGAAGGCGTTCGACACGTTCTGCCCGCTCGGCCCGTGGATCGTCACCAACCTCGACCCGACGAAGCTCGACGTGCGCTGTGAGGTCAATGGCACCCAGCGGCAGTCGGCCGGGACGGACACGATGCTGCATCCGGTCGCCTCCCTGCTGGCGTACATCACGGCGGCGGTCACCCTGGAGCCGGGCGATGTGCTGCTGACCGGCACGCCCGCGGGGGTGGGGCCGGTCGTTCCGGGCGATGAGGTGGCGGTACACATCTCCGGCATCGGTTCCCTGGTCAATCCCGTGGTCGGTCGGTAGCTCCACTCAGGCCCGCAGCAGCTCGGCGAACTCCCGGCCAGCGGGGAGCTAGGCGTGTCCGGCGGTACGGCTGAAGTCGGTGGCGTACTTCATGACCATGCCGGTGCGATGTTCGTCCGGCAGCGACGTCAGGGCCTGTGCGGCGGTGCGGTACGCCTCCTCCGGTTCGCCGTCGCGCGCGAGGCACATCGCGCGGTCCAGGCGGGTCAGGGTCGGGTCGAGGTACTCGGTGGGCGGATACAGGTCGAGTGCTCGCCGCTGGACCTGCCAGGCGTCCTCGGTACGTCCCAGGTGCGTCCACGCGTTACCAAGGTGCCAGAGGAACTGCCGCTCGGTGTGGCCGAAGGAAGGGTCCTCGCGGTCCTCGGCGGTGAGCCGGCCGAACGCGTCCTCGGCCTGGCGTAGCAGCGCCAGGGCCTCGTCTCCCCGCCCGAGGCGTGCGAGTGCGCGGGCCTCGACGAGCAGGCCCCTGGTGGTGGCCGGGCCGACGGTGTCGCCCAGGATGTGGCGTGCCCTGGCAGCCTGCTCGTGGGCGGAGGCCGGAGTCCCGTAGTAGAGGGAGACGATGGCCGAGCGTACGGTGAGCGCTCCTTCGAGCTGGTTGTCGCCGGCCTCCGAGGCGGCGAGTCGACCGGTGTGGAACCATCCGCGGGCCTCGCGGTGAGCACCGAGAGCGGAGGCGAAGATCCCAGCCAGCGCGGCGAGTTGGGCGGCAACCCGGCAGAGGCGTCGGCGGTAGCGGATGGGCTGCCGCTGCTCCAGCAACCGCTGCACCTCGGTGAAGTCGGCGAGGACGTCGGCGAGGAGCCGGTGTGGCGGCACGGTCTGGTAAGCATGTGCGTACTCGAAGGCCGTGGTCTCCCAGCGCTCCAGGGTCGCCAGCCCGATGGCCGACGATTCCAGTGCCAGGTCCATGCGTTGCCGGGCGGCGGCCATGACCTCCAGGGCGGCCTCGGTGATGCCAAGACTCGTTCCGACGACAAGCCCCCTGATCAGGGTTCGCCGTTTCATCTCGTCCTCCTCCAAGAGCACGTCCACCGCCGCTTCAGGCGCGTGCTCCTGTTCTTGCTCGGTGCGTGCCGGTGTGACGTCGTCGGTCACAGGAAGCGGTGAGGACTCCGCCAAGGCAAGCAGCTTCTCGGCCGTCCAGCCCGGGAACATGCGCTCGAGGACCTCGCACGCCTCAGCGCGTGGCACGCCCTTGATCTGCCCCAGGCGCCATCGGTCGAACTGCTTACGCTGCGGAGTCACGTCGTCCAGGCGCAGGTCGGCGCAGACCTTCCGGAACTCGCGGCTGAACCGCGCGTAACCCCAGCCTCTTTCCCGTACCAACATGCCGAACACCGTCAGCTGTCTGTCGCCCACCGTGCCCCCTTCGCATGGACACCGCCGGGCCCTGCGCCCGTATGCGGCGATTGTCGATCACCTACCCACCTCGTGGCCCCGCAGGACGCACTCAAGTCCCAGAAGACCACGGCAAGGTTCATCGGGGTCCAGAACGACCAGTTCGGGGCCGTAGGAAAGTCCGTCGGCCCACCGTCATCGTTCGGTGACCGCGAACGCGTGGCCTCACAGCCCGCCTTGTGGTCCCAAGTCCCGACGTCCGGAAGGGCTGGACGATGGTGTCCTCGGTTCCCGCCTCGTTCCTCACCACGAGCCTCTCGGGCTCCCGTGCCGTTTCCGCGGATGGGGCACACAGAGCGCCGTCGTCCGTCGACGTCGCCTTCGTACGTGAAGCCTCGCGGGTCGCTCAGGCCCGGCGGATCGGGGCGGCGTGGCTGCGCAACGTGTGCCGTGTGCCCCAGGGCCGTGTCGACTCCGCCGAGGTGGTGATCTCGGAGCTGGTCAGCAACGCGGTCGTCCACGGGCGAGGCAGCACCGTGGGCTTACGGATGAGGCGCACGGCCGGTCAGGTCCGTCTGGAGGTCGACGACCGCTCCCCGTCCGCGGTACCCGGTCCCCGGCAGGTCGGGGGCGGCGCGGAGCGGGGGCGCGGCCTGTGGCTGGTGAAAGCGCTCGTCGACGAGCTCGACGGGAGCTGGGGCTTCACCGCTGACGGCACGGTCGCCTGGTGCGTCCTTCCCATCGGGCCCGGGTCCTCGCGTGAGAACGGGAGGCGGACGGCGTGAGCGATGTGGTTGAAGTCCCACCGCAGCGTGTCCCGCCCGGCACTCGGGTCGTCGTGTACGCGTGCCTCTCACCCGAGGCCGTTCCGACGGCAGCGCCGGAGCGGGAACTGCGCGGCGTGCTCCGGTACGTGAACGAGCGCGGCTGGATCCCCGTGGCGACGTTCGTCGACCGGGCGTCGGTGCTCTCCAGTCGGGCCGACCGCACCGAGTGGCCGAAGGCGCTTGCCGCAGTCGAGGAGGGGCGGGCCGATGGGATCGTGGCGCCTTCGATGGTGATGATCTGGTTCCACCAGGAAGATCGGGACTCGTTCGCGAACTGGCTGGACGCGAGCAGGGCGTTCGTCTCGACTCCCGGAACGCACACGGATCCACGGCGGCGCCGCGCGGTCGGCTCCCTTCGCGCGCAGACGGTAGCCGCCCCTCCGCTCGCGACCGGATCGAAGCGCAGGCGCCGATGACCTCGACGCCCACAGACACGATCCTCCGCCGGCGACGGCTCGCCCGATTGCGCTGGGTGCTCCGCCACCCGTTCCAGCTGCTCCAGCGCTACGGCTTCGGCTGGTTCCAGTTCGCGGTCCTGGTCGTACCCGTCGTGCTGACCGTCTGGGCCGCCATCGACCCGACCAACCTGCTGCGCTCGTAGCCCCACTCCTGATTCCAACCCTCCCTACAGCACGAGGAGTGCTTCATGACGCCCCTTTCCGTGCCCGAGTACCGCGTGGCCCTGCCCAAGGAGCTCGTCGCCGAGCTCGCCCAGCGGGCCGCCGACCTGCCCGAGTGGCGGCTCGGCGACGACGGGCTGCTCTCGCCCGGGACCGCAGCGCGGTACCACGTGGTGCTGGCCGGGATCCCCCACATCGGCGAGTTCACCGCGACCTGCCACCGGCTGCTCGACGCCCCGGAGGGCGAGGGCTTCGCGGTCCTGGAGCTGGCCGAGCTGTTCGACGCGGCCGACTCCGAGGAGGCCGGCCTGCGGGCGGTAACCGCGCTGGTCTCCCTGATCGCGACGCCGCTGCGGGCCTTCGACCGCTGGCCGCTGTGGAAGCCGCTGGGCACCAACCTCACCATCGACCCGATGCGGGCCACGGGCTCCGGCTACAACCCGATGCACATCGACGTCGTGAACTCCACCTTCCCGCCGGACTACAGCGCCCTGTTGTGCGTCCGCCCCGACCCGAGAGGACGGGGCCACAGCCTGGTCTCGCAGGTCCGCCGCGCCGTGGACCGGCTCAGCTACGCCGACGCGGAGCTGTTGACCCACCCGAAGTACGTCGATGGGGCGTTCTTCGAGCTCACAGGCGTCGGGGAGGAGTGGAAGCCGTTCCCCATCCTCGATGGCCTGCCGCAGTCGGAGGGCTTCGTCCGGTTCACGGCCAAGATGCTCGCCGACGCCGACCCCGCCGACCCGTACATCAAGGCGGCCCGGGCCCTGGAGCGGGAACTGGTCGTCGGACAGCGGAGGTTCCTGCTCGGCCGGGGCGACATGCTCATCGTCAACCAGCACCTGAGCTGCCACGGCCGCGAGGCCCTCGGAACCGGCCAGGAGGACGTGCCGGAGGACGAGCGCCGGCTCCTGCTGCAGATCTTCCTGCGCGGTCAGGAGCGGCACACGGCGGAGCGGGAGGTCGTGGCATGACGGCGGCGTCCGTTCTGGTACCGCTCCCCATCGTGGCACAGGACGCGCGGCCGCGGGTCACGCTCACGGTGTGGCTGGCGGACCTCACGTACACCCAGCAGGCGATCTCGGCGGAGACGATGCCGCAGGCGGTGGCCGGGATCGCCACCTACGCGGCGACGCGGGTGGCACTGGACCATCCGGTACGGATCTTCAAATACCCCGAGGTCCTGGCGGCCGCCCTGGAGCAGGACGGGCCGCCGGACGTGATCGGGTTCTCGCACTACATCTGGAACAGCCAGCTGTCGCTCGCCTTCGCCGATCTGATCAAGGAGCGGTTCCCTCTTACGACAGTCGTCTTCGGCGGCCCTCACTATCCGCTCCGCCTCCCGGAGCAGACGGTGTTCTGGCGCGAGCGGCTGGCCGGCCGGGTGGACTTCTACGTCGATGGGGAGGGGGAGGCCGCCCTCGCCGACCTTCTCATCGCCCTCAGCCGCACGAGCCGCGATGACGTGCGCGGCAGCCTCCCGGGCGTGCACCACCTGGACAGCGACGGAACCTTGTACGCCCCGCCACCGCGTCCCCGGATCCACGACCTGTCCGACGTGCCCTCCCCGTACACGCTCGGCCTGATGGACGAGTTCTTCGACGGCAAGCTCGTCCCCACCGTGCAGACCAACCGGGGCTGTCCGTTCAAGTGCACGTTCTGCCAGGAAGGCACGGCCTACTTCCAGAAGGTCGCCAAGAAGAACACCGAGCACATCCGCAGCGAGCTGCACTACATCGGCCGCCGCATCAAGCCGCTCGTGGAGGCCGGGACCGCGCGCAACGAACTGCTCATCACCGACAGCAACTTCGGCATGTACCCGGAGGACCATGAGACCTGCCGGGTGATCGCCGAGTGCCAGCAGCTCTACGGCTGGCCCCGCGTCGTCAACGTCACCACCGGCAAGAACCAGCGCGACCGAGTCCTGTCCGCCGTCGCCCAGGTCCCAGGCGCGATCAGCCTGTCCGGCGCCGTCCAGTCCCTCGACCCAGGCGTGCTGCGCGACATCGCCCGTACGAACATCGACGCCGCCAAGCTCATGGAGATCGCCCTCGCGGCGGCCGACGCCGGCACGGGCACGTACAGCGAGGTCATCCTCGCCCTGCCCGGCGACTCCAAAACCAGGCACCTCGGCACTCTGCGGCAGCTCGTGGACGCCGGTTTCAACCGGCTCAACATGTTCCAGCTCACCCTGCTGCCAGGCAGTGAGATGTGCACCGACGCCTACCGCCGCGAGCACGGCCTGGTCACCAAGTGGCGCGTCATGCCGCGCTGCTACGGCTCGTACACCGTGCTCGGCGAGGAACTGCGCGCCGCTGAGGTGGACGAGGTGTGCGTGACCGTGCCCGACATGGCGTACGAGGACTACCGCGAGTGCCGGGTGATGAACCTGCTCCTGGCCTCCCTCTACAACGACGGGCTGTTCGCCGTCCTCCTGGCCGTCCTGCGCGCCCACCAGATCTCGCCCATGACCTGGCTGGAGCGGGCCCGGACCATGGCCCACGGCCCGGCCCTGGCCGCTGTCCTGAAGGAGTTCTCGGCGGAGACCGACGAGCAGCTGTGGGAAGAGCGAGCCGACCTCCTGTCGTACGCCACCGGCAACATCGACCAGTACATTGAGGGCCACCTGGGCAACAACCTGCTCTACACCTACCGGACCCGCATCCTCTCCGAGGCGCTGGACGACACCGCCGACCTCGCCGCCCGCGCTTGCCTCGCCGTACTCCGCGAAGCTGGCGTAGGAGTGGGCGGCGGCAGTCTGATCGAGGCGCTCGTACGCGAGGCCGCCGAGTACCACCGACTCACCCTCGCTGACGTCTTTCGCACTGAACCGCCCGAGGTACTCCGGCAGCCGGCGCGGTTCGACCTCGACGCGCTCCTGGCCGCCGGGCGGCACCGGGACGGAATCCGCGATCCCCGCCACTTCCGCCTTACGGAGGGAAAGGTTCGGGAGTTCGTCCTCACCGCGGAACAGCGGCGCACCCTCAGCACGTACGTGGGTCAGTTCGGTACGACCCCGTGGGGCGTCGGACGTCTCCTCACCAAGGTGCGGCTGGCTGATATCGTCCGGCACGTCCGAATGACCCCCGGCCCGGGCACCGCCCCGGCGCCCGCCGGAACGGAAGCGCCCAGCACGTGACCAGCGCAGACCTCGACCGTCGTCTCGCCGCCCTGGGCCGGCCCTTCCGGCTGGTCGTCACGGGCGGCGGGACCGGCGGCCACACCTACCCCGCGCTCACCGCCATCCGCACCACTGCCGCCCGGCTCGAACGGCTCGGCATCGACCTGGACGTGCTGTGGGTCGGCACCGCGACCGGCCTGGAGGCGCGCGTCACTGAACGCGAAGGCATCCCCTTCAAGACGGTGGCCACGGGCAAGATCCGCCGCTCCAGTAATTCGCTCAAGCTGGCCTCCCCAGCGAACATCAAGGATATGGGCCGCGTCCCGCTCGGCGCCGCCCAGGCCCGCTCCATCGTCTCCAAGTTCAAGCCGGACGTGGTGCTGTCCACCGGCGGCTACGTCGCTGTCCCCGTCGGGCTCGCCGCCAAGTTCTGCCGCCGCCCGCTCGTCATCCACGAGCAGACGGTGCGCCTGGGCCTGGCCAACCGCGCCCTGGCCCGGGCCGCGACCCGCGTCGCTGTGTCCTCCGAGTCGACCCTGCCCCTGCTGCCCGACTCGGTACGCGCCTCCGCGGTGGTCACCGGCAACCCCGTACGCCCCGAGGTCCTGACCGGCGAACCTGACAAGGCCATCGCCGCCCTGGGCCTCACGGGCTTCGACCGCGCCCGGCCCACCGTCTACATCACCGGCGGCGCCCAGGGCTCGGTCCAGATCAACACCACGGTCCGGGCCGTCCTGCCCTGGCTGCTCACGCAGGCGAACGTCATCCACCAGTGCGGTGCCACGTCGATCGAGGAGTCCCGCCAGTACGCCACCCAGCTTCCGGACGACCTCCAGCGTCGTTACCTGGTCACCGACTTCGTCGGCCCGGAGCTTCCCGACGTCCTGGCCCTCGCCGACGTCGTCATCTCGCGCAGCGGCGCCGGCACGATCGCCGAACTCACCGCCTTGGGCAAGCCGTCCGTGCTCATCCCGCTCGCCACCTCGGCCGGCAACGAGCAGGAGCACAACGCCCTCCACCTTCAGCAGGCGGGCGCCGCCGTGGCCCTGCTGAAGGACGTGGTCACTCCCGAGGGCCTCCGGAACGCCGTCGCCCCGATCCTGGCCGCACCGGAGCGCCGCGAGCAGATGGCAGTGCAGGCCCGCGCCCTGGGCCGCCCCGACGCAGCGGACCGTCTGACCGACGTGCTGCTGAGCGTCGCCGTATGAGACACCGGGCTCAGCCGGTCACGAAAGCGTCGCGTGGCACTCCTCACACCGCCGAACCGCCGTCCGCGCGGTGTTGCCCGCTGTCGCGGCCGCCGGGGAGCTGCTGCTGAGCCGGTCCCAGAGCCCAGGTGCCGGATCGGGGATCCAGCCCCACCGAGGAGCCATGACGTACTCCTCCTCCACGTGCGTGCAGGCGCCCGGCAGGTGTGCGTACCGCGTGGGCGAGATCAGGATGGTGTCCGCGGGGAAGCGTCGCCACTCCGCCCTTGCCGGGGACGAGGCACGCGACCGCGGCACCGCTCCGTCACGCGGACAGGAACACCCCAACCCGACGATGCAGTCGCATCGCTCGCACCGTTCCTCTTTCACAGCCCGTGTGTCCCCTCACGTCGTCCCAGTGTCGATGCGGTAGACGACTTTGCCATTGAACTCGGCGAATCCGAGGGCCTTGTAGAAGGCCCGGGCTCCCGGATTATCGCGCTCTGTCATCCACTCCAGGCGACTGCATCCAGGTCGCGCGGTGGCCAGGCTACGGAGTTCCTCCATGAGCCTGGCCCCGACGCCTTGCCGGCGCAGAGCGTCGCGGACGTAGAGCTCCTTGAGGAAGAGGGAGTGCGAGGAGCCCGCGGCCGGCCAGAGGAAGGAGTAGGCGGCGAGCCCGACGATGTCGCCAGCTTCGTCCTCCACCAGGAGCGCGGATGCCAGCGGTGGCGAGCCGAACAGAGCCTCTTCCACCTGCGTCCGGCGTTCCTCAAGCGGCTGGAATTCAGTCGCGCCGTAGTGCCGCTCGATCTCCTCGATCAGTTCGGCCACCGCCAGGACGTCGCGCTTCTCTGCGGGGCGGATGGTCACGGTCATCGGTGTCTGTCTCCCGTCGTTCCTCGGTCGCTTCGGTCGCTCGGCTCTCTCACTCCAACGTGTGAACCCCCTACGGCGGTACGGCACGTGCTCCTATGCGGGCGAGGGCGGAGTAGCCGACGCGTACGCGGTCCAGCCGTTCTGCCGCAGAGAGTCCTGAACATGCCGGATGAGGTACTCCAGGTCCGCGCAGTAGACGGAGGGGTTTCGGTAGCCGCGGGCGGCGCTGAAGCGGTGCGGTAGATAGCCGCCGCCGCAGACCTCCACCAGCGGGCAGCTCTGGCACTTCTCGGCGAGGGCGGCCCTGCCGTACTGCCGGTGCAAGAGCTTCGGATGGCGCAGCGCCTCGTCGAAGGTGTGGGCGAAGACGTCGAGCCCGAGCCGGGAGGCGCCCTCCTCGACGGACCGCAGTGTGTCCACGCCCTCGATCGTTCCGTCGGACTCGATGACGACGCTCGTCGGCGGGGTCAGACCGAGCGTCTCCACCGCGCCGCGCACGGCGGAGCTGAGCGCCACGATGTCCTCCAGCATCCGGACACTGTGCCGGTACTCGGGCCGGGCGAGCCAGGCGTCGTACACGCGGGTCATCCAGAGCCCATACTCCGGCACGTCGGGGTCGTCACGGTGCGGTGGGTCCTCGTGGGTGGCGTGTGGCAGGCCGAAGTCGATGACCGGCGGCTCGAAGGACGCCAGGTAGTCGTGGACCTCCACGGGGTCGTTGGCCAGATCCACGACGGCGAGCAGGCCAGCGAACAGGTGCGGCCGGGACCGCAGCAGTTCCATGCCGCGGACGGCGGAGGCAGCGCTGGACCGCCCAGCCTGTGTCAGCCGGTGCAGGTCGTTCGCGACCGGCGGCCCGTCGAGGCTCACGCCCACGGCGACCCCGTACCGTTCGAAGAGGTCGAGCCACACCTTCGTGAGAAGTGTCCCGTTGGTCTGCAGCTCGAAGCGGACGTCCGTACCCGGCGGGACGGCCCTGCGGACGGTCCCGAGCAGGTCGTCCATGTGCCGGGGACCGGCGAGCAGCGGCTCACCGCCGTGCAGCACGACGTGTACGGACGGCAGCCCGTGTGCCGCTGCGTGCTCGCCGATGCGTCGGCCGGCCGCCCGGGCCACGTCCACGCTCATGCGGACCGGCAGGTGCCGCCACGCCTGGTCCTTGGAATTGAAGACGTAGCAGTAGTCGCAATCGATGTTGCAGCGGTTCGCGACCTTGAGGATGAATGTCCGGAAGGGTGCGCTGTCTTCGAGTGGCGTCATCAAGCAGGAGCGCTCAGAACCACCACGGCAGGACGAGCGACGCCGCGTGAGGCCCCTCTGCGTGGTGTCCCTCTCTGGACGTCTCGGCTGCGAGCCGTTGCTGAACGCGTGCCGCGACTCGTTCCAGGACAGCGTTCTCCTGCGCGTTCGCGGGGCGGACCATGCCCGTTGCGGGCGGCGCGAGCACGGGCGTACGTGACGACATTCAACGCTCCTCGTGATGGGAGGCGCCGGCGTCGGACCGGCACCGTGCGACGGCGGGTTGAAGCGACAGACGGCTCGAAAACGTAGCAGCCCGCCGCCCGCGCCGGGATACGGAAACCGGCCAGTTGCAGGATCACCAGAACTACCGGGACCGTGAGGCCAGCAGCTGTTCGAGGTCGTCGGCTGCCGAGGTCACCCCCAGCCGCCGGTACACCGTGACCGCGTCACGAAGCGAGGACCTGGCCTGGGCGTCCGGCCTGGGCGTGATCCAGTCGCAGCATCCGATCCCTTCCAGGGCCCGCGCCTCCTCCAGCGGGCAGCGAATGTCCCGTGCCAGCACCAGGGCCCGTTCGAAGTGCTCCCGCGCCGCGTCCGGGTCACCGGAGGTGCGCAGCAGCGTGCCCCAGTGGTTCAGCACCTCCGCCTCGCCGCACCGGTCACCCAGCTCACGCAGGATCTCCAGGCTCCTCCGGAACGCCTCGATGGCGCCCTCCCTCTCCCCGACCATCCCACGCGCCGCGCCCAGCTCGCCCAGCGAGGCGGCTTCGCCACTGCGGCTGCCGAGATCGCGGTACGCACTCAGAGCCTCCTCCAGCAGCCGGACCGCCTCCGCGGAGTTCCCGGACGCGCGCTCCAGCGTACCCAGGTAGCGGACGCAGTTGGCGCGGCCGAACCGCTCGCCGAGCTCGGTGAAGTACTCCAGCGCCTGGACGTGTGCCTCTCGCGCCCCGACGAGGTCACCTGTCAGCCTGCGCACCACACCCAGCTCGTTGAGGGCGTACGCCTGGTGCGCCCGGTCATCGAGCTCCGCGTAGATGTCGAACGCCTCACGGTGGCGTCGCGCCGCGGCCTCGTACTCGCCCATGAGGCAGTGCACGACGCCCAGGTCCCGTAGGGAGTTCGCCTCTCCGTACCGGTCACCGAGCTCCCGGTAGATGGACAGCGCCTCGCTCTGCGCCTCCACGGCGGCGTCGAACCGGCTGGTCTGCCGACGCACCATGCCGAGATCAGCGAGCGCGTTAGCCTGCCCCAGCCGATCACCCACCTCCCGATAGAGGGTGAGGGCTTCCGTCTGGGCCCGGGCGGAGGCGTCATTATCGGCGGTGAGGTACCAGACGATGCCCGCCTGGTTGAGCGCGTCGGCCTTGCCACGCCGCTCGCCAACAGCGTCGTACTGCGCGACTGCCTCGTTCAGCGCCTCGATCGCCTCGGGGTAGGCCGCCATGAAGCGCCGTACGACTCCGAGCTCGGCGAGCGCGTCCGCCAGCGCCCGCCGGTCGCCGGTGTGCCGGGCCGCCTCGGCGGCGGTCCGGTGGAGGCCGACGGCCTGGTCCCAGGGCCCGGCCTGCCGCAGGAACGGGGCCATGGCGGCGGCGAGTCGGATCACCGGTTCGTACAGGGCGAGGCTGTTCGCCCGCCGAATACAGGCAAGGACATTGGCCCGCTCGTTCTCCAGCCAGCCCAGAGCGTCGGTACGGGACTCCACCGGCGGCGTTTCCACGGCCGAGGCACTGTCCGGCGTCGCCGGCACGACTGCACCACGGCGGAGGATGTGTCTGTTCGCGACGGCGAGCGCGGCCAGGTAGTAGGCGCACACACGTTGAACGGCCTGGGCGTGTTCCATATGGCTGCCTCCCTCGTCGGCGAGCCCGTGGGCGTAGTCGCGTAAGAGATCGTGAAGCCGGTAACGGCTTCCCGGGTGTTCGTCGATCATGTGGGCGTCGTAGAGCGCGTCGAGCTGACGGCGGGCCTCGGCCACGGAAACCGAGGCGAGCGCGGCACCGACGTACGCATCGAGGTCAGTCCCAGGGTAGAAGCCAAGCCCCCGGAAGAAACGCTGCCGCTCCGGTTCGAGATCCAGGTAGGAGAGCTCGAACGTGGCAGCGACGGCGCGTTCTCCGGCGCGCAGCTCTCCCAACCGGTCACGGGCCGCCACCAACCGGTCCCGCAGATCTTCCGCACTCCACGACGGGTGGTGCCGCAGCCGGGCCGCGAGCAGCGACACCCCCAACGGCAGGTGCCCGCACAGCCCGACGATCTCCTCGACCACCTCCTGGCCGAGCGCCTCCGCCGGCCGTCCGCTGAGCCGTACGAACAGGTCGACAGCGTGATCCCGCGGCAGCGCGTCCACGGGAAGCAGCACCTCCTCGTGCGCCGCCAGCCGCTTCCGGCTGGTCACCAGCACCAGACAGCCGGACCCTCCCGGGAGCAGGGGCTCCAACTGCCGGTAGCTGGCCGCGTTGTCGAGGATGAGCAGCGCCTTCTTCCCCGCGAGCCGTGTCCGCCACAAGGCGGCCCGCGCCTCCGTGACCGCGCCGACGTCGTCCCCCACGGGTATCTGCCCCGTGGGCACCCCTGTGGCGGCCAGCAACGAGGCCAACGCCTCACCGGCCTGTACGGGACTGCGTCCCGCCGTATGCCCATTGAGATTGACGAAGAGCTGCCCGTCGGGAAACTGGTCCGCCATCACGTGCCCGGCGCGCACCGCGAAGGCCGTCTTGCCGACCCCCGGCATCCCGTCGATCACGTGTACGGGCAGAGTCTCACCACTCTCCTGAGCCACGCGCACCGACCGCACGAGCGAAGCCAGCTCCGCGGCCCGATTCGTGAACGCCGCGGTGTCCCGCGGCAGCGCCCTCAACACGAGCGCGGCCCCTGGCGGCTCGGCCTCGTTCTGAGGCGTCGACTCGGGCGGTCGCGGGGGCCTCCGCGTCTCCGACAGCGCGGAGAGCAGCACCGTCATCACGACCAACACCCCACCGAGCAGAATGAAGGAGAGCCAGGCGTTCTGCTGCACCCACCCCAGCACGCCAGGCCACCGCGACTCCTCGGACACGGCATTCGTGACGAGCCCCACGAGCATCGTCGTCACGGCGCCCGCGGCCGCCACAACAGCGATCGCGATCCCGCGGCGGAGTCTCATGCGAGAGCGGCCTGTCCATCAAGGGTGTGCGTCTGACCCTCTGGCTTGATGTCACCACAAGACGGTGCCTCAGTAACAACGCTGGTCACGCAACCAGGGTCATTGCGTGAAGGCGGTCGGTCCGGTTCGCCGGTCTCGGGTGTGACGTGACGTCATGTCCCGGCTTGGGACGAGAAGGGCCCGGGAAGCAGAGCAGGCACGGCGCCGGTGATCATGTGGTTGTCGAGACCCATGAGAACCGAGCGAGACCGTGCCTGCCCGAACATCATCGCCCATGCCCGCGGGGCTGGGACAACTGGCCCTTCCGAATGCCCGGACCACCGAGGAGGACGCCGCTGGCCTGCGGCGCTTCCTGGATTTGGTGCCCGATCCCCGCGGACGGAAGGGGCGGCGGTATCCGGCGCACGCGCTGCTCTGTGCGGCCGCGGCGGCGGTCCTGACCGGTGCCCGCTCGCTCATCGCGATCAGTGAATGGATCACAGATGCGCCGCAGCACGTCCTGGGACTCCTCGGCTTTCCGGCCGACCCGCTCACCGGCCTCCGGACGGTGCCACACGCCGCCACCGTCCGCCGCCTGCTCCAGCATGTCGACGGCGACGCGCTGGACGCGGCCATCGGCGCATACCTGCAGGCCAGAACCCCACCACCGGCACCACCCGAACGGCCGGCCCTGCGGGCCATCGCCGTCGACGGCAAAACCGTACGGGGCTCGCGCACCCAAACCACGACCGCGATCCAGCTGCTGGCCGCGATGGACCACCACGGCATAGTCCTGGCCCAGCGGCAGATCGCCTCCAAGAGCAACGAAATACCCGCCTTCCAGCCCCTGTTGGACACCATCAAGCTGGCCAGCGCGGTGCTGACCGGCGACGCCCTGCACACCCAGCACGGCCACGGCGCCTACCTCATCGAGCGCGGAGCCCACTACCTGGCCATCGTCAAGAAGAACCACCCCGGCCTGTATGCGCAGGTCAACAAGCTGCCCTGGGCCGAGATCCCACTGGACCACCACACCCGCGACCGGGCTCACCACCGCGATGAGATCCGCCGGCTCAAGGTCGCCGCGTTCCGCCACATCGACTACCCCGGCGCCCGCCAGGCGATCCAAGTTGTGCGATGGCGCCGCGACCTCGCCACCGGGAAGCTGACGATCGAGCGCGTCTACCTGATCACCAGCCTGGATGTCTTCGACGCCACCCCGGCCGAGCTCGCCGCCTGGATCAGGGGCCACTGGGGCATCGAGAACCTCCTGCACCACGTACGTGACCGGACCTTCCGCGAGGACGACTCCAAGGTCCGCACCGGGAGCCTGCCCCGCACCATGGCCAGCCTGCGCAACCTCGCCATCAGCCTCTTCCGCCAGAACGGCGAGACCAACATCGCCGCCGCCCTCCGCCACACCAGCCGCGACTACCGCCGACCGCTGTCGGCTCTCGGCCTCACGTGATCAACCAGGACAGATCCCGATCATGCAACGACCCTGGTCACGCAACCCCCCGAGTCCGATGCTCAACTGCCAAGAGCACCAGCGGTGATCGCCGTGGTCAAGGGCGCCAATGCGCCACACAGCGTCTGGACTCAGTGCGTGAAGTAACCGCCCCGCCATGTCGGCGTCCTACTGCGACGGCTGCACGGCGAGGGTGATCTCGACGCCAAGGCCATGCAGCGCGTCTTCGGCCAGATCCGCAACCTCGCCCGTCCTACTGTCCGGCCTCAAGTCGATATCGGGGTCTCCAACGTCAGCCCGCGCTGAGCGCGCTCAGGTCGAGGCGATTAAGAACGGACAACGTCGGCTCAGTCTTGAGCAGGCACTCATTTCCCAGCCACTCGAGGCCAAAGTTTGCATATTCTGTGGCGATCCCAACGACCTTACGTGGATCCGCCAAGACATCGGCACCTTCTTTTGAAAGAGCAAGCAACTCCAGGTGAGTTACCCGCCACGGGTCACTGTTGAAGATTGACCCGTCCATGAACTTGACGCGCTGAGAGTTCGATGGAAACGGTAGGCGTTCACCTTTCCTGACGCCGATGCACAGACCAAGCCACCATCCATCGATCTGGCGGCTGAAGATCTTCCCTTGCCCGGTGTAGTTGCGAATGATGCGATGAGTATCTTCCGGCATGTAGAGGTCAATGCCGGCGTACCTTGCTACTGTCACTGCGAAACCCCCTGTTCGCGGTACTGAAGGTACTCGCCGTCACTGTGTCGGGCACACACCTCGCACATCTCTCGATGCGTGCATGCGCAGGTCCGTGATACCGGAGAGTCAGTAAGCCAATTATTCGCCAAATCTTGCGGGTAGTGATGGCTGCATGAGAGCGTCGCGAATCGCCCGGCGCGCTTGTCGAGAATGTCCTCAACGCCGGCGATTTCTGACCTTGTGAGCAAGAGGACAACCTGGAAAGGTGTCTCCGACGGGCCTGGCGGTCGGGTGATTGCCTCGACCATGCGACGTTTCGTGTCGCCAGACACCATTCCAAGAGGGGTATCGATAAATCTTGGAGCGACGACGCCCGCAACCTCCATGAGAGACCACACGAATGAGAGAGTCAATGCACGCTGTGAGGCCCCGTTGACCTCAAAGTCGGGGTCGAGGCTGGTGTTCCCTTGGCTCATCACCTTAATGTCAAATGACTTGGTGATCGTTACACCTGTGTAGACACCCTGCGTAGCAGAGTTGTCAGTGCCGATGATCTCATGGAACATTGCCTCCAGCCTGGCGGAGACCCGGTCGACGTATTCACCTTCCAGGCGATGGCGCACGGCAGTTACAAGAGTCTTCAGATCGCTAGCAACATCTCGTTTCGTGGCAATATCTGCACTGATCTGAGCATCACGTTGCGCCTTCTCCAATGCATTTTGCTTGACGGTCAGATCCTGCTGCATCGTATGGAGCTGATTGCTGAGATTGCCATGCTCATAGATGGCTTCTTTGATCTTTTCTTCCAGGTCGGTGAGGTCCCCTTGAAGTCTGCGGACCTTTTCGTCATCAATCCGACCCCGACGCTCCTTTGCTGCGTTAAGCAAACTACCTTTACGCTCGATCTCTTGAGTGATCGTTGCGTATTCTCGCAGGAGTTCATCTCGTCTTTCGGGAAACCTGTCAGGCTGGTCTCCCATGTCGCGAAGGGCGCGTGCACGATACCTCGTGTCGGAGAGGTATTCGCTTACTTCACTCCTCTCCTGCTGTTCGTCGAGGAGACTCTGCACGTGGTTACGATGAGGGGACCCAGGATCTAGCGCCTCTCCGCAGATGCACTGGCCACTCCCGAGGCAGTCGTGAAGCACTTGGATCGAATGGCTAGGGATGATTCGCCTATCGGCAAGTTCGTCGAGGAGCCCGAGCCCGGCAGCGAGAGATTCACTCATCAGAGACCAGGAGGTAACCTCACTGCGCAACAGCAGCGACATTTCATGCAGGCATTCATTCTTGCGAGATTCCAGTGCTGCGCAATCGTGCTCAAGATCGCCAATCTGGAGATTTAGAGCGTCGAGGTCGCCGATTCCCTTGATCGCCTCAAGCTCGCGCCGCGCTTGGGCTTGGGTGCCTTCCATGTTCTTCTGGCGCGACGAGATCTTCTCAATCTTCGCGCTGAGATCATCGGTTTTCTTCTTCAGTACATCTCGCTGGTTTGCTAGCGCCTCGACCTTGGAGCCCGCGTCTTTCGCGGCGCGCTTCTCGTAGATTTGGTATACGGCGTCGCTGTCGTTCACGGCTTGCCGGAGCATGCCGATACCAAGAAGACTCTCGATGGCCAGGTGCACTTTCTCCTGGCGCTCGTGCGCATGCTGCCGGCCGCTAATGAACCTCTGAACGTCGTCCCCATTCGTGAAGAAGACATCAGCAAGGCGTTCGGGTAGTCGTTGCGCGATCCATCGATCGGGCAACGCCTCCGGCTCTCCTCCAGCCTCAGTAAGCCTGCTCAGGCGAACGGTTTCATTGCCACGCTCGACTTCGTCTCCCTCAGCCGGAGTTTCGTTCACCGTCCTCTGAAGTCGGTAGCGTGCTGGTCCACCATCGTCCTCGACTTCGAACTCAAGGCTTACCTCGACGGTGACGGGGATTCCTACTGGGCTGGCCGTAGAGGTAAGGCGGATCTTCTGCGCACCTGTGACTGTTCGAAGTCCGCTAACGCCATAGAGTCCCCACAGGATTGCATAAAGCAGGGATGTCTTACCTGAGCCATTCTCGGCTCTGATGGCGGTCAGAGGGCGCTGAGGGTCCACCGAGAGGTCAATTCTGACATCCTGCAGCAACTTGAAGTTGTGCACGTGGATACGGTGCAGCCTCATCAGGCATCGTTCCTTCCGAGGTTGATTGCCTTCGCCCCTAGGTTCTCAATGACCCTCTGGAGATGCTCCTGGCGTTGCCGAGGGCTCGTGTGTGCCTGTTGACGAACGAGGCCGTTGAGAGCCGAAACAAGGTCATCGTGATATCCGGTGTACCGTTCACTGAACGCGACGACTTCCTCGTGTGCAACCTGACCTATCCGCGGCGATGTAGTCATCTTTCCCCTCCCCGTTCAGAGCGTTCGCTCGTGCCTGTCGATGATGGCCCGAGGTCCATCCGAGTCGTATTCGTTATCGGCTGCACTCGCGAACTCGCGCGCCCGCGTCAGTTCACCGACCAAGAGTGCTCGTCCCTCTTTAGTCCCCAGGGTCGGCGGAACTACCAAGAAGTCATGGAGATTGGCAATCTCCTTGCCTTCCGCCCGTCGAAGAATTCTGCCTCGCCGCTGTACCCATTCGCGGCGCACGGTGCTAGATGCCAGCAGGTAGGCAGTATCTGTCTGCGGAATATCAATGCCTTCATCCAGGACCTCCATGGCTGTGAGAACCTGGTACTCTCCCCTCCCGAAGGCTTCGAGATACTTCCCTGCTCCGCGCTTAGCGGTCTCCGCATGAGTGAACTGGTGAAAACTGATGCGCAACTCGTTAAGCATCCGATTCGTGGCATCAATCTGACGCTCGCGGGTAAGTACAGGCGGCTTCGCAGAGGTATAGATGAGTGTCTTACTCACATCACGCACTCCATGCAGAGTCAGGAGCTGACGGAGAGCCGGGATCTTAGCTTCGGCATGTTCAAGAAGAGCCCGCCGTCGACGGAGGAGATGCTCAATCTGTGCCTGCAGATCGGAGTCTTTGCCATCGTCCGCCTGTTGGAACCCTTTTCGCTGTAGCTGCCGAGTCAAGTTCTCGTACTCTGCCATCTCGTCTTCAGAGAGGGTGATTTCATGGAGATGGTAGTTATACGGGCTTAGGCAGCGGGCCCGGATGGCATCTTTCAGCGTGAACTCGAATAGTTCCGGACCAAAGTAGCCAAAGAGCTCTGCGGTGCCTTCTGCGTCATACTGCCGGCTCGGGGTGGCTGAGAGGCCCAAGCGCACGTTGAAGCGTTCGGGCTTCTGCGCCAAGAAGCTCTTTGAGCCGAGATTGTGGACTTCGTCGCCGATGATCATTGCGAGAACCGACGGAGGGAGGGTGTCGATGAAGTCCTGGAAAGACGTATCCGTTGTGAAGAGCTTCTGCGTGCACACGATGACCGACGTGTACGATCCTTGTGTGGTAAGTCCAGCCCTGATTTCTTCCAGCCGAGCCTCTCGTTTAGGCCCAGAGCTGCCGCTGGGCAGGAACGGCTCGACTCCAAAGCGTCTGACAGTGTCGGCCCATTGCCGCACTAGCGGGGCACTCGGGACGATCACGACGACGATCATTGGCCCCTTGTGTCGATCTTGCTCCTGCACTGCGGCAATTAGAGACGTCTGTGTCTTACCTCCTCCAGTGGCGATAGCGAGAATTCCCCGAGATCCGTTGACCGAAAAGGTTTCGACTGCTGCTGCTTGGTGTGCGTAGCGACCACTGCGCCACTCAACGTCGGCGGGGATCGACAGAAGTCTTGGCTGAGCAATGCTCACGCCGGGAGGCAGCGGCGGTTCCAGACCTCGTGCGTGATCTGCATGCCAAGCCCGCCAGAAGTCATCGATCGTCGGCGCTTGCGCAGTCCCGCGCTGGCGTCCTGCCAGTCGGAGTCCGTCGTTGAGGTCTACCGCTAGCACGTGTGGACTCTCGTTGTGCCATTGCCTCTCCCAACCTGCCAGGAGCTTGCTCACTCGGGCGGAGGCGACGTTTCCATCGCTCCAGGGCTGGTCAACCGTCATCTGCTCGCCGTTTACGAGCAGTCCGCGTGCCGTGGCATTGCCCGAACCATGCACAGCGGCCCAATCCGCGCCGGCCCTGAATAGCCACTGCTTCTTGTGGTACATACCGGACTTCATAAGGGCGAAGCGGATCTTTAGGCGCCCGGCGGCAACAAGGTAGGAGAGGCAGTCGAGGGTGTGATGGACAAGAGCATGTTCAGAGAGGGCTGCTTCATCAAGCAGGCGATCAAGAGCGGCTTCGATGACCTGCTCAGGGCTTCGGACCCCTCGCTCCATTGCCGCTAGGTCGGTTGGGTCGACCGCAGGGCTGATCAGGAGCTGAAGGGTGCCGTCGTCCCGGCGCAGATAATCCGCTAGGCCCGGTGCAATCTGCGCGAGGCACTGCGAGCTGAAGAAGCCGGCAGCGATCCGAACGTCATCCGAAACCTTGATCGCTGGAATGAGGACTTCTCCGACAAGGTCGTCCTCTGGGATCTCGTAGATCGGAAGAGCTCCACGAAGCGCCGTGGCCAGTCTTTCGCTCATCGTGCCTCGCCCTCCGTTCGCGGCCACGCTACCTGCTGTGTTGGCCGCTACTGAAGACGGATGCCGACGGTTCAGGACCGGCGGGCGCGCGCGTTCGCGACACCGGGTCAAGGGTAGCCCTGAGCGGTGACAGTCGGGGGTGCTCCTGTAGATCTGCGGCCGGAGTGGCTGAAAGTCGTGGTTCCGGCAAGCCTGCCTCAAGGGGTGGGCGCGTCCGTTAGGATCTCAGGGCACTCCTGGTGGAGCATGGGGAACCTGCGAGAGCAGTCACCAGGAGCACCGTAAGGGACAATCTCGGCAGGCGGGGGCACTCCATGAACTCAGGCTCCTACGCCGCGCAGGCGGTGTATCTGGACTACAACGCAACCACTCCCATGCGCCCGGAGGCGCTGCAGGCCACGTACGACGCGCTCCAGACTGTAGGCAACGCCTCCAGCATCCACGACCATGGGCGAGAGGCCGCGGCCAGGGTGGATCATGCGCGGCAACAGGTTGCCGACATGCTGAACTGTTCTCGAGGCGAGCTCATCTTCACATCGGGTGCGACTGAGGCCAGCAACCTTGCCCTGCAGGCGGCTTACACGCAGCGTGACTTGATCATCACCTCGGCTGTCGAGCACCCCGCAGTCCTGGAAACGGCCCGAGCACTCGTACGCGATACTCCAGGCGCCCTTTTTGTCCTGCCTGTCGACAATAAGGGGCGGACCGATCCTGGCACGCTCAAGGCAACCGTTGAGCAGCGTGGCGTTGCTCTCGTATCCATCATGCTGGCGAACAATGAGACCGGGGTGATCACCGATCTCACGCCAATGATCGAGGCCGCACACGAAGCCGGTGCACTGGTTCACACGGACGCGACGCAATACGTTGGCCGGCTACCTCTCGACCTGGGTGCTCTCGACGTGGACCTCCTGTCGCTGTCAGCCCATAAGCTCGGTGGCCCGCAGGGCGTTGGTGCGTTGTTCATCCGACGCGGCACTCCGCTCCCTCAGCGCCCGCTGGTCTTTGGCGGCGGACACGAGCGCGGCTGGCGCGCGGGCACGCTCAACGTCCCAGGGATCGCCGGATTGGGCGCCGCGGCCGAGGCGGCCCATCGACAGCTTGGTGAAGAGGCCCCGCGCATCACCAAGCTGCGCGATCTCCTGGAGGGCGAGCTCCTCACGCAGATTCCCGGCAGCTACATCAATGGCGCGGCCGCCTCGCGGCTTCCAGGCGTCACGAGTATCACCTTCCCGGGAGCACCGGCCGACGCGGTCCTCGCCTCGATGCCCGATGTAGCCGCGTCCGACGGCAGCGCTTGCTCCGCAGGAGCGCCGAGTCCTAGCCATGTTCTGCTCGCCATGGGGCTCAGCCGGGAGGACGCCGACTCCACCGTTCGCTTTTCGCTGGGCTACGCCACGACGGAGCAGGAAATTCGCCGAGCCGCCGATGCCACCGTGCGAGCTGTTACCCACGTCCGGGCTGTCATGGGATCCACTGACAGTCCTTGACCGGCACCTCTAAGACTTCGCATTCATATTTTGAACTGAAGGGTACGACCGCAATGCCAGAAGGCCGCCTCTCCACCGATGTCGTCGGACTGAAATTCAACAGGCACGAGAGCTTTCCCCCGCGCTTCGGTTGGCTGCACAAGGCATACCTGCAGGTCAAGAAGGACGAGATGCTCTTCCATGCCCCGGATGCACTTGTACGCCTGGGCGTGGGTAAGAACATGGTCTACTCCATGCGCTATTGGTCGCAGGCGTTCAAGCTCACTCATGAGTATCAGCCCACACCGCAGGCACGGTCTCTTGCAGCCGCTCCGACGTGGCGTGCCCGGTGGCTGCTGGACGAGGAGGGAGCCGACCCTTACCTCGAGGACACGGGCAGCCTGTGGCTGCTGCATTGGTGGCTCGTCTCCGGAGATGAGGAAGCCAAGTGCCTCGTCCCGAGTTGGTACGTAATGTTCCACCTAGCACCGCTGGCGCGTGTCACGATCGAGGAGATGACCACCTTCATCACGCGTGAAGTGCACAACAGCTTCAAGCGTGAGAAGTGGCCGGCACCCGAGTCGATCAGCCGAGACGTCGAGTGCTTCATCAAGATGTACGCGCCGGACCCCGATGCGAACCCCCTCTCCCCAGGCAGCTTCGAAGACTCCCTTCTCTGCCCCTTCCGTGAGCTCGGGCTTCTGGAGTTCCAGGGCGGCCGTGGAAAGGAGCGTACATACCGATTCACCAGCGGCATCCGCCCTAGCCTGCCGCCGAGTGTCCTCGTTCACACCTGCCTCGACTACGCGGCCCGTTTCAGCCGCAAGCCAGACTCCATCTCCCTAGCTCGCCTCGCCAGCGAGCCCGGTGCCCCCGGTCGCGCATTCCGTATGCGTGAGCCGGAGCTCGCCAGGTCGATTGAAGCCTTCGTCGAGAACCATCCACAGCTTGAGATCGTGGAGTCACTTGGGCAGCGAAGCCTCCGTTTTGCTGACAACCCGGAGAGCATCGCCTGGGACATCCTCGATGAGCAGTACGGCCGTGTTCGTGAGCGCGACGGTTTCCCGACTCCCGCAGAGTGGGCACGGCAGAATCCCGGCCTGCAGAAGACAACAGACGACGACGCTGAGGCCGCGCAGGGACGGATCCCCCAGCAGCCCGAGATGATCGAGGAGCTCGCGTGACCACGGCCACCAAGCCATCTTCCCGCACCAAGGGGAAGGGTACGGATGTCCAGATCCCCTCCGGGATCAGCTTCGTCGGTACGGAGTTTCGTTCCACCAACCTGGAACGCGACGTCCGAGCCCAAGACCTCCACTCCCCGTACGTCGGTGTACGTGCTCTCGACGTTCTCGACCGTGTTGGTAACGCCCTGGGCGATCTCAAGCGCACTCGCGCCTGGTCCTTCACGGGCCCTTACGGGTCCGGCAAGTCGACCCTCTCCAACCTGATCGACGCCCTCCTTGGCCACGACAGCGAGCGCGGAACCCGCGCTTACGAGGCGGTTGCTGCGACAAACGCCGCTCTGGCCCAGGAGATCGCCGAGAACCGTCAGGCGCTCGCGACAGAGGGTTTCCTGGGAGCTGTCACCACTGCACGTAGAGAGCCCCTGTCAGTCACCATCCACCGCGCCCTGCAGACCGCCGTGGAGCGTAAGTGGAAGAAGCGCGTCCCGAAGGACGTCTCCACGGCCATGGCGGCCTGCGCGGAGACAGCCGCCCCGACGACTGACGCCCTGCTGAACGCGGTCTCCATGCTGTGCGGCAAGGCGCCGCTCCTGCTGATCATCGACGAGTTCGGCAAGACGCTGGAGTATCTGGTCTCCAGCGGGGAGGGCAGTCACGCCGAGAGCGACGTCTTCCTGCTGCAACTGCTCGCGGAAAAGGGCGCCGGCGCCAAGGGGCTGCCGCTCTTCATGTTCACTCTGCAGCACCTGGCTTTCACGGACTACGCCTCGCGATCCAGTTCCGTCCAGACGCAGGAGTGGGCCAAGATCCAAGGGCGCTTCGAGGACGTCACCTTTGCTCCCAACCTTGGCGACGCGGTGTACCTCCTTCAGCGGAAGCTGGCGCACTCCGCCGTGCCGGAACAGGGGCGCAAGCTGGTCGAGGCTCAGGCTCAGGCGGCCTTCGGTATCTGGCGCGAGCAGTCGCTGCACTCGGTCGTCGACATCTCGGCCGAGTCGTTTGCCAACCTGTACCCGCTGCACCCCCTCACCGCCGTGGCGGCTCCCCTCATGGCAGCGCAGATCGGCCAGAACGACCGGAGCCTCAGCGGCTTCCTCGTCAACGACGAGCCGTTCACCGTGCGGCGCACTCTCGACACCTGTGCGGACGAGGCACCGAAGCGTGCTTCGACGATCCGGATCCCGCAGCTGTACGACTTCTTCTTTTCTGCAGGGCTTACCACGATCCTCGCCTCCTCCAAGTCGAGTCGGTGGCTGGAGATCAATGCCCGCCTTGAAGAAGCCCACGGGCTCCCCGAAGCCGATCAGGAGCTGCTCAAAGCGATCGGTGTACTCAACCTCATCGATGCCGACGGTCTGCTGCGCGCTACTCCGGCCATGATCCAGTTCGCTCTGAACGATCCGACCGACGCCACCGACGCCAAGCGGTTCGACCAGCTAAAGAAGCGGCTGGCCAAGCTGGTGGAGGATGGGCTCGTCGTACACCGGTCGTACAGCGACGAGTACCGGATCTGGCAGGGCACCGATGTCGATATCGACGCCCGGGTGCGTGAGATCGCCACTCAGCTGCAGCCCGATGACGTTGTGCGCTTCTTCAATAAGCACCTCGGGACGAATGTCCTCCCGAACGCGGTGGCGGCGGGCGCACACAGCCAGCTCACCGGCATGCAGCGGCACTTCGTGACTGCCGTCAGCCACCAGACCGAGAAGCTGAGGGGTCCCAAGGTCGTGCAGGACGCGGCCGACGGGATGCTCGTCTTCCACTTCGGCGACCTGAAGAGCACGCCCCGGGTCGACTCACCACTTCCGGTCGTCGTCGGTGTGACGAAGAACCCCCAAGCCGTGCTGGATGTCGGCAACACTCTTGTGGCGCTCCAGGACCTCATGAGTGATGAGGAGCTGGACCACGTCGCCCGGCGGGAGATCAGCGAGCGGGCAGGTGAGTTCTCCCAGCGAATCACCGCCATGCTCGCCGAGGCGTTCCGCCCAGGAAGCGATGAGTCGAGCTGGTACCTGTGGAAGAGCGGCGAGGACACCGACGGCGCTCCCGCCCAGCAGCTCAAGGCCCGCAGCTACGCGGGGCTCGTGTCCGAAGCGTGCAATGTGGTCTACCGCCAGACCCCGCAGGTCCGAAACGAGATGGTCGGACGGCACCAGCTGACCAGCAATGCCGCTCGGACACGCCGCAAAGTCCTCACGTCAATGATCGAGAAGACCGGGCTGCCGCTGCTTGGCTGGCCCCAGGACACGTTCCCAGCAGAACGCGCTCTGTACGACGGAGTCGTTGAGCACCTCGGACTGCACCGGGCCGCTGGCGAGGTCACCGGCGGCCAGAACTCTGAAGGCAGTATCCACACGCACGGGATGTCCCGCCCGGACGCTGCCACGAACGCGAGCGTCATGCCTGTGTGGGAGGCGCTTGAGGAGGCGTTGAGTGAAGCTACGGACTCGACCAACCTCGTAGAGATCTACGAGCGCCTCATGGCGCCTCCGTACGGCGTCAAGGCCGGCGTCGTCCCCATCCTGGTGGTCGCAGCGCTCGTCATGCGGGGCAACGATGTCGCCCTCTTTGAGGAAGGTAACTACTGCCCGCGCCTCACCGCCCCCATCATTGAGCGCCTGAACGTCAATCCAGAGCGTTTCACTGTGAAGGCGACTCCAGCTGATCGAGGCCAGCGCAGTCTTGTTCTCGACAAGCTGGTGAAGTCACTCGGCGTCGATATCCCTCGGAGTAGAGCAAACCGGAATCCGGCACTGCTCGCGGTCACTCGCGGATTGCTGGAACCGATGTGGGAGCTGGACGAGTATTCGAAGAAGACTCGTCGGCTCAGCGATTACGCCGCCGGGGTCCGGAAGGTGCTGTCCGAAGCGACCGACCCTGATCAGCTGGTCTTCGAAGAGCTTCCCGAGGCGCTCGGCTTCGAGAAGATCAACCCGGGCGCGCGGAAGGACGCTGAGGTAGCAGAGGCATACGTCGCACGACTCACTACCGGGCTCAACGAACTCGCAGACGCCAGCGCGAACTTGTGTCAGCACGTGGTGGAGACGCTGGCTCAGGAGTTTCGACTCTCCGCGTCGAGTATCGGTGAGCTGCGGGCCGGTCTGGCTGAGCGTATGCGAGGCTTCGCCGACGCGTCGCTCGAAGTCAGTCTCCATGGATTCGTCACCCGGGTACTCAATGAAATGCTTCCCGATGACGACTGGCTTGGGACAGTCGTCGTCCAACTCGTCAACCAGGCCCTCGGTGACTGGACCGACCGCGACGTGGAAGTCTTCCCCCGCGTCGTTCGGGACAGGGCGCGCGCGCTGGATCGCGTGAGTCACCTGTACAACGCCGTGGAGGAGGAGCCGGTTCACGAGGTCGCAAAGGAAGGTGGCAAGCGCAGTCGGCCGAAGCAGCGACAGATCGACACTCATCTGCTGACCCTCACTACTTCCCGGGGATCGGAGGAGCGCACGCTTATCCACGTCCCGAAGAAGTCGCGGAATGCCGCGGACAAGCTCGTTGTCAGTGTCATCAGGCAAGCTGAAGAAGCACTGGGCCCCGACGGCGCGCGCATCCTGCTTGCCGCCCTGGCCGAGCACCTGTCCGGGCAGGACAGCGACGCATCTGAGAAGGAGGAGCAGCTGTGACAGACGCCGACGGATCCAGCAGCAAGAAGCGCCACGTACTCGGGATCTCGGGAGGAAAGGACTCCTCGTCTCTGGCGATCTACATGCGAGATCGTGTACCAGAGATGGAGTACTTCTTCTGTGACACCGGCGCCGAGCTGCCGGAGACGTACGAGTACCTCAACCGCCTCGAAGGCGCTCTAGGCAAGCCGATTGAGCGACTCAATTCCTCTCGGGACTTCGATCACTGGCTTGAGGTCTACCAGGGGACGCTGCCTAGTCCTCAAATGCGCTGGTGCACGAAGAACTTGAAGATCAAGCCGCTTGAGGAATGGATCGGCGACGACGAGGCGATCTCGTACGTGGCAATCCGGGCGGACGAGAACCGGCTGGGCTACGTCAGCACCAAGCCGAACATCACCGCGGTATTCCCTTTCCGCGAGGACGGCATTGATCGCGCGGGAGTGGACCGCATCCTCGAAGAGGCCGGCATCGGCCTCCCGGATTACTACGAGTGGCGCACCCGATCCGGTTGCTACTTCTGCTTCTTCCAGCGTAAGCACGAGTGGGTTGGGCTTAAGGACCGGCATCCGGAGCTTTTCGAGAAGGCCATAGCCTACGAGAACAAGGTCAAGCACCAAGACACCGCCATGCAGGGCCGCAAGTACACCTGGTCGCAGGGGGAATCTCTCGACGAGTTGATAGAGCGGCGCGAAGAGATCGAAGCCAAGCATCAGACGGCGCTTGAGCGTGCGGCTAAGAGGCAAAAGCCGAACCGTCCGTTGCTGGAGATTCTGTCTAACGCTCTGGACGATGACGATGACGATGCTGCCTGCGCGGTTTGCCACCTCTGAGCGACACCGCCGATGCCGCGCAATCCACTTTGCTCGTAGAACCGGATTGGCACGGTGTGACTGATCTCGGCCTCGACCTCGATTCTTCAGCGGTGCTCGTGGGTTGACGGGTCCGGCTGGCTGCCCGGTTTGTCCTCTGCCGTTCGAGGGCGGGCCGTCGCGTGACGCTGCGGGGGCGCCGGCCTTCCACGGGCCGGTGTCCTGCCGGTCTGCTCCTTCCTGGTCCTCGTCGGGATAGGCGCCGGTCGTCAGGTGACGGCCGGGAGGTCGGTGAGTCTGCGCCAGGCCAAGGTGAACGCGTGGGCCCAGGGCCAGCTGCGTTCGATCCGCAGCCACTGGTGGCGGGCGTGGTGCGCGAGGCGGGCGGGCAGGTGGTAGATCCGGAACCGCATCGTGCCGGGCTCGGCGCGCACCAGGTCGTCCTGGTCGTGCAGCGCGAGGAGACGAACCCAGCAGTCCAGGTCGTGGCCGAGGGCGGCGGCGAGCATCCAGCCCTGGTTGACCTGCCACTTCTTCGACGGCAGATTCCGCAGGCCCATCGCCTTGTCTCCGCGCACGCGGTCCTCGACCGTGGCGTGGGAACGGCTGAGCGCGTCGAGCCACTGCGGCTGGTGGGAGCCCGCGATGCCCCACATGTGGCGGATGTTCGTGGCGACGATGCTGTACTTCCAGCCGGTCCGGGTCTCGAACGCGGTGAGCTTCTTGGTCTGGCGTCCGGACGGTTTGACCCGGCGGACCAGCAGCCGCATCCCGTCGGGCCAGCCCGGCCGCTGGTTCAGCCCGGTCAACTCCGCCACCTTGTAGCTTTCGTGGACTGTGCCGTCCTGTTCGAGCAGTGCATCCCACGCCTGCTCGGGCAGCTTTGCGATGGCCTGCTCGTCGTCGGCGGTGATGGTCCAGCCGGTCAGGTAGCGCACCGTGCGGCGGGCGGTGTTCAGCTTCTCCAGGTGCTCCAGCAGCTCATGGGTGGCGCCCGCGCCGTCGACCCGGACCAGGATCTTCGCTCGGGAGCTGTCGGGGATCTGCCCGAGCGCGTCCGCGAGCACCACAAGATGGTCGGCGACCGTGTTCGACCCCGCGTTGCCCTCACGCAGCAGCATGGCCAGCGACTCCTGGGTGTTGGCACACCAGGCCGCCAGCGGGTGGAACCCGAAGCTCTTCTTGAAGGTGGCCGCGGCGCCCTCCTTCTTCGAGGACGCGGTGATGATCGTGGCGTCGATGTCGATCACGATCCAGCCGGTCAGCACCTTGCCGGCCACCGTCAGCCAGGGGAAGCCGCCGGGACGCAGCGCGAGCAGGGCCCACACCCGGCGGCGCACCCGGGATCTGGCCTTGGCAATCCGGCGGCGTGCCTTCTCGTCGAGGCCGGCCAGCAGCCGGTGCACGGTGGAGTCCGAGGCGGCCGGCCCGAAGATCGCCTGGTGGTGGGCCTGGAGCTGCTCGGCCTCCGACAGGTTCACCGCCCCGAGCACGATCGCCGAGGCCAGCCCGAGCAGCACGTGCGCGCGGTCCCGCCAGTTCGCGCTCCCGCCCGCCGGCCACAGCCGCCCCAGCGCGGCGGTCAGCCCGACCCGGTCCGCGACCTGGTGCAGCAGCACCGCCCCGGCATGTCCTATCAGGCCCTTCCCGTCGGCGACCACGGACAGCCGCCGGTCCCACCCGGTACGCTCACTCACCAGAAAGGTGCACCTGACTCTTGCACGGATACGACCTCGACAATCGCATCCTCGCAGGCCATGGGGCACCTTTCGCTAACTCTCAGTCAGACTAGCCCGCCCAGCTGAATACCCGAGGTCGAGTACGGGCCGCAGCCCGATGGCTGCGGCCCGTACCTTTTGCCAGGTGTTGGGGCAGGTAGAGGGCGGTCGATAGCCTTCGGCTGTGAGTAAATGTCCGACTCCCGCTGCGGGTGGCCACGGCCCGGCCAGGGGAACTGCTGGGTATGCCGAGACGGCGGATGCGCTGGCGGTTCAGTATGAGGAAGTCACCTTCGAAGAGGTCCACTGTGATGTGCTGCAGTTCGTTCCTGCCGAGCCCGGCCGCGTCCTGGATGTGGGGGCAGGGACCGGGCGCGATGCCGCCGCGCTGGCAGCCCGTGGACACAGCGTTGTGGCTGTCGAGCCGACCGCCGAGCTTCGGGCACATGGACGGCGTCTTCATGCAGGCAGCGGGATCGATTGGGTTGATGACGCTCTTCCAGACCTGATGCTTAGCCAGCACCCGGGCCGGTTCGAGGCGATCTTCGCAACCGCAGTGTGGATGCATCTGGATAGCGACGAGCGTCACCGTGCGATGGCCAGGATCGCGACGTTGCTGATGCCGGGCGGCCGGTTCTTTGTGGATCTGCGTCACGGCCCTGTTCCCGATGGTCGCTGCATGTTCCACGTAACCGCCTCTGAGACAGTTGAGTTGGGCGATACGTATGGGCTGCGCACGGTCCACCGCAGCGAGCGCCCCGACCTTCACGGCCGTGACGGTGTCCGGTGGAGCTGTCTAGTCCTGCAGACGAACAGCTTCGACAACGCGCCGGACTGAGCAAGAACCCCTGGCGCTGGTGTTCTGTGCTCATCGGGTCCGTCGCCGCTGCAGCAATACCGGGTTGGTCAACTCGGCGGCCGCGACATCGGGAGTCCCCAGCTTGGCAATCTGACGCTCCAGAGCCCGGACATTCTCCGCGTTGTTGACGGTGGCCACCCCTTGCACGGTGACAGCCAGAGGATCGGCGACGAGAGATGCTCGCCGCTCACGGAGTACCTCCAGGGCAACGTCTCGAATGTCATGAAGCCGCGCATATCGCGCATCGAGATCCTGTCGGGTTACCTCTCCGAGTTCGGAGCGAAGATAGGCGAAGTCGTCATCACTAAGTGCGTTGTGGCAAAGGGAGTCTCTGTTCGATGAGCAGGGGTTTCTTCGTGTGCGGGGCATGTTCGCGGAGGGGTAGGGGCAGGCAGCGGACGGCTTGTTGTGGATCGAGGAGGGCGCGATGCCGTCGGTGCTGGGGTTGATGGAACGGCGTGAGGCTCGGGCGAGGCAGGAGCTGGAGTCCTGGACGGAGGTCCTGGAGCAGGCTCAGGCGGAGGTGGATGCTGCGCGAGAGCGAGTCGAGCGGGCCCGTGTGGGGCGTGAGGAGCTCGTGTCGGTGCTGGCCGAGGAGAGTGCGGTGAATACGCCGGCTTCCGTGGCGTCTGGTGGTGAGGCGGCTGCCGTGATGGGTTCGAGCGGCTCCGACGCGGTGCATGGCGAGCGGCCGCCGGTGTGGCGGTCGGGCATGGGCGAGGAGGTGCTCAGCGGCCTGTATCGGGAGGTGTTCGCCGCGGTGGTGGCCGCTTCGGGGCCGGTGAGCGGGGTGGAGTTGACGCGCGTGGTGGGCCGTGAGGCGGAGATCAAGAACGAGGTGGAGAAGATCCGTCACCGTGCCTACGCGCTGGAGAAGCGGGGCTGGCTGGTGCGGGAGAAGAATGGACGGTTCATGCCTGTGCCCGGGGCCGTCGGCCGGGACGCTTCTCCGGCCAGCGCGGGGCATCGCCGGCCACCTGGCGCGACAGCCTGATCGTGGCTGCCCACCACACCATCTGCTGGTGGTGATCGGGGCGGCGTTCGTGGTCGCGGTTGAGGCGGCGTGAGCGGGAGAGCCAGCTCAGCGTTCGTTCCACGACCCATCTGCGGGCCAGTACGACAAATCCGCGGTGTCCGTCGGATCGGCGCACGACCTCGATCCGGACTCCGTGACGGGCGAACGCCTTGGCCAGGGCCGAGCCCTGGTAGGCGCTGTCGACCCACACCAGTTTCAGCAGCCGACCCGGGTGGTCCATGAACGTCTCCAGCAGGGCGGGGGCGGCCTTGGAGTCGTGGACATCGGCCGTGGTCACGGTCACCTCCAGGAGCAGACCCTCGGTATCGGTCAGGATGTGACGCTTGCGCCCATCACGTGACTTGCCGCCGTCGTATCCGCGACTGTCCTCGCCGACGGTCTCGGAGGCGTCCACCGACTGACTGTCGATGACTCCCGCGCTGGGCTCGGCGTTGCGGCCTGAACGTTCCCTCGCCGAACGTCGCAGGCGTTCGTACAGCTCACGCGCGTAGTCGTAGGCCCGCCAGCGGCGGAAGAAGTCGTAGACCGCCCGCCAGTACGGGAAATCGACCGGCAGAGCCGTCCACTTCACGCCGTTGTCGACGAGGTAGCGCACCGCGTCAAGCATCTCGCGGTGGCAAAACGCCTCCGGACGCCCGCCCAGCTTGAGGAGCCACGCCGGCACCGGCATCGCGGCGCGGACCTCGGCCCACTCCGCATCCGTCATGTCACTGGGGTAGCAGCCTGCCCGCCGTCCCGGAGCGATCGAACCGAACCGGTGCACGTAGCAGTCACACCCAAGGGTGACCGCGGTGGACGCATGCACAGAGATACTGCTCAACTGATCAGGCAACGGGCTTCCTTGGTCGTGCTGGTGTCGTAACCGCGTCACTACCAAGGGGCCCGTTCTCTCATGCCCGCGACCGCACCCGAACCTCCGTCCAGATGATCACCCGCTGCCACTCGAACAAGATCCGGTTTGCCACAACGCACTAAGGTGCAAGCTGCTGCCGCCTTCACGGAGCGGTGGGCGAGCGGCGAGGGAGGCGCTTGCCCACAGGGGTCACCTACCTGATCGGGAACGCCGTGTTGTACGGGGACGTGGGGTCTCCGCATCGGTGGGTTCTGCTGCCCTGCTCTTCTCCGCCTCAGCAAGTTCGGGGACTACGGCCTGGTCCACCTCGTCATCGCTCCACGCGGACGGATGGGTGATCTGATCTGCAAGAGCAGAGTCCGAGACCATGGTTCCGGCTTTGAGAACCACCGTGCCGTGCGTCGTCGGATCAGCGACGAAGACCGTCTCTGCCAGACGGCGGCCGGCAGGAAGCCTTGATGCGGCTTCGCTCATGTCACAGCACCTTCGCCGTGACGTGGATGTCGGGGACATACAGCACGGGCATGGCGACCGCGGAGCCCTTCGTCCAGACCTGGACCGGGTCGTCCTGGTGGCCGGCGGTGATGACGATGCCGGGGGCGTCCTCGCGGGTGATGGCCGGGTTGGTACCGGAGGTGAGTACCAGGGACTCGGCGGTGATGCCGTACTGGGTCTCCGCCCAGGACTCCGGGTTCGGCGGCAGCAGGATCCAGCGGTCTTCCGGGATCACGCGCTGGTAGGTGTCGTCGACGGAGATCTGCACGTCGTAGACGGTGATCGGCGGGAGGTTGTAGCGGGCGCGGACGACCTCGACCTCGTTGGGGGCGAGGACCGCGGTCGGGGTGGTGGAGCCGTTGACGCTGCCGTAGTACGCCGCGCGGTACGCGTCGTTCGCAGCCAGGGTCGCGCGGGCCTTGTACGAGGTGATGACGCGGGCCGGGAGCGGGGCGCCGATGGAACGGAGGTACTCGATCCAGCGTAGTTCGTCGGCGATGGGGTCGCTGGTCGGATCGGACCAGGGCTTGGCGGCCGTCGGCATGTTGGCGGCCGGCACGGCGAAGTCGGCCTCCAGGGTGAGGCCGTTCTCGCCGTTGAGGCTGAACTTGCCGTCGATGAGGAGGTCGCCGGCGGCGAGCTCCATGCGGTTGTGGATGGACTCGACGTGGCGCTCGATGTCGTCGTAGAGCAGCTCGATGAACTCGGAGGCGTCGGCGCCGCGGGAGGTGTCGAGGAGGATCTGCTCCAGTTCGCCGACGATCAGCTTCTGACCGAGGGGCGGCAGCATGCCCTCGGTGATGATCTTCTCGGCCTGGCGGCGGGCGACAGCGGTCTCGGCGTCGTACGCGCGGAACTTCGCCGCGTTCACGCGACGTTTACTGCTCTTGATGCGGAACTTGACGGAGTTCAGGCGCCGTTCGGGCATGACCGTGCGAGTCAGCTCGAAGTCGGCCGGGGTGGTCATGGTGCGGGCGAAGGCGTTGAGGTCAGCCGCGTCGATGTCGCGCAGCAGGGTGTCGAGCATGGTGGGCGGGGCTCCTCAGCAGGTCGCGGGCGTCAGACGAAGTGGATCTGTGCCGTCGAAGCGGCGATGGCGGCCGGGTCGAGTCCGCCGGGTACGTGGGCGGCGGCGATCACGCCGTGCCAGAGCAGGGCCGCGCCGGCACGTCCGCTACCCGGGGCGAAGGCGACGTCCGTGAGGAGGACGCCGGTGAAGGCGGCGCGGCCGTCGGTGGCCGCTGCGTCCCACGGCCCGTACAGGCCGGTCGCGGTCAGCCGGCCCAGCGGGATGCCGGCCCTCATGACGTTGCGGGGCTGTCCGGGGGCGGGTGGGGTGTAGTGGGTGTCCTGGGTGAAGAGAGTGGTGTCCAGGGTGATGGTGAGCGGGGTGTCGAGTCCGTGCCGGGACGCCAACCAGGGGCGGTCGGCGGTAGCGGACTCGGAGTAGGTGGTCAGCTGAAGATCCACGCCAGGTTCCTCCGGGCAGGCCATGTGGCGGCGAGTCTGTACGGACACCGGGCGGTGCCGTCGTCCGCGGGGATGGGGGCGGGGCGCGGTCCCCGAAGGCGTGCCGGGGTCAGGAGCTCTTGAGGTGGCCGCGGCGGCGGGCGATGTCCAGGCCGAGCTGGCCCGGGCGGGCCGGAGTTCCGCCCGAGCGACCGGGAATGTTGGAGGGGCTGCCCGAGGGCGGGGTCGTGGGTGGCTGCGGAGCCCGCTGGCCGAAGAGTTCCGGGCGGCGCTCCTTCAGCTCGTCGGCGGCCCGGGCCAGTGCGGTGTCGTCCGCATCCGGGTCGACGAGGCGGCCGAGCAGGACGACGGCGTCCTCCAGTTCGGTGCCGGTGGCGCCCAGACCGACGAGCACGGCGCGGCGTGCGGCGTCTCGTTCCCGGGCAACGGCCGCGGCCTCGCGTTCCTGCGCCTGCCGCTCGCGTTCCGCGGCGGTCTGCTCCCGGCGCTCCGCCTCCGAGAGACGGGCCTGCTCGGCGTCCTTCTGCTGCTGGTCAGCCTCGCGCTGGGCCTGCACGTACTCGGTCAGGGCCTTCGCCGACTCGAAACCGAGCTGGCTGAGGAGGTCACGTACGCCGGCGCGGCGGCCCTGGTCCTTCTCGCGGGCGAAGCGGCGGGACAGCTCCTCCTGCGGGATGGTCACAGTCGCTGTGTCGGTGCTCTCCGGTGTCGTCTCCCCGGTAGGTGAGTTCCCAGGGTCGTCGGGGGAAGCGCCGAGGATCGGGAAGATGGGGCGGCCGTCGCGGCGGTAGCCGAGCGGTGCGAGCGGCAGCGGCGGTCGTGTTCGTACGGTCATGGGCAGACTCCTTGCCCAGACGCCCCCGCGTCGGGCGGAGTCTAACCTTCACCGCGCCGTCGGCGTGAGTGCCTCGTGCTGCGGTGCCGGCCGAGGATCGTGGCGAGGCCATGGCCGACTACATCTCGTTGACGGTCCCGCCAGTTCCGAGCTCCGTCTCGCGCTGCTCCCAGATGCGGGCGACCTCTTCTGCCGCGTCCTCGATGGGGAAGCCGGCGTCCACGAGCATGCGCACTCCGGTCTCCAGGGAGAGGACACCGGCAGTGACACCTTTGACCACCAGGTCGAGGACGCTGGCCTGATCGGTCGGCAGATAGGAGCCGAAAGCGATGGACGCCTGGGGCTGCTGCCCTGACGGCAGCACACCGGCGGCCTGGTAGAGGCGCAGCACCATCTTCAGCAGCAGCGGATACTTGGCCGCCCGCGCGAGCCGCATGGAGCGGACCATGGCGTCCAGCGGACCGAAGCTCAGCTGCATTGCGTAGCCGGAGGCCGCCTGCGAGGCGTCCATAGTGCCGAGCACGCTGGCCGGAAGCCGGGTGACCACGGACAGCCGGTCGCGTAGTCCCTCCACATAGGCGCGGAGTTCGGACAGCTGGGCGGAGGTGTCCACCGTGGTGAGCTGGCCGGTCTCCCCGAGTGGCCAGACCATCCCCGGCTCCACCTGTACCGGCAGTGGCCGGCCCGAAGCACGGTCGACCGGCAGCCGGGCGCCGGAGAGGCCGATGATCGGTGACCCGGTTGTCGCCGAAGCACGCTGACTGTCCGTGTCGGCAGCGCCGAGATCGTCAAGGAGTTGGGTGGCCTTCAGCAGGGTCGACTGGCCGAAGTGCTCGGCGCCGTTGATGGTGTTCGGTACATGGACGATCGGGATGAAGTCGATGTGCAGGTCGAGCCGGTCCAGTACCTCCCCGTCCGCGTTGGTGCGGAACCGGGCCCGGCGCGACGAGAGCGCGTCGATGTCGCCCGCGCGGTCGACCTGCTCCAGGTCCCATTCAGCGTCCGTCAGGTAGCAGGTGACGTTGGCGGGCTGGGCGGACCACGGATACGTGCGGACTGCGGCGGAGTCGGTATCGACCGGCCCGAGCTCGTACGTGACACGGCGCAGCGTGCCCTTCCGGCCCGACGCCGGATCGGTCGGTGTCTCCCACGCCAGGTGGACCCGCGTCGGGTACTCGTCCGCGTCGACCGCGTCATCAGACAACACCGGGAAGTAGAAGCCCGGGTCGATGGTCTTCAGATTCGGGCGTCCCTTCGCCCGCGACCACGCCAGGAGGTACACGGTGTCGCCGAGCAGGACGGCGTTGCGCTCAGCGTGCTGCATCCGCATCCACAGATGCTCGCGCTCTGCCCACTCTCGCAGCAGGGACTCGGCCGCACGTGCCGCCTCGCTGTCGTCCACTCCGCCGACGACGATCTGCTGCGTCTCACCGATGAGGTGCGTCAAGGTCTGGTCCACGATCAGCGCCGGATCCCCGTACTCGCGCCGGTCCGTACCGTCCTCGCCGAGCAGGGCGGCGGCCTGGTTGGTGTCGTACGTGGCGAGCACCGTGTACGCGGTGAGGCGACGAAGATCGGCCTCCGGCACCCAGGATGCGCCGACATGGCCGGGCAGGCGTCCAAGGCGGCCGTCTGCGGCCTGCCGAAACGCCGGCTTGTAGGACAACGCCCCCCAGGTATCGATGATCAAGTCGCGCCACCGTCGCATACACCGCTCCCTGCCGGTCGTCAGAAGTCGGCGGAGCCTAATGGGCGTAGCCCGAGGCATTTCACCTCGATCGGCAATCCACCAGCCGGTCGGGGCGTTGACTGGGCATTCGGCGTGGGGCTGGCGGGAGCACCGCGGCCCGTACCGCGTCCAGCGTCCTGCCGGCCTCGCAGGGTGACGGCCGCTCGCCATTGCTCCGCCTACAGAGGCCCGACAACCCGTTCAGGTCAGCCTTCCCCCCGTCAAACGCCTTACCAGTCAGCACAGTTCGAAGGCGTGATGTCGCCCATGACGCCCAGAAACCGAATGTGGCACCCTGACCAGGTGCGCACTCACGTTCGCATGTAAGTACATGGTCAGACTCACGGGGGCGAGAGCGATGTCGTTCGAAGAGGAATGGGCCAGTCTCAAGGAGGCTGCGCTCGCCCGACGGCAAGCTGCTGCGCAGATGCAACTCAACCAGGCGCCGACGGGTGGTGACCACCCAGAGAGCCCGACGGGCCGGGGCGACGGGTACTCGGTCAACGCAGCGTCGCTCGACGGAAGTTCACACCTGCTCATGGAGATCGCCGGACTCCTCTACGAGGGCCGCATGGACGGCGAGAACGCGACCCAGGCCCGCGCGCCCCGCGCGCACACGGACGTCGCCGCGCAGGTGGACACGCTCGCCCGGTTCGCCAAGGACCAGTACAACGACATGGTCGCGCTGCTCGCATCCCTGTCGACGAAGCTGAGGTCCGCCGGCAACAACTACACGACCGTGGACAAGGGTGTACAGGGCCAGATGAACGCCATGCTGGACTGCGGCCGCTTCGTGCCGCCGGAGAACAGGTGATCCGCTGTGGCATACCGTGACGACGTCCAGTTCCTCGAGGACGCGAACCCGACGCTCATCGATCGCAACGCCGCCGAGTTCCGGCGCCTCCACACACTCATCGAGTCGACCGACGACGCCTTCCGCAAGGCCGGAAAGGTCGAATGGGTGAGCGAGGCCCGCGACCTCTACGTCAGGAGGCTCGGTGAGAGCAAGAGCCTGGCCGATGCGCTCTCGGAAGCCTTTCGCAAGGCCGGCTCCGCGCTGGCCAGGTACGCCGATGCGGTCACCACCGCCAAGGTGCACTACAAGAACGGACAGCACACCGAGGGCAGACTCTCCGAGGTCATGGCCCGTGAAGCTCAGGCCATCACTCCCACCGCGCGGGCAGCAGAGCCCCTGCGGCAGTGGGAGGATCTGCGCGCAAGCACGGGGGTCCTGGACTGGCTCGCCGAAGTGACCGTGGACGTCGACGCGATCCGGGAAGACGCCGAGCGCTACTACAACCAGACCAAGGACCACTACGGTGACGCGCTCCGTGTCGAGTCCGCCGCGCGGGAGCTGTGCGTCGCCGACCTCAGGGCGGCGTACAAGTCGATACCCGACTACCAGGGGACTCTGCCCGACGCGGCCGAGTTCCTGAAGAACCTCGGGCCCCTGCAGAAGGAGGCCCGCGAGGCGAGCGACGACCCGAACACACAGCTGCCGGGCTCCGGGCCCAAGGTCGACGCGATCCCCACCATGGGCCGCGACGTGGTCGTCTCCGAAACGCTCTACCGCATCCAGACGCGCGTGGACGGCCTGCCCGAAGGACAGGGCAACAACTACTGGCTCCCGTCGAACGACGACGAGGGGCGCCGCTCGTACATCTCCGCGAACAAGGAGCTCATCAAGGCCGCCGCCGAGGATTCGGGGCTTCCGCCGGAGATGGTCGCAGGCATCGCCTGGCAGGAGGTCGAAGGCGACCCTGGCCTGCTGGACGACCTGGCCTACGAGGGCCGCAAGATCATTCCAGGCAGTGAGGATCCCGACCGGACCTCCATGGGGCCCATGGCCATCCAGGTGCGACGCGCCGCCGAGGTACTCGGCTACGATCCGCACAATCTCACGGATCTCCAGCGGAGCACCGTGGTGAACGCGATCAAGGATCCGGGCACGAACATCTTCATCGCCTCCGAGTACCTCGCCCAGTTGAAGGCCGAGAGCAGCTTCGCCGACGTACCACCGGAGCAGATGACACGCGCGCAGATGCAGGAGCTGGCCGCCCGCTACAACGGGGGCCCCTATTACGAGACCGACGCAGCCCAGGCATACGGTCGTGGCTTCGACAACAGGCTGGATCAGGCCAAGGAGGCGCTGCGGTGAAGGACGTCACGAGCCCTGCTGCACCAGGGCGCCGCGTGGCCGCAGGGAGGCCCCCCGGCCGGATTGGTTCCGCTGTGTGCGCCGTGGTGCTCTTGGTGGCGCACTTCGTCACGGCGTACCTGCTCCTCCTTGCCTACGCGGCCGAGCCGGCGGGGCCCTGGGACAGGGAGACGGTCTCCCACTCGGGCTTCGCTGCGGGTACGGCGCTGGCGGTGACCGTCGTCGCGGCACTGCTGACCGTGCTGTTCGTGAAGGCGCAGTGGCTGCGACGGTGGTGGTTCGCCGTGCCGATGGTGGCAGTCCTGGCCGCCCTCCTGCGACTGACCGTCCTGGCCCCGGAACTCTGACTCGAACCGCTTGACCGGCACACCGTGCGCGAGGGCGCACCCACAAGGGCACGACGTCCCACCCTGTTGTACGCACTCCTACCGTCGTCCCGTGAGCCGGTGATCGGACGGGGTGGCCGGACGACCCGTATCCCCGGCAAGGAACAGGTCGGTGAGCGCCCAGACGCAGGAGTCGAGGAGGTCCGGGGACTTCTCCTGGACCTCTGAGTGCGTTGTGGCAAAGGGAGTCTCTGTTCGATGAGCAGGGGTTTCTTCGTGTGCGGGGCATGTTCGCGGAGGGGTAGGGGCAGGCAGCGGACGGCTTGTTGTGGATCGAGGAGGGCGCGATGCCGTCGGTGCTGGGGTTGATGGAACGGCGTGAGGCGCGGGCGAGGCAGGAGCTGGAGTCCTGGACGGAGGTCCTGGAGCAGGCTCAGGCGGAGGTGGATGCTGCGCGAGAGCGAGTCGAGCGGGCCCGTGTGGGGCGTGAGGAGCTCGTGTCGGTGCTGGCCGAGGAGAGTGCGGTGAATACGCCGGCTTCCGTGGCGTCTGGTGGTGAGGCGGCTGCCGTGATGGGTTCGAGCGGCTCCGACGCGGTGCATGGCGAGCGGCCGCCGGTGTGGCGGTCGGGCATGGGCGAGGAGGTGCTCAGCGGCCTGTATCGGGAGGTGTTCGCCGCGGTGGTGGCCGCTTCGGGGCCGGTGAGCGGGGTGGAGTTGACGCGCGTGGTGGGCCGTGAGGCGGAGATCAAGAACGAGGTGGAGAAGATCCGTCACCGTGCCTACGCGCTGGAGAAGCGGGGCTGGCTGGTGCGGGAGAAGAATGGACGGTTCATGCCTGTGCCCGGGGCCGTCGGCCGGGACGCTTCTCCGGCCAGCGCGGGGCATCGCCGGCCACCTGGCGCGACAGCCTGATCGTGGCTGCCCACCACACCATCTGCTGGTGGTGATCGGGGCGGCGTTCGTGGTCGCGGTTGAGGCGGCGTGAGCGGGAGAGCCAGCTCAGCGTTCGTTCCACGACCCATCTGCGGGCCAGTACGACAAATCCGCGGTGTCCGTCGGATCGGCGCACGACCTCGATCCGGACTCCGTGACGGGCGAACGCCTTGGCCAGGGCCGAGCCCTGGTAGGCGCTGTCGACCCACACCAGTTTCAGCAGCCGACCCGGGTGGTCCATGAACGTCTCCAGCAGGGCGGGGGCGGCCTTGGAGTCGTGGACATCGGCCGTGGTCACGGTCACCTCCAGGAGCAGACCCTCGGTATCGGTCAGGATGTGACGCTTGCGCCCATCACGTGACTTGCCGCCGTCGTATCCGCGACTGTCCTCGCCGACGGTCTCGGAGGCGTCCACCGACTGACTGTCGATGACTCCCGCGCTGGGCTCGGCGTTGCGGCCTGAACGTTCCCTCGCCGAACGTCGCAGGCGTTCGTACAGCTCACGCGCGTAGTCGTAGGCCCGCCAGCGGCGGAAGAAGTCGTAGACCGCCCGCCAGTACGGGAAATCGACCGGCAGAGCCGTCCACTTCACGCCGTTGTCGACGAGGTAGCGCACCGCGTCAAGCATCTCGCGGTGGCAAAACGCCTCCGGACGCCCGCCCAGCTTGAGGAGCCACGCCGGCACCGGCATCGCGGCGCGGACCTCGGCCCACTCCGCATCCGTCATGTCACTGGGGTAGCAGCCTGCCCGCCGTCCCGGAGCGATCGAACCGAACCGGTGCACGTAGCAGTCACACCCAAGGGTGACCGCGGTGGACGCATGCACAGAGATACTGCTCAACTGATCAGGCAACGGGCTTCCTTGGTCGTGCTGGTGTCGTAACCGCGTCACTACCAAGGGGCCCGTTCTCTCATGCCCGCGACCGCACCCGAACCTCCGTCCAGATGATCACCCGCTGCCACTCGAACAAGATCCGGTTTGCCACAACGCACTGAGGCGCCGACGTACGTCGTCATCTGCTCCTCCAACACCGCGAACGTGCGGGGCGGGCCGGCGTGGGTGATGCGGGACTGCTCGTAGAGCATCGCGACCGGGGCGGCGCGGGCGCGTTTGCCGCGGGTGGCGTGGACGACGCGGCACGGGACGGTGGGGTCGACCTCGGCGAGGAGGGCGGGGAGGTAGTCGCCGCCGTTGTTGGCCTCGATGACCACGCAGTCGGCCTGGTGCTCGTGGTAGAGCGCGGCGGCGCGGCGCATCGCGGCTGTCGGGGTGTGACGGTCCTGTTCGGCGTGGAGGACGTAGCCGCGGGGGCGGCGGTCGCCGTACATCTGCTCCAGCGGGTAGGAGCGGCCGGCCACGGTGAAGGCGGTCAGGTCGGCGGAGTCGGTGGTGGTGACGGCGGGGTCGACGGCGACGACCAGGCGGTCGAGTGGTGGGACCGCAGTGCGGGCGATACGGAAACCCTCTACCTCGAACATCCACTGCTTCCACAGGGCGCCTTCGACGTCTTCGAGGAGGACGCCGTCGAGTTCCTGGCGGCCCAGGCGAGTGCCGCCGTACTCGGAGTCGAGCTCGGCGAGCGCGGCCGGGGAGAGGTTGGCGCGGTTGTCCTCGGTGCGGCCGGTGGTCAGGACCACGGTGGAGCCCGGGCGGCGACCGCGCTCGACGAGGCGTTTGACGTGGGGGAGCGGCTTTGGGGTGGTGGAGATGACGACCTGTGGGGTCGGGGCCTCGCGCAGGCAGAACCACAGCATGTCGTACACCGACTGGGCGGTGTGGCGGTTCCAGGCGGCGTACTCGTCGAGCCAGCCCTTGTCGAAGGCGAAGCCGCGGAGGTTGTCGGGGGTCTCGGCACCGAAGCCGTAGATCGCGGAGCCGTTCTTCATGCGCAGGGTGGTCAGGCCGTTGCCGGGGCTGTAGCGGCGGATGTCCTCGGGCGGGATGACCGCGAGGAGGCCGGACTTGGGGGACTCGAAGCAGATCTCCTTCACGAGCGTGGCGTTCTTCGCGACGACCGCGATCATCGTGCCCGGCGTGCTCGTCCACTCGCGTACGGCCTCGGCAGCGGATTTCGTCTTCCCCCAGCCTCGGCCCGTCAGCATCATCCAGGCTGCCCAGGCCCCCTGCGGGCGTTGGGCGGCGCGGGCGTGGTGGTGCAACCAGCCCTCGTGGGGCAGGCCGTCGCAGCCGGGGCGGTCGCAGGCCCAGCGGCGCGACGAGGCGGCGTCGGCCTCGATCAGCGCGGTGATCTCTGCGTGCAGCTCGGCGTCAGACATGCCGGCCGGGTCCGGAAGCGGGCCCGTCGGGTCCAGGGTCACGATGGCTCACCGCCCAGGGTGCCGATGCGGGCCTCCAGTTCGCGGCGCAGCTGCTCCATGCGGGCGCGGCGTTCCTCGTCCGTCAGGCCGGTGACGTCCGCCATCTGCGGGCCGGTGAACGTCGAGGGGACGTCGGCGAGGTCCATGCCGTACGCCTGGCGCTCGATGCGGATCGTGACCTCCAGCCAGCGGATCACGTCCGACGGGCTCAGCCGCGAGGGGTCGAGCTGCTGGAGCTGGGCCACGATCTTCGACTGGGCAGCGGACGCGAGGCGGGCGTGCCGGCGCGCGACCTCGCAGGCGGCCTGGTGCCGCTCGGCTCGCCAGAGCCGGTCCTGCTCCCGGTCCCACGCCTCGGCGCGCAGCACCCAGCGGTGGGACGTCGACCAGCGCTCGATCAGTGTGCGGGACTTCGCCAGCCGTTCCGCGACCTTGCCGATGCTGCGGGACAGGCCGAGGTCTCGGTAGCAGGCAAACGCCTCCCACGCGGCGGACGATTCGCCCGACTGCCGCTCCCATGCCTCGGCGCTGTCCGCCATCCGATCGTCGTGCTCCTACCTGGTGTCTTGCGTCCTCTCGTACGCGGCGAGTTCCTCTGCGGTGCCAATGAAGGCTGGGCCGCAGCCCGGAGGCAGCCGCTCGATAACCATGGCCACGGCCTCCTGCGCGGTGCTCGTGTCCCCGATCCACTCCGTGTCGTAGGGGCCGGCCTTCGGTTGCTCAACCCGATACCCGCCGACGCTGCGCCCGTAGACCAAGGGAATGTCCATGGTGAAGCGGGAGGCCGTGCACCGGCTGAAGCCGAGCCGCCAATGGCTCGTCCAGGGGTACAGCTGCCTGAGCAGCGGCTCCGCGTACGCTGCACGCACCAGCGTCAGGAACGGCTCAAGGGGAGGCGCTCCCGCGGGAAGTTCGGGCTCACCCGCGGTCGTTAGGAGTCTGTGCCACTGCGCTTCCACGATGTCGGTCATCCGGTCATTCTGCGGAGCGTCGGATCACGGAGCCCCAGGTGTTCCAGGAGGTCACGGCATTCGCCCCGGTCGGATGCGCGGGCGGCGACCTGGAGGGCGGCCTTGCGGCGTACGGAGTCGGGCAGGGGGGTGACGGAGACCGTGCGCTCCCACGACGAGGAGTCCTTGGCCAGGTTCACTGTGCGGTCCCTTCAGTCACATCGTCGGGTTCGAGGTCGCCGTCGAGGAGGCGGGCGAGCTGGTCGGCGAGGCGGAACGGTTCGTCGGCGAGATGCTCGGTCAGTGCGCGGGCCAGGCCGGTGGCGGTGCGGTGGACCGTGGTCAGGTGGTCGATCTCGGCGTGGAGCTGGTTCAGCTCCTCCGTGGGTGAGCCGCTCATGGGGTGGGTCTCCGGAAGTTCGGCGGGAGGACGGCACGCTGGCGCTCGGGGCCGAGCACTCGCAGCACGCTGTGCAGATCGCGAGGCCGCCAGACGGCGACCTCGAAGCCGCTGTCGGCCAGGTGGGCGAGCCACTCGCGCTGGGCAGGGCGGAGCCGGCCGGTGTCGGTCTTGAACTCGACGAACAGCGTGCGGCGCTGTCCGAGGTGCCCGAAGACCTCGTCGGGCCAGCCCGCGTCGGAGCGTCGGGAGTCTGCCGTGTGGTACTGCAGCCGCCAGCCGTACCGAGCGGCGATCTCACGGACCTTGCGTCGCCACTGCTCCTCGCTCGTGCCGGTCACTGGCTCCGCCCGGTCGGCGGCCACCGGGAAACGCTCGGCCTCCAGCCGGTCCAGCGGCCCGTACCGTTCGGCGAGCAGCTTGCGGTACAGCTCCCCGCTCACGGCGTACCGTCCAGCAGCCGGTAGCCGGTGCTCGTCGGCCGCATCCGCTCCAGCGCGATCCGGGTCCACTGCCTGGTCCGGCCGCCGGGTGTAGCGGAAGTGAGGACCGTGCAGTACGCGTACCGGACGTCGACACGGTCGACGCGTACAGTGCGGCCTTCGCTGCGCTTGTCGTTGTCGGCCCACACCTGGCCGACCCGCACGTCGGGCTGGGTCACGCCGCACCTGCCAGGTAGTCGGCGGCCCACAGCTCCAGGGCCCGCCACCGCTGCCCCGTCTCGATGTCGCCGTCCCGCTCCATTCGGTCGATGGCCCGCTGGACGACGGCCGCGGCGTCGGCCGGCATGGTGCGGGTGGCCAGCACCGTCTCGATCGGGGCGGTGCCCTTGCGGGTGACGGTCTGCTCGTCCGGGTCGTACCAGCCCTCGGCGAGTTCGCCGAGGTGCCGCTCCACGACCGCGAGGATGATCGCGAACGCGGCGGCGACGTTGCCGATGTTGTGCGCGCCCTTCGTCGTGTCGAGGGTGTCCAGCACGCTGTCGTACTGGTCGATGTGGGTCAGCCAGCGGGCGTCGGCGGACGCCGCCTTCCGGGCCGCTTCCAGGGCCTTCTCCGCGGCCTCCTTCTCGTCCGGCAGGAAGACGATCTGCACGGTCGCGAAGTCCAGGTTCGCCTCCGCGAGACTCGGCACGGTGACCTCGTCGAGGAGTTCGAGGGTCTTGTCGTCAAGGCCGGAGTACAGGCGCATGGAGACGTCCTCCAGCTCCTCGTACAGGGCCTTGAGGGTGGCCGGGTCGTCCTCGCCGGCAATCGCGTTGTGGGCGAGCTGGAGCGCGATCTGCCGCTGCCGGGGGAGCGGTTCGGTGATCTCCATCCACCAGATGCGCTCCAGGCCGGCCTCGATCGCCGCCTTGGTGCGGTGGTTGCCCGACAGCACGATGCGGCGGCCGGTCTCCGCGTCGTTCCACACCAGCGGCGTCGAGGTCAGCGCGCCGTCGTCACGGATGTTCGCGACGAGGCGCTGGAACTGCTCGTGACGCATGAACCGAGCGTTGATGTCCAGCAGCGTCAGCTCGCGCGGGTCGCCCTCCACCATGCGGGGCTTGAGTGGATCGCTCAACGGGGTTCCCCCTCCTTCTGTCCGTGCTTGCTCCTCCACTGCGCGAACCCTTCGGCCAGCGACCAGCGGCCCAGCTCGGAGCCGTAGTCGAGCTGGTAGCGGTAGGCGGGATCGGTGGAGTCCTTGCGCGAGTTCAGGCGCAGCAGCCCGCGGTACTTCATCGACACCGGCCGCTGCGTGAACGCCGTCGTGTTCAGCCGGGTCAGGCGGGTGTTCATGGCGCGCTGCGCGAGGAACTGCGCCTCGGTCGACAGCGCCGCGTACAGCACGAGCTTGGCCAGCCGCCCGTACGACGTCGGCGCGACCGGGAAGTCGGAGAGCAGGTACACGTTGTGCGGGTCGTACTTCGGCGTCGAGTACGCGAACGCGCCCACCACGACGCCGTCGACCAGGACCGCGAGCGCCATCGTCGGCGCGCCCGGACGGATGTTGTGGTTCATGTACTGCGACCGCAGCGTCGCGAACTGCCCCATCGTCAGCGGCGCGAGGGTCAGTGTCCCGCCGAGCTCCCGGCCCGGTACGAGCCGCGGTGCGCGCACCGGCTCCAGCCGCTGGTTCGGGCGTACGATCCGCGAGCGCGGGACCGACGCGTAGACGTTGATCGGCAGCCCGCGGTTGGCGGTCTGCACCTGACCGCGCAGGTGGTCACGCAGCTCCTCGACGTCGAAGTGCAGGCCGAGCACCCAGTGCGGCCGGTCGGTGATGCGCTCGATCAGGGTCTGCTTCGCGGCGTCGTCCAGCGTCGGGTACTCCGGCGCCGGCCAGCCCAAGTGTTTGTCCAGGGCCGCGAACTGGCCCTCGTAGTCCCCTGCGTAGAACGGCGGGAAGGCCACGACCGGCGCGTCCGTCGGCACCTGGTCGGCGAGCCACTGGTTCACGTCCATCGGCGCGTACGAGGCGAGCCGCAGCGGCAGCGCCTCGATCTTCTCGACTGTCTTCGCGTGCAGCTGCGGGAACTGCTGCCGGTAGGCGGCCAGCATCCGGCCGTAGTACGGATGGTCCCCGCGCCCGAGCCACTGGAAGAAGCGCGAGCCGAGCAGCACCACTGCGAGCGTTCCGGCCCGTCCGTCCATGTACGGGTCCAGCCAGTCGAGTTCGTACGCCGACTCGGGACGGATCGTGATGGGGAGCTCCTGCCCGGCGAGGTACCAGCCGATTGCCGACGAGTACAGCTGCACGTCGCAGCCGTGGAGCCGGAACCCGGAGTCGTGCAGGACGCGTTCGATGGTGAAGTTGCCCGAGCAGCCGACGTAGATGTCCTCGGCCTGGCCGCGCCAGGTGGTGGCGTGCTCGTGGATGATCGCGCGGAGGTCCGCGGGGATCGAGCCGTGGAACAACGCTGCCTCCCCTGCGCGGATCTGGTTGAGAAGGACGCGGGTCCGGGGGAGCAGGGGGCTGGTCCTGCCGTGCCGGGCCACCAGGGAACCAGGAGGCGCGGGGGACGCCTGGAGGGGGTGGTTCCTTGGCTGGTCGGCTCCGCACCACATGCCCGTGCGGACGCGTCCTCGAGCGCCGGGCCCGACTCGAACGGGCTCCTCCCCACTGGGGGCGGGGCGTGCTGCCAGGTGCACTACCGGCGCGTGGCGGGGCGGATCCGGGAAGATCACCCGCCATCAATCGAACCGTATCAGACGAAGTATTGTCACAACACATGTGGCGGATGCGATCACGCACCCGCCACATGTCTGGAGTCGCGGTCAGGCCCGCGCGCTGGCTGTCACCGGTCCGGCTGGAGCAGGTCCAGCAGGCTCATCGTCCCGATCGGGCACTCCTCTGGGAGCCGCAGCTTCGACTTCGCTCTTCCGGGCCCGGGCTCGAACAGCTCCATCTGTCCCGGAGGCGCCGGCTTCGGCCGTGGCGGAGCCTCGAAGTCCTCCCGTCTCATCTCCGCCCAGTTGGGCCTGCGCTCCTCGGTCACAGCAGCGTCCCTTGCTCGTACCCGGGCCCCAGCGGCCCGAGTTCCCTTACCTTCGCCCCGGTCTTCTCCTGCCACCACGCGGCGAACATCCGCCGGTGGCACCACTGATCCGGCTTTGCCAGGTCCTCGAAGCACAGCAGCACGAGCCGCAGATCCCCGGCCGCGACCGCGATCTCCTGGAACCGCGACGCGAAGAAGTCCACCCCATGCCGGTCCAGTTGGGACACGTACGCCGTCTCGTACGCCGGCCGTGCCGCACCGAAGTAGTCGCGGCTCGGCGCGGCCTCCCGCACCTGGTGCTCCAGTACGTACGGCAACGTCCACCGCGGCGCGCCCAAGGTGATGCGCACCGGCACGCCCATCGACGGCTCGAAGCCCTGGTACCTGTGTGTGAACAGCTCGAACATATTCCTCCCTCATGCTCACGCCGGACTCGCGACACCGCAGAGCGGGCAGTCCGGGTCCGGCTTCTCCTCGTGGCCCTCGTCGTTGTGGGTGTTCTCCCACCCGGCCAGCTCGTAGCAGCCGTCGCACAGCACACCGAGCGCGTCCCGCGAGACGCTGCCGGAGCCGAACACGAGGCAGCCCTCGCCGTCCACCGCGACGCTGCCGTCCGTGCCGCGTACCAGGACGACCCGCAGTCGCCGCCCGCACACCCGGCACGGGATCTTCGTGGCGAGGGCGGGCGCAACCCATTCGCTGCCGGGCGCCAACACTCCAGAGCACAGCAGCGCGGCCGCTTGATCGGGCGACAGCGTGTCGCCCTCGTTCGTGATCGCTAACATTCCCTGTCCTTCCTCGCTCCTGATTCAAAACGAATGATCGTCAAATAACATTCTATCGTCAATTGGCCTCGCTCGCCAATATTGTTTTATCGTCGAGGGGCTGGGGTCCGCCCCACTCGCACCCCACCACCGCCCCATGCCGCCCGCGCGTCGCCCGGGCCTTCGGAGACGCGAAACAGCCGGGACCCGCCTCGGGGTCCCGGCTGTCGCGCACGGTCGAACGTCAGCTCAGGCCGCGGCCTCAAGCTCCGTCTCCGAGGGCTCCTCGGCGGCGGCCTCGGCGATCTCGGTCTCGCTCGGCTCCTGCTCGGCCTCGGCGTCCTCCGCCTCGGGCTCGACCTTCAGCTCCGGCCGGACCGTCAGCTGCTTCGCCTCGGACATTGCCTTCGCCTTCCGCAGCTTCTTCACCGCCTCGGCCGCCGCCTTCCGCACCCGCTCCACCGCGTCCAGCTGCTTGCCCACCTCGCCCTCGAACAGCTCGGCCAGCTCCGTCGGCGTCAGCTTCGCCAGCTCCTCCAGGAGTGTCCCGGCGCGCTCGACCTGGTCCACCTTGGACTTGGCCTGCTTGCGCTCCTTGGCCTTGTCCTCCTTCTCCTTGTCCGACAGCTCCTTCTCGGAGAAGAAGCCCTCCTGGTTCTCCTTCATCCGCAGGGCCTGCGCGAAGGTGGAGGCGTCGGTCTCCGTCCTGAAGTCGCCCTTCATGTACCGGGTGACGGCCACCTTCTGGTTCGCCGGCGTGAGCTTCGACAGGTACCAGGCGAAGTCGGCCTTGATCTTGCCCTCGGCGACGAGTTCCGCGATGTCGGTGGTGAGGTTGAGCAGGTCCATCCGCCACTTCACGTAGTCGGTGGTCTTGCCGAACATCTCCGCGATGCGCTCCGCCTGGTATCCGAACCCGACCAGGTCCGCGTACGCCTGGGCCTCCTCCATGAGGGTCATGTCCGCGCGGCCGATGTTCTCGGAGATGCCCATGATGAACGCGTTCTCGTCGTCGACGCTCGAGACGACCTTGGCCTCGATGGTGGTGGCGCCCTCCACCAGGTGCATGGCCCGCCAGCGACGCTCGCCCATCACGATCTGGAACGTGTCGCCGGCCGGGCGGACCACGATCGGCTGGAGCTGGCCGACCGAGCGGAACTGGGCTGCCAGCTCCTCCAGCTTGGTCTCGTCGAAGAACTTGCGGGGCTGGTCCGGGTTGGGCTCGATGTCCGCGAGCGGGATCGCGATGACCTCGATGTTCGCCTCGCTGACGTTCATGTCGCTGACTCCTCGCACTCTCGGTCTCGCAGGATGGTTTCCTGTGAGGTGATGACTAAATACTATGATCAATCGATCTTGACCGTCAAGTGTCGTTTGTCGCGGATCGCCAGGGAATGCCTCGTGCGCGATGGGACTTGAACCGAGTGAGCCCCGCCCGCCTGCAGTGGACGGTCGGGGCTCACGGGTAAATGGACTTGCTTAGGCGTCTCTACTCTTCCTCGACACATGTTGACCCCAAATCTTCAGGGTCGAATTCGACGTCGGCCCCCATCAGTACCTTGAGGATCTCCTCGTCGAGCCAGCCGCCCTTGCCCAGCGGATCGGCGTCCGCTGTCCGGTCCATGTCACCCTCGCCGGTCCGTCTACCCGTCTGCGACGAGTCGCGCCGGTTCATGCTCCTCCCCTGAGCCATGGCGCAGGCGTCCGCCTGACGCGCCCCCTGTCCGCTCCCGTGGGACGCCGCCAAGGCGCTCCACAAGCAGTGACGAGACGTTCCACGGAGAGCGAGATCGTCAGCGTATGCCTGTTACTCGTCAGTCGCAAACAAATGTCCAGGCAGAGGGCGTCTGACCCGACAAGCCGAACCTCTGTGATCCGGTTGCCGGTTGCTACTCCCACCTCCAGAAGATCTCGAAGCGGGCCTCGTCGAACTTCCGTGAGCCCCTCACGGTGGCAGGCCCCACGCGCACTTCCCGTACGACGAGCTGAACGAGGTTCCGGCGCTGCTCGCGTCCGGCGGTCTCGTGCCACCAGGTTTCAACACCCTTGGGGGTCAACTCCGGAAGCTGCTCAAGGGCCTTGCCGCGGCGCACCGCGCCCATCGCTTCGGTGCGCCGGCCTTCCAGGGCGGCCTTGGCTGTCCTGTACTCGCCCAGGTTCATCTCCATCGCCCCATAGGCGCGCGCCAACTCGCTCTTGCGGTCGCTCAGTTGCTCCTTCAGGAACCGCTCCGCCTCACGAGCCTCGTTGACGTACTTGTCGCGCAGTGTGGCCAGACGCTTGAGGTGCGTCGGACCTTGCAGGCGGGCGACCACTCGCTCTCCGACGTACTCGTCCAGCGGCTCGGCGGAGATCCGCACCTTCCCGCAGCCCTCGGTCTCGCAGACGTACCCCCGCCCGCCGTTCGCTGTAGACCGGGACACCAGCGGCTGCCTGCATAGACCGCACGTCGCCGGCCCGCCCGACAGGTAGTGGACGTGCTTCAGCTTGGTGCCCTGGCCCTTCTTGTTCTCGCTGAACAGCTCCTGCAGGGCGTCGAACGTCTCGCGGTCGATCAGCTGCTCGGCCGGGCCTGGGATCAGTTCCCCGTTGGCGTTCTCCTTGAGGCCGGCGATCGCCGGGTTGCGCAGTCGGCGCCGCAGTGTCGTGGGCGCCCATGGTCGACCGGAGACCGTTGGTCCCGCGTTCTCCGTCATCCAGTTCGCGGTTTCCGCGAGCGTCTTCCTCTCATCGAGAAGACGCCTGGCTGCCGCCGCCAAGTGGGCAGCCTCATCAGGGACGGCAGTCACTCCGTCCGTTTCGTGGCCGTATGCCCTCATACTCTCTCCAGCCCAAAATCCCCCGGTGTAACCCATATGGTATGCGAAGGCGCAGCACTGTCACCCCTACATGTGAAGTCTGCCACCCATTGCTTACGTATTGGGTTCGATCTGCAGTGCGCAGTATGCCAACTTGCAGTTGGCATACAACCCGCGCGATCGCTGGTTGGATGACGGCTGGAGGGCTCCGGGGGCTGAAAACGCAGATGAGCGGCCTGCGCGGGGCGTCGACGTTCGCCGTCGGCGTCGAGAAGGCCGGAGTTTGCGCCGTCGGTCAGCCTAGCGGGTGACGATGAGCATTGTGGCCCACTCGACCAGGGCGTGCGGGAGGTCGAGTGCGGCAGGACAGGGAGTCAACGAGGGCCCTTGCACCTCTGCGGGTCAGACGGTGCGGCCCCGCCTGCGGGTGCTGCTCTCGTGCGCGCCGGATCCGTACTCCTCGTCCAGCTCCCGCTCGTCCTCGATCGGCAGCCACTCAGGCCGGAAATCGGGATGGTCGGCGTACGCCGCAACGAGTTCGTAAATCACTGGGCTACGGCGGTCCCGCGAGATTCCGGCGACCAAGTCCCCGGCCAACTTCTGCCAGGGGGCGCGCTCCCCGTTGTCCTCTGCCCTCCGCGGATACTCGTCCACCCACTCCATGAGCCTGTGCTTCGCCTCGATGTCGGCGAGGACCCGGTCCCGCAACCTTGCCACGTCCTGGTTCTTGCCGGGCTTCAGTGCTCGAGCGGCAGTCTCATCCTCACGAAGACGGGCCCGGAAGAACTCCATCATGACCTCGAAGTCGTTTCGTCTCATCGCTGTTACCCCCCTTGTCGGCAAGCGCGATGGGGCCATCATTCACCACAACCACGAGGAGCTCGCCATCCTGCGTAGCGGTGACGGGCTCCCCGTGGGGGGAACTTTGGGGTCGGCCGGTCACAGAGATGCTCAGCGAGTGCCGGTGTGGTTTCCCGCTCGGGGTGCCCCGCTGTTACTCCGGACGCACGCCCAGTGCCGCCCACAGCTCCGACGTCAGCACCCTGCGCTTGCCTTTGCCGTACGGGTGTACGGGCACGGGGAACTCCCCGGACTTGATCAGCTCGTACGTCGTGTTCCTGCTGAAGCCGAACGCCTTGCCGGCCGTCAGTACGTCGACCGTGACCGGCAGGGCCAGCACCTCATTCCGCGTCATGGGCACACCGCCACCGTCGCGTTCGAGGTGGCCGGATCGTTTCGATCTCGCATGGTCTGGCTCTCCTGTTCCGCCCCCGCGCCTCCCAGGAAGTCCCGACGCAGTCTAAGTTCTCATCAGGCGGCCGAACAAGATCGCGCTCGACGCCATCTGGTGCGATCGGCCAGGTTTGCTCCCACACATGTGGCAGCGCCTGTTCGGGTGACCGCTGAATCGTCAGCCGCGAAGTTTCGTGATCAGGTCTGACTCGATCCGGCTTCTCTGGCATGCATGCCGCCTCCACTCATCGGACGACGGTGTGTCTGTCTCCACATATGATCGCGCTGCGTGGCTGCTTGCACGACACACAGGAGGGGATGTGTTCAAGGGCTCGGTCTACAGGCGCTGCACCTGCAAGGCGCCGATGACCAACGAGGACGGGGAACCGGTCCTCGGCACCAACGGGAAGCCGAAGCTGAGGGAGCTGGGTGCCGCCTGCCCTGATCTCGGGAAGCGTGATCACGGCAGCTGGTACTACTACATTGAGCTGCCGCCAGGTCCCCGGGGTAAGCGGCGCCGGCCTCGCAAGGGCGGCTTCCTCACCAAGAAGAAGGCCGAGGAGGCGGCGCAGAAGATCTGGGACCAGGCGCAGGACGGCGTCGACGTCCTCTCGGATGAGACCGTCGAGCAGTTCCTCCTGCGCTGGTTCAGTAAGAGAGTCGACCTCAAGCGGTCCACCCGGAGCACCTACGAGGACCACATCAACCGGGTCTTCATCCCGCACCTCGGGCACCTCAAGATGCGCGACCTGCGCACGCGGCACCTCCAGGAGATGTTCGAGCAGATCTGGCGCGACAACGAGCAGCACGCCGCCAACCAGGACGCCGCCGACCTGGCGAAGATCGAGTGCGAAGCGGCCCACCGGGCCTGGAAGCAGGCGGCCAAGCCGCGCCCGTCCGAGCTGCGCCAGCGCTGGAACGAGGCCAAGGAGAAGCTGCGCGCGGCCCGCAGGAAGCCGCGGTACATCACCGGCCCCGGCGTCCAGCTCAAGATGAAGAACGAGCTCAGCGCCGCGCTCGACTACGCCAAGAACACCGAGAAGCTCATCAGCCAGAACTGGACGGAAGACCTCGTCCTGCCCAAGTACACCCCGCCCAAGCCGCTCGTCTGGACCGACGAACGTGTCGCCCACTGGCGCGAGACGGGGGAGAAGCCCGGGCCGGTCATGGTCTGGACGGCTGAGCAGACCGGCGCCTTCCTCGACGCCGTCGCCGAGCACCGGCTCTACCCGATGTTCCACCTCATGGTCTTCCGGGGCACACGCCGGGGCGAGTCCTGCGGCCTGCCCTGGCGCGAGACCGACATGACCGCCGGCACCGTCCACATCAGCGAGCAGCTCGTCGCGGCCTCCTATGACGTCTGGGAGGACACGCCCAAGAGCGACAGTGGCGCCCGCACCATCCGGCTCGACAGCCAGACCCACCAACTCCTGTTGTTCTGGCGGCGACGCCAGCAGACTGAGCGAGCGGAGTGGGAGGAGAAGCATCGCAAGGAGCCGAAGAAGTATGACCCGTACGTCGACTCGGGCCGCGTCTTCACCTGGGAGGACGGGCGCCCGTACCACCCGGAGTACCTCTCCCAGGTCTTCAACCGGCTCGTCCAGAAGCTCGGCCTCCCGCCGATCCGGCTCCACGATCTCCGCCACTGCGCGGCGACGCTGTCCCTCGCGGCCGGCGTTCACATGAAGACCATCCAGGTCCTGCTCGGGCACTCCTCGTACAAGCTCACCGCCGACACGTACACCAGCGTCCTTCCGCAGCTCGAGCTCGAGGCTGCTGACGCGCCCGTGGCGCTCGTGCCGCGCAAGGCCAACCAGCAGGAGCAGGAGGAGGGGGCGGCGGACGACGAGCAGCCGCAGGGGCCGCAGCCGGTCCCGCAGGACCAGCCCGCAGCCTCCGGCGACGCCGAGACCGCTGTTGAGCCGGATTCCGGTGTCGACGAGCACGCGCCCGTCCGCCCGCTGATCCGCTCCGTCGAGCCGGGTGAGGCGGCGGCGTAGCGGAAGCGGGCTCTGTCCCCGCCGAATGCGCCGTGTCCCCGATCTGTCCCCGCACACATGAAAACAGCCCCTCGGAAGATCACTTCCGAGGGGCTGTTCGATGCTCCGTGCCTGGTCAGACACAGTGCCCCCGGCAGGATTCGAACCTGCGACACCCGCTTTAGGAGAGCGGTGCTCTATCCCCTGAGCTACGAAGGCGGGGGCTTGTGCGAAACCTTGCACGGAACTCCATCGACGAGTCGCGGCAAGGTCTCTTGATCAAGCCCTGAGTGACCTGGAGCAGGTTCTGTGACGAGGAGGCGGGTTGAGCCCGCGACGCACGTCACAGCGCCCGCCAGGGCACTCGATCCACAGCGTACCGGATCGAGGCTAGGGCGGGCGCGGGTGTCGGGAGGCGGGAGAGGGATGTGGTCAGGCTGTGTGGCTCAGTAGGGGTTTTCCTCCCCGGTGCAGGGCACGGCTGAGCGAGGACGAAGCCGAGGGGCAAGAGCTGCTGGGCTTCGACTCCGTAGGATGAGGCGCCCGTTCCACAAGGAGGCGTCGAGCTGTGCGTGGCCGGACTCCGCGTCGCTTCTATAGGGGTAAACGAGCTGATGGGTGCGGGTGAACTCCGGGATCTGTTGTAGATGCTCGGCGCGGTGAAAGCCGCGTTCCCCGTCGCTCTCGCCGGGTGGGCGCTCGCCCTTTCGGCTTGTCGTTCCGACGGCGACTCTGTGCTCGTGGACGCCGCGCCGACAAGGAATGGTCAGGACGTGGTACCAGCGGAACGTTCGGCGTCCGCCTCGCTCCAGTCGCTTGATCGGTACCGGAACGAGTTCCGCGGTTCCGTCCGCGTAGTGAACCTTTTCCGCGATGCGTCCGCCGGTCGCCCACAATTCGTGGATGCATCGACCAGGGTGAAGTGATTCATAAAATTGCGGTTCGTTCCCTTTGTGCTGTTTGTTGATAACGAGGCCGCCGAGCCGGGCTATCGCGTCCCGGCCGGCCAGGGCCTCGGCGAACTCGGCCGCCGCGATCACCCGCCGCTCCAACAACGCCTCTGCCTCGGCGAGTTCAGCAAGAACTCGCTCAGCCTCGGCGCGAAGCTTCTCCGCCCGCCCCCGGACAGCCGCTTCCCGCTCCTCCACCAGCGCCATCACTGACGTCACGCTCAACTCCGCATCGCCGAGACCGAACCAGACGCCCGAACTCTCCCGCAGCAGCGCCGACACCATGCCTGACCAGCGGAAACTCAACGATCACATCCGGAAAGACAACGGCTTCTTGTAGGTGGGTGCGGCCTGCTCTTTCTCGGAGTGGCAGGTGACCAGCGTGGCGTCGAGGTCCAGAACCAGGCCGGGAAGCTCTCGTCTGTCGGCCTGAGCGGCAGGTATGCCCTCGCCGGTCTCGGTGGCCTGCGTCCAGGAGACTTCCCGGGCCGTGGCGCGGGCGGCTCGCAGGGAGGCGAGTGCAGCCTCGTCGGTGTCGGCGAGCATCACCGCCAGGTCGGTGGCGACCCGGCCCGGGTCATGCCCGGTCCCGCGCGGCCGAAGTGGCCTGAGCGCGGTGGAGTACGCGAAGGTGAGCCCGGTGGCGTCAGCGAGATCCGCCGGCAACCGTGCCCCGGCATGGCCTACCACCCCCGCACCATCGGCACTGACATGGATCTTGGGACGCAGCCCGATACCCCGCACGTAGAAAGCGCCCTCCGCCTGGACCGACAGAACCCCTCAGCAAGGTTCATCGTTCCAGGTCAGGAAGGCACTTTCGCGTTGCCGCCCCACAGTCAGCCGTACCCAAGTGAAACGGCGAGGCTACACGGCGCCGAACGAGGCCGCCGCGACCGAGCGGTTCAGCGAGTTCCAGGAAGCCCGGGGGAAGAAGTACCCGGCGGTCATCCGGCTCTGGGAGAACGCCTGGGCCGAGTTCGTGCCCTTCCTCTCCTTCGACGTCGAGATCCGCAAGGTCATCTGCTCGACGAACGCGATCGAGTCCGTCAACGCACGCATCCGCAAGGCCGTCGCGCCCGCGGACATTTCCCCAACGAGGCCGCGGCCATGAAGTGCGTCTACATGGCGCCCATGAGCCTGGACCCCACCGGCAGGGGCCGCAAGGGGTGGACCATGCGCTGGAAGGCGCCCCTGAACGCCTTCCAGATCGCCTTCGAAGACCGGCTCACCCCAGCCGCCAACTGAACCCCCACGAAAACTGGATCAGCCGTCTACTGGACACACCCCACCGACCACGTCCACCACCGGCCGGACGGCACCTCCCGGCCGTGGCGCCGCCATCTTCAGAGGCGGCGGGCCACGGTCAGGGGTTGAGGTCGAGGACGCGGACGGGCTCGCCCTCCCACCGGCCGGGGGCGGTGGTGGCGACGACGGCGCCGTCGGGGCGGTCGGCGGTGGGCTGGGCGGCGTGGTGGGCGTGGGCCTGGGCCCAGGTGTCCTGGCGCGCGACGTCCAGGACGGCCGGGAGGTCGAGGTCGAGGACGGTGATGCCGGGCAGGGCGGCCAGGTGCTCGGCGGTGCCGGGGCGGGCACGGTCGGCTTCGACGAGGGCGCAGGCCGGCGCGTAGAGGTACCAGTCGGGCTGGGCGTGGGCGCGGTGGATGAGGCGGGAGGCAAGAATGTTCCCGGAGCCGGCCGCGGCCATGGCGGTCTCGTCCAGGACGATGTGCATGGCGTCGCTCACGGGCGCTGCACCCGGGCGAGGCGGCGGTCGAGTTCGTCGTCGAGGCCGGCTTCCTCGGCGGCGGTGGGGGCGTAGCCGGTCCAGGCGTTCAGCACGGCCTTGGCCTTGTCGGCGCGCTCCGCTCGTTCGGCCGGGGTCAGGACGGTGTCGGCGAGCCGGGCCAGATACGCGCGCAGGGAAAGCCCCTCGGCCGCCGCGACGGCGGCCAGCCGGTCCCGGGCCTCCTCGGGGATTCTCACGTTGGCATCAGGCATGGTGCTCCTTCCCGTCGATCACGGGTACGGGTACGCACCCGTACCCTACGGGAGAGGGTGCCCGATACGGCAACGGGCAGACCGGGGTGATCAGCTCCAGGAAGGAGCACCCCACACCGGCGAGGTCACCGGCGGCCGCCCGGAAAGCCCGGGGTGGAGCGAGGAACAGAAGGCCCAGCACGCCCGCCTCCTCACGCTCGTCCAGGAGCCGTCGGTCAAGGTCGTCGACCATGCCTTCTGGGGGACCCTGCGCTTGACCATGCCCTCGTAGCGTGGAGCCCGTGATTGCAGGGGAAGTTGGGGTTCATGGGGTCCAAGAAGAAGCCGCCGTACGACGCCGAGTTCCGTGAGGGCGCCGTACGCATCGTGATCGAGACCGGGAAGCCGGTCGGCGACGTGGCCGAGGAGCTCGGCATCAACCCGGGCACGCCGCACAGCTGGGTCTCGCGCTGGCGCCGCAACGGCACGACGTCCTCGGACCGGCCCGTACAACCGACAGCCGCCAGTGGCGGTGGCGGTCGGGTGCGGGAGGCCGAGCGGGCCGAGCTGGAGCGACTGCGCCGGGAGATCGGGGAGAAGAACAAGCGACCTGGTGAATCGCCGTTTCGACGCGGTGGCCCCGGACGTGCTCTGGTACGGCGATATGACGGGGATCGAGACCGGCGAGGGCAAGATCTATCTGGCCACGGTCATCGACGCGTTCTCGCGCCGTTGCCTCGGCTACGCCATGGGCGAGCACCATGACGCGGCCCTGGTCGGAGCGTCGTTGAAGATGGCCGCCGCGGCGCGCGGCGGCCGAAGGGATGGGACGATCTTCCATAGCGACAGGGGAAGTGAGTACACGTCAGAGGCGTACAACAGCCTGTGTGACCGTCTGGGAGTGGTGCAGTCCATGGGGCGGGTGGGGTCGGCGCTGGACAATGCCGCCGCGGAGTCGTTCAACTCGCTGATCAAGGTCGAGTGCATACACCGGCACCGGTTCGCGACCCGCACCGAGGCCCGCCTGAAGATCGCCACCTGGATCACCGGGTTCTACAACCCGCGACGCAGGCACAGCGCGGCCGGCGGCCTGCCGCCGGAGGAGTTCGAACGAACCATCACCGAAGCACGCAAGAAGAGCGACCAGAGGTGCCAGGCCGCATAGGAGAGGTCTCTACGAAACCAGGAGATCGACAGTTCTGATCGAACGGGTTCCCTGGTCGCGTGATCTTGACCGGGTGGGCGCATGAAAGCAGGACCTCCGGTGCAGCACGAGGGTTGCGAAGCCGACTCGCGCACCAGGAGGCCCTGTTGTCCCCGTCCTGTGTGACGACACTGTTCCCGTCCAACTCCCGCGTGTCGGCGTGCGATTGCCTCGCTCGCCGGTTCGGGGGCGCGGCAGGCCGTCCCGACCGGGTGCGGCAGTACCCCTCCGACATGACGGACGCCGAGTGGGCGGTGTGTGACGCGCCGCCGGTCCCGGCCTGGCTCGAGGGCCGGGGCGGCCGGCCGGAGGGCTACTGCCACCGGCAGATGTTGGACACGATCCGGTACGTCGCCGACAACGCGGTCAAGTGGAGGAGCTGATTGCCCGAACTCTCACACGACGACACCGGATCCCTGCCTGAACAGCGGAAACTCTGTGATCACATCCGGCAGGGCAACGATGTCTCGCCGGGCTTGCCATGGATCCTCAAGCACCGGCCTTGACCACTGCGGCTAATTCGAATAGCTTTTTAGCTATTGGCATTAGCTGCGGAGGTAGGCATGACTGAGTTCCTGAACGTGGAAGGCGGCACCCTCGCCTACGAGGTGACCGGCTCCGGGCCGCTGATGGTGCTTGCGCACGGGATCGGCCAGAGCCGCGACGCCTATCGGTTCATGGTTCCGGAGCTGGTGGCCGCCGGTTACCGGGTCGCGGCCGTGGACCTGCGAGGCAGCGGCGAGTCGACCGCGACGTGGACGTCCTACACCCGCACCGACATTGCCGCCGACCTGATCGCACTGATCGAGCAGCTTGGCGGCCCTGCGGTGCTGGTCGGCCACTCCATCTCCGGCGGTGCCGCGACGATCGCCGCTGCCAGGGCGCCGGCGCTCGTGAGCGCAGTCGTCGAGCTGGCGCCGTTCACCCGCAAGGTGGAGTACTCGCTGAGCGCCCTGGGCGTGTCCCGCTACCGCAAGGCCGCGACGGCGATCTCGGCCGTCGCGATGTTCGGCAGCCACAAGCGATGGCGGAGGTACCTGGAGATCGCGACCCCGCAGCCGCGCCCGGCGGACTGGGCCGCGAGCCTTGAGCGCACCGACGCGATGCTGCACGAGCCGGGAAGGATGAAGGCCCTGCGGAAGCAGATGAACAGCGCTGCCGACGCCGGTGCCCAACTCGGCAACGTGCACTGCCCGGTCCTGGTCGTCATGGGCACCCTCGACCCCGACTGGGGTGACCCGAAGGCCGAGGGCGAGGCAATCGTGGCCGCGCTGCCGGAGGGCGTCGGCCGGCTCGAGATGCTCCCGGGGGCGGGCCACTACCCGCAGGTCCAATTCCCGACGGCGGTGATCGGCCTGGTGCGCTCGTTCCTGGAGACGGCCCGTGCCTAGGGCCGGACTCGACCGGGCCTCAGTCATCGCGGCCGCGGCGGAACTCGCCGACGAGGTCGGCTTCCCCCGCCTGACCATGGGCCTGCTGGCCGAGCGGGTCGGCGTGCGGACACCGTCGCTGTACAAGCACGTCGATTCGCTGGACGCCCTCCAGCGGGGCGTCGGCCTCCAGGCCGTCCGTGACATCGGCGCCGCCCTGACTCGGGCCGCGGTCGGCCGGTCCGGTCCGGACGCGGTCCGCGCGATCGCCGAGACGTATCGGAAGTGGGCCCTCGACCACCCCGGTCGGTACGCCGCCAGCGTCCGCGCCCCGCGCCCCGAAGACGAGGAATACCAGGCCGTGGCCTACGAAGCGGTGCAGATCCTGGTCGACGCGGTCGCCGGCTTCGGGCTGACCGACGAGCGCGCCATCGACGCGGTCCGAGCCCTGCGCACCGTCATCCACGGCTTCGTCGGCCTCGAAAACGACGATGCCTTCCAGATGGGGCGCGACCCCGCCGACAGCTACCGGTTCGTCGTCGACACGCTCATCAGCGGCATGCAGGCCGAGGCCGCCATCGGCGGGCCCGGCATCATGCCGCTCCATGCCGGGGAGGGGGCGTGACCTACGCCGCCGACTCCCCGAACCGCACCAACGCCGCCTCCCAGCTGCGGTTCCTGACTGAGCTGGTCGGCTGGACGGCCACCCCGTGGGCGCTGCACCGGCTCGGCTGGGCAGTCTCGATCGCCGCGTTGGTCCTGCTGATCGGACTGCCGGCGGTCGTCGGGACACCCGGCGACCGCCCGTTCGACCCGCCGGTGGCGATTCCCGGCGCGGCGATGCTCCTGCTCGTGCTCCTCGAAGTGACCGCCGCAGCCGTGGCGCCGTGGTTCGCATGGCCCACGTGGGCGGCAGTCGCCGCGACAGCGCTGGCCGCGACGTCGGTCTTGCTCGAACAACCCCGCTGGCGTTGGCTGCTGCACCACTAGCCTCGCGCTTTCGCGAGCCCAGCAGACTCGGAGGTCTTCGTGTCGTTCACGTAGCCGCCCGGCAACGAGAATGGCTCAAGCGCCGCGTGCAGCTGTTCCAGCCAGCGCAGGTGCGGGGGACCTACCGTCGCCACCTTCTGCGTCGTCCTGGCTTTCGCGGTCCTCCCACAAGGAGATCAGCTCGACCATCAGGTGCGGTTCGCGTCGGCCGAAAGCCGTCGAGCCGAGGGGCAGACGGGTGGCGGCACCATGGAACTGATGCCACACGATCGCGGAGAACGGTGAGGTGAACTCCCGGGCAGCCCGGTCCAGGACGGTCGCGATGGAGCCGGAGATGGTCTGGACGGTGCGCGTGCGAATAGCGCCCATCCGTCCGGGTGGGAACATGGCGTCCGTCGCGGCCAGTGCGGAGGAACGGGCGACAGGTCCAATCTCGGCCAGCACGGGTGTACCGAGTCTGGCCAGGGCACGCACCGGCCCGTTCTCGGCGTTCCCCACCTCGATGTCCCCTGACCAGATCGGCGCGACGTACACCGTCGGCTTCCCGTCCGGGCCGGGAAGGAACCCCACGTCCACCGTCATCCGGGCAGTCCTGAAGAATCCCACCGAGGTTGGCGAGAATGTCGGCGCTCTGGGCGATCGGGTACAAGATGGTTCCCGACACCACCGTCGGCACGGGGTACAGACGGATCCGCGCCGAGGTCACGACACCGAAGTTGCCGCCGCCGCCGCGCAACGCCCAGAGGAGGTCCGGATGGTGTTCGGCGTCGGTGTTCACTCGTGAACCGTCGGCCAGGACTACTTCGGCGCCGCGCAGGTTGTCGGCTGCGAGCCCGAACTGCCCGATCAGGGGGCCGTATCCGCCGCCGAGCGTGAGACCGACCATGCCGACGGCGCCAGCCGTTCCGGTGACGGCAGTCAGCCCGCCGTCTCGGCGGCGGGTACGACGTCGGACGAGAGCGCCCCGCCACCCACCGTCGCGACCCGGCGGCCGATGTCGACCTGGACTCCCCGCATATCGGTCAGATCGAGAACCAGGCCACCGGGACGGAACACCCGCCCCTAGAAGTCGTGCCCCCCGCCGCGCACCGACAACGGCACCCCGTGGTTGCGAGACGCGCGTATCCCAGCCCGCACATCAGCGGTGGTTGCGCACCACACGACGACAGAAGGACGGACATCGACCGCTGCGTTGAACAACGCCACTGCTTTCGCATACTCCGGTCCGTTGGTGAGCACACGGACCGCAGGGATTCTGGACCGCAGCTCAGCCAGTAGGGCAGTGCCGACCTCGTCGGGGGCATTGGCATTGGCATTGGCACGAGACTGCATGGTCACTCCTGTGTGTCGCTCACGGGTGTGGCCGTTGACGGCGGCGGCATGGAGCCGTAGACCGGCGCGGTCAACGAAGGTCGGTAATGTCCGCCCCGGTCGGCGGGGGCGTTCCAAGCCGCCGACCGGCCTCTCGGCGATGTGTCGGAAACAGAGCTGGCAGAGTCCGGAGAACTGTTCGGTGTCGTTCCTCGGATCAGCCCGCCGGTGATCCGTTGGGCGGGCCACTCGTCGTTCCGTCGCCAGATCTCGATGAGGCATCTGGTGAGTTCGGTCGACACCGGCCAGCCACGGAGATCACCGCTTCACCAGGTCAAGGATCAGTGTGGCGATGTCCTCCGGAGCCTCCTCGGCCATGAAGTGGCCTGCCTGGGTGGTGAAGTGCTCAAGGTCAGCTGCCCACGGCCGCCAGGTCGCAGCGGCGTCGAACCCCAGATGCTGGCCCCAGTCCTGCTGGACGACGGTCACCGGCATGGTGAGCTGGTTGCCGGCGTCAAGGTCGGCTTGGTCGTGTTCGATATCGATGGTGGCGGTGGCGCGATAGTCGGCGACGATCGACGGAACTGCCTCCCGGCATGAGCGAAGGTACTCGGCGCGCACGTCCGCCGGGATCGCCTGGGAGCTCGTGGACCAGGCGTCGAGGAAGTGGCCGAAGAATGCGTCGGCGCTGTTGGCGATCATCTGCTCGGCAAGACCGGGCGGCTGGGCCATCAGGTACAGGTGGAAGGCGACGGCCGCGTTGACCCCGTTGAGGACGTTCCAGGTGTCCAGGGTGGGAACGATGTCCAGGATTCCCAGGTGGCTGATCCGGTTCGGGTGATCCAGGCCGGCCCGGAAGGCGACGTGCGCGCCGCGGTCATGCCCGACCAGCGCGAACCGGTCGAGCCCGAGTGCGTCGGCCAGGTGGATGATGTCCGCGGCCATCGTCCGCTTCGAGTAGGTGTCCTCGCCCACCTCTTCCGGCTTGCTGCTGGCTCCGTAGCCGCGAAGGTCGGGGCAGACCACGGTGTGATGCTGGGCCAGGATGGGAGCGACATGCCGCCACATCAGGTGGGTCTGAGGAAAGCCGTGGAGCAGTACGAGGGCCGGCCCGTCTCCGCCGACCGCCGCGTTCAGCTCAACCCCGTCAGCCACGCCGATCGGCCTGGTCTCGAACCCCGTGATGATGTTGCCCATAGTTGCCGATCTCCCTCTCTTGAACGTGTGAGCTACTGCCGCTCACGCGTAGTTGTATGAACAACAGGAAGGATCGGAGAGCCGGATTAGCAGTGGATCAGCAGCGCATCCCGGAGTCGACGACAATGAGGACATGGAGATCCACGTCAGGGTGCTCGGACCGATCGAGGTCAGGGATGCCGAGGGCCGCCTTGTCGCGGTGGGCAGCCAGCGCCGCCGCGAGCTTCTGGGGCGGCTGGTCACGGCCGGCGGTCGGACCGTCCCGCTTTCGGTGCTGGTCGATGATCTCTGGGAGGACCCCCCGGCCACCGCGGCCGGGACGGTCCGCACCTTCGTCGCCGAGCTGCGCCGCGCCCTTGAGCCGGATCGTCCCCCGCGAACACCCTCGCAGTTCATCAAGACGGTCGGTACCGGATACGCCCTACGGATTCCAAGGGGACACGTCGACGCCCACCGATTCGAGGACACTCTTGCGGCCATGCGCGACGCACCCAGCGGCCAGGTTGCCAGTACCCTCAGCGAATCACTCTCGTGGTGGCAGGGCGAGCCGTACGCAGACCTCGACGCCTCGCGCTGGCTGGCACCAGAACGCGCCCGCCTGACAGAACTCCACTGTCAAGCCGTCGAACTGCGCGCCCGAGCAGTGCTCGACCTCGGACGCGGCGAGCCCCTCATCCCGGAGCTGGAGGCTTTCGCCACCGCACACCCGTGGCGGGAGCATGCCTGGGTCCTGCTTTCCCATGCTCTCTACCAAGCCGGCCGCCAGGTCGACGCGTTGGCCTCGCTGCGTGCCGCACGAGCCAGGCTGCTGGACCAGTTCGGACTGGAATCGGTGGACAGTCTCGACCATCTCGAACGTGACATCCTCCGGCACGCTGCGCACCTCACGCCCGCGCCCCGGGACGAGGAACGGCTACGCCTGCTCACGCGCACAGAAGCGACAGGGACCTACACGCGGCTGCGCTCGATGAGCTCCGTGGCCAGAGCCGCCGCGGTTACAGGCGGCACCAACCTGGTACTTGCCCAGGAGCACCGCGCCGCGGCCGCCGCGGAAGCGGAACGGACTGGAGACCCCGGCCTCACCGCCCGAGTGATCGCGGCGTACGACGTCCCCACCATCTGGACGCGCGCCGATGACCCCGGACGGTCCGAGGCCGTGGTAGCAACCACGCAACGCACTCTCCACCGGCTGGGACCAGGGGCATCACCAGCGCTTCGAGCACGTCTCCTCGCCACCATCGCACTCGAGCATCGCGGAACCAGAGACCAGTGGGCCGCCGAGGCGGCGAGGGAGGCCGAACAACTCGCCCGAGACCTCCACGACCCCAACGTGCTGGTACTCGCGCTCAACGCCCGGTTCGTACAGTCCTTCCAGCGCCCCGGGCGCACCGGCGAACGCGACGCCATCGCCGGCGAGCTCATCGAACTCTCCGCGCGACACGATCTCCCCCTGTTCGAGGTGCTCGGCCATCTGATCAAGATCCAGGTCCATGCGGCACGCGGCGCCACCGGGACCGCGCAACGCCACGTCGAAGCGGCCGAGCGGCTCGCCGCCCTCCACGAGGCCCCACTGGTTCCCGTTCTCACCGCCGCTTTCCGGACCATGTGTCTGGCAGAACGATCAAACGATGCCGCCGAGGTCGCTCACGCCTATCGCACCGTAGCCACCGACCTCGCCGGCGCTGGCATGCCCGGGGTGGAAGCCGGCATCTTCCCGCTCGCGCTCCTCTCCCTCCGCATGCGTCACCACCGTCCCGCGCCAACGGACCCCGACCTGGACTGGGGTCCCTACCGTCCGTGGGTCCAGCCCCTCCTCGACCTCGCCCGCGGCGACCTCGCGGCGGCCCGCCACGCCGCCGACGCCCTGCCCACACCGCCCGCCGACCACCTGTATGACGCGCTCTGGGCCGTCAACGCGCATACAGCGACTCTGCTCCACGACGGATCACTCGCCGCACAAGCACACGACGCCCTCTCCCCCTTGCGCGGCGAGATCGCGGGCGGAACGACCGCCATGGTCACCTTCGGCCCGGTCGCCCACATCCTGTCGGCCCTCGATCAGCACCTCAATCGGCGATAGCTCCCACCTCTTGAGCCGGGGGGCGGCTTGCCCCGGGGCCGGGTCGGGTTCAGGGCGGGGAGGCGAGCTGCCCGCCGGAGTCGCACGGAGAAGAGGACGCGTTGAGCGCTCAGTGACAGGTGCCGGTGCCGCTGTCGTTGTACGTCTTGCCCGCCTGTGACACGAACTCCCAGTCGTAGCTGGCCTCGTGCAGAGTCAGCTTCAGCACACCGAAGGTGTTGCTGTTGCGCGCCTCACTGTTGGGCTGGATGGTGCCGAAGCCGTAGAAGCTGGCGCCCCCATTCCAGCGACGAACTGCCTTATGCCGCGCGCGTTGTCGAGCCGGCCACTCGGGTTCTGCGGGGCGAAGCGCTCGTACTGGTGGTTGTGGCCGGTGAGGATGAGCTCGGCGTCGTAGTCGTACAGTGCCTGGACCAGGGGGCCGGTCGAGGTGCTCGGGCCGTGGCCCGAACTCGATGTCCAGCGGGGCTTGTGCCAGTAGGCCACGGCGCAGGGCTTGTTGCTCGCCGCGAGGTCACCGCGCAGCCACTGTTCCTGGGCGGAGCCAGCGGGCATGCTGATCTCCGAGTTCAGCGAGACGACGTGCCAGTTGCCTAGGTCATACGAGTAGTACCCCCTGCCTGCCGGCCCGGCGTTCGCCCCGAAGTAGCCGTAGTACGCGGAGGCACCCGAGGTGTGGTAGTCGTGGTTCCCCGGCGCCGGCCTGGTGCGGGGTTGCTGCGAGGTGCCGTAGTTCGTGGTGCTGTGGTTCGAGTCGAGGGTTGCCCCGCTGAGCACCGGCAGTTCCGCAGTGCGTCCGCCCACCCCGCCCGGGTACGGTCACTCAGTGCACTACGAAAGCCTGCCGGGCTCGTGCCCTGCCCGTCGTTCGCCGACGTCACACGGGTGGACCGCCGGAGGAAGGCAACCCGATGCCACAACTGTCCACTTGGGGCTCCTTCGTGCGGCGGGCCGCAACGTACGCCGGAAGCCAACAACAGCCCTGGAGAGCGCAAGATGCGCCCGGATACGATCGGTTGCGATTCCACCGCGCCGGACGGTCGGTGAACGTCCGGTCCCGCCGAGCCGTGAGAGAGAAGGAAGCCGGTCAGCCCTGAGGAAGCCCTGATGTCCGTGAACCTCCGCATGGAGGGCGTCGTCGAGAACACCGCCGACGTCCTGCGCCCTGCCCGTGCGGTGGTTGTCGCAGCCGTCTGCGTGATGACGACTGCGTTGGGCCACGCCCTGACTTCCGATGATCCGGTGCCGTGGTGGGCAGTGGGCTTCGCTCTCACCGCGACCGCCGCGGGCTCATGGTGGCTCACCGGCCGAGAACGCGGCCCCGTCACCGTCGTCGGCGCCACGGTCGCCGCGCAGGGTCTGCTTCACCTGCTGTTCAGCCTCGCGCACCCGCCGCTCCGACCGTCAGGGCGAGCCGCGCCAGGGGTTGAAGCCCCGGCGGGATCCGGCACGGGCGCGCATGTTCACCACGTCGCCGGGCATCTCGACCCGGCCGGCGGACTGCACGACTCCTCACCCCTGTTCGCCCTGGCGCACGGCAACTCCACCGGGATGCTTCTGGCACACCTACTGGCGGCGGTCGTGTGCGGGCTGTGGTTGTGGCGTGGTGAGGAAGCGGTGCACCGAACCGTCCGAGCGCTGGCCGCCCTACTGTTCGCGCCGCTGTCTCGGGTGTGGCGGGTAGTGCTCCACACGAGCCCCGGGCAAGAGCCGCGCACGTGCCGGACCCTCGTTGCCGGGCGCGTGTTCCCGCAGCCCACCTCCGTCTCGCTGCGGCACGCCGTCGTACGAAGGGGACCGCCGCAAGAGGGAGCGAAAGTCGCTTTCCCGTCCCCCGCGTCACCGGGTGCTGCCACTGGGACCTGAGACAGGTCCTCCTGGTAGCCGCCTTGGCCGGGGTGCAGGTGGACGACCTGCGTACCCGTAGGGCGTCGGTCACGTCTTTCCAGGCCCGTTCCGCCCACCGTCGGTGATGCAGCCGAGTTTGGTGCGCGCATGCACCACGTCGGGCGTTGGCCCCCGTCAGCAATCAGGAGTTCCCTCTATGAACCACCGCAAGTCCGAGCGCATGGCACATGACACCACTCCGGCGGTGCAGCCGGTGACATCCGATATGTGTGGCCGCCCCCCTGCCGCGCGCAGTTCACGCGGCAGGCTGGCCGTTGTCTGCATGACCCTGGTGGCCTCGGCCGCCCTTCTGTCAGCCTGTGGGGACAACTCCTCCGAAGACGCCGCGGCGGACAAGTCCGCGTCCCCGTCTCACTCCATGGCTACGGACAAGATGGACGGCATGGCGATGGGTGACCCCTCAGCCGTCCCTGCCGACAAGGTTCCCGGTGCCGAAGTGGTCAAGGGCCAATTGGAGTTGCTGGAAACCAGGCCGCCGGGCATGGACGATGTCAAGGGCACGGCCTGGCTCGCCCAGGGCCCGAAGGGCAGCACAGTCACGGTGTCCCTGACCGGCTTGAAGCCGGGCGCCGCCTACATGGCGCACCTGCACGCCAAGCACTGTGCGGACGGCAACGGCGGCCCGCACTTCCAATTCGAGAAGGGCGGCGCGACCATGCCACCCAACGAGGTGCACCTGATGTTCACCGCCGACTCGGATGGCAAAGGCATGACGACGGTGAACAACGCGCGCAAGACGGGCGCGGACGCCGTCGCCCTTGTCGTGCACCCGCGCGAGGCAATGGACAACCGGATAGCATGCGCGGACTTCGACTTCTGAGGGCGTCGGCGGCTCTGCCGGGGTGCCTGTGCGTGTTGTTCCTCCTCGGCGGCACTCCCGCGTACGCCCACACCGCGTTGGAGGACGCCTCACCGGGTCCTGGTGCGAAAGTCGGGCCCGGCCTCGACGTCATCGCGCTGACCTTCGACCAACTCAAGGCCGGCACCACGGCGGAGATCGGTCTGACCGGACCCGGCGGCGCCGCGATGGCCGTCGGTCAGCCGGTGATGGCCGATGACTCCCTCGCCTGCGTCGCCGTCCCTCCGTTGGTCCCGGGCATCACCACGGTCACGTACACCGTCACCGCCGCGGACGGGGACACCCAGACCAACTCCTACCAGTTCCAGGTCCTTGACGGCGCCAAGCCTGCCGTCACACCGCCTGTCTGCCGGGCCCTCAGCTTGCCTGCCCCCGGTGCACAGCGGGTCGGCACGCCGTCGGAGTCCGACCGCACCACGGCGTTGGTGGTCCTCGGGGGAGCTGTTGCGGTGGCCCTGGGCGGCGGTGTCCTCGTCCTGCGCTCGCTGCGCAGGTCGAAGCCCACGGGGAGGAGGAGGGCCAGCACCTGATCGCAGGGCGGCTCTAGCCGAGCCCAACTCCACACGGCCGGGGCCATGACACAGGGACGGTGGCCCGTGGCGCGGGCCACCGTCCCCGCGTCATCCGCCGGGAACCTACCGTGATCGCCCCTCCCAGCACCCCCCGTCGGCTGGATCGCGGGAGCACCCTCAACCTCGCCGTTTCGGTGGGGGCGATGAGGCGTCGTTGAGGGGCGGCTGCCGGGTGGTCGACGCGATTTCGGTGTTCGGGCATGGCGGAGTCCCGGCGCGGTGGTCGGGTTCTCCAGGGTCCTTCGGGTCGTGGGCGGTCAGGGTGGTTGCTGGTCAGCCGGCGGGACGGGGCAGTGCGGCGAGGCGGTGGAAGGCTGTGGCCAGTTCGTTTCTCCAGGGCCAGGTCGCGGAGATCCGCAGGCGCAGGCGTCGGCCGCCGCGGGTGAGGCGGGCGGCGACGTGCAGCAGCCGCTAGCGGAGCTTCTTCGCATCCCGGTCAGCTCGGCGACCTCGGCGCCATCACGTAGGGTGCCGTCCTGGTCCAGGGCGGGATGCCGAGGCGGTCGGGCATGGCCCGGACAGCGCGGCGGAGGGGCTCGGTGATGGCGTATCCGACCGAGAAGAAGGTACGGATTCCTCGTTTCCGCAGGTCGCGGACGTGGGCGAGGAAGGCTTTCGCGGATCCGGCACTGTCGGCGCGAATGAGGATGTCGGTGCCGTGCCGGTGAGCGTCGGGGATCTGCGCGAGAGCTTCGTCCAGCACGGCGATGTGGTCCGCGGCGGTATTGGCTCCGGAGTTCCCGGGCCTCAGCCGTCCCGACACGGCCTCGCCGGTGTTCGCGAGGAAACACAGCAACGGGTGGAAGCCGAAGCCGCCCTTATAGGTCGGGGCGGCCTCTTCCTTTTCCGAGTGGCAGGTGACCAGCGTGGCGTCGAGGTCCAAGACCAGGCCGGGAAGCTCTCGTCTGTCGGCCTGAGCGGCAGGTATGCCCTCGCCGGTCTCGGTGGCCTGCGTCCAGGAGACTTCCCGGGCCGTGGCGCGGGCGGCTCGCAGGGAGGCGAGTGCAGCCTCGTCGGTGTCGGCGAGCAACCGCCAAGCGGTGGGTATGGAGACGACCGGGCCGAACACGCCTGCCTGGTCCCGCAACACGGCCAGATCAGCGATCGTCTCACCGCCGTCGGCGAGCATCACCGCCAGGTCGGTGGCGACCCGGCCCGGGTCATGCCCGGTCCCGCGCGGCCGAAGTGGCCTGAGCGCGGTGGAGTACGCGAAGGTGAGCCCGGTGGCGTCAGCGAGATCCGCCGGCAACCGTGCCCCGGCATGGCCTACCACCCCCGCATCATCGGCACTGACATGGATCTTGGGACGCAGCCCGATACCCCGCACGTAGAAAGCGCCCTCCGCCTGGACCGACAGAACCCCTCAGCAAGGTTCATCGTTCCAGGTCAGGAAGGCACTTTCGCGTTGCCGCCCCACAGCCAGCCGTACCCAAGTGAAACGGCGAGGCTGATACTCCAGCAGGATTTCGGTGTCTGACCTGGTCTTTCGCCGGGTGGGCCGACACGCGCACCCGGAAGATCGCCGAGTTCGTGGCGATGCTGGCGCGGCATGAGACGATCCGCCCTCAGCGAGCCAGGCCGACGGACCCGCCGACGTCGTGACCGGGCGTCCGCCGGAATCGAATCATGCTCGTCGAGAATGGTCAGCACGTGGGCTGAGCGCCCCATGCCGGCGTCAGCCGTATCGCTCGACGAGCGCGTTGCCGATCGAGACCAGTTGGTCTCGCACGGCCGGAGGGCCGATCACTTCGAGCCATTCGACCAGCCCGGAGAGTTCACCGGCGATCGTGTACTCGTCGTAGCCGCGGATCGTGACGTCGATGCGTCCGTCGGTCGTAGTGCCTCCTATTTCGAGCCTGTCGCCGAACCCGATCCGGAGTATGCCGATGCCGTGGGGTGCGCAGACGGCCTGGACTTCGAAGGGCGTTCGTTTGCGGTCGATCTCGTCGGCGATCTCGCGCCAGCTTGCGGCGAGGTCGAAGCCCTCGGGCCGGTGCACAGGGTCGTCGGTCGGATCAACGGACGACACGCGGTCGATCCGGAAGGTCCGCCGACCCGTCTCGGTGTGGCAGACGAGGTACCAGGCCGGGCCTTTGGCAACGATGCCCAGCGGGTGGACGGTTCGCTTCGTTTCGGCACCTTTGCCGTCGACGTAGCCGAGCCGTACCTGGACGCCGCGGATCACCGCGTCTTGGAGTCCGGCGAGGAACCGAGGCGGTCGGAGCTCGACCCGGTTCGATCCCCATCGTTGCGGGTCCATGACCAAGGATGATGCTGCTGCCTCGGCCTGGGCACGGAAGGGTTCCGGCAGAGCCTGGACGAGTTTGCGCAGTGCGGCTTTCACGGCCGGCGTCGCGGCCGAGGCCGGTCCGGCGACCAGGAACAGGGCGCGGGCCTCGCTCGCGGTCAACCCCGACAGATCGGTGCGGGCGCCGCCCACCAGGCGCCAGCCGCCGCCCCGGCCTTGCGTGGAGTAGACGGGCACGCCGGCCATGGCCAGGGCGTCGAGGTCACGGCGGGCGGTGCGCTCGGAGACCTCCAGCTCTCGGGCGACCTCTGCCGCTGTCACCTGCTCGCGTCGTTGCAGCATGAGGAGGATGGCCACCAGCCGGTCGGTTCGCACGCCACGAAACTCCCACATAAACCGGTCATGAGGTGACCGGTTTAGGGCGGCACGATGGCGACATGACCTCAACCGATTTCCCCAAGCCCACCCTCATTCCGGTCAACGGTGTGGCACTCGAAGTCTTCGAAGCGGGCCAGGAGAACGCGGGAAGGCCCATCGTGCTGTGCCACGGCTGGCCGGACCACGCCTTCACCTGGCGCCACCAGATGCCCGCCCTCGCCGCAGCGGGCTACCACGTCATCGCACCGAACCAGCGGGGCTACGGCAACTCCTCCCGCCCGGCCGAAGTGACAGACTACGACATCGAACACTTGTCGGGTGACCTCGTCGCGCTCCTCGACCACTACGGATACGACGACGCCACCTTCGTCGGTCATGACTGGGGCGCGTTCGTCGTCTGGGGACTGACCCTGCTGCACCCCACCCGTGTCAACAAGGTGATCAACCTGAGCCTGCCCTACCAGGAGCGCGGTGAAAAGCCGTGGATCGAATCCATGGAAGCCATGCTCGGCGGCGACTTCTACTTCGTCCACTTCAACCGGCGGCCGGGCGTCGCCGACGCCGTATTCGAGGACAACACCACCCAGTTCCTCCGCAACCTGTACCGGAAGAACCAGCCGCCGCCGGAGCCTCAGCCGGGTATGGCGCTGATCAACCTCGCCCACGCGCGGACAGCCCTCGGCGAGCCCATCATGAGCGACAGCGAACTGGCCGTCCTCGTCTCCGCCTTCGAGACATCCGGGTTCACCGGCGGCATCAACTGGTACCGGAACCTCGACCGCAACTGGCGCCTCCTGGCGGCTGCGGACCCGATCATCCACCAGCCCGCCCTCATGATCTACGGCGACCGCGACCCCGTCGCAAGGTCCGAAAACCTGACAGAGTTCGTACCCAACGCAGAAGTGGTCAGCCTGGACTGCGGCCACTGGATCCAGCAGGAAAGGCCGGAAGAAACGAACCAGGTCATTCTCAAGTGGCTGGACAAGCGGGATACCGCCTAGTACTCCACCACGGCATGCCGCTCGTCGTGGCAGGCGGCAGCGAGGACAAGCCCGCGGTGGCCGCCCGGGTTGCGGACTTCGGCGTCGGTGTCGACCCGCGCACCGGCCGACCGGAGACCGCCGAGGTTGGGCAGGCCGTCCGGCGGGTACCGGACGAGCCGGCGTTCCGAGACCGGGCACGGGAATTGAGCGCGGACTACCAGGCAGCCGAACCGGTGCGCGCCGTCCTCGACATCATCGACGGCGCGTGACATCTCCGACCACCACCCGTCTGCGATGGCTCGTCCGACCTCGTCGACGGTGACTCGCATACCGCTCGCCACGGTCCCGGCAGTGTGGACGCGGGCACGCACCGCGTACCGGAGCTCTGGCTTCGGAGCACGCTGAGGTCTCCTGGCTGTCCCATGTCCTTGATCGTTCCCCGGCCGTGCCGAACCGCGGCGCCTGGAGCGCTGTCGCGGGAGAGGCACAGTACGTGGGGGTTCCCCGCGTACATCCCCTGCCTGCCGCCCAGCAGTGCACTTGATTGCGGAGGGCAAAGCAAAGCCTCTCAAACGACCTCGTGGACGGGTTGGCGTGGCGCGTCGAGACCATGATCGTGATCACAGCGGGGCTGTTGGCGCAGAGCGCCGAAACGGTGCTGGGTGTCCTGCGTGAGCGCGGCAGTCGTGGTCTGCCGTGTGAGGAACTGTAGCGACAGATGTTCGACTCGCAGTTATATCTCCTGGCCTACGGCCGGATCGCTGCGGTCGAGCAGCCGCAGCGCGAGCAGCCCCCCGACGCCCGGTACAAGGGCCGCGATGCTGACGGCCGGGGCAGGCCTGAGGCGCCATGTTGCGATCACTACGAACAGGTATGCGCAGCCGTGTGTGGGGCCCGTTACGGACGAGATGGGCTTGAGATGGATGGTGAACACGTTGGCCAGCATCACGGTCAGGGAGATCAGCTCGGCGTGAGCTGTGATGCGTAGGTGGCGCGGTGAACGCAGAGGAATGGTCATGCTCCTGTGGTCGAGCCGGGGCGGATGATCATGAGGACGGTGACAGTCGCCCAGAGGAGGTTGAAGATGCCGGTGGCCAGGGCGAGACGGCTCGCAGCTTCGTGCGCCAGCGACGGCGTTTCGTCCGGGCTCGCCGTGTCGGTCAGGGCACGGTCCTGGCCGGGCAGGATCAGCAGGATCAGGACCCCGGCGGCCGTTGCGGTCAGCACGATCGAGGTGATCAGCCAGGCGTCGCCGAGGACTCCGAGGCTGCTGGCTGTGGCGAGGCCGAAGACGGGGACCGCGATGCCGATGCCGGAGTAGACCCTGCAGATGCGGTGCAGCGTCTGCAGGGTCGCGCGGGTGCCGTCCCGGTCTCTCGCCGTACGGCGCAGCGTCCCGGGGAACATGCTGGCAGCGACGGTGACGGGGCCGACGGCCAGGATGGCGGCCAGGACGTGCAGGGACAGCAGAATCTTGGTCACGCCTGGTGCTCCGCGGCCGCCCGGCGCTCGCCGGTGACCATCGAGGCCGGGAGGCGACCGGCCTTGGAGGTGCCCTTGAGCGTGTCGCCGTCCACGGTCACGTCGAAGGCCAGGTTGAGCCGCATGGGCTTGGTGATGGCCTGCTTCCAGATGAGCCTGCCGCCGTCGAGGGTGATGTCGCTGAGTGGTACCTCCTCGCCGGTTCCGTGAGCGATGCCGGTCAGGGTGCCGTCGTTCTGCCTGCGCAGTTCCACCATGGTCTTGATCTTGCCGATGGGGGTGGAGATGGACAGGTTCCAGGTGCCTTCAACGGACATGGTGATGCTCTTTCTTGCGATGCGATACAGGCGTGAGGGGCGGCCCGCGGCGGTGGGTGCGGGCCCGGGGGCTCAGAAGGTGGCGGGAGCGGGGCCTTTGGCGCGCCAGACGGTGCCGCGTCGCTCATAGGCGAAGAGTTCCTCGACGGCGTGCGCGATGCGTGGGCCGACCTCGCGTTCCAGCAGGTACAGGCCGAGGTCGAGGCCGGAGGTGACGCCGGCGCCGGTGATCAGGTCGCCGTCGTCGACGACACGGGCGCGTACCGCGTGCGCTCCGGTGGCGTCCAGGATGTCCAGGCCCGTGTGGTGCGTGGTGGCGTGTCGCTCCTCCAGCAAGCCGGCCATGGCCAGGACGAGCGAGCCGCCGCAGACGGTGGCGACGGTCACGTCCGGGGCGTCCATCGCCTCCTTCAGGAGCGCGGGCAGCCCGGTGGTCAGCGTGCGGCCGAGCAGCACGGGGATGAACTCGTCCTGCTTCCACTCGCCGGTCCCCGCTTCCCCCTCCGGGACCTCACCGGGTTCCCCGACGCGGCCGGAGGCTCCGGGCACCAGGATCATGTCCGCACGTTCCGGGTCGAGTGCGGCGGTGGCGCGCAGTACCAGCCCCCCGGTACCGCTGATCACCTCGCGAGGTCCCTCCGCGGAGGCCAGTTCCACGCTCACTGCGCCCTCCGAGGCTGTGCCGCCGGCGTACAGCACCTCGTAGGGGGCGATGACATCGAGGGGGTCGAAGCCGTCGAACAGGCTGATCTGGACGTGCATTGGGTCATTCCTCCGGGATCCGGTTTGCTGCGTCGTGGTGAAGCCAACCGGCTGCGGACTCGATCGCCCAGTGGCACGAGTGCCATATCTCAACGGAAAATTGCCATACCCTTCAACAGGGATAAAAACTGCTGTCACATGGGCACACTGGCCTCCTGGCCCGGGTTCGCCGTGTACCGAACAGGTAGGTTCCCGCCATGCACACCATCGCCGTCCTCGCGCTGGACCAGGTGATCCCGTTCGACTTGTCCACGCCCATCGAGGTCTTTACTCGGACCCGCCTGCCCGACGGGCGGCCCGGCTACCAGCTGCGGGTCTGCGCAGAGCGCGACGAGCTCGACGCCGGCGCCTTCACCCTGCGTGCGCCGTGGAACCTGGAGGGTTTGAAGAACGCGGACACGATCGTCGTGCCGGGAATCGCCGACCCCACGGCCCCGCTTCCTCCTGCCGTACGTGATGCTCTGAGGTCGGCCGCCGCGTCCGGGACGCGGATCGCCTCGCTGTGCGTGGGCACATTTCCCCTCGCGGCCACCGGCCTTCTCGACGGGCTGCGTGTCACGACCCACTGGAGTGCGGCAAACCTACTGGCCGCCCTGCACCCGGACGTCACCGTCGACGCGGACGTGCTCTATGTCGACAACGGCCAGTTCCTCACCTCGGCGGGCGCTGCCGCCGGCATGGACCTGTGCCTGCACATGATCCGTCGTGACTACGGCTCGGCCGTCGCCGCCGACGCCGCCCGTCTTTCCGTGATGCCGCTCGAACGCGAGGGCGGGCAGGCGCAGTTCATCGTCCACGACCATGCCCTCCCTCCGCAGGGGTCCGAGTTGGAGACGCTGCTGGCCTGGCTTCGGGAGAACCTCGCCCGCGACCTCACCCTGGGTGACATCGCCGCGCAGTGCGGAACCAGCACCCGCACCCTGATCCGGCGCTTTCGCACCCAGACCGGCACCACCCCGCTCCAGTGGCTCCACCGGGCCCGCATCCGCCAGGCACAACACCTGTTGGAGACCACGGAGCACTCCGTCGAGCGCATCGGCCGCCAGGTCGGATTCGGCTCGCCCACCGCCTTCCGTGACCGCTTCAAGCGCACCACCGGCGTCAGCCCGCAAACCTACCGGCGCACCTTCAGCTGACTCGTGATCATTCTCCTGAATGGTCATCTGTGAGAATCCTTCCGCCGCTCGGGGCGGGCTGTTACCGCGCGGTGGCGCGGAGTGCGGCGTAGGAGGCGGTGGTGCAGATACCCAGGGCTGCGGTGATGTTGGTGCGGGTGTCGCCGGGGGCGCGGTACTGGGGGTCGAAGGGCTGGCCGGCGACGCCGCCGAACAGGGCGGCCTCGTGGTTGAAGCTTCTAACTACCCGGCCTTGGAAGCTTCCCCTTGATCGTGGACACCTGGAGACTGGGACCTGAGGTTCCAGAGGAAGTAGCACCAGGTGGGAAGCACGTACACGAAGCGGTACACCGAGGAGGTCAAGCGGGACGCGATCGCGCTCGTCGACTCCTCGGGCAAGACGGTCACCGCCGTCGCCCGGGAACTCGGCATCAGCTCCGAGTCCCTGCGCGGCTGGTACCGCCGGGCGGCGTGATCCCCCCGGTCAGGGCAGTACTGCCGTCTCGCTCGTACGGCTCCACGCTGAGTGACGGTCGTCCACGGCTCCCTCTCCGGACCGTCGGGCCTCCGGGTGTCGGGCCTCCGGGTGTGGGGCCGGGCCGGTGTTCTGGGAGACGTCCCTCGCTGCCGTGGAGCCGGCGCTGCCGTCAGGGGTGGAGGTCGGTGGCTTCGAGGCGGACGAAGGGGATGCGTTCCCCCGCCGTGCGGTAGCCGCCGTCCCCTTCGCCTCCCGGGAGCCCCATGAACCGGCACAGGGCCATCGCCGCTCTCGGATGCCGGCGCGCGTACTCGACCATGAGCCGGCCGCCGTCCTCCGAGGTCGGGAAGTGCGCGGTCACCACGTGGTACCGGCGGCCGAACTGGATCGTGGCCTGTGGGGCGTGGCGAAGGCTCCGGTACCAAGGGGTGCCCGGACCGAGGTCCGGGACGATGATCCAGATCCCGCGCTCACGGTCGTGGAGGACGACGCCCAGGACGGCCTCGCGGGACTGCCCGCCGCCCCGGCCGGTGTGGATCAGGCGCAGCAGACGGCCGCCGAAGAGCGGCCCGAGTCCGGCCCGGAAGAGGGTGAGGGGGAAGCGCGCCAGGCGGAGCTTCCACACGGAGGGCGCCCCGGGCCGGCGCGCTGTGGGCCGGGAGAGGCGTACGGGAGACACGTGCCGGTCCTCCTTCGGTGCCGCCCGGCGAGCGGAGCGGCGTCGGTTCGGTAACGGCTCCTGGCGTCCCCTCCTTGACCGAAAGAAACTATTGCATAGTCTAAAAGTGCGTGCGAGGGCTCGACTGACCGACCGGTTCCTCGGTCCCGCGCAGTACGAGGGCCGCGCCCCGCTGTGGCTGGTGACCGAGGGCCTGCTGGTCGCCTGCGCGGGGATGGTGGTGGTCGCGGGGGCGGGGGTCGCCTCCGTTCTGGGCGGTATGCCGCCGTCGTGGTGCACCGCGGCCGTTCTCGTGGCCGCCGCCGCCGTCCTGCTCTATCTGCTGATCACCCGTGCCGGTCATCTGTTCGTGGCGCTGGCCGCCGCGCTCGGGGCGCTGCTCGCGTCGGACGTGCCGGGCGTCACCGCGGACGTGGTGCTGAGGGGAGCCGGACACACCCAGGACGTGATCGTCACGGTGGTGTCCCACGAGCCGACGCAGCGCGGCCGTTCCGGCGCCCCCGCCTACTACTGCTCGGTCAGGCGGCAGGACGGTTCGCCGGTCGCGGCGCGGTTGTGGCGGGGCTGCGGTCCCTCGGTCAGCCCGGGGGATCTGATCGGGATGGTCCAGGATCCGGCGGGACGGGTGCCGCCGCGCGGGGTCGAGGGGCCGTTCACACTACTGAGGGGGGTCACCTGGGTCGTGGCGCTGCTCCTCGCCTTCGCCCTGGTCTGCCTCCTCGCCGTGCTGCGTTCCTACCGGGTGCCTTCCGCGGGGTCGGTCCAGCCGAGGGGGTTCGAGCCCGTGTCGGCGTCGCCGACGGCCGGCTCCTGACCCGCGGAGTTGAAGGCGCTGAGAGCCTCGACGAGCGCGTCGCGCTGCGCGGGCCCGAGGCGCCGCAGGATGGCGGTGATCTCCTCCCGGCGTCGCGAGGTCACGTCGTCCACCACCCGGTTCCCCTCCTCGGTGAGGCTGAGCACGGTCTCCCGGCGGTTCGCGGGGTTGGTCCGGCGGCTCACCAGCCCGGCGGTGATCAGGCGGTCCACCATGCGCAGCGCCGTCGACGGTTTCACCCCGAGGTGCTCGGCGAGGACCACCAGCTTCGACGGGCCGTGGGTGGACAGCACGACGAGCATCCGGAACTGGGGGAGGGTGATGCTCTCCTCGACGGTGGCGAGGGACCGGGCCGAGACGGCGACGAGCAGCCGGGACGCGGTCAGCACCGCGCGGGTGACGGCGTCGATGTCCCGTTCGGCCGGGCCGGCTTCCTCGTGCTCTCGCATACGGACCTTTGTACCGTGCGTCCCCGTACCTGTCGGAGGGGCCTCACTCCATGGTCTCGCGCGAACGGTAGCGCAGCAGCAGCATGGCGGCGTCGTCGCCCAGCGGGCCGCCGGCGTGGGCGGCGACGTCGTGGTGCAGGGCGTCGAGGGCGCCTTCCGGGGTGGCGCCCCGCAGCAGGTGCAGGCGTGAGGCGAGGGGGTAGAAGGTCCCCTCGTCGTCCCGGGCCTCGGTGACCCCGTCCGTGTAGAGCAGGAGCTGGTCGCCCGGACGGAACGTCGTCGTGAGTTTCTGGGGCAGACGGCCCCCGTGGAGCCCGAGGCCGAGCGGGACGGCGCGGACATCCGGGTCGAGGAAGGAGGCCGTGCCGTCGCCGCGGACGAGCAGGGGGGACGGATGGCCGTAGTTGACCAGGGCCAGGCTGCGGTCCTGCCGGATCTCGGCTATGACCGCCGTGACGAAGCGTTCGCCGCGCAGCGTCCGGTTCATGGCCCGCTCCAGCCGTGCGCTGACCCCCGTGAGCTCCGCCTCGTCGTGCGCGGCCTCGCGGAAGGCGCCGAGGACGTCGGCCGCCGTCTCCACGGCGTCGAGTCCCTTTCCCTGGACGTCGCCGACGATGACGCGTACGCCGCCGGGTGAGGTGACCACCTCGTAGAGGTCTCCGCCGATGCGGGCCTCGGCGACCGCGGCGGTGTAGGAGACCGCGATGCTGAGTTCCCCGGCGGTACGCGGAACGGGGCGCAGCAGCACTCGTTGTGCCACCTCCGCGATCGAGCGGACGTTCGCGAGTTCGGCCTCGCGTCGCTGGCGCATGACCGCCGCGAGCAGGCCCGCGGCCGTGACGCCGGCCACCGACACCATGGCCGTCGCCCCGCGGCGGCCGGGGAACAGGCCGTCGTACCACCCCAGTGCGAGGCACAGGACGAGGGCGACCGCGCCGATCAGCGCGGTGCGCCGCGGGCCGCCGGTGAGTCCGGCGAAGGCGGGCCCCAGGGCGATCAGGGGCAGCAGGCCGACCGTGGGGCCGGCGATGATGTCGGCGAGCGCCGTCAGTGCCATCACGGCGTAGGGGAGCAGAGTCAGGACGCGTGTTCCAGCCGCTCGCTGGTCGGGCAAGGCGATCTCCGGGGTCCGGTGGTGGCGCGGCTCGCCGCGGGTCCGGCGCCGTCCCGCGTGCGGACCCGGTCGAGGCGCCCGGATACCTTGAGCCTATGCAACGGTCGGGGGGCCGCCGAGCCGCCCCCGCGCAGGGTTTATCGAATCGAATCCGGGCGTTCCGCCGCTCCCGCCGCTCCCGCCGCTCCCGCCGCTCCCGCCGCGCGGGCCCGGCCGTGGGCCGCCGGGGCGGGCGGGTGACCTGGAGGGCGACAGGGGGGCCTGCGTCGCACGCCGGTCGGCTCACGGGCCGCCCCCGGGGCGTGGCGGTGTGGCCAGGAGCTCCGCGAGGCCGCGGCGGGTCGCGGCGATGACCACGCGGTCCTCGGGCCGCAGGACGTAGCCCGGGTGCAGGTCCCAGAGGAGCTGGGGCTGCTCGCCGTCGCGGTGGGCGGAGGCGAGGTCGGGGCGGCGGGCCGCCGGGGTGGCGGTGTCCAGCGCGAGGATGCGCCAGGCGCCGGGCCGGAACGCCTCATCGACCGTGCGGCCTTCGAACTGGGGGTGTCCGGCCACCAGGAGGGCCGCGAAGAGCAGCACCTTGCGTTCCACGGGTATGGCACCGAGGATCTGACGGCCCATCATGGCTCCGGCGAAGGCGGGGGCGGCGAGGTGGGAGACGCTGCGGCTGCGGGTGAGGGCGTCGGGGTGGGCGGTGCGCAGGGTGCGGTAGACGGCGGTGGCGAAGTCGTCGTCGTACAGCCGCAGTGCCACCCGCAGGTCGGGCTTGAGGGCGCGGGCGTAGAGCGTGGCCTCGAGGTTGGTCGTGTCGGAGCTGGTGAGCGCCAGCAGGGCGTGGGCGCGGTAGCTCTTGGCGGACTCCAGTACGCCCTCCTCGGTGACGTCACCGAGGACGACGGGCACGCCGAGGCTGCGGGCGAGGGGGATGCCGCGGGCGTCGGGGTCCTCCTCCACGCAGACGACGGGGATGCCGAGTTCGCGCAGCCGGGCCAGGACCCGGGTGCCGACCTTGCCGAGGCCGAGCAGGACGACATGGCCGGAAAGTCCCCGGGGCGGCCGGCTCAGCGCGCCCGCGCCGCGGAAGGTTCCGAGCGCTTCGAGGGCGCCGGCGACGAGGAGGGGCAGCAGCGCCAGGCCCACCAGGCCGGAGAGGAGTTGCAGGACCTGACGGGCGGTCGACTGGCCGAGGGCGGGGTCGTTGATGGAGAACAGGTCGAGCAGGGTGAGGTAGGCGGCCTGTACCGGGCCCGTGTCGGTGGCCACCATGGCGGCGGCGGTCAGGGCGAGGACCGAGCAGGCGATGCCCGCGAGGGCCCAGCGCAGGCGGCTGGAGAAGAGTTCGGCCAACGGGGCCCCGCGGGCGAGGCGTCGCCCCGGCAGTGCGGGACCGGCCTGGCGGAGGGTCTCCAGGACGATGGTCCCGCGCCCGGTCGCGGAGCGTACCGTCCGCTCGTCGGGCAGTAGTTGGGGTCCTTGGGGGCCGCTGGAGTCGGAGCCTTCGGCGCCGCCCGGGTCGGCGGTGGTGGAGGACAGCAGGGCCAGTGTGCACAGTCCGGGGTCGGGGACCCGGCCCGGGTCCGGCGGGGTCCGTTCCACGGCGCGCAGGAGCAGGCCGTCGGCCTGGACGACCTTGCTGGTGCCGGCGACGGCGGTGGCGGCGAGCGCGGGGGCGGCGGTGTCCGCGTCCGAGAGCACTGTCGTGGAGGCGTCCAGGACGGCCCGCTCCATGCCCGGCATCGCCACGAGGGCGGCCTGGTCGAGCAGTTCCTCCATGTGCTGGCCGAGCTTGCGGTTGTACATGCGGATCACGAGCCGCAGCCCGGGGCTGAGGCGCCGGGCTGCGAGCGCGGCCCGGACGTTGGTCTCGTCGTCCTCGTACAGCAGGGCCAGCGCCGCCGCCCCGGTGACTCCGGCCCGCAGGAGCGTCGTCTCCGTCGGGGCGTCCGACGTCACCTCCCGTACGGGCGCCGGGGTTCCGCCGATGGTGTCGTCGGGAGCCGGACCGGCGGATCGTCTGGTGGCCGTGCCGAAGCGGCCCATCAGCCCGGCGGCCCGGGTGAGCGCGGCGTGCTGCATGCCGGGCCGTCCCTCGGCGCGGTCGCCGGGGACGACGAGGACGACCTCTTGGCGGTAGACGTCCCGTAACTCGGCTGCCAGCCGGTGCGCGAGGCCGTCTTCGCCGCAGACGACCATGTGGCCGGCCTGGTCCCCGCGCTGGCTCTGGTGCGGCAGCGGCAGCACGACCGTTCCCCCTGTCTCGTTCCCGGGCCGTCCATCCGGCCGTCGGTCCGCGTCACCCCTCGGCGCGACGCGGGCCGGACGGCGCGGCCGGCCCGGCGTCCAAACTATCCGGACCGGATTCGGGGCGGTGACCGCGGGGGCCCGCACCGTGCGGCAGACGGGACCGGCCCGCCGCGTCGGGTGCGATGCACCGTGTCCGACGCGGCGGGCCGGTCCGCCGTGGCCACCCGCCGGGCCGTCAGCCGTTGATCTCGATGGCGCCGTCGTCGGAGGCGGGCGCCGCCGCCGGGGCGGGGACCTGCGGCTGCTTGCCGGTGATGCCCTGCAGCAGGGAGGCGAGGTCGACCCCGGTGGTGGAGCTGAGGAGTTCCATGCCCTGGGCGACATTGTCCGTGACGGTGCGGGACAGCCGGCTGGCGCCGTCGGTCGAGATGACGGTCATCTTGTCGATGGCGGCGAGCGGTTCGGCGGCCTTGCCGACGACCTGCGGGAGCACCTCGACGAGCATCTGCAGGACGGCGGCGTCGCCGTACTGGGCGAACGCGGCCGCCTTCTTCTGCATGGCCTCGGCCTCGGCGCGTCCCTTGGCGGCGGTGGCGGCGGCCTCCGCCTCACCCTCGATGCGTACGGCGTCGGCGAGGGCGGCGCGCTGGGCCTTCTGGCCCTCACCGGTCAGGCGCGACCGCTCGGCGTCCGCCTCGGCCTCCTTGACCAGGGCGATCCGGCGGGCCTCGGCCTCCTGCTCGGCCTGGTAGCGGGCCGCGTCGGCGGGCTTGCGGACCTGGGTGTCGAGCTGGCGGTCGGTCAGCGCGGCCTGTCGTTCGGCGACCTTCTCCTGCTCGCCGAGGATGTCCTGCTGACGGGCGGCCTCGGCGAGCGGACCGGCGGCGTTGGCCTGCGCGGTGGCCTCGTCCGTCTGAGCCTTGATCTCGGCCTGCTTCAGGTAGAGGGTCCGCTGGGCGATCGCGATCTCCTCCTCCGCCTTGAGCCGGGCCTGTTCGGCGGCACGCCGTGCGACGGCCTCGGCGATGTCGGCCTCCTGCTTGGCGCGGGCGGCCTCCGGGCGGCCGAGGTCCTCCAGGTACGAGCCCTCGGTGGCGATGTCCTGGATCTGGAAGGCGTCGAGTACCAGGCCCTGGCCGGACAGGCTGGCCTCGGCCTCCTCGGCGACCTGCCCCGCGAAGACGGCGCGGTCGCGGATGATGTCCTCGACCGACATCCGGCCCACGATGGAGCGCAGCGCTCCGGAGAGCACCTCCTGGGTGAAGCCCACGATGCCGTCCTGCTGCATCAGGAAGCGCTGGGCGGCGGCCCGGATGGAGTCCTCGGTGCCCCCGACCTTGACGATCGCGACGCCCTCCAGGTTCGCCTTCACCCCGCGCAGGGTGACCGCGCCGCGTACCGCGACGGGGATGTGGCGGCTGGACAGGTCGAGGGTGAACTTCTGCTGGACGAAGGGGACGACGAAGACGCCGCCGCCGACCACGACCTTCTGGCCGCTGTTGTCGGTGAAGACCCGGCCTGTGGTCGGGTCGGTGGACTGCTTGCCCCGTCTGCCGGTGATGATGAACGCCTCGCTGGGACCCGCGACCTTGTACCGGGTGATGACGACGAGGGCGAGCAGGACGACGAGTACGACGATGCCCACCACAGCGGTGAGTACAGGGCTCATGACACACATCCCTTTGATTTCGAGCCTGGTTGAACGGGTGAGCAGGACGCGTGGCGCCTCGGAGTCTGCCGGCGGACCTCCGACCGGGCGAAGGTCCCCCGACAGGCTCTCAGCGTTCCACGGGCCGGACGAGGACCGCTGTGGGTGACAGCAGGTTCTCGACCCATACCTCGGTGCCCCGCGCGAGCGGTGCGGCCGACTTGGCGGCGTACTTCACCGGCTGACCGGCGAGGTGCAGCAGCACCTCGCCGTAGCCGTCCGCCGGGATGGCGGTGACGACCGCTCCCGGCGCCCCCGCGAGGTCCTCGCCCCGCGGCGCGGGCGCGGCGTTGTCGTGCATCAACGCCCGGCTGAACTTCCAGGTCAGCCAGGCGACGGCACCCCCCGTGGCCACGCCCGCGCCGGTGGCGACCCCCGCCCCCGTACCGGTGACCCCCATCGTGATCGCCCCCGTGAAACCCAGCGTCGACACGAAACCGGCGATCACCGGCAACGACAGGAATCCGTCCAGTCCCCCGCCGATGCCGTCGAGGATTCCCTCCAGCACGCCGTCGAAGAGCAGGGCCAGGACCAGCAGCACGAGCCCGACCATGCCGAGACCGAGAAACCAAGCCATGCCCAGCTCCTTCGACTACTGAACGTTTCCGCCGTCCAGAGGATTGTTCCACCGGCCCGTACAGCAGTTCACTGCCAGTGTCCGGCAATCTTGACGCGCCTTTGATGCCGTTGTCGAGCGCTCGCGGGTACGGGCGCGGGCCGGGGAGGTGCCCGTCCGCCGGGACAGCCGAGGCCCGGCGGGAAGCGGACCGGGCGGCTCCCCACCGACAGGGTGTCAGAGCGGCTGCTCGGGCCAGTTCAGGAGACGGGCGCCGATGACGGCGGTCTGCAGGGTGTAGCGCTGTACGGCGTCTCCCGGGTTGGCGCCGGTCAACCGGTTGATGCGGTCGAGCCGGTAGGTGACGGCGCGGACGCTCAGGGACAGGCGCCGGGCCGCCTCGGCCGCCACGCAGTTGGTGTCGAAGTACGCGGTGAGGGTGTCGAGGAGGGGCTGGGCGCCGCCGCGGGCTTGCTGGAGGGGGCCGAGCACGCTGCGCACCAGATCGGCCATGGCCTGGCGGTCACGGGTGAGCACGGGGTACACGAGGAGGTCCGCGGCGTGCAGTACCGGGGCGTCCAGATCCATCCGCGCGGCCAGCTCGAGGGCGTTGAGCGCCTCTTCGTACGAGTGGACGACCCCGCCGGCGCCGGGGTGCGGGCGGCCGATGGCGACCTGGCCGCCGTCGGTCGCCGCGTACGCCTGCTTGGCGAAGTACGCCAGGACGTCCGGTTCGTCGCCCGGGGCGATGCAGATCAGCCGGCCGTCCTTGGTGGTGAGCAGGATCCGGCGGTTGCCGAAGCGTGAGACCAGCGCGGACTCGACGCCCCGGGTGACGGCGTACCCGTCGTTGTACGGTTCCGAGCCCTGGGCGACGGCCACGGCGTGGGCGTGCGAGAGGAGCAGCCCGAAGCGTTCGGCACGCTCGGCGAGGCGGCCGAGGGGGCTGCGCCCGTACAGCAGGTCGTCGATGAACTCCCGCCGGGCCGCCTCCTCCTGGCGCATGGCCAGGTGCTGTGCGCGCTCGTGGCCCTCGGCGAAGGCGTCCACGGCCTGTTCGACCGCGGTCAGCAGGTGCTCCGACGCGGGGCGCGGCAGGCCCGCCCGGACCCGCTGGGCCGCCGAGAGGTGGGCGCGGACCAGTGTGCGCAGTCCGATGCCGGCCTCCGCGGCGCGTTCCCCGCGCGACCGCAGCGCCTCCCGCTCCTCGCGGGTCAGCAGCCTGCCGGTGGCGCAGACCCGCGCCAGGATGTCCGGGTACCCCTCCAGGTACGCCAGGACCCGCTCCCCATCCGTCACTTCGCCTCCCCGCCCTCCCCGCGCACCCGGTGTGCGCGATGTGCACGTGACACCCGGTGCCCAAGACTCGCATGCCGCGGCCGAGGTGTCGCCACCGGCATCGAGAAGGCGGCAAGACTGCCGGAAAACGGCAATGTCCCGGGCCTTGTGGTCCTGTCAGGATGGTCCCGCCGGAGGACGCCGGCCCGGACCCATGCCGGGGGCCGGAAGGACCGACATGTCAGGGGGAGGGTCATGAGCGAGTTCCTGGACGTCGCGCTCGGCT